>NZ_JBBWSA010000001.1:0-405193 GCF_038150145.1 Microbacterium schleiferi
GTAGATCAAGGCATCCGGTTCGACCTCGGCACCCTCGTCTCGCGCCGGGGAGTGTTGAGCCTGGTTGGACTTGGAGCAGGGGCTGCCGTCCTCGCCGCGTGTGCGCCTGCGGTTTCGGCATCCACCGCGGTGACCTCCACCGCAACGCCGTCGGCGGCGCCCTCGTCGTCCGCGTCGACGAGTGTTGCGGAGGGGCTCCCGGCCGGAGAGATCCCGGATGAGACCGCGGGCCCCTACCCCGGCGACGGGTCGAACGGTCCCGACATCCTCGAGCAATCCGGCATCGTTCGCAGCGACATCCGCACGAACCTGGGCGAGACGGCGGCGGTCGCCGGTGTGCCCCTGACCTTCACGCTGCGGATCACCGACATGGCAAACGGCGACGCGCCGTTTGCGGGCGTAGCGGTCTACGCCTGGCACTGCGATGCGCTCGGTCAGTACTCGATGTACTCCGACGGTGTGACGAACGACACGTTCCTGCGCGGTGTGCAGGTTGCCGACGCGAACGGGCAAGTCACCTTCACCTCGATCGTCCCGGGTTGTTATTCGGGGCGGTGGCCGCACATCCACTTCGAGGTCTACCCGAGCCTCGATGCGATCACCGATTCGACGAACGCGATAGCCACCTCGCAGCTCGCAATTCCCGAGTCGGTTGCCACGGCCGTTTATGCGTCGTCCGACTACACCGGCTCCTCCCGCAACCTCGCGCAGGTGAGCTTGGCCAGCGACAACGTCTTCGGTGAGGATGGCGGGGCGCTGCAGATCCCGACGGTCACGGGCTCGGCGGATGCCGGGTATGCGGCATCCCTCGTGGTGCGAGTGGACACGACGACTGCCCCGACGAGCGGCAGCGCCCCCTCGGGAGGGGGCGGCCGGCCCTGAAGTCGTAACGGCGCAGAGTTTCGGCGACACGCCGCGGCCCGCGGCCCGAGGCTGGGGTGTCGAGCACGATCTTCGCCGTTGTGCGCCGGAAACGGTGCCGCCGCCGTAGCTCGGTGCCGGGTCAGCCCCAGGCCATCGACTCGATGTAGCGCAATAGCACGCCCTCGCGCAGGGCCCACGGGCTCACCTCGAGCTCCTCGACATCCATCGCGCGCATCGCCTCGTGCAGCACGACGGCGCCCGCGACGATTTGGAAGGTGCGGTCGGCGGTGATGCCGGGAAGTTCCTGGCGAGCGGATGCCGGGATGCGCGCCAGCCGCGGGATCCAGGACCCGAGCGCAGCGCGAGGGAGCATCATCCGTTCACTTCCCGACCAGCCGGGCAGCGGATAGCCGACGAGTTTGGCAAGCGACCGGATCGCCTTGGAGGAGCCGACGGTGTGATCAGGCCGGGGGAGGGCGGCGAACGTCTTGGTCAGGGGCTTGAGCGTCTGGCGGGCGTGCGCGCGAAGACGATCCACGGCCTCCTCGCCGGGCGGGTCTTCTGGCAGGTAGGCGATCGTCATGCGGCCGGCGCCGAGGGGGACGGATGCCGCTTCATCCGGCAGCTCGTCGGCGCCCGCCGCGATCTCCAGCGACCCGCCACCGATGTCGAAAAGCAGGATCTGACCGGCTGACCAGCCGAACCACCGCCGCACCGCGAGAAACGTGAACCGGGCCTCGGACACGCCCCCGAGCACCTGCAGCTGCTGGCCGAGCGCGGCCTCGATCTGTGAGATCACCTCGGCGCCATTGGTCGCTTCGCGCACCGCGGAGGTCGCCGTTGCGAGGAACTCGTCGACGTTCTCGCGCTCGGCCACGACGCGGGCTTGTGTGACGGCATCCACCAGCGCGGCGACACCCTCCTCGCTGATCGCACCGTCGGGCGTGACGTACCTCATGAGGCGCAGCACCGAGCGGTGGCTCGTGGAGGCGAGGGGCCGGCCGCCGGGGTGAGCGTCGGCGACGAGGAGGTGGACGGTGTTGGAGCCGATGTCGAGGACGCCCAGACGCACGGTGCACAGCCTATCGGTGGCGCGGTCCGGTCTCCGTGACGGGCTTTGTCGTGCCGATTGCAGGACGAACGGCGGGTCGGTGGCTCAGACACGGCCGGAGGGCTTGATTGCGCCTGCGTTCGGTCCGTCGAGTCGGGCGAGTCCTGGCCGGGGCGTCTCAGGGGAGGGCGTCGGCAGGGGGATCCGCGCAGCCCAGGATCCACGCCTTCGCGAACGCGGCGCTCTGGTAGGCGTAGTTGTAGATCCAGCGCGAGAGGTTCAGGCGCTCGTCAACGGGGATCACTGTCACATCGGCATCCGCGCACGTGTCGAAGATGTAGCGCGTGCGCAGGACGTGCGGGGTGTAGGTCAGCACGATGACGGTGTCGCCGTCGCTCGCGTAGGCCTGCAGCATCGCGGCTTCCCCTCTCGTCGTAAAGGGGTTGGGAGTGCGGCAGGTCACGTAGGCGCGCCAGCAGTACGCGAGCTCGCCAGCCGAGTCGGGTCCCGAGGGTGGTACTGACACGAGGACCTGATCGGCGATTCCCTGGTCGCGAAGGCTCTCGGCATCAGCGATACGGGTTGCGGTCGGCGGGCCGATCACGTAGATGAGGTCGGCGTTGGGTGCCGGGGGATCGGCGGGAAAGACATACAGGGGGAGCCCGATCACGGCGACGAGAGCGATGATCGCCAGGATGCCGAGCCCCGCGCGCCGCGCCCACCGGGCTCGAGTGATGATCGACTCGTCGTCCACGCGTGCATCCTCCGTCTCGTCGTGCGGCGACCACGGCGTCGACGTGCTCTGATGAGCGACAGTGTAGTGAGCCATCGATGACAACTCCGCGTCAGGGCGGAGGACTCGCGGGGCTACGATGGCCCCGTGCCCAGCGATGCCGCAGCCCTCGACGCCCGCGAGCAACTGAACCCGCAGCTCTACCGTGAGATTTTGCGCCCTGACTGGGCGAGACTCGCCGCCGACATGCGTCAGCCGCTCACCGAGACAGAGATCGTGTCGCTTCGCGGGCTCGGCGATCGCCTGGACCTCGACGAGGTGCGCGAGGTGTATCTCCCGCTTAGTCGCCTCCTGAGCCTGTACGCCGGCGCGACCCGGCGAATCGGAGCCGACACCAGTGCGTTCCTCCATGAGGCTGACTCGACGACCCCGTTCGTGGTCGGTGTCGCCGGTTCGGTAGCCGTCGGTAAGTCGACCATCGCGCGCCTGCTGCGGGAGCTCATGAGCCGCTGGCCCGACACCCCGCGCGTCGAGCTCGTGACCACTGACGGCTTCCTCTATCCCAATGCCGAGCTCGAGCGTCGCGGCATCATGCACCGCAAGGGCTTCCCCGAGTCCTACGACCGTCGCGCGCTCGTGCAGTTCCTCACCGACGTCAAGAGCGGAGCACCCGAGGTTCGCGCTCCGTTCTACTCCCACATGAAGTACGACATCGTCCCGGATGCCGTCATCACGGTTCGCCGGCCGGATGTCGTGATCGTCGAGGGACTGAACGTGCTGCAACCGCCACCGTCTCCGAACGAGGTGGCAGTCAGTGACCTGTTCGATTTCTCGATCTATGTCGACGCCGATCCTGAGCACATCACACACTGGTTCGTCGATCGGTTCCTCGCCCTCAAGCACGGCGCGTTCGCCGACCCCGGATCGTTCTTCAACGTCTTCTCGGATCTCACCGATGAGACGGCGGTCGAGACCGCCCTGGGATTCTGGAACGAGATCAACCTGCCGAACCTGATCGAGAACGTCCTTCCGACCAGACATCGGGCGACCCTCGTGCTGCAGAAGGCTGCCAATCACGCGGTCGACCGCGTGCTGCTACGCAAGGTCTAGAAGCGCGATCAGCGCCCGCCGTCGGCCCTGATCGGCGGCATTCTCGAATCGCCGGGGCGCGGGAGCGATCCAAAAGTGCGCGCGGCATCACCGATATCGCGACACGCCGATGGTCATGGTAGAGATATTTCATGCGGGGTGGTCATCGGGGGCCGTATGAAAGCTCTGCTCCCTAACCGGCGTGGGCGCTTCTTCGGCGTGACGTTCCTGTCAGCGATTGCGGCAGGGGCGATGATGGGCGTGCCTTCCATCGCCTGGGCGGCGCCGGCCGACCTGGCTGGTTCCGCGGCATCCGTTTCGCCAGCCGCGACTGCTCAATCGGGCTCATCGAGCGTCGATGGCGTGGATGCGGCGTCCTGCCTCGCGGAGGTGTCACGCCACCTCGTGCGGCTCACGGGCTCCGATGAAGACCCCGTGCGAAACCCCGTCCTGCTCGTGCACGGGTGGCTCAGTACCGCGATGCCCGAGGTGGAGGCGGGGCCCCGACCGGTCACGACGAGCACGGGTATCGCAAACTCCCCGTTCTCCCGGCCCGTCGAGTGGTCGTCGGGCGGTGACCCCGCGGTGGATCTGCGCTCCCTGCAAGAACGACTCTCCGAGTTGCCCGACACATCTGTCTTTGCCTTCGACTACTCCTCCATGGCTGCATTATGGGTGGGGCACACCGCCACCGCCCCCGCCCTTGCGGGAGCTATCGACTGTCTCGCTGCGGTGTCAGGCGACACCGTCGACATCGTCGCGCACTCGATGGGTGGGCTGGCACTTCGCTACGCCCTCGGGGGATCGAACGAAGGGGTGACGGCGCACGTCGGCCAGGTCATCACCGTGGCGACCCCCAGCGAGGGCTCGCAGGTCGCATCGGCGGTGTCGATCCTCGGGGATGCGGCCCAGTCGCTGTTCTCGTCTGCGTCGGTCCTCGCACAGATCGCTTTGCCCGCAATCGTCGGAATCTGCAATCGCGAGATGGAGACGGATGCTCGGGTCGGGTGCGACATCCCACCGAGCGCCCGAACCGTCTTCGCTGTCGCGGGTGACGGCGGCCAGGCGCTGCGGGCGGGCTCCGCGGAGCTGTCGAGCGTGCCGGAGTGGCCGAGCAGTCTGAAGGTTCACGCGATTGCCGGTGATTACCGCATTCACCTGACGGCCGGGCTCGTGCCTCCCGAGCTCTTCACGGCTCTGCGCGAGGCCGCAGGGGTCGTCGGGCTGGATGTGAGGCCCATTGTCGACGAGGAGATCGAGGCGGGCGATGGCATCGTCGAGGTGAGTTCGGCGACAGCGGATGCCGACTCGACCTTCATCGCGCGCTGCGACGTCACAGTCGACCTCACGACTACGGAAGGGTCGGCGACGTTCGGCGATCTTACGGAGCGCTTCGGCGGCATTCCGCCGCTCGCCGGTCCGTGCGCACATGATCGCCTGTTCGAGAATGACGACGTCGTGCGGGATATCGTCGCAACGCTGGGGGCGTCCCGCGGGTAGTGCTGTCGCGACGCTCGGGGTGTCCCGCGGGTAGTGCTGTCGCGACGCTCGGGGTGTCCCGCGGGGAGTGCCGCCTCGTATTCCCGGCGGCGGCGCAGGATGGAGGCGTTTGCGCCGCGTACCATGTGTGGAATGTGTGGAATCGTCGGCTATGTCGGGCCCCGTGAGAGCCAGCCCATCCTCATCGCCGGACTGTCGCGGTTGGAGTACCGCGGCTACGACTCGGCCGGTATCGCTGTCATCGACGGTGACGGGAACCTCGGGATGCGAAAGCATGCTGGCAAGCTCAGCGTGCTGCGCAAAGATCTGGCCGAGCATCCTCTCGCCGCGGGGACGACGGGGATCGGCCACACGCGCTGGGCGACCCACGGCGGCCCCACTGACGCCAACGCCCACCCGCACCTGGCCGACGACGACAAGCTCGCACTGATCCACAACGGCATCATCGAGAACTTCGCCGCGATCAAGAACGAGTTGCGCGAAGAGGGCTTCGAGTTCCGCAGCGAGACCGACACCGAGGTCGCGGCGGTGCTGCTCGGACGCGAGTATCGCGCGCACGGTGGCGACCTGGTCGCGGCGTTCCGTTCGGTCGTGCGCCGCCTCGACGGCGCCTTCACTCTTCTCGCGATGCACCGCGACAACCCGGGCCTCGTCGTCGGCGCTCGCCGCAACTCGCCACTTGTGATCGGACTCGGCGAGGGTGAGAACTTCCTTGCCTCCGACGTCGCCGCCTTCGTCGAGCACACCCGCCAGGCTCTCGCGATCGGCCAGGACGAGATCGTCGCCATCACCCCCGTCGGCGTCGAGGTGACGGACTTCGACGGTAACCCCGTCGGTGTCGAACCATTCGAGGTGCTGTGGGATGCCGCAGCCGCCGACAAGGGTGGATGGTCATCGTTCATGGCCAAGGAGGTGTCGGAGGAGCCCGAGGCTGTCGCGAACACGGTGCGGGGCCGCATCCGTGACGGGGTCGTGTCGATCCCCGAACTCGACGGTCTGGACGACCTGTTCGCCGGCATCACCCGCGTCATCGTGGTGGCCTGTGGCACGGCAGCCTATGCGGGGATGGTCGGCAAGTACGCGATCGAGCAGTGGGCGCGGGTTCCGGCCGATGTCGAGCTGGCCCACGAGTTCCGTTACCGCGACCCGGTCATCGGATCTGACACTCTCGTCGTCTCGATCAGCCAGTCCGGCGAGACGATGGACACGCTCATGGCGGTCAAGTACGCGCGCGAACGCGGCGCCAAGACGCTGTCGATCTGCAACACGCAGGGGGCGACGATCCCGCGTGAGTCCGACGCGATCGTCTATACGCACGCGGGCCCCGAGGTCGCGGTCGCCTCGACCAAGGCGTTCGTCGCGCAGATCACGGCGCTCTACCTTCTCGCTCTGCACATCTCGCACGTGCGCGGGACACTCAGCGACACCGAGATTCGCCAGCAGGTGCTCGAGCTCGAAACCGTGCCCGAGAAGATCGCGCGGGTGCTCGAGAGTGAGCAGGAGCACATCGAGCAGTTCGCGCGCTGGATGGGCGACACCCAGTCGGTGCTCTTCCTCGGGCGTCACGTCGGCTACCCGATCGCGCTCGAGGGGGCGCTCAAGCTCAAGGAGATCTCCTACATCCACGCCGAGGGGTTCGCCGCCGGCGAGCTCAAGCACGGCCCCATCGCCCTCATCGAGCCCGGTCAGCCGGTCTTCGTGATCGTGCCCTCGCCGCGTCACTCGCCGCTGCTGCACTCGAAGGTCGTCTCCAACATCCAGGAGATCCGCGCTCGCGGTGCCCGCATCATCGCGGTGGCCGAAGAGGGGGATGCCGCCGTGCTGCCGTACGCCGACGAGGTGCTGCGCATCCCGCTGGCAGACCCGCTGTTCGAGCCGCTGCTCGCTGTCGTGCCGCTGCACATCTTCGCCATGGGGCTGGCAACCGCAAAGGGTCTGGACGTCGACCAGCCCCGCAACCTCGCCAAGTCCGTCACGGTCGAGTAGCTCCGGGGGAGTCGCTTCAGTCGGAGGCATCGGCCTCCGTCGGAGACGCCCGCGTGAGGCATCCGACCGACGTCAACCGATCCGACGGATGCCCTCGCGTCCTGTCGCCGCCCTGGACTATATAACTTCAGACTGATATAAAGAGAGCATGCACGCTCTCGACATCCTCGGCGATCCGGTTCGGCGCCGGCTTGTCGAGGTGCTTGCCCACGGGCCGCAACCGGCAGGCGCGCTGGTCGACCTCGTCGGTGGAGAGTTCGCCATCAGTCAGCCAGCCATCTCGAGGCACCTTCGGCTGCTGCGGGAGAACGGCTTCGCGGATGCCGACATCGACGGCACCCGGCGGATCTACCACCTTCGCGCCGACGGGCTCGACGCTGCCTTGGCCTACCTCGAGCGGCTGCGCTCACCGATGTCGCAGCGCCTCGACGCGCTGCACACCGAAATCGCACGCGGCACGTCTGTGCGCCGACGTGGCGACGCGGCGGCCAAGACCGGCCCCGCAGCAGCATCCGACATCCCCACGACCCACACACAGGAGGCATCATGACCCTCGACGCTCCGCTGATCACCCGCGACGGCGACCGTTACCACCTCGAGTACTCCGAGGTCTACGCGACCGACATCGACGACCTGTGGTCAGCAGTCACGACCGCCGAGCGGCTCTCGCGATGGATGGCGATCTACCGAGGCGACCTGCGCGAGGGTGGCGAGTGGGAGGTGCTGGGGTCAGATGGCGAGGTGTGGTGCCGCGGAGTGGTCACCTCCTGTACTCCGCCGCGCGGTTTCACGACCACCTGGCACGCCATCGGTGAGGATCCCACGGAGCTGACGGTGACGCTCGCGCCCGACGACGCCGGAACCCGCCTGACGCTCTCGCATCACGGCATCCAGTCGATCTTCTACGGCGCCGGGTGGCAGACCTACCTCGAGGTCCTCGCCCGAGGGTTGGTGGCGCCCGATGCTGTCCTGATCGATGATGCCGCGTGGGACGCGCGATTCGCCGAGCTGCGACCCGTCTACGACGAGAAGTTCGCGTCGTTGCGCGACTGACTCCGCAGCTGGAGGCGTCACCGCCGGACGGCGAATCCCGCGCACACCGGGTGCTCACCTGCCCGTCACGGTGCGTTCACCTCGGCGTCGCCGCTGGTCACATCGGGCTCGTAGGTTCGCAGGGTTTGCTCCAGACGAAAGCTGTTGATGTCTCTTTCCACTCCTGTGCGCCGGTTCCGTCCGTTCTCTCTCCTCACCGCTACTGCGATTCTTGCCGCACCTCTTGTGGTTGCCGCGCCCGCATCTGCGGCACCGGAGACACCGAACCTCCTGATCACCGAGATCGTGCCCGACAACGTGGGCTATGACGATTTCGAGTTCATCGAGGTCCACAACCTTGGCACCGAAGCGGTCGACCTGGATGCCGCGAGTATCGGGCTGTCATACATCTACGCCGACAGCAACGACAGGTCTTCGGACGTGCCGCTGACCGTCGAGCCCGGAACCGTCATCGACGCGGGCGAGACGATCGTGCTTTGGCTGAGCTACACCACCTCGACCGTCGACAGCTTCGCCAAGAGCGTGGAGGATTTCCGTTCCCACTTCGCCGCGACCCAGCCGCAGACCGATTACGACGTCGTCCGCGTGACCGGACAGTCAGGCATGGCCAACGGCGGCGGCCGCGGTGTGCGTCTGACCGCCGCGGATGCCGAAGTCGCGCGCGCGTTCGTCCCCGTCGGCGCCGCGAGCACCGACCTGAGCGTGAACTTCCGAGTTTCGGCATCCGGCACCTCTGCGGCAGTCCTGTCGACCCTTGCGGAGCCCACCCCGGGCGTCGTTGATCCCGAAGCGCTCGTGGCCGAGGAGCCCGCGCCCGTCGTCGAGATCGCGCCCCGCGACCTGATCGTCACCGAGTTCGCGCCCGATAACGAGGGCACTGATCGCTGGGAGTACGTAGAGGTCTACAACACGACCGATCACGACATTGACCTCACTGCCACCAACACGACTGTCGTCTACGACTACGTGTCGAGTTCCAAGGCGCTTGCTTTCCCGGCGGGAAGCGTCATCCCCGCCGGTGAGGCAGCGGTGCTGTGGCTTCAGTACTCGCCGAACACCGACGGCTATACCGCCGAGGACTTCCGCGCGTTCTACGATGCCGACGCCGATCTCACCGTCATCCCGATCACCGGCCAGTCTGGGTTCGCCAACGGCGGTGGCCGCGGCATCCGTCTGGTCTCGGGCGAGACCATCATCACCGAAGCCTGGTACGCAGCCGGCGAGGTCGGCAGCGGCACGAGCGTTGACTATCGCCTGCCCACACGCCTCACCGACACGATGATGGCTGTCCTTGCGACAACGGTGGCGCCGACGCCGGGCGTCATCCCGGCCGACACGCTCGTCGCGGCACCCTTCGCCCCGAAGCCCGATGCCGACCTCGTGACGGCGCCGCTGCAGATCACCGAGGTAGCTCCCGACACCGCGAACGTCGGCGGATCCGACGCGTATGAGTTCATCGAGGTCTACAACGCCACGAGCGCGCCCGTCGACTTCTCTGACTACACCCTGAAATACCTGTACCCGCTGGCCGATCTCACTAACTCGTCGACGACCCTGTGGCCCGCGACGGTTCGTGACGCGATCATCCCCGCGGGCGGCGCGATCGTCTTCTGGATCAAGAACGGCGCGAACGACGCGCTCACGGCGGCCGACTTCAACGCGCACTTCGGGAGTTCCCTCGTCGTCGATGAGAGCCTGTTCGAGATCCGCTCGGGCGGGATGTCGAACTCCGCCGCCCGCGGACTCGAGGTCACCACGAACACCGGATTCACCGTCAACCGTGCCTACTACAACCTCGGTGGCGTCGACGACACGACCGCCGATCAGCCCATTCAGTACGCCGTCAATCACGACGACCTGACCCTGCAGACCAAGCTCGGGGTCGCGGCCGCCACACCGGGGGCCATCGCCCCTGAGCAGGTCGATGACGGGCTGATGATCGTGCCCGCTGACACCGCGGCTCCCGAGATCACCGACCAGACAGCATCCGAGATCACCCCGGGCACCGACTTCGAGATCGCTGCCCAGGCGACCGACGACATCCAGGTCAAGACCCTCTCGATCGCCGTGCGCAGCAACCTCGACGCCGAGCCGATCCGCCACGAGATCGTCTCGGATGGTGCGGATGGCTACGTTCTGCCCATCGCCGCCGCCGACCTCACCGGCAAGCGCTGGTTCGAATACACCGTCGTCGCCAGCGACGGAACCACCGAGACGGTCATCGGCCCGGTGCGGGTCGCGCTCGCCGGTGTCGACACGTCGCCGGTGCGCCTCAACGTCGCCGACGAGCAGTGGGTGCGTGGCGAGGTCGATCTGATCGCGGGCGGCGACACCTACCCCGCCGAGGTCGAGCTCAGCATCGACGGTGCCCCTGTCGCGGCGACGCCTCAGCTGGAGGCTGCACCGGTGTTCGCGTTCGAGGCCAGCGGCGTCGACACATTCTTCCGCAACGGCGTCAAGGTCGGTGATGACGTCCTGCACATCTTCGACGACGGGATCTACTCGGGGTGGGACACCATCTCGACTGCGGTTCCACTCGGCTACGTCACCGCGGGCCAGAGCGTGACCGTCAGCGTGTGGGCCGGCACCAAGGCCGCGCCCGAGATCAACCTCGACGAGAACAACGACGACTTCTCCATCAAGGGCTTGCGGCTCATCCTGCCCGACGGGCGCACGCTGACGCCGGCGGGCTACGACGACCCGACCGCCGTGCTCGCGATGGGCGACAGCGCCGGCAAGTACGACTACTACGACGCGACGTTCACGATCCCTTCCGACGCCGCCACGGCCGTCAGCTACGCCTGGGACACCACCGCGGTGACAGACGGTGAGCACCTCGTGTCGGCATCCGGCGGCGGTACCGAGGTCGACGCGCAGGTTCGGGTCGACAACACGCTGCCTGACGTCACGACCGATCTCGAGGCCGACAAGCTCTACCAGGGGGCGTTCACGATCGACGCGCAGGCCAGCGACCTCGGCTCCGGCCTCGTCTCGCTGGCGACGACCCTCGACGGCCGCGTCATCGCGCTGCCGTACGAGACCTCGTCGTTGACGCTGCCCGAGGGTGACCACGAGGTCGTCATCACCGCGACGGATGCCGCCGGCAACGTCACCGAACGGGTCATCGAATTCCGCACTCCCGTCGAACACCCTGCCGTCACGCTGGTGTCTCCTGCTGACGGCGCGAGCCTCCAGCAGGGTTCGGTGACGCTCGAGGCACGGGCCGTCGACCCCACCGGTGACCTCCTGGACGTGACCTTCGCCGAGGGGCACGCGCTGAGTGTGGGTGACGGTGTCACGGCGGCGACCGGCACCGTCGGCATCGCCGACACGACCGACCGCTCCGGGGCGCGAAACGTCACCGCCGACGAAGCAGCCCAGCTCGGCACCTTCGACGGCGAGTCGCTGGTCGAGGCATCCGACACCGCGTTCCCCTACCACCTGTTCGACGCTGCAGTGCCCGCCGACGCCGGGGCCGACGCCCGCATCCGGGTGCATTGGGAGGGCTCGGCCAACGCCGATGCCAAGCTGCTGCTCTATGCCCTGGGCGTCGACGGCGCGTGGGATGAGGTCGATCGCGTTGTGACGACGGATGGAGTCACGACGGATGACGTCAGCACGGTGAGTCTCGACGCCGTCCTGCCGGTCGCCGACTACGCCGTCGATGGCTCGGTGCGACTGCTCGTGCAGCACTCCGAAGGGTTCGCGGGCGAGAACCTGTCGTCGCGCGAGAGCGACGTCGAGCCACGCAACCCCGAAGACACGCCGCGCTCGGAGTACGACTTCACCCTCGCGGTCGAGTCGGACACGCAGTACTACAACGAGGAGTTCCACCAGCACCAGACCGCGATCCACGACTATCTGCTGGGCGAGCGGTCGGACCTCAACCTCCAGTACCTGTTCCACACCGGCGACATCGTCGACGACTACGACCAGCTGTGGCAGTGGAACTACGCCGACCCCGAGTACCAGAAGCTCGATGATGCGGCGCTGCCCTACGGTGTGCTCGCGGGTAACCACGACGTCGGCCACAAGGAGGTCGACTACACCAACTACGGCACGTACTTCGGGGCTGATCGCTACCAGGCCAACCCCTGGTGGGGTGGCGACTACGAGAACAACCGTGGCCATTACGACCTCATCACCGCCGGAGGGATCGACTTCCTCATGCTCTACATGGGCTGGGGCCCCGGTGACGACGAGATCGCATGGATGAACGAGGTTCTCGCGCAGTACCCGGAGCGCATCGTGGTGCTGAACCTGCACGAGTACATGCTGACCACGGGAGGCCTCGGTCCGATCCCGCAGCAGATCTACGACGAGGTCATCGCCACCAACCCCAACGTGCGGATGGTGTTCTCGGGTCACTACCACGACGCCTACACGCGCATCGACGGCTTCGACGACGACGGTGACGGGGTGGATGACCGCCAGGTGTATCAGGTGCTGTTCGACTACCAGGGCCTCGCCGAGGGAGGACTCGGGTACCTGCGCCTGCTGCACTTCGACAACGAGAGCCAGAAGGTCATCGCCCGGACGTACTCGCCCTCGCTCGACGACTACGACGCCGATGACCCCTCGCTCGCGGCCGAGCACCAGGAGTTCACGATGCCGTATGCCGCTCTCGGCATCCAGCCCGCTCAGAAGGTGCTGCGCACCGACGGCGTTCGGGTCGACATCCTGACCTCGCACGAGATCGGTGCCGTGAGCGACGTTGAGAGCGGCTCGACCTCGTCGGTGGCGTGGGATGCCACGCCCGGTGAGTACGGCTGGTATGCGTCTTCGGTCGACCCCTACGGTGCTGCGGCTGACTCGGAGGTCCGAACCCTCACGGTGCTCGCACCCTCGGACCCGGGTGGCGGTGAGAACCTCGGCGGTGGCGAGAACCCTGGCGGTGGGGACAACCCTGGTGGTGGCGAGAACCCTGGCGGTGGTAACGGCTCCGGTATGCCGACGGAGAACACGGTTCCGGTGAGCGTCGCAGACCTCGATCCGTCGCTCGAAGGCGCGATCACTCCGGCGGGAACGCTTCGGGTCGGTGACCCCGTCACCATCTCGGTGCCCGGACACGACGGCGAGTGGGTGCAGGTGTGGCTGCACTCCACGCCGACCCTGATCTCGGGCTGGACGCAGGTGGCAGGCGGCACGGTGATGGCGACCGTCCCGGCATCCGTGCCCGCCGGCACCCACACGCTCGTCGTGCAGAACAGCAGCGGCGTGATCGGGTGGGCGACGGTCACCGTCGCGGGAGCGACCGGTCAGGCCGTGATCAGCGACGACGTCATGGCCCAGACGGGCGCGGACGGGCTGCCGCTCGGTATCGCCGGTGCTCTCGCACTCGTCGCGATCCTTGTCGGCGCCGGGATCCTGGTCCGGCGTCGCGTCGCCTCCTGATACGAGCGGGACGCCTGATACCAGCCAGCGGTAGGGTGGCGGGTGCTGCGGCATCCGTCACCGCCGCCGGCTGAGGAGAGTCCATGATCGTCGGGATCGGCGTCGACCTTGTCGACATCGAACGCTTCGAACGGACGATAGCGCGCACCCCGAAGCTGCTGGTGCGGCTGTTCTCGCCCGCCGAACGGATGCTGAAACCCCGGTCGCTGGCGGCCCGGTACGCCGCGAAGGAAGCGCTCATCAAGGCGCTCGGCGGGTCGGACGGGGTGCACTGGACCGAGATCGAAGTCACTCCCGAGCCATCCGGTCGGCCGTGGTTCACGCTCACGGGCTCGACGGCCGAGGTCGTCGCCGCCCGATCGATCACGACCCTGCACCTGTCGATGTCTCATGACGCGCACCTGGCCACCGCCTACGTGATTGCAGAATCAGCCCAGAAACGCCGCATCGCTGAGGAGGGAGTGGCATGAGCGTCATGCCGGGGTCGAGATTGCCCGAGGGGATGCTGCGCGAGGCATCCGTCGACGTCGCCGCGATCGCGGCGAATGTGCAGCACCTGCGACGGATGACGAACTCCGAGGTCATCGCGGTCGTGAAGGCCGATGGGTATGGCCATGGGGCGACGAGGTCGGCTGTCGCGGCGCTCGCGGGCGGTGCAACCCGGATCGGCGTCTCGGACATCACCGAGGCGCTCGCCCTGCGCCGCGCGGGCATCACCGCCCCAATCCTCGCCTGGCTGCACGCGCCGGGAGCTTCGTTCCGCGAAGCTGCCGCGGCCGGCATCGAGCTGGGCATCTCGAGCTTCGACCAGCTGCAGCAGGCCGCCGCCGCGGCATCCGTCGACCGGCCCGTCGGCGTGCACCTCAAGCTCGAGACCGGACTCGGTCGCAACGGCGTCGCGCCGGCGGACTACGGCGTCGTGTTCGCCGAAGCCGCGCGGCTCGAACGCATCGGCAAGCTGCGGGTGATCGGCCTGTTCAGCCACCTCTCGAACACGAGCGACGACGACGACCGGGCGGCGCTACGGGTGTTCCTGGATGCCGTGGGCTCGGCTGCCGCGCTCGGTCTGGCGCCTCCGCTTCGTCACCTCGCCGCCACCCACGCCGCTATCGCCCTGCCCGAGACGCGCCTCGGATGCGTGCGGCTGGGCATCGGGATCTACGGCCTCTCGCCGTTCGCAGACCGCACCTCGGCAGACCTGGGTCTGCGGCCCGCAATGACGCTGCGGGCAGCGGTTGCCGCGGTGCGCCGCGTGGATGCCGGGCACGGCGTCTCGTACGGGTATCAGCACCGCACCGAACGCGAGAGCACGCTCGCGCTCATCCCGATCGGGTACGCCGACGGGGTGCCGCGAAACGCCTCCGGGCGCGGTCCGGTGTGGATCGGCGGCAAGCCGTTCGCGGTAGCCGGCCGCATCGCCATGGACCAGTTCGTCGTCGATGTCGGCGACCACCCGGTCGCGGTGGGCGACGAGGCAGTGCTGTTCGGCGACCCCACTCTCGGTGTTGCGTCGGCTGACGACTGGGCGCGCGCCGCCGACACGATCAACTACGAGATTGTCACCCGCATCGGGCCGCGCGTTCCCCGGCGGCAGGTGTCGTCGTGAGCGGCCTCGATCCCCTGATCGGCGAGCGCGAGATCACGAGCCCCGCCGATATGCACGCGCTCGGGGTGCAGATGGGGCGGATGCTGCATCCCGGCGACCTCGTCGTGCTCACCGGGGTCCTCGGTGCCGGCAAGACGACCCTCACGCGCGGGATCGGCGAGGGACTCGGCGTGCGCGGCCCTATCCAGAGCCCGACCTTCGTGCTTGCCCGGACGCACCCCTCTCTCGTCGGCGGCGCGCCGCTGGTGCACGTGGATGCCTACCGCCTCGGCTCAGCCGCCGAACTCGATGACCTCGACATCGACTACGACGGATCGGTCGTCGTCGTTGAGTGGGGGCGCGGGATGGTGGCGGGCCTGCGCGATCACTGGTGGGACGTCGAGATGCAGCGCGAATGGCACGGCACCGGCGTCGACACCGCCTGCGGCACGTATTCGCGGGCCACGGAAGACCTCGCCGCCGACGCACCGCGCCTGGTCAGCATCCGTCGCGAACCCTCCTGATCCGCGACGCTGCCGAGCGGATCGGCTCGCACCCGGTCCGCCCGGGCCGAATGCAGGATGAATCAGGTGTTAGGCGCATCGAATACGGCGGCACCGGCAGATGAGCCTGCAAACGGCACACAGCTGCTGGGTGCTCGGGCGCGGATACCCTGGAGGGGTGATTCTCGGCATCGATACCTCGGTCGGCACCGCAGTCGCGGTCGTCGAGGCCGATGGTGTGGTGCTCGCTGAAGCCTCGAGTGCGAACCCCCTCGGGCACGCCGAAGTCATCGGCGATCTGCTGCAGACCGTGCTCGGTGCGGCACGCCCTGACGCACCCCTCGGCCACGCCGGAGCCGGCACACCCGGCGAGCGCCCCGAGATCACGGCGGTAGCCGCGGGCATGGGCCCTGGACCCTTCACCGGTCTGCGCGTCGGCATCGCGGCCGCGCGCACGTTCGCGCTCGGGCGTGGCGTTCCCGTGGTTCCGGTGGTCAGCCACGACGCCGCAGCCCTCGGCATCCTGCTCGAGGATGCCCTTGTCGGTGGGTTGGATGCCGAAGCCGGCCGCTTCGCGATCGTCACTGACGCCCGCCGCCGCGAGTTCGCCTACACGGTCTACGAGGGGATGGATGACGACGGATTGCCGATCCGGGTCACCGAACCAGCGCTGACCCAGCGCGACGAGATCGATGTCGTGCTCGCGGGCCTCGGCGCGGAGCGGCGCGACACGACGGCGGTTTCGGCCGCGATGGTGGCACTGGTCGCCGCGCGCGCGCTGGCCGCCGGGCGCGAGGTCGGGCCCCGTGACGCCCTGTACCTGCGCTCGCCGGATGTCACCCTCCCCGCCGGACCCAAGAAGGTGGGCGTATGAGCATCCGTCTCGCAACCGCCGACGACCTCGCCGCGATCATGGCTATCGAGCGGGCCTCGTTTCCGACAGACGCGTGGTCGGAGGCGATGATGGCCGGCGAACTCGCGTCGCCGCACGGCTCGTACCTCGTGGTGGAAGAGGCCGGCCGCATCATCGGCTATGGCGGTGTGCGCGCGGTGCGCGGGGCAGCGGATGCCGACATCCAGACCATCGCGCTCGATGCAACCGCGCGTGGCGCCGGGCGAGGGCGGATGCTGCTCGCCTCGCTGCTCGAGCGCGCCCGCGACGCCGGTGCGCGGACCGTGTTCCTCGAAGTGCGCGACGACAACCCGGTAGCCCAGGGCCTGTACCTGCGCGAGGGGTTCATTGAGACGGGGCGGCGGCCGCGGTATTACCAGCCCGACGACGTGGACGCGATCATCATGCAGCTCGACCTCGTGGGGTGGGATGCGGCGCGTCGCGAGGCCGCCGGACATGAACCCGCCGCCGTCGCATCCGGGGGAGTGTGCACGTGAGCGCCGCCGAACCGCTCGTCCTCGGGATCGAGACCAGTTGCGATGAGACCGGCATCGGGATTGTGCGAGGACGCACGCTGCTCTCGAACATGATCGCCTCGAGCATGGACGAACACGCCCGATACGGCGGGGTGGTTCCCGAGGTCGCCGCGCGTGCGCACCTCGAGGCGCTGCAGCCCGCGATCGAGGCCGCACTAGCCGAGGCGCAGGTTCAGCTCGCCGATATCGACGCTGTCGCCGTCACGTCGGGCCCCGGGCTCGCGGGGGCGCTCATGGTCGGGGTGGGTGCCGCGAAGGCGCTCGCCGTTGCGCTCGACAAGCCGCTCTATGCCGTCAACCACCTCGTGGGCCACATCGCCGCCGACCTTCTCGACGCTGATGCGCGGCCCCTGGAGTACCCGACGATCGCGCTGCTGGTCTCGGGTGGCCACACGTCGCTCCTGCTCGTGCGCGATCTCACGAGCGACGTTGAGTTGCTCGGCGAGACCGTGGATGACGCCGCCGGCGAGGCCTTCGACAAGATCGCCCGCATCCTCGGTCTGCCCTACCCGGGGGGACCCGAGATCGACCGGGCCGCGGCATCCGGATCTGACGGGAACGGCGGGACGCGACCGGGGGACCCGAACGCGATCCGCTTCCCGCGGGGACTGTCGCGCGCGAGCGATATGGCAGAGCACCGCTACGACTTCTCGTTCTCGGGTCTGAAGACCGCCGTCGCTCGCTGGGTCGAGCAGCAGGATGCCGCAGGCCAGCCCGTCTCGACAGCCGATGTCGCGGCATCCTTCCGTGAAGCCGTCGTCGATGTGCTCGTCACCAAGGCGCTGGCCGCCTGCGCTGACTACGGCGTGCCGCGGCTGCTACTGGGCGGCGGTGTCATCGCGAACCGGCGTCTGCGCGAGGTCGCCCTCGAGCGGGCGGAGGCCGCTGGTGTGACAGTGCGGATTCCGCCGCTGTCGCTGTGCACCGATAATGGGGCAATGATCGCGGCGCTCGCCTCGGAACTGATCATGGCCGGGCGTGCCCCGTCGACGATGGCTTTCGGTGCCGACTCGACGCTGCCGATCACCGACATCCAGGTCGCGGGGGAGGCGGGATGACTGATCGTTCTCGGGGGTTCTCGCGGTTTCCGACTGCCCCGGTCGAGGTGCCGACGACCCTCAGCGGCCCCGACCTGTCGCCGGGTCGTCCCGGGTGGGAACCGGATGCCGGACCGGTTGAAGCAACGAGCTTCGACCGCGGGTTCGCCGGGTGGGCCCTCGGGTTCGCGATCGTGGGCCTTGCCGTCTCGCTATTCGTCGGGTGGGGCTTTGTCATCGGGATCGTCGCGATCGTGGCGGGCATCATGGCGCTGCGGCATCCGCGGGACAGCCGCCCGGTCGCTGTGTGGGCGATCGTGCTCGGCGGCGTATCCATCCTCTACAGCGCCGGCTGGCTCCTCTACGCCTGGACCGTGCTGACCTGACCGCACGTCGTGGGCTGCGGTCCGGCGTGCGCCGACTCTTCGGTCGCGCCGTGTTGCGGGTTCGGGGGTGTCGCACTCGCAGATTGGCGCGACTGATGGCTGGAGGTGGTTCTTGGGTCGCGCCGTGTTGCGGGTCGGGTGGGCTGGAGGCCGCAGGATGGCGCGACTGAACGGAAGGGGTCGCCCGCCGAGAGGCCAGGTCAGGCCGCGGGTGGGACGCGGTCGGCGAGGATCGCGACGCGGGAACCCGCGATGCGGGTCACGATGAGGGTCGCCGACTCCTCGCCCTTCAGCTTCAGACTCTGCCGGAGCGCCGCGGGGTCAACATCCACTCCCCGTTTCTTGATCTCGAGGATGCCGATACCGCGCTCCCTTAGCGCCCGCGCAAGCTTCTTCGTGTCGGCCGGCAGCACCTCGCGCACCCGGAAGGTCTGCACGAACTGACTCGTGACCGCCTCATCACCGGTGAGGTACGCGATCTTCTCCGCCAGCATCCCCGCCCGCAGCGACCGTGCAACCTGCCCGATCAGGCGGGCACGGATGACTGCCCCGTCGGGTTCATGGATGAACTGCCCGAGCTCACGCACCGGCTCGTCCTCGCTGTCTGCCGGCGCCGTCAGCTCGACAGCGTGCTGGCCGCGCAGGATAAGGGCCGACCGCGTTACGCCCTCGCGCGCGAGCTCCCCCGACCACAGCACGAGCTCGATCGTCGAGCCGTCGGCGCTGACCCACTGCGCCTCATATCCGTCGGGGATGCGGTCACGGTCGAGTCCGGGGCCGAGTTTCACGCCACCCGGCATCCGGTTGGTGAGCGCGAACACCCACTCGAGCGGCGGCGACCAGTCGTCGGTGCGTGCGCGTCCCGTCTCGCCAGCCTCGCGTCGCGCGGGGTCAAGCCAGACAGCCCCAACCCCGCTGAGGTCCTGGTCCTGGGCGAGGCCGTGGCGCACGGTGACGTCAGCACCGAATGGGGCGAGATTCACAGTGGCCAGGGCAGCGGCCACCTCGTCGGCATCGACCGCGTCCACACGGATGCCGAGACTTGCCAGCGCCAGCGCATCACCGCCGATGCCGCAGCCGAGGTCGGCGACGTGCTCGATTCCCGCGCGACGGAACCGCCCGGCGTGATGGGCTGCCACCGACAGGCGCGTCGCCTGCTCGAGACCGGCGCGGGTGAACAGCATCCGTGCCGCGAAGTCGCCGAACTTCGACCGTGCCCGCTCGCGCAGTCGAGCCTGCGTGACGACAGCCGACACCAGGTCGGGCGAGTGACCGGCGCCGCGCAGCCGCGAGACGGTGCGCGCTACCTCGTCGCTGGAGGAGACCGGGCCGAGGCTGTTCAGCAGGTCGAGTCCCGCCGGCGTCAGCAGCGCCCGCACCTCGGCGATGTCCATCCATCCACCCTAGGCGCGGGCGCTGCGCGCGGCATCCGTGTCAGCTGCAGCTACTCACGAGATCCCACGAGGATGCCGATACGCGCTGCAGACTCGTCACGGTGGCGTCGCCGAGACCGAGGTAGTCCTGGGTTCCGATCGCGTAGTACGGGTTGTAGGGGTTGACCCCATAGGAGGTGGCCCGCCCCGCGGCCTTGTGGGCGGCGTTGGTGGTGGTGACGCAGTCGCTCGGCGGGACCGTCGGCGTCGGCGTCGGCGTGACTGACGGTTCCGGAGTCGGCGTGGACGTCGGCGTTACCGTGGGCGTCGGTATGGGCGTCGGCTCGCCTGACCGATCGGCGCGGCGGTTGTTGTCGAAGAAGAACTCCGTCACGTACGCCGGGTAGTCGATGCTGTTCGCGCTGATGTACGAGCCGCCAGATCCCGCGCCGGCCGGCCAGTTGTGGCCGAGTCCGGTGTTCTGAATGACGGAGACGCGAGGCCCTTCGGCATCCGAGTACAGCGTGCCCGAGCCCGACGTGTTGGTGCCGGCAAGGCCCGACAGGCCGAAGCTCGAGGTCTGGTCGGCGTCGTAGATGTCGGCCATGATCTGACCGTTGAGCGTGTTGTACCCGGGCGCGACAGTCGAGTCATTGCTGCCGTAGACGACCGAGGTCAGCTGCGTGTCGAAAGCGCCGGATGCCGAGCCGGCGAAGCCCGTGCAGGTCGCTACTCCCTGGCTCTTCGAGACCGCGACCGAGGAGATCTGACCGGAGCTGGTTCCCACCGTCGGGCCGGCGTTGATGCCGATCCCGGCGAAGACGTCAGGCGCGAGGCATCCCATGACCATCGTCTGCCCGCCGCCCGACGAGAGCCCCGACACATACACCTGGTCGGCGTCGATACCGAGGCTCGTGCGAGCGGCGAGCGTCGAGGCTAGTGACAGCAGGTTGTCGTCGTGGCGCGACGGGGCGGTGCGCGAGTGGTTCGCGTCGTAGTAATCCCAGCAGCCGAGGATGACCCCTCCGTTCGGGGCATCCGGCAGCGCGACGACCATGCCGTACTCGTCAGCAGTCTGCGCCCAGTTCCCTACAGACTGCAGATCGGATGCCTTCTGTACGCATCCGTGGAGCGAGATCATCAGCGCGCGACCGGCCGGCAGGGCGGCAGCCGTCGTCGGCGTGTAGAGGCGCACCGACATCCCGGCGATTGTCTCGGTTGTCCAGGAGCCAGTGCCGCCCGTGGATCCGCCGCCGGAGCCGCCACCGCTGTTTGTGCATCCCGGCAGGGTCTCGAAGCCCGGAGGACAGGTGATTGCCTGGGCGGCGGGGGCTGCTGCGGCCAGGCCCGCCACCGCCAAACCGGCCGCCAGGAGCGCGCCGATTGCGCGCTTTCGGACACGAGAGATCATGCGTCATCCCTTCGTCGGCGCCCCGGCCATCGCCCCGGGCGCCATCGCACGGTCGTCCCGGTCGGAGCACGGGCATCCCTCGTCAGCGAGCGGATGCCGAGGTGCGTCATCGCACGGGACTCACGGTAACTGAAAGATGATTCATATACCAGGTTAAGTCGGCGCGCATGACAGGACTCTCATCGCTCGGGGTATGTGGGTGCGAGCGGCCGGGCCCGGATGGATCGAACTCGCGGCATCCGCATTGGCACTCGCGTTGCGTGAGTGCCAGAGCTTCAATACACTTGCGTTAGCACTCTCGGTGTGAGGTTGCTAACGAGTCTTGGTATCTCAAGGAAAGCAGAGGTAGACCCGTGTCGGTTTCCATCAAGCCGCTCGAGGACCGCATTGTCATCAAGCAGGTCGAGGCTGAGCAGACCACGTCCAGCGGTCTGGTCATCCCCGACACCGCGAAGGAGAAGCCCCAGGAGGGCGAGGTCATCGCGGTCGGTCCCGGCCGTATCGATGACAACGGCAACCGCGTTCCGCTCGACGTCGCCGTCGGTGACCGCGTCATCTACAGCAAGTACGGCGGGACCGAAGTGAAGTTCGGCGCTGACGAGTACCTGGTGCTCTCGGCCCGCGACGTGCTGGCGGTCGTCGTCCGCTGAGTCGACAACTCTTCGACGGGGCTCGGATGCTGCGGCATCCGGGCCCCGTCTCTTGTTGCGACGGGGACGCTCCCACGCGTCGCGGGGCATGGCAGGAATGTGTCGGGATTCGGCCGTCGAGCTCTGTCCCCGCTCGGCGGGCGCGCGCCGTGGTGTCGCCGGGGCGCCCTAGGCTGAGTGAGTGACGCGCGAATCGGTTCCGGGGGATGGGAGTTCCGTGCCCGCGACCGGTGACTTCCCGGCGTCCGGTGCCGCCGAGATCGCCGGGTCGGATGCCGCGCACCTGGCCCAGGAAGCGCCAGCAGAGGCCGCGCGCGAGCGGCTCATCGGCGGCGTCTTCGCGTTCTCGGCCTACTTCCTCTGGGGCTTCCTCCCGCTCTACTTCATCCTGCTGGCCCCGATCACGGGCTGGGAGCTGGTGGGATGGCGGATCCTGCTCTCCCTCGTCTTCTGTATCTTCCTGCTCACCGTCATGCGTGCGTGGCGGCCGTTCATCGCGATCGTGCGTCAGCCGCGCCTGCTCGGTTGGACGGCGCTGGCGGGGGCCGTCATTTACGTCAACTGGCAGGTGTTCATCCTCGCGACCCTCTCGGGTCACGTCATCGAGACGAGCCTCGGCTACTTCATCAACCCGATCGCCACGGTGCTGCTCGGTGTCATCGTGCTGCGCGAGCGGTTGCGTCTGACCCAGTGGATTGCGATCGCGATCGCCGGTGTCGCTGTGATCGTCACGATCGTCGGCTACAACTCGGTGCCGTGGGTAGCGCTGACGCTCGCGGCATCCTTCAGCATCTACGGCCTCATCAAGAAGCGCATCGGACCGTCGGTGGATGCCGTGAGCGGCCTCACCCTCGAGTCAGCGTGGCTCACACCGCTCGCGATCGTGCTGCTGGTTGTCACGTCTCTCACGAGCGGTCTCACCGCCGGCGCGTACGGGGTCTGGCATGTCGTGCTGGTGAGCCTCGCGGGCGCCGCGACGGCCGTGCCGCTACTGCTGTTCGCTGCCGGAGCTCGGCGGGTGCCGCTCACTGTCGTCGGACTGCTGCAGTTCATCGCGCCGATCATGCAGTTCATCACCGGGGCGTGGATCCTGGGTGAGCCGATGCCGCCCGAGCGATGGATCGGCTTCGGCCTCGTCTGGGTAGCGCTCGCCGTGCTGACCGTCGACTCGGTCGTGTTCGCGCAACGCGCCCGCGGGGTCAGCGACGTCGCTGAATACAGCTGACCCGACCGGCGCCAGCGAGCGTCAGCGCACGAAGCGGGCGATTGCTGCCGAGGCCTCGCGGATCTTCGCCTCGGCCTGCTCGTCGCCCTGCCGTGCGGCATCCACAACGCAGTGACGCAAGTGGTCCTCGAGAAGCCCGAGCGCGACAGACTCCAGCGCAGCCGTGGTCGCGCTGATCTGCGTGAGGATGTCGATGCAGTACTTCTCGTCCTCCACCATCGAACGGATGCCGCGGGCCTGCCCTTCGATGCGCTTCAGCCGGTTCAGGTATCGCTGCTTGTCACCGATGTACCCGTGATGGCCCGCCGGCTCGTGAGCACTGTGCTCGGCATCCGTCGCCTTGCCCTCGTACGGGGTGGTCTCGAGAGTGTCGCTCATCGCGGGCTCCGTTCGGTCGTTCTCGTGCGGGATCCGACGACAGCCGGATCGATGCTCTGGAAGCGACGCAGTCGCAGGCTGTTGCCGACGACGAAGACGCTGGATGCCGCCATTGCCGCCCCGGCGATCATCGGATTCAGGAGCCCCAGGGCGGCCAGTGGGATCGCCGCGACGTTGTAGGCGAACGCCCAGAAGAGGTTCCCACGGATCGTGCGCAGCGTCGCCCGCGACAGCCGGATGGCGTCGACGGCGCCGAGGAGGTCACCGCGCACGAGCGTCAGGTCGGACGCCTCGATGGCGGCGTCAGTTCCCGTGCCCATCGCGATGCCGAGGTCGGCCTGCGCGAGCGCTGCGGCGTCATTGACGCCATCGCCGACCATCGCCACGACCCGGCCGCTTGCCTGAAGGGCCTCGATCTGTGCGGCTTTCTCAGCAGGCAGCACACCGGCGATCACCTCGCGGATGCCGACCTCGTCGCCCACCCGACGCGCCACGGCCTCGTGGTCGCCGGTCAGCAGGATCGGCTCGAGTCCGAGCGCGCCAAGCTGGGCGACTGCCTCAGCGCTCGAGGGCTTCACCGAATCAGCGACGGTCAGGATGCCGCGAGCTTTTCCATCCCACGCGACGACGACTGCCGTCATCCCGGTTGCTCCGGCGCGCTCGACGGATGCCGTGATCTCGGCATCCGGGTACACCGACCACTCGGCCAGCAAGCCCAGCGATCCGACCGCGACGGCGTGGGCTTCGACCACCCCCGTCGCTCCCCGCCCCGGAACCGACGAAAACGACTCCACCTCGGGAAGCGGATCCCCTCCGGCACGGGCAGCCGCCGCGATCGCCTGGGCGATGGGGTGCTCGGATGCCGACTCCACCGCTCCAGCCAGGCGCAGCACCTCGGCGGCATCCTCGCCCGGAGACGGCACGACCTCGATGAGCGTCATCTGCCCCTCTGTGACGGTTCCTGTCTTGTCGAGCACGATGGTGTCGACGCGCCGACTGGACTCCAGAATCTGGGGACCCTTGATCAGGATGCCGAGCTGCGCGCCCCGACCACTCCCGACGAGGAGCGCTGTCGGTGTCGCGAGCCCCAGCGCGCACGGGCAGGCGATGATCAGCACAGCGATCGCCGCCGTCAGCGCCATCGCGGTGCCGCCGCCAAGGAGAAGCCAGGCAATGAGGGTTCCGATGGCGATCACGATCACGATGGGCACGAACACCCCGGCGACGCGGTCGGCGAGCCGTTGCACCTCGGCCTTGCCCGCCTGCGCCTGTTCGACCAGGCGCGCCATCTGCGCCAGCTGAGTCTGCTCGCCCACACGTGTGGCGCGCACCACGAGACGCCCTCCGACGTTGACCGTCGCGCCCACGACGATGTCGCCCTCGCTGACCTCAACCGGAACCGACTCGCCCGTGATCGTCGAGGTGTCCACGGCCGAGGTCCCCGACACGACCACCCCGTCTGTCGCGATGCGCTCGCCGGGACGCACGACGAACTCATCGCCGACACGAAGCTGAGCGACGGGAACCCGCACCTCCGCGCCACCGCGCAGCAGCGCGGCATCCTTCGCGCCGACCTCGAGCAGCGCGCGAACCGCCTGGCTTGCGCGCCGCTTCGCTCGCACCTCGAGGTAGCGGCCGAGCAGCAGGAACGTCGTCACTCCCGCGGCGACCTCGAGGTAGATCGTGTTTCCGGCCTCGCCGGGCTGCGCGATCCACGTGAAGCCGTGGGTCATGCCCGGCATCCCGGCGCCGCCGAAGAACAGGGCGTACAGCGACCACAGGTAGGCGGCCGAGACTCCCATCGAGATGAGGGTGTCCATCGTGACAGCGCCGTGGCGCAGATTGATCGCCGTGGCGCGGTGGAACGGCCACGCAGCCCACACGACGACGGGTGAGGCAAGCGCCAGCGATGCCCACTGCCAGTAGGTGAACTGCAGCGCGGGGATCATTGCGAGCAGGATCACCGGCACCGACAGCACCGCCGCCCCGATCAGGCGCTGGCGCAGCGAGGCGAGCTCGGGATCGGTCGCCGGCTCGTCGGTCTCGGGCACCGGCGGCGCGGGCACTGTGGCCGTGTACCCGGTGCGTTCGACCTCGGCGATGAGGGCTGCAGCATCGGCGCGCGACTCGTTCGCGTTCGCCGGGACGTCATCGATTCGGACGACGGCATTCTCGGTGGCGTAGTTGACGGATGCCGACACCCCCGGCATCCGGTTCAGTCGCTTCTCGATACGCGCGGCGCACGAGGCGCACGTCATCCCACCGATCTGAAGCTCGATCGGTGCTGAGCTGCCCCCGCCGGCAGGTGCGGCTGTCGTCACCGTCGCGCGGCCTGGTAGCCGGCCTCGTCGACGGCGGTCAGCACTGCAGTGTCGTCGAGGGTCTCGGCGGTGACCGTCAGGAGGCCGGTTGCAGCGCTGACCTCGACCGCGGATACGCCCGGGATTCGCGAGACCTCGTCGCGCACGGCGTGCTCGCAGTGGCCGCAGGTCATTCCGGTGACGACGTATTCGTGGTTTGTCATGGCGGGTTCCTCCCGTGAGAGTACGGCTATCTCGATACCCCTGAGGGGTATGCATCTCAACGATACGCCCATCCCCGGCATTCCCGCGCCGTCGATCGCGACGGATACCGGCGCCAGGTAACGATTTGACGGCGTTACACATCGTTAACGCACCGCAACACACGCGAGACCAGTCCGCGGATAGGTTATTGGCACTGTGCGGGCTCTTGACGGCCCGCATCCATTCACAGCAAGGAGCATCATGGGCGTCTTCACACGATCCCGCGCCGGCTCGATCCTCGGCGGTATCGCCGTGGTCGGTGTCAGCGCGGTCTTCCTGGCGGGTTGCGCCGGCGACTCCGGTGGCGGGAGCGGTACCACCGAGCCGAGCGAATCCCTCGACCTCAAGGTCGGCACGGCACTGCCTGTCACCGGTAACCTGGCCTTCCTCGGCCCGCCGGAGATCGCAGGTACCGAGTACGCCGCATCCGAGGTCAACGCCGCGAACGCCGGCGTGACCATCGAGATGATTCAGGGCGACTCGGGTGACACCGACAACAAGGCCTACGAGACCGAGATTCCGCGTCTGCTTGGCGAGGGTGTCTCCGCGATCATCGGTGCAGCCTCGTCGGGTACCTCGCTGCAGTTCATCGACCAGGTCGTCGGCGCCGGCGTCATCCAGTTCTCGCCAGCCAACACGTCGGCGGCGTTCACGACCTACGACGACAACGGCCTCTACTTCCGCACCGCACCCTCTGACACCCTGCAGGGTGAGGTGCTCGGAAACCTGATCGCCGAGTCGGGCGCGCAGACGCTCGGCATGATCGTCCTCAACGACTCGTACGGCACGGGACTTGCGAGCTTCGTCAAGGACGCGTTCGAGGCCGCAGGCGGCACGGTCGTCGCGGAGCCCACCTACAACACGGGTGACACGAACTTCTCGGCCCAGGTCTCGGAGGTCGTCGCCGCCAACCCCGACGCGATCGCCCTGATCACGTTCGAAGAGGTCAAGACGATCCTCCCCGAGCTGTTCGCCGCAGGCGTGCCCGCCGACAAGCTGTACTTCGTCGACGGCAACCTCTCGCAGTTCGGCAGCAACGGCATCGATGTGGGCGGTTCGCTCGAGGGCGCCAAGGGAACGCTTCCCGGCCTCTCGATCGATACGATCACCGACTTCACCGACTCGCTGAACACGTTCTGGGTCGACGAGGGCAACGAGGAGCTGACCGAGTTCAGCTACGCCGCTGAGTCGTACGACGCCGTCATCCTGCTCGCGCTCGCTTCGCTTGCCGCCGGCTCGACCGATGGTGCAGCGATCGCCGAGAAGCTCATCGAGGTCTCGGGTGGGTCTGGCGACGGCACGAAGTGCACCACGTTCGCCGAGTGCGCCGAGATCATCAACGGCGGCGGTGTCGCTGACTACGACGGTATCTCCGGTCCGATCACGTTCGACGACGTGGGCGACCCGACCGAGGCGTCGATCGGCATCTACCAGTACACGGCAGACAACGACTACGTCGCCTACCAGTAAGCCTCACGGCTAGCGAGCGGGGCTCCGACCTTCGGGTCGGGGCCCCGCTTCCGTGTGTGCGGCATTCGCCGCGGTCAGCATCCGTGCGACCTGGCGAGAAGCGCGCCGAACCCACAGCATCCGTGCCGAACCCACAGGTTTCGTGGGTCAGAAGGTGTGGGGTCGCCTACGAAGGTGTGGTTCGCGCCGCGGCGCGGGTCAGGCGCCGAGGGTGCCGAGGTAGAGGCCGATGACCTTGGGGTCGTTCAGCAGCTCACGGCCGGTGCCGGTGTAGGCGTCCTTACCCTGATCGAGCACATAGCCCCGATCGCAGATCTGCAGGCACCGGCGGGCGTTCTGCTCGACCATGATCGTCGTCACGCCAGCCTTGTTGATCTCGCTCACGCGCAGGAACGCGTCGTCCTGGCGCGCGGGGGACAGGCCCGCCGACGGCTCGTCGAGCAGGATGACGGCGGGATCCATCATGAGCGCACGGCTCATCGCGACCATCTGGCGCTCACCGCCCGAGAGCGATCCGGCGCGCTGGTTCAGGCGCTTGCCGAGCTCGGCGAAGATGCCCGTCACGAACTCCAGTCGCTCGCTGTAGAGCTTGGGGCGCTGGAAGAGGCCCATCTGCAGGTTCTCGGCGATGGTGAGGCTCGGGAAGACGTTGTTGGTCTGCGGAACGAATCCGACGCCCTTCGCGACGAGCTTGTTCGCCTTGAGTCCCGTGATCTTCTCGCCGTTGAGCGAGATGTCACCCTGGCGCACCTTCACCTGGCCGAAGATCGCCTTGAGCAGCGTCGACTTGCCGGCGCCGTTGGGGCCGATGATGCCGATGAGCTCACCGTCCCAGGCGGTCAGGGTCGCGCCGTTGAGGATGTTGACTCCGGGCAGGTACCCGGCGTGAACCTCGTCGACCAGAACGACCGGGGTGCCCTCGCGGACGGGGGGACGCTCGTCGGTGGCTGCTGCGTCGGTCATGAATTCTCCGTCCCGGTGCTCTCGCCCGACTCAGGTGTCTTGGTGGGGCTGGCATCCGACTCGTGGTGGAGGGTCTTCTCGATCACCTCGTCGAACTCCTGCACCTCCTGCTGCAGTTCGATAGCCGCGGTGTTCAGCTCACCGGGTACGCGGCCCGTGACAACTCCCAGGTCGACATCCTGGTGCGACCCGAGGTAGGCATCGATCACCGCCGGGTTCTGCATGACTGTGTCGGGCGGCCCCTCGGCGACGATCTTGCCCTCGGCCATCACAACGACCCAGTCGGCGATGTGGCGCACCATGTGCATGTCGTGCTCGACGAACAGCACCGTCATACCCTCATCCTTCAGATCGAGGATGTGGTCAAGCAGCGACTGGGTGAGGGCCGGGTTGACGCCTGCCATCGGCTCATCGAGCATCACGAACTGCGGCGAGCTCATGAGCGCGCGCGCCATCTCGAGGAGCTTGCGCTGGCCACCCGAGAGGCTCGCCGCGAAGTCGGACTCCTTCGCATCGAGCTTGAACTTCTTCAGGAGCACGCGGGCGCGCTCTTCGATCTCGGCATCCTGCTTTCGCCACAGGAACGGGAACAGCGACGCAAAGAAGCTCTCGCCCCGCTGCTGCGTTGCGCCAAGCTTCATGTTCTCAAGCACCGTCAGAAGGCCCAGGGCCTTGGTCAGCTGGAACGTGCGCACCGCGCCCATCCGCGACACCTTGAACGCCGGCACTCCCGCGAGCGCGGTGCCGTCGAAGGTCCACGACCCCTCGTCGGGCTTGTCGAAGCCGGTGAGCAGGTTGAAGAACGTCGTCTTGCCGGCGCCGTTCGGGCCGATGAGGGCGGTGATCGCATTTCGCGGGATCTCGAGGTGCTCGACATCCACGGCAGTCAGGCCGCCGAACGTGCGCTTCACGCCATCGGCGACGATGATCGGGTCGACCTTCGCGACACCCGGGCGGATCTCGCCCTCATGAAGGCCTGTCGTCTTGGGACGCGCTACCGGCGCGAGCGGCTCATCGGACAAAGCTCAACTCCTTCTTGTTCCCGAGGATCCCCTGCGGGCGGAAGATGATCAGCAGCATGAGCGCGACCCCGATCAGGACGAAGACCGACTGCTGTGCCTGCTCGCGCGACAGGAAGGGCAACAGCCCGGCATCCACCAGCGCGGGAAGGAGGTTGGAGAGGAACGCTCGCACGACCCAGAACAGCACGGCGCCGAGCACCGGGCCGAAGATGGTCGCGGCCCCACCCAGCAGCAGCGCTGTCCAGATGAAGAACGTCTGCGAGGTCACGTAGACATTGGGGTTGACGTTCGTCCCCATTGCGGTGACGATGCCGCCGGCGGCGATGATGACGCCACCGATGACGAGTGCCTGCATCTTGAACGAGAACACGTTCTTGCCGAGCGACCGCACGGCATCCTCGTCTTCACGGATGCCCTTGATGACGCGTCCCCAGGGGCTGCGCATCAGCGACCAGGTGAACAGGACGGCTACCGCGGTCAATGCCAGGCCGATGATGATGACCCACCACTGGTCGCTCGTGTAGGTCCACGGGCCGAAGCCGTAGGTGCCCTGCGGCAGGGGGTTTGCCGCGCGGAACTCGGCCTGGAAGCCGAACAGGCCGTCGGCGGAACCGGTGACGTCCTTGTAGGCGGTCGAAAGGAACAGCAGTCGCACGACCTCAGCTGCGGCGATCGTCACGATCGCGAGGTAGTCGCCGCGAAGCCGCAGCGTCGGGATGCCGAGAATCAGTGCGAACACGGCTGCGAGCACGAAGCCGACGAGCGCTGCCGCCCACCATGGCAGCCCGAACGTGAGGATCGAGATCGCGAAGCCGTAGGCTCCGACAGCCATGAAGCCGGCGACGCCCATGTTCAGCAGGCCCGCGAACCCGAAGTGGATCGACAGGCCAATAGCCGCCAGTGCGAAGCCGAGGGTGGTTGGGCTGAGGATCTGGCTCAGCGTGTTGCTCAGAATTTGACCGAAGTCCATCGTCGTACCCCCTTCAGCCCACTCGCTCTTTTCGACCCAGGATGCCCTGTGGCCGGAAGAGGAGGATCAGAATCAGGACGACGAGCGCCCCCACGTACTTGAGATCGTCGGGGACCCCGAACAGGCTCGTTGTCTCGACGAGGATGCCGACGATGAGGGATCCGACCAGGGCGCCGAGTGCGGTGCCGAGGCCGCCGAGGACAACCGCGGCGAACAGCAGCAGCAGGATGCTCGAGCCCATGTCCCACTTGATGCCGGGGCGGAAGTAGGCCCAGAGGACGCCGGAGAGCCCGGCGAGAGAGGCAGCCAGGATCCAGACGATCCGCACGATCGCGTCCACGTCGATTCCGGATGCCGCCGCCAGCGACGGGTTGTCGGACACCGCGCGCGTCGCGCGCCCGATCCGGCTGCGCGTGAGCCACAGGGCGAAGAGGATGATCACGACGACTGAGATGACCATGCTGAGCAGGTCCATCCAGGTCAGCACGATCGACCCCGGCAGCGGGATGACTCCGGATAGCGGATTGGGGAGCTGCAGGGTGCCGCCGCCGACGAACATCTGGAAGATGTAGCGCAGGGCCAGCGAGAGCCCGATCGACACGATCATGAGCTGCACGACGCCGAGGCCCTTTCGGCGCAGGGGGCGCCAGAGCCCGGCATCCATCGCGTATCCGAATGCTCCTGACACGATCACCGCCAGCGGGACTGCCACGAGCAACGGCAGACTCAAGCCCGTGGCGAACAGCAACGCCATGAGTGCGCCGAAGGTGACCATCTCGCCGTGGGCAAAGTTCGAGATCCCGGTCGTGCCGTAGACGAGCGACAGGCCGATGGCCGCCAGCGCGAGCATCAACCCGAAGTTCACGCCGTTGACCAGGCGCTCCACCAACTGGTCGATGAAGCTCGTCGTGTTCCGTTCGCCTTCGCCGATGAAGAAGTTCGTGGTGACACGGCCACCCGGTCCGACCGTGACCTCGCGGACATTGGGTGAGGTGTCTTCGCCGGTCTCGTCGATGACGGCGATGCCCTCGGGGAGCGTCTCCTCGTTGAGTGTGACGGTGTAATCGGCGTTGCGTTCGGGTACCCCGACCGACCACTGCCCGCTGGCGTCGGTTTCGACGGTCTGTTCGCCACCGGGGCCGTCTACCGTCAGCTCGACGCCCTCGAGCGGCTCACCCTCGAGCTGCACGTTGCCGCTGATGCGGTAGGGATCGTCCTCGGCCGCGTGTGCCGCGGTCGGCAGGGCGAGAAGGCCCATGATGGTCAGCGCCAACGCGAGAAACGCGCCGAGGCGATTCCGCGTCGTCCTGGCTCGGGCATTCGGATGTGGCACTCAGACCTCCCGGACGGCAACGGCCGAGGAAGTCGCTTCGACCGTGATAGACGACCGTACGAGCGTAATGTGTCCGCGGTGTTTCCGGGGCATATTCGGCTGAGAACGATCCCAATCCGTTGCGGGGCTGGGCGCGAGAGCAACGCGGGAATGCTGGCGGGCCCGCGAACGTAGAATTCTCTATAAGGCTCGCGACCGCAGGAGAAGCATGGACACTCACGACCCGTTCGGATTCGTCGGACTCACTTATGACGACGTGCTTCTGCTGCCGGGTCATACCGACGTCATCCCGAGCGAGGCCGACACGTCGTCCCGGGTAACGCGACGTATCACAGTCGCAATCCCGCTCATTTCGAGCGCAATGGACACTGTGACCGAGGCGCGGATGGCGATCGCCGTCGCCCGAGAGGGGGGACTCGGCATCCTGCACCGAAACCTCTCGATCGAGGAGCAGGCGGCTCAGGTCGACCGGGTCAAGCGCAGCGAGTCGGGCATGATCTCTGACCCTGTGACCACGACTCCCGACGCCACGATCGAAGAGGTCGACGCGATGTGCGCGACCTACCGCATCTCGGGCCTTCCTGTCATCGACGACGAGGGAACGCTCGTCGGCATCGTCACCAACCGCGACATGCGCTTCGTATCGGGCTTCGAGCGCAAGACCACCCTCGTCAAAGACGTCATGACCAGCGAAGGTCTCATCACCGCTCCGGTCGGGATCGGCGCGAACGAGGTCATCGCGACTTTCGCCAAGCACCGCGTCGAGAAGCTTCCGCTGATCGACGACAACGGCAAGCTCGCGGGCCTCATCACCATCAAAGACTTCGACAAGAGCGAGAAGTACCCGCTCGCGACCAAGGATGAGCATGGGCGATTGCGCGTCGGCGCTGCTATCGGATTCTTCGGCGACGCGTGGGAGCGTGCCGAGGCGCTGCGGGATGCCGGGGTCGACGTGCTCGTCGTCGACACCGCCAACGGTCAGTCGGCGGGAGTCATCGACATCGTACGCAGGCTGAAGGCCGACCCGTCGTTCGCGAACATCGATATCATCGGCGGCAATGTCGCGACCCGCGAGGGTGCGCAGGCGCTTATCGACGCCGGGGTGGATGCCGTGAAGGTCGGCGTCGGCCCGGGCTCCATCTGCACGACGCGCATCGTCGCCGGCGTCGGTGTGCCGCAGGTGACTGCGATCTACGAGGCGTTCCAGGCTGCGCGCCAGGCCGGAGTTCCGGTTATCGCCGACGGGGGCCTGCAGTACTCGGGTGACATCGCGAAGGCGCTTGTCGCTGGCGCGGACTCGGTCATGATCGGGTCGCTGTTCGCGGGCACCGACGAGGCTCCGGGTGAGATCGTCTTCCAGGGCGGTAAGCAGTTCAAGCAGTACCGGGGCATGGGGTCGCTCGGTGCGCTGCAGACGCGCGGCAAGAAGACCTCGTACTCGAAGGACCGGTACTTCCAGGCCGACGTCCCCACCGACGACAAGCTCATCCCCGAGGGGATCGAGGGGCAGGTCGCTTACCGCGGTCCGCTCGCGGCAGTCGCGTATCAGCTGGTCGGGGGCCTCCGGCAGTCCATGTTCTATGTGGGTGCGCGCACTGTTGAGGAGCTCAAGGCCAAGGGCAAGTTCGTGCGCATCACCTCTGCCGGCCTCAAGGAATCGCACCCGCACGACGTGCAGATTGTGGTCGAGGCCCCGAACTACAAGCGCTGACGCGTAGCATCCGTCTGGTTCGTCTGCTCACTTCTCACGCGCGCCGAGCTCGCAGAATCACGCGAACCTCGCACTTTTTGCTCCGAATCCTGTGGAGTCGGCGCGATTCTGCGAGGGTTTGTGAGGTGGGGAGGGATTCCTCCCCAGGGGCACCCGGCCGAGACGAGCGGACAGACGGATGCCGTCCGCGGTCGTTGCGGTATCTGGCAGCGCACACTGGCGAGGTGAGGCCAGAGCTCGAAGAGTGGTTGCGGGATCGGGGTGGAGTGGCGCACAGGAGCGACATCCTGCGTGCTGGGTACAGGGTCGCGGCCTTGCGGGGGTTCGTACGGGACGGGAAGGCGCGCGTCATCCGTCGTGCGTGGGTGACCCTTGCGGATGCCGCGCCCGATCTCGTCACCGCGGCCACCGCGGGCGGCCGGATTTCATGCCTGTCCCTCGCACGCAGGAGAGGGTGGTGGATGCCGCCAGACCTGGATCCGCATCCTCATCTGCATATGGTTCCCGGCTCCGGTTCCGCGCGCCTGCCTGACGGATGGCCAGGACGGCTCCACTGGACGATCCCTCTCTCCCCGCCAGGACGGGGCCTCATGGCGACCGTCGAGGATGCGCTGGCTCACGTCGCTGGATGCGTCCCCCACGACGATGCTCTGGCCGTGTGGGAGTCCGCGGTTCGTGTGGAGGGGCTTGCGCCGGAGGCGCTCAGGCGCATCCCGTGGACCTCGCGGGCCGCGCGAGAGCTGGCTGGGGAAGTTACTGGGCTCTCCGATTCAGGGCTGGAGACCCTCGTCGTCCTGCCGCTGCGCCGCTGGGGCGTTCCGGTGGCGCAGCAGGCGAGGATCGCCGGACGGTTCGTCGACCTCCTGGTCGGCGAGCGGCTCGTGCTGCAGATCGACGGGTTCGCCCATCACTCCTCAAGCGCGCAGCGCACGAAGGACATCGCGCACGACGCCGAGCTTGCGCTTCGCGGATACACCGTTATACGCCTGAGCTACGCGCAGATCGTTCACGACTGGCCGGCAGTCGAGCGCAGCATCCGTCGCGCCCTCGCGGCACGTCTCCACCTGGCATCCTGAGCCCGCCTGCCACTGCCCGCCGCGCCTGTGCTCGCGCGCGCGGCCTGCCCCGTTCCGCGCATGTCCCCAGAATCGCGCGAAGTTCGCAGGATGCGGCCGCAATCGTGCGGAGTTGGCGTGATTCTGCGAGCTTCGTAGTGCCAAGCTCGGCCCGGGTGCGGGGTGGTCCAGCCGCGGGGGCGGGCGTATCGTCGGGGCATGTGCCGGAACATCCACACACTTCATAACTTCGAGCCCGCGGCGACCTCGGATGAGGTGCACGCGGCGGCTCTGCAGTACGTGCGCAAGATCGCCGGGACGACCAAGCCGTCCAAGGCGAACCAGGATGCCTTCGACCGCGCCGTCCACGAGATCGCCCACGCTACGCAGCACCTGCTCGACGACCTTGTCGCCGTGACGCCACCGAAGAACCGCGAAGAAGAAGCGGCCAAGGCTCGCGCGCGGGCCATCGCGTCGGGGCGCTACTCGGTCGCGTAGGGCAGCTCGCGGCATCCGTTTGCCGACTGGCCGCTTGCTGGCGTCCCCGAACCTCGCAGAACCACGCGAAGTTCACAGGATTCTGCCCCACGGGTGCGGAGTTGGTGCGATCCCGCGGAGTTGAGCGACGCCGGTCCGCACGCCGCAGGTGCGGGGCTAGCGTAGGGACATGTCACTTCCCCCGCTCGTCGAGCCCGTCGAGGCCCTGACGGATGCCGAACGCGACCGCACGGCGCGTCACCGCAAACTCTTCGCGATCGGTGACGTTGGGCAGCGCCGCCTTGCCGCAGCTCGCGTCGCGGTCGTGGGAGCCGGCGGACTTGGGTCAACCGTCATCCTTGCGCTTGCCGCTGCCGGCGTCGGAACGATCGGCATCATCGACGACGACGTCGTGGACCTGACCAACCTGCACCGGCAGATCATCCACTCCGTTGACACAGTCGGCGAGCCGAAGACCGAGAGCGCCGCGACTCGTGCGCGCGGCCTCGCACCCGACGTGCGGGTGATCGAGCATCCGGTGCGCCTGACCGCGGCGAACGCGCTCGAGATCCTGTCCGGCTACGACCTCGTGCTCGACGGATCCGACACTTTCGAGACCCGCGACGTCGTGGATGCCGCGGCCGCAGAGCTCGGATTACCGGTCGTGTGGGGGAGCGTGCTGGAGTTCTGGTCGCAGGTGACAGTCTTCTGGTCAGCACCGCCCGCCGGGGCCCAGCCGGTGCGCCTGAGCGACCTGTTCCCCGCCGGCTCGACCGGCCAGGTCGTCACGTGCGAGCAGGTCGGTGTGCTCGCCTCCGTCTGCATGCAGACCGGCTCGCTCATGGCATCCGAGGCGATCAAGCTCATCGTCGGCGAGGGGCGCCCGCTGCTCGGACGGATCGCCGTCATCGACGCCCTTGCCGGAACGATGCGAGAACTCCCGGTCCGGTCGGCATCCGCCGTTCCCGCACCCTCGCACGCATGAGCTTCACACGCACTGTCGCCGAGCATCGCGACGCGATCCTCGCGGCGACCACGCCCCTGACGCCGGTGCGGGTCTCGATCACGGATGCCTGGGGTCGCACGACCGCGGAACCTGTCGTCGCTACCCTTGAGATCCCCGCCTTCGACAATTCCGCGATGGATGGCTACGCCGTCCGGGCGGACGACGGAGCCGTCCCGCGCACGGTCGTCATCGACATCCCGGCAGGCGTTGTCCCCGGTGCCAGCATCGGGCCCGGGGAAGCGGCCCGGATCATGACGGGAGCGCCGGTTCCGGCCGGAGCCGACGCCATCGTCCCGCACGAACAGACCGCGGAGCTGTTCCGCGATGTCGCCCCCGGGTCGCTCGTTCACCTCGACGCGCAGCCGACGCCCGGCGTGCATATCCGTCGTCGAGGCGACGATGTCTCGGTCGGTGATGTCGTGGTCGCCGCGGGGGAGCGACTGGGTGCGTTGCAGCGATCGGCCGCGGCTGCGGCGGGCGCGGCATCCGTTCTCGTTAGCCCGGCCCCGCGCGTTGTCGTGATCGCAAGCGGCGACGAGCTGGTGGCACCCGGCGAGCCCGTCGGGCCGGGGCAGATTACCGAGTCGAACGGTCTGCTCCTGGACGGCCTGGTGCGGGGCGCTGACGCCGTCGTCAGCGAGCTCATCCGCGTCGGCGATGATCCCGCGGTGCTGCGGCGGGTGCTCGCCCGCGTCAAAGCCGACGCCCCGGACGCGATCGTGCTGACCGGCGGCGCGAGCGTCGGCGCCTACGAGGTGGTGCGGGAGGTGCTCGAACCGACGGGCGTGCAGTTTCTCACCGTCGCGATGCAGCCCGGCAAGCCGCAGGGGCACGGCGCTATCGGCGGCATCCCGGTGTTCTGTCTGCCCGGGAACCCCGTGAGCGTCGCCGTGTCGTTCGAGGCATTCGTGCGCCCGGCGCTGCTGCGGATGCAGGGGAGACGTGACCTGCTGCGCCCAGTCCTGCGCCTCCGGGTATCGAACGGATGGCGCACGCCGCCCGCCCGTGAGCAGTTCATGCCCGTCGCGATCGATCGGTCCGACCCTGCGGCATGGACCGTCCGCCCCGCTACCGCCGGAGGAGCCGGCTCGCACCGGGCTGGCGCGCTCGCGCTCGCCGAGGCGTGGGCGGTGATTCCGGCATCCGTCGAGGAGGTAGCCGCGGGCGATCGCGTCGATGTCATGCTGGTGACATGAGTTTCACGCACCTCGACGAGTCCGGTCACGCCCGCATGGTGGATGTCACCGGCAAGCAGCCGACAGTGCGTGCGGCATCCGCCCGGGCCTTCGTGACAATGGCGCCTGGCACCGTCGCGGCGCTGCGGGACGGCGCCGTTCCCAAGGGCGATGTGCTCGCCGTCGCTCGGATCGCTGGCATCCAGGCCGCCAAGCGCACCCCCGAGCTGCTGCCGCTGGCGCACGTCATCGGGGTGCACGGGGTCGTCGTGGACCTGCGGGTCGAGGATGCTGGGGTGAGCATCACCGCGACCGTGCGCACTGCCGACCGGACCGGGGTCGAGATGGAGGCACTCACGGCCGTGACCGTCGCCGCACTCTCGGTGGTGGACATGGTCAAGGGCATCGACCGCACCGTCACGATCATGGATGCCTGCATCACCGCCAAGGAGGGCGGTCGCTCGGGGTCGTGGACGCGCGAGGAGTGATGCCTGACGGCCCGGCTTCAGACTCGGGCATCCGCGCCGCCGGCGCACGCGCCCGGATCGGTGCGATCATCCTGTCGGGAGGCCGGGCATCGCGGATGGGTGGTATCGACAAGACCGCCTTGGAGGTCGCAGGTCAGTCGATGCTGCAACGCACGACGGCTGCTGCGCTCGCCGCCTGTGACGGCACGGTCATCGTCGTCGGCACACCGCCCGCCGAAGCCGGGCCGAATGCAGGATCACCGCCGTTCGGAGCAGCGCCGACGGGCGCGGATGCGCCATCCATCCTGCGTTCGGGACGCTCGGCCACTTCGCGCCTCGTTGTGATGCGCGAGGAGCCGGCGGGAGGAGGGCCGGTCGCCGCGATCACCGCCGCGCTCGGCCGCGTGGATGCCGACGAGGTGCTGCTGTTGGCCGGCGACCTCGCCGCGGGCGATCGCGCCGTGGCGGCTCTCGTCGCGGCGGGTCCCGACGACTCCGCAGGCGTGGACGGAGTCGTGCTCGTGGATGCCGCCGGTCGCCGCCAGTGGCTCTGTGCACGGATTCGGACGCAGGCGCTCGTCGACGCCGCCGCGCGACTGACAGAGCCGGTGGGTGCGCGGATGAGCGACCTGTTCGCCGCCCTGCGATGTCGGTATCTGCCGGATACAACCGGGGTGACGGCCGATGTCGACACGTGGCAGGATCTGTCTCGTGCCCGGTCCCGAGAGTCAGGAGCCAGCATGAACGACCGCACCCTTCCACCGGAGGCGCTCGATGAGTGGTCCTCGGTTTTGCGTGATCGCTTCGGGTTGGATGCCGAGCAGGTGCCGATCGCGCTCGTGCTCGACCTTGCGCGCGATGTCGCGCATGACGTCGCACGCCCGGCTGCACCGCTGAGTGCTTTCATCGCCGGTCTCGTTGCAGGCCGCGCGGGTGGCGGCGCCGAGGATACGGCGGCTGCCCTCTCCGAGATCGTCGCGCTCGCCGGGGCGTGGGCCGAAGGGCGCCCCCCCGGCAGCGGCGGGAGCGGGGTCTGATGGCGACGGTTCGCTACTTCGCCGGAGCCGCTGACGCGGCCGGTGCCGAAGAGGAGATCCGCGGCGAGGCGACCCTCGATGCCTTGCGTGCCGCTGTCGTGGCGGACCACGAGCGACTCGGATTCGTGCTGCCGCGCTGCGCAGTGCTCGTCAACGGGGAGCGCACGGATGCCGATATGCCGCTGTCGGCATCCGATGTCGTCGACATCCTGCCGCCCTTTGCCGGCGGCTGAGCGGGCCCGAGATCCGCAGAATCGCACGAGGTTCGCAGGATTCGGCCACGGCGGTGCGACGTCCGCGCGATTCTGCGGATCTCGTGCGGGCATTCCGCCCACGCCGCGGATGCCGGGGTTAGCCGCCGATGGCGCTCATCGGGCGCTGTGGCTGGAGGAATCCGGGGTCGTCGATTCCGTGACCGGCGCGCTTGCCGGCGATCGAGCGACGCAGGAGGTCAGCGATCGCGTCATCGTCCGCTGGCCCCACACCGTCGGCTCCGCGAAGCAGTGGCAGTAGATCCGACTCTTCGCGCGCGAAAAGGCAGTTGCGGATCTGCCCATCAGCGGTGAGCCGCACCCTGTCGCACGCGCCACAGAAGGGCGCTGTCACCGAGGCGATCAGCCCCACGGTCGTCGGTCCGCCGTCCACGAGGTAGTCCTGCGAGGGCGATGAGCCGCGCTCGCCGATCGGCGTGAGCGTGAAGCGCTGCGTGAGCTTGTCGAGAATCTCGCCAGCATCGACCATCTCGGTGCGCGACCACGTGTGTCCGGCATCCAGCGGCATCTGTTCGATGAACCGCATCTGCGCGCCGTTGTCGACCGCGAACTGCACGAGGTCGACGATCTCGTCGTCGTTGACGCCGCGCATCGGTACAGCGTTGAGCTTGAGGGGCGAGAACCCGGCGTGGCGGGCGGCACGGATGCCGCGCAAGACGTCGTCCAGGCGATCGCGGCGCGTCAGCTCGGCGAAGCGGTCGCGGCGCAGCGTGTCGATCGAGACATTCACCCGCGCAAGCCCGGCCTCGCGCAGCGGCTCGGCGAGTTCGGGGAGCTTGATTCCATTGGTCGTCATCGACACCTCGAGGGGTCCTGAGACTCCCTCGATCGCGGCGACGCGACGGACGACATCCACGATGTCGCGGCGCAGCAGAGGCTCGCCCCCGGTCAACCGCACCTCGACGATCCCGAGGCTTGCGAGAACCCCCGCGACCCGCACGATCTCGTCGGTCGTGAGGATGGTGCTCTTGGCGAGCCATTCGACACCTTGCTCAGGCATGCAATAGGTGCAGCGCAGGGAGCACCGGTCGGTCAGCGAGATGCGAAGATCCCGGTGCACGCGACCGAACCGGTCGACCAACTGCCCGCGCGAACCGGGTGCCGCACGCTCGCTGGGCGCTACATCGACGCCGCCGGGGCGTGCGAGCGTCGTCGGCAGGGGCAGAGGAACGGCGCTCATGCGTCAAGCCCTACCCAGCTCGCGGTGCCATCGTTCTCGTGCTGACGCTTCCAGATCGGTAGGTCGGTCTTGATGCGCTCGATCAGCGCCCGGCACACCTCGAACGCGGGAGCGCGGTGGGCGCTCGAGACTGCGACGACCACGGCGAGGTCGCCGACAGTGAGCTTTCCGATGCGGTGCGTGACGGCGATGGCGCACTCGGCGTCAGTCTCAGCGAGACAGGACGCCGCGATCTCGCCCAGGATCCGCTCGGCGTCCGGGTGCGACGAGTACTCGAGAAGCGTCACCTCACCGTGCGCGCCCGGATCGTGGTCGCGGACCGTGCCGATGAAGGTCGCGATCCCGCCGACGGTCGGGTCCGACACCGCGGCGAGGTGCGCCGCGAGGTCGACGGGCACCTCGCTGATCCGTGCGATCCGCACGGCATCCTCTGTCATCAGTGATCACCGCCCGTGAGCTGATCGAGCACGTGCGGCAGCAGCGGCAGCAGCGTCTCGAGGCCCTCGGTGGCACCGCGGGTCGAGCCGGGTAGATTCGCGATCACCGAACCGGGGCCGTCGACGACGCCGACGATGCCGCGCGAGAGCGCAGCCATCGGCGTGGATGCCGCGCCCTCGCGTCGCAGCAGCTCGGCAAGGCCCGGGACCTCCTTGTCGATCACGGTCCGGGTAGCTTCGGGGGTGCGATCGCGCGGTCCGACTCCCGTGCCACCGGTCGTGATGACCAGTCGCGCCCCGGTGTCCAGCGCGCGACGGATGCCGTCAGCAACCGATGCCTGCCCGTCGGCCACAACGATCGCGGCATCACAGGCATACCCCGCCTCGACGAGTCGCCGCACGAGCGCCGGCCCCGTCGCATCCGGACGCTCCCCGGATGCCGCGCGGTCAGATGCCGTCACGACGGCAGCGCGGACCCCTGCCCCGCCCGGGGGCGCAGCAGTGGCGGCATCCGGGGCGGCTGTCACGAGCTCGGCTGTTCCGAACCCCGGCGCTCGAGCCGGATGATGACGGACTTCGAGGTCGGCGTTCCCGATCCGTCTGCCGTCGAATCCAACGGAACGAGCACATTTGTCTCGGGGTAGTAGGCAGCAGCGTTTCCAACGGGCGTGTCGTAGTGCACCACCCGGAACTCCTCGGCTCGTCGCTCGGATCCGTCGGTCCACACCGACACGAGGTCGACGATCTCACCGTCGGCGACGCCCGCGGCGTCGGCATCCGTGCTGTTCACGAGCACGACGCGCCGCCCGTCACGGATGCCGCGGTACCGGTCATCCTTGCCGTAGATCGTGGTGTTGTACTGGTCGTGGCTGCGCAGAGTCTGCAGCAGCAGGTGGCCCTCGGGGATCCTGGGGTACTCCAGCTCATTGGCGGTGAAGAGGGCCTTGCCGGTGACGGTTGTGAATCGGCGCTCGTCGCGAGGGCCGTTCGGGAGGAAGAAGGTGCGTCCCTTGGCGATCCGCGCCTCGTAGTCATCAAATCCCGGAACGACGGCTTGGATGTGCGCGCGCACTGTCGCGTAGTCGGCTTCGATGGCCTTCCAGTCGGCCTGCGGAGCGTTCGGCAGGGCGTTGGGCCCTGCGAACAAGCGCTCGGCGATCCGAGCGACGATCGCTACCTCCGACAGCATGTCGTCTGCGGGGGGCTTCAGCCGCCCGCGCGAGGCGTGGACGGCGCCCATCGAGTCCTCGACCGTGACGCGCTGGTCGATCCCGCCCCGGTGGTCGCGATCGGTGCGGCCGAGGGTCGGCAGGATGACGGCGCGTGTGCCGGTCACGAGGTGGGAGCGGTTGAGCTTGGTCGATACCTCGACCGTGAGGCGCAGGTTTCGCATGGCGGCTTCGGTCACGGCGGTGTCGGGGGTGGCGGAGACGAAGTTGCCGCCCATCCCCATGAAGAAGCGCGCTTTGCCATCGCGCATCGCCCGGATCGCGTCGACGGTGTCGTAGCCGTGCTTGCGCGGAGCGGCGAACGAGAACTCCGCATCGAGCGCCTTCAGGAACGGCTCGGGCATCTTCTCGTAAATGCCCATGGTTCGATCGCCCTGCACGTTCGAGTGACCGCGCACGGGACAGACGCCGGCGCCCGGGCGACCGACGTTTCCCTGCAGCAGCAGCAGGTTGACGACATCGCGCAGCGTCGCGACCGAGTGCTTGTGCTGGGTCAGGCCCATCGCCCAGCACACGATCGTCGCGGGGGAGGCGATCACGCGGTCGCCGATTTCCCGCATCCGTGCTTCGCTGAGGCCCGTCGCCGTTTCGAACTCGCTCCAGGATGCCGCCTGAATGAGGTCCGCGTAGGCGGCGAAGTCGCTCGTGTGCTGCGTCAGGAAGTCGGCATCCAGGATGCCGGGCTCTCCCGCGTCGACGCGACGCTCGTGCTGCTCGAGCAGGTGCTTGGCGAGCGCCTGGAAGAGGGCCTGATCGCCGCCCATCCGGATCTGTACGAACTCATCGGCGATCGGGGTGCCGTCACCGATCACACCACGCGGGATCTGCGGGTTCTTGAACCGCATGAGGCCGGCCTCGGGAAGAGGGTTCACGGCGACGATCGTCGCGCCCTTCATCTTCGCCTTCTCGAGGGCGCTCAGCATGCGCGGGTGGTTGGTGCCGGGGTTTTGGCCCGCGACGATGATGAGGCTGGCGTTGTGGATGTCTTCGATCGACACCGTGCCCTTGCCGATGCCGAGCGTCTGCGACAGCGCGACGCCGCTTGACTCGTGGCACATGTTCGAGCAGTCGGGGAGGTTGTTGGTGCCCAGGCCCCTCACCAGCAGTTGGTAGAGGAAGGCGGCCTCGTTCGAGGTTCGGCCGGAGGTGTAGAAGATCGCCTCATCGGGGCTGTCGAGCCCGCGCAATTCGTCGGCGATCAGGTCGAGCGCTTCGTCCCAGCTGGCAGGACGGTAATGCGTGGCCCCCTCGTCGAGAATCATCGGTTCGACCAGGCGCCCCTGCTGTCCGAGCCAATAGTCGTCGTGCTCGAGAAGATCGGCGATCGAGTGCTTCGCGAAGAAATCAGCAGAGACACGGCGCACGGTGGCCTCCTCGGCCACGGCCTTCGCGCCGTTCTCGCAGAACTCGGCGATGTGACGCTTGTCTTCCTCGGGCCACGCGCAGCCGGGGCAGTCGAACCCGTCCTTCTGATTCACGCGCAGCAGCGTCCGGGCACTGCGCACGAGGCCCATCTGCTCGATCGACATCTCAAGGGCGTGCATCACGGCGGGAACGCCGACAGCTTCGGTCGCGGGCGCCGAGACACGGAGCTTCGACTCGTCGATATCTGCGGTGGGGGCGGACTTTGCCATGGTGGATTCTCCGGGTGGACTCTCCGGCGGGAGCGGCTCATCCTCTCCACGCCGCCGGTCGACGTCGACCTGTTCTCCCGAGACTAACGCCGATCCTCGGCATCCGGCCCCGTCGCGCAGGTGCGGGGCACAATGGGAGCTGAACGAAGGGGTCGAGATGGCGACAGGGATGACGCGGCACCGCGTGACCCGCGTGCGGTGGAACGACGGCGCGGATGCCGCGACGACCTCGACGCGGGAAGACGTCGTGGCCCGCGAAGAGCCGCTGGAGATCCGGATCGACGGCACGTCCTGGTCGGTCACGATGCGCACACCCGGCGACGACTTCGACCTGGTGGCCGGGTTCCTGGTCTCGGAGGGCGTGATCGCTGCGCGCGATGAGCTCGCCTCGTTGCGTTACTGCGCCGGATTCGACGAGTTCGGTCGCCGCGAAGAGAACACCTACAACGTCATCGACGCAGTGCTGGGCCGGGGCGCGGTTCCCCCGACGGATGCCCACGCGCGCCATTCCACGACGACCTCAGCCTGCGGTATCTGCGGCACCACCTCGATTGAGGCTGTCAGCAAGCAATCCCGTTTCGACGTGGCCGGCGACGGCATCCGGGTCGATGCCGGCATCCTGGCGCGTCTTCCCGACGTGCTGCGGCAGAGCCAGGCCCTGTTCGATCGGACCGGCGGCGTCCACGCGGCGGGCCTCTTCACCGCTGAGGGGGAGTTGTTGTGCCTGCGTGAGGACGTCGGGCGCCACAATGCCGTCGACAAGATCGTCGGGTGGGCGGTGCGCGAAGACCGACTGCCGCTCTCGGGAACAGTGCTGCAGGTGTCGGGGCGTGCGTCGTTCGAGCTTGTGCAGAAGGCGCGGCTCGCCGGCATCCCGGTGCTCGCCGCCGTCAGTGCACCCTCGTCGCTGGCGGTGGATCTGGCAGCGGCATCCGGGATGACCCTTGTCGGCTTCAGCCGCGGTGCGAGCCTCGCGATCTACACCTGCCCCGAGCGGGTGCTCGTGCCGGCGGCAGCCGAGGTCGCGACGGGCTGAGCCTCTCCACCCCTCGCGCGCGACTCAGGCGCGGAACGTCCTGCAGGCAGCCAGAGGGCAGCGATCGCGCTGATCACCAGCACGATGCCTCCGACGAATACCGCGGGCCGCGCCGCCTCGACGTACAGGTCGGGAACCAGCTCCCCGCCGGCGCCGAGGAAGATCGCCGTGAGCACGGCAGTGCCGAGGGCCAGTCCGATCTCGCGCACCGTCGAGTTGACGCCGGATGCTTTCGCGTGATCCACGATCCCCAGAGTTGCCAAGAGTGCTGTCGCCGACGGTGCGAACACGAGCCCCATCCCGACACCGGCGATGACAAAAGGCGCGACCATCGCCGCGTACGGAGTGTCAAGACCCAGGATCGCGGCGAGCCAGATCAGCGCCGTCGCCTGCATCACGAGCCCAACGACCATCAGGAGGCGGGTGCCGACGCGGGGGGCGAGCAGACCCGCGAGCGGCGCGATCACCATCGGCGCCAGCGTCCACGGCGTGGTGCGCACTGCCGCCTCCCACGGCGAGGCGCCCTGCACAACCTGCATGTACTGGATAAGCAGGAAGATCGCGCCGAACGTGCCGAAGCTGAAACCGAAGCCGGCGATGTTGGTGACCGTGAAACTGCGGTCGCGGAACAGGCGCAAGGGCATGAGGGGCGCTGACGCGCGGGCCTGCCACGCGACGAATCCCGCCAGGAGTGCCAAGCCCGCCACGAGCTCCGCGATGACCCCGAATGATCCCCAGCCGTCGTCGTTTCCGCGAACGATCGCGTGGACCAGCAGGATAACGCTCGGGGCGATCATGACCGCGCCGATGAGGTCGAGACGCACACGCGCTCCGCGGTCGTTACGCAGGGCCCACAGGGCGAAGGGGATGGCGAGGATCGCGATCGGAACGTTCAGCCAGAAGATCGCCTGCCAGTTCCACCCCTCCATGATCGCGCCGCCCACGAGCGGACCGACGGCGACCCCGAGGCCCGAGACGCCACCCCAGATCCCGATGGCGAGCGGACGGCGCTCGGGGGCGACACCGCCCGAGAGCAGCGCGAGCGACAGGGGGAAGATGCCGGCTCCGCCGAGTCCCTGAACGGCGCGGGCGACGATCAGCTGCGAGGGATCGGTGCTGACAGCGGCGAGTACCGAACCGATCCCGAAGACGGCGATTCCGATCGCGAAGACCGTGCGACGCCCGAAGCGGTCGCCCAGGGCGGATGCCAACAGGATCGCACCGGCGAAGGCCAGCGTGTAGGCGTTCACGAACCACTGCAGTTCCTCGACACTCGCGCCGAGGTCGCGGTGGAGCACCGGGAGCGCGTTGGTCATCACGAGGTTGTCGAGGGTTGCCATGAACATCGGTACGGACGCTGCCGCGACCACCAGGCCGAAAGCGCGCTGCCGCGGCGCGGCGCGTTGCGAGGGCTGCACGGGAGCCGGGTCGAGCGTGGTGCTCACGGGATGCCTCCATTGAAGTAATCGAATGATTACATGGACTGTAGTAATCGACTGATAACATGTCAAGCATGGCTCATAACGGCACGCAACGACGCATGAGTTCTGACGAGCGCCGTGCCGAAATCCTGCTGGCGGCTCACGCTGTCTTCGGTGCGCGCGGGTACGAGGGAGCGACGACGGACGAGGTAGCTCGCGCCGCTGGCGTCAGTCAGCCCTACGTGGTCAGGTTGTTCGGCACGAAGGAATCGCTGTTCCTGGCCGTGTTGCATGACGCGGTCGACCAGTTGCTCGACGGATTCCGTGCCGAACTGACCTCGGCCGATGATGAGAGATCCGTCCAGGACCGCATGGGTACGGCGTACCTCGACCTTCTCCAGGTGCGGGGGCTTCACCAGACGCTCTCGCACGCCTTCCTTCTCGGCGGCCACCCGGTGATCGGGCCCGCAGCCCGCGAGGGTTTCGTCAGGGTGTGGCGGTTCCTGCGGGACGACGTCGGATTCGACGCCGACACCGCCCAGGCGTTCCTCGCCGAAGGAATGCTGATCAACACCATGATCGGGCTGCGCCTCATTGACGAGGTCGACGAGGATGAAGGCATCCACGAGCTCTTCGAAACGTGCTTCCCGACCACGATGCGCGCCGTCCGCGATGTCGTCCCCCGCGGCAACGAGCCCTGGTGAGCGCGTGAGGCAGGGGTCCCGGATGCATGAGTCCGCGCCACCGGTAGGCTGGGGCGCGTGACCATGGAGATCGAGATCGGCCGTGCCAAGCGCGCTCGCCGCGCGTACTCGTTCGACGACATCGCCGTCGTTCCTTCGCGCCGCACCCGCAACCCCGAGGATGTCTCGACGGCCTGGTCGATCGATGCGTTCCAGTTCGACATCCCCGTGCTCGGCGCTCCGATGGACTCGGTCGTGAGCCCCCGGACCGCGATCATGCTCGGTCAGCTCGGCGGGCTCGGTGTGCTCGATCTCGAGGGGCTGTGGACGCGGTACGACGACCCCGAGCCGCTGCTGGCCGAGATCGCATCGCTCGATGAGGCAACGGCGACATGCCGGATGCAGGAGCTCTACTCCGAGCCGATCAAACCCGAGCTCATCCGTGAGCGACTCCAGCAGATCCGTGACGCCGGCGTCACGGTGGCCGGCGCCCTGACTCCGCAGCGCACGCAGCAGTTGTACGAGACCGTCGTCGCCGCCGGCGTGGATCTGTTCGTCATCCGTGGCACGACGGTCTCGGCCGAGCACGTCTCGAGCGTCGACGAGCCGCTGAACCTCAAGAAGTTCATCTACGACCTCGACGTTCCCGTCATCGTCGGCGGTGCCGCGACCTACACGGCAGCCCTCCACCTCATGCGCACCGGCGCCGCGGGCGTGCTCGTCGGCTTCGGCGGCGGGGCAGCGTCGACGACGCGCGGTGTGCTCGGCATCCACGCACCGATGGCCACGGCCGTCGCCGACGTCGCTGGTGCTCGCCGCGACTACCTGGACGAGTCGGGCGGGCGCTATGTCCACGTGATCGCCGACGGTGGCGTCGGAACCTCCGGCGACATCGTCAAGGCGCTCGCGATGGGAGCCGATGCCGTCATGCTCGGTGTCGCGCTCTCACGCGCGACCGATGCCCCGGGCCGCGGTTACCACTGGGGCCCGGAGGCCAACCATCCGAAGCTCCCGCGCGGGCGCCGCGTGAAGGTCGACCAGGTGACAAACCTCGAGTCCGTGCTCTACGGGCCGGCGCCTGTCGCTGACGGCACCGCGAACCTCATCGGGGCGCTGAAGAAGTCGATGGCCACGACCGGCTACTCCGATCTCAAGGAGTTCCAGCGCGTCGAGGTGGTCGTCGCGCCGTATACGGGCGGATGACAGACCAGACAGTGTTTCCCCCGACCCTGCGGGAGGTCATGCTCCGACCCCGCTGGATCGGGGTCCTGCTGCTCGCGCTCGTTGTCGCGGGGGTGTTCGCGTGGCTCGGCCAGTGGCAGCTCGCGCGGGCGATCGACACCGACCCGCTCCCACCCGGGGTCACCGAAGAAGTTCGGCCGCTCGCGGAGGTTGCGGGACCGGGCGAGTACCTTCCCGAGCCACTCGTCGGCCAGCGTGTTGAGGTGACGGGCACGTGGGTGCCCGAGGACTTCCTCATCGTCTCGTCGCGCTTCAACGACGGCGTCGAAGGGTACTGGGTCACAGGCCAGCTGCGCCTTGCTGATGCGGCGGCCCCGACATCCGTTGCCGTCGCCGCCGGCTGGGCGCCGACGCTCGCCGACGCCGAATCCGCCGCCGAGGCGCTGGAAGCGACCGCCGCCGCGGGGGAGCCGGTCACGATCGTCGGCCGGTTGATCTCGGACGAGGGGCCGCTGCCGCCGCCGCGGGGGGAGCTTCCCTTCACGATGACCCGGATGTCGCCCGCGGCCCTGCTCGCTCAGTGGCATGACACCGTGGGCCTTGACGTCTATCGCAGTTACATCGCCTCGCAGTCTGCGCCGGCGGGACTCGTGGACATCGCTTCACCCGCGCCGGATGCCGGGTCCACGGTGAACTGGCTCAACATCTTCTACGCGGCCGAGTGGGTGGTCTTCGCCGGGTTCGCGTTCTACTTCTGGTACCGCCTCGCCAAGGACGCGTGGGAGAAGGAAGTCGAAGAGTTCGAGGATGCCGCCGCTGCGGCATCCGGCTCGGGAAGCGCCGGCGCGACCGGCGGCTAGAATGGGCCCATGCCCCGCGAGCCGAAACCGTCGTCTTTCCCGGCTATTCGCGGAGCGCTGACCTTCTACCAGGTCGCTTCGATCATCACCGGTGTCATGCTGCTTCTGCTGCTGGCCGAGATGATCCTCAAGTACTCGCCGCTGCACGTCGAGCTGTTCGCCGGCGGCTCCGGAGGCCTCCTCTGGTTTGCGCCGGTGCTGGTCGGCCCCGGATGCGAGTGGTATTCGCTCTTCGTTCCGGGCGGGCTCGGCTGCGATCTCGAGTCGGCGGGCGATGGTGTCAACGTGTCGCTGTCGATCCTCGTCGGCCACGGCTGGTTCTACGTCGTGTATCTCTTCGCCTGCTTCCGCATCTGGAGCCTCATGCGGTGGCGGTTCGGTCGCTTCATCGCGCTTGCGCTCGGCGGGATCGTCCCCTTCCTCTCCTTCTTCATGGAGGCTCGCGTCGCCCGTGAGGTCAAGGCCTACCTCGCTGCGCGCGAGTCCGAGAGTCACGATCTCGCTGAGCAATCCAGCCTGACCCGCCAGAACCCCACAGTCTCCTGACCCAACGCTCCTGGGTTCCAGGGGCGCCGACCGAAAGCATCCGGTGACAGAACAGACCGAGACCTCGCAGCGACCCGTCCTCGTCGTCGACTTCGGCGCGCAGTACGCCCAGCTCATTGCCCGTCGCGTGCGAGAGGCGGGCGTCTACAGCGAGCTCGTGCCGCACACCGCGACGGCCGCCGAGATCGCCGCGAAGAACCCGATCGGCATCATCCTGTCGGGCGGGCCCTCGTCCGTGTACGAACCCGGCGCGCCGACGCTTGACCCGGGCGTGTTCGATCTGGGCGTGCCGACCCTGGGCATCTGCTACGGATTCCAGGTAATGGCTCAGGCTCTCGGCGGCGTCGTGGCCAACACGGGCCTGCGCGAGTACGGCGCGACGGATGCCAGCATCATCCGCGACGAGAGCGTGCTGTTCGACGGTCAGCCCGCCGACCAGAACGTGTGGATGAGTCACGGCGATCAGGTCTCGGAGCCTCCCGCGGGGTTCGAGGTGCTCGCTCGCACCGGAGCCACCCCGGTCGCCGCGTTCGGAAACGACGCGCGTCGCATGTACGGCGTGCAGTGGCATCCCGAGGTCAAGCACTCCGATCACGGCCAGCGGATCATCGAGAACTTCCTGCACAAGGCCGCGGGTCTTCCCGCCGACTGGAACAGCGGCAACGTCATCGCTGAGCAGGTCGATCGGATCCGCGCGCAGGTCGGCTCGGGACGCGTGCTTTCGGCACTGTCGGGCGGTGTGGACTCTGCCGTGTCGACAGCCCTCGTGCACAAGGCCGTCGGCGACCAGCTCGTCGCGGTCTTCGTCGACCACGGGCTGCTGCGCAAGGGCGAGCGTGAACAGGTCGAGCAGGACTACGTCGCCTCGACCGGCGTGCGACTGGTGACCGTCGACGCCCGGGAGACGTTCCTCGAGGCCCTCGCCGGGGTCAGCGATCCCGAGCAGAAGCGCAAGATCATCGGACGCGAGTTCATCCGCGCCTTCGAGCGGGTCCAGCGCGAACTCGTCGACGAGGCCAAGGCCGACGGCGAACCCATCCGCTTCCTCGTGCAGGGGACCCTGTACCCCGATGTCGTCGAATCCGGCGGCGGCGCGGGAACCGCGAACATCAAGAGCCACCACAATGTCGGCGGGCTTCCCGAGGATCTGCAGTTCGAGCTCGTCGAGCCGTTGCGGACGCTCTTCAAGGACGAGGTGCGCGCCATCGGGCGTGAGCTGGGGCTTCCCGAGGTCATCGTGGGTCGCCAGCCCTTTCCGGGGCCCGGTCTTGGCATCCGCATCGTGGGTGAGGTCACCGCTGACCGCCTCGAGATCCTGCGTGATGCCGACGCCATCGCCCGCGAAGAGTTGACCAAGGCGGGGCTGGACGGCGAGATCTGGCAGTGTCCGGTCGTGCTCCTCGCCGACGTGCGGTCGGTCGGCGTTCAGGGCGATGGGCGCACGTACGGGCATCCGATCGTGCTGCGCCCCGTCTCGAGTGAAGACGCGATGACCGCCGACTGGACTCGGCTGCCGTACGACGTGCTCTCGCGGATCTCGAACCGCATCACGAACGAGGTGCGTGAGGTCAACCGTGTCGTGCTCGATGTCACCTCCAAGCCCCCGGGGACTATCGAGTGGGAGTGACGCGGAGCGGCGCTCACACTCGAATGGTGGCGCTGTGTGGCACTCGACCGCGTAGCGGTCGAGTGGGAGTGAAACGACCACGAGCGATGGGCGCTGTGTGGCACTCGACCGCGGGAGTGGGCGAGTGGGAGTAGCTCCCACGGGCGGACGTGTGTTGCCGGCGGCGCGCCATTTCGTGCTTGCTTCGCGGCTGGTCCCGGACCTCGACGGCGGCTTCACGATTTCGGTGCTTCGACGAGCGGCCGACATGGCAGCCGCCGGTGCGGATGTCACGCTCCTGACCGTCGATCCGGGGGAGACCGCCGATCACGACGCCCACCGAGCCGAGTGGGTGCGGCGGGGGCTCCTTGGCGGCGAGGAGAGCCTTCGGAATCTGTTCGATGACGCACGCTCGGATCCATCCTGGCTGCGGCGCGCGGCGATTCCGGGGTCGGCGCCATCATCCCCGTGGCCGACACGGGCGATCAGTGATGACTCGGGCGCGACCGTGCTCGATCTGCCGGTCGTGAGCGGTGATGCCGCGTGGCACCTGACTGACGCACCGGTTCGGGTCTACGACGGCGACGACGGAGCCGTGATCGGGTGGCTTCCGGGGTTCGGTGGTCTCTACCGCGCCTGGCTGAACGCTGTCGCCGCCGAAGGAGCCGCGCCAGGCGAAGAGCGGGTGCCGGTTGTCGTGCTGTGCGAGGCGCGGCAGATCGGCGAGACGCTGGTAGCCGAGGGGGCGCCGGCGCTGGATGCCGGCATCCGTGTTCTGCACACGACGCACGCCTGTCATGTTGTTTCCCCGTTCCAGTGGGACTCGCCGATGGATGCTGCGTGGCAGCGGTGGTTTGAAATCGCCGACCGGTTTGACGGCGTGTTGTGGCTCACGCCCTCGCAGCGCGACGACGTCGAGCGTCGGTTCGGCGGCCGACTGCGGTCGTTCGTCGTGCCGCATCCTGCGCCGGTCGTGTCGGCGCCGAGCGATCCCGTTGCCGGCCGCATCGTCATCCTGAACTCGCTCATTCCTCGCAAACGCGTCGATCACGTGCTGCGCGCGCTTCCTGTGGTTCGTGCCGCGGTGCCCGCCGCTCACCTGTGTGTGTACGGCGACGGTGCCTCTGGCGCGGAGCTACGAGCTCTGGCGGCAGAGCTAGGCGTCGCGGATGCTGTCGAGTGGATCGGTCACGTCGCCGATCCGGCGACGCAGGCCTGGGCATCCGCCGACGTCCTCGTGCTCGCCAGCACGAACGAGGGGCAGCCTCTCGTCATCCTGGAGGCGCTGACGGCCGGCGTTCCCGTCGTCGCATACGACATGCCCTACGGGCCCCGCGACACCCTCGCGCACGGGGGCGGCGTGCTCGTCTCCGATGGCGACATCGACGCCCTCGCCGCGGCACTCATCGACGTCCTCTCGGATCGGAATCGTCGCGCAAAGCTTTCGGCCTCGGCACGAGCCGCGGCGGCGGCGATGGACGCCGCGGCATCCATGCGCGCCCTCGGTACGGCGGTTCGCGCTGCCCTGGCCGACCCCGTCAGTCGCTGACGCTCGTCCTCGCGTACAGCCCGGCTCTCCGCTCGCCAGTCGCAACGGCGCACAGGATGACCGACGCGCCGGGCGTCTTGGGTGTGCGCACGGCGTGTCGGGTAAAGGATGCGCCGTTGCGACAGGGGTGAAGGGTCAGGGGCGAGACGGATGCCGGGCGCGGGCGGTGCGACGAATGCAGAAGGGCCACCCGGCTCCGAGGAGTGGGCGGCCCTTCTGTAGATCAGCGCGTCAGTTGCTGCCGCGCAGGATCGCGAGGATTCGCAGGATCTCCACGTACAGCCACACGACAGTGACCATGATGCCGAAGGCGCCGAGCCAGGCGTACTGGCGGGGGGCGCCGTTACGCACACCCTGCTGGATCGAGTCGAAGTCGAGCACCAGCGAGTACGCCGCCATGATGACCACGAAGACGCCGATGATCAGTCCGAGCGGGATTCCGAAGACCTGCTGACTCAGCAGACCGAATGCGCCACCGGCGATCGGGACATTGAAGATCATCAGCATGACGTTGATGAGCGAGAAGACGAGGTAACCGATCATCGCGATCATGAAGACCTTCGTCGCCTTCTTGGAGGCGCGCACCTTGCCGCTTGCGAACAAGGCCAGGGTGACGCCGACGACAGCGACGGTCGCGAGGGTCGCCTGGATGACGATGCCGGGCCAGATGAACTCGAAGAAGGCCGAGATCGCGCCGATGAACAGGCCCTCGAAGGCCGCGTAGCCCCAGATGAGAGCCGGGCGGATCTTCTTACGTGACGTGAAGATCACGACCATCGCGAGCACGAATCCGCCGAGTGCACCAATGATCCACGGCGCCATGGTCGGGTTCGGGTTTGCCGCGGTAACCGGCGCCATCGTCCACAGCCACCCTGCGACAGCGGTCACCAGCAGGATCGCGAACAGGCCGATCGTCTTGATGACGGTGTCTTCGACAGTCATCCGCCCGGTCTCGATCGCGCCGGCCGACGGCGCTGCGTAGGCACCCTCCAGCTGGGCGTTGACCGCGGCGTCCGTTGCTGCAGCCGGGGGCGCGTACTTCGTCTGCGCCCCGGAGCCGGTCTGGCCGCTCGTCGGGAAAGCGCGGCCCGCGCCCTGCTCCTGGAACGCGGGGTTGTTGAATGCGGGGTTGTTTCCAGCCGCCACGAGTTCACACTCCAAAGTTCGTGAAAAACAGCCGTCTGCTGTTGATCAAGGCTATCGGACGGGGGCACCTGAATGACCCGTGGCCGCTGTGAAGCCGCCATGAACGGCTAGCCTGAGCGCGTGAGCAGGCCCCTCATCATCGGCCACCGCGGTGCGCCCGGCTACCGTCCCGAACACACGCGCAGCTCCTACGAGCTCGCGATCCAGATGGGGGTGGACGCCGTCGAGCCCGACCTCGTCGTCTCCCGGGACGGGGTTCTCGTCATCCGTCATGAGAACGAACTGTCAACCACGACGGATGTCGCAGACCGTCCCGAGTTCGCCGGCCGGCGCACGATCAAACGGATCGACGGGCTCGACCACTCGGGGTGGTTTGCCGAGGACTTCACCTGGGATGAGCTCGCGACCCTCCGCTGCCGGGAGCGGATTCCGGGCATCCGCCCGGGGAGTGCTGCCTTCGACGACCAGGAACCGCCGCTGCGGCTTCGGGACCTGCTCGCGCTGCTGGATGACCATCGCGCGGGTGGGCGTGAGGTCATCCCCGTCATCGAGATCAAGCACGCCGCCTACTTCGCGTCGCTCGGTCACGATATGGCGCGCCTTGTCGAGTCCGAGCTGGCAGCGAGCGGGTGGAACGAACGCCGCGTGGTCATCGAGTCGTTCGAACTGGCCATCCTTCGCCACCTGCGCGAGCGCGGCACGAGCGCTGAGCTGGTGTTCTTGATCGACGCCGACAGCATCCCTGCCGATCAACTCTCTGACCCGACCGCGCGAACCTACGCCGACTGGATGACGCCCGACGGACTGGATGTCCTCGCCACCGAGGTCGACGGGATCAGCCCCGACAAGATGATCATCCTTGCCCCGGATGCCGAGGGCCGCGCAACCGGTCCGGCGCCGCTGGTCGACCGGGCGCATGCACGGGGGCTCGCCGTCTTCACGTGGACGTGTCGGCCCGAGAACGCGTTTCTTCTTCCCGAGTATCAGACGGGCACTCTCGCGGAGTACGGCGATTGGCGAGGCGAGTGGGCGGTGCTGCAGAGGGCCGGTCTCGACGGCGTTTTCGTCGACCACGCCGACCTTGGCGTCGAGGTCTTCGGCGTCTAGGCCGTCGGTGAGGGTGTAGACGCCACGAGCGATGCGCGGGGGCCTCGGCCCCGCTATGGCCGTGATCGCGGCGCCGCTCGCTCTGGCGCGTGCGAGGGCAATCCCAAGCTGGCCCGGCGTGCTCGCTCCAGGACTCCCGCGGGTCTGCTCGAAGCCAACGACCCTCTGTCCAATGCTTGACAGACGGCGCCGGGGAAGCGAATCTTTGTTGCAGGGGTGACCTGAGGTGGATGGACCTGTGCAGCGCGGTGAACGGGGTCTGCAACCCGCAGATCCCGGCGTGCGCACGGAATCTGCGTCTGCGGAGCGCATTCTGCTATCTCTCCAAATCCAGCCGTGGGCACAGCTCGCCTTGCTTGCCGCCACGGTCGGGGTCATGGTCACCGCCCAGATCTACGGGGACGGTGCGCTCACCCCGGTGGCCTTCGCCGGGTTCGGCTTCATCCTCGCCGGCGCTATCGCCATCGGCATCCTGGCCCGGTTGCGGCCCCGCACCCATACGGCGTGGATTGCGTTGGTTCCGCTCGCGGCGCTCGTGGGGATCCCCCTGATTCGGAACGATGCCGTCGATGTGGTCGACGGCATCGGCTTCATGATGGTCTTCCCCCTCGTCTGGCTCGGCGCCGCGTTCTCGCTGCCGGCGGTCGTGGTCGGTATCGTGCTTGCGGCGGCCATTCCCCTGGTGCCGGCGATCGGTGCGGGCCGGGTGCCCGATTCTGCGCCCGAGTGGATTGCGTTCGGTGTGTTTCTCACCTTCGCTGCCCTCATCGCGCTGTCGGCCTTTGCCACCGGTCATCAACTTCGACGGGAAGTGGCCAGTCGGGAGGCGGCCCTGGCCGCGTCTCGGGCTGCGTCCGAGGCGCAGGAGCGCCTCTCGGCGATCCTGCGGGCCGTATCGGAGGCCACCGAAGACGCCGTCTTGGTGTTCGGTCCGGACGGGCGTGTGCTGACAGCGAATGACTCTGCTCAGCGCCTTGCCCATCTTGCCGGAACGGATCTCACGGGACATGCCGCGCCGGGGGGCCGAAAAATCTTCTCCGCAGACCGGCGCACGCCGCTTCTCCCATCGTCGGAAGCCATATCGGCACTCGCTCGCAGCGGCGAGGTGCGGGGCCGCATCGCCTGGCTCGGCGAGGCAGACCAGGTCGCGGTGAGCTACTCGGCACGACCGATTTTTCATGCTGGAGAGCCGCTCGGTACGGTCTTGATCGCACATGACGTCACCGACCTCGTCGAGGCGATCGAGGTGCGCGATCGCTTTCTGGATGCTGTGAACCACGAACTGCGTACGCCGCTGACCGTGCTCATGGGCGAGACGGAACTGGCGCGGGATGAGGAGGTCACTCCCCGGGTGGCCGCCCGTCTCGAACGGGTCGACTCGGCCGCGCAGCGTCTGTTCGCGACCGTCGAACACTTGCTCTCGGCTTATCGGCACTCGGTGCGGGCGCTCTCGCACACGACAAGCGTGGCCCTGGCCGTCGGGGATGCGATCGAGCGCCAGTCAGGCCTTGCCCAAGAATCCGGGGTGAGCGTGGTCTTCACCGATCACGGCGCCGAAACGACGAGTGTAGACGCCCGAAGCCTCGGGGGCATCGTCGAGGAACTCCTGCGCAACGCGGTGCTTTGTTCCCCCCGAGGCGCAACCGTTTCCGTGGAGACACGACGTGAGGGGGACTGCCCGACGATCGAACTCACGGACTCTGGCGTGGGGATGAGCGAGACAGAGCGTCGCCGTGCCTTTGATCGGTTCTATCGCACGGACTTCGCCCGCCAGCAGGCGCTACCGGGTGTCGGCCTCGGCCTGTCGATTGCCCGCAATCTGGCAGACGCGAACGGCGTCTCGATCGAACTCGAACCCGCCTCGACGGGCGGAACGTGCGCGCGGCTCACCCTGCCGCCAGCGATTGCCCTCGTGGATGCGACTGCGTGACGACCTCCCCCGGAGGAGCCGCGAGAAGCCGACGTCCTCGCATAGGGTGGCACCATGGATGCCGCCTCTGATCCACCCGGCGCCGCTGCAACGGGCATTGTCGCGACCGGTCTGCGTCGCTCGTTCGGCAAGGTCGAGGCGGTTCGCGATGTCTCACTGCATGCGCGCGCCGGCGCGGTCACGGGGCTTGTCGGCCCCAACGGGTCGGGCAAGACGACGCTCTTTCTCATGCTCGCCTCGCTGCTCACCCCGGATGCCGGAACGATCCGCATCGGTGACGTCGATCCGATCGAAAGGCCGCACGCGGCCCGTGCCCTGCTGGGATGGATGCCGGACTCGCTCGGCACGTGGGGGGCGCTCTCTGCTCGAGAGACACTCATCGTCACCGGTCGGCTGCACGATCTTCCGAAGGATGCCGCGAGAGCCCGCGCCGACGAGCTTCTCGAACTCGTCGACCTGACCGCGCTCGCCAAAGCTCCTGCTCGCGTGCTCTCGCGTGGACAGAAGCAGCGTCTGGGACTTGCCCGCGCGCTGGTGCACGACCCCCGCGTGCTGCTGCTCGACGAGCCCGCATCAGGGCTCGACCCGGCTGCCCGCGTCGAGCTTCGACACCTGCTGCGCCGATTCGCCGCCGAGGGACGCACCGTGCTGGTGTCCAGCCACGTGCTCGCCGAACTCGAGGAGGTCATCGACGATGCGGTGTTCCTTCTCGAGGGGAGTTCCGTCGATTCGGGCGCAGCGATCGCGGCACGACGCACGCGCGACTGGCGCATCCGACTGCTGGGGCAGCCGACGGATGCCGCAGCATCCGTTGCCGCAGCGCTTGAGTGGCCGATCGAGGCAGTTCGAGTCGACCGTTCCGACGTGCTGATCCCGCTCGCGACAGACGAGGATGCCGCCGGGGCGCTGCGCCGACTCGTCGAGCGCGGCATCCCGCTGACGGAGTTCGCCCCCGCCGTCGGTGATTTGGAACAGACGTTCCTCGACCTGCGCGGGGGTGAGGGAGCATGAGCGGGATGCGCCTGTGGACGCTCGTGCGTCTCGATCTGACCCAGCGGGTGCGCAGTGTCGCCTGGTACGTGATGCTCGGCGTGTTCGCTGCGATCCTCGTCGTGGTGACGGCCCTGTCACTGCTCTCGTTCTCGTACGCCGGAGGCGCTGGCGCCGGCGCCGGTGTCTACTCCGTGGTCGTGTTCGTGGTGCTGCTGTTGGCAGTGCTGGTCTCGCCGACCCTGTCGGGTAACGCGATCAACGGCGACCGGGATGCCGCAAACCTCGCGCCTGTACAGGTGACGCTCGCGACCACGGCTGAGATCGTGCTCGCCAAGTTCCTGGCCGCGTGGCTCACGGGACTCTCGTTCGCCGTGATCGCCGTGCCGTTCATGCTCGTCGCCGCCGTCAGTGGCGGAGTCGACCCGCTCGTCGTGCTGGTCTCTCTCGTGGTGCTGATCGTGGAAATCGCGATCATCGCAGCCATCGGTGTGGGCCTCAGTGGCATCGTCGCCCGACCGTTGTTCTCGGTCGCCGTGACCTACCTGGTGGTGGCGGCCCTCGTCATCGGTACCCCGATAGCGTTCACGCTCGGTGGCGCGGCATTCCGCACCGAGGTCACGCAGTCGTACCGCAGCTACATCTACGACGACGAGACAGGCATGACCTCCAACCCGCCCGAGTGCGGCCCGTGGGAGAGCACCACGTACGAGGTGCCGAGGTTCGACACCGTGTGGTGGATCCTGTCGGCGAACCCGTTCGTCATCCTCGCTGATGCCACGCCGGCGCGCTTCGACGCGAGCGGGTACCCGGAAGACCTGTTCGGGAACTTCTCGTACCTTGTCCGCAGCGCCCAGATCCCGCCGGAGCAGAATGCGGTCTCGTGGGACGACTGCGCCCGCACGCAGCAGTTCCAGAAGACGCCCGAGGTCATCTACAACCAGACGACGCCCAGTTGGTTCGTGGGCCTCGCCGTGCAGCTCGTGCTCGCGGGGGCGCTGCTGTGGTGGGGCGGGGCGCGCACCAGGACGCCGTCGCGCACGCTGCCGCCGGGCACGCGCATCGCCTGACCCGAATTCCCAGTAGCGTGAGGGAATGAGTTCGGCGGTGCGGCGCAGCATCCTCGCTGGTGCCACGGTCGTCGTTCTGCTTGCCCTCGGTGCTGGCGTTGCCGTGGTCGTGACCGACGCCCTCGGCATCCGGACCGAAGCCGCCGCGCAGATGCAGCCGCAGCCGCCGACCGTTGCCCCCGCGGTGGAGGTCGTGGCGCCGCCACAGTTCACGAGCGTCGACGCGCCGACCGGGCCCCGCTACGAGGCTGCGCTCGACGAGCTGTTCGATGCCGTGGCCGATGCACCGAGCAGGGGTGCTGATGCAAACCTGACGGTCAGCGCGGGCGATGACCCTGACGACGAGTCCTATCGCCTCGAAGGGGACGCGGCAGCGCTCACGATCGTGGCGGCGGGGGAGGCCGGTGCGGTTCGGGGCATCTACGACATCGCGGCCCGCATCCGTGCCGGAGAGCCGGCAGCCGCGAACCTGGGCGTCGAGGTGACCTCTCGCCTGCCGTTCCGGATGGTCGACCTCGGGGCTGTCGGCGTTGTTCCGGATGCCGACGCCTGGGCCGACGGGACCGACTACTTCCACGCATCCCGGGCCTTCGAAGATGTGATCCTGCCCGAGGCTCCGTACATCGACGAGCCGGCGCTCGCCGAAGCGTACGACGAGTTCGACGCGTTCCTGCGGCACGTGCTCGCCGACGGATACACGGCCGTGGCCTTTCCGGGATTCGTCGAATACGTCACCTTCGACGGCGTCGATGGTGCCTACGAAGAAGGTGACGAACACACTGGGCGGGTGCTTGCCCTGCGGGAGGCGTTCACGCCGTTCTGGGACCGGGCCGAGGAGCTCGGCATGGACGTGTTCCTGCGTACCGACATGCTCGCGCTGACGACTCCGCTCGAGCAGTACCTGGTGGGCCGATTCGGATCGCTCGACACTGCCAACCCGGAACTCTGGGACGTCTACACGACGGGGCTCGACGAGCTCTACGCCGCGGCTCCGGCGCTGGACGGCATCCTGATCCGCATCGGTGAAGCTGGCGAGGTTTACGACGTCGACGGCTGGGACGTGTCTTCGAAGCTGGCCGTGACCGAGGCGCCCCAGGTGCAGGCGATGCTCTCGGCGTTCACGGAGCAGGCCGAGGCATCCGATCGTGAGGTGATCTTCCGGTCGTGGAGTGTCGGGGTCGGTGCTGTCGGCGACATGCACACGAACGTCGAGTCCTACGACGAGGTGCTGGCCGGGATCGACTCGCCGACGCTGATCGTGTCGACGAAGTACACGCTCGGGGATTTCTATAGCTGGTTGCCTCTCAACGACACCCTCGCGCAGGGGGATCAGCGCCGGATCATCGAGTTTCAGAGCAGGCGGGAGTTCGAGAACTTCGGGGCTTTTCCGAATGATCTCGGCCCCGAGTATCAATACGCGCTGCAGACCCTGCTCGCCGAGAACCCGCACATCGAGGGCGTCTGGGTCTGGACGCAGGATGGCGGACCGTGGCGGGCCGGCCCGATGACCCTGAACCTGAAGACCGGCTTCTGGCAGTTGTATGAGCTGAACACGCAGCTCGCGGGAGTGTTGGCGCGGGATCCGGATGCCGATGTCGCGGCGGTCACCGCCGGATGGGCGCGCGAGTGGTTCAGCGACGACCCCGCTACGGTGTCGGCGATCACGGAAGCGATGGCGCTGTCTCGCGAGGCGATCACCCAGGGTCTGTATATCGAGCCGTTCGCCGAGCAGCGGGTCTTCGCGATCGGGCTCGAGCCGCCGCCGATGATGTGGATCTTCGAGTGGGACATCCTCACCGGTGATTCTGCTGTTCTCGATGTCATCTACGAGGTCTCGCGCGACCAGATCGACGCGGCGATCGCGGGCGGTGAGCGGGCAGCGGCCGCTGTTGATGAGATGCAGGCGTTGGTTTCGGGGACGGATGCTTCCCCCTGGCGTGACCCCGCGATGCGCGAGGCGTTTGTCGGCACTCTCGCGTACGAGGCGGATGTGCTGCACCTGCTCTCGTCGTACCGGGCGATGATCCTGCATCAGGCGCAGTGGCACGACACTCTCGCGGCCGACGCGTATGCCGCGTGGCAGAGCGACAGGGATGCGTTCGTTGCGCTCGCGGCCGAGCACACAGCCACCTACACCGGCGATGTCGACTACCCGGCATATAACCTCACCGCCGCCCAGCTCGGTGTCGAGCGCGCGGACCGTGACCTGGCGATGGCGTGGCTTGCCCGCATCCTGCTGGTGCTCGCGGTGGCGTGGGTCGTCATCGGGATGCTGGCGGCGCGGACGCGACTTGTCGGCCGGCCCGGTGCGGCGGCGGCGCGGGCTGCGTGGCTTGCAGCGACAAGGCCGTGGCGGGCACGAGAATCGACGCTCGGGATGCTGCCGCTTGACCGGTGGTTGCTGATCATCGTGCCGGGCGGTCTGCTCGTGGCGACTCGCGCCGTGCAGACCTCGTTCCTGTCGTGGACCCACCTGGCCGTCGTGCTCGGTGCATGGCTGGTATTCCTCATCGTCGTGCGCCTCTTCGTGCGCGAGCGCTCGCCGTGGCCGGTGATCGCGGCCGTCGGTGGTGTGCTGGTGTTGCGCAGCATCCTGACACTCCTCGCGCTTTCGTTCACGGGTCCAGGCGGATACTGGTTCGTTTTCTGGACCGATCCGCTTCGCCGTTCGATCTACATCACGATCGCGTTCGCGCTGTTCGTGTGGTTGTTCGTCGCGGCCGGGTGGGCTCTGTCGAGCCAGTTCGGGGCCCGGCGCGCGACGGGGATCGTGCTCGCCGGTGTCGGGGCTGGGCTGGCGATTCCCGCTGCGGTGATCGGGTTCGTCGGGCTCGAATCGGCGCTGACCCTGTGGAACGACGAGATGGGCCTGCTGCCGTGGGGTCTCGCGCGGATCCTCGGCATCACGACCTATCTCGACATCCCGCCCGATACGCCGTGGTTCGCGGCGGGCTTCGGCGCTGTGGTCGCGCTGGTCGGCGTGTTCCTGGCACTGACCTGGCGGCGCGATGACGTGACACGCTGACGGCCGGTGGCCGGTGCGATTGCTCACGGGACAGCGCTGTAGCGCGACTCCGGCGTTGCAGGCGTGTTCGATCTTGACGGCGATGGCATGGCCGGCGCGGCAAGTGGGGGCGGTTCCGCGGCGTGCTTTGCAGGCGGTGCGGGCGGGGTTCGCCAGGGTGGACGTTCAGGCGGTGGCGGCGGGTCCCACGCCCAGGCCCACGGAGCTTTCGTTCGGAACTGGCGAGGCGGTGTCTCGGCGCCGTCTGGTGATCGGTGGCCGGGCGGCGGAATGAGGATGAACGGGCCGAGTCCGTCGCGAACGATGCGCCAGCCGTTGTTGTGAAGCTGCATGTGGTGGAACCGACACAGCAGGATGCCGCGATCGATGTCAGTGCGACCGCCAGCTGCGACGTGGTCGATGTGATGTGATTCGCAGTACGCGGCGGGCACTGGGCACCCGATTCCAGCGCAGCCGCCGTCGCGGATGGCGAGCGCGAGTTTCTGCTTCGCGCTGAAGAGGCGCTGCTCGCGTCCGAGATCGAGGGGGTTTCCGCGACCGTCGACCGTCACGTCGATCGAGCCGTGCTGGCACAGGGCGCGGTCGATGATCGCTCCCGGGAGGGGGTCTCCGCCGTCCTCGGCGTGACCTGTGGCGATGAGGCGGCCGAGCGGGTCGCGCGGTCCTGACTGGTCCTTGACGATGACCATCCGCACCCCGGGCTGGCGGACACCAAAGACGTCTGCGGCCTCGGCGACCGCTCCTGCTCGCAGGACATCGACGAGGAGGTCGTACTCGAGCTGTTCGTTGGTGCGCGGGTCATCGATGAGGTTCGCAGCGGCGGCACGTTCGGCATCCGTGACGAAGCGGGGTCCGCCGCGCCGGGGTCGAAGTGCTGCCGCGAACATCGACCGCACGAACAGCGCCATCTCGTCGTCGAACGCGATGTGGCCATGATGCTGGCCGTGCTGGTCGATCCACATCCGAATGGAGCGCTTCTCGTACCGGTTCTGGAATCGGCACGCCGCGCCGGTCGGGTCGAGGATGTCGCGCATCTGCCGTGCCCGGCTTCGCAGTTCCTCGACCGATGCGCCCTCGACTGCCTCGTCGACGAGTGTTTCCGCCGCAACCGCCCACGCGAGAGCGGTCGAGGCCGGGTCGACACCCTCGGCTTCGGGCTCCCCGAGTCCGCCGCGGATCGCATCGTGCTGAGACGGTGTTAGCCGCCCTCGGAGCAGAGCCAGTCGGAGAGGCGCGTGCCATGGTTCGCGCCCCGATGATTTCGCAGTGGCCGGGTCGGTGCCGGGTGACTGGGAATCGTCGCCGCTGCCAGCCGGTTGGGTGGTGTCAGCATCCGTCGGCTCGACCGATCCGTTATCGAGGAGGGCCGCCCCGACACGCAGTTGGCGCAGGGCGTCAGCGCGGCTTCCGCCGGTGATCGACTGGATCAGGGCGGCAGGCGACGCGTGCCCCTGGCCCGCGGCCAGCCCCGAGTGCCCCTGTTCGCGCCGGGACCTCGTGGCGGCGACGCCGGCGATCACCGACTGCAGGCGCTCGGCATCATTGGCGATCGCCGTGACGTGACGGAGCACCTCCAGCACTGACGCGTCGGACAGCGCCGCTGCGCCAGCAGGCAGACCCGTCGGCTCGACATCCAGCTCGGCGAACACAGCGAGCTGATCGAGCCGCTCGCGCATAGCCGTGAGGATGTTCATGTCTTCACTACATCACCAACCTCCGACATTGGCGGGTCAGTCTCCCTCGCGCGAAAATGCCTGTGGACAGGCGTTTGTTTCGCGGATCTGGGGAGGAAGCGACAGGCGAATCGGATGCCGTGCGAGAGGCTACGGGCCGGCATCCGTCGGTCCGCGCGTCCTGAATGACGGGGCCGAAGAGGATCTTCACCGTGCGACGATGGATCGACTGACGTTCGATCGACGCGGGGGCTCATGGACGACGGACAACTGACGCGCGCGGGGATTCTGAACGGCTCCTTCGTCGCGGCATCCATCGCGCTCACCGGATGCGCGGGGCAGGCGGCGGGCCACCTACGCCGACTGTTTCGACCTCAGAGTCTCCATCGACGCCGCCCGCGGGACTCTCGGGCACCGGCCCGACGGGCTTTCCCGGGGTGGAGTTCGCTCTCGAGGCCGGTTCTCGCTCGGTCTCAGTTGAGTTCACGTGCGGCGGTGGGCGCTACACCGTTGAGCTTTCGGACTCGATGATGCTCGGGCAAGCGCCGCTGTCGGGGGAGTGCGCAGAAAGTCCTGTAACGCTGACCCGGCCGATCACTGACCGAACCACCGAAACCCTGAGCGTCATCGTCGACGAGGGCGTCGACTGGACCGCGACTCCGACGTTCTCCGACGAGCAGTTCGGGGCGGACACCGCCCTCGCTGCGGACTGCGAGCAGTTCTCGGTGATCTACAGCGCCTTCACGAACGCGGATTACGGGTACACGTTCTACGGTGAACTGGATGCCGACCAGTGGGCTGCCCGCATCGACGAGGCGTCCGCCGAACTCGAAGCCCTCGCCGGCTCGGCTCAGTCGGAGCTTCGCGAGAACTTCGAACAGCTCGCCCCGCTCGTCTCAGCCCGCACCGACCAGGTCGGAGAGATCCTCGCCCCCGAGATACAGGCGTCCATTTCGGCGATCAGTAACGCTTGCGACGCGAACCAGACACCGCCCATTCTGCGGGGCGAGTTCGGCGGCTAGAGCGGGAGGTCGAGCGGCTGCCTACTCGTGTGAGACCTGCCACTCGATATCCAGTCCGACAAACTCCGATGAGTAGCAGCGTTCGTCGTCACCCGACCACACTGCCTCACCGGGCACCGAGTACTCGATGATCGCCGCCGTGTCATCTACCGCGTAGAGCGCGAACCCGGCTTCAGCGAGACATGCTTCAAACCTCGCGAATCCTTCTCGGTACTCATCTTCGGTCACGACACCGTCGGCAAGTGCTTGGCTCTGTTCTGTCGATACCGGCGAGACCGTCGGAGTGAACCAGGCGGCCGCACGGGAGTCTCGCACCGTAGGGCGAGGGCAAGTTGTGTCGCGCCTTCCGGTCTTTCGCCGAGCTGACCGCGTGTGGTTGTACGCGATGCTCGTCGCCGTCCTCAGTAACCAGGGCAGTACGGAGCCGTCGACGAAACGCACCCGCGACCGCCGTCGCCACGCCTCGAGAAAGACGACGGCAACAACATCCTCGGCATCCTCGGGATTGGGAACGAGCCCGTGCGCGTGGCGACGCACGCGTGAGCGGTGTCGATCAAAGATGACGCCGAATGAGTCGCCGTCACCGACGATCACGCGTCTCCACAGCGTCTGGTCGGTCGGCTCCACAGTCACATCATGGAATGTCCGCGAGTGCGTCCATCGTTGCATCCGGTGCCGCGTGCAGATCAGCTCTGTGACGGATGCCGCGACTCAGCCGACTTCTGCCCGGAAGAATTCGTCGGCGATCGCCCGTGACTCCGCAACGTCGCGGGTCGGTGTCATCGTCTCGAATCGCTCAGATTCGTCGAGCTGCTCCGTGACGAACCGCTGCAGGATCTCCGGTGGGTCACCCGAGCCCAGCTCCCGCGTTTGCGCCTTCAGTGCGATGAGATCTCTCGCAGCATCCCGGATGCCGGCATTGACGTCGCCCTCCGAGAGCAGTGTGGGCAGATCCATGGGTGGCGCCGCCTCGTCGGGGTGGACGGCGAGCCACCGCAACGCTGCCGCGGGGCGGAGAACGTAGAAGAAGCGCTTCAGCGATGGCTCGCCCGAGCGCTGCTGAAGCGCGACGTGGCGATAGTGGCGTCTGATGCTGGAGCGTTCGGCGGTTGCCAGGGCCAGTGTCAACAGTCGATCGCGGAAGCCGGGATCGCCGGAGTAGATGATCGGAGACCGCAGCCACTCGATCGCGGTGGCATTGCCCTTCGTGATCAGCCGCACGGTCTTCGCCAGATCCCAGCCGTTCACGTCGAAAACCGCATCCAGAGGCGTCTCGATGACATCCCGCTCGGGCCACAGCGAGAGGTAGCGGTCCCGGGACCGCACGAAAATGAAGCGACAGTCGTAGTCGCTATCGGGCGACGGGAAGCCCCACGCGCGGCTGCCGCTCTCGATCGCCCACGGGATGCGCACACCGTGATCGGATGCGACGGCTGTCAGGCGATCGTCGATCTCGGAGACGACGGTCGGATCGAGGCTCGGCGGGATTGCGCGCACGGCTCGACCCTACGTGTCAGTGAGCCTGCCTTGACGCGACGACGGGAGTCGAACCCGCTGCGCGACCGGGTATGAACCGGTGCCCGGAACCATCCGGTCCGCCGCGATAGGGCTCAACGCTAGCCGCGACCCCTGACGTGCGGCTGCTCTGTTTCTGACCGTGACGTCACATGTCGTCATCCGTCTCGCGGGTGGCGAGCAGATGCTGGTGTGCGAGCCGGCGCAGGGCCAGGATGGCGGGTTCGTACATCGCGGTGCCGAGCACGGCGTACGAGACCTGCTCGCTCTCGCTGAGCTCTGCCAGCGGCGCGAGCTCGGCCGCCGCGATCTGCAGCAGCGGTCCGGCGTAGCGGGCGGCGGTCTCGGCATCCCAGGCAAGGCCCGCAGCCTCGATGCCGCGGATCGCCGCCTCGAGCTGTGCAACGGCGGCGAAACGCTCGTCGTACGTCAGACCCAGCAGTGCGATGGTCTCGCGGGCACGGTCGGTGCTCGTCTCGTCGGCGTACGGCGGCAAGGCACTCACGGCCCTTCCGAGCGTCGCGTACGGCGTCTCGTCGGGCTCATCGATGAGGGCCAGAATCTCCTTCACCCGCGCGAGCGGCAGCGCCCGAACGTCACTGAGTGCCTGGATGACGCGCAGGCGGGCCAGGTGCTCGTCGCCATACTCGGCACGGGTTGCCGACGTCGCGGCGCCGCGCGGCAGCATCCCTTCGCGGATGTAGAACTTGATCGAGGCGACGGGGATGCCGCTTCGCTCGGAGAGTTCGGAGATGCGCACGATGCTCCTTGCTTGGATAGTGACACTATCTTATATTGGGTAGCGGCACTATCCAATACGCGCCGGCGGCGCGGAGAGTCGAAGCGGAGCATCCATGTCCCCGATCCTGTCTATCGTCGTCGGCGCCACCCTGCTGACGGTCATCACCATCGCCTATGGCGGCACGTTCGTGCTGCGCGCCACGACCGGAGGCTACCCGTTCAACGGACTACAGAAGACGTTCTTCCGGGCAGGTCACGCGCACGCCGGGGTGCTCGTCATCCTCGGGATCGTGTGTGCGCTCGCACAGGCATCCGCAGGAGTTGCGGGAGGGTGGGAGTGGGGAGCGGTCGGCGTTCTCGCCTCGGCGATCCTGGTTCCGGCGGGGTTCTTCCTGTCGGTGATCGGTCGCGATCCGCAGAAGCCCGGGCGGGCGATGGCGCTGCTGTGGACCGGCGTCGTCGTGCTCGCATTCTCGCTCGCGGTGGTCGGAGCATCCGTCATCGCTGCCGGTGTCGCGGCGCTCGGCTGAACTCCCGAGGTCAGCGGGCCACGGAGTCGGCGGCCCGGTCGAACTGACCGCCGCGCCGCTTCTCGACGATCTCTTTGCCCAGCGGCATGAGCGAGACAGGAACGAGCTTGAAGTTCGCGATCCCGAGCGGGATGCCGATGATCGTGATGCACAGCGCGAGGCCCGAGAGGATGTGCCCGATCGCGAGCCACCAGCCGGCGAGGATGACCCACACGACGTTTCCGAGGAACGAGAACACTCCCGAACGCGGGTGATCGACGACCTCGCGCCCGAAGGGCCAGAGCGTGTACACCCCGATCCGGAATGACGCGATACCCCACGGGATCGTGACGATGAGGACGCACAGGATGACGCCCGCCAGCATGTAGCCGAGGAACAGCCAGAACCCCGACAGGACGAGCCAGATGATGTTCAGGAGGGTTCGCATGGCATCCATTCTGGGCGGTGCTCCTGTGCATGAGGTGGGACCCGGCAGAGGGGTCCGACCTGGAGCGGGGGCGCTACGAGTTGACGGCCTGGGCGTCCGCCCGCCGCCTGCTCTGAGGCTGCAACCGTTCCTCGAGAATCCGATCGGGCGCCGAATCGCACGGCTCCCGTTCGGATTCTCGGCGCTGGATCGGATTATCGATCGATGACGCCACCGGGTCAGCGCACGAGGCGCTCGCCGGCGCGAACCGGTACGGTCCAGCGGTTGGTGGGCGGTGGAAAGACGCACACGTAGGCATCTGAGAACGCGCATGGCGGCAGGTAGGCGCGGTTCAGGTCAACGGTGACCGATCCGTCCGGCTCCGGTGCCGGCATTCGGAGGAACCGGAATCGGTAGCTGTCGTTCCCGCTCGTGGCGTCGGAGAACGCAGCGAACAGGGAGCCGTCATCGAGCAGCTGCACGCACAGCGAAACATCTCCTTCCGGAAGCACCAGCTCGATGACACCCTCGAAATCATCGGTACTTCGATATCCGTCGACGGCCTCGGTGGGCACGTCGCGGTGGGGTGTGGGTTCCAGTCGGGCGACGACTCGCATCAGGTCATCGACCGGCCAACGTTCGATTCGTGAGATCCCTCGCGTCGCGGGTGCAGCCGGGTCGTACACGCGCACGGCAACCGCGCCGTCACGTTCGAAGCCGCGAAGCTCGAGGCCTCCGGATTCCCAGCGCTCGCCGGGGGCGAGGCTGACCAGTCCTGACGGGAGTGAGCCGATGGCCCGTCCGTCCGCTGCGTGCCAGGTGCCGGGAACGCTATCGAAGGAGCGAGGAGTCGGGTCGAGCCAGTGTGTGGCAGAGAGGGTCGCGATTCCGCCGGGCGACCAGACCACGGCGTCGCGGTGCGCACGCCAGTGCTCGGTTGTTGTCATGGTCTGCCTTCCGTCTCGGGGGAGTTCACCACAGCACCATCGTGGCGGGCATAAGCCGTAAGAAACATATTGTTACACCATCGAAACGTAGTGATAGATAGCATCTCGCTATGGATCAACGAGGTGACATCGACATCGACGCGCTCACCCGTGCGCTCGATGTCCACTCCCTGCGCATCCTCGTCGCGATCGATCAGACGGGTTCGATCAGTGCAGCGGCACGATCCCTCGGCTATTCGCAGCCGACGATCACGCAGCACGTGCAGCGGCTCGAGGCTCGCCTCGGGGTCGCACTCGTTGTCCGCACCGCGCGCGCTGCGCGCCTGACCCCGACCGGTGCGCTGCTTGCTCAGCACGCGCCCCGGATCGACGCGAGCCTGACGGCGGCAGCTACGGAGCTGGCGAGGATGCTGGGGCGTCGAGCTGATCTCGTCCGGATCGCAGCCTCCGCCGACGCGGTAGCCACGGTCGTCGCGCCGGCCCTCGGACGCCTCGCCGCGCAGCAGCCCGAGATCGATGCTTCGTTCGTGGAGGCATCCGATAATGCGGCTGCCCTCGCTCTGGTGCAGGACGGCCGCGCTGACATCGCGGTGACCCTCACTCTTGCCGTCAGCGGCGAGCGCCACGCGATCACCAGGCGCAGCGGTATGCGCTCGACGTTCCTGTTCGCCGAAGAGATCGTCGCGGTGAGCACCGCGGACCTGGCTCCCGTCGGTGGGCGCATCGATCCCGCGCTGCTGGCCGACGAGATGTGGATTCGCGGCGACGGATCGCCGGGTGACCTGCTCGGCGGGCGACTCGAGCGTCCGCGGGCCGGAGACGACATGCAGGTCTCGAATGCTGCGGCAGCTGTCGCTCTCGCCCGCCACCGCGTCGGCACGACCTTCGTTGCCGAAAGTGCGCTGGCGGGCATCGATCTTCCCGATGGCGTGCGGGTGTGGGGGCTGGCTCCGGCAGTCACCCGCCGCGCAGCCGCGACGGTCCTCGTCGAGGCTGCGACGATCCCCGCCGTCGAGGCCGCGCTTCGTGTGCTCGCCTCGCTTCGCCCGTCGCCCGTCGATGTCGAGGTCATTCTCGATGCGAGGCGCCGCAGCGCAAGCCATCGTGCCCGATTCAGTTCGTCACGCACGACCTACCCCACCCGAACCGCACCCACAGAGGAGAGTCCCATGCCCTTCCCGTCCACCGCCCGTCTCGCCCAGGCGGGCGCCGTCGTCGCTGCGGGAGCACTTCTGCTCACCGCGTGCAGCGGCGACCCGGCGCCGTCGGCGAGCACTGCCCTGGCCGACAGTGGCGAGCAGATCGACAGCATCACCGTGGCCCTGCCCGGTTCGCTCTCCAACCTCTACGTCGGGCAGGAGTCCGGCATCCTGAACTACTACATCGCCTCGATCGCGCAGGAAGGTCTCGTCGCGATCGACGCTGACGGTGCCATCCAGCCGGCCCTCGCCGAATCGTGGTCGCAGCCGGACGACGTCACCTACGTCTACGAGCTTCGCGATGACGCGATGTTCCAGGACGGCACCCCGGTCACCGCCGACGACGTCGTCTTCAGCCTCAACGAGGCTCGCGACGAGACCACCTCGCCCGGCCTCGCCTATTACATGACCAACGTCGAGTCGGTCGAGAAGACCGGCGACAGCGAGGTGACTGTCACCCTCACCGAGCCGGATGCCGCGTTCGCCAAGAACATGAGCACCGGTGGCGCCGCTTTCATCACGTCGAAGGCGTTCTGGGAGGCAAACGACGGAAACGTCGGGACGGCATCCTCGCTGCTGATGGGAACCGGCCCGTACAAGGTCACCGAGTTCGCACCCGACTCTCACGTCACCTTCGAGCGCACCGACACGTGGTGGGGCGAAGAGCCCAAGGTCAAGAGCATCACGGTCAACTTCATTCCTGACGAGTCGACAAGGCTCCTCGCGGCGCAGTCTGGTGACATCGACGTAGCGTTCAACGTGCCGCTGGCCCAGTCCACGCAGTGGGAGAACCTCGACACGATGCGCGTCGACTACATCAATGACCTGTCGTACGTCGGGCTCTACTTCAACACGTCGGTCGCCCCGTTCGATGACCCCAAGGTGCGCGAGGCCATCGCACACGCCGTCGACCGCGACGCCTACGTCGACAAGCTGCTGCGCGGGCACGGTGAAGCTGCCACCGCGATCATGACCCCCGAGTCGCTCGCTGCCGTGTACTCCCCGGATGTCGCCCGCGAGAAGCTCGCCGAGATCCCGCAGTGGGACTACGACCTGGATGCTGCCAAGGCGGCACTCGCAGAGTCGGGCTACCCCGACGGGTTTGAGACCGAGATCCTCACCCCGAACACCGGCCCGCAGCTTGGCACTGCGGCGCAGGCGCTGTCGCAGAACCTCGCCGAGATCGGCATCACGCTGAACGTTCGCGAAGTGCCGATCGAGGAGTGGCTTGCGAGCCTGGATGCCTCCAGCGACTACGGCCTGAACATGATGTGGTACTTCTCGACGCTCGGCGACCCCGCCGAGATCCCCAGCTACCTGCTGGGCGCCGGCAACCCCGCCGCGTACGACAACCCCGAGATCATGTCGCTCCTGTCGGAGGTGGGCGCAGAATCCGACCGCAGCGCCCGCATTGACCTGCTCATCGAGGCCGAAACGCTGCAGGCCGAGGATGCCGTGAACATCCCGCTCTGGTGGGGTCAGTCCGCCACCGCGTTCGCCAACGACCTCGGGATGAACGACTACAGCTCGTTTGCGTTCATCTCGTCGTGGCCGACGCAGCTCTACCGCGCGGCGCAGTAACACCGACCGAACCACCACTGTGACAACAGGTTCACCCCTCCGGGCACGCGCCCCGCGATCACGGCCGCTTGGCCGCATGCTCGCGGTGCGCGTGCTCGGCATGCTCGGCGTGCTGCTGGTTCTCTCCTTCATCGTCTTCTCGCTGATGTATTTGGCGCCGGGCGACATCGTGAAGAACCTGCTCGGCAACCGGCCGTCCTCACCGGATGCGGTGGCAGCCATCCGCGCCCAGTACCACCTCGATGACCCGTTCCTCGTGCAGTACGTGCGCTGGCTCGGCGGTTTCGTCACCGGGGACCTCGGCGAGTCGATCCGGTTGCAGACGTCCGTTGCCGACGCGATCTCCTCCCGCGTCGGGCTCACCGCGGCACTCTGCGGGATCGCGTTCGTCATCGCGCTCGTGGTGGCCATCCCGCTCGGGGTGCGCAGCGCCGTGCGGGCAGGCGGGGCATCCGACCGCACAGCCAGCGCCCTCGCGGTCGTCGGACTCAGCGCACCCACGTTCGCCGTCGGTCTGCTGCTCCTCTACGTCTTCGCTTACTACCTTCCGGTCTTCCCGGTCTACGGGGCAGGCTCGGGCGGGCTCGACACACTCTGGCACCTCGTGCTCCCCGCGATCACCCTCGCCCTGGGCCTCGGCGCCATCATCCTGAAACTGACGCGCACCGCGATGCTCCGAGAACTCGAGGCCGACTATGTCACCTCAGCGCGCGCTCGCGGCCTGTCGGAGCGCAGCGTCCAGCGCATCGCGCTGCGCAACGCGGCGATCCCGATCGTGACCGGCGCGAGCCTGGTGCTGACCTTCCTGGTCGGCGGAACGGTGCTGGCCGAGACAACCTTCGCGCTGCCGGGCCTGGGCACCCTGCTGCAGGACTCCGTGCTGTTCAAGGACATCGCCGTCGTACAGTCGCTCACACTCCTGGTCGCGATCGTCATCGCGGTGATCGCGCTCCTGGCCGACATCGCCTACATCCTGCTCGACCCGCGGGTACGCGAACGGGGGGCGTCCGCATGACCGCGGCCATCGAACTCATGACATCGCCGACCCGCCGGCGCAGGCGGATGCCGATTCTCATCATCCTGTCGGTGGGCCTCATTGCTCTCGTCGTGCTGGCGGCCGTCCTCGGCCCGCTGCTGTTCCCCGATGCGATGCGTCAAGACATCCTCTCCGCGCTCCTGGCGCCGGGCCAGGACGGGCATCTCCTCGGCACCGACGAGCTCGGCCGCGACGTGTTCGCCATGACGGTCGCGGGCACCGCGTCGGCCCTGGTCGGACCGGTGTGTGTCGCGCTCGGATCGATGTTGCTGGGCATCCTGCTCGGCACGCTCGCGGGTTACGAACGCGGCTGGCTCGACTTCTTCATCAGCCGCTGGACCGACCTGCTGCTGGCACTTCCGGTGCTGCTGGCCGCGATCGTCGTCGCCGGTGTGTTCGGGGGCGGGTACTGGGTCACGGTGGTGTTGCTGATCGCGCTGTTCTCGCCCTCCGACATCCGGATCGTGCGTGCCGGCGTGCTCGAGCAGTCGGCCCGGCCCTACATCGAAGCGGCCCAGATGCTCTCACTCTCACGGTGGCGCGTGATGTTCCGCCACATCCTGCCGAACGTGTCGACCCTGGTGATCACGAACGCGATGCTCAACGTCGCCTTCGCGATCGTCGCGTTCTCGTCGCTGTCGTTCCTCGGCGTCGGCGTCCCGCCCGGGACGGCCGACTGGGGCCGGCAGCTCACCGACAACCGGGCGATCATGTTCGACAATCCCGCGGCCGTCCTCGTGCCTGCGGCGTTGATCATCCTCGTCGCGTGCGCCGTGAACCTCGTCGGTGACTGGGTCGGGCAGCGCCTCTCGCAGGTAGGAGAAGAGGCATGACCGGCGTGCAGATTCTGGGGCTCACGGTGCGCGGACCACAGGGCGTCATGGTCGAACCGTTCGACGCGACCATCGCTGCGGGCCGGACCCTGGCCATCATCGGAGAGTCCGGATCGGGCAAGACCCTCAGCGCGAAGAGTCTCATCGGCCTCCTGCCCCGTGGCTTCCGCGCCGCGGGAACGGCCGTCGTCGGTGACACCACGCTAGCCCTGGATGCCGCACCCGCCGCATGGACGTCGGTGCGCGGCTCCACCGTCGCGCTGCTGTTGCAGGACCCGTTCACGAGCCTCTCACCGGTGCACCGGTGCGGCGATCAGATCGCGTGGACGCTGCGGGCCGCATCCGACCGGCGGATCGCGGCATCCGAACTCACCCGCGAGGTCGCCGCGCGGCTGGCTGAGGTGAAGCTTCCCGAACGCGTCGCGCGGGCCTTCCCGCATCAGCTCTCGGGTGGGATGCGGCAGCGGGTCGCTATCGCGGCAGCGCTCGCCGCCGATCCGAAACTCCTCATCGCCGATGAGCCGACCACGGCCCTCGACGCCTCGAACCAAGCGGAGATCCTCGACCTCCTGCGTGCGGTCCAGGCACGTCGAGACCTGTCGGTGATTCTCATCTCGCACGACCTCGGTCTCGTGCGCGGCCGCACCGACGATGTGCTCGTGATGCAGCATGGCGTCATCGTCGAGCGTGGCGCGACCGGTGACGTGCTGTCTGCTCCGAAGCATCCGTACACTCGCGCGCTCATCGACGCGGACCCCGTCCTCGCCCCGCCGCGTGAAGCTCCGGCACCTGCCGTCGAGGAGACTCCGACCCTCGTGCAGGCAACGGGCGTGACGAAGCACTTCGGGCAGCGCACCGTGCTGGATGGTGTCGACCTGCGCATCGGCGAAGGCGAAATCGTCGGCGTGGTCGGAGAGTCCGGGTCGGGCAAGTCGACGCTCGCTCGCTGCATCGCGGGGCTCGAGCGCGAAGACGGCGGAGTCATCTCCTTTGGCGGCACAGACCTAACCCCAGGACGCCGCTCGCGCACACCCGCGCAGATGCAGATCGTGTTCCAAGACCCGTACTCGTCGCTGAACCCCATGATGTCGATCGGGTCGATCCTTCGAGAGGCGCTCGCGGTCGCACACCGCCCGGCATCCGATGTCGCCGTGCTGCTCGAGACCGTCGGGCTTCCCACCGACTTCGCCGGCAAGCGACCGGCCGAGCTGTCGGGCGGCCAGCGGCAACGCGTCGCCATCGCGCGCGCCCTGGCGCCGAGGCCGAGGCTGCTCATTTGCGACGAGTCGGTCTCAGCGCTCGATGTCTCGGTGCAAGCCCAGATCCTGACGCTGTTGACGGCGCTCCGCGACGACCTCGGCATTTCGCTGCTGTTCATCTCGCACGACCTGGCAGTCGTGCGACTGCTCGCCGACTCGGTCACTGTGCTCTGGGACGGCCGCGTGATCGAGAGCGGACCGTGCGAACAGGTGCTCACCGAGCCTCGCCACGAATACACCCGGATGCTGGTTGCTGCCGCGCACCGCGAAAACACGTCGGTGCGTACCGGCGAGAGAGAAGACTGACGTGCAATCGATCGAACCGGTGCTCGCGGACGGCGCAGACGCTGTCACCGCGGTTCTGGATGCCGGCCTCGCTGACGCTCTGGGTGATGAGCGCGCCGCGCACTGGCGCATCGAGCGCGCCGGGTACCGCCCGACTGTGCACACGCTCGGGCACGGTTCCGGCATCCTGGCTGCCGCCCTCACCTCGGGTCGTCCCGCAACGGCCGCGACGAAGATCATCGACCTCTGGACCTCGCCGGACGCCCCGGATGACGCCGCCGATCGCCTCATCACGCGCGTGATCACCGCTGCGGCAGAGCGCGGCGATGCCGCCGTGAAGTGGGAGGTTTCTGAGGGCGCTGCCGCTCCCGAGTCAGCTTCGGCACACGGCTTCACGCCCCTGCGCGCCCCGTGGGGAGCCGTGGGGACCGAGGGTGCCAACGGCCTCGTGCGGTGGCTGGTTCCGATCGAGCACGCGGAGCCCGGGTACTACGGGCAGACGACGCTCTTCACCTGTGGGGCGGTGGCTGGCCTCATCGCCGCCGAGCGCTTCGGCAGCCCCGGGTTCGCGGGCCAGAGTGTGTCCGATCGTGATCTCGAGATCGACTTCTGGCGTCGTGCCAGCAACTATCCGGCGTGCGAACCGATCGGGCTGGCCGTCACGGTGCAGGAGCATGTCGGCCCTCGCGGCGCGGTTGAGGTGACACTGGACCACCCAGGCCCCGTTCTGCTCGAGGAGTTCGCCGGCTTCGACTACGACTTCCGTGCGGAGTTGCAGCAGGAGTCGCGCAAGCGCGCGGCAGATCTCGGCATCCCGATCGGCACCGCACGCATTGCGATGACCGAGGTTGCGGCGCGGGTGGCCGCGGGCGAGCAGGCCCTGCTTCTCATCGACGAGGCGCCGATGCACGCCGACCCCGGCCCTCACTGGATCGTTGCCCACGCTGCGGCCGGGCCCTACGTGATCGTCGAGGACCCGTGGGTGAACACGGCGACGGGGGAGACCTGGGTCGATACGCATGACCTTCCGATCCACGTCGATGACCTGGAGCGACTCGTCGCCTGGGGTCCCGACGGCTATCGCGGCGTCATCTTCCTGTCGCCGCGCTGAGTCGACGGCCCGATTGCAGGAGGAATGGCGGCTTTGGCTGCCGCGAGCGGCGTCGAAAGCCATCTGATCCTGCAATCGAGACCGTCACCCGCGGGGCTGCGCGGAGCCGGGGCGGATGTCCGGGGTCGCGAATAGACTTGCGGGGTTATGGATGTGGTGGATGACGAGCTTCTGACCGGCCTGAATCCGCCGCAGCGTGAGGCGGTGCTATACCGTGGCCCGGCGCTGTTGATCGTCGCGGGCGCGGGGTCGGGAAAAACTCGCGTGCTCACCCACCGGATCGCGTCGCTGCTGCGCAGCGGCGAGGCCTACCCCAGCCAGATTCTCGCGATCACGTTCACCAACAAAGCGGCCGGTGAGATGCGCGAGCGCGTCGAGCAGCTCGTCGGGGAACGCGGACGCGGCATGTGGATCTCGACGTTCCACTCGGCGTGTGTGCGGATCCTGCGGCGCGAGGCCGAGCAGTTCGGCTTCACGAAGGCCTTCACGATCTACGACTCGGGCGACTCCCGCGCGCTCATCAAGCGCCTCGTCAAAGAGTACGAAGCCGACGCACTCGGGCTGACCCCCGCCGGTGTGCAGGGGCGGATCTCCAAGCTCAAGAACGAACTCGCGGATGCCGAGTCCTTTGCCCGACAGGCCAACATGAACGACCCCGCCGAGCGGTTGTTCGTGGAGATCTTCGGCGACTATCAGCGAGCTCTGCAGCGTGCCAATGCGTTCGATTTCGACGACCTGATCGCCCAGACCGTCTATCTGTTCCGCGCGTTCCCCCGGGTGGCGGATGTCTACCGCCGGCGCTTCCGCCACGTCCTGGTCGACGAGTACCAGGACACCAACCACGCCCAGTACGCGCTCATCCACGAACTCACCCGCCCCGTCACCGGGGCCGCGGCCGAGCCGTATTCCGTTGGCGGAATGATGATTTTCGAACCCGACGAAGCTCCCGAGCTCGAGGGTGCCTCGCTCACCGTCGTCGGCGACTCCGACCAGTCGATCTACGCTTTCCGCGGCGCCGACATCCGCAATATCAGTGAGTTTGAGCGCGACTTCCCGGGTGCGAAGGTGGTGCTGCTGGAGCAGAACTACCGATCGACGCAGAACATCCTCTCGGCAGCGAATGCCGTCATCGGCAACAACTTCGACCGCAAAGAGAAAAAGCTCTGGACCGATGTCGGCGCCGGCGATCCCATCGTGGGCTTCACCGGCTACTCTCAGCACGACGAGGCCCAGTTCGTCGCCGACGAGATCGAAGCTCTCCACCATCGCGGCGTCGAGTACGGCCAGATGGCGGTCTTCTACCGCACGAACTCGCAGTCCCGTGCACTGGAAGAGATCTTCATCCGTTCGGCGGTGCCCTACAAGATCATGGGTGGCACGAAGTTCTACGAACGAGCCGAGATCAAGGATGCCCTCGCGTACCTCGTCGCCGTCGCAAACCCCGCCGACGAGATGGCGGTGCGCCGCATCCTGAACAAGCCGCGGCGCGGCATCGGCGACGTCACCGAGACGGCCATCGCCCGCTACGCGGCGGACCAGCAGATCACGTTCCGCGATGCGCTCGCCAACGCGTCGGCCCTCGGCGTCGGCCCCAAGATCCAAGCCGCGATCGCGCAGTTGGATTCCGTTCTCGCTGAGGCGAGCGCCCTGATGCTCCCGTCCTCCGGTGAGCTCCCGCCGCCCACCACGGTGGCCGAAGGGCTTCAGCTGCTTCTGAACAAGTCGGGTTACCTCGACGCGCTGCGCGCCTCCCGCGATCCGCAGGATGAAGCGCGCGTCGAGAACCTCGACGAACTCGTCGCCGTCACACGCGAGTTCGCCCGCAACAACCCCGACGGCACGATCATCGACTTCCTCACCGAGGTCGCCCTCGTCGCGGATGCCGACGACCTCGACGATGCGAGCGGGTCCGTGTCTCTCATGACGATGCACACGGCGAAGGGGCTGGAGTACGACACCGTGTTCATCACGGGCGTCGAAGAGGATCTCATCCCGCACCGCATCTCGGCCGGGGAACCGGGCGGACCGCAGGAAGAGCGGCGCTTGTTCTACGTCGGCGTCACGCGTGCTCGAGCGCGGCTCTATCTCACGCTCGCGATGACCCGAGCGCAGTTCGGCGAAGTGTCGGTAGCGATGCCCAGCCGGTTCCTGCAAGAGATCCCTGCGACGCTCATCGATTGGCGCCAGTCCCCGGGTGATGTGAACTCCCGTGGGGGTTCCCAGTCCCGCGCCCTCAATGCGCGGCCAGGGCGGGGCGGCTCGGGCGGCGGTGGTTTCGGGGGCTCGGGCCGCTACGGAGACGCGCTCGTGCCGAAGTCGACATCGATCGACAAGTTCGCCAACCGCATCCCGGCCAAGGTGCGCGACAACGGCGACATGGAGCTCGCGCCAGGAGATCGCATCCGTCACGACGACTTCGGCGAGGGTCGAGTGGATGCTGTCACCGGCGAGGGCGCGAAGCGCGTCGCGCATGTTCGTTTCGATAGCGCGGGCGCCAAGAAGCTCCTGATCAAGATCGCCCCGATCGAAAAGCTCTGAGGGTCGCGTCTGGGAGGGGGCGCCAGGACTTTCGCCCCTGAGCGCCACCCGTGGGCGCGCGTACGATCGCGATGACGGCGTGAGCGAGGGTGCACCGGCGCCCAGGGCCCACAGAAGGTCAGGCCCGCTGGCAGAAGGAGGCCCATGACCCTCGCGTCAGTCCTCACTGTGCTCGCCGATCACCCGGTGCTCGTGCTGTTCCTGGTCACGGGTATCGGCGCGGCGATCGGCCGCATCCGGTTGTGGGGGATGTCGCTCGGCGCCGTAGCCGTGCTCTTCACGATGATCGCGCTCACCGCCTGGGGCGTCTCCCAGGGCGTCACGATTGAGGTGCCCTCGTACGTCGGCGACTTCGGTCTGGTGCTCTTCGCCTTCAGTATCGGCGTCATCGCAGGGCCGGGGTTCGTGAACGCGCTTCGCACCTCGTATTGGATGCTGCTGCTCGTCTCAGCCATCATGATCGCTGCGGCAGCCCTGACGCTGGGCCTGGGGACGATGCTGGACCTGTCGCCGGAAACGATCGCCGGTGCGTACGCCGGCTCGGTCACGAGCACACCCGCCCTCGCTGCTACCGGGGGCAGCCCAGCAGCGACAGTCGGGTACGCGAGCACCTACATCTTCGGCGTCATCGGGGCGATGGGAGCCGTCGTACTCGCGCTTCGCCACAGTCGCACAGACGCTGACGCACCACCACGGATCGTCGACCTCGTCATCCGCATCGACACCGACAGCACCCCCACGATGACCGACCTCACGCGGCGGCACGGCGGCCGGGTGCTGGTCTCGCGCCTGCGTCGCCCCGACGGAGAGGTCGTCGTCGTGGGTCCCGACACGGTGCTCGAGAAGGGCGCAATCATCAATGTGGTCGGCCCGGAGCGGGTCGTGGCAGCCGTCACCGAGGAACTGGGGCATCCGTCGACGCTCAACATCACGCACGACCGCAGCCGACTGGACTACCGGCGGATCATCCTGTCGGACTCGCGCTGGTCGGGACGCACGATCGCGCAGCTCGGTGTCGCCGAGCGCTTCGGTGCGACGATCGTGCGGGTGCGGCGCGGGGATGTCGAGTTCCTCGGGACCCCCGACTTCGTGCTGCACCAGGGCGACCGGCTTCGTGTTGTCGCTCCCCGCGACCAGCTGCCCGCGGTCACGGCCTTTCTCGGCGACTCTGAACGCGGCATGGCCGACCTGAACCCCGTGGCTCTCGGCCTCGGTATCGCCGCGGGCATGCTGCTCGGCCTCATCGAAGTGCCGCTGCCGGGCGGATCGCACCTGTCGCTGGGAGCCGCAGCCGGAGCGCTGATTGTCGGCCTCGTGATGGGCAGGATCGGGCGGATCGGCCGCTTTGTGACGACGATCCCCAACGCCGCTGCCACCGCGCTGGGCGAGTTGGGCCTGTTGATCTTCCTCGCCTACGCCGGGTCGAAGGCGGGATCGCAGATCCTGCAGGCGATCGCGTCGGGAGAGATCGTCGCGCTCGTCGGGATCGGATTGGTCGTGACATCCTTCGCGATGTTCGGCACCTACCTGCTGGTGCGGCACATCCTGCACCTGGGGGGTACGAAGCTGTCGGGTGTCATCGCCGGCGCGCAGACGAACAGTGCGATCCTCGCCTTCGCCCAGGAACGCACTGGCCACGACGTCCGCGTCGCCCTTGGTTACAGCCTCGTCTATCCCACGGCGCTGGTCGTGAAGATCCTGCTCGCCCAGCTGCTCACGCTGCTGTAGTCCCGGCCGAAGACGGCATCCACGCTTACCGCGTTTCCCGAACTGTGACAACCCTGGTCCTGATCCACGCGCGACGTCGGTAGCCTCGAAGCATGGCTCTGTTCTCTCGACGCCCCGCAGCAACGCCTGCCGAGACGCCCGAGGGCGCCTCCGACGACACGACATCCGTTGACGACACGGGAGTCGCCAACGCCGCATCCGACGCCGACCCGGCAGCCTCGCAGCCCTCGGCGGTCGCTGACGACGAACCAGACTTCGACGCGGTGGTCGGGATCTCGATGTCGTCGTTCCAGGGCCTCGGGGCCCCCGCGCCCGCGGCGAACGCCGCGGCAGAAACGGCGGCCGATGACGACGCAGAAGCGCCGCCCCGGCCCAGCGTCCAAGACAACGGCCCGCTGGTGACGGCGCTGTCAAAGCTCCCCGAACGACCCGAGCCGGCGGAACTCCTGCAGGTTGCCCGTCAGCTGCTGCAGGGACACCTCTTCCTGCGCGTCAAGGGAGATGCCAAGCGAATGCTCGCCGAGGGTGAGAACATTCCGCTGGCGATCACCACGATCGGTGACAAGCAGTACGTCCTTGCCTACAGCGGTGTCGCGGCCTTGCGTGCCAGCCTTGCCGCAGACGGCGCGACCGACACCTCGGCGATGGCGCAGCCCGCGCAGGCGGTGCTGCGGTTCCTGCTGTCGGGCACCTACGCCGGACTGATCATTGACCCGGCATCCGCCCCTGCCAGGGCGCTGCTCTCTCGGGACCTCATCGCTCAGATGATGGAGCAGGCCGACCCCGAGTTCAGCGTCAAGAAGCTGCTCGCTGCCCGCCGCACCGAGTCCACGCCCGACGAGGTGGTGGCAGCCATCCCTTCCTCACGCCTGTGGATCGCGGTGAACAAGCCCGAAGGGTCCGATCAGGTCGGAGTCGCCGAAGCCCGTACCGCCGACGGCGACCGCCTCATCGAAGTGTTTACGCACCCCATCGAGATCGCAGCACTCGGGCGCGGTGACCGCCCCGCCCCCGTCACCGGTGCGCAACTGGGCGCGGCGCTTCGCGCAGACCCCGAGCTCGCCGGCATCCTCATCGACCCCGCCGGTCCCTGGATTCGACTGAACCGAGACCACCTCGCCCCGCTGATGGTCGAGGCCCCGGACGATGGCGACTGACCGGATCACCCTCACCATCCCCGGCCCCGACGGCGATCGGGAGGTCGGGCTGTCCAGTCCTGACCGTGTGCTGTGGCCAGCGGTCGGCATAACCAAGCGCGAGCTGGCCGAGTACCTGCTCGCCGTCGCAGGCCCCTTCCTCGCCGCCAACGGCCACCGTCCCGTCTCGCTTGAGCGCTACCCCGACTCGATCGAGGGTGAGATGTTCTTCTCGAAGAACCCGCCCAAGGGCGCGCCGTCGTTCATCGAGACCGTCACCGTGACCTACAACAGCGGGCGTCGGCATCCGCAGATCGTGCTCACCGAGCCCGCCGCCGTCGTCTGGGCGGCACAGATGAACACCGTCGTCTTCCATCCCTGGGCATCGCGCACCGAGAACACCGACAACCCTGTCGAACTGCGCATCGACCTCGACCCGCAGCCCGGAACCGACTTCGCGGATGCCGCGGCCGTCGCCCCCGCGCTCCGTGAGGTGCTCGCGGAGGCGGGGCTCGAGGCATGGATCAAAACAAGCGGCAACCGCGGCATCCACCTGTTCTGCCCGATCGAACCGGAGTGGGAGTTCCTCGACGTCAGGCACGCGGTCATCGCCGCCGGTCGCGAACTGGAGCGACGGATGCCGGACCGTGTCACCACGAAGTGGTGGAAAGAAGAGCGCGGCCAGCGCGTGTTCATCGACTTCAACCAGGCAAATCGCGACCGAACGATGGCGGGGGCCTACAGTCCGCGAGCCCTGCCGGCCGCGACTGTTGCCACCCCGATCACCTGGGAGGAGCTGGCATCCGTCGATCCGGCATCGTTCACTGTGCGCACCGTGCCGGAGCGCCTGGCCGAGGTGGGCGACCCCTGGGCCCGGTTCGGCGAGGTACGCGGCAGGATCGACACGCTGCTGGAGTGGTGGGAGAGAGACCTTTCCGACGGACTCGGTGAGCTGCCTTTCCCGCCCGAGTTCCCGAAGATGCCCGGCGAACCCCCGCGGGTCCAGCCGAGCCGCGCACGCAAACCCGACCCGAGCGACCCCGAAACGGAGGAAATCGAGTGACCGACAAGACTGCCGACGCGACGGGCACCGACACGACGGGCACCGAGACGACGTCGACGATCGATCAGTGGGCCGCGCGCCTGCTTCGCACGCGCTGGATCGTCCGCGCCCCGATTCCGCTGTTTCGCGCGGGGCTTGGCTGGTTGTTCGGCGGCAGGTTCGTGATGGTCGAGCACATCGGCCGCAAGAGCGGCCAGCCGCGCTACGTCGTGCTTGAGGTGATCGAACGCGAGACGAACGCGCTCCGCGTCGCTTCCGGCCACGGCTCGCGCGCACAGTGGCTCAAGAACCTCCAGGCCAACCCCGCTGCCCGGCTCTGGGTCGGTCGCTCGAAGGGCGTGGCGGCTACTGCCCGCATCCTGCCTGAGAGCGACGCAGCGGCGGTGCTTGCCCGCTATGCCCGGGTGCACCCGGATGCCTGGGACCACCTCAAGGGGGCGATGGACGAGCTGAACGGGGGAGAGACGACCATACCCGTGGTCGAGTTCACCCCGCCTTCGCGCTGATCGCGCCGCTGAGTCCGCGCGCCGAACCGCGCCGCTGACCGTCAGCTTTCGAGCACCGCGCCCACGTCGTACGCGCTGACAGTCTCGAGTTGGTCGTACGTGCACGAGCGCGGGTCACGATCCTCGCGCCACCGCACGAACTGCACGGTGTGGCGAAAACGCCACTTCTCGAGCTGGTCGTAGCGCACCTCGAGCACCAGTTCGGGGCGCAGCTGCACGAACGACACATCCTTGCCCGAGGCAAAGCGAGACCGCTCGCCCTCGCCGGTCACTGCGGCGCCGGCCTCGTCGCGCTCGACGAACGGTTCGAGCTCGTCGACGAGCTCCCGTCTGCGCTTGTCCGACCACGCTGCCACCCCGCCGACCTGGACGAGCTGACCCTCGTCGGTATAGAGACCGACAAGCAGTGAGCCGACCCCGCTCCCGCTCTTGTGCACCCGGTAGCCGAGCGCGACGACATCCGCCGTGCGCGCGTGCTTGATCTTGAACATCGTCCGCTTGCCCGGCGCATAGGGCTGGGCGAGGGGCTTGGCGACCACGCCGTCAAGGCCCGCCCCCTCGAATTCATCGAGCCACCGAGCAGCCCGGTCGGGGTCGTCAGTCGTGCGCGTGACGTGCACCGGATGCGGCACGTCGCGCAGCAGGTCGAGGAGCTCAGCCCGCCGGGCCTGGAACGGCTCGCTCGCCAGATCGCGCTTCCCGCGCGCCAGGATGTCGAATGCGATGAACATCGCGGGGGTCTGCTCGCTCAGCATCCGCACCCGCGAGTCGGCGGGGTGGATGCGCTGCGTCAGCGCGTCCCAGTCCAGGCGCTGAGAGCCCGGCTCGCCCAGCGCGATCACGATCTCGCCGTCGAGCAGGCACGGTTCGGGAAGGAGCCGCGCAAACGCCTCGACGAGCTCGGGAAAGTAGCGCGTGAGCGGCTTCGCACCGCGGCTGCCGATCTCGACATCTGTCCCGTCCCACGACACGAGCGCGCGGAAGCCGTCCCACTTCGGTTCGAAGCTCAGACCGCCGGCGACCGCATCAGGCGCGGGGATGCGGTCGACGGACTTCGCGAGCATCGGCTCGGGAATCGCATAGCGCATGCGGTCAGCATCCTGTCTGTCGGGGGTAGCTGTCCAGCCCGGGCGTCAGGACGGCGCCGGTTCGGTGCTCTTGCGTCGTGCCCACCGGGCGGGGGTGTTCGGGCCGTCCCACACCTGCACGATTCCCCACGCCACTGCCGTGATCGGCACGGCGAGGACTGCGCCGACGATTCCGCCGAGCACGGTACCGACCGTCAGGGCGATCAGGATGACGAACGAATGCAGCTTCATCGAGCGCCCCATCAGCACCGGTTGCAGGAAGTTTCCTTCCAGCTGGTTGACGAGCACGATCAGACCGACGACGAACAGCGCGTTGACCCAGCCGTTGGCGACGAGCGCGACGAGCGCTGCCAGGATCCCTGCGAGGGTCGCCCCGACGATCGGGATGAAGGCGAGGAGGAAGACCAAGACCGCCAGGGGGAGGGCGAGCGGGACGCCGAGGATCCACAGGCCGATGCCGATCCCGACCGCGTCGACGAAGGCTACCGATGCCGTGCCGCGGACGTAGGCGCCGAGCGTCGACACCGTCTTGTCGCCGATGCGGCGAGCCCGCGCTTCGGCGGAACCGCGGAACGGGCGGAGCAGAAACTCCCACATCCGCGGGCCGTCCTTCAAGAAGAAGAAGAGCACGACGACCAGCAGGACGAAACCGGTCGCGAAGTTAGCCACGACGCTGACGCCGGCGATGGCCCCAGTGCCGAACTGGGCACTCGTGATGAAGGCCTGAATCGACGAGATCCACTCGTCGATCTGCTGCTGATCGATCCCGAACGGCAGCGTCTGCACCCATTCCCAGAGCTTCTGGGCACCGGCCTCCGCCTGGCTATAGAGCGAATCCCACTGATCGCGAACCGCCCAGACGATGAGCCAGCCGACGCCGCCGAGCAGCAGCACGATCGTGAGCAGCGCGATGAGGGTCGCGAGGATCGAGGGCACGCCGCGACGGCGCATCCAACTCATCACCGGCGCGAACGCCGACGCGAAGATCAGCGCGAGCAGCACCGGGATGACCACCAGCGTGATCTGTCGGAGTCCCCAGATGATGCCGGCCGCGAGGGCGACGACGACGATGATCTGCAGTCCCCGCGTTGCCAGCATCCCGAACTTGTCGCCCCAGAGCTTGCTGGGCGGAACGATGCCGTCGTCGGGAACCGCCAGGGCGCTGTTGCTGTCTTTGGAGGAGCCGATGCCGAACAATCCCATGGCTCGACCGTAGCTGTCGCACGGGTCCGGATGCACGGTCTTGACGCGGCGGCGAGAATCGCGCAGGGGCCTCGGGCCGCCCTTTCGCCGTCAGTCGTCGCCGAACACGTCATCCAGCGTCACCGGCAGCCCTGCCGCGTCGCCGAGCGCCGTGCGGGCAGCGTGCCAGCCGCTCATCCCGTGCACACCTGGGCCCGGCGGGGTCGATGCCGACGCGAGATACACACCCGGCAACGGTGTTCGCCACGGATGCCGCGACAGGACGGGTCTGCGGATTGCCTGCGTCATCGTGAACGCGCCCCCGGAGATGTCGCCCCCGATCTCGGCCGGGTTGGTTCGCACGCGGGCCGCGGCTGTCGTCGAGTGCACCGCGAGGATCAGATCCCGCACGCCCGGCGCGAAGCGCTCGACCTGTGCGAGAACGGCACCCGTGGCATCCGTTGTCGATCCGAGCGGAACGTGCGTGTACGCCCACAGCACCGCCTTGCCCGTGGGAGCGCGGGTCGGGTCGACCACCGACGGCTGCACCGCGAGCACGTACGGGTTCGCGGGGATCCGGCCCCGCGCGACATCCCGCTCGGCGGCGATGATCTCCTCCCGAGTCCCGCCCAGGTGCACCGTCGGCGCACGGCCCACGTCCGGGTCGCGCCAGGGGACGGGCCCCGCCAGTGCGACATCCACCTTCATGACGCCGGGTCCGTACCGGTAGTGACGGACCGGCCTCGCGTACGCGGTCGGCAACGCGGATGCCGTTAGAAGCAGCCGGGGAGAGGTGTCGAGGACGAGCAGGTCGCCCGCTGCCGGATCACCCCAGTCGAGGTCGTCGAGGGAGGTCACGCGCGTTCCGGTCTCGATCACGCCGCCGTGTGCGCGGATGTCGGCGGCGAGGGCCTCGGCGATCGTCTGGGCGCCTCCGCGCGGAATGGGCCACCCGCCGGCGTGGGCCTGCGCCGTGAGCAACAGACCCGCCGCTGCTGACGCCAGGGACGGCATCCAGGTGTTCGCGTGAGCCATGGCTCCTGCTAGTAACGCGCCAGCTCGCGGTGTGCGGAAACTCCGAGCGCCGAGACGTGTGCCCTGCTCGAGCACACGGAAGCCGTAGCGCACTGCCGTGACCGGATGCCGCGGCATCCGTATCAGCTGGTCGCCCGTGAATGACACGAGCTCGTCGATGTGGCGTGCAAGCGGCCGCATCGTCGCGAGCCAGGCGCGTCCGTCCGGGCCGAGGTCGTGTGCCGTGCGGTCGATGTCGCGCCAGGCGATGGCTGCGGGCACCCGATCGAGCGGGTGTGCAAACGAGGCATCCGGAATCAGCCATGAGATGTCGCGATCGAGCCCGAGCGCCCGGAACACCGGAGAGGTCAGCGCAGCGGGGTGCACGGCCGAGCAGACGTCGTGATGGAATCCGGGGAGGGTCAGTGCCCCGGTGCGTACACCGCCGCCGATCGTGTCGGCTGCCTCGAGGACCCGCACCCGCAGTCCCGCCCGCGCGAGTGTCGCAGCGGCGGTCAGTCCGTTCGGTCCGCTGCCCACGACCGTCGCGTGTGCCGCCATGCCGTCAGTCTGCCACCCTCGGCATCCGGGGCGGCCCGGGTCAGAGGTCGAGTGAGGAGCGCAGGCGGCGCGTGACCTCGGCCAGCGGCATCCGTTTGGGGAAGACAGCCACCACGACGTCGTCGGGGTCCGGATGTTGGGGCTCGGGGTGCACGCCGAACTTGCGCATGAGGTCATCGAGGGCGGTGCGCAGTACGGACACGGGCACGGGTTCCCGGTCGCGCAGTAGTTGGCGCAGCACGTGGTTGTGGACGGCAGCGACGGATGCCGCGAAGCCGACCGCATCGATCGGATCAAGTCCCGGGAGTGCGCCGCGCAGGTACTCGTCGAAGAGTCGCTCGTAGCGGAACACCGTGACGATCTCGCGCTCGCGCAGCGCAGGAACCTTCCGCACCACGGAGTAGCGCCGCCGTGCGAGCTCGGGGTCGGCGGCGAAGTGCTCGAACACGGTGACTGCCGCATCGCACACCGCGACCCAGGGGTTCTCGTGAGGCTGCGACAGGTCTTCACGCAGCTGGGCGAGCAGGAGCTCGTGATCGGCGAACACGACGTCGTCCTTACCGCCGAACTGACGGAAGAAGGTTGATCGGGAGCTGCCGGCAGCCTGGGCGATCTGCTCAACGGATGTCGCGTCGAAGCCGTTCCGATCGAACAGGTCGAGCGCGACGGCGACGACCGCGGTCCGCGACGACGACGTGGCGGCGGTGGTGTCGGACATGCCGTGAGCCTACCGCCGCAAGAACCTCAACCTCCCCGGTCGCCGCTGGAGAGCACCAGTCGAGACGACGGAGGGCCTGCGCCGAAGTATCACAGCCGGACGTCCCTCTGGGCCCAGCGGGGTATACGCGTTCGGAACCGTTCAGTGCCGGGTAGTAGGCTGGCTACTTGGTCGAACTATCTCGACATCGAGACATTCCCTCACCCACCCGACGCCGCAGCGGAGGACACCAGCGTGGATCTGTACGAGTACCAGGCACGAGACCTATTCGAGAAATACGGGGTGCCGGTGCTCCCCGGCATCATCGCCGACACTCCTGAGGAGGCGAAGGCGGCTGCGGAGAAGATCGGCGGTGTCGTCGTCGTCAAGGCTCAGGTCAAGACTGGAGGCCGCGGCAAGGCCGGCGGCGTGAAGGTCGCGAAGAACGCCGACGAGGCGTACGAGGCTGCGAAGGCCATCCTGGGCCTCGATATCAAGGGTCATGTTGTGCAGCGTGTGATGGTCGCGGCCGGCGCATCCATCGAGCAGGAGTTCTACTTCTCCGTGCTGCTTGACCGCTCCAACCGTTCGTACCTGTCGCTGTGCTCCGTCGAAGGCGGCATGGAGATCGAGCAGCTCGCCGTCGAGAAGCCCGAGGCACTGGCCCGCGTCGAGGTGAACCCGCTGACCGGTATCGACAAGGACAAGGCTGTCGAGATCGCTACCGCTGCGAAGTTCCCAGCTGAGCTGGTCGACAAGGTCGCGGATGCCTTCGTCAAGCTTTACGACGTCTACACCGGCGAGGGCGCAACCCTCGTCGAGGTCAACCCGCTGATCCTCGATGGCAACGGCAACATCATTGCTCTCGACGGCAAGGTCACGCTCGACGACAACGCGAGCGAGGTGCGCCACCCCGAGCACGAAGAGCTCGAAGACAAGGGTGCTGCCGACCCGCTCGAGGCCAAGGCGAAGGAGTCGGGCCTGAACTACGTCAAGCTTGACGGCGAAGTGGGCATCATCGGCAACGGCGCGGGCCTGGTCATGTCGACTCTCGACGTCGTCGCCTACGCCGGCGAGAACCACGGCGGGGTCAAGCCCGCGAACTTCCTCGACATCGGCGGCGGTGCCTCGGCGACAGTGATGGCGGCGGGCCTGGATGTCATCCTCGGCGACCCGCAGGTCAAGAGCGTGTTCGTCAACGTCTTCGGTGGCATCACCTCGTGCGTTGCGGTTGCCGACGGCATCGTGAAGGCTCTCGAGATCCTCGGCGACACCGCGACCAAGCCGCTCGTGGTTCGCCTCGACGGCAACCAGGTGGAAGAGGGTCGCGCGATCCTCGCCGCCGCGAACCACCCGCTGGTCACCCTCGCCGCCGGTATGGACGAGGGCGCTGACAAGGCAGCCGAGCTGGCCGCCGCCTGATCGCGAAACCGGATAAGGACTTCTGACATGTCGATCTACCTCAACAAGGACTCCAAGGTCATCGTCCAGGGCATCACCGGCGGTGAGGGCACGAAGCACACCGCTCTCATGCTCAAGGCCGGCACCCAGGTCGTCGGCGGGGTGAACGCCCGCAAGGCCGGGACGACCGTCTCGCACACCGACAAAGACGGCAACGCCGTCGAGCTGCCTGTTTTCGCATCCGTCGCCGAAGCAATGGAGAAGACCGGCGCTGACGTCTCGATCGCCTTCGTGCCTCCCGCCTTCACGAAGGATGCCATGATCGAGGCCATCGATGCCGAGATCCCGCTGCTCGTGGTCATCACGGAGGGCGTGCCCGTGGGCGACACTGCCGAGGCCTGGGCCTACACCCAGTCCAAGGGCAACAAGACGCGCATCATCGGCCCGAACTGCCCCGGCATCATCACCCCCGGTGAGTCGCTTGTGGGGATCACCCCCGCCAACATCACCGGCAAGGGCCCCATCGGCCTCGTCTCGAAGTCGGGAACTCTCACGTACCAGATGATGTTCGAGCTGCGCGACCTCGGCTTCTCGACCGCGATCGGCATCGGTGGCGACCCCATCATCGGGACGACCCACATCGACGCCCTCGCCGCGTTCGAAGCCGACCCCGAGACCAAGGCGATCGTCATGATCGGCGAGATCGGTGGCGACGCGGAAGAGCGCGCGGCAGCCTTCATCCAGGCCAACGTGACCAAGCCGGTCGTCGGCTATGTCGCGGGCTTCACGGCGCCCGAGGGTAAGACCATGGGTCACGCCGGCGCGATCGTGTCGGGCTCTGCGGGCACGGCCCAGGCCAAGAAGGAAGCCCTCGAGGCTGCGGGTGTGAAGGTCGGCAAGACGCCGTCCGAGACCGCCGCCCTCATGCGCGAGATCATCGAGCAGCTCTGACGCTCACTCACCGAGACACCCTCTGTCGCGCGAGACACCGCGCGACAGAGGGTGTCTCGCTGCGCGGAGGGTGTTTCGCTGTCAGCGCGCGGTCTCGCGGGTGGGCGGTAGCCTGAGGGCATGCCGCTGACCGGAGAGTACAAGCCGTCCACGTCGGAGTGGGCCCGCACCCAGGCCGAGACCTACGAAGCCACCGGCGGCGCCGAGGGATCGGTGCTGCGAGGCAAGCCCGTCATCGTCCTGACGACGCTCGGCGCCAAGACCGGTGGGCTTCGAAAGACCGCCCTCATGCGCGTCGAACACGGCGGAAGCTATGCCGTGATTGCCTCGAAGGGCGGCGCGCCCGACGAACCCAAGTGGGCGGGCAACATGCGCAAGAACGCGACAGTCGAGTTGCAGGATGGCGCGACCAAGCGTGATTACCTCGCGCGCGAAGTCGAGGGTGAAGAGCGCGACCAGTGGTGGGCACGTGCTGTCGAGGTCTGGCCCGACTACGCCGAGTACCAGAAGAAGACCGATCGGCTTATCGCTGTCTTCGTGCTCGACCCCGCCTGAGTCTGCCGCTCCGAGGCGAGCCGGCTGAGAGTCTGCTCGCAGTTCACGGGTTTTCGCGGCCCGCCATCCGGTTCCGAGCGCACTGACGCGCCACAATACACACGGCGCCGCCCGTGCGCCCCGGAGCCACCATGAATGAGACCGCACGAGCCGCCGCTGCAGACTCCGCGTCACAGCGACACGCCCCCTGGTGGGTGTGGACGCTGGTAGCTGCCGGGGCAGTCGGAGTTGCGCTATTTCTCGTGATGGTTGGAGTCGTCGTGATCCCGCCCGCGCTCGCGAATCTGCGGACGGAGGTCGCGAGCGCTCAGACCCCGATGGTGGTCGGATCAGAGGGGGAGTCCGTGACCGTCGCGGTTCCAGACGGATGGCTCATCACCCGACAGGATGACGCGCACGCGGTCATAACGAGCCCCGATCGCGGGATGACCGTCGCTGTCGAGCTCAGCGCGGATGAACCGGCTGCGGCGGCATCCGCAGCCGGCGTCGCCTCACCACTGGTGGAGACCCTCGCATCGGGGCTCACCGTCGCCCACGGGGCGCCGGTTGCAGCAGCCGACCAGGACCCCGCCACGATCCCGGTCCTCATTGCCGCTGTCGGGCCTGTCGCAGGCGGGTCGATCGTCTTCTCGGTGTCGAGCGACGACCTCGACCGGTACCGACCAGCCCTGGCAAGCCTTCTCGAGGGAGTGAAGCCATGAGGCCCGCGCGGCGCAGCGTCATCCGGCCTGCCGCGACGATCGCTGTGATCGCGTGCGCAGCCGTTGTTGCCGCGGGCTGTGCGCCGGCGATCGACCCGAGCTGGACTCCGCCGGCGTGGCCCGCGACGACGTTGCAGGTCATCGATGCCCAGCCTCAGCCGCTCAGCGCTCAACCCGGCCAGCCGCTGGCTGCCAGCGTGTCGCCCGAGCGGATCCGTCAAGACGGTGTCGGCATCCAGGCGCGGTATGCGCTGCTGCCCGGTGTCGAGGCTTTCAACGATGCTGTGCGCGGCTACGTCCGAGCCGCGATCGCCGTCCGCCAGGACGCGACCGGGGCAACCTACACTCCGCAAGCCGGAGCTGTCGGTGCGGGCCTTGCCGACCGATCTTGTCGTGTCGGTTCGACCGAGGTTCCGGCGGCCGAGGTGCTCGCTGACGCCACGCTTGCCGGGCCCGCCGTCAGCGGCGGTTCCGCGACCGTGGTGTGCGATGTGGTGTGGGCCGCCGCGAGTGTGTTCGGACAGCGCCTTCGCACGATCCTCTCGAGCGCGGATGGACAGACCAGCGACAGCCTCGAGACGTTCTTCACCGACACGGCAACCGGTGAGGTCGCGACGGCGGCGCAGGTGTGGACCCCTGATGCCGCCACGGCGCTCGCTGCAGATGTGTTCGAGGGGCTGCGCCGCGCGGCAGGCTCGCTCTCGCTTGCGCCGCTGGCAGACCCCGCAGCAGTGGAACGTCTGACGTCAGCCTTCGCGACGACGATACCCGCGGCTGCGGGCGGCATGCAGTTCACGATCCCTGCCGGGTTCACCACCGATGCGCTCGCAGCGCTGGGGATCCCGCCGACTGACACAGCGCGCACCATTCTCGTGCCCGCAGCCGTTGCCGAGCCCCTGCTCACCGACTTCGGAAGGCGCCTGCTCGCTTCAGTGGGCAAGCCCTATTCGGGGCCGAGCGTGTCAACGCCTGGGGACGTCCCGGTCGACTGTTCGCTGACGCCCTGCGTTGCACTGACCTACGACGATGGTCCGAGCGATCTCACGCCGGGTATCCTCGACACGCTCGCCACGCATCGCGCGAGTGCCACCTTCTTCGCGCTGGGGTCGAAGGCTCGGGCTTACGCCGCGACGCTGCAGCGGATGGTGGCCGAGGGGCACCTCGTCGGGAACCACAGTTGGAACCATCCGTCGCTCACGAAGCTGACCGATGCGCAGGTCGCTGCACAACTGGGCGATACGTCAGCCGCGCTGGAGTCGGCATCCGGACAGCCGATCACGATGTTCCGGCCGCCGTACGGCGAATACAACGCGCGGGTGCTTTCGATCGCGCGGATGCCGGCGATGCTCTGGGACGTCGACACGGAGGACTGGAAGGGCATCGACGACGACGTGCTGATTCAGCGTGCAGTGAATCAGCCTCGACCCGGCTCGATCGTGCTGCAGCACGACATCCACGGGAACACCGCGCGCACCGTCGGAGCCATTTGCGACGGGCTCCTCGACCGGGGTTTCACGATGGCAACGATCACCGAACTGTTCCGCGGTTCGGTCCCGAAATCGGGAGCGTGGCGCAGCGCCCGGTGAGTCGGCTGGCGAGCGGCTCAGGGATGGGTAAGGTCGAACCCGCATGAACCGGGTCATCGTTTTCCTTCTCGCGGCCTTCGACGCTCTCGTCACCGTCGCTGCGGGCCTCGTCGTCGTGCTCGCACCAGCGACGCTGCTGTGGGTCGTCGAGCTCGGTGGCCTTGCCCCGTGGGAAGCGCTCTGGCCCACCGCCGCAAGCGTCTGGCAGCTGGGGCACGCTGTCCCGCTGGCGATCACGCTTCCCGCCGACTACCTGGCAACTGCCGGCATCGATCCAGCCGCCGCATCCTTCGTGCTCTCGCTCGCCCCGCTGGCCTTCGTGGGATTCACCGCCATCTCGGCGACGCGCTCGGGTCGGCGGGCCTCACGCTCGGGAGCGGCGTTCACGGGCGCACTCGCGGGGACCGTGGTCTTCGCCGCTGCAGCCGCCGGCATCGCGTTGACCGCGGGAAACCCCATTGCACACACCTCGCTCACGGAAGCGATCCTCTTCCCGGCCCTCATCTTCGGCATCCCGGCGCTGCTCGGCGCGCTCGTCGGGGAGTGGCAGGATGCCGACAGCGGCGTCATCGCGGCGCTACGCGAATGGACTGAAGACCTGCCCGAGGACTGGGCCCTCACCCCGACGGTCATCGCGCGCGCGGGGGCGATCGCGGCAGTCGGACTCCTCGGGGTCGCGGCACTGGTCACCGCTGTCGCGATCTTCGCGCGCGGCTCCCAGATCGTCGGCCTCTACGAGGCGTCCCACGTCGATGTCCTGGGCGCAGTGCTCCTGACGCTCGGCCAGCTTCTCTACCTTCCCACCCTCGTCGTGTGGGCGCTCGCCTTCGTTGCCGGTCCCGGTGTGTCCCTCGGAGCAGGGGCGACGGTCGCGGCATCCGGAACCACGACCGGCGTCCTGCCCGTCCTGCCGCTGATGGGCGCCATCCCCGAGTCGACCTCGCCGTGGCTGCTGCTGCTCGCACTCCTGCCCGTCGCGGTCGGCGCCTTCGCCGGCTGGGTTGCCCGGTCGTTCTTCGCCGCGGATGCCGAGCGCGTTCCCGCCCGTATCGTCGTGACGCTCGGGATCGCGGTTGTCGCGGCCGGTTCGGCGGCGCTGCTGGCCGCGCTCGCCTCCGGATCGCTCGGGCCGGGCACGCTCGCGCAGCTGGGACCCGAGCCGGGCCCTGTTGCGCTGGCCATCGGCATCGAGGTCGGCGTCGGCGCCGGCATCCTGTTGCTTTCGCCCCGACGCCGAGCCCGTGAGGATGGCGCCATCGAGGCCGTGCCCACGGCGCTCCTGGAGCCCTCGGTAGACTGAGTCGGTGCTCACCGTCGCCGTTCTCATCTCCGGCGCCGGATCCAACCTTCGGGCGCTGCTCGAGGCGGCGAACGAGCCCGACTATCCGGCGCGGATCGTTGTCGTCGGTGCCGACCGCGAAGCCGAGGGCCTCGCGCACGCCGAAGCCTTCGGCATCCCGTGGTTCTTCGTGCCCTACGCCGAGTATGCGAGCCGGGATGCCTGGGGTGATGCGCTTCGCGACCAGCTCGCCGTGTGGCAGCCCGACCTGATCGTTCTCAGCGGCCTGATGCGCCTGCTTCCGGCATCCGTGCTCGAACCCTGGGTGCCGCGGATCATCAACACCCACCCGGCGTACCTTCCCGAGTTCCCCGGTGCCCACGGCGTCCGAGACGCGCTCGCTGCCGGTGTCGGTCAGACCGGTGCGAGTGTCATCGTCGTCGACGCCGGAGTCGATACCGGACCCATCCTCGCGCAGGAGCGCATCGCGGTGCTTCCCGGCGACGACGAGGCGAGCCTTCATAAGAGGATCAAGCCGGTCGAACGCCGACTCCTGATCGACGTCGTGAGGCGCATCGCAACCGGCGAGATCGACCTCTCAACCCCCTGACAATTCCCTGGCCAGGGCCGCGACGACGCAGCTTGCGCGGCCGATGACCACCCGACAGCCCAGAGCCCAACAGCAAGGAGACCTGATGGCAGGCCCGAGTCACGACCCGTCCCTGTACCGCGACCGCGACGTCGTGCCCGTCCGGCGGGCACTGGTGTCGGTCAGCGACAAGACCGATCTCTTGAGCCTTGCCGAGGCCCTTGCTGAGGCTGGCGTCGAGATCGTCTCCACGGGGTCGACGGCAGCAACGATCCGGGATGCAGGCTTCGCCGTGACCGATGTCGCCGCCGTGACCGGGTTCCCCGAGTCGCTCGACGGGCGGGTCAAGACTCTGCACCCCGCCGTGCACGCCGGCCTTCTTGCCGACCTTCGCCTCGCACACCACGAGGATCAGCTCAGCGATCTCGGCATCCAGCCCTTCGAGCTGGTGGTCGTGAACCTCTACCCCTTCGTCGAGACCGTTGCCTCCGGTGCGCAGGGCGACGATGTCGTCGAGCAGATCGACATCGGCGGTCCCGCCATGGTCCGGGCGTCAGCGAAGAACTACGCGAACGTCGCCATCGTGGTCTCGCCGGAATCCTACGGGTCGGTCATCGAAGCAATCCGAGCGGGCGGCACCTCTCTCGCGCAGCGGCGCGAGCTTGCCGCGCGGGCGTTCGCGCACACCGCGGAGTACGACCGGGCAGTCGCCACCTGGTTCGCTGACGAGACGCTGGGGGAGGATGTCGACCTTCCCTCGCACCTGACGATTCGCGCCGAGCGTCTGTCGACCCTGCGCTACGGCGAGAACATGCACCAGCGCGCCGCGATCTATACGCGCACGGGCGGCCACGGCATCGCCCAGGCCACCCAGTTGCAGGGCAAGGAGATGTCGTACAACAACTACGTCGATGCTGACGCTGCCCTGCGCGCGGCATTCGACCTGGTCAAGCCCGCCGTGGCGATCATCAAGCATGCGAACCCCTGCGGCATCGCGGTATCGGCGCCGAACGCGCTCGACCCGATCGCCAGCGCGCACCTGCGCGCCCACGCCTGCGACCCGGTCTCGGCCTTCGGTGGCGTTATCGCAGCCAACCGCAAGGTGACGCTGAAGATGGCCGAGAACCTGCGCGACATCTTCACCGAGGTGATCGTCGCACCGGACTTCGAACCGGAGGCTCTGGAGGTCTTCCGACTCAAGAACAACCTGCGCGTGCTGAAGCTGCCCGACGACTGGAAGCAGGAGCCGATGGATGTGCGGCTCATCTCGGGTGGCCTCCTTCTGCAGGATGCCGACCGTTTTCCCGACGACATCGAGTCCGTCGCCACCGACTGGGAGCTCGTCTCGGGTGAGCGTCCCGATGCCGACGCGATGACCAACCTCATCTTCGCGTGGAAGACCTGCCGTGCCGTGAAGTCCAACGCGATCGTCCTCGCGAAGGACTCGGCCACCGTCGGTATCGGCATGGGCCAGGTGAACCGGGTCGACTCGTGCCGCCTCGCGGTCGAGCGCGCCGGGGATCGCGTGCAGGGTGCGGTCGCCGCATCCGACGCGTTCTTCCCGTTCGCCGACGGGCCGCAGGTGCTCATCGATGCCGGGGTGGCCGCGATCGTGCAGCCGGGAGGTTCCGTCCGCGACGAGGAGGTCGTGAAGGCGGCGCGCGACGCGGGCGTCACGATGTTCTTCACACGCGAGCGCCACTTCTTCCATTGATACGGGCCGCGGGCGTTTTCCACTGATACGGGCCACGGGCGCTTTCCACTGATACCGGCCGCGGGCGCTTTCCACTGAGCCGTCCCGCGCGGGCGGACCGATTGCAGGATCAGCGACGGTCGACCCGGTCGCCGCGCGGCCTGAGGCGCCGATCATCCTGCGTTCGGTCCGCTGCTGCGCGAAACCCTCCGGCGAAGCTCAGCGTGAGATCGTCGCGATCAGCATGCGCTCCAGGAGCGCGCCTGCACGGGCGAGCTCGTGCTGAACGGATGCCGGGTCCTCCCCGACGATGTCGATGAGGGTCTTCAGGCCGTCGAACGCGCCGACGACGACGCGGGCAAGGTCCCGCGGATCCGTCCCCTCCGGCGGGTCAGCGCTCGAGATCACCTCGGCGACCAGATCGATCCACCGCCGCATGCTCGCTGCTGCCACGTCACGGGTGGCCTCGGTTTGGGCAAGGGTCTGGCTCAGGCGGGCGATGACCCAGGCGTCGGGATCGCGCCGATGCAGCGTCAGCATCGCCGGGAGGAGTGCGCGAAGTCGTGGGAGGCCGGGTTCCGCTGCTGCCAGAAGCTGCGCGACGCCGGTGATCCACTGCTCCTGACGAGAGGCGAGCACAGCGACGGCGAGTGACTCCTTGCTGTCGAAGTAGAAGTACACCGCACCCTTGGACAGGCCGCTCGCCTGCACGATGTCGGACATGCGCGCCCGGTCGTAGCCGAGTCGGGCGAACACCGCCGCAGCCGCATCGATCACCTGAGCGCGGGATGCCTCACCCTGAGCTGTCGGACCGGGGGGTCGTCCGGCGCGCCGTGGCGCCGGATCCTTCTCGCCTTCTGCTGGACGCGTTGTCACTCCTGCACTATAGTCGCATCATAATAGACCGGGCGGTCGGTTTAATAAGGAGAATGATGCGTACTCTCGAGACGGGATCCACGACACTGATCACCGGTGCCTCGTCGGGTATCGGTCGTGCCTTTGCCCAGCGCATTGCCGCTGCGGGCGGAGACCTCGTGCTTGTCGCACGTCGTGAAGACGTGCTCTTGGCGTTGGCGGATGATCTCGAACGGCTCCACGGCGTACGCGTGCGCGTCATCGCCCACGATCTGGATGGACCTGACGCTGGTCGTGCCCTCGCCGACAAGGTGCGGGACACGCGCATCCCGGTGGACGCGCTCATCAACAATGCGGGCTTGGGTGTCCATGGCGATCTCGCGATGGCGCCCCTTGCCTCCGCGACGACGCAGATCGCTGTGAATGTCACGGCACTCACGACGCTCACGGCGCTGCTCCTGCCGCCGATGGTCACCCGCGGGCGGGGCGCGATCATCAACGTCGCGAGCACGGCGGGCTTCCAGGCTGTGCCGCACATGGCCGTCTACTCGGCATCCAAGTCCTACGTGCTCACCTTCACGCGGGCACTGTGGCGCGAGGTCCGCGGCACCGGAGTCGACGTGCTGGCGGTGTGCCCCGGCGCCACCGATACCGCCTTCTTCGACACCGCCGGCGAGGCGGCATCCGTCGGCAGCCGCCGCACGCCCGAGCAGGTCGTCGACTCCGCCCTGCGTGCTCTGCGGGCAGGACGCCCGTCGGTCGTCGATGGGCGCGGCAATGCGCTGGTGTCTTGGCTTGCTCCCCGCCTTCCCGAGCGCGTGGCGATCAACCTCGCCGAACGTTCTGTCCGTCCCACCACCGAATGAGATCGAAGGAGATCCCGATGTACATCCACGACTTCGCCGTCCGAGCAGCCCACGCTGTCAACACTCACGACCCGGACGCGGTCGTCGCGTTGTGGGCCGAGCCCGCGCACTACGACTCTGTCCTCACGGGTCCACAGCACGGACTTGCAGCTCTTCGTGCCCGCGAACAGGCCCTGTTCGCGGGGTTCAGCGACCTGCGCGCCGAGATCACACCGCTCGGGCAGGATGGCGACACCGGCGCCATCCTCGTGCGCTTCGACGGGACCCACGACGGTGAGTACGCGGGGTTCGCGCCCAGCGGCCGCGCCATGGCGCTCGAGATGGTCGCGGTTGTGAGTTTCGACGATGCCGGCAGGGTCGTGGGTGAGCGCGTGTTCCTGGATGCCGGTTCTGTCGTTGCTCAGCTGACCTGACGCCGCGAGCTACGCGAGTGCCGCATCACGAGCGAGGGTGTCAGCGAACTCCGCCGCATCGACCCGCTCTGCCGCGGTAGCGGCGGGACCGAGCTCGACCTCGACCTCATCGGGTGCGCAGTAGGTGACGCTGACCCTGCCCGCGGCATCCTTGTGCCACTGCACCGCGACCAGGCCGTGGCGTGTCACGATCGAGCCGCGTGCCCACGTGAGCCCGCCGCCGGGCCGGGGATCGATGCGCACGCGGTCATACCCCGGCGCTGCCGGGGAGATGCCCGCGACCGTCCGATGCATCCAGTCGGCGACGGCGCCGAGGGCGTAGTGGTTGAAGCTCGTCATCTCACCGGGGTTCACCGTGCCATCGGCACGCAGGGAGTCCCATCGCTCCCATACCGTGGTCGCCCCGCGGGCGAGTGGGCTGAGCCACGACGGCTCCTCCCGGCCCAGCAGCAGCGCGTAGGCATCGTCGAGGTGACCTGTGCGGGTGAGCGCTTCGCACAGGTACGGCGCCCCCGCGAAGCCTGCGATCACGCGATGCCCCGCAGCCCGCACGAGCTCGGCGAGCCGGTCGCCCGCGGCCTGCAAGGCCGGGCCTTCGAGGATGCCGCTGACGATGCCCAGAGCGTACACGGCAGGGGCGTCGGAGAGGATGCGACAGTCAGCGTCGAGGTAGGCATCCTCGAATGCCCGGCGTAACCGCGCAGCCTCGGCGCGCCAAGCCTCGGCTTCCTCGCTCAGGCCCAGCACCGCAGCGGCTCGGGCAGTGAGAAGGATGCTGCGGTGCAGCGCCTCGGTGGCGATGACGCCGGGATCGGACACGGCCTGGATCGGGTTGTCGGGGGGAGCCGTGGGATCGAGCCAGTCGCCGAACTGGAAGTCCCCCTCCCAGACTCCGCGCGCCGAGAGCCGTGAGCGCACGCGGTCGAGATGGGCGCACATGCTCGGATAGCTCTCTGCGAGCACAGCCCGGTCGCCGCTGGCCTCCCACACCGCCCACGGCACCCACACCGCCGCATCGCTCCAGATCGCCACCGACTCGGGCTCTTCGCCGGGGATGACCGCCCAGCCGGGCAACGCATCCGGCACGACGTACGGAACGCGCCCGTCGTTCGCGTGCTGTTCGGCGCGCAGGTCAGCGAGCCAATCCCGCAGGAACCCGGTCATCTCGAAGAGGAAGCAGGCGGTGGGTGCGAACACGGCGATATCGCCCGTCCATCCCAGACGCTCGTCGCGCTGCGGGCAGTCGGTCGGGATGCCGACCGTGTTGCCGCGTAAGCTCCAGACGACGTTGCGGTGAAAGCGGGTGAGGTCGGCATCCGAGCACGCGAAGGTTCCGGTGCGGGGAAGGTCGCTGCCCACCACGACGGCCTCGACGCTGCCGGTGACCTCCGCCCACCCCTCGATGTGGGCGTACCGGAAGCCGTGGAACGTCAGGGTGGGTTCGATCTCGTCACCTCCGCCGCTGAGGATGACAGTGTCTTCGGCGCGCGCAGACCTCAGTGGGCGGCGGGCGAGCTCGGCACCATCGAGTACCTCGGCATGGGTGAGCACGAGACGGTGCCCGCGCGGGCCGCGCACACGCAGCCGCAGCCAGCCCACGAGGTTCTGCCCGAAGTCGAACAGGGCCCCCGTGGGGGTAGCGGTCACGGTGGCAGGTGCCACGCTCTCGTGCCGCACGATCGCCGGTCCGTGAGCGCCGACCAGGCGCCCCGTCTCCAGCGCAGACGCGATGACCGGATGCTCCGCACCGCGCTCCCGCGTCAGATCGAGGTCTTCACCGTCATAGAGATCGTCGGCCAGGACGCAGGATGCCACGGCCCGCCAGGCGTCATCGGTGACGAGGTCGACCACGCTGCCGTCGGCGAAGCGCATCGTCAGCCGTGCCGCGACCCGGGGCCGATCGCCGTAGACGCCGCGCGCTCCCATCCAGCCGAGGCGCCCGCAGTACCAGCCGTTTCCCGCCAGGAGCGTGAGCTCGTGCTGGCTGCCCGGTACCAGTCGGGAGGTGACATCGTGCTCGATCACCCGCAGGCGCGAGTGATATGCCGTCCATCCGGGGCTGAGCACGGCATCCCCCACCACCACGCCGTCGATCGCCGGCTCGACCAGGCCCTCGGCTGTCACGGCAAGAGTCGCCGACTCGAGAGCGCCACGCGCTGCGGGAACAGCGAAGGCGCGCACGAACAGCGGCGCGCCGGAAACACTCCCGTCGGCCTCGATCAGGTGGGCGCCGTGAAGAACGTTCATTTCCGCCTTTCGTGCCGGTGCCCGGCGGGGACAGCTCACCGCCGGGCACCGGTTGTCATCGTGGATCAGCCGATGTCGATGGTGCCGAGCTGCACGGCCCAGGAGGTCACCGCACCGATGCGGATCTCCACCGAGCGGGTGCCGGCCGGCATCGCCGAGCTGGTGATCGTGCGCTGCGCCCAGCCGTTTGTGGTGGGCGTTGCCGCCGTCGCGGTCGACGAGACAACGGTTTCGCCGCCGACTGCATCCAGCGCGACGAACGTGATCGCCGATGGCGCCTGATTGAACAGGTATGTCGTCAGCGTGACGACCTGGCCGGGGGCTGCATCCCAGCGGACGAACCCTGCCGCGCTGTTGCTGCGCTTGAACCGGTAAGCGTCGCCGGCCATGTTGGACAGCGGCCCGGACGTGTCGACGACGACGTTCGCCGAGCGTGCGGTCGCGAGCGCCCAGTCGGCGGCGGGATCGACCAGGTGCGGTGCCGAACTCGGCGGGGCAGCCTCGTGGAAGCCGCGCGAGGGCTGCGCGGTGGTCGAGAGCGGGGCGCCGAAGAAGTCGCGCAAGCCGTTCGGGGAGATGACCTGCCCCGAACCGATCGCCGGCGAGCCGCTGGTGAGCGTGTAGGCATTCGCGACAGCGAAGCCACTACCCGTCGTTCCGGGCGAGACGAACCCGGGATCAGCCGTGATCTTGGTCGCGTCGGCCGGCTCGCTCGCGGGGTGGTTCCCGGCGAAGACGTTCGACGCGAAGCTCGCGTTGGTCCCGAGGCCCGGGTAGGAGTACTCGCCCGTGCCGCGGTTGTCGATGATGTTGTTCGTGAACGACCACGCACCCGGCGTGGAGGGTGCGCAGGCTCCGGCATCCCCATCGCAGTAGATCGGCTTTGCGGGCGAACCTTCGGGGATGACGATCGTGTTGTTGTAGATCTTCACGGGCGCGGGAACTCCCCACGAGAACGTGAAGATCCCCTTCTCGCCGCCCCAGGCGTCGTTGACCGACAGGTTGTAGCGCACCACGACGTCGCTGGAGTAGCCGCCCATCATGAGCAAGAACCCGCCCTCGTTGTCGTGTGAGTAGTTGTACTGCACGCGGGTGTTGGTGCTGCCGAGGTCGACGTCGAAACCCTGCCCGTCGGTGCCGTGCAGCTGCGTGTCAGACACCTCGTTGAACTGCACGAGGGTGTTCATGCCGCGCGTGGGCCACAGGCCCGCGGATGCCGGCATGGTCGAGCCCTCGATGGTGCGCTGGCCCGCGCCCCGCACGACGTTGTACTCCATGACCGCACCGTCGGTGCCGAGGGCGAGGATGCCGTCACTGTCGGGGTCGATGACCGTGTTGCCGCGGATGCGCACATTCGTCGACAGTGCCGACTGCACGATCTGGGTGATGTTGGTCGTGAAGTAGCTCGCGTCCCACACCACGATGCCGGTGCGTCCGACGTTCTCGACGACGTTGTCGGCGATGAGCACACCGTCGAGGTTCGCGCCGAGCACCGTCGTGTCCACGACGATGCCGCCGTTGATGTGCGCGTCGATCCCGGTGCAGTGGAAGCATCCGTTCACGTCGGAGACGTGGTTCTCACGGATGACGATTCCCCGAACGGTGCTGTTGCCGGCGGTGTTGCGCACCTGGATGCCGGCGCGGGGCGTGCCATCCGTGCTCAGCGTGCCGAAGTTGTCGACGCCGGAGTTGCTCGTGACGGCAAGGTGCTCGATCGTCCAGTAGCTCTGGTTGACCAGCTGTACGGCCCCGCCGGTGGCAACCGGCGCACCGTCGATGCGGGGGGCGGCTCCCGAGCCGTAGTCCGAGATCGTGATGGGAGCGGATGCCGTGCCCGACCCCTTCGGGGCGAGCTGGCCGGTCCAGGTGCCGCCGCGAGCGAACAGGATGCGGTCACCGGCGGCGAAGGTGCGGGAGTTGACAGCGGAGAGTGTCTGCCAGGCCGTCGAGGTGGAGGTACCGGCGGCGCTGTCGCTGCCGGTTGCGGAGTTGACGTAATACGTGGTGCCGACCGCGTGAGCGGGCGGGGCGATGGCGAGCAGCCCCGCAGTCGCGAGGACTGCTGCGGCTGCCACCGCGATGAGCCGACGCGCGGGATGCGCGAAGGTGGATGAGGACACAGTGTTTCCTTTCCTGAACCGCGCGCCTCGTTGCGCGCGGGGTCTGTCAGTCCTTCAACCCCGCCGTCGCTCCGGCGCTGGCCAGCAGCGGCTTCTGGAAGATGAGGAACAGCACGATGGGAACGATCGAGGCGACCACGAGCACGGCGAAGAAGGTCGCAAGGTCGGTCGAGCGTTCGATGATGGGGAGGGCTACCGAGATCGGCCGCATCGACGGGTTGGTCAGCACCAGGGAGGGCCACAGGTAGTCCTTCCACGCGCCGATCGCCGCGAGCAGGGCGACGACCCCGAGGATGGGACGCGACAGCGGCAGCACGATCGACCAGAGTGTGCGCAGCGGCCCGGCCCCGTCAATGGATGCCGCCTCGACGAGCTCCCGGGGAAGGCTCCGCAGGTATCCGGTGACCAGGAGCACCGCGAAGGCGTTCGCGCCCGCGGGCAGCCACACCGCCCAGAACGTGTTCTGGAGAGAGAGCCCGGTGCCGAACATGTCGACGGTCGTGAGATACAGCGGCACCAGGGAGACGACCGCGGGAAGGAAGATCGTCGCGAGCACGCCCGCGGCAAGAAGCGGTGCCCACCGCGGCCGCAGGATCGCGATGACGTAACCGGCGCTGAGTGCGACGATGACTGTCAGCAGGGCGGTCCCGGCGGCAACGGCGAGCGTATTGAGCAGCAGGCGCGCGGTATCGACGTTCTGGAAGGCGTCCACGTAGTTGTGCCATTGCGTCATCCGCGCGAAGACCCCGATCGGATCGCTGAGCACTTCGCCGGTGGTGTTCAGGGATGCCGCGACCAGCCACAGCAGCGGGCCGACGCCCGCGATCGCGATGCCGACGAGCACGAGGATGTGGACGACCCGCAGGATGACCCGGCGATGGGTTTGTCGCAGCTCTGAGGCGGTGATCAGGCCGGAGTCGCTCATGACTGCCACCTCCGGGTGACGCGCAGGTAGATCGCGGACAGGATCGCCAAAACGATCGCGAGGAGGAGTCCGAGTGCCGTGGCCGCGCCGTAGTCGGCCGAGCCGCCGAAGGCGTATCGGTACATCAGGAGCAGCACCGTGAGTGTCGCGTTCTGGGGGCCGCCCGAGGTCATGAGGAAGGGCTCGGTGAAAACCTGGGAGGCTCCCACCAGCTGCAGCAGGAGCAGGATGAGCAGCATCGTCCGGATCTGCGGCAGGGTGACGTGCCACACCCGCGCCCAGATGCCGGCGCCATCGAGGATCGCCGCCTCGTACAGCTCGGGACGAACGGCGGTGAGGGCTGCAAGGTAGACCAGCACGCTCGTGCCGGCCGCAGCCCACGTCGCCTGCAGCACGATGGAGGGCATGGCAAGGCCCGGGGAGTTCAGCCAGGGGAGCGGCCCGATCCCGAGCGGCGCCAGGAGTGAGTTGAACAGGCCGTGCGCGGACGGGTCGTACGCGTACTTCCAGAGCAGGATGGCAACGACCGGGGGAACGATCACGGGAAAGTACGCGAGGGCGGCATAGACGCCCCGCCACCGAGTGCGCACGGTCGAGATGATGACGGCGAGGGCGAGCGGGAGCGGGAAGCCGAAGAGGATGGCGAGGGTGACGAACCACAGAGTGTTCAGCACCGCTTGCCCGAGCTGCGGGTCACTGAGGACATACTCGAAGTTGCTCAGGCCCACCCACTCGGCGGGGCCCACGAAGTTCGTCTTCTGCACGCTCATCGTGGCGCCGAGGATGATCGGCCACCACGAGAACACGGCGAAGATGACGAGCGTGGGCAGGGCCAGCAGCAGTGCCGTCAGGTTCCGGTTGCGGCGCGCGCGTGTCACGGGCATGGGGTCCTCGGTTGAAGTGGGGTGGTGCGGCGCTCGGGCGCGCCGCACCACCCGTCGGGGAGTTGGTACTCGGGGCCTAGCGGTCCAGAGCGTCCTGCGCGGCGGTTGCGGCGCCGCTGAGCAGGGCCTCGATGTCGGCGTTCTGGTCGGTGATGACTGCCTGAACGACCGGATCCAGTGTCGCGTAGATGTCTTGACCCTTCACCGGAGGCTCTCCGACGACCGTCTGGTCGGCGAAGCGGCTGAGGTAGGGTGCAAAGTTCTCCAGCGGCACGTTGTTGAGGTCGGCGATCCACTCCAGGTACTGCGTGTACATATCGGGGGTCACGACCGGAAGACCGGGGATAGCAACGGCACCGCCACCGGCGGCAAGGGCCTCGGCGTTGGCTCGCGCAGCCTCTTCCGAGGCGTACTTGCCCAGCTGGTTGAACTGGATCCACTCGACGGCAGCCTGGACCTGCGCGGCGTCAGCGTTGGGGCTGACGATGTCGATGTTGCCGCCCGACAGGGTGATCGGGTTCTCTCCGGCTTCCTGGGTGGGCATCGCCGCAAACCCGAAGTTCGCTGCGGGGAAGCCGAGCAGCTCGGTGAGGGGCTGGTAGGCATCCGACTGCAGCACGAACATCGCGGTCTGTCCGCCACCGAAGCTCTGTGCGAGGTCCATGGCGGTCATGAGGCCATTCGGCGAGAGGCTGTCATCTACCCAGCGCATATCGTGCAGGAGCTGGAGCGAGTCCTCGGCGGGAGGGGCATCGAAGGTGATCGTGTCACCGGTCTCGTTCACGAGCGATCCGCCGCGCGAGTCGATCTGAGCGCCGAGTACCCACCCACCCTGGTTGTCGGTCGTGACCTGGGCGAAGCCGTACACGCCGGTCGTGTCCTTGATGGTCTTGGCTGCCTCGCGCACCTCGTCCCACGTGGTTGGCGGTGTGTCGGGGTCAAGGCCTGCCTGCGTGAACAGGTCGCGGTTGTAGATGAGCCCCATGGCGTATGCCATCGTGGGGACGCCGTAGTACTTCCCATCCGCGGTGACCATGTCGACCAGCTGCGGATTCAGGATGTCGACGACGCCGGTCTGGTTCACGGCATCCGTGATGTCGGCGACCTGACCGCGTTCGATCAGTCCGCGGATCTCGGTGAACGGGACGCCGACGACCGTGGGGAGGTCGCCCGAGGCGAGACGGGCTGCGAAGGTCTGCGCGTCCCAACCGTCTTCGACGGCGGTGATCTCGTAGTTCGGGTGCTCTTCCTGGAACGCGGCGAGGTTGTCCTCGAACAGTGCCAGGCGCGCTGTTTCGGTGGCTGCCGGCTTGTTGCCGATGACCAGCTCGACCGGCCCTTCGGGGGTGGGCTCGCTCGAGCAACCGGTCAGTGCGCCAATGGTGACTGCGGTGATTGCTGTGACGCCGAGGATGATGCGGCGTGCGCGGTGTTTCCTCATCGAAACTCTCTTTCTCGTGTCGGATTGCCGACACTCGGTGCGTGTTGTACTTTGGACATCGCCAGATGCCAAAGCGCTTTTGCACGATAGCTCGATGGTCGCCGCAATGCAAGACCATCCCGATTCCGTCCGTGATCGCGGCCGAGAAAGTCAATGATGCTCACTCGACACTCCGTCGACCAGACGTGGCGACTGCGCCCGCTGGCTGGCCCGGTGCCCGACGATGTCGTCGGACACGAGTTCCCCGCGCCGGTACCCGGCGATGTCCACACCGCACTTCGCAACGCCGGGGCGATCCCAGATCCCGTCGTCGATGACAACGAGCGCGTCGTCTCGTGGATCGGGCGCACCGATTGGGAGTACTCAACGACGCTTCCCGCGGTCCCACGAGCGGATGCCGAACGTGTCGAGCTTGTTTTCTTCGGCGTCGATACCCTCGCCGAAGTCTTCATCGACGAGATCCCACGCGGGAGCAGCCGCAACATGCACCGCACGTGGCGCGTCGACGTTCCTGAGCTGCGCCGCGGCCGCGCCGACCTGCGACTGACTCTGCAGGCTCCCGTCCCCGCTGGTGAACGGGAGCGTGACCGGCTCGGCGCCCGCCCCAGCGCTTTCAGCCCGGTTGCTCCGTTCCTGCGCAAGAAGGCCTGCGACTTCGGCTGGGACTGGGGTCCAGCCCTTCCCGGCGCCGGCATCTGGCGCACCGTCGAGATCCAGGCGTGGTCCACCGCGCGGCTCGACGCCGTCCGTCCGACGGCATCGCTTCGCGGTGACGACGGTGTGGTGGAGCTCGACATCGACCTCGTTCGCACCGCCCAGGGCCGCGGGGAAGCCCTCGTCGTGGAGGCGTGCGTCGGAGCATCGGTGGTCGAGATCGCCGTCGATCCCGGCGTGGAGCGGGTTCGTGGCAGGCTTCCCGTCCCGAACCCCGCACGCTGGTGGCCCGCCGGCCTCGGCGAGCAAGCCCTTCACGATCTCACCGTCACCCTTCGCCGGGGCGACGAGGTCCTCGATGAGCGAACGGAGCGGATCGGCTTCCGCGACATCGTCGTGGAGCAGCGGCCGGATGCCGAGGGCGTCGGATTCCGCGTCGTCGTCGACGGCGAGCCCATGTTCATCCGCGGGTTCAACTGGATCCCCGACGACACCTCCATCGCCACCGTGACCCCCGCCGACTACCGCCGTCGGATCGCCGAAGCGCAGGCGCTTGGAGCGAACCTCATCCGCGTGTGGGGCGGGGGAGTGTTCGAAGACGACGAGTTCTACCGCGCCTGCGATGAGGCAGGAATGCTGGTGTGGCAGGACTTCCTGTTCGCGTGCGCCGCGTACCCCGAAGAGGAGCCGTTCGCGACCGAGATCGAGGCTGAGGCACGTGACAACGTGTCTCGGCTTATGCCGCACCCGAGTCTGGTGCTGTGGAACGCCAACAATGAGAACCTGTGGTTCTGGTTCGTCCAAGACTGGGAGACGGTGCTCGAGGGCAAGACCTGGGGCGACAGGTTTTACTTCGACATCCTGCCTCGCGTGGTTGCAGACCTCGATCCGGCGCGAACCTACCTGTTCGGCAGCCCGTCGTCCGGTGGCCGCTGGGAGGACCCGAACGACCCGACCCGCGGCGTCGTGCACCTCTGGGTTCCGGGCGACTATCGCGAGTACGACCAGACACGTCCCCGCTTCGTATCGGAGTTCGGCTTCCAGGGTCCGCCGGCCCGCGCGACCTTCGAGGCTGCCGTGCACGAAGACAGCCACGCGCCGTTCAGCCCCGGCACGATCCAGCGGCAGAAAGCCGAGGGTGGCACCGAGCGGATCAACGACGTGCTCGACATCCATTTCGGTGTGCCGACTAACTTCGACGAGTGGTACTGGCTCGCCCAGCTCAATCAGGCGCGGGCCGTGCGATTTGGCGTCGAGCGGTTCCGCACGCTCGAACCGTACTGCGCCGGAACCGTGATCTGGCAGCTCAACGATTGCTGGCCCTCGCTCTCGTGGTCGGTGATCGATGTCGCCGACCGGTGGAAGCCCGTGGCATACGCCGTGCGCGAGGCATTCGGCGATCAGATCGTCGTGCTGCGCCACGAGGATGACGGCCCCGCGCTGTTCGCCTGCAACAGCACCGCCGCAGCGTGGGACACCGAGATCGAGGTGCAGCGCTGGCAGCGCGGCAGGCTGGTCGGGCGCGAGGTCCTTCGCGCGTCGGCTCCCGCGCACACGGCGATCCGGCTGGAGCTTGCCGGGCTCGGCGAAGATCTCGGCGTCGACGAGCTGCTCGTGGCAACGGCCGGAGCCCGCCGGAGCGTGCTGCTCGGCGGCGTCGACCGTGAGTACCCGGATGCCGCCCCCGACTTCGCTGTCGAGGTCACCCCGGGTGCGACTAGCGTGTCGGTGGTGATCACCGCCCAGAGTCTGATGCGGGACACCTTCCTGCCGGTTGACGCGCTAGCCGTGGACGCGCACGCCGAACAGAACCTCCTGACGCTGTTGCCCGGAGAATCCGCGACGTGGACGATTCGCACCGCCCATCCTGAGGCCTTCACAGCGGATACGGTTCGCGCCATCGTCCAGACCGCGCACGCCGCGACAGCCCGCGACGAGTCCTATCGCGGTCTCGCGCAGCTTGAGGCCGAGAAGGCAGCGCGCCGGGCGAGCGCGGCATGACGAGGGCGGCGTGACCCGCGCAGAGTGTGAACCCCACCCCGGGCCGCCGGCCTCTCCTGCCTCGGCGCCTGGGGCAGGGCCTCTACCGGGCCGCTGCGTCCGCTATCGCTTCCCGGCGCAGCCCGGTGGTGCGGTGCGGATGCCGATCGTCGTCGATCTCCCCGACCGACCCATCGAAGCCGATGACGAGCTCGTCTGGGAGCTCTACCCGCGCTTCGACGAGGATGCGGCACAGATCGGTGACGGGTTCCGGGCGGCATCCGTGGCCCTTGACCTGCACACCGCTGACGGGCGGCGACTGCTCGAGAAGCAGCGGCTCGAGTCCGACGGCACGGGCAGCGCCGCACGCGGGCGCGCCGACCTGGACTTCCCCGACCAGTGGAACCAGCGCCGGATCTCCCTAGCACCGCTCGCGGGAGCTGTGGTGTCCGGGGTAGAGCTCGTCATCGATCCGCCTGGCACCACGGGCCCGGTCGGGAAGCGGCTGGAGGGGTGGATCTCGGGGCCGCGCGTGGAGAAGACGCGGGCGCTCGCGGCATCCGAATCTCCGAGCGAGTGGGTGGTGACCACCCGCGGCAGTCACTCCTCACCCGACCGCTCCCGCGGACTCACCCAGCCCGCCGTGGCGGTACCGCACGGCGGCATCCAGCTCACACCCGCCACCAGCCTCGACAACCCGCACTGGACGTACTCGTGGAATGCCCACGGCCCGGGGCCACTTCCCGTTCTGCAGGGGCTGCTGATCTCCCGGTCGCCGAGCATCTGGATCGGAGACCGCGGCGCGCTCGCCCTCCGGCTCGGTCTCGCCGGCGGTGACGATCCTCCGTCCGCCGTCTTCGACCACAGCGCCGAGCGGGCCCAGCCACACCGGTACAGCCTCGACACTGTCGAGGGCATCCGGATTGACGCGGCGGCTACCGATCACGCCGCGCGCGTCGATGTGACCTTTCCTGCCGCCGGCCGCATCGCGCTGTGCGCTCCCGGGGCACCGGTGGAGATCCTCGAGGTTCGTGACGGAGCGCAGGGCATCGTCGAGGTCGACGTCGCGAGCGTGCTTCCGAGCCCCCACGAGGCCGATCCGCTCCGCGGCTTTCATGCGGTCACCCTCCGCGGTCCCGGTGTTCGGGTGCGGACCGGCACCGGCGGGATGTCCTTCGACGCTGCTGCGGGGACCCTCTCGATCACTGTCGGTTCCTCGCAGATCTCGCTCGAGGTTGCGCGCTCTGCCGCGGCGGCGGTCGCAGGCCGCAGCGTCGCCGAGCTTGCGAGCGAAGCCCAGGACCAGTGGGACGCCGTGGTCGGCGCCGTCGAAGTCACCGGCACCGACGAGCAGCGTGCCTTAGTGGCCAGCGACCTGTACCGACTCTTCCTCTTCCCCTCGCGGCACGACGAAGACGCCGATGCCGGACCCAGCTACCCCAGCCCCACGAGACGCGAGAGCCCCGATGCTGCGGTGCGGACGGGTCGTGCCGTGCGGGCGGGGCGGATGCTGACCAACAACGGCTTCTGGGACACCTATCGCACCGCGTGGCCCGCGTACGCGCTGCTTGCGCCCCGCCGGGCGGTGGAGCTTCTCGACGGGATGCTCGAACACGTCCGTGACGGGGGGTGGTCGCCCCGGTGGACCGCCGGAACCCCACTGGATGCCATGGTCGGCACGAGCCTGGATGTCATCGCCGCCGACCTCGTCAGCGCCGGTCTGGAAGGCATCGACCTCGACACCGCCTACGCCGCGGCGCTGCGCAATGCAACGTGTGCGTCGAGCGATCCGCGCTTCGGTCGCCGCGAACTCACCGCGTCCCTCCGCCGCGGCTGGGTCAGCGCCGCCACCGACGAGTCGGTCTCGTGGACCCTCGAAGGTGCGATTGCGGATGCCGGAGCCGCAGTCCTCGCCCGGGCTGCGGCGCGGGCCGACCCTGCGCACGCACCGCGGTACCAGGCCGAAGCGCGCTACCTCGCCCACCGCGCGCTCGCGTACGCGTCGGTGTGGGATTCGGTCACGAGGTTCTTCCGTCCCCGCGAGACTGACGGCGCATGGGCCGACGAGCCTTTCGATCCTCGGGTGTGGGGCGGTGCGCACACCGAGACCAATGCGTGGGGGCAGCGGTTCTCGGCTCCGCACGACGGCGCGGGTCTAGCCCGGCTGTTCGGCGGTCCACGGGGGCTCGGTGAGGCGCTGGATGCCGCGTTCACCGAGCCCGAGACCGGCAGGGCGAGGTTCGCGGGAAGCTACGGGCACGTCATCCACGAGATGGTCGAGGCTCGCGACATCCGCCGCGGCATGTGGGCGCTGTCGAATCAGCCAGCCCATCACATCCCGTGGATGTACGCGCACAGCGACCGTCCGTGGCGCACCGATGAGGTGCTGGCCGACGCTGCCACGCGCCTGTTTCGCGGCATCCGTCTCGGGCAGGGCTATCCCGGTGACGAAGACAACGGGGAGATGTCGGCATGGCACCTGTTCACGACCCTCGGACTCGCGCCCTACCAACCCGGCTCGGGGATGCTGCTGCTGACCGCACCGCAGGTGCCGAAGGCGCGGCTGCGGCCGGTCGGCGGAGAGGAGCTCGTGCTGCGCGCGACGCGGCGTTCGGCATCCGATCGCTACATCCGTTCCGTGCGGCGCGACGGTGCCGAGTGGACGCGCCCGGATGTCTCGCTGCGCGAGATCCGCGCCGGAGGGGAGTGGGTGATCGAGCTCGGGTCCGAGCCGGTGCGGTGGGCTGATGCGCCCGCATCGCGCCCCTTCTTCGCGCCGGACGGCGTCGAGCAGCTTGCGCTGCAGGATCTCATCGACGGTCCTGTCCAGCTCGGGCTGATCGGGCTGGGGGAGAGTCGGATGCTCGACCTCATGTCCGCGGGTGCGTTCGCGGATGATCCGCTGCTTGTCCTCGGCTTGCACGAGGCCGGGTCGTACGCCTTCCGGCTCCTCGCGGACGGGTCACTCGTCGCGGTTTTCGATGACGAGAGGTGGCCCTGGCCGCAGCAGGCTCGGCCCTTCGCCGTGCCCATCCCCGCTGGGACGCGGCAGCTCGAGATTGTCTGGGGCGAACAGCCCGCAACCCTCTCGCTGGTCCAGATCCTGGCAGTACGGATCGGTTGAGGGCGCGCGGGATCAGCCGATCACCGCGGCCGTCGCTGCCAGTAGCCGGTGCCACCGGGGATCGTCGCCCGGCGGCGGGAACGACATCCGTTGGCCGACGAACGCGAAACCCAGCCGGCTCGGCGCGTGAGCGAAGGCCAGTCGCCCACCCATGCCGGCGTGCCCGAACGATCCGGGCCCGAGCATCGGGTTGGCGGGGTGAGAGATCTCGAAGCCGAGTCCCCAGCGGGTCGTCGTGCCCGCACCCGCCAGACACACCGGCTCGGTGATCCCCCCGAGGTGATCGGCCGAAACGACAGCGACTGTCTCGTCATCGAGCAGACGCACGCCGTCAACCGGAGCCACGCACGCTCCATAGGCACGGGCGAGCGAGCGGGCATCCGAGACGAGACCGCCGCCGCCGATCTGCGCTGCCCGGAAGGATGCCGTGTTCATCATCTCCGTGCCGATCTGGTCGTCGACACGTTCGAAAATCGGGATGATCTGCGCCGTCGAGCGGTACGCGGCATCGCAGGCTGGCGCGCTCGGCCCGGTGGTCACCTCGGGAAGCGGCGCCGGCTCGACGGGTCCCATGAGCGACAGCAGCACCCGGGACTCGGCCGATTCGGGCGTGCCGAACCACATCGAGGCGCCCAGCGGCGACGCCACGTCGGCCCGCAGAAGGTCACCGAGACCTCGGCCCGTGATGCGGCGCAGCACCTCGCCGAGGATCGTCCCGTAGCTGAGGATGTGGTAGATCCGCGCCGACCGCGGCGGGTAAGCGGGCGGCTCCGCTGCCAGCCGAGCCGAGAGGTCGACGGGATCGAGCAGATCCGTGAGCCCGTGCAGTGGCAGCACGGGGACCCCCGCGACATGGGTGAGGATGTCGCCCACGGTGATCTCTGCCTTGCCCGCCGCCGCGAACTCGGGCCAGTACCGCGCGACCGGTGCGGCAGGGTCGAGGGTGCCTGCCTGCACCTGCTGGGCGACCAGGAGGGCCACCATCCCCTTGGCCGCCGAGAAGGTGAGCACGACGCTGTCGCGCTCCCACGCGCGAGAGCTGAGGGGATCAGTGCCGCCCCACAGGTCCACGACGAGGTCACCCTCGTGGACGATGGCGACCGCGGCGCCTGCGGCATCCGTGTCGAGGACGTCGGCTACCGCATCGGCGAGGGGTTCCCATCCGGGAGCCACCTCACCATGCACTGTGGGACGGGGCATCATCGGCCCTCCTTCGGGTGACTAAGCGCTTTGGCATATACTCTCCACGATAAGCTCCCGGCGCGCACTTCTGCACGCAGGATTCGACCGAAGGTGGTGACGATGGCAGTCCGACTCGCCGATGTCGCCCGCGCGGCGGGGGTCTCGGTTCCCACCGCTTCTCAGGTGATGAACGGCACCGGTCGCGTTGCCGACGAGACGCGAAAGCGGGTGCTGGATGTCGCGAAAGAGCTCGACTACCGGCCCAACGCACTTGCGCGAAGCGTCGCGCTGGGCCGCAGCCGCACGATCGGGGTGCTCGCCGAGAACGCCGCTGGTGCGTTCTGCATGCCGGTACTCATCGGCGTCAACAGAGCGCTCAGCTCGCAGGATCTCGCGAGCCTGCTCTTCGATGCCCGACACGATCCGGCCACGCGGCGCGATCACATCCGGCACATGCTCGACCGGCAGGTCGATGGCATCGTCGTCATCGGCGAGGGGCCGGATGTCGCCATCGCAGCGCTCGAGGAGCAGTTCGACGGGCCGATCGTCCACGCCTTCGGCCCACACGATCCGCCGCACGCTGTCGGCGTCTACCCCGATGAGTTCGCCGGCGGGGCGCTCGCCGCGCGCGAACTGCTGGCGCAGGGCCGGAAGCGTATCGCGCACGTCACCGCGGGTGCTGACCTCCCGTCGGTGCGGGAGCGCGAAGCGGGCTTCCGCTCTGCCCTGGATGAGGCGGGCATCAGTTGCGAAGTCGTCTTGCACGGCGAGTTCACGCGCGCGTGGGGCCAGGCATCGGCGGAGCGCTTGCTTGCCGCACTGCCGGATGTGGACGGCGTGTTCGCGGGCAACGATGGCATCGCCGTCGGCCTCGCTGCGGCGCTCGAGGCGCGCGGCAGGCGCGTACCCGCCGATGTCGCGATCGTCGGCTATGACAACGTGGCAGGGTACGGCGAAGACACCAAGCCCTACCTCACCTCCGTTGACCCGCACCTCGAACTGGTCGGTGAGCGGGCCGGCGCCTACCTGCTCGCAGCCCTCGAGGGGGATGAGGGCGATCGGGCGCCGGTCGCGCCCGACATCGCTCCGGGGGCATCGACGCGCGGCGAGGGCGATGACCGGCGGCTCGACCTGGTCGAGGCGCTACTGCGTTCGGCGACCGCACCGCCCGTGACCTATCTGCCGCCGGCGGGCGCATGAGCGCCGCGATCCACCAGTACAGATTCCCGGCGGACGAGGCGCCGATCGTCGGAGCGCTCGACCTCGATCCTGGCGAGCTCGGCGTACGTCCGCGGCGGCTTCCGGCGTGGACGCGCCGACAGATCCCCGACCGGGTGTTCGACTTCGTCGTCGGAATGGGCTCTGGCCTGCGGATCGCCACCGCGACCGAGGCCACCCTGCTCGACCTCGAGTTCGTGGTGATCGGTATCGACCCGTCGGTCGGTGCGACGATCCCGGCCACCGTGCAGCTTGTCATCGACGGTGAGGTCGTCGCGACCCGGGTCTTCGGAGTCGACGTCCAGACACTCATCGATGCGAACGGCGCCGTGACTCAGCAGCGGGGCGCTGTGCACGCGCGGTTTGACGGACTCTCTCACCGGATGAAGAGCGTGGAGCTGTGGCTTCCCCACTCGACGGCCATGGAGCTCGTCGGCCTCCGCTCCGATGCCCCGCTGCATCCGCCGGTCGATGACCGCCCCGTGTGGGTCCACCATGGCTCATCGATCAGCCAGTGCGGTGAAGCTCTCGCCCCGACTCTCACGTGGCCGGCCGTGGCTGCGGCGGCCGGGAGAGTGAGCCTGCGCAGCCTCGGCTTTAGCGGCAACGCGGTGGGTGATCCGTTTGTGGCGCGCACGATCCGCGACCTTCCGGCCGACCTCATCAGCGTCGAAATCGGCATCAATGTCGTCAACGGCGACCTCATGCGCAGACGGATGTTCGAACCCGTGCTCCACGGGTTCCTCGATAGCGTGCGGGAGGGGCATCCGGAGACTCCGGTACTTTTCCTCGGACCGATTCCGTGCCCCGCGCACGAACATCTGCCCGGACCGACGGTGATCGATCCGCTCACGGGTCAGTGCGCGAGCGCGGGGCATCCGGGCGAACTCGAGCGCGGGGCGATGAGCCTCACGGTCGTGCGTGAGGCGATCGCCAGCGTCCTCCGTTCGCGGGACGAAGACCCGAACCTGCACTACCTCGATGGGCGCGCGCTGCTCGCCGAGTCCGAGGCCGGAGATCTCCCCGACGGGCTGCATCCGAGTGCCGATGCCTACGTGCGGATGGGACATCGGTTCGCCGCAGCCGCATTCGCGCCCGGCGCTGCTCTCGACCCGCGGCGAGAGGCTCTCGCTCAGGGACGCCGGTAGGCCTCCAGCCAGCGCAACCAGACCTCGCTGACAGTCGGGTACGACGGCACTGCGTGCCAGAGCCGGCTCAGCGGAACCTCGCCGACGATGGCAATAGTGGCCGAGTGCAACAGCTCCGCGACATCCGGCCCCACGAAGGTCGCCCCGACCAGCACTTCTCGTTCCCGGTCGATGACAGCCCGTGCCTGGCCGCGATAGTCATCCGAGACCGTTGAGGCACCAGCGACCCAAGAGAGGTCGTAGTCCAGCACCCGGATGTTGATCCCCGCCGCTTCCGCGCGCTCGGCGGTCATCCCGACCGAGGCGACCTCCGGGACGGTGAAGGTCACCTGGGGGACATGATCGTGGTCGGCCGTTGCGACATGGGTGCCCCAGCGGGACGTGTCGACGTGGGAACCGCGGGCGCGGGCGGCGATGACATCTCCCGCGGCGCGCGCCTGGTACTTGCCCTGATGGGTGAGGAGGGCGCGGTGATTCACGTCGCCGACGGCGTAGAGCCAATCGGTGCCCTGTACGAGCATCGTGTCGTCGACGTCAAGCCACGCGCCCGGTTTCAGATCGACGGACTCGAGACCCAGATCTGCGGTGCGTGGCACCCGTCCGGTGGCCACGAGCACCTCATCCGCTGTGACCGACGAGCCATCCGAAAGCACCAGAGTCCGACCGATGTCGTCGCGGGATGCCGAGACGACATCGACCCCGGTGAGGACCTGCGCTCCCTGCGCCGTCAGCGCCTCGGCCACCATCTCGCCCGCGAACGGTTCCATACCGCCCAGCAGCCCGGATCGCGCGACGAGCGTCACATCCGTGCCGAAGCTCGCGTACGCGGTTGCCATCTCGCATCCGACGACCCCGCCGCCGATGATCGCGAGTGAAGAGGGTGCGGATCTGGCGCTCGTCGCCTCGCGGCTCGTCCACGGTTCGATCTCGCGCAGGCCCGGGGTGTTCGGCAGCAGGGCCGCCGAACCGGTGCAGACGGCGACGGCATGGGTGGCGATGAGGTCGACGACCCCGCCGCCGGGCCGGGTGACTTCGACCCGCTTGCGTCCCGCGAGCCGGGCGTGCCCCCGCACCAGATCGATGCCGGCGCCCTCGAGCCACTCGACCTGCGAGGAGTCATCCCAGTCGTGCGTCATCCGGGTGCGGCGCGCCAGGGCTGCCGCAACGTCGAGTTCGCCGGTGACGGCCTGCTTTGCGCCGTCGACTGCTCGAGCAGCGCGCAGTACCGATCCCGCGCGCAGTAGCGCTTTCGAGGGCATGCACGCCCAGTACGAGCACTCGCCACCGACGAGCTCGCTCTCGACGATGACGACCCGCAGGCCCCCCTGCACTGCCCGGTCGGCGACGTTCTCACCGACAGGTCCTGCCCCGATCACAACAAGGTCATACTCCCGAGCGCCCATATGCCACGGTAACCCGCATGCGGCGGCATCGCGCCAGAGAGTGGGCGCGAATTGTCGCGACCCGGCGAGAGAGTGGGCGCGAATTGCCGCATCCGCCCCCGCAAGCGACACGATGCGCCCACTGTTCGTGCGCTAGGGCGGCTTCAGCAGGGCAGGCGAGCGTCAGGGGTCGCGGTTGTCTCCCGCTGCCGTGTCTGATTTCCGCTAGAGGGCGGGGGAGTGGCGTGACAGTCTTGACCCGTGCTCTCGATGACCTTCGATGAACGGTATGCCGCGATCCAGTCGCGCGATAGCCGCTTCGATGGTCAGTTCATCACCGCGGTCAGCTCGACGGGGATCTACTGCCGGCCCAGTTGCCCGGCCCGCACGCCCAAGCCGGCGAACGTGACCTTCTACCCCACCAGCGCCGCCGCCCACGAGGCCGGGTATCGCGCCTGCAAGCGGTGCCTGCCCGAGGCGGCTCCCGGCTCCCCGGACTGGGATGTGCGTGGCGATGTCGCGGCTCGGGCGATGCGCCTCATCGCCGACGGGGTCATCGAGCGCGAGGGTGTTCCCGGGCTTGCTCGTCGCCTGGGCTATTCGCCGCGGCACCTCACGAGACTGCTGACTGCAGAACTCGGAGCCGGCCCACTCGCGCTCAGCCGTGCGCAGCGCGCACACACGGCACGGATGCTGCTGGTGGGCACCGCGATGCCGGCATCCGACATCGCGTTCGCGTCGGGCTTTGCCAGCGTTCGGCAGTTCAACGACACGATCCGCGAGGTCTTCGACCTCACACCGCTCGAGGTGCGCGCCAGGCGCGCGGGCGCCGAGTCAGCCGGTGGAGTCATCGACCTCGCGCTTCCCGTGCGAGGACCGTTCGACGCCGACGGCCTGTTCGCGTGGATGAGCGCGCGGGCGCTGCCTGGCGTCGAGGTGTCGGGTGAAAGATCCTTCGCGCGCACGGTCCGACTGGCATCGGGCCCCGCGTGGTTCGAGGTGAGATCGGATGCCGGCACCGTGCGCCTGCGCGCCACGGTGACCGCACTGCCCGACCTTGCCGCCCTCGTAGCCCGCGTTCGCCGCATCTTCGATCTGGATGCCGACCCTCTCGCGATCGCCGCTGCGCTTTCGCGCGATCCGCGTCTCGCGCCGCGGGTGAGGGTGATTCCCGGCATCCGGGTTCCTGGCGCTGCGGACCCGCACGAGATGCTGATCCGCGCGATGGTCGGCCAGCAGATCAGCGTCGCCGCAGCACGCACGGCGCTGACCGCGCTCGCCGATGCGCTGGGTGAGGAAGTGTCGGGGCCCGATGGGCTGACACGGTTGTTCCCGACGATGACGGCGATCGCCGAGCGCGGTGCCGAGGTGCTGCGCGGGCCGGGAGCCCGCATCCGATCCATCACCGGCGCCGCGGCGGCCCTGGCCGACGGCAGCCTGACCCTCACGATCGCCGATGACGGCGTCGACCAGCGCCGCGCCCTCCTCGCGCTGCCCGGCGTCGGTCCCTGGACTGCCGACTACGTCAGGATGCGGGTGCTCGGCGACCCCGACGTGTTCCTGCCCGGGGATGTCGCGGTGCGCACCGGCGCCCAGGCTATCGGCATCCCCGCGGACAGGCTCGAGGCGTGGGCTGCGACAGCCGCGCCCTGGCGCAGCTACCTGAGCGCGCACCTCTGGCGGGCCGTTCCCGCCCGCCCCATCCGCACTGCAGCCGCCCGCACCCGCGTCACCCGTACCCCTGCGCTCACCGCGCCCGCTGAGGAGGTCCCCACATGACCATGACCGCCGTTTTCGATGTCGTCGACACCCCCGACGGCCCGTTCGCGATCCTCGCTGCGGCCGACGGTGCGGTGCTCTCCTCCGGGTGGACCGACTCGGTCGAACGCATCGTCGAACGCATCCGTCCGGCTGACCGGCCCGCGGATGTCCGCCCGGGCGCGACGGATGCGGCAGCTGCCGTCCGCGCATATTACGCGGGGGATCTTGCGGCGATCGATGACGTACCGGTCCGGCAGTTCGGCACACCGGGGCAGGTGGCCGGGTGGGCTGCGCTTCGCCGGATCGCACCGGGCGCACCGTTGTCGTACGCCACATTTGCCGCGGCGCTCGGCCATCCCACGGCGGTGCGGGCCGCGGCATCCGTCTGCGCCCGGAACGCACCTGCGCTGTTCGTGCCGTGTCACCGCGTGCTGCGCACCGACGGAAGCCTCGGCGGTTTCGCATGGGGTCTGGAGGTGAAGCGGTCTCTGCTGGATCGGGAGAATCCGTCCTTGCTTTCAGCCGACTCTCAGGCATAGTCTGGAGGGCTGCCGCGTCGTGCGGCCGCCCGTACGCCAAGGAGGATGCCATGTATCAGATCGCTGTTGTCGCGAGCACTGTCGTCCTTGCCGCCGCGGCCCCGCTGCGTCACCGCGGCCCCGCCACGACGCACTAGTCCGACTGCCGACGACCTGACCGGTCGCGGCATGCTCTCGGCGCCGCCTGCGTTCTCGACTACGACACCGCACGCTTTGCGTCCGCGCTCCACCGACCCGGAGCCGCCCTCTCCGCCTGCACACACGCGGGTTCGCTTCGCCCTCCCACAAGGACCATGACCGTTACGCCTTCTTCCCCCACGCCCCACCTGTCGACCCTGCGTGCCCTGGGCCGCCTGCTCCCGTTCGCCCGACCGGTGCTGCCTCGCCTCGGCCTCGGGGCGGCAAGCGCCATGCTCGCCTCGGTGCTGGCTCTCATGTTCCCGCTCGTGCTCGAGGTGATCGTCGGTGGCCCGATCGCCTCCGGCGACCCCGGTCAGATCGCCTGGGGGGCTGTGGCGATTCTCGCCCTGGGTCTTGCCGAGGCGGCGATGGTGTGGGCACGCCGCTGGTTCGTGCTCGCTCCCTCGACACGCGTCGAGTACGAGCTGCGGACGACTTTCTATCAGCGCCTGCAGCGGCTGCCGGTCGCGTTCCACGACCGCTGGCAGTCCGGTCAGCTGCTTTCGCGGATGATGCAAGACATCAGCATCATCCGCCGCTGGCTGGCGTTCGGTCTCGTGCTGCTGGTGGTCAACGTCCTCACGATCATCGTGGGTGCGGTCCTGCTGTTCCAGTGGCACTGGCTGCTCGGGGTGATCTTCCTGGTCACCTCAGCGCCCCTCTGGTACGCCGGATACCGCTTCGAGAAGCGATACGGGACCCTGGCCCGCCAGTCGCAGGACCAGGCCGGTGACCTTGCCACCTCCGTCGAAGAGAGCGTGCACGGCATCCGCGTGCTCAAGGCCTTTGGCCGCGGATCGCACGCCCTGCAGAAGTTCGCCCGACAGGCTGAGACCCTGCGCGAGACCGAGATCCACAAGGCGCGCGCTGTGGGGCTGATCTGGTTCTGGCTGATCCTGCTTCCTGACATCGCGTTCGCTCTCGCACTCGGTGCAGGCATCGTGCTCATTCAGATGGGCCAGCTGAACGCCGCGGAACTGATCGCCTTCTTCGCGATGGCGACCGTACTGCGATGGCCCATGGAGTCGATCGGGTTCCTCTTCTCGTTCCTGCTGGATGCCCGCACGGCCACCGACCGCATCTTCGAGGTGTTCGACGAGGTCGACACCATCACCGACCCCGAGCACCCGACGACCATTGCGTCTCCCCGCGGCGAACTGGCGTTCGAAGGCGTGCACTTCCGCTACCAGGACGCGCCGGAAAGTCAGCGCGACCTGCTCGACGGTGTCGACCTCGTACTGCGTCCCGGCGAGACGATGGCCCTGGTCGGGCTCACGGGGTCGGGAAAGACGACCCTCACGACCCTGCCGACACGGCTGTATGACGTGACCGGCGGGCGTGTGACGCTCGATGGGGTCGACATCCGTGATCTGACCCTGGCCGAGCTGCGCACCCACATCGGGATGGCGTTCGAGGATGCGACGCTGTTCTCGCAGACCGTGCGCGAGAACGTGCTGCTCGGTCGTGAAGACCTCATCCCCGGGTCGCCGGAGGCCGAGGCAGCACTGCGGGAAGCGCTCGAGGTCGCGCAGGCGAGCTTTGTCGACGACCTGCCCGACGGTGTCGACACCGTCATCGGCGAAGAGGGACTCAGCCTGTCGGGCGGCCAGCGCCAGCGTCTGGCGCTTGCCCGCGCGGTCGCGGCAAAGCCCGCCGTTCTCGTGCTCGATGACCCGCTGTCGGCCCTGGATGTCGACACCGAGGCTCTCGTCGAGGATGCCCTGCGGCGCGTCCTCGCCGACACGACAGCCCTGGTCATCGCGCATCGTCCCTCGACTGTCACCCTCGCAGACCGCGTAGCCCTGCTCGAGGACGGGAAGGTCACGGCGGTGGGGACGCACTCCGACCTGCTCCGCGACAGCGAGCACTACCGGTACGTCATCTCGAGCCTCGAAGACGAACAAGCCCGCATGCGGGAGAGGGAGGTGACCCTATGAGCGCCACGGTCGTGGGTACGGCCGGCGAAGACCGGTCGGATTACACCAAGGACGAAAGTCGCGCCATCCGCCGCCGCTCGCTGCGCCTGCTCGGTTCGCTCATCTCGCCGCTGCGGTGGCAGGTCGTGCTCGCCGGCGTTGTGCTTGTCGTCTCGACCGCGCTGCAGGTCGCAGGGCCCGCGCTGATCGCGTTCGGCATCGACACCGCGCTTCCGGCAGTGCTCGACGAGGCGAACTGGATGCCGACCATCGGTGTCGTCGCTGTGTACCTCGTCGCGGGGCTCGGCGGCGCGGGTCTCGTCGGCTGGTTCGCAGTCGTTGCTGCGCGCCTCACGCAGGCCGTGATGCTGGATCTTCGCAAGCGCATCTTCTTGCACACGCAGCGGCTCAGCCTCGAGTTCCACGAGTCCTACACCTCGGGCCGGATCATCTCGCGGCAGACGAGCGACCTCGAGTCGATCCGGGAGCTCCTCGACGGCGGACTCAACCAGCTCGTGTCGGGACTGCTGTACGGCGGGTTCACGCTCATCGCGCTGTTGCTGTTGGACTGGCAGTCGGGAGTCATCCTCGCCGTCATGGGCGTGCCGCTGTTCCTGCTGATGCGCTGGTTCTACCGGCGCTCGCAGGTCGTCTACCGCGAGTCGCGGGTCATCAGCGCGAAGCTCATCGTGAAGTTCGTCGAGACCATGACCGGCATCCGTGCCGTCAAGGCCTTCCGCAAGGAACCGCGCAACGACGACGAGTTCGGTGACGTCGCCGAGGACTACCGCGACGTGAACATGCGCTCGATCCGCCTGTTCGGCACGTTCGAGCCGGGCCTCATGGCAGTCGCCTCGGTATCGATCGCACTCGTCGTGCTGTGGGGCGGCCTGCGGGTTGCCGACGGGGCGATCGCCATCGGCATCCTGCTGGCAAGCGTCCTGTACGTGCGGAACTTCTTCGCACCTCTGCAGGAGGTCGCGATGTTCCTGAACTCGTACCAGGCTGCCACCGCGGCGCTCGAGAAGGTCTCGGGGGTGCTGGAGGAGGAGCCGACGGTTCCCGACCCCACCGATGCCGTCGACCTGTGGACCGCCCGCGGGCATGTCGCGTTCGAAGACGTCACGTTCGGGTACGCGGATGACCGCGTCATCCTGCCGCACTTTTCGCTCGACATCCCCGCGGGGCAGACCATTGCCCTGGTGGGGACGACGGGAGCCGGCAAGTCGACGCTCGCGAAGCTCGTCTCACGCTTCTACGACCCGACGCGCGGAGCCGTGACCCTCGACGGCGTCGACTTGCGCAGACTCCATCCGAAGGACCTGCGACGCGCGATCGTCATGGTCACGCAGGAGGCCTACCTGTTCAGCGGGACGGTCGCCGACAACATCGCGCTTGGGAAGCCCGACGCGACGCTTGACGAGATCGAGGCCGCCGCGAAGGCGGTGGGGGCTGACGCCTTTATCCGCGCCCTGCCCGACGGGTACGACACCGACGTCAACAAGCGCGGCGGCCGCGTGTCGGCGGGGCAGCGTCAGCTGATCTCGTTCGCGCGGGCGTTCCTGGCAAACCCGGCTGTGCTGATCCTCGACGAAGCGACGGCGTCGCTTGACATCCCGTCAGAGCGCGCGATTCAGGATGCCCTGCAGACGCTGCTGGCAGACCGCACGGCGATCATCATCGCGCACCGCCTGTCTACGGTGGCCATCGCGGACCGGGTGCTGGTCATGGAGCACGGGCGGATCATTGAGGACGACACCCCCGAGACGCTGATCGCGGGCACGGGCAAGTTCGCGCAACTCCATGCTGCGTGGCGGGAGTCGCTCGTCTGACGGCAGCGACGCCGGGCCTGACCACCCGGGAGGAGATGTCCGTTCGGGAGGGGATGGATGCCGCGCCCGGCCCTCCCGAGCGGTCAGCCCCTCCGAAGCGAACGTGCGGCCGTCGAAAAAGGCGACGGGGCCTCGGTGGGGGAGGGGAATCCGAGGCCCCGCCGCCAGCCGACAAGCCCCTCGGGTGGGGGCTGAATACTAAGGTGGGACTCGCCGGATCAGAGCCGGATCTCGGCGATAACCTCACCGTACTCGGTTTCTCCGACCGGTGTGAAGCCCACACGCTCGAAGAATGCCTGCGGGCCCTCTTGGCCCGCACCATAGATGACATTCACGTGATCGACCCCGTGCTCACGGGCTTCGGCGAGCAGGCTTTCGACGGCGAATCGACCGATTCCGCGTCCCTGGTCGTCGGCGTCGACGTTGATCCGCCACAGCACTGACCGGAAGTACTCCGAGACGCTGTCGCCGTCGAAGTTCGCGCTGATGAACCCGACTACGTCGTCGCCATCGAGCACGACCCGCTGCCACATGGTCTGGGGATCCACATCTCCTGCCGCCACTTCGTAGCTCTCGGGGGCGAGAAACTCTGCCTGCCCGGGCTTGAGCGACATATTGTTGACAGCTTCCACCGTGGCGGCGGACAGTTCAGCAAGTCGCAGTTCGGCCATGTCACACAGGCTAGCCGGGATGCTGCGGTTCAGCATCCCGAGACGGTGACCTCTGGGGAATTTATCTTGATATCGAGATAGTTATCGGGGTGCGGTAGGCTGGCCCGGCGACCCGAGCGGAAAGACAGGCGAGTGAGCGAATCCACGATCATCTACACGTACACCGATGAAGCCCCGGCCCTGGCCACAGCTTCCTTCCTTCCCATCGTGCAGGCGATCACGCATCAGGCCGGCGTGGATGTCGAGACGCGCGATATCTCTCTCGCCGGTCGCATCCTTGCCGCTTTTCCGCAGCAGCTCACGCCCGAGCAGGCGGTCGGTGACGCCCTCGCCGAGCTCGGCGGGTTGGCCACCCTCCCCGAGGCCAACATCATCAAGCTGCCGAACATCTCGGCATCCATTCCGCAGCTGAAGGCCGCCATTGCCGAGCTGCAGTCGCAGGGCTATGACATCCCCGACTACCCCGACGAGCCGCAGACGATCGAGCAGAAGGACATCCGCGCTCGCTACGACCGCATCAAGGGGTCGGCTGTCAACCCCGTCCTGCGCGAGGGAAACAGCGACCGCCGGGCGCCGCTGTCGGTCAAGAACTATGCGCGCAAGCACCCGCACCGCAACAAGCCCTTCCCGGAGGGCTCGAAGACCCGGGTCGCGACGATGGGTCACGACGACTTCAAGAGCAACGAGAAGTCGTGGGTCGCAGCACACGACGACGTGCTCTCCATCCGTCATGTCGCCACTGACGGCGCCGTCACGGTGCTCAAGGAGGGACTGAAGGTCCTCCCGCGCGAGATCATCGATGCGACATTCCTGTCGGCATCCGCCCTCGATGCCTTCCTTGCTGAGACGCTGGCGCAGGCATCCGCGGAGGACGTGCTCTATTCCGTTCACCTGAAGGCCACGATGATGAAGGTCAGTGACCCGATCATCTTCGGTCACGTCGTGAAGACGTACTTCGCGGATGTCTTCGAGCGCTACGGCGACAAGCTCGCGGCAGCGGGCCTCACGCCGAACAACGGACTCGGGTCGATCCTCGCGGGTCTGCCGTCGGTCGAGGGTGGCGACGAGATCGCGGCGGCGATCGACGCCGACCTGGAGCGCGGCCCCCGGCTCTCGTACGTCAACTCCGACAAGGGCATCACGAACCTGCACGTTCCCTCGGATGTCATCGTCGATGCATCCATGCCTGCCCTGGTCCGAAACGGCGGCAAGCTCTGGGGAGCCGACGGTGGTGAGGATGACACGCTCGCCGTGATCCCGGACTCCTCCTACGCCGGCGTCTACCAGGCCGTGATCGACGACGTCATCGCGAACGGGCCGCTCGATCCCACGACGATCGGCACGGTTCCCAACGTCGGTCTCATGGCGCAGGCTGCTGAAGAGTACGGCAGCCACGACAAGACATTCGAGATCGCCGCTCCTGGCGTCGTTCAGGTGCTCGACTCGTCGGGTGAGGTGCTGCTCGAGCACGAGGTCGGCGCCGGCGACATCTGGCGCGCGACGCAGACCAAGCACATCGCGGTCATGGATTGGGTGAAGCTCGCCGTCACCCGCGCCCGGGCAACCGGGGTTCCCGCTGTGTTCTGGCTCGACGTCAACCGCTCGCACGACGCCCAGCTGATCGCGAAGGTCCACCAGGGGCTCGCGCTGCTCGATACCAAGGGCGTGCAGATCAGCATCCTCTCGCCCGAGGAAGCCACCCGCTACACGCTCGCGCGCATGCGCCACGGCCTCGACACGATCTCGGTCACCGGCAACGTGTTGCGCGACTACCTCACCGACCTCTTCCCGATCCTCGAGGTGGGCACGAGCGCCAAGATGCTCTCGATCGTGCCACTGCTCGCGGGTGGCGGGCTGTTCGAGACCGGCGCCGGCGGGTCTGCCCCGAAGCACGTGCAGCAGCTGCTGAGCGAGAACTACCTGCGCTGGGACTCGCTCGGCGAATTCTTCGCGCTCGCGGCATCCCTCGAGCACCTCGCTGAGACGACCGGCAACGCGCGGGCGAAGGTCCTCGCCGACACGCTCGATGCCGCTACCGGCACCTTCCTCGAGAACGACAAGTCTCCGGGCCGCGAGCTCGGCACCATCGACAACCGCGGCAGCCACTTCTACCTCGCCCTGTACTGGGTGCAGGAGCTGACGAAGCAGACCGAGGATGCCGAACTCGCGGCGACCTTCGCACCGGTAGCCGAGAAGCTCACTGCCGAGGAAGCGACGATCGTCGCGGAGCTCAATGCCGCGCAGGGGTCACCGGTCGAGATCGGTGGCTACTACCGCCCGAACGGCGAACTCGTCGACGAGGTCATGCGACCCTCGGCGACCTTCAACGCCGTCATCGACGCGCTGCGCTGATCTCTTCTCGACTCGGGCCGCTTTCGCTTTGGCGGGGCGGCCCGAGTCGTATCCGGTATCCGTCGCGGCATCCGTGCGACCGAAGCACTTCTTCAGGTGTGTCGCACGCATTCCTCGCAGGCATCCGCCGCGTCTGGCAGGCTTCGGTCTCACAGATTTCGGTCACGCTGTTTTGCGGGGCGAGGTGCATCACACCCGCATCAGGGCGCGACCGAACGAAAGGGTTTGGACGCGATGGGGCTGGAGGCTACGCGCGGGCCGACCAGGTCAGGGGCGCGAGCGGGTGATCGGCGGGGAGGTCGATGAGAGCCTCGACACCGTCGATGCCGATCCCGGCGGGCTCGACGACCCGGGCATCCGGCCGCTCGCTCACCAGTGCGCGCGTGAACTCGTCGCGGAGGGCCTCGGACCGGAACACCCCGCCGATTGCGCACACGGCCGGTTCCGCGTCGACGCGGCGGAGCGCGGTCAGCGCACTCTCTGCCAGCAGATCGGCGGCGCGCCTCAGGATGTCGAGAGCCACGGCATCGCCGTCGGCTCCCGCCCGTGCGACCTCAGCCGCGAAGGATGCAACGATGCTCACCCGAGCGGGATCGGCCTGCAGGTCGATGTAGGCCTGTTCAAGGTCTGGCCAACGATCCCGCACCACACCGGTGAGCGCGGTCGCGGCGCCCCGGCCGTCGTGGTCGCGCATCGCGGCGACGAGCGCTTCACGCCCGAGCCAGAAGCCGCTGCCGGCGTCACCCATGAGGTAACCCCAGCCGTCGACGCGCGCTGCGCCGCCAGGGCCGACTCCCAGAGTCACGACGCCGGTTCCGGCCGCCACAACGGCACCGTGGGCGATGCCGCGGGCCCCGAGGTACGACGTTGTCGCATCGTGAGCGATGACCGCGTGTGCGGCCCCGGCACTGCGCACCAGCGCCGCGACGGCGTCGGGAGTCGTCTCGCCGTCGGTGAGCCCCGAGATTCCCGCGGCGAGGTGACGGATGTCGAGATCGAACTCGTCGGCGATCTGTCGTGCTGCCAGACCGATCTGCGGGAGCACCGGCTGGTCGGTACGAACGCCGGGTAGAAGGGCCTCGCCGACCGAGGCGTCAGTGCGCACACGCACTTTCATGCCGGTCTGGCCGGCGTCGATCGCGACGACGGCTGCGGTTCGAGCGCTCACTGGATGCCCAGTTCCGCGAGGAACGCCGCCTGCTGCGTCCACTGGTGCGCGCCGCCGCCCTCGTGGTCGTTGAACTCGTAGGCCACGATGCGCTTGGTCTCGTGAGCGAAGGTGTTGAAGGCCGCGTACACCGTCGAGGGCGGGCAGGTGAAGTCCATGAGCGCGACCGAGAAGAGCCCCGGTGCGCTCGCACGGCGCGCCATCGAGACGCCGTCGAAGTAGCTGAGCGTCGCGAAAGTACGCTCGCGGGCGTCCCGGTGCACGCTCAGGTACCGGACGAGCTCCTGATAGGGCTCGCGATCGGTCAACCCGACGGCGCGAGAGAAGTGGCAGAGGAAGGGGACGTCGGGCATGACAGCGACCAGCCCCTTCGAGAGTGCGCCGGCGGCCAGCGCGATGCCGCCGCCCTGGCTTCCCCCGGTGACTGCCACACGCGCGGCATCGATCTGGGGAAGAGCACGGATGGCGTCGACCGCGCGGACGGCATCCGTGAAGACCCGGCGGTAGTAGTAGTCGGCGGGGTCCTCGATGCCGCGGGTCATGTATCCGTTGGTGGCTGCGCCGGTGCCGTGCGGATCGGGAGTGTCCCCGCCCGCTCCCCAGGTCGAGCCCTGGCCGCGCGTGTCCATGATGAGGTGCGCGTAGCCGGCTGCCGACCACGCGAGCCGCTCGGAGGACAGGCCGCGCCCGCCCCCGTACCCGATGTACTCGACCACCGCGGGAAGGGGCTCGGTCGCGCCGGCCGGCAGCAGCAGCCAGGCCTTGATCGGGTCACCGCCAAATCCCGCGAACGAGACATCGAAAACGTCGACTGACCGCAGCGCCGAATCAACAGGAGTGAGGCGCGGCTCCCAGCCCGCGAGGCGAGACTCCTCGATCGTGGCGTTCCAGAAGGCGTCGAAATCCGACGGCTCGGTAATCCGCGGGACATACGCCTCGAGCTCAGCGGGGGAGAGGTCGAAGTAGGGCACGCGTGTTCCTTTCCTCGGGCGCGAGATCGCCCATCGCATGTTACGGCTCTTGCCGCCCCGGCGTGGGCTCGACGGCCAGGGGAAAGCTAGGGTTGCGCCGTCGGACGGATGTAACGGTTTTGTAAACTGTCCGTCCAAATCCAGGAACGCGCTTGCAGATCTTTTGTTCGTAAGGTCTACTAACAAACATGACTGCATCGGAAGCGCAGCGCGGCTCTTCCACGGGGACCGCGCACACCCAGACGGCTCCAGGCGCCTCGGCCACGATGCCGCGCCGCGGTCTGCGCCGGGTCAAGGTGCTTCCTGAGCATGCCCGCGCGCACAACCGCTCGCTCGTACTCCAGACGCTCTTCCATGACGGCGCGATGAGCCGCGCTGACCTCTCCCGGGAGACGGGGCTGACGCGCGTCACGATCTCTGACCTCGTCGCTGAACTCATCGGTGATGGCCTGGTCGCCGAGCTCGGCATCCGCGAAGCCTCTGGCCCGGGCAAGCCCGCGATGGTCGTGGATCTCGACCGCGCAGGCCGCCGGATCCTCGGTATGGACCTCTCCGGCCCCGACAGGTTCCTCGGCGCCATCCTGACGCTCGACGGCGACATCGTCGCCCGTCACGAGATCCCGGCCCCGCGCGGGGCGGAGGACGCCCGGGATGCCGTGATCGAGCTGGCTCGGCGCCTCGTCGCCGATGCTCACGCTCCGATCCTGGGAATCGGCGTCGGGTCTCCCGGTGTCGTCGACAACGATGGTGTCGTGCTCAGCGCTCCCGGCCTCGGGTGGACGCAGGTGCCGCTTCGCAGCATCCTCGAGGACGCGCTCGCTCTGCCGGTGCTCGTGGCCAACGACGCGAATGCCGCAGTCCTCGCCGAATACACCTTCGGTGGCGCAGGAGACGATGTCGTGCTCGTGAAGGTCGGGCGCGGCGTCGGGTCGGGGCTGGTATCTGCCGGTCAGCCGATGCGCGGTGCGCACTTCGCTGCGGGTGAGATCGGACACGTCACCGTCGGTACCGACGGCGGCCCACAGTGCGCGTGCGGCAAAGTCGGATGCCTCGAGGCATGGCTGTCGGTACCCGCGTTGACCGCACGCATGGCGGATGCCGAGACAGCCGCCGATCGTGAGCAGCAGCTGCGCGATGCCGGCGAACGCCTGGGGATCGCGCTCGCCCCGATCGTCGGCGCCCTCGACGTGTCGGAGATCGTGCTTTCGGGTCCCGATGAACTTCTCGCCGGTCCTCTCGCCGAGGCAACCGTCGAGACGATCCGTACTCGCACGCTCGCCCGGTTCCATGACGGCGTGCGCGTCCGGATGACGGCGCAAGGCCAGGACATCGTCTTGCGCGGAGCAGCCGTCATGGTCCTGTCAGGCCAGCTCGGGGTGTCGTAAGCGTCACCCCAACCATTCCCCCCACCGGATAGGTCGCCCGACCTCTTCCGAAACCAAGAGAACACGAAGGAAGACACCATGAACAGAAAGCTCGGAGCCGTCGCCCTCGTCGGTGCCTCAGCTGTGGTCCTCGCCGGCTGTGCAGGCGGCGGCACCCCGAACGACACCCCCGAGGCAGCGGAACTGCGCGTCTGGTTGGTCGGTACCGATACTCCGCAGGAGGCCCGCGACTACCTCGTGGAGACCTTCGAAGAGGAGAACCCCGGCAGCACTCTGGTCATCGAAGAGCAGCAGTGGACCGGGCTGGTCGACAAGCTCACCACGAGCCTGTCGAGCAACGACAGCCCCGACATCGTCGAGATGGGCAACACGCAGGCTCCCGCGTTCACCTCCAGTGGTGCGCTGCTCAGCCTGTCCGACATCGAAGAGCAGCTCGGCGGCTCGGACCTCCTGCCCGGCTTCGTCCAGGCCGGCAGCTGGGATGACACCCTGTACGCAGCCCCGTACTACTCGGGTTCGCGCGTCGTGTTCTACAACACCGCGATGTACGAGCAGGCCGGTGTTGCCGTGCCCACCACGCTCGACGAGTACGTCTCCAACGGGGTCGCCCTCGCGACCGCGCTGCCGGGCGTCTCGGGTGTCTACTTCCCCGGCAAGGACTGGTACAACGCCCTGCCCTTTATCTGGGAGAACGGTGGCGAGATCGCCGTGCAGGGCAGCGACGGCACCTGGGAAGCGCAGCTGTCGAGCGCCGAATCGCAGGCGGGACTCGCACAGGTGCAGGAGCTCATGACGAAGGCATCCTTGGCTCCGAAGGACGGCGATGAGGCTGAGGGCTGGGTGCCGTTCCGCACCGAGCAGTCGGCGACCTACTCTGCGCCGAGCTGGGCGTACTGGTCGATCATCGCGGACGAGGACCAGGCGGCGACCCCCGTGGCCGACATCACCGGCTACTTCGCGCTGCCGGGCATGGAAGGCGGGGCCGCCCAGGTGTTCGCGGGCGGCTCGAACGTCGGCATCTCGGCGAAGTCGCAGAACCCGGAGCTGGCAAAGTCGGCGCTGGAGATCATGCTTTCGGATGAGTACCAGACGATCCTTGCCGGTGCGGGGCTCGTACCGGCCAAGGTCTCGCTCGGCGACAAGGTAGCTGCCGCAACGCCGGAGCTGGCTGCCGTCATCGCCGAGGCTGCCGCCAACGCGAAGCTCACCCCGGCATCGCCGAACTGGGCGGATGTCGAAGCCCAGGGCATCATGCAGGACCTGTTCGTGAACATCGCGAACGGCGGCGACATCGCGACCCTCGCGGCCGACGCCGACGCGAAGATCACCGACATCCTCAACGGCTGACACCTCGAGCGGGGACGCTCTGCTCCGTCAGGGCGTCCCCGCTCCGTGTCTCCCTCTCTGTCAAAGGACTTTCCATGACCACCGTCACCGCACCCGCCGCCTCGGCGTCGCCGGAGACAACGGGTCCCGACCTTCGCGAGCAGTCCCCGCGTCGTCGGCGCTTCCCCTGGGCGCCGCTGGCACTGTTGACGCCGGCGCTCATCATGCTCGTGGTCTTCATCGGCTGGCCGCTCGTGCAGCTGCTCGTGATGTCGTTTCAAGAGTTCGGTCGGGCTCAGATCTTCGGCGCCCCGCCCGGATTCGTCGGGCTCGACAACTACGTCGCCGTCCTCACGGATGCCGAATTCTGGGCGGTCCTTGCTCGCAGCATCGCCCTGTGCATCGTCAGCGTTGTCGCCACGATGGTGCTCGGCATCCTTGTCGCGGTGCTTCTGACCAAGCTCGGTACTGTCATGCGCACGGCCGTCTCTGTCGCACTGCTGCTGGCCTGGGCGATGCCGGCCCTGACCGCCACGATCGTGTGGGGCTGGATCTTCGACACCCAGTACGGCCTGGTCAACTGGGTTCTCACCCACGTCACGGGAACGGACTGGACGGGCCACAGCTGGCTCATCGATCCCGTGAGCTTCTATGCGGTTGCCGCGATCATCATCACGTGGGGTGCCGTTCCCTTCGTCGCTTTCACCGCCTACGCGGGCTTCACGCAAGTCCCCGACGAGGTGATGGAGGCCGCATCGCTGGACGGAGCGTCCGGGTTCGCACGCTTCCGACTCATCGTCGTCCCGTACGTCCGCTCGATCCTGCTGGTGCTGCTGATCCTGCAGATCATCTGGGATCTGCGCGTGTTCGCCCAGATCTACGCCCTCCAATCGATTGGTGGGGTGCGCGCCGAGACCAACACGATCGGCGTTTACATCTACAGCGTCTCGATGGCCTCGGGTGATCTCGGGGCAGGCGGCGCCATCTCGGTCATCCTGGTCGCGATCCTGCTGCTGATCTCCGGCTATTGGATTCGCACGATGCTGCGACAGGAGGAACAGTCATGAATGCTCGGCCCCGGCGGCGCTCCGCCCGCATCCTGCTGAACCTCGCGGCCCTCGTCGTGATCGCGTTCTCGGTCTTCCCCGTCTACTGGATGGTCAACACGTCGCTCCTGCCGGCATCGGCCGTACGCTCGGCGGAGCCGCATTGGTGGCCCGACCAGTTCACGCTCTCGAACTATCAGACCGCCCTCGGCGATGAGGGTCTGGTGACGGCGCTCGGAAACTCCGTTGCGGTCACGGCGATCACCCTGGTCGCGGCACTGGTGTTCGCTTTCCTGGCGGCACTCGCCGTCTCGCGGTATCGGTTCCGCAGTCGGCGGTCGTTCATCATCGCGATCCTGGTTGTCCAGATGATCCCCGCCGAAGCCATGATCATCTCGGTGTTCCGGATGCTCGACGGCTGGTACCTCATCAACACGATCATCGGTCTGAGCTTCGTCTACATCGCCTTCGTCCTGCCGTTCACGATCTGGACGCTGCGCGGGTTTGTCGCGGGGGTGCCGGTCGAACTCGAAGAGGCCGCGATGATCGACGGATGCAGCCGCGCCGGTGCATTCTGGCGGGTCACGTTCCCGCTGCTGGCGCCCGGACTCATCGCCACCGGTGTCTTCGCATTCATCCAGGCGTGGAACGAGTTCGTGTTCGCCCTCGTGATCATGACCCGTCCGGAGTCGCTCACCCTCCCGATCTGGCTTCGCGCCTTCGTGCAGGCAACCAAAGCCACCGACTGGGCAGTGGTGATGGCAGCCTCCACGATCATGGCCATCCCCGTCATCGTGTTCTTCCTGCTCGTGAACCGCCGCATGACCGGGGGACTTGTCGCCGGAGCGGTCAAGGGCTGATGACCATGCGCACCACCCACCCGCTCTGGATCGGAGGCGGGCGATGAGACTCGGCCTCGATGTCGGAGGAACCAAGACGGATGCCGTCGCCGTCGCTCCGAACGGCACCATCGTCGCCCGCACGCGCCTGGCAACCGGGTGGGGGCCGGATGCCGTCGTGCAGACGATCCTTGCCGCGGTATCCCGTCTGTGCGCCGAGCCCGCGCTCACCACGGCCGACATCCGCTCCGTCGGGATCGGGATCCCCGGCCGGATCGAACCGGGGTCGGGGCGGGTCGAGCACGCCGTCAACCTGGGTGTTGAGACGCTCGATCTTGCAGCCGCCGTTGCACCGGGACTCGGCGTGCCCGTGCGCGTCGAAAACGATGTGAAGGCCGCCGCGCTCGGCGCCGCCTCGTTGCGGGGCGGTACGCGGTCGATGGGGTATCTGAACCTCGGGACGGGCATGGCCGCTGCCGTTGTGACAGACGGTCTGCTGTGGCGCGGTGCGCGTGGTGGAGCGGGAGAGATCGGGCATCTGTCGATCGATCCGGCAGGCCCCGTCTGCCGCTGCGGCCAACGCGGGTGCATCGAGGCGCTTGCCGGCGGTGGCGCCGTGTCGGCCCGGTGGGGTAGGCCCGGCGCGCTTCCGATTCGCGACGTTTTCGACGCGGCAGACGCGGGCGATCCGGCAGCCGTGCGACTGCGCACCGACCTCGCCCGGGGTGTCGCTGCCGCCATCCGGGTGCTCGTGCTCACAGCGGATGTCGACACCGTCGTTCTCGGCGGCGGCATCACGGCTCTGGGAACCCGGCTGGAGGAACAGGTTGCCGCGCAGTTGGAGACGAGTGCGCACGAGTCGGCGTTCCTGCGGTCACTCCAACTGGTCGATCGCGTTGAGATCCTTCCCGTCGGCGCGCCCGCCGCGGCGCTCGGCGCGGCACTCATCGGAGCTGAAGCGGCAGACGAGAGAGAGGTTCTTTCCCATGGCTGAAGTCATCATCGTCCCAAACCGTGAGGCGGGCGGGCAGCTGGTAGCGAGCGAGATCGCTCGACGCATCCGCGCCACCCCCGAGCTCGTGCTCGGGCTGGCGACGGGGTCGACGCCACTCCCCGTCTATGAGGCTCTGCGCCCCGCCCTGGCCGGTGTCGACGTATCACTGGTTCGCGGTTTCGCCCTCGACGAGTACGTGGGACTCGATCCCGCGCACCCGCAGAGCTACCGGTCGGTCATCACGAGCGAGGTGGTCGAGCCACTGGGGCTGAATCCGGCGCGCATCCGGGTTCCCGATGGGCGCCTCGAGGGGATCGCGCACGCCGGCGAGGTTTACGAGGCAGCGATCATGGATGCCGGCGGCGTCGCCCTGCAGATCCTCGGGATCGGCACCGACGGCCACATCGGCTTCAACGAACCGGGCTCGTCGTTCGCCTCCCGCACGCGCGTCAAGACCCTCACCGAGCAGACCCGCGCCGACAATGCGCGTTTCTTCGCCTCGCCCGACGAGGTGCCGATGCACTGCATCACGCAGGGGCTCGGCACGATCCTCGAAGCCGGCCACCTCGTGCTCCTCGCATTCGGGACATCCAAGGCGGTGGCCCTCGCGGCAGCCGTCGAGGGGCCGGTGTCGGCATCCGTTCCGGGCTCTGCGATTCAGCTGCATCCTCACGTCACGGTCGTCGTCGACGAGGACGCCGCGAGCGAGCTCACCCGCGCGGAGTACTACCGCTACGCCTACGCGAACAAGCCGGCCTGGCAGGGTATCTAGGCCGAGCGCTGCGCGCCGGCAGGGTTCACGCGCACGACGCCCGTCACGGTGACACTCACGGGGCGAACACCTTGCCGGGGTTGAGGATCCCCTGCGGATCGAAGACGCGCGCGATCTGGCGCTGCAGCTCCCACTGGTCATCGCCGAGTTCGTCAGCGAGCCATCGGCGCTTGAGGACCCCGATGCCGTGCTCGCCGGTGAGGGTTCCGCCGAGATCGAGCGCGGCATGGAACAGCTCGTCGGCGGCTTCCCAGATCTCGGCGGGTACGTCGGGACCATCGAAGATGAAGTTCGGATGCAGGTTTCCATCGCCCGCGTGCGCGACAGTCGGGATCACGAGACCGTAGCGGCGCTCGATGTCGGCGATGCGCGCGAACATCGTCGCGAGCTGCGACCGCGGAACCGAAACGTCTTCGATGAGCGTCGTCCCCAGGCGCGCCATCGCGGGATGCACCGACCGGCGGATCGCGAGCAGTCGCTCGCCTTCCTCGCGGTCGGTGGAGAGGGCGACGGTGCCTCCCGCTGCCTCCAGCACCGCGGTGATTGCCGCCGCGTCAGCTGCCGCGGCGGTGCCGTCGGTCTGAATCGTGACGTGCGTCGCGCCCGGGGTCGGCGCGGCAAGGCCCAGTAACTCGTGGATGGCCGTCAGCGCCGCGGCATCCAGCAGTTCCATGATCGCCGGCTGCAGGCCCGCGGCGGTCACCGTGCTACAGGCGCTCGCGGCGGTGCCGACATCCGTGAAGGTCGCAGCGATGGTGCACACGTCGCCCGGCACGAGCCGTCGGAGCTTCAGGGTCGCACCCACCACGACACCGAGGATGCCCTCGGAACCGATGACGAGCGACGTCAGGTCGAGGCCCGTCACGCCCTTGACTGTGCGGTGACCCAGGTGCAGCAGTCGCCCGTCGGCGAGGACGAGATCGATGCCGAGGACGGCGTCTCGCACCACGCCGTACTTCGCGCACAAGAGGCCCCCGGCACCGGTGGCGATGTTCCCGCCAACGGTGGAGATGTCACGGCTGGCGGGATCCGGTGCCCACCACAGGCCGTGCTCGGCGAGCGCGCGGTTCAGGTCGGCGTTCAGGATGCCGGGCTCGACGACGGCCAGCAGGTCATCGGGTCGCACCTCCAGGATGCGATCCATCGCCCGAACCGAGAGCGCGATCTCGCCGGGGCCGGCGTTCGCGCCGCCGGCGAGCCCCGTCCCCGCTCCCCGGGTGACGACGGGCGTCCCGGTGGCAGAGGCAATGCGCAGCGTCGCTTGGACATCGTCGACGCTCCGGGCATGCACGACGGCGAGCGGGCGCCCGGTGCTGGCGTGCCCCGACTTGTCGGCGCGGGCAGCGTCGAGCGAGGCATCCGTCGTATCGAGCGCGTCGCCGAGTTCGGCACGCAACTGCGCGAGGACCTCGCGGTCGCTCATGCCAGCCGGCGACGCCCGGCGATCACGCCGACGGTGACGGCGAAGACCCCGAAGATCAGACCAACCCACACAAGGCCCACGCTCCACCATGCGATCGTCGCTGAGACATACACGAGGAGCTCAACCACCGCGCGCAGGAACGGATGCACGATGATCACCGCTCGGGGTGAGACGAACAGCGCCCACAGCAGGATGGCGACCACGGGCGCGACGATGCCCGCGACGATGTTCCAGGGGAAGGGCCAGGCGGCGAAGCCCCAGAACGCGAGCGTCCCGAACGCGAAGAGTTCGCACAAAACGGCGAGCACGTCGACCACGCTGAGTGCCGGGCGGGTCCCTGCGGGCAGGCCGGACGGGGTCGCTGATTCGGGCATGGCTTCAGTCTAGGCCGCGTGAGTTGGGCGCATCTGGTCGCTATCGCGGCAAAAGGAGGGCCCGAATCGTCGCTTCTGGGCTAGGAGACGACAGTTCGCGCCCACTATCCGCAGCCTCACTGCACGCGGTGGCCGTCACACCAGACGGCGCGCACGGTCAGCGAGGCATCCAGCAGCACGGCGTCGGCCGCGTGACCGGGGGCCAGGATGCCGAGGTCAGGGCGACCGACCGCTCTGGCGGGCACGACGGTGAGGGCACCGAGGGCGTCGGCGAGGTCGACTCCGGCCCCGACGGCGACGCGCAGCGCAGCATCCTGTGTCAGCGTCGACCCGGCGATCGTATCGGTCCCGGCGATGCGTGCGACACCGTCGACGACATCTACCTCCAGCTCGCCGAGCACATACCGGCCGTCGCCGGCGCCCGCGGCGGCCATCGCGTCGGTGACGAGCGCGATCCGTCCCGGCGCCGCGGCGAACAGGATCCGGATGAGCTCGGGATGCACGTGGACGCCGTCGGCGATGACCTCGAGCGTCACGCGCGCATCGGCGGTTGCTGCGCCGACCGGCCCCGGCGCGCGGTGGTGCAGGGGAGGCATCGCGTTGAACGCGTGGGTCAGGATGCTAGCGCCGGCCTCGAACGCTGCGCGTGTCGCCTCGAGGTCGGCATCCGTGTGACCGACCGCGACGCAGACGCCCACCTCCCGAAACGCGCGGATCGCGTCAGCCGCACCGGGCAGCTCTGGTGCCAGCGTGACCTGCCGGATCGTCCCGGCCCCGGCCTCGAGCAACGCGGCGACAGCGTCCGGGGTCGCCGCGCGCAGGGCCGCGGGGTCGTGGGCGCCGCGGTGACCCGGGTCCAGGAACGGTCCCTCGAGGTGGGAGCCGAGGATGCCGGCATCCGTCTTCGTCATCGCCGCGATCCGGGCGACCTGCTCCGTGAGGTGCTCGAGCGAGCCGGAAACCAGCGAGAGTACGGCCCGCGTCGTGCCGTGCGCGAGGTGGAGGGCGCGGGCGGCGCGGATGTCTGCCCCATCGCCCTCGTACGAAAAGCCGCCGCCGCCGTGACCGTGGAGGTCGACGAACCCCGGCGTGAGAATGGCGCCGGGTCCGGCGACCTCGCTCGCGTCGATGATCGTCGCGGAGGCCGGACGGGACCGCCACGACTCGCAGGTTCCCACGGCGGCGATGGTGCCGCCGTGCAGCTCCACCCACGCATCGCCGGTCTCGGCGCCGTCCGAGACGAGCCGCGCGCTGTGGATGATCGTGGCGGTCACGATGCGTCCCCGTCGCGCCAGGGGATCTCGGGTGAGCGGCGGAAGCGGATGCCGAGGGCGTCCCACAACCCCGCGCGCGCGGCGACGCGAATGCGGAACGAGTCCCAGGTTCGCAACGGATGCCGCTCCACAGCCGGTGACCACGCGGCTTCGGCTGCGGCCGCGATCCGCGGGAACATCAGCGTGTCGATATCGGTGGCGGTGCGCACGGTCTCGGTCCACAGCGCTGCCTCGACACCGAGGATGTCGCTCTCGGCTACCCCGTCGAGCACCGACGCCGGCTCCCACGCGTACGCGCGCTCGACGCTCGTGACACCGTTCGCCCAGGTCAGGCCGAGCTCCGAATCCTCCGCATCCTTCATATCGAGGTAGACCGCGTCGGCAGGCGACAGGATGACGCGCCCGCCGCGCGCGACAAACCCCCGAGCCTTCGCGTCCATGCCGTCGGTCGGTGAGACGAATCCCCAGTATTGGCCGATCGTTCCCGGATGAAGGTCAGGTGCCGCACCGGCTTCATGCCACATGACGGGCACCTTCCCGGCATCCGCGACGATGCGCGAGGCGAGACTCACAAACGCGGCATAGTCGGCGGGATCCGTTCCCAGTGCTTCGTCGCCGCCGACGTGCAGGTAGGGGCCGGGGGTCATCGCGGCAAGATCGGAGACGACATCCGCCACGAAGGCCTCGGTGGCGGGCTCGCCGATTCGCAGCGACGAGAAGCCGACCGCGATGCCCTCGTAGGCCTTGCCCGCGACGGGAAGCGTGCTGCCGTAGGCCTCGACGATCTCGCGGATGTGCTCCGAGAGCACGGGAGGCTCGACGATGTCGGGGTAGGCGAGACCGACCGCGTGGGTGTGGCCGGGAAGGTCGATCTCGGGCACGACCGTCAGGTGGCGGGCAGCGGCGTACGCCACGATCCGGGCGTAGTCCTCGGCAGTGTAGAAGCCGCCGGGGTCCCGGCCGATAGCGGTTGCGGATGCCAGCCGTGTGAGCTCCGAGCGCGAAGGGATCTCGATCCGCCACCCCTGGTCATCGCTCAGATGCAGGTGCAGATGGTTCAGTTTCAGCTGCGCAGCCCGGTCGATGACACCGAGCACCACCTCGACGGGGAAGAAGTGGCGCGCGACATCGAGCATGACGCCGCGGTACGCAAACCGCGGCGCGTCAGTGATCTGCACGGCCGGGACGCGCCATCCGTCGTCGGTCCGCTCGATCACCTGCATCAGTGTCTGGATGCCGTAGAACAGGCCAGCAGCGTCGGACCCGACCACCTCGACGCCGTCCGCAGAGGCGATCAGCCGGTAGGACTCGGCAGTTTCGGCATCCGTGACCGCCAACGAGATACCGGGGCCTGTCGCGGTGGAATCGAGGCTGATCGCGCCGTCCGTTCGCGCAGACAGGAGGTTCGTCAGAACATCGATGCCCGTCGGGTCCCCCATGACCGCGGCCCGCGCTCGCAGGATGAAACCCGGTCCTTCGCCCGCCACGACCTCACGAGGAAGAGGGACGGGCCACGCGAAGGTGGCGGTGTCGCGGGGCTGCGCCACAGTCATGTAAAGAGTCCTAACAAATAGTTGTTAGTCACTCTACCAACCGCTCCGTCGCGGATCGAGGGCTGTGTGCGATCCGGTATGCTCAGGATGTCGCGACTGGCGTTGAGGTGGATGACCACCGGGGAGCGACCGACACGGTACTCGACCGTACGCCTGGGTCGAGACGGAACCCCACCCGAGGCCGTCGTCCCCGCCCCGCAGCACAAGGAGCACAACGCCATGAGCGACTCGCTGTTCACCGCCCCACTTGCCGAAGTCGATCCCGAGATCGCTCAGGTCCTTGACCGCGAGCTCGCTCGTCAGCAGAGCTACCTCGAGATGATCGCGTCCGAGAACTTCGTGCCCGTCTCGGTGCTGCAGTCGCAGGGCTCGGTGCTCACGAACAAGTACGCCGAGGGCTACCCGGGCAAGCGCTACTACGGCGGGTGCGAAGAGGTCGACGTCGCCGAAGAGCTCGCGATCGCCCGCGCGAAGGAGCTGTTCGGCGCCGCGTACGCGAACGTGCAGCCTCACTCCGGTGCCACGGCGAACGCGGCTGTCCTTCACGCGATCGCGCGCCCGGGCGACACGATCCTCGGTCTGTCACTCGATCACGGGGGACACCTCACGCACGGCATGAAGGCCAACTTCTCCGGTCGCCTGTACGACATCGTCGCGTACGGGGTCGACCCCGAGACGAGCCTCATCGACATGGACGAGGTGCGTCGCCTCGCGCTCGAACACCGTCCGCAGGTCATCATCGCGGGCTGGTCGGCATACCCGCGCCAGCTCGACTTCGCGCGGTTCCGCGAGATCGCCGACGAGGTGGATGCACTTCTCTGGGTCGACATGGCTCACTTCGCCGGTCTCGTGGCAGGTGGCGTGCACCCCTCGCCCGTGCCCCACGCGCACGTCGTGTCATCCACGGTTCACAAGACCATCGGCGGCCCGCGTTCGGGGTTCATTCTGACCAACGACGAGGCGCTTGCGAAGAAGATCAACTCGGCGGTCTTCCCGGGGCAGCAGGGTGGCCCGCTGATGCACGTGATCGCAGCGAAGGCGACGGCTTTCAAGCTCGCTGCGACCCCGGAGTTCCGCGAGCGGCAGCAGCGCACCGTGCGCGGGGCGAAGATCCTCGCCGACCGGCTCGCCCAGCGCGATGTGGCCGATGCCGGCATCGCTGTTCGCTCGGGTGGCACCGATGTGCACCTCGTGCTCGTCGACCTGCGGAACGCGGCGATCGACGGGAAGCAGGCGGAGGATCTGCTGCACGAGATCCAGATCACCGTCAACCGCAACGCCGTGCCCAATGACCCGCGCCCGCCGATGGTCACCTCGGGCTTGCGTATCGGGACGCCCGCGCTCGCCACGCGTGGTTTCGGGGACGCTGAGTTCGCCGAGGTAGCCGACATCATCGCGCTCGCGCTGCTGCCGAACCCCGACATCGACGCTCTTCGTGCGCGCGTCGCGACCCTGACCGAAGCCTTCCCGCTCTACCCGGGTCTGTCCCAGTAAGCCCGGATCGCTGCGGCATCCGGGTCTGGATGACGCGACCCCGCGCCCGTAGAATACCTATGGACGTAGTTATCCGTCCCGGGACGCGGATGTCGCGGGATGACGACAGGAGACGCGAATGACTGCACAACTACTCGACGGCACCGCGACCGCCGCTGCGATCAAGGGGGAGCTTCGTGACCGCGTCGCTACCCTTGCGGAGCGGGGCATCGTGCCGGGCCTGGGGACACTACTCGTCGGCGATGACGGTGCCTCGCGCTCGTACGTCACCGGCAAGCACCGCGACTGCGCGGAAGTCGGCGTCGCCTCGATTGCTGTCGAGCTGCCCGCGACGGCGACGCAGGAAGAGATCGCGGATGCCGTCCGTGGGCTCAACGCGGACCCCGCCGTCACCGGGTTCATCGTGCAGCTGCCGCTGCCGAAGGGGATCGATGAGAACGCCATCCTCGAGCTGATCGATCCCGACAAGGATGCCGACGGCCTGCATCCGACGAACCTCGGTCGGCTCGTGCTCGGAGTCGACCCTGCCACCGCGGTTGCAGCGCCCCTGCCGTGCACGCCTGCCGGCATCATCGAGCTGCTCACTCGCCACAGCGTGCAGATCGCCGGCAAGCACGTGACCGTCATCGGGCGCGGCATCACCGTCGGTCGCCCGCTCGGGCTCCTGCTGACCCGCAAGGGCACTGACGCGACAGTCACGCTCACGCACTCACGCACCCCCGACCTCGAGGCTCAGGTTCGCCGGGCCGACATCGTCGTCGCCGCGGTCGGGCAGCCGCACCTGGTGAAGCCCGAGTGGATTGCGCCGGGCGCGGCTGTGCTGGATGTCGGCGTGACCCGCGTCGGGACCACCGACTCCGGTCGTGCGAAGCTCGCCGGGGACGTCGATCCGGCAGTGGCCGAGGTCGCCGGCTGGCTCTCTCCGAACCCCGGTGGTGTCGGACCCATGACCCGCGCAATGCTTGTCGCGAACGTCGTGGAGACCGCCGAACGCCTGGCCGGCTGACCCCGACCGCGGCGGCGGCACGCGTCGGCATCCTTGCTCTGGCACAATGACGCCGTGACGTCCTCGACTCCTGCGCGACGCCGCGGCCGTCGCGCGGCCATGGTGGGCGGTATCCTCGCCCTCGTTTTGCTGTATGTCGTCGTGGTTCTGCTCTACGCGTCAGGCGGACGCATCGAGCGTGCGTCTGTGTCTAGCGGGGGCTCGGGGCAACCGCTCGTGCTCACCCTGACTCCTGCTGACGTGGACGCCGCGGCGAGCCACCTCACGCTGCGTATCACGCCCGGTCCCGACCTCGGTTCCTACTCGTCCGACCAATTCTCGATGGACCAAACTGTGCACGTCCTGGTCACCGGAACCGACGGGTCGCGCACGATCACCTACGGCGCGGATGAGGTCGTGGGGGCCGAGACCGTCGCACTCACGCTCGATGGATTCATCGAGCAGTGGCCGTTCGACCGCTACACGACGGAAACGATGATCGTGCCACTGCGCGAAGCTGCGGACGGTGAGGGCGTGCCGATCCCGTACGAACTCGCGGTCGATGGTCGAGTCCCGGGTTGGAACGTCACCGCGCAGGCGGTGGAGTTGCCCGCTATGGCCACCGAGGATGGGCTGATCACAACACTCGGGGTTCAGTTCACCATCACGCGCGCGGCATCCACCATCGCTTTCGGTGTCGTGCTGTTGACGCTGATGGTGATCGCGCCGGTTCTCGTCCTGACCGCTGCGATCACCGTCTATCGGGGCCGCCGCAAGATCGAGGCGACCATGCTCGGCTGGTTCGGCGCGATGCTGTTCGCGACGATTCCGCTTCGCAACTTCCTTCCCGGTTCCCCGCCGATCGGCTCCTGGGTGGACTACCTCATCGTGCTCTGGGTGATCGCTGCGCTCATCGCCGGACTGGTGATCTTCATCCTCGCGTGGCTCCGCAGTGGCCCGGCCGGCGTTGCCGCTGCCCAGTCTGCGGGCGACTCCCACGTGCCGGGCGATGGATCCGACGCGGATGCCGGATCAGATGGCGGCGGGGACTCCTAGCCGCCGCGGGATTCGCGCCCGCGGGCGCCATCCCAGAGGCGGCCAGCGTGTGCTTCGAGACGGTCATCGATGGCGTCGTAGATGAGCCACGCGATGACGAGCAACACCGGTGGGATGACCCAGCCCCAGAAAAAGCCCGCGACGTTGACACCGGACAGCACGACGACGAGCACCCACACGACTGCTGCGACGATGAGCACGACGGCGCCCTGAACGAGCTTTGCGCCTGTGCGCGTGAGGTCGCGGCTTGACCGCTCGGCGCGGCCTCCCAGCCAGCGTCGTAAGGCCGGCTTGACCCAGAGCGTCGCCAGCGCGAGGATCACGGCTGCCCACAGTACCGACCATCCGACCGAGACCTGCGGCATGATCAGACCGATCACGAGCAGCACGACAACGTCGAACAGGTAGAGAGTCACGAAGCGGATCAGCCAGGCGCGCACGGATCCACCCTGCCACGGATGCCGCGTCACGTCAGCCGGGATGCGCCGCTGCTAGTGGCCCCGCGCTCCCTCCCAACCATGGCGGTGGAGGGCGCTTCCGACCACCGCCGTCGCGCTCCCGTCTCGAATCCGTCGAGAGGTCAGGCGGACGACCTCCCACCCCTGCGCCGCCAGTGCCGCCGTTCTGTCGATGTCGCGATTCCACTGTGCGCGATCGGTCCGGTGGTGATCCCCTTCGACTTCGACAATCAGGTCGAACGCTCGATGCATGCCGTCGACAATTGCTATCAGCGCTCCGTCCGCATCGCGGACCTCGACATCCAACTCCATGTCGGGCAGTCGCTCGGCCTCGGCATCCAATCGATACTCAGTCTCGAGCCGGGAAGCACTGCCGACGCGCACCGACGTCAGGGCACGAAGGAGCTCTTTGCGGTGCCGCCGCCCTGGCGCGAGCGCTGCTGCCTCCAACTGTGCGGGCGTGGCCAGTCGCGCGTCCGGCATGGCCCGACCCCGGTGGTCGCGAGGAACTCGTACGAAATGATCCCCCATGATCACGAGCCACCGTTCTGACAGCTCTCCGCCGAGCATCGCCCAGGTCGAGGCGGGAGTGGTCACGCGCAAGCCTTCGACATCCATCACGTACGCAAGGTGCTCGCGCGTCTGAAGGCCGGCCACGCCTCGGGCTCGCGCTGCCCGATGCGGGTGCATGATGCCGACCGACAGGTCTGCGTCAGCGTCGAAGTCGTCGGGGAGTGGACACCCGAGAAGCGCTGCTGCCGTCATCCCTGTGAAGAATCCGCGCCGACTCATCACGCGGCTGTATGCGCGGGCCCGCTCGAGTACCCGGGCGCGGGCTCGGGCGTCGATCGCTTGCGGACCCTCGAACGCGGAGCGTGTCGCGGCCTCGGGACGAATCCGAGTGGCATGGAACGGGCGCTCGAGATCGGACCCACGCAGTCGCCGGGGACTAACACCCATCGCGCGCGCCTCTGCGTAGGCGAATGTGCCAGACAGCGTCGGAGGAAGCGAGGCGTGGCGGCGTGGCATCCGATCAGCATCCGGGGCGGGCCGCACCCGGGGCTGGCCGTTCAGGCAACTCCTGTCATCCTGCGCCGAACCTGGATGTGGGGAGGAGCCCATGCCGGACTCTCGAGCATCACTGTCTGATTCTCGCGCGCGGTCCCAACGGCGAAAGGTTGGCCTGAATTGTCGCTTGCAGGTCCTGAGGCGACAATTTGCGCCCACTTCTCGAGTCGAGACGACAATCTACGCCCACTATCGCGGGCGCGAGCGACCGGCGTGGACGCTGATGCCGCGTCAGGCGTGACGGTCCAGAAACGCGTACACCTCGGAGTCGTCGACGCCGGGGAAGTTGCCGCGGGGGAGCGGGGTGAACATCTGCATGTGCACGCGGGCGCTCGGCCACGCCTTGCCCTCCCAACGCGAGGTGAGCTCCGAGGGTGCCCGGCGGCAGCACGCCTCGTCGGGACACGAAGAGATCGCGCGCTTGGTCGTCTCGCGACCACGGAACCAGCGGGCGTCGTCGAACGGGACCCCCACACTGATCGAGAACTCGCCGTCGGCTGTCGTGCCGGTCTGCGTGGCGCACCAGAACGTCCCGGCGGGAGTGTCGGTGTACTGGTAATGCTCGGTCGTGCGGTTCTGCTCCGAGAATGCAGCGCGCGCCGACCACTTGCGGCACGCGATCTGCCCATCGACGGCACCCGTGACATCCATGGGCAGCGGAAGGTCGTCGTTCTCATAGACGCGCGAGATGGCTCCGGATCCGTCGACGCGCAAGAAGTGCAGGCGGATGCCGAGATGCTGTGTCATCAGGTTCGTCATCCGCATCGCAGCCGCCTCGTGCGTCACGCCGAACGCATCGCGGAAGTCCTCGACGGCGAGGTTGCGGTCTTTCTTGGCCTGCTGCAGGAACGCGACGCCGTTGGTCTCGGGGATGAGGCAGCAGGCGGCGAAGTAGTTGATCTCCAGCCGCTGTTGCAGGAAGTCCGCGTACGAGGTGGGCCGCTGGTGTCCGAGCAACCGGTGCGCCATCGCCTGCAACGCCATAGAGCGCAGCCCGTGGCCGCCCGGGATCGACGCGGGCGGGAGGTAGATGCGGCCGTTCTCGAGGTCGGTGACCGATCGCGCGGAGCGTGGCAGGTCGTTGACATAAAGCAACTCGAACCCGAGGCGCTCGGCCATGATGCTCACGGTGCGGTGGGTGAGAGCTCCTGACACGTGACCTGCTGCTGCGAGTTGCTTCTCAGCGAGCTTCTCGATCTCGGGGAGGTAATTGTCGCGCTCCCGCATCCGCAGACGCAGCTCGGTGTTGGCCCGACGCGCCTCCTCGGGCGTCGCGATCGCTTCTCGCTCACGGCGATCGAGCTCCCGGTGCAGACCGAGTATCGACTCGATCGTCTCGTCCGGCATCCCCTTGGTGACCTTGACCGGTGGGATGCCGAGGCTGCGAAACACGGGGCTTGCCTGCGCGCGTTCGAGTTCGATCTCCAGCGCCGCTCGGCGATTCGGCGGCTCAGCCGCCAGAAGATCGGTGACTTCCAGCCCCGTCGCGTGGGCGATTGCCTGCAGCAGCGAGAGCTTCGGCTCGCGCTTGCCGTTTTCAATGAGGCTCAGTTGGCTGCCGGCGACCCCGACCTGCGCACCCAACTCGTCGAGCGTCCACCCTCGAGACACGCGTTCGTGACGGATGCGGTGCCCGAGGGTCACCAGCTCGAGGTTCGTGGGTGCCATTCCTTGATGCTAGCGAAAGAATCGGGTTTCTTATGAGGCTAGACGCGTTCAAACCGCGCTTCACGTGCAGGAAAGTGGACAACGAGCCCCCAGACGACGTCGCACACAGGAGAGACAATGGCCATCGCTGACATTACTCACCCCACCATCTCGGCGCCCGCGTCGGCATCCGGCGAACTGCCGTCGATCTCTGGCCCCGGCATGGATGCCCTCATCGAGTGGGTGGGCGAGATCGCAGCGCTCACCAAGCCCGATCGGATCCACTGGGTGAGCGGCTCCCGCGCCGAGAACGAGGCTCTGCTGCGCGAGCAGGTCGAGCAGGGCAAGCTCATCAAGCTCAACCCCGAGTGGCGGCCGGGCTCGTACCTCGCGCGCTCTCACCCGAGCGATGTGGCACGCACCGAGGCGCGCACCTTCATCGCGTCGGAGCGCGAGGAGGACGCCGGCCCGACCAATAACTGGGTGGCCCCCGCCGAGATCCGCGCCACGATCGCTCCACTTTTCGACGGGTCGATGCGTGGGCGCACGATGTACGTCGTGCCGTTCTCGATGGGACCCGTTGCTGGACCGCTGTCGCACATCGGCGTACAGATCACCGACAGTGCCTACGCTGTCACCTCGATCGGCATCATGACGCGTGTCGGCACCGATGTCCTGCGCGAGATCGCAGCTGGGTCGCCGTGGGTCAAGACCGTCCACTCCGTGGGTGCGCCGCTGGCGCCGGGTCAGGAGGATGTCGCCTGGCCGTGCAACGACGAGAAGTACATCGTGCACTTCCCCGACACGCTTGAGGTGTGGTCATACGGCTCCGGATACGGCGGCAACGCCATCCTCGCGAAGAAGTGTTTCGCGCTGCGCATCGCCTCGGTCATCGGGCGTGATGAGGGCTGGATGGCCGAGCACATGCTGCTCATCCGCGTTATCAGTCCCGAGGGCAAGGCTTACCACCTGGCCGCCGCGTTCCCGTCGGCCTGCGGCAAGACCAACCTTGCGATGCTGCGCCCGACGATCCCCGGATGGCGCGTCGAGACCCTCGGCGACGACATCGCGTGGCTGCGCCCTGGTGAGGATGGGCGTCTCTGGGCGATCAACCCCGAGGCCGGCTTCTTCGGCGTCGCCCCCGGCACCGGTGAGTCCACCAACGTCACGGCAGTTGAGACGCTCTGGGGCAACACGATCTTCACGAACGTGGCTCTTCGCCCCGACGGGGATGTGTGGTGGGAGGGTCTCACCGACGAGGCTCCCGCCGAGCTCATCGACTGGGAAGGCAACCCCTGGACCCCGGCATCCGGGCGTCCCGCGGCGCACCCGAACTCCCGTTTCACCGTGCGTGCCGACCAGTGCCCGCAGATCGCGGACGACTGGGATGCACCCGAGGGTGTGCCGATCGACGCGATCCTGTTCGGTGGACGCCGCGCCACCAACGTTCCGCTCGTGGTCGAGGCAACCGACTGGGCTCACGGCGTCTTCCTGGGTTCGACGATCTCGTCAGAGCGCACCGCGGCTGCAGAGGGCACGGTCGGCGAGCTCCGCCGTGATCCGTTCGCGATGCTGCCCTTCTGTGGCTACAACATGGCCGACTACTTCGGCCACTGGGTCAAGATGGGTCAGCAGCTGCGGTTCGATCGCGCTCCGCGGATCTTCCAGGTCAACTGGTTCCGCAAGGGAACGGATGGTCGCTTCCTCTGGCCCGGGTTCGGCGACAACTCCCGTGTCATCGAGTGGATCATCCGCCGCGTCGACGGGACGGTGCCGGCGCTTGACAGCCCGATCGGGCGCCTGCCGCGCCTCGAGGACCTCAACCTCGAGGGCATCGAGGTTCCGCAGGAAGACCTCGATGAGCTCTTCGCCGTAGACCCCGCGTCGTGGCTGCACGAGGCTGACCTCACCGAGGAGTTCTACGGCGTCTTCGACGGTCGCATCCCGGCCCAGTTGAACGCCGAACTCGCGGCCCTGCGCTACCGCCTCAAATCAGCCTGACCCGGGCGTCCTCCTCCCGCCCGCACCCGGCGCGAACCCGCGTCCCTCGCGAACCCACACCTTCCGGCACCAGCCCACACGTTTCAGCCGCAGGAAGGTGTGGGTTCGTCGAAATTCGTTCGGATTCGGCGGGGTGGCGTCAGACCAGGAGTTGGTGGCGCGCGAGGTCGCGGTAGAGCGGCGTCGACTCGACCAGCCCGCCGTGGGTACCCTGGCCGATCACCTCGCCGTTTTGCATAACCACGATCAGGTCGCTGTCGACGACCGTCGACAGGCGATGGGCGATGACGATAAGGGTCCGTTCTGCTGCGACGGCGTCGATCGCATCCCGCATCCGCTGCTCATTTAGTCCGTCCAAGGATGATGTCGACTCGTCCAGCAGCAGGATGGGCGGGGCGGCCAGAAGAGCACGGGCGATCGCCAGGCGCTGACGCTCGCCGCCGGAGAGCATGACGCCGTTCTCACCGACCGGGGCCTGAAGGCGCAGCGGACTGCGCTCGAGCACCTCGGTCAGGTTCACCGCGTCAAGAACGCGCTCGCAGTCGGCATCCGTCGCCTCGGGGGAGGCGAGGCGCAGGTTCTGCGCGATCGTTCCGGCGAGGGTCGGCGCGTCCTGCTCGACGTAGCCGAGCTGTGCGCGCAGCTGTTCGCGCGGAAGGGTTCGGATGTCAGCACCACCGAGCAGGATCGCGCCGGCGGTCGGATCGTAGAACCGCTCGATGAGTGCGAGCGTCGTGCTCTTGCCGGCCCCTGACGGACCGACGATCGCCACACGCGACCCCCGGGGGACGTGGAACGAGACGCCGCGCAGCACGTCGCCGGCATGATCGGATGCCTCGGACTGCGCCTGCTCATTGGAGGTGGCATCCGTGCCGTCGTCACCCGCGAGCGCGATGGCCGATGTGTCGACATGCGCGCTCTCGAGCACGGCACGCGCTTCGGTCTCGGCCTTTCGGCGTGCGGCGACGACGGCCTCGGGGTATCGGAACCAGACATCCCGGAACTCGATCGCGATCTCCCGCGGTTCCGGTGTCACGGATGCCGGGTCTGAGGCCGCGGCGCCCGCCATCTGTGACACCGGAACGGGGGAGGACTCGGTGACGGATGCCGCGAGCCGTGCGTCGTCGGCGTCCTCTGTCGGGAGATTGAGGATCTCTTGGATGCGGCCGAGCGCACCGAGGGCCTGGTTCACCGAGGTGATGGCCCCGAAGAAGCTCCCGAGCGGGCCGACGAGCAGGAAGAGGAACATGATGAAGGTGACCAGGCTTGCGATCTCGATCGCGCCGGATGCCACGCGGAATCCGCCGACGCCCAGGACGACCAGCAGTGAGACCTGCAGGGCGATGCCCGCGACAGGAACGACGAGCGCCGAGACCTTCGCGATCCGCACGCCGACGCCGTAGGCCTCCGTCGCGACACCCGTGATGTCCGCAACCTCGCGCTCGGTGGCTCCTGCGGCGCGCACGGTTCGGATCGAGCTGACGGCGCGTTCCACCGAGGAGGCCAACTCGCCGACCTTCTCTTGCTGCTCGCCGGTGGCGCGGCGGATCCTGCCGCTGAGGATCACGACCACGGTGACCGACAAGCCGATCACGACGACGATGGCCAGCAGCAGAAGGGGGTCGATCAGCGCCATCGCGACCAGGGCACCGATAAAGAGGAGCGAGTTGCCGACGGCATCCGCGAGTCCCTGCGTGAGGACCGCGTACAGCAGCGTCGTGTCGGTACCGACACGGGAGACGAGGTCGCCCGTGCGGCGTGCATCGAACTCCCGGATGGGAAGGTGCAGGATGCGGGCCACGAGCTGTCGCCTGCTCGAGTAGACCACGGCAGTTCCGGTGCGCTGCAGCAGGTAGTGCTGGAACCCGGAGATGAGCGATGCCGCGACAACGAGCGCGACGATTCCCCACACGAGCCATCCGAGCGGGACTTGATCTTGAACGCGGGTGATCACCTGGCCGACCAGCACGGGCTGGGCGAGGGTGGCGACTGCCCCGATGATGCTCAGGATCGCGACCACGATGAGCACGTTCCGATGCTCGAGAAGGAAGGGCACCAGCTGGCGGAAAGTCGCGCGCGGGCCTTCTTCGGGGGTGCGACGACCACGGCGGACGGGACGCGTATCAGCGCGCGACATCGAGACCTCGATTCGGGGGAGGGGCTATCTACGACCGTACTCCGCGCTGGATACCCCGCTCGCCCCACGGTAGACGGACTGTGCGAGGATCCGCGCCGAGATCGTGAAAGATATCGCCGACAGCCGGGCTGCAAACACTATTGTCGAGTCGAGGAGGATACGTCGATGACGACGATGTCAGTCGAGGGTGCCCCGAGCACCGACGTCACCAGGCAGATCCGCGAGGCGATCCCCGCTCGCTCGCCTACCTCGAGACACACCCCGACCCGGGGCGTCGCGCGTCGTCGCCGCCGCGCGGTGTGGCTTAGCGCGGCGGCGACGACCTCCCGCCCGTCAGCTGGATGCGGCTGAGGTGTCCCGACGGTAGTTCTCGCGCGCGTACGACGAATACGGTGCGGGAGCAACCGTCGCGCGGATCTCAACCTGACGGTGTGGCTCGACAGCGGGCTTGGCGGAGTTAGGGTCCTCGCCCCACACCACCACGACCTCCGTGCCCGGCTCCGCGGCATCCGGAACGAGACTCGCCAGCGAAGCGAACACCTGCTCGTTCGTGATGTACCCGGCGTCGTGCGAGATCCCGACGTCGCGACCGTTGATGAGAACGCGGTCGACCTGATACAGGCCGTAGCGCGCCTTCGGGAAGTCGATGTACTTCGCCGGCAACCCCGGCTCGAGCAGGGATCGCTGCGCCGCTGCGACATCGTCGGGGTTCCAGATCAACGTCACCTTGGTGCGCTGGGGCTGCTGGGCGATGCGCTCAAGTGCGTCCCGCCCGAGGAAGTCGTGATCGAACGCCACGCTGCGGCCGTACCCCAGGTCGTAGGGGGTGACGTAGTAGTCCTCGATCCGGTCGGAGCTCAGGCTCCCGGCCAGGGATCCGGCGCTGGTGGCGGGGAGCCAGTCGAGGTAGCGCTCTGCGTGGGCTCCGGTGAAGATCGCCGGCAGCGGAGAGGGTACCCATGCAGACTCGAGGTTCGCCGACGAGTAAGCCTTGGAACCGACCCGGACTAGCCCGAGCGCCGCGCCTTCGCGCAGCAGCGCCTCACGAACGCGCTCGCCGTCCTCCCAGGGGCCAAAGAGCTCGAAGCCGGGCTGGCCGGCCATGCCGTGGCGCAGCGAACGCACGGTGATGCCGTCGATCGTGAAGGTGGCCATGTGGAAGAACCGCGTGGGCGGGACTGGCGCGCCGGTGACGCGTTCCATGAGCTCCAGCGCGTTCGGTCCCTGCAGCTCGTAGCGGTAGAGCGTGGGGTTGCCGGAGCGCACGATCGAGTTGCCGTCCCGCTCGAAGGTGACGTCGTAGTCTCCGGTCTCGCCGTGGAACTGGACCCAGTCGATCACCATCTGGTGGCCGACGAGGTCGAACTCTTCTTCGGCCAGGTAGAAGAGGATCGCGTCGCCGATGAGGTAGCCCTCGTCGCCTACGGCAATGAACTGCTTCGCATTGTCGACCTCGAAGCGGGCGAAGCTGTTGACGCCGAGGTTGCTCAGCAGACGCAGGGCGTCGCGACCGCGGATGAACAGGTCGGTCATGTGGTGGGACTGGTCGAGCAGGGCGACGGTGCTGCGCCAGGACTGCTGCTCGGATCTCCAGTTGCTGAACTCCGCCGTTACGGGAAAGATCGTGGGCCGCGCCTGTGCGTTGCGCAGAAGCTGCACGGGGCTTCCCGCTCGGGCGATCGCGGCAGCCAACGACTCGGTCATGTGAACTCCTTCGTTCCGGGCTCGACGCGGTGCGCGCCGGTCCGAGGAGACGCTATCCCAAGCGCGGCTGAATCAAATACCCTTTCATGATGAGCCCTGCTAATAGCGCTATGAGCAGTCCTCATGTCGATCGATCGAGGGGCACGCATGCTCACTGACCTGAACCTCACCCGCGTGTTCGTTGCGATCTACGAGGCCGGCAGCCTGACAGCGGCGGGGCGCAGATTGTTCGTGACGCAGTCGGCGATCAGTCAGTCGCTCGCGCGGCTGCGCCGGGAACTCGGAGATCCGCTGTTCGAGCGAACGGCGCAGGGGATGCGTCCCACAGCGCTTGCCGAAGCGATCTATCCCGAGCTCCACGAGGGCATGTCAGTGATCGATCGGACCATTGCGGCAGTGACCGGGTTCGACCCCCTGACCTCTGAGCGCACCTTCCGCATCGCACTGTCGGAGCTCGGTGAGATCGGCTGGCTTCCGGCGATCGGCGACGCGATGGCGCTCGGAGCGCCGCGCGCGCGCCTTGCCGTCACAGCGTTGCGCGGTGAAGACCTCGAGGATCTACTCACCCGAGGATCTGTGGACCTTGCCATCACCCCGGCGGAACTGCCCGCTGCGTTCGAGCGCCAGACGGTCAAGCGCGAGGAGTACCGCGTCGTGATGTCCTCGCAGAACCCCCTCGTCGGCGCTGAGATGAGTCTCGAGGCGTACCGTGCGGCGCGCCGGGTCTGGGTCGAGGGCGACTCGAGTGCCCGCCTGCTGGCCGGCGTACACGCTCGCCACGGCGTGAGCGAGCCGCCGGCGGTGAGCGTGCAACACATCGCGTCGCTCCCGCCCTTACTCGCGCGGTCGACGACGCTCATCGCGACGATTCCCGAGACACTGGCTGTCGGATGGTCGCGGAGCTGGCCGCTCATCATCCGCGAACTGCCCTTCGCTCTCGGACCCGTCGAACTGCATCTCTATCGTCGCCGGTCCCCACAGCACGCGGGTGCGCTCGACTGGTTCTTCAACACCGTCTCGGCGGCGGTCAGCGGCTTTCCGGGCGGCTTCGAAGGCATCCACATCGCGTCCTGACGCGACTGCCCGAAGACGATCTCGGGGGCGGATGCCGCAGCATCCGCCCCCGAGATCGTTGTGCGCGAAGCGCTGCCGGATCAGAGCGATCCGGTGGTGCGCCACCCGCCCTGGTACTCCTGGCGTGCGGTCACGGCGTAGGGCACGGGGCTGACGACGGCGCGGATCGCGATCTGCTCGTGCGGCTCGACTGTCGTCTTGCCCGATCCGCCGTTCGGCTCGCCCCAGACGGCACGAACCTCGGCTCCCACGGGAACGTCACGGTCGACAGTGGCCAGCGACAGGCCGCGCTTCTCGTTCGCGGTGACGCCCGTGAACAGCGAGAGGCCCACGGTGTTGCCGTCGGCGTCGATGACGGCGTCGTAGTTGCTCGAGCCGTAGTTGGCGTTGGGCAGGTCGAAGAACTGGTACCCGGGGCCTTCGCGGTCGAGCACCGAGGCGAGCACCTTGGTGAGGTCCTCGTCGTTCCACGCGAGCGTGACCTTCTTGCGCTGGGTCTCGGGATCGAGCTTTTCGAGCGCGTCACGACCGATGAAGTCGTGATCGAACTTCACGAACGAGCCGTAGCCGAGCTCCCACGGGTTCAGGTAGTAGTCCTCGATGTTCTCCGAGACGAAGGACCCTGCCAGCGCGTTGATCGCTTCGTAGCTGTTCGCGGGCAGCCACTCGCGGTAGGCGCGCTCGGCCTCGCTGGAGTAGATCGCGGGCAGGGGCGAGGGGATCCAGCCCGACTCGAGAGTGTTCGACGAGTAGGCGCGCGAGCCGCAGGGTTCGATGCCGAACTCGCGGCCTGCCTCGAGGATGGCATCGCGGATCTTGCCGTGCTGCTCGTAGGGTCCCCAGATCTCCAGGCCTGGAGCGCCTGCCATGCCGTGACGGAGCGTGCGCACCTTCTCGCCGGCGATCGTCATCTCTCCCATGTGGAAGAACTTGACCTGCTCGACCGGTCCGCCGGCGAGCTTCTCGATGATCGCCCAGGCGTTCGGGCCCTGGATCTGGAAGCGGTAGTAGTCGCGGTGCACGGCCTGGCCGTAGGGGCGGGAGGGGGAGCGGTCGTCGTAGCGGAACTCGACGTCGTATCCGCCGGTCTCGGCGTGGAACTGCAGCCAGTTCGCCCCGGGGGCGCGGCCGACGTAGACGTACTCACCCTCTGCTTCGTGGAAGAGGATGCCGTCACCGATGACGCCGCCGTTGGAGGCGGTGGGAACGAACTGCTTGGCGGTGTTGACGGGGAAGTTCTTGAACCCGTTGATGCCCGTGTCGGTGAGCAGCTTCAGCGCGTCGGGGCCCTTCACGAAGAAGTTGACCATGTGGTGGCTCTGGTCGTAGAGCACCGCGGCGTTGCGCCACGCCTTCTGCTCGCGGCGCCAGTTGCTGAACTCAGCCGGAACCACGGGGTAGATGTACGTCCCGAGCTGCGAGTCCCGCAGCATCCGGACGGTATCGCCCTTCTCGTCCAGCAGCTCTTGCAGATTCTTGGCCATGGGTGTCTCCTCGACTTCCTCGTCCGGGTGGCTTCAGCGAGAGCGTACGGGCAAAATTTACCTATGTCCAGAGGTATTTAGTTGTAAACACAATCCTGCGGAACGCCCGACGGGGCGATCTGGAGCGGCGAGCTCACTCCCAGACGGTGGCGGCAGTGTCGACGACCAGACGGATCTTGGCCCACTGCTCGTCCTCGGTGAGGAGGTTGCCTTCCTCGGTTGAGGCGAATCCGCACTGCGGGCTGAGGGCAAGCTGCTCCAGCGGTGCGAACTGCGCTGCCTCCTGAATGCGAGTGCGCAGCAGGTCGGCATCCTCGAGCTCGCCCGACTTGGTGGTCACGAGGCCCAGCACAACCCGCTTGTGGCCGTGGGGAAGGAAGCGGAGCGGCTCGAAACCACCAGCGCGGTCGCTGTCGTACTCGAGGAAGTAGCCGTCATAGTTCGTGTCGGCGAGCAGGTGCTTGGCGACGGGTTCGTAACCGCCGGACGAGATCCACGTGGACCGGAAGTTGCCGCGGCACACGTGCGTCGTGATCGTCATGTCGGCGGGCTTTGCCTCGAGGATCGCGTTGAGCATCGCGGAGTAGCGTTCGCCGATTCCCTCGGTACGGATGCCGCGGGCCGCTGCCTTCTCGAGCTCCTCGGGCGAGCAGAGGTAGGCCCACGCCGTGTCGTCGAACTGCAGGTAGCGGCATCCGGCCTCATAGAACGCCTGCACCGCGTCGCGGTAGGCCTGCACGAGGTCGGGCACGAGGGCATCGCGGTCGGCGTAGAGGTCAGTGGTGATCCCCGCAGGCTCGAGGCGGAAGTCGAAAACGGTGGGGGCGGGGATCGTGAACTTCGGCGTTGCCCCGGTGGCGACAGTGGCCTCGGCGAGCGAGCGGAAGTGGGCGAGGAACGGATGCGTGTCGCTGAAGCCGATGCGTCCGTTCACCTGCAGGCCGAGAGGCCGCGTCTGCACGCCCTGGAACTGGATGCCGTGGTCGAGTTCGACCACCTCGACACCATCGAGCATCCCGAAGAAGTCGAAGTGCCACCATGACCGCCGGAACTCGCCGTCGGTGGCGAGCCGCAGACCGTTCTGCGCTTCCTTCGCCACGAGCGCGGCGATCTCGGCATCTTCCACCTCGCGGAGGGCGGCATCATCGATTTCGCCCGCAGCGCGCGCGGCGCGAGCCTCGGCGAGGGCTGCCGGTCGAAGGAAACTGCCGACGATGTCGGCGCGGTAGGGAAGCTGTGTATCGGTCACACCGGGATGCTACTCCCGCGTCGTCGGATGTCGGAGATCGCTCGTACAGTAGGACGGTGCCAGAGCCTGTGATCCGCGCCCACAACCTCGTCAAGGCTTACAAGATCGCCGGCAAGGATGACTTCCTTGCCGTGAACGGGCTGTCGTTCGAGGTGGCCCCCGGCGAGTCATTCGGACTTCTCGGCCCGAACGGCGCCGGCAAGTCCACGACGATGAAGATGATCGGTGCGGTCTCGACCCGCACGAGCGGGGAGCTCAGCATCCTGGGCCTGGATCCTGACCAGTACGGTCCTGAGATCCGTTCGCGGCTGGGTGTCGTCCCGCAGCAGGACAACCTCGATGGCGAACTCAACGCCCGCGAGAACCTCTTCATCTATGGCCGCTATTTCGGGCTCCCGGGCAAGGTGTGCGCACAGAAGGCCGACGAGCTGCTGGCGTTCGCTGCGCTCGAAGACAAGGCGAAGAGCAAGGTCGATCAACTCTCGGGCGGCATGAAGCGACGGCTCACGATCGCCCGCGGGCTGATCAACGATCCCCGCATCCTGCTGCTGGACGAGCCCACGACGGGACTCGACCCGCAGGCCCGCCACGTGCTGTGGGACCGTCTTTTCCGTCTCAAGGAGCGCGGCACGACGCTCGTGCTGACGACGCACTACATGGACGAGGCCGAGCAACTGTGCGACAGGCTCATCGTGGTCGACAAGGGGCAGATCATGGCCGAGGGGACGCCGGCCTCGCTCATCCGCGAGCACTCCAGCCGTGAGGTGCTCGAGGTGCGTTTCGGGTCGGATCGCAATGAGCAGGTGGCGCCGCAGCTCGCGGGGATCGGCGACCGCGTCGAGGTGCTCCCTGACCGCATCCTCGTCTACGCGCACGACGGTGAGCAGGCTCTCGAACGGGTGACCGCCGCGGGCCTGCAGCCGCTGACCTCGCTGGTGCGCCGGTCGAGCCTGGAGGATGTGTTCCTGCGCCTGACCGGAAGGTCGCTGATCGAATGAGCACGCCGATTCCGGATGCGCGCACTCAGCCAACCCTGGACGAGTTGCGTGCCGAAGCTCTCGCCTGGGGGCGCAAGCCCCGCCGGTGGGGCTCGTGGTACGTCGCCGAGCATATGGTGCGTGCGATGCGCGCCTACGGGTGGACGATCGTCGTCGGTGCTCTCGGCCAGCCCATCCTGTATCTGCTGGGGCTGGTGCTGGGTCTTGCCGCGCTCCTGGACGGCACGATCGAGGTGCACGGCGAGCAGGTGCGTTACCTCGTGTTCGTCGCCCCGGCGCTACTCATGACCGCAGCGATCGGCGTGGCCACCGAAGAGTTCACCTACCCGGTGATGTCGGGGTTCAAGTGGCGCCGCTACTTCTACGGCTTCAACGCGTCGGCGCTGTCGAGCCCGCAGATCGCGAACGGGGTCATCCTCGGCGCCTCGGCGAGGATGCTGATAGCCGTCGTCGCCTACTACGTCTTCATCGTCCTCTTCGGTGCGGTTCCCGACCCTGCCACCGGCTGGCTGGCGATGTTCGTCGGGCTGCTTGCGGGGCTCGCGTTCGGCGTGCCTTTGATGGCGTATGCGGCGTCGATCCAGGACGACAAGGGTCAGTTTGCGCTCGTGCAGCGCTTCCTGTTCGTGCCGATGTTCCTGTTCTCGGGCACCTTCTACCCGCTCGAGAACCTCCCGATCTGGCTGCAGTGGATCGGTTGGATCTCGCCCCTGTGGCACGCGTCGGAGCTGGGTCGGATGGCAACGTATGGGTCGCCCGGTGGCCCCGGCGCTGTCGCGATCCACCTCGCGTATGTCGTTCTTCTGACCGTCGTCGGCTACGCGTTCGCGCGCCGCACCTTCGCGCGGAGGCTCGCGAAATGACCGCGCTGGCATCGGAGACCGAACCCCGCCGCAGCGGGAGCGTCCGTGCGCTGTGGTCGGGCAACCCCTGGGCCGTCGTGCAACGGGGTCTCATCGCGGCGCGGTCGTCGAGCTGGGTCGTTGTGCTCTCGGGCTTTTTCGAGCCCGTGTTCTACCTTGCCTCGCTCGGCATCGGTCTGGGTAGCCTCATCGAGGATGTCGAGACCTCCTCGGGGATGGAGGTTTCCTACGCGGCCTTCATCGCTCCCGCACTGTTGGCGGTGTCGGCGATGAACGGCGCCATCTACGACTCCACCTGGAACGTCTTCTTCAAGCTGAACTACGGCAAGCTCTATGAGGGGCAGCTCTCGACATCCCTCGGCCCACTGGATGTCGCCCTCGGCGAGATCATGTACGCGCTGCTGCGCGGACTCGTTTACGCGACCGGGTTCATGATCATCATGCAGTTTGCGGGCCTGAACCTCGCGCCCACGGCGATCCTCGCGCTGCCCGCGGTCGTGCTCATCGCTTTCGGGTTCGCGAGCCTCGGGATGGCGGTGACGAGCTACATGAAGACCTTCCAGCACATGGACTGGATCAACATGGTGCTGCTGCCGATGTTCCTCTTCTCGGCGACCTTCTACCCGATCACCGTCTATCCGGAGTTCGTCCAGGCGATCGTCATGGCCCTACCGCTGTGGCACGGCGTCGAACTCATTCGTGGCCTCACCACCGGGGCACTGTCGATCGCGATGCTCGGCCACGTCCTCTACTACGTGGTCATGATCGCCGTCGGCCTCATCTTCACGACCACCCGACTGCGGAAGCTCTTCTTGGACTGACGCGAAGGCATCCCGCCCCCGACGCTCGCGCTAGAGCGATACCGTCTCGCCCGCTCCGATCTCGTCGTAGTCCACGTCCCTGGTCTCCGGCGAGAGGAGGAGGGCGATGAAGGTGAGCACTGCCATCGCCGAAAGATATACACCGACGAGCCAGGGGCTCCCATCGGCGGCCGCCCACAGCGCCACGGCCACCAAGGGTGCAAGCGCCGCACCCAGGATCGACGAGACGTTGTAGGAGATCGCCGACCCGGTGTAGCGCACCTCGGTGGGGAACAGTTCGGGCAGCACCGCGCCCATCGGCCCGAAGGTCGAACCCATGAGCACGAACCCGAACACGAGGAAGGCCTGCACCAGCGCACCGGTGAACTTCGGATCGGCCTGGGGGAGCAGGAAGACTGTGAACGTGACACCGAACACGATGATCGCCGCGGTCACCCACAGCAGCAGGCGGCGCCTGCCGATCGCGTCAGCCACGGGGCCAGAGAGCAGCGTGAAGATCCCGAAGAACACGACGCCGATGATCTGCATCAGCACGAAGTCCGTGTATCCGAAGCCGAGGCCAGGCACGTAGGTGGCCGGGTCGAACGAGGTTCCTGCCGCTTCTGCGGCTGCCTGCGCGGCATCCGTCGTCGCCTTCGTTCCGTACGAGAGCGTGAAGCTCGTCATCAGGTAGAACAGCACGTAGGTAGCCAGCATGATGAACGTGCCGAGAATCAGCTGCCACCAATAGCGACGCAGCGCGAGCCCGAGGGGGAACTTTCGGAGCGTCCCCCTCTTCTCGGCCCGCGTGAACGAGTCAGACTCGACCAGGCGCAGCCGAACCCACAGGCCGACGATGACCATGACCGCCGAGAACAGAAACGGGATGCGCCAGCCCCAGGCAAGAAACGCGTCCGAAGCTTGAGCCGTGCCATCGGGGTGGGGGAGCGCGAGGTTGATCGCCAGGAAGATGCCGTTCGCGATGATGAAACCGATCGGGGCGCCGAGCTGTGGGAACGTGCCGTACCAGGCTCGCTTGCCCGCCGGGGCGTTCTCGGTAGCGACGAGCGCGGCCCCCGACCACTCGCCGCCCAGCGCGAACCCCTGCGCGAGTCGCAGCACAAGCAGGAACACCGCGGCCCAGACCCCGATCTCGTTCACGGTCGGGAGCAGGCCGATCACGAAGGTCGCGATACCCATAGTGAGAAGCGAGGTGACCAGGGTTGCCTTGCGGCCGAACCGGTCGCCGAAGTGCCCGAACACGACGGCGCCGAGCGGGCGGGCCACCATCGCGGCGCCGAACACTGCGAAGGATGCCAAGAGTGACGTGGTCTCGTTGCCCGTCGGAAAGAACAACGCGGGGAAGACCAGAACCGCCGCCGTCGCGTAGACGTAGAAGTCGTAGAACTCGATCGTCGTGCCGACAAGGCTTGCCGTGATGACACGGCTTCGCGGGTTGGCGGGCACGGGAAGGGTACCGGTGGCGGAGGTCATGCTGGCCTGTGGAGGAGGCGGACGAGAACGGCGTCCGCGCCTCCGGACTCGCCTAGCGCCAGAGAGTGGCGATCGCCGCGTTCGCGAAGGTGAGGATGCCGATCGCCCAGAATACACCGGCCGGTGCCGAGCCGTTCCGCTTGGTGCGGGCTGAGCCGATGCCGAGGAGTGCTCCGATGATGAGCAGGATGACGAGCTTCGTCCCGATCTTCACGTAGTTGAACTCGACGCCCTCGGGGACGCCCCACGGCGCGGCCAGCGCGAGCCCTGCGACGCCCGCGATCAGCAGGCCCCAGTTCATGAGCGTCGTCACGGCTCCGGTGCGCCGCACCGCTTCGACGACCCAGGCGCCGAACAGAATCGCAAAGCCCGAGAGGTGAACGAGAAGCACGGCGTGACGAAGAATCTCCATGCCGTCAGCGTACCTTATGCATCACTGAAGGTGGAGTCTTCTTCGCCTGACTCTCGTCGGCCTGTCAGGCCCGCAGCTCCCGCAGCGCGAGCGCGGTGCGCAGCGCGGCATCCGCAGCTTCGAAGCCCTTGTCTTCGCGCGAGCCTGGAAGGCCGGCTCGGTCGATTCCCTGTGCCTCGTCGTCCAGGGTCAGCACGCCGAAGCCGACGGGCTTGCCGGTGTCGAGGGCCACGCGGGTGAGTCCGTCGGTGGCCGCCGACGAGACGAACTCGAAGTGCGGAGTGCCGCCGCGGATGATGACCCCGAGCGCAACTACCGCATCAGCGCCGGCATCCAGGGCTGCCTTCGCCACGACGGGAAGCTCGAATGATCCCGGGACGGGCACGACCCGGTACGACGCACCGGCATCCTCAAGTGCCCGACGGGCACCCTCCAGGAGGCCGTTCGCGATGGTCTCGTGCCATTGGCCCGCGACGATCACGATGTTCAGGCCCGAGCCGTCGATGGTGTCGCGCTCGGGGGCGCCGGTTCCGCTCATGCGTCGGTCCTCTCTGCTGCGGCCCCGACTCCGAGGGCGCGATCCAGGTCGTCGAGGGCGATGGTGTGTCCCATGCGCTCGGCCTTCGTGGCCAGGTACTGGTGGTTGTTCGGCCCCACGCCCACGAGGAGCGGCACCTGCTCGACGATGTCGAGACCGAGACCACGCAGCTGAGCGACCTTGTCGCCGTTGTTGGTGAGCAGACGCATCCGCTCGATGCCGAGATCTCCCAGGATGCCGGCGGCTGCAGCGTAGTCACGCGCATCGGCGGGCAGCCCGAGAGCAAGGTTCGCGTCGACGGTGTCGAGCCCCCGCTCCTGCAGACTGTAGGCGCGCAGCTTGTTGATCAGCCCGATGCCGCGTCCCTCGTGTCCGCGCATGTAGATGACAACTCCGCCGTTCTGCGCGATAGCGTCGAGCGCGGCATCCAGCTGTGGCCCGCATTCGCACTTGAGTGAGCCGAAGGCCTCGCCGGTCAGGCACTCCGAGTGCACGCGGACGAGTGGTGCATCCTCGGCCAGGTCGCCAGCCACGACCGCGATGTGGTCGGTGCCGGTGATCCGATCCTTGTAGGCGAGAAAGCGGAACACGCCGTGAGTCGTGGGGACTGTCGCCTCGGCCCGCAGGCTCACGCGCCGATGGTGCACCTCCCGTGGTTCGACGGTGCGCGGCTCATGCTCGTCGAGGTAGGCGATGAGCTGCTCGATCGTGATGACCGGCACGCCGTCGCGCGCACCGAGCTCGAGCAGTCCCGGCATCCGCATCATCGAGCCGTCCTCGGCCACGACCTCCGCGATCGCGCCGACCGGCTGCAGGCCTGCCAGGCGCATCAACTCGACGGCAGCTTCGGTGTGGCCGGCGCGTTCGCGAACGCCGCCGTCGACGGCGCGCAGGGGCAGTACGTGGCCCGGTCGTATGACGCTCGACGGCGTCGATTCCGGGTTGGCCAGCACGTTCAGTGTGTGTGCCCGATCGCTCGCGCTGATGCCGGTCGAGGTGCGGTCGGCGGCATCCACCGTGACGGTGTACGCGGTCCCCCGCGCATCCTCGTTGACCGCAACCATGGGCGGCAGGTCGAGCCGGTCTGCCCATTCGGCGGGCATCGGCGCGCACAGCAGGCCGCTGGACCAGCGGATCGTCCACGCCACAGCCTCGGGGGTGGCGAGCTCTGCCGAGAGGACGACATCGCCCTCGTTCTCGCGATTCTCGTCATCCGCGACGATGATCGGGCGCCCGGCGCGTAGCGCATCCAGGGCCTCGGGGATGGGGGCAAGGCTCATCGCGAGCCTCCTTCGGTCGGGGCGGCCTCGGCCGCCGAGGGGAACGCCAGCAGACGCTGCACGTGACGGGCAAGGATGTCGGTTTCGAGGTTCACGGGCGAGCCCGGCTGCAGGGAGTCGAACGTCGTAGCCTCGAGGGTTTCGGGGATGAGCGAAACCTCGAACCACGGCTCTGTCGCGGCCGGGTCGCTCACGGCGCTGACGGTCAGCGAGACGCCGTCCATCGCGATCGAGCCCTTGTCGACGACCAGAGGCGCCAGATGCTGGGGGATCGCGACGCGGATCACGCGCCACTGGTCGCCGGGCCGCACCTCGACGACGGTGCCCGTGCCATCGATGTGCCCCTGCACGATGTGTCCACCCAGGCGCCCGCCTGCTGCGGTAGCGCGTTCGAGGTTGACCAGGCGGTCGACGGAAACATCGGCGAGGGTCGACATGTCGAGCGTCTGGCGCATCACGTCGGCGGTGAAGCCGTCGCCGTCGCGGGCGACGACGGTCAGGCACACACCGCTGACGGCGATGGAGTCGCCGTGCGCGGCATCAGCGACGGATCGCGGTGCGTGAATCGTCACCCGGATGCCGTCACCCGACGGTTCGACGGCGGTGACGCGGCCGATCTCTTCAACGAGTCCTGTGAACATGGCGATCTCCTGACTACACCGACGACGCGTCAGCGGCGGTGGTCTCGGGGGACGGGGATTCGGGGGCCTCGGCGGCGGCGCGGGGGCGTGCGACAAGCAACACGTCATCGCCGAGCCGCTCGAGCGCGGTCAGCTCGAGTCGGTGAGCGTCAGCGAGGGTCGTGACCCCGATGTCGGTGACGGCCGGCCTGTCGCCGTCGGGGCCGGAGCCGATCAGTACCGGAGCGACATACGCCAGCACCTCGTCGACGAGCCCGGCGCGCAGGAATGATGCCGCAACCGTCGGCCCGCCCTCCACGAAAACACGCTGGATGCCGAGATCGCGCAGTTCGTCCAGCACCATGGTGAGGTCTGTCCCGGGCCGCTGGATCAGGGTGCGGGGATGCCTGCGCACCTGCGCGGCATCCGGAATCGCGCGCCGCCCGAGAACGACAGGCAGGGGCTGCTGCGACAGTGGCTGCCCGGCAGCCCCTCGTGCGGTGAGCGCCGGGTCATCGGCGAGCACGGTTCCAATGCCAACCACGATGGCATCGGCATCCGATCGCCGCCGGTGCACGTCAGCGCGCGCCTCGGGGCCGGTGATCCACATGCTCGTTCCGTCGGCGGCCGCGGCGCGGCCATCCAGGCTCTGCGCCCACTTCACGGTGACGTGCGGTCTACCCAGCCGCTGCACGGTGAGCCAGGTGTCGAGGAGCGCGGTGCCTTCATCGCGCAGCAGACCCTCCTCGACGGTTACGCCTGATGCCGCGAGACGTTCGGCGCCGCCGCCCGAGACGGCGCCGGGATCGTCGACCGCGTAGACCACACGGGCCACACCAGCGTCAATGAGTGCCTGCGCACACGGGCCGGTGCGCCCGGTGTGGTTGCAGGGTTCGAGGGTGACCACTGCCGTGCTCCCGCGAAGCTGCTCGGGAGCCAGCTGCGACATCGCATCGACCTCGGCGTGCGCGGTTCCGACGCCCCGGTGCCACCCCTCGGCGAGTACTTCGCCGCTCGGGGAGAGGATGACGGCTCCGACCTGGGGGTTCACCCCGCGGGGACCGCGCAGCGCAGCGTCCAGCGCACGCCTCATAGCGGCTGTCTCGCTTGTGCCTTGACTCACTGCCCACTCCGGTCGGGTACGCCGGGGCAGGGAAGGCGGCAACGCCGTGGCGTCACCTGTGCTGCCTCCCATCCGGACTGACGACACTTTCGCGTCGCATCACCGTCGGTTCCGGAATTTCACCGGATCAACCGCTGCGGTGTTCTCTCGAACACGGATGCAGCGGGTCGCGGACTGTCACCGCCGGTTCGGATTCTCACCGACCCCGGAGCACGTTCATTGCTCTCGAGTGTAGTCAACGCGCCGCACGTGCGTTCATTCCCGGTGGCCTACGCCGCTTCGCGTCCGTCGACCATGGCGCGGGCGGTGCGCTCATCGATGACGAGATCTGTGATGAGGCCTGCGGCGAGCGCGCCGCGCAGACTCGGGATCTTGGCCTCGCCGGTCACGATGCAGCAGCGCCTGGGGACCGCGCGAAGCAGATCAAAGGACGGCCCCGAGCCACGGTCGTTCAACGCGATCCCCTCGGTTGAGCCGTTCGCGCGGTAGAAGACCGTTGCGACGTCGCCCACGACGCGCTCTGCCTTTAGCTGCTCGAGATCGGCGGGTTCGAGGTAGTCGCCGGCGTGCACGCGGCTGGGTACCTCGGCCCGGAACGCTCCCACGCTGAACAGCACGAGACCCATGCGGCTCTGGATATCGAGGATGCGTCGCGTGCTGCGCTCTCGCCAGAGTGCGCGCCGAGTCTCGGGATCGTCGAAGAACGCGGGGACGGGGAACTGTTCGGCATCCCCACCGTATGCGGTGCTGAATCTGCTGAGCAGTTCGCTCGCATACGTGATACCGGACGTCTTCACGTTCCCCGAGCCGTTCAGCTGCACGAATGTCGTGCCGTGCACGCGCTTGGGAGTGAGACGCCGTGCTATTGCAGCCAGTGTTGATCCCCACGCGATGCCGACCACCAGATCCGAGACGATTAGCTCATCGAGCAACTGAGCTGCTCCCTGCGCGACGCGGTCGAGGCGCTCGAGATCGCTCACCGATTCGGGGACGGGAATGACCTGTGCGCGGACGCCGAACTGGCGCCGCAGCTGCGTCTCCACGAGTCCCGGGGCGTCGAGGGGTGAACGCACGCGCACCTCGACGATTCCCTCGGCGCGCGCAAACGACAGCAGTCGCGACACCGTGGAGCGCGAGGTCCCGAGCTCGGCGGCGATCGCATCCATGGTGCGGAGCTGGACGTAGTAGAGGTGGGCGGCGGTCAGTGCCCGCCGCAAGTGGTTTGAGTCGTCGCTCACGCGAACAGTGTGCACGTATGTGCATTAGGTCTGCAACTTCGATCAGTCATGGGACGATGGGAGCACGCGGGAAGTCCCCGAGCGAGGAAGGACACCAATCGATGAGCGTCGTCGAACGAAACAGTGTCGAGCGAGGCACCGTCACCCAGTTGAGCGAACGGCCGCAGGCTGACGTTCTCATCGTCGGCGGAGGGGTGAACGGACTCGCGACTTTTCGGGACCTCGCTCTCCAGGGCGTGGATGTCGCGATCGTCGAACGCGGTGACTTCGTCAGCGGCGCATCAGCAGCGTCGTCGCACATGATCCACGGCGGCGTCCGTTACCTCGAGAACGGCGAGTTCCGGCTTGTGCACGAGGCGGTCACCGAACGCAACGATCTGCTCGCCACGGCTCCCCACTACGTCCGTCCGTTGCAGACGACGATCCCGATCTTCTCCACGTTCTCGGGGGTGTTTTCGGCGCCCCTCCGTTTCCTGCGTCACGGCGCAGGAAAGCACGTCGAGCGCGGCGCCGCGCTGATCAAGATCGGCCTTACGATCTACGACTCGTTCTCGCGCGGCGGCGGCCGTGTTCCCCGCCACACCTTCCGCGGACGCGCCGGTTCGCTGCGAGCGCTTCCGGCGATCAACGAGACCGTCAAGTACACCGCGACCTACTGGGATGCCTCGGTGCACGACCCTGAGCGACTCGCGCTCGATCTGCTCCGCGACGGGCGTGCCGCCGGTGGCGACCGCGCCCGGGCCGCGAACTACCTCGAAGTCGTGGGGGCAGCGGACGGCGCGATCACGCTTCGCGACACCGAGACAGGTGCCGAGTTCCCGTTCCGCGCCGCGGTCGTGATCAACGCATCCGGACCCTGGACCGACCTCACCAACCGCGCCCTCGGGGCCCCGACCAGCTTCATGGGCGGAACCAAAGGCTCGCACATCGTGCTCGACAACCCCGAGCTGCTGGCAGCCACGGCTGGTCGAGAGATCTTCTTCGAACACCGCGACGGTCGCATCGTGCTCATCTACCCGCTCAAGGGACGCGTCCTGGTCGGCACCACCGACCTCGAGCACGACATGGCAGAGCCCGCGGTGTGCACCGAGCCCGAAGTTGACTACTTCATCGACCTCATCGGGCACGTCTTCCCCGACATCACCGTCGACCGCTCGCAGATCGTGTACCGCTTCTCGGGTGTCCGCCCGCTTCCCGGCCACGGCGATCTCGCTCCCGGCTTCGTCTCGCGCGATTACCGTGTCGAGACCGAGCAGCTCCCCGGGTCGGCGGACACCACGGTGATCAGCCTCGTCGGCGGCAAGTGGACCACCTTCCGTGCCTCCGCCGCCCACCTCACCGATGACGCCCTCGCTCTGCTCGCTCGGCCCCGCATCGTCACGACCCATGGCCGTGCGATCGGCGGCGGAGCCGGGTATCCGGTGACCGAGCGGGCACGGCACCAGTGGGTCGCCGAGAACCGCCGGGGGCTCTCGAAGGATGCCGCAGCCACCCTCCTCGAACGCTACGGAACGACAGCCCGCGAGGTCATCGCCTTCGTCGACGAGGATGCCGATGACCGGCCACTCCGGACCCTTCCCGCCTACAGCACCGGCGAGCTGCGTTACCTGGCGAGCGAAGAGGATGTCGTGCATCTCGCCGACCTGCTGCTGCGCCGAACCAGCATCGCGTTCCGTGGCGAGGCTACCCCCGAGGTCGCGGCGGAGATCGCCGAAGCCGTCGCTGGAGTGCTCGGATGGGACGACGAGGACGTTGCGGCGGAAGTCGCCGCGGGCCTTGCCGGTGTCCACGCCGCCGATCCGACGTGGCAGCCGGCGCCAGCACCGGTAGCCTGAGCGGCGCGACATCCATCGCCTGGAGGCGCTCAACACTTCGGGAGGCATCGTGGCCGAACACGTCTTAGCCATCGACCAGGGCACCACCTCGACGCGGGCAATCGTGTTCGATCGTGCCGGAACGGTAGTTGCAACGGCTCAGCGCGAGCACGAGCAGATATTTCCGCGCGCCGGCTGGGTCGAGCACGACCCCATGGAGATCTGGACCAACACCGAGTGGGTGATCTCTGGCGTCCTCGCCAAGGCTCACCTGCAGGCATCCGGTATCGCCGCGGCCGGGGTCACGAACCAGCGCGAGACCGCGATCGTGTGGGACCGCCGCACCGGGCAGCCCGTTTTCAACGCCATCGTGTGGCAAGACACCCGCACGCAGCCTCGGCTGGATGCGCTGGCCCGTGACGGTGTCGGCGATCGGGTCACCGAGGTGACGGGTCTTCCGCTTGCCACCTACTTCTCGGCTTCCAAGATCGCCTGGATCCTCGACCACGTGCCGGGGGCGCGGGCGGATGCCGAAGCCGGCCATCTGCTGTTCGGCACCCCCGACTCGTGGGTGGTGTGGAATCTCACCGGCGGCACCAGCGGCGGAGCGCACGTGACCGATGTCAGCAACGCGAGCCGCACGCTGCTCATGGATCTGCAGACCCTCGACTGGTCGGACGAGATGCTCGCGCTGTGGAACATCCCGCGCGCCATGATGCCCGAAATCCGATCGTCGTCGGACGTCGTGGGCGAGCTCGCGCTTCCGGGCACAGCCCGCGAACTGCCGATCGCCGGCATCCTCGGAGATCAGCAGGCCGCCACCTTCGGGCAGGCTGCCTTCGGGGTCGGGGATTCGAAGAACACCTACGGCACCGGCAACTTCCTGCTGGTGGGCACGGGGACCGAGATCGTCCGGTCCCGCCACGGACTCATCACCACCGTCGCGTACCGACTTGGTGATGGGCCCGCCCACTACGCGCTCGAAGGCTCGATCGCCGTCACGGGATCGCTCGTGCAGTGGCTGCGCGACAATCTCGGGATCATCGATCGCGCACAGGATGTCGAAACCCTCGCCATGACCGTCGAAAACGCCGGCGGCGCCTACTTCGTTCCGGCCTTCTCGGGCCTGTTCGCCCCGTACTGGCGACCCGACGCGCGCGGCGCGATCGTCGGCCTCACCCGGTACGTCACGCGCGCCCACATCGCCCGTGCCGCTCTCGAGTCGACCGCCTTCCAGACCCGGGACGTGATCGAGGCTGTCGTCGGGGATTCCGGACGCGACCTCTCAGAACTCCGCGTCGACGGGGGAATGACGAAAAACGACCTCCTCATGCAGTTCCAGGCAGACATCCTCGGCATCCCCGTCGTACGCCCGCGCGTGGTCGAGACGACGGCCCTCGGCGCCGCGTACGCTGCCGGTCTCGCCGTCGGAGTCTGGTCGGACCTTGATGAGCTGCGCGAACACTGGCAGGTCGACCACCGGTTCGAGCCGCAGATGTCGGATGAGGAACGCGCTCGCCGGTACCGCTTGTGGAAGAAGGCCGTCACCAAGTCCCTCGATTGGGTGGATGATGACGCCCGCACACTCATGGACACGCTCGGCGACTGATTCGTTCGCGTTGCGCCGATGGGCGGTAGCTGCGGTAAGTGGTGCCGCTACGCGAACTGCCCAGCGCGGGGACATGCCCTCGCCGGCTGCGCCGGCTCCCGCCAGACCCGGTGCCGGCCCCGCGCTGGGCAGTTCGCTTCGCTCCTGCGGAGACCATCGGGCGAACTGGTATGCCGTGCATCGGCTTCCGCGAGCCCCGGGCTGGGCAGTTCGCTTCGCTCCTGCGGAGACCATTGAGCAGACTGGTCGGGCGCGTATCTCGGGTCTATTTCAGGAGGCGGGAGAGGCGACGATCAGCGAGCAGCTTGCCGCCGGTCTGGCACGTGGGGCAGTACTCGAGCGAGTTGTCGGCGAAGAAGACGCTGCGCACCTCGTCGCCGCAGACCGGGCAGGCCTCGCCGCGACGGCCGTGCACCCGCATCCCGCGGCGCTTGGCATCCTTGAGATCTGCTGGCGGCTTGCCGGATGCCTCCGCGATCGCCTCGGTGAGGGTGTGCCGCATCGCGGCGAACAGGGTGTCGATGTCGGCATCGGTCAGGTTCGCGGCCAAGGCATAGGGCGACATCCGTGCCGCGTGCAGGATCTCGTCGGAGTAGGCGTTGCCGATCCCGGCGATGATCGACTGGTCGCGCAGCACGCCCTTGATCTGGGTGCGGCGTCCACGGAGAAGCGCTGCGAGCGCATCGCGATCGAAGCCCGGGTCGAGGGGATCGGGGCCGAGCCGCTCGATGCCGGGTGCGTCGGTCGGGTTTCGGGCCGCGTAGACCGCCAGGGACTTCTTCGTCCCGGCTTCGGTGAGGTCGAAGCCTGAGTCATCCGAGAAACCGACGCGGAGCGCGATGGGGGTCTTGCCAGGGCGGATGATCGTGCTCGGCAGCTGGTCGTACCAACGGAGCCATCCCGCCTTCGCGAGGTGGAAGATCAGGTGCAGAGACGCAGCAGCATCCGAGTCCGCTTCGATATCGATGAATTTGCCGTGGCGTGATACGGACGCGACCCGCGCGCCGACGAGCGCGTCGAGGGGCGGGTCATACGTCTTGAGCGCCGCGATGTTGGCGACAGTCGCACGCGTGACAGTGAGCCCCGGCAGGCGCCCGGCAAGGTAGTCGACGAGTCCTTGCACTTCCGGCATCTCGGGCATGGCGCCATCCTGTCACGGCGTGGGAATCGGCGGCAGACCCCCATCGAGGACCGGCCACGCAACCGGCGTGCGGTCATCGCCGGGAAGAAGGCCCGCGATCCAGGCATCGTCACGCTGCAGAGGGCCGGCGAGCGCCTGGCGCAGCGTGCCCTCGTACCGGAAACCCAGTGCGCGAGCCGTCCGCGCCGACCCGGTGTTTCCCACGACGGCGCGCCACTCGATGCGCACCAGCGACATTCCCGCGGATTCGAACCCAAAGTCGACGACCGCGGTGGCAGCTTCGGTGAGGAGGTGCTGCCTACGCGCCCAGGGCGACATCCAGAACCCCAGCTCAGCAGCCTCTGTCTCCCGACGGTACAGCCCGATCATTCCGGCGAGGCGCCCGTCGTGACGGATGCCCCACGTCGCCTCTCTTCCCTCGGCCCAGTGGCGCTGCACGCGAGGGATGAACTGCTCGGCGTGCTCGCGGAGATACGGCGAAGGCACGGTGGTGTATCGCTGGATCGCCGGATCCTGGCACGCCTCGAAGATCGCATCCACGTCGGCGTCGGTCGGCGGCGAGAGTTCGCATCGCTCGGTGCGCAGCACGACGACATCCATCGCCCCACCCTATGCGCCGGGCTTGTCGAGCGGCGCGTCGCAACTCCTGCAATAGCTGGGGCCGGGTGTCGGCTCTGCCATTCGCGAGTACGGATTGCAGGAGTTGTGACGCGTCCTCCCCAGCTTCGCGTTCTCGCCCGTTTGCTGTTGCTGTGCAGACGCCAGGTCTTCCGGCGGTGCGACGGCGCCACTCTCTCCGTATGAACCCTGCGTATCGTCGCTATACCCGCACGGAACTGGGAAGTCTGGGGCTGGGTCGAACCGCACTTCGGGCGGCGGTGCGATCAGGATCGTGGCTCCGTGCCCGTCGAGACGTCTACCTTCCAGCTGACACCCCGCTACCGCTTGCACGGGCCGCCGCCGTCGGCGGTCGCCTCGATTGCGTGTCCCTCTTGCGGCTACAAGGCGTCTTTGTTGCTGAGCGGCACAGCCTGCACGTGCAGTTCGAGCGCGACGCGAGCCGGCTCCCGTCGCGTCATGGCGTGGTGGCTCATTGGCGCACCTCGGATGCCCCAAGACACGATCTCGTGTGCGGGATTGTTGAGGCGCTCGCCCAGGCGTGTCGGTGTCAGCCCGCTCGGTACGCGGTTGCAACGCTCGACAGCGCCTGGCACCAGGGATTGGTCACGGAGAGCGAGATCGCTGAGGTTTTTGATCGATTGCCTCAGCGATACCGCCGGATTCGAAGCCTGCTCGACCCTCGGTGTGAGTCGGGAACGGAGACACTGGTACGGCTGATGCTGCGGTCGCTGGGCGCATCCTTCGTGATTCAGGCGCAGCTGCCCGGGGTGGGGCGAGTGGACTTTGTCGTCGACGGCTGGCTCGTTGTCGGGTGCGACAGCGTCGCCTTCCACGCCGATGAGCGCACCCAGCGACGTGATCGAGAGCGAGACCTTGCCGCTGCCCTCAGCGGGTACACGACCCTCCGGCTCTTGGCAGAGGACATCCTCTATCGCCCCGATCGTGTTCGCGAGGCCCTACGGTCAGTGCTGGCCCACGGTCGGAGGCGACGCTAACTCCTGCAGAAGGGTATCTTTGGTGCCGCCGAGTGAACTCTGGCCTGCGAATTGCAGGAGTTGGCGCCGCAGGATTTTCAGGCGCGGCGCAGTAGACCGATCCGGTCGTAGACGTCGCCAAGGGTCGAGCGTGCGACGGACTCGGCGCGAGCAGCGTTGGATGCCAGAACCCGGTCGAGTTCGGCCCGGTCATCGAGCAGCTCCAGCGCCCGAGCCCGCACCGGCTCGAACTCGTTCACTACGACGTCGGCGAGACCCTTCTTGAAGTCGCCGTAGCCGCGGCCGGCGTACTCGTCTTCGATCGCGGGGATCTGCCGACCAGTGAGGGCAGCGTAGATGACGAGCAGGTTCGAGACACCGGGCTTGTTCTCGCGGTCGTATCGCACCGAGCCCTCGCTGTCGGTGACGGCACGCATCACCTTCTTGGCGCTCTTGGCGGGCTCATCCAGCAGCCACAGCACGCCGGCATCCGACTCGGCCGACTTCGACATCTTCGCCGTCGGGTTCTGCAGGTCGTAGATCCGGGCGGTGTCTTGCTGAATGACGGGCATCGGCACCCGGAAGGTGGTGCCGTATCGTCCGTTGAAGCGCTCGGCAAGATCTCGCGTGAGCTCGACGTGCTGCTTCTGGTCGTCACCGACGGGCACGATGTCGGTCTGGTACAGCAGGATGTCGGCCGCCATGAGCACCGGGTAGGTGAACAGCCCAACGGATGTCGCATCCTGGCCGTACCGCTGCGACTTGTCTTTGAACTGGGTCATCCGCCCCGCCTCACCGAAGCCGGTGAGCGTCGAGAGCACCCATGCCAGCTCGGCATGCGCTGGAACGTGCGACTGCACGTACAGGGTCGACTTCGACGGTTCAATGCCTGCGGCGATGTACTGGGCCGCGGTGCGCCGGGTCTTCTCACGCAGCTCGGCCGGATCGTTCGGCTGCGTCAGTGCGTGCAGGTCGACGACCGAGAAGAACGCGTCGTAGGCCTCCTGCAGATCCCGCCACTGCATGAGCGCGCCGATGTAGTTGCCGATCTGGAGGGAGTCGGCGGAGGGCTGCATTCCGGAGTACAGGCGGGGCTTGGTCACCCGACAATCCTAGGCCGCGGCGATGTGGCAGCCGTCTCGCTCACCCGCCGATCGTGTAGTCGACGACGACCGGCGCGTGGTCGCTCCAGCGGGTGTCCCACGACGGTGCCCTGTCGATTCGGTACGCCGTGACCCGCTCGGCCAGCGGAGCAGTGGCGAGGTGGTAATCGATGCGCCACCCGGTGTCGTTGTCGAAGGCCTGGCCGCGGTTCGACCACCATGAGTACGGTCCATCGACCTCGCCGGCCCAGCGGCGTCCGACATCCACCCACCCGAGTCCGGTGCCGTTGGATCCGTCGACGCATTCGATCTCGGAGCCCGCGGGAGCGAAGATGCGGTCGAAGTATGCGCGCTCGCGGGGGAGGAATCCGGCCTTTTTGAGGTTGCCTTTCCAGTTGCGGATGTCGAGCTCGCGGTGCCCGACGTTCATGTCGCCCATAACGAGCGCGAGTGGTGAGTGGGCCTCAAGCTGGGGCAGCCGTGCCTGCATCGCGTCCAAGAAGGCGTACTTGGCATCTTGTTTAGGGGTGCCGTCCTCGCCGGAGTGAACATAGGCGCTCACCACCGTCAGCGTTTCCCCGTCGATGTCGAAGTCAGCCTCGATCCAGCGACCCGACTGGTCGAGCGGTTCTGGGCCGAGCACTGTCCGGAAGGCCCCGGCATCCATCCGGCTCGCTACCGCGACACCGGAGCGGCCCTTTTGGAGCGCTTCATGATGCACGATCCGCCACCCGGGAAGGGCCGCCGTCAGCTGTTCTTCGTTCGCACGGACCTCCTGCAGGGCCATGATGTCGACACCTGCCTGGTCGATCCACTCGAGCATTCCCTTGCGGGTAGCGGCGCGGATGCCGTTGACGTTGATGGAGGCGATGCGGACGGTTCGGGGCACGCGCTTCAGCCTAGGCGCCGTCACCGACACCCGGTCCCGCGCTACGCTCGTCGAGACGACGCGCGGCGCGCGCGATCGACGTCGCGAAGCCCGGAGGTCGCGGTGGCACGAGCCGTCCTGAGCAGGCGCGGGCGCGCCACGTTCTTCATCCTCGGATGGGCACTGCAGCTAGCCGTCGCCGCAACCGGACTCATTGTCATCGCGGACGACACGATCGAGGCGCTCGTGGTGTGGTGCATCGCCGGCTCGGCTTATGCCGTCGGCGCGATGGTGATTCTCGCCGTGCTCGCGTACCGCGGAGATCCCGTTCCGGAGCCCCTTGCGATTGAGCGGAGCGCCTGGGTCAGCGTCGTCTTGGTGGCGGTGACGGTTCTGCCGAGCCTCATCGGCGTGATCGCAGCCATCACCGTCGTCATCGCAGACGACGGGTCGAATACCGGGATCATCTTCCGCCTCATCGGGGTCTGGGCGATGGTGCTGTCGTGGGGCCTGCTGCACTGGGGTTTCGCCCAGTGGTACATGTACCGCTACCGCACCGCCGCGGAGCCGCCGCTGCGGTTCCCGAGAACTCCGGAACCCTCGATCGTCGACTTCACCTATCTCGCCTTCACGATCGGCACCACGTTCGCCGTATCGGATGTCGAGACGTACTCATCACGCATCCGATGGCTCATGACGGTGCACTCCGTCATCTCGTTTTTCTTCAACGGGGCGATCATCGTGTTCGCGCTGAGCCGGTTGACGTCGTTCGGCTCGTGATCGGCGCGCGGTGCGTCAGACGAAGCCGTCAAGCGCGCTGGGTCCGCGGGGCGTCGGCGGCGCCGACGCCTTCACTTCCGCCAGCTCCTCTTCGGCGCGGCGTACGTCCCGGGACGCTGCCCACCGCGCGTACCACGGGGCGGCATCGAGCGCTTCCTGTGCGGTGCGCAGGCGCACCTGGGCCGCGAGCAGCAGCGCGGCGTGCTCCTCAGCGAGTTGCTCCGCTTCGGTCTTCTCCAAGAGCGGGATGTTCTCGTCGCGGGCCGAGATCGCGATCCATGCTGCGCCGACCAGCATGATGATGCCGATGAGTCGGAACCACAGCAGCAGACCGACGAAGATCGCGAAGGTGGCCAGCAGCGCGTTCGTCGGCGTGTAGCTGAGCAGCCACCCGGCCCCGAGCTGAAGAACCGTGACCGCCGCTCCGGCGAGCAGAGCTCCTGGCCAGATCGTGCGCCACCGCAGGCTCGTGCCGGTGAGGAACCGGTAGAGCGCGGCCAGGGCTGCGGCGTTGATGGCGAAGGAGATGAGAAGGGTCGCGGTGCGCACGCCGATCGAGAACCACACCGATCCGGTGTCGAGCCCGAAGAGCGAAAACACGATATCCAGTGCCCAGGTGCCGACTGCCCCGAGTCCGCCGCCGATCAGCAGCAGGATGCCGAAGAGCGCCGCTGCCAGAAGATCGCCGCTCTTGAGCAGCAGGTACGGCCGCCGGTCAGGGGGGAGGACGAAGATCTCGCGGACGGCGCGGCGCGAGAACGTCACCCAGCCGATCGCCGTCCAGATCAACGTCACGAGAGCTATCGCACCCGTGATGCCGAACAGGCTCGCCGAGTTGGTCGCGATCTCCGCCACGGCATCAGGCGTGATCGGCCCGTCCTTGTCGATCAATCCCGGAACGTATTGGTTGATGAGGTCGATGAGGTTCTGGATTGCCTGTTCGCTGCCGCCGAGCCAGAGCCCGGCCAGTGCGAAGGCGACGTAGACGGCGGCGAAGATCGCGAACAAGGCTTGGTAGCTCACTCCGGCGGCAAGCAGGAATCCGTTGGCGATCAGGAAGTGGCGCCACACGCGAACTGGAAACCACGCCAGCGTCCGCTTGGTGACTCGCGTCGCGAACGAGATCGGCTCTTCGAACCGTGTGAGTAGACGCTCCTGGGTCTCTTCCCACCGGGCCCGCAGGGTCTCTTCCTGCTGCTGCGCCGCGCGCGCGGTGTCGCGGCGGTTTCGGTCGGGCGAACTCACGCTCTCAGGTTATCGAGCCTCACGCGCGGCATCCGTTTCGACCGCGTGGCGCGAATCCGTGCGGAACCAGCGGACCACCCAGAGGGAGGCTGCGAGGACCCCCGCAGGGATGAGGAATGCGATGGCAAGTCCCGGACCGTCGGCAAGAAGACCGACGATGACGGCTCCGAGGATCGCCCCGGCGTAGTTGAAGATGTTGACCCGGGCAATCACCTGGTCGGAGTGAGCGGGGGAGAGGTCGCCGGCGGCGCCGAAGGTCACGGGGATGAGGATGCCGGTCGCGGCCCCAGCTAGAGCGAAGCCGAGGATCGCCGCGATCTCGAAGGGAAGAAGCGCGACAGCCACGACGCCGATCACCGAGACGACGATCGCGCCGGTCACCAGGCGGCCCCTGCTCATGATGCCCAGGAGCCGGTCGGTCGCGAGGCGGGTGATCAGGACGCACACCTGGTAGGCGGCGTATCCGAGAGGCGCGAGGGCGGGCAGAGCCCCGAGGTCGTCCTGCAGGTAGACCGTGCTCCAGGTGCTCACGGCGGAGTCGACGACGAACACTGCCAGGATGACGAAACCGAAAGCCCAGATTCCGGCTCGGGGCAGGCGAGCGCGCTCAGTCGCGGGGAGGGCAGTCTCGATCGGCACCTCCCGCGCAAAGAGGCGGATGCCGACCACAGCCACCACGAGGATTGCAACGCCCGCCGTCCCGATGGCCACGCCCGCAGCAAAGGGGGACGCTGCGATCGCCGACACGAGGAGGGCTCCGGCGATCGCGGCAGCCGTGTAGGCCGAGAAGAAGCCGCCGAGGAGCGGTTTGCCGTGGGCGCGCTGCACGATGACGCCCTGCATCGCGGTTGCGGCATCCACGCAACCGAGGCCGATGCCGTAGACCGCGAAGAGGGAGACGAACAGCGGGAAGGGGGTCGGTAGTGCGATGGCGGGAAGGGCCGCCGCCTGAAGGAGGAGTCCCACAACGAGCGCGGTGCGGCTCCCGAAGCGCACGGCGAGCGCGTTGGCGAGCACGGAACCACCCGCGGCGGCTATAGCAACACCCAGGACGATGAGCGTGACGACAGTGTCATCCACGCCCTGCCGCTGCTTGAGCGCGGGGAGGGAGGTGACCACGACGGCATACCCGAGTCCCTGAGCCGCGTAGGCGGCGAACACTGCGACGCGCGTGGACGTCGATCGCGCAGCGCCGGCGACCATCGACGCGTCTGAGGTACTCATTCGGCCAGAGTAGCGACCAGGGAGCCCCGGCGAAGAAGCGATTCAGATCCTCAACGAGGCATGAAGCCCGACGTGGGGCACGGGGCCGTGCCGCGCCGCAATGCGGCCCGGCTCAGGCTTTGCCGCGCCGCAATGCGGCCCGGCTTAGGCGCGCCCGCGCAGCACCGCCTGCTTGACCTCAGCGATCGCCTTGGTGACCTCGATGCCGCGGGGGCAGGCCTCCGTGCAGTTGAAGGTCGTGCGGCAGCGCCACACGCCTTCCTTGTCGTTGAGGATGTTCAGGCGCACATCGGCGGCGTCGTCGCGCGAATCGAAGATGAAGCGGTGCGCGTTGACGATCGCGGCGGGCCCGAAGTACTGGCCGTCGGTCCAGAAGACGGGGCACGACGAGGTGCAGGCTGCGCACAGGATGCACTTGGTCGTGTCGTCGAAGATCTCGCGGTTGGCGATCGACTGGATGCGCTCCTTGCCGGGCTCCGGCGCAGAGTTCGAGATGAGGAACGGCTGCACCTCACGGTACGACGCGAAGAAGGGCTCCATGTCGACGATGAGGTCCTTTTCCAGCGGCAGACCCTTAATGGCCTCGACGTAGATGGGCTTGGAGATGTCGAGGTCCTTGATGAGGGTCTTGCACGCCAGACGATTACGCCCGTTGATGCGCATCGCATCCGACCCGCAGATACCGTGCGCGCAGGAGCGGCGGAAGCTCAGTGACCCGTCGACCTCCCACTTGATCTTGTGGAGGGCGTCAAGCACGCGGTCAGTCGAGTACAGCTCGACGTCGTAGTCGACCCAGCGCGGCTCGGAATCCACCTCAGGGTCGAAGCGGCGGATGATGAAGGTCACCAGGAACGACTGGATGCCGGTGGGCTCGGGGGACTGCTCGATGTCGCCCTGCTCATCGGTGGCGGCATCCGTGGAGACAAGCGTCGCGCTCATCGTCAGTACTTCCTCTCCATCGGCTGGTAGCGAGTGATGACCACGGGCTTCCAGTCGAGGCGGATGTGGTCATCCGCGACCGACGAGTGGGGGTCGCCCGTGAGGTAGGCCATCGTGTGCTGCATGTAGTTCTCGTCGTCGCGCTTGGGGTAGTCGTCGCGCATGTGGCCGCCGCGGCTTTCGAGCCGGTTGCGGGCAGTGACGACAACGACCTCGGCGATGTCGAGCAGGAATCCGAGCTCGACAGCCTCGAGCAGGTCGGTGTTGAACCTCTTGCCCTTGTCGTCGACATGGATGTTGAGGTACCGAGCACGCAGCTCCTCGATGACGCCGAGAACGTGCTTCAGGGACTCCTCGGTGCGGAACACCTGGGCTCCCTTGTCCATCTCGTCCTGCAGCTTCTTGCGCAGGACCGCGATGCGCTCCCCGCCGGGGTTGTTGCGCAGGCCCTCGATCATCTCGCGGACGCCTGCCGCGGGGTCTTCGGGGAGGTCGACGAACTCGGCGGTCTTCACGTACTCGACCGCGTACCGGCCGGCGCGCTTGCCGAAGACGTTGATGTCCAGGAGGGAGTTCGTTCCGAGGCGGTTCGAGCCGTGCACGGAGACGCAGGCGCACTCACCGGCCGCGTACAGACCCGGCACGACGGTCTCGTTGTCTGCGAGCACCTCGGCCTTGATGTTGGTGGGGATGCCGCCCATCGCGTAGTGCGCGGTCGGCATCACCGGCACCGGTTCGACGACGGGGTCGACTCCCAGGTAGGTACGAGCAAACTCGGTGATGTCGGGGAGCTTGGTCTCGAGCACCTCGGCACCGAGGTGCGTGCAGTCCAGGAGCACGTAGTCACGGTGGGGGCCGGCGCCGCGACCTTCGGCGACCTCCTGCTGCATGCAGCGGCTGACGATGTCGCGAGGAGCGAGGTCCTTGATCGTGGGGGCGTAGCGCTCCATGAAGCGTTCACCGCTCGCGTTACGCAGGATGGCTCCTTCGCCGCGAGCGCCCTCGGTGAGCAGGATGCCGAGTCCGGCCAGGCCCGTCGGGTGGAACTGGAAGAACTCCATGTCCTCCAGCGGCAGTCCCTTGCGCCAGACGATTCCGACGCCGTCACCGGTAAGGGTGTGGGCGTTGGAGGTCGTCTTGTAGATCTTGCCGAAGCCGCCGGTCGCGAAGATCACTGCCTTGGACTGGAAGACGTGCAGGTCGCCCGTGGCCAGTTCGTAGGCCACGACGCCCGCGACCTGGGTCTTGCCCTCGGCATCCTTCACCGTGATGAGGTCGAGCACGTAGAACTCGTTGAAGAAGTTGATGCCGAGCTTGACGCAGTTCTGGAACAGCGTCTGCAGGATCATGTGCCCGGTGCGGTCGGCGGCGTAGCAGGCGCGACGGACAGGGCTCTTGCCGTGGTCGGCGGTGTGACCGCCGAAGCGACGCTGGTCGATCTTTCCGTCCGGGGTGCGGTTGAAGGGCAGACCCATGTTCTCGAGGTCGATGACCGCGTCGATGGCTTCTTTCGCCAAGATCTCGGCAGCGTCCTGGTCGACGAGGTAGTCGCCACCCTTGACGGTGTCGAAGGTGTGCCACTCCCACGAGTCCTCTTCGACGTTCGCGAGGGCAGCTGCCATGCCGCCCTGGGCCGCGCCGGTGTGGGACCGGGTCGGGTAGAGCTTGGAGATCACCGCGGTCTTCGCGCCGGGGCCTGCCTCGATGGCCGCGCGCATGCCGGCGCCGCCGGCGCCGACGATCACGATGTCGAACTGGTGGTAATGGACGCCGTCCTTGACGACGCTTTCGGCGCTCTGAGTAGTCACGGGTGCTGTGCTTTCGATGTCAGGTGAGCGGCAGGATTACGAGGCACACAGGCCGATGATCGTGTCGGACGCGGTAGCCGGGTCGAACCCGAGGCAGGGGTCGAAGGTGAAGACCACCAGGGTGCCGAGCAGGATCAGAAGCGCCGCGGTGACCCAGATCGCCGTGACGAGCACGGTGCGGGTCTTGGCGTGAGTCACGTAGTCGTTGGTGATGGTGCGCATGCCGTTGGCGCCGTGGATCAGCGCGAGCCACAGCATCAGGACGTCCCACCACTGCCAGAACGGGTTGGTGAGCTTTCCGGCAACGAAGGCGAAGTCGATCGCGTGGATGCCGTCGCCCACCATGAGGTTGACGAAGAGGTGACCGAAGATCAGGACCACGAGCACCATGCCGGATGCTCGCATGTAGACCCAGCCCCACTTCTCGAGGTTGACGCCGCGGCGGCGCGGGGTGCTGTGGGAGGCGCGGGGTTCGGCGATCGCGGGAGCGCTCATCAGTGACCGCCTCCCATCGAGCTGAAGACATTGATGAGGTGACGGGGGGTGAACCCGATCATCGTCACTGCCCAGACGCCGAGGACGATCCACCAGAGCTGGCGCTGGTAGCGCGCACCCTTGGACCAGAAGTCCACGATGATGATGCGCAGGCCGTTGTAGGCGTGATAGGCGATCGCGCCGACCAGGAACACCTCGCCGATGCCCATGATCGGGTTCTTGTAGGTGCCGATCACCGCGTTGTAGGCCTCGGGGGAGACCCGAATGAGCGCGGTGTCGAGGATGTGGACGAGAAGGAAGAAGAAGATGGCGACGCCGGTGATGCGATGAAGAACCCACGACCACATGCCCTCGTGGCCGCGGTATAGCGTTCCACGAGGGGTCTTGGAGGTGGTTTCGGATACCGACGGTGTGACGCGTGCTGGTGCAGACACGGTCGTCCTCCCTGGATCGAACACGAGCGGGGCGGTCAGTGCCCCAACGGGAACCTGGCGCAGGTCCCTCGGCGTCACTCGGGCGCGAGTCCCATCCTATTGCGCCCGGAGCGGGCGCGGCTCTTAGGCCACCCTTAGTTCGGGGGTACTGCTGTCGCGTGCTGTCACTTCCCGGACACGTGCTCGAAAGGCCGCCCCAGTAGCCTGGGGGCATGTCTCAGGAGATCTCCGACTTCTATGCCGTCATCCCCGCGGGCGGCATCGGCAGCCGGCTCTGGCCGCTCTCGCGTGCCGACGCCCCGAAGTTCCTGCACGACCTCACCGGATCCGGGCACTCCCTGCTCCGTGACACCTGGGATCGGCTCGAACCTCTGGCAGGAAGCGAGCGCATCGCCGTGGTCACCGGGCGCGCGCACCGCGCAGCCGTCGAGGCCCAGTTGCCCGGCGTGCCCGATCGCAACGTCTTCCTCGAATCGGAGCCCCGCGACTCGACGGCAGCAATCGGACTGGCGGCTGCCGTGCTCGTGCGCCGTGAACCCGACGTCATCATCGGATCCTTTGCGGCCGACCACGTCATCCGGCCTCCGCACCTCTTCCAGTGGGCGGTGCAGCAGGCCGTCGCGGTGGCGCGGCAGGGATACATCAGCACGATCGGCATCCAGCCCTCTGAGCCCTCCATCGGTTTCGGGTACATCAAGAAGGCCGACGAGCTTCTCGTGGACGGCGCGCCGGAGGCGGCGACCGTCGAGCGGTTCGTGGAGAAGCCCGACCTCGAGACGGCACGCGCGTACTTCGCCGACCGCTCCTACCTCTGGAACGCGGGGATGTTCATCTCCCGCGCCGATGTCCTGCTCGCCGAGATCGAGGCGAACAACCCCGAACTTCACGCCGGGCTGGTGGAACTCGCCGAGGCCTGGGACGACCGCGACCGTCGGGGGCCGGTCGTCGACCGGGTCTGGCCCGCCCTGACCAAGATCGCGATTGACTACTCGGTCGCCGAGCCCGCCGCCGAGAAGGGCAAGCTCGCTGTGATCCCTGGTCACTTCGACTGGGATGACGTCGGCGACTTCGCGAGCCTGGCAAAGCTCAACTCCCACGGCCGCAAGAACGACCTCGCCATCCTCGGCGAGAATGCCCGCATCCTCTCTGACGCCTCCAGCGGCATCGTCGTGTCGCAGACATCGCGGGTGATCAGCCTGATCGGTGTGCAGGACATCGTCGTCGTCGACACTCCGGATGCTCTCCTGGTGACCACGAGCGAGCACGCGCAACGGGTGAAGGGTGTCGTCGACGCGCTCAAGCTCGGCGGTCGCGGCGACGTCCTCTGACATTGCCTGAGCGCCGGCGCGAGCAGTTTGCGTGACGACTCTATTGCGGGTTTGTAACCATTGCTCAGTAGCGGCTGTCTGGAGCATGCATCGTGGCGATTCGCTAGGTAGATTCTCCAGATGCACCCGCCGTCTGGGCGGGCCCTTCACCTGGAGGCACAGTTGACCATTTCCACCCGTAAGCGCGTGCTCGGCGGCCTCGTTGCCGCAAGCATGTTCGTTGCACTCGCCGGCTGCGCGTCGGCCCCCACTGACACGGAGACCACGTCATCCGCAGGCGGCGACGTCGTCGAGGGCTTCCTGCCCTGCATGGTCTCGGACGCCGGCGGCTTCGACGACAAGTCGTTCAACCAGCTCGGCTACGAAGGCCTTGAGCGTGCGGCTGACGAGCTGGGCGTCGAGTTCCTGACGGTCCAGTCCGACTCGGAGTCTGACTTCGCGCCGAACCTCACCAACCTGGTCGACCAGGGCTGCTCGATGATCATCACCGTGGGCTTCGCGCTGGCTTCCGCTGCTGGCGAGTCGGCCCTGGCCAACCCCGACATCGAGTACGTCTCGATCGACGACGTCGTGGACAACGACTTCGACGGTGAGACCGACGCTCCCAACATCAAGCCGATCGTCTTCGACACCGCGCAGGCCGCGTTCCTCGCCGGCTACGCCGCAGCGTCATACTCGACCGCCGGCAAGGTGGGCACCTTCGGTGGCATGAACTTCCCGACAGTGTCGATCTTCATGGACGGCTTCGCTCAGGGCGTGGCGTACTACAACGAGGCCAACGGCGCCAACGTCGAGGTTCTCGGCTGGGACGGCACCGATGGTGTCTTCACCGGTGGCTTCGTCGCCAACCAGGACGCGATCAACGCCGCGCAGGGCCTGGTCGACCAGGGTGTCGACGTCCTGCTCCCGGTCGGTGGTCCGATCTACCAGAGCGCCGCATCCGTCATCCGGGACTCGGGCCGGGACATCGCCCTCATCGGTGTCGACGCCGACGTCTACGAGACCGACCCGACCGTTGCCGATCTCCTCCTGACGTCGATCCGCAAGCTGATCGACGTGGGCGTCGAGGATGCAGTCCTGGCCGCCGGTATCGGCGAGTTCGACTCGGCTCCGTTCGTCGGCACCCTCGAAAACGGTGGTGTGGGCCTGGCTCCGTTCCACGACTTCGAGAGCAAGGTCTCGCCCGACCTGCAGGCAGAGCTCGACGAGATCGCCGCGGGCATCATCGACGGATCGATCCCGGTCACGTCGTACCTCGCGGGCTGATAACCCTCAGTGGCGGGGAGGCTGGGTATCCAGCCTCCCCGCCACTGTCGTTATCGCCCCTCACCGCCCGCCTGTCGGCCACGCATTTCGGTGCGCCGGCCCGACCTGTCTCCTAGGATCGGCATCATGAAGCTCGAACTCCGCGGGATCACCAAGCGGTTCGGCAGCCTCGTCGCTAACGACCACATCGATCTCGTGGTCGAACCCGGAGAGATTCACTGTCTCCTCGGCGAGAACGGCGCCGGCAAGTCAACGCTGATGAACGTTCTCTACGGTCTGTACCAGGCCGACGAGGGCACGATCCTCCTCGACGATCACGTCCAGAACTTTCACGGTCCCGGCGACGCCATGCGCGCGGGCATCGGCATGGTGCACCAGCACTTCATGCTGATCCCGGTGTTCACCGTCGCCGAGAACGTGATGCTCGGTCACGAATCCACCAAAGCTGGAGGGTTCCTCGACCTGAATGCGGCCCGGCAGCGCGTCCGGGAGATCTCGGAGCGGTTCGGGTTCGACGTCGACCCCGACGCGCTCGTCGAGGAGCTGCCGGTCGGGGTGCAGCAGCGCGTCGAGATCATCAAGGCGCTCTCGCGGGACGCGAAGGTCCTCGTCTTCGATGAGCCGACCGCCGTGCTCACGCCGCAAGAGACCGACGAGCTCATGGCGATCATGCGCCAGCTCAAGGACGCCGGCGCCTCCATCGTCTTCATCACCCACAAGCTTCGCGAAGTCCGCGAAGTGGCTGACCGCATCACCGTCATCCGCCTCGGCAAGGTCGTCGGCGAAGCATCGCCCGAGTCGTCGAACGCCGAGCTCGCGTCGATGATGGTCGGCCGGGCCGTCGAACTCACGGTCCACAAAGATCCGCCGCAGCTGCGCGATTCCGCTCTTGTGGTCTCGCACCTGTCGGTGCTCGATCCGACCGGTCATCCGCTCGTCGATGACGTCAGTTTCGAGGTCCGCGGTGGCGAGATCCTCGCGGTCGCGGGTGTGCAAGGCAATGGGCAGACCGAGCTCACGGAGGCGCTGGTCGGCCTCCAGGAGATTGTGCGCGGCTCTGCCACGCTCAACGGAACCGAGCTCATCGGCCGGAGCGTCCGCGGCATCCTGGACACCGGGGTCGGGTTCGTGCCGGAGGACCGCAAGGAAGATGGCCTCGTCGGCCCGTTCACGATCGCCGAAAACCTCATGCTCGATCGCGCTCACGGTGCCCCGTTCGTGAAGGCGGGCACGGTGCAGCGCGCCGCACTGGCAGCGTTCGCGCAGGAGAAGTTCGAGGAGTTCGACGTCCGCGCACAGGGCGTAGATACTCCCGTCGGTACCCTCTCGGGTGGCAATCAGCAGAAGGTCGTGCTCGCTCGTGAGCTCAGTCGCGAGCTGTCGCTGCTGGTCGCCGCGCAACCGACGCGCGGCGTGGATGTCGGTTCCATCGAGTTCATCCACAAGCGTGTCGTGCAGACGCGGGATGCCGGCATACCGGTGGTCGTCGTCTCCACGGAACTGGACGAAGTCGTCGCCCTCGCGGACCGGATCATGGTGATGTACCGCGGGCGCATCGTCGGGATCGTTCCGGGAGACACGCCGCGCGAGGTCCTGGGCCTCATGATGGCCGGAGAGACCCCGAGCACGGAAGGAGCTGCCGCATGAGCACCACGGCATCCGAGCCCACGCGCAGCTCGAAGCCCGGCCTCGAAGAGGTCCCGCCCCCCGGAAAGTGGCACGAGACCTTCCGCCGCATCACCCAGGGCAACGCGATCATCTCCGTGCTCGCTGTGCTCCTGGCCCTGATCGTCGGCGGCATCATGATCGCGTTCACCGACGAAGACGTGCAGGCGGCATCCGCCTACTTCTTCGCACGCCCGATGGACACCATTGCCGCCGTGTGGGATGCCGTCAGCGGCGCCTACATCGCCCTCTTCCAGGGGGCGATCTACAACTTCAATGCGCCCACCTTCGAGCGAGCCATCAAGCCCATCACCGAGACGCTCACCTTCGCGACGCCGCTGATCGCAGCAGGCCTCGGTGTCGCGCTCGCATTCCGCATCGGCATGTTCAACATCGGTGGTCGCGGTCAGATGCTGATGGCCTCGGCGGCGGCGGGATGGGTCGCGTTCTCGCTCGACCTGCCCTGGGGCATCCACATGGTCGTCGCCCTCATCGCGGGCCTCATCGCCGGCGCCTTGTGGGCTGGGATCGCCGGCCTGCTGAAGGCGCGCACCGGTGCGCACGAGGTGATCGTGACGATCATGCTCAACTACATCGCGTTCTACCTGATCTCGTGGATGCTGCGTACCCCTGGCCTGCTGCAGGCCCCGGGATCAAGCAACCCCAAGACGCCAGCGATGAAAGACACCGCGGTGTTCCCCGACCTTCTCGGTCCCTCCTACAACCTGCACTTCGGCTTCATCCTCGTGATCGGTGCGACGGTGCTGGTGTGGTGGATCCTGTCGCGCTCAAGCCTCGGCTTCCAGTTCCGCGCCGTGGGTGAGAATCCCAACGCGGCGCGGGTGGCCGGTATCAAGGTTTCGAGCATGTATGTCTACGGCATGCTGATCTCCGGTGCGCTCATCGGTCTCGCCGGTGTCAACCAGGTGCTGGGAACCGTGACGACCGGCTTCTCGGCCGACATCGACGCAGGCATCGGATTCGACGCCATCACGGTTGCGCTGCTGGGACGTTCCACTCCCTGGGGAACGTTCGCGGCCGGCATCCTGTTCGGCGCTTTCAAGGCCGGCGGGTACTCGATGCAAGCCGCCGAGCAGATTCCGGTCGAGATCGTCACTGTCGTCCAGGCGCTCATCGTGCTGTTCATTGCGGCGCCGCCGCTGGTGCGTACGATCTTCTTCCTGCCCTCGCCCGAGCGCGACCGCCGCAAGCGCGAGAAGGCACGGCAGAAGCAGCTGAAAGCGCAAGCCCGCACTGAAGGGGGTGCCGCGTGAGCACGACTGCATCCCCCACGGGCGAAGGGACCGTACCCATCGCCCCCCTGGCAACCGCCCAGCCGGAGAAGATCCGCAGCTGGAAGGTTCCGATCGCTCTCACGATCTTCACCGCGCTCTTCGCCATCCTGCTGCTGGCCGCGCCGCGGGAGGGAGCGACGACTTTCCGGCTGTCCACGCCCACCGATGCGATTCAGCTTCCCGAGCTCGTTGTGCCCGTCATGGCGACGGCCTGGATCTGTGTCGTCCTGCTCGTGCTGCTGACTGTCGCATCCGTGTTCTTCGTCCGTTCGTACGCGCGCTCGCCGCTGTGGATCGTGATCGTGTACATCCTTGCGATCGTCGTCGGCTTCCTGACCTGGGCCGCAGCGGGCGCTGCCATTCCCGTGGCGGGGCTCCTCGCGGGGTCTCTCGGACTTGCCGTTCCGCTGATCTACGGCGCGCTGGGCGGCGTGATCGGCGAGCGTGCCGGTGTCGTGAACATCGCGATCGAGGGTCAGCTGCTGGCTGGCGCGTTCACGGCAGCCGTCGTCGCCTCGGCAACCCGCCAGCCTCTCCTCGGGCTTCTTGCAGCCATGGTCGCGGGCATGCTCGTCGCCTTCATCCTCGCCGCGTTCGCCATCAAGTACCTCGTCGAACAGGTCATCGTCGGTGTCGTGCTGAACGTCCTCGTGATCGGGCTGACGAGCTTCCTGTACTCGCAGGTGCTGCAGCCCAACGGGGCAACCCTCAACAGCCCGCCGCGGTTCGACCGGATGCCGATTCCGTTCCTTGCCGACATCCCGGTCATCGGCCCGGTGCTGTTCAACCAGACGATCATCGTTTACCTCATGTACATCGCCGTGGCGGCGGTCTACGTCGGCATGTTCCACACCCGCTGGGGCCTGCGCCTGCGCGCCGTCGGCGAGCACCCGCAGGCCGCTGACACCGTCGGCATCAAGGTCAACGCGACCCGGTTCTGGAACGTGTTGCTCGCCGGCGCCATCGCGGGCCTGGGCGGCACCGTGTTCACGATCGGCAACGGCATCGCCTTCAACAAGGAGATGACGGCAGGAGCGGGCTTCATCGCGCTCGCAGCCGTGATCTTCGGCCAATGGGACCCGATCAAGGCGACCCTCGCGGCGTTGCTGTTCGGGTTCGCGTCGAGCCTGCAGAACACCCTGAGCATCGTCGGTTCCCCGGTGCCGAGCGAGTTCATGCTCATGTTGCCGTACGTCGTCACGATCTTCGTGGTTGCCGGCGTCGTCGGACGCTCGCGGGCGCCTGCAGCCGACGGAAAGCCGTATATCAAGGAATGACGGAATCAGCGCCCTCGCCACCAGCGGGGGCGCTGAAACCTGCGTGAACCGGGAGGATCCGCATGACAGACATCGATTGGAACGGGCTGCGCGCCGAGGCGATCTCGGCCATGCGTCACGCCTACGCCCCCTACTCGAACTATTCGGTCGGCGCCGCCGCGCTCGTCGACGACGGACGCATCGTGGTCGGATGCAACGTCGAGAATGCCTCGTACGGTGTCGGACTGTGTGCTGAGTGCGGACTCGTCTCGGCGTTGCACATGAGCGGTGGCGGCAGACTAACCGCGTTCGTGTGCGTCAACGGGCAGGAGCAGATCATCATGCCGTGCGGCCGGTGCCGCCAGCTCCTCTACGAACACTCCGCGCCCGGGATGCTGCTGCACACCGTCTCCGGCATCCGCACGATCGATGAGGTGTTGCCGGATGCCTTCGGGCCCCGCGACCTCGAGGAGGCACGCGCGTGACCGAGGCATCGATCGAGCCGTTCGACGCCGTCGACGTCATCCGTATCAAGCGAGACGGTGGTGCCGTTCCCGAAGCGGAATTGCGCTGGATGGTCGACGCCTACACACGCGGATATGTTGCCGATGCGCAGATGGCGGCGTTTGCGATGGCGACCCTGCTCAACGGCATGCAGCGCGACGAGATCCGGGTCATGACCGATGCGATGATCGCCTCGGGGGAGCGGATGAGCTTCACGGGACTCGGCAAGCCCACCGTCGACAAGCACTCCACGGGCGGGGTGGGAGACAAGATCACGCTGCCGCTCGCGCCGTTGGTGGCGTCCTTCGGCGTCGCCGTGCCGCAGCTGTCGGGACGAGGCCTCGGACACACCGGGGGAACCCTCGACAAGCTCGAGTCGATCCCGGGCTGGCGCGCGGCGCTCTCGAACGCCGAGATGACCGCGCAGCTGCGGGATGTGGGCGCCGTGATCTGCGCCGCCGGCTCCGGCCTTGCCCCCGCCGACAAGAAGCTCTATGCGCTGCGCGATGTGACCGGCACCGTCGAAGCAATCCCTCTCATCGCCTCGAGCATCATGTCCAAGAAGATCGCCGAGGGCACGGATTCGTTGGTGCTGGACGTCAAGTTCGGGTCGGGCGCTTTCATGCGTGACGTTGACCGGGCCCGCGAGCTCGCCCGCACGATGGTCGCTCTCGGGACCGACTCCGGGGTTGCCACGACAGCGCTACTGACCAATATGGACACGCCGCTGGGACGTGCGATCGGCAATGCCAACGAGGTCCGGGAGTCCGTCGAGGTGCTTGCCGGCGGTGGGCCCGCCGACGTCGTGGAACTCACGATCGCCCTTGCGCGGGAGATGCTGGCTCTGGCCGGACAGCCCGACGCCGATGTCGAGGCGGCGCTGGCCGACGGACGCGCCATGGACTCCTGGCGCGCGATGATCCTCGCGCAGGGCGGGGACCCGGATGCCGAGCTGCCCGTCGCTCGCGAGACCCACACCGTGACCGCGCCTCGCGCGGGGATCGTGACCCGCATGGAGGCCCTGCCGTTCGGAATCGCCGCGTGGCGGCTGGGTGCCGGTCGGGCGCGTGCCGAAGACCCCGTCATCCATGCCGCGGGTATCGATCTTCACGTCAAGCCCGGCGACGCGGTTGCCGCCGGCGCCCCGCTGTTCACGCTGTCGGCGCAGGATGCCGCGCGGTTCCCGCGAGCGCTGGACGCGCTCGAGAACGCGTGGGAGATTGGGGAGGCCGAGGTCTCGCGCACACCCATCGTTCTCGAACGCATCACCGCCTGAGCATCCTTCGTTCTTCCCGCGCCCGCCATCCCCACACTCAGGAGCCCCCATGTCGATCGATCAGCACGGTGACCACGTCTTGCAAGGGATGTCGATCCGCAAGCTCCCCAAGGTGTCGCTGCACGACCACCTCGACGGCGGTGTGCGCCCGGCGACGATCCTCGAGCTTGCCGACCAGGTCGGGCTCGATGTCCCCGAGGACACTGCTGACGATCTTGCCGACTGGATCGCCGAGCGCTCGGACTCCGGATCGCTCGTCGAGTACCTCAAGACCTTCGACCTCACGGTCGGGGTCATGCAGACTCGCGAGGGGCTCACGCGCGTCGCCCGCGAGTTCGTCGAGGATCTTGCCGCCGACGGCGTGATCTACGGCGAGGTGCGGTGGGCGCCCGAGCAGCACCTGTCGGGCGGACTGTCGCTCGAGGAGGTCGTCGAGGCCGTGCAGGACGGCATCGAGGAGGGTGAGGATGCCGCAGAACAGGCCGGTCACGACATCCGTGTCGGGCAACTGATCACCGCGATGCGGCACACCGACCGGTCCCTGGAGATCGCGCGGCTGGCCGTTCAGTGGCGTGAGCGCGGGGCCGTCGGGTTCGACATCGCGGGCCCCGAAGACGGATTCCTTCCCTCACGCCACCGCGAGGCCTTCGACTACCTCGCGGGGGAGTTCTTTCCCGTCACGGTTCACGCGGGTGAGGCTGCCGGATTGGACTCGATCCGCTCGGCTCTTCTGGATGGGCGGGCGCTGCGCCTCGGCCACGGTGTGCGGATCGCGGAAGACCTCGATGTCGTCTCCCGCGCGGGTGACGAGGTGCTGGTGCAGTTCGGTGACCTTGCTCGCTGGGTACGTGACCGCGAGATCCCGCTTGAGCTCTCGCCGAGCTCTAACTTGCAGACCGGAGCGATCGAAAAGTGGGGCGAGGAGCTCGCCGACCACCCCTTCGACCTGCTCTATCAGCTCGGCTTCTCGGTGACGGTCAATGTTGACAACCGCACCATGAGCCGCACGTCGCTGACCCGCGAGCTGGCCCTCCTGGCTGACGCTTTCGAGTATGACCTCGACGACCTCGAGGTCTTCCAGCTCAACGCCGCGGCGGGTGCCTTCTTGCCGGTCGAGGAGCGCGAGGAACTCATCGAACTCATCGGCGAGGGCTTCGACCGCTAGACCCGTCCTGGCGCCCGCGTGGGCGGGTCAGCCGGCGACCTGCGTCTGGAAGAAGTGGTCGATCTCGGAGGTGATGGTCTCGGTCATGTCGGCATCGGAGATGGTCGGTGTGCCGTCGCCCGGCTGCAGGCCGTAGTCGCCGAAGGACGAGTGCGCCGCGCCCGCGATCTCGACCATGTCGGCATTCGCAGGCAGCAGCGGCCGGGCATCCGCGATCTTCTCGGGAGTCGAGAGGCCGTCGAGTTCGCCGGCCAGGCTGAGCACCGGCAACCCCGACGCGCTGAGGTCGTTCGCGCAGTATGACGCGAACAGAATCAGCGCCTCGGCATCCTGCGTCCCACGGGTCAACCTTCGCACCCGGGATGAAGACGAGACCGTCGCCGGTCGCGCCCTCGGCGGGGGAGAGCACGATGGCTGCCGAATCATGCGTGATCGAGATCGCGGGATTAGCCTGCACGGCAGCAAGCGGCTCGGGCTCTGCTGCCATGACGCCCACCTGCGAGTAGATGACGATCCCCACAAAGGCGACGATCAACAGGATGCCGAGACTTGCCCCTATCCATCCAACGATCCGTACCGCGCGCGAGCGGCGTCGTCGCGGGGGCGGGGCAGAGTCGGCATCCACACTGTGAGCGTAGTGAACCGGAGAGGGATCAGCCGTCGATGACCGCGGCCAATTCGTCGAGGAAACCGGCGAGATCCGTCGACCGGCGGACGATGCGCTGCACGCTCTCACGCTCGGAGAACACCTCGACGAACTGCTCGAAGACCGTTTGGAACGCGGCGCGGTCGGACTCCGAGAACGCCACCAGCGCGACAACCTGAACGCGCGAGTCACCCCAGGCGATCGAGCTCTCGGAGACCCCGACCGAGATCGCCGTTCGCGTTGCCGTCATCCCGATCGCGTGAGGAACGGCGAGAGCATCCGTGAACGCCGTCGACGAGAGCTGCTCGCGGTGGATGGCGCGCTCGATGTAGTCCTGGTCGATGACGCCCTCCGCGACCAGGGGTGCGCCCAGCAGCCGGATCGCGTCTTCCTCGCTGCCTGCCGCGGCAAGCTCCCGGCTGAACGCGCCGGCCACGAAGTAGCGTGCGAGGTCCGCGCGCAGCCGCGCCAGGCGCCGCCCGCGACGGATGCGGCTCGCAGCCCCCTGCACGCGATCGACATCGCTCTCGGTGAGAAACGGCTGCACCCTGACGATCCGCTCCGACGGCGTCGGCGGGTCGATCGTCGAGAGCACGAGGTCGGTGTGGATCGCATCCCAGTCGGGGTCGGCGCGGGTGTCGACGCCGATGACCTCGATCGCGCGGCCGAGAGAGCGGTCCACGCTCGAACGCAGCAGTTCATGTAGCTCGTAGTACCCGGGACAGACGATGGTCGCGGTCAGCAGCTGTTCGCTGCGGCGGCTGCGCTCCAGCCGTCCACCGACGTGCATCGCGATGTAGGCGATCTCGTCATCGAGCAGCGGAATGCCGAGACGCTCGTGGAGTTGACCCGCGATGAAGACGGCGACCTCGAACACCATCGGGTAGCTCGTCTTCAGCGACCGGGTGAGCGGGTTTCGAGACCATGCCTGGGCGGCAGCGCGCTGCCGGAGGTTCTGCACGTGAAGCGAGAGCCGCACGACGAAATCCTCGTGCGCGATGTCGACGAGAAACTCGGATGCCGCGTCCTGGACGATCTCGCGAACGACCTGTTCGAGGTGGGGGTCGAGGTTCTCCCGCGCCCGCTCGCTCGGCGCTGCGGCGCCCGGAGCGACCACTCGCGTGAGGACGAGGATCGCCAGATGGTCCAGGTCGCCGTGTCCGAGCTCGACCCCGATGTGTTCACGCACAAGGGCATCAAGAACCTCTGCGACGGCGCGACGATCCTCCGAGATCGGTGAGCCGGTAGTCGCCTCGAGCGAGCGGCCCTGCGAGGCCCGGTCGGCGGTGATGGCGATGTGCATCAGCACGTCGGCGATGCCGAACTCGTTGACGTAGTACCCGAGCTCACCCATGCGGGCGACAAGCGCGGGCTTGAACGGCCCGAACACATTGGCGCCCATGGAGGATCCGCCGAGGGATCGGCGCAGCGCATCGAAGTCGAACGCGCCGGCTTCCATCTCGTCGTGCGCGAGCGAACTCAGCAGTCGCCGCTGCGCGACTTCCGTACCGCGAAGACGCGCGATCGAAGCCGACCGTTCGAGAGTGATGCCGGTGCCCCCGAGCAGGCTCCGCACTCGGCCCAGATCTGCCTCGAGTGTCGCGGGGCTCACATGCAGCTCGTCGGCGGTCTCGAACACGTCGATACCGGCCGGATCGTTCAGGAGCGCTCGGACGAGCGTGTGGAGCCGGTCTCGCGGCGTCCCGGCGTCAGCTGCCGCCGACGCGCGGAGTGCTGCTGCGGCGTCGACGCCGGCGCGATACCCGGACGGGCCCGACTCGATCGCGGCGCCCGATGGGACGCGCGCGTTGACGGCGGTGACATACGAACGGATGCTGCGCGGGGTCACACCGAGGGCGTCGGCGAGGGTCGCGGCAGTGACCCACTCGCCCTCCCGGACGAGCAGGCTCAGCATCCGGTCTTGTCGTGGTCGTGTCACCGAACTCCTCGCGCGAGGTCGCACCAGGCGCGTCCTCGACCGTGTCAGTCAATCATGACGAGCGCTCGCGCAGTGCTCCGGGGGCGGAAACGCTCTTCCGCCCCCGCGGAAAAAGGACTGGTTGTTGCCTCTCAGCGTTCTCACAAGAATCGATCCGAAGGAGGCGGGTCGATGAGGATCCTCGTGGTATGCGGCGCAGGTGCGTCCAGCACATTCGTCGCACAGCGGCTCAGAAGCGCCGCCGTGCGAAGCGGCGTACCCCTTGAGGTTGCTGCGGGAACCGAGGACACCCTCGCGGGTCTCACTGAACCCGTGGACATCGTGCTTGTGGGCCCTCATCTCGAATCCGCGTTCGATCGGGTCCGCGCCGTCGCGAGCGTCGCGGGGTCGATCGCGGTGCTTCTTCCGTCCGATGCCTTTGAAGACCGCGATGGTTCGCGGATTCTTCAGCTCCTCACCGCGGCTCGCGCCGCATCCGCCACCGAATAGCCAGTTCCAGGGAGGGAACCATGTCTGAGATCACCCGCACCGTCCGCATCGGCTCGTCACACGGCCTGCACGCACGCCCCGCAAAGCTGTTCGCCCAGGCCGCGAAGGATGCCGGCATTCCGATCACGATCGCGAAGGATGCCGGGGCTCCGGTGAACGCGGCGAGCATCCTCGGTGTCATCTCGCTCGGCGTCGAGCACGGCGACTACGTCACGCTGACCGCCGACGGTGACGGCGCGGAGGCGATTCTGGACACACTCGCGGAACTGCTCACCACCGACCACGACGCCGCCTGATCATGGCGCAGTTGCGAGGAGTCGGCATCGGCCTGGGCGTTGCCCAGGGCCCCGTCGCACGGATGGCGGAACCCCTGCCCGCACCCGATGACACCCCGAGCGCCATCGGGGTCGACGAGGAGCGCTCCCGGGTCCAGGAGGCGCTCGCGGCTGTCGCGCGGGAGCTCGAGAAGCGCGGAGAGCAGGCGGGGGGAGCGGCTCAGGAGGTGCTCGAGGCGCAGGCCATGATGGCCGAGGACCCGACGCTCACCGATGAGGTCGATGCGTCGCTCGCGCAGGGCAAGACCGCCGAGCGTGCCGTGCACGAGGCGTTCGCGTCCTTCCGCGCTCAGCTCGAAGCTGTCGGCGGCTACCTCGGCGAGCGTGCCGCTGACCTCGACGATGTCGCGCAGCGTGTGATCGCTCGGCTGCAGGGTGTTCCCGCCCCCGGAGTTCCCGAGCCGGGGCATCCGTTCGTTCTCGTCGCCAAAGACCTTGCTCCAGCCGACACCGCCCTGCTCGACCTCGATCAGGTCTTGGCGCTGGTGACCACGGAGGGCGGCCCGACCTCGCACACCGCGATCCTCGCGCGCGAGAAGGGCATCGTGGCGGTCGTGGGTGTTGCGGGCGCCGCCGACCTGGTCGACGGCGAGACCGTGATCGTGGATGCCGCGGCCGGCGCCGTCACGACTGAACCGACAACCGACGAATTGACTCGGGCCGAGAACCGGGCGAACGCGCGGGCGGCAGCAGCGGGTGCCCCGATCACCGCTGGAGCTCTTGCCGACGGCACGCCGGTGCCACTTCTGGCGAACCTCGGAAACCCGGCTGGGGCTGCCGAAGCCGTCGCGCTCGGGGCCGAGGGTGTGGGCCTGTTCCGCACGGAGTTCCTCTTCCTCTCCGCCAGCTCGGCGCCCACTATCGAGCAGCAGCGTGCCTCGTACGCCGAGCTCCTCGCGGCGTTTGCTGGCAAGAAGGTCGTGGTTCGCGTCCTGGATGCCGGAGCCGACAAGCCCCTGCCCTTCCTCAACGACGCCCACGAAGAGAATCCCGCGCTGGGCCTGCGCGGCCTGCGGGCCCTCCGTGCCAGCGAAGACATCCTGCGCGAACAGCTCACCGCGCTCGCCGAGGCTGACGGGCAGACCAAGAAGGACGGCTCCGGGGCCGACCTGTGGGTCATGGCTCCCATGGTCTCGACCGTTGATGAGGCTGAGTACTTCACCACGATCGCGCGGGAGTACGGCATCCGCACCGCCGGGGTCATGGTCGAGGTTCCCTCCTCGGCACTCCTAGCCGAGCACATCTTCGCGCACGCGGACTTCGCCTCCATCGGGACGAACGACCTGACGCAGTACACCTTGGCCGCCGATCGCCTGCTCGGTTCGGTCGCGGGTTACCAGGATCCGTGGCATCCGGCGGTCCTGCGCCTCATCCGCGAGGTCGGCGCAGCCGGCGCGCGGACAGGCAAGCCCGTCGGCATCTGCGGCGAAGCGGCAGCCGACCCGCTGCTGGCCGTCGTGCTCGTCGGGCTCGGAGCCACCTCGCTCTCGATGGCGCCCACGGCGCTCGCCGACGTGCGCGCGACCCTGCTCACCTACTCCCTCGACGATGCCCGGCGCATCGCCGAGGCCGCGATGGCCGCAACGGATGCGGCAACCGCACGGGAGGCGGCACACGCAGCCTCCGACTCACAGAAAGAGAGAATGCAATGACAACGACGTCGCCTGGAGTGGCGAAGCAGGGAGGCGCCCGAGTCGCAGTTCAGCGATTCGGTACCTTCCTCTCCGGCATGATCATGCCGAACATCCCCGCGCTCATCGCGTGGGGTATCTTCACCGCGTTCTTCATCGGTGTCGGCTGGACGCCGAACGCGGATCTCGCGACCATCGTGGGTCCCTTCATCCACTACCTGTTGCCGATTCTGATCGCCTACACCGGCGGAACCATGGTGTACGGCGTCCGTGGGGGCGTCGTCGGTTCCATCGCGACGATGGGTGCGATCGCGGGCTCCGACCTGCTGATCGCGAACTTCAATGCGGCGCTCCCCGAGGGGGCTGATCAGCTCGGCCAGATCCACATGTTCATCGGTGCGATGATTCTTGGTCCTCTCGCAGCTTGGACCATGAAGCTGCTCGACAGCCTGTGGGAAGGCAAGGTCCGCGCTGGCTTCGAGATGCTCGTGAACATGTTCTCGGCGGGAATCTGGGGCTTCGTCATGGCGGTCGTGGGGTTCTACCCGATCGCCTGGCTGGTGAACGGGATCATGCAGGTGCTCGGCAACGCCGTGAACTGGCTGGTCGACATGAACCTGCTGCCGCTGACGAGCATCATCATCGAGCCGGCGAAGGTGTTCTTCCTCAACAACGCCATCAACCACGGCGTGCTGACCCCCCTGGGTCTGTCGGAAGCAGCCGAGAGTGGATCGTCGATCCTGTTCCTGCTCGAGGCCAACCCCGGCCCCGGCGTCGGACTGCTGCTTGCCTTCACATTCTTCGGTCTCGGCGCAGCTCGCGCGTCGGCCCCGGGTGCTGCGATCATCCAGTTCTTCGGCGGTATCCACGAGGTGTACTTCCCGTACGCGCTCATGAAGCCTGCCCTGATCCTCGGTCTGATCGCCGGTGGCATGACCGGGGTCACGACCAACATGCTGCTCGGTGGCGCCCTGCGCGCACCGGCGGCGCCGGGAAGCATCATCGCCGTGATGCTTCAGACTGCTCCCGGGGCGTACTTCGCCGTCATCCTGTCTGTCGTTCTTTCGGCGGCCGTGACCTTCCTGGTCTCGGCTCTGATTCTGCGGGCCTCGCGCAAGCGTGATCTGCAGGCTATGGCAGACACCGACGACGCGTTCGGTGCCGCGATCACGCAGAGCGAGAACGCCAAGGGCAAGGAGTCGGCTTACCTCCAGGGTCTGCGTTCCGAGCGCGCCGGAGCGGCGACCGCCCAGAAAGAGATCAAGAACATCGTGTTCGCGTGCGATGCCGGCATGGGCTCGTCCGCGATGGGCGCGAGCGTGCTGCGCAACAAGATCACGAAGGCGGGGATCACCGATGTCACGGTCACCAACAAGGCGATCGCGAATCTGGATGCTTCCGCCGACCTGGTGATCACGCAGAACCAGCTCACCGACCGGGCCCGGCAGAAGACTCCGGATGCCGTACATGTGTCGGTCGACAACTTCATGAACTCGCCGAAGTACGACGAGGTTGTGGAGCTGGTCCGCGACCAGCACCAGGATGGTGCATAACCGATGAGTCGGTGCGGGGCGGCGCAGGCCGCCCCGCACCCTCGTCCTTCGTCTCGTCACCCGTATGCGACGAGACGGCAATTTTCCCGGGGAGGAAGGTTTCATTATGACCAGTGAGGTTCTCACGAGCGACCGCGTGCGGATTCATGCGGGCTCGGCAACGCGGGACGAAGCGATCCGGGAGGCGGCAGATCTTCTGGTCGCTGCCGGAGCAGTGACCTCGGCGTATTACGACGCGATGCTTGCCCGCGAGCAGACCGTCTCGACCTACATGGGCAATGAGCTTGCGATCCCGCACGGCACGAACGACGCCAAGGACGCCATCCTCGCGTCGGCCCTGTCCGTCGTCAGGTACGACGGCGGCGTCGACTGGGACGGCGAAACCGTGACCTTCGTCGTCGGTATCGCCGGTGTCGGCGATGAGCACCTCGAGATCCTGTCGCAGATCGCGATCCTGTTCTCCGACGAGGATGACGTCGCAAGACTAAAGGCTGCCGCGACAAGCGACGACCTGTTCGCCATCGTCTCCGCCGCCGGCGTCTGAGGAGGAGGCAGTCATGAAGGCCGTCCACTTCGGCGCGGGCAACATCGGACGCGGCTTCGTCGGGCTGCTCCTCCACGAGGGCGGCTACGAGCTTGTGTTCTCGGATGTCGCGGCGCCCCTGGTCGATGCGATCAACGCGGCATCCTCGTATACCGTCCACGAGGTCGGCGAGGGTGGTGTCGACAAGACGGTGACGGGGTTTCGGGCGATCAACTCCGCCACCGACCCCGATGCTCTCGTGGCTGAGATCGCGACGGCCGACGTGGTAACGACCGCTGTGGGTCCGACTGTCCTTCGATTCGTCGCCCCGCACATCGCCGCAGGGCTCGCCGCGCGGGAGGCCTCGCAGGCGGCGCTCCACGTGATGGCGTGTGAGAATGCCATCAACGCAACCGACCTGCTGCGGGATGAGGTCGCCGCAGCCGCGGGGGAGAGCTGGACTGACCTCCAGGCCCGGGCCGTCTTCGCGAACACCGCCGTCGACCGAATCGTGCCGGCGCAGCCTGAGGGTGCCGGGGTGGATGTCACCGTTGAGCCCTTCTTCGAATGGGCCATCGAGCGGCCGCCGTTCGGCGACGACCCGCCGCAGATTCCCGGCGCCCACTTCGTCGACGACCTCGCGCCCTACATCGAGCGCAAGCTCTTCACCGTCAACACCGGGCACGCCGCAGCCGCGTACCTCGGCGCTCGCGCCGGGCACGTGACGATCGCGCAGACTCTCGCCGACCCAGCGATCGCAGGTCAGGTGATCGCGGCCCTCGAAGAGACCTCGGCGCTTCTGACGGCCAAGCACGAACTGCCCGTCGAAGAGCTCGCCGACTATCGGGCGACGATCCTGCGGCGATTCCAGAACCCTGCGCTGCCCGACACCGTCGGTCGGGTCGGGCGCCAGCCGCTGCGCAAGCTGTCGCGGCACGAGCGATTCATCGGCCCTGCCGCTGAGGCCGCGGAGCGGGGGATGTCGGTGTCGGGACTGCTCGCGGCTGTCGGTGCTGCCCTGGAGTTCGACGACCCCGACGACCCGCAGTCCCAGGAGCTGCAGCAGCTGCTTCGCGATACGGATGCCGCCGCCGCCGTGACTCGGATCGCGGGCCTGACACCCCAGCATCCGCTGTTCGTCGACCTTCTCGAGGTCGTCCACGCCCGCCAGCGCCAGCTGTGAGCCGCAGCCAACTCCTCAACATCGCCGGCAAACCGCGCGTTCGCGGCGCCGCGGCTGCGCCCCGGACCCGGATTCGAGGAGTTGGCTGCGGCCCCGTCAGCTGACGGCGGCGAGCAAGTCGCGCGCGCCGGCGGCCAGATCGGTCAGGCGGGTGGATGCCGCGTCGGCCGTCTCTGCGCGAACATCGAGATACACCTTGAGCTTGGGCTCGGTGCCGCTGGGCCGGATGATGATGCGAGACCCGTCTTCGAGCCATAGGCGGAGCACGTCGCCGGGCGGAAGGCCGTCGACCCCGTGCAGCAGGTCGTCAATGCGCGCCACCGTCACGCCGCCAATCGCCGCCGGGGGAGCTGCCCGAAGCGCCGACATCATCCGGCCGATCAGCGACAGATCGCTCACCCGCAGCGAGATCTGGTCGCTGGCGAACGCGCCGAATGTCTCGTCGAACTCGGCCAACAGGTCACCGACCGTGCGACCGGATGCTCGCGCTTCGGCGATCATCCCCAGCATCGCGACCGCCGCCGAAATCCCGTCCTTGTCGCGTACGGTCTCGGGGTTCACGAGGTAGCCGAGAGCCTCCTCGAACCCGTAGATCATTCCCGGGGCACGGGAGATCCACTTGAACCCGGTGAGGGTTGCCGCAAAGCCCAGCCCGTAGTGCTCGGCGACGGCAGCGAGGCCTGGTGAAGACACCAGGGAGCAGGCGAGGGTTGCACCGGATGCCGCATCCGCCGCCCGCGCCGCGCGCCACCCGAGGAGCAGCCCGATCTGGTTCCCGGTCAGGCGCCGCCACTCCTCCGGCGCGGCCGGGTCGGGCACCGCAACGGCGAGTCGATCAGCATCTGGGTCGTTGGCGAGGATGAACTCCGCCCCGACCTGCCGAGCCGTCTCGAAGGCAAGGTCCATCGCCCCGGGCTCTTCGGGGTTTGGGAACGACACGGTCGGGAACCGCCCGTCGGGCTCGATCTGGGCGGTCACCGGCGTCGGCGCCGGATACCCGGCAGCGTCGAGGATGCGGGCGAGCGTCTCCCACCCGACGCCGTGCATGGCGGTGTAGACCCACCGCATCCCGTCCGCTCCGGGACCTGCGGGAGCGACCGCCGCTGTAGCCTTGACGTAGGCGTCGACAACGGACTCCGGCGCGATCTCGTACCCCGAGCCGCGCGGCAGATCACGGATGTCGTCACCAGCCACCGCGTCGATGTGAGCCGCGATCTCGGCATCCGCTGGCGACACGATCTGCGACCCGGCGTCAGCGCCGCCGAGATACACCTTGTAGCCATTGTCGTCGGGCGGATTGTGCGATGCCGTCACCATGACACCGGCTGCGGCATCCAGGTGGCGTACGGCGAACGCGAGCACGGGAGTCGGGAGCAGCCGGGGCAGCAGCACGGCCTCGAACCCCGCTCCCGCGAAGATCTCCGCCGAGTCCCGAGCGAAGACATCGGAGTTCCGACGTCCGTCATACCCGATGACCACGCGAGGGGTGGCGTCAGCCCCTGCTCGCTCGCGCAGATACGCGGCAAGACCCGCCGCGGCCTGTGTCACGAGGACCCGGTTCATCCGGTTCGATCCGGCTCCCAGCGCGCCCCGAAGCCCCGCGGTTCCAAACGCGAGGCGAGTGCCAAAGCGATCGTCGAGCTCGCCCAGCGCAGCGGCGTCACCGGCATCCGCTGCTTCCAACAGCGCGGCGAGTTCTTCCCGCGTGACCGGATCGGGATCTTGCTCGAGCCAGGCCCGGGCTGTGTCGATCAGCGCCATCACAGCTCGCCGATGACGCGCGCCAGCAGCGCCGAAATCACCGGCTCGGCTTCTTTGCCGGCCTCGATCACTTCTTGATGGCTGAGCGGGGTCGTCTGGATGCCGGCAGCCATGTTCGTGATGAGCGAGAACCCGAGGATCTCCATGCCGGCTTGGCGCGCGGCGATGGCCTCGAGGGCGGTCGACATCCCGACGATGTGTCCGCCGATGGTCTTTGCCATCCGGACCTCGGCCGGAGTTTCGTACTGGGGGCCGCGGAACTGGCAGTACACGCCCTCATCGAGGGTCGGATCCACCATCCGGGCAACGTCTCGCAGTCGCAGCGAGTAGAGGTCGGTTAGGTCGATAAAGGTCGCGCCCTCGAGGGGGGACGCGCCAGTGAGGTTGATGTGGTCGCTGATGAGCACGGGCTGACCCGGCTTCCACGACGGCTTGATGCCGCCAGCGCCGTTGGTGAGCACCATCGTCTTCGCGCCTGTCGCCGCTGCGGTGCGCACACTGTGCACGACGCGGCGCGGCCCGTGACCCTCGTAGTAGTGGGTGCGCGCGCCGATGACGAGCACGTGCTTGCCCTGGGGGGTTCGGATGCTGCGCAGCGACCCCACGTGCCCTTCCAATGCCGGCTTGCTGAAGCCCGTGACATCCGTCGCCGCAATCGTCGCGACGGTCTCGCCGAGGAGGTCGGCTGCCTTCCCCCAGCCGCTTCCCAGGGTCAGTGCGATGTCATGATGCTCGACACCAGTGAGACGAGCGATATCGGATGCAGCGGTGCGCGCGACCTCGAAGGGGTCGGCGTGAGGATCATCGAGCGGGTTGCTCAGCGTGTCTGACATGCTCCCACTCTAGGAACCTTGCGCTGGCGTGAACAACGGGGGCCGTGCTGAAACAATGGACGCATGTCTTTGAGCTTCGAGCGCACCCAATCCGTCGCGATCATCGGCGGGGGCCCCGGCGGATACGAGGCGGCGCTCGCGGCAGCGCAACTCGGGGCGGATGTCACGCTCGTCGAGCGGGCCGGCGTCGGCGGATCCGCGGTCATCACTGACGTTGTGCCGTCCAAGACACTTATCGCGACGGCCGACGCAGCTGTCGCTATCGCCGGCGCCGGCGAGCTGGGTGTGCAGCTGTTCGCCAAGGGTGGGGACGGGCGTCCGCTCAAGCCCGAGATCGCGATCAACCTCGCGCAGGTGAACAAGCGGCTCCTCGCCCTGGCGCGCCAGCAGTCCGAAGACATGCGTGCGTCTTTGCTGCAGGCGGGGGTCACGATCCTCGAGGGGCACGGTCGCGTCGAGGATGACAACGCTGTCGTCGTCTCGACGGGCCCCGGCGGCACGGACTTCGACCGCGTCGAAGCCGACACCCTTGTGATCTCGGTGGGCGCCTCACCGCGGGAGCTTGCCAGCGCCAAGCCCGACGGCGAACGCATCCTGACCTGGACGCAGCTCTACGACATGAAGACGCTGCCCGAGCACCTCATCGTCGTCGGCTCGGGTGTGACCGGTGCAGAATTCGCCTCGGCGTACATGAACCTGGGTTCCAAGGTCACTCTCATCTCGAGTCGTGATCAGGTTCTGCCGGGTGAAGACAAGGATGCCGCTGCCGTCATCGAGAGCGTCTTCTTGCGCGGTGGTATGACGCTTCTTCCCAAGTCGCGAGCCAAGTCCGTGGTGCGCGAAGGCGACGGTGTGGTCGTGACCCTCTCGGACGGCACCCGCGTCGAGGGGAGCCACTGCCTGATGGCTGTCGGCTCAATTCCGAACACCGCGGGCATCGGTCTCGAACAGGCCGGTGTGCAGCTGACCCAGAGCGGGCACATCCGCGTCAACCGAGTGGCACGAACCTCCGTCCCGAACATCTACGCCGCCGGCGACTGCACGAACTTCTTCCCCCTGGCATCCGTTGCGGCTATGCAGGGGCGCACGGCCGTCTTCCACGCGTTCGGTGATGTCGTCATCCCGCTCGAGAAGCGCCGTATCACCGCCAACATCTTCACGGCGCCCGAGATCGCAACCGTCGGGTGGGGTGAGGAAGACATCGCCGCAGGCCTTATTGGCGGTGTCGTCCACAAGCTGCCCCTGTCGTCGAACCCCCGGGCGAAGATGATGGGGATCTCGGATGGCTTCGTTAAGCTCATCGCCCGCGAGGGCAGCGGCACGGTCGTGGGCGGCGTCATTGTCGGGCCCCGTGCGTCCGAGCTCATCTATCCGATCGCGATCGCCGTCGAGCGTCGCCTCACGGTCGACCAGGTCTCCCGGGTGTTCGCGGTGTACCCGTCGCTGGCCGGCACCATCACGGACGCCGCGCGCGCAATGCACATCGTCGACCGCGACGAGCCCGAAGAATAGGTCGCTCTTCCGTTTCGGTCGCGTCGTCGTGCGGATGGGTCCGGTCTGACCCCACAGATCGGCGCGACTGAGATTCGGCACTCTTCCGTTTCGGTCGCGTCGTCGTGCGGATGATTGCGCGCGCACCTCGCAGGTAGGCGCGACTGAACGGGACGCGGAGGCCGTCTCAGGAGATGGTGAGCAGGGGATGCCCCGCCGACACCGTCGCACCGGGCGTGGCATTGATCGCGCCGATGACGCCATCCTTGTGCGCCTGAATCGGCTGTTCCATCTTCATCGCCTCGAGAACGAGCACCAGGTCACCCTTGACGACCTGCTGGCCGTCCTCGACGGCGATCTTCACGACCGTCGCCTGCATCGGCGCCATCACCGCGTCGCCCGAGGCGCCTGACACGGCGCTGCCAGCGTGCGAGCGGCGCGACGGCGGCACAACAGCGGGACGCCCGCGGCCGGCAGGTGCCGTCACGACGCGGTCGGGCAGACTCACCTCGAGGCGCTTTCCGGCGACCTCGACGACCACGGTGTGGCGGGACTCCTCCGCGCGCGGTGCGCCGAGCTCGCCATCCCAGGCCGGGATGTCATTGTCGAAAGCGGTTTCGATCCAGCTTGTGTAGACCCCGAACTGACCGTTCTCGGCCGTGAAGGCGGGGTCGCGCACGACCTTGCGATGGAAGGGCAGCACTGTCGGCATCCCGGCCACTTCGAACTCGTCGAGTGCCCGCCGAGCGCGGTCCAGCGCCTCGGCGCGATCACGGCCGGTCACAATGATCTTGGCCAGCAGCGAGTCGAACGCACCGCTGACGGAGTCGCCCGCTGTCACACCCGAGTCGAGGCGGATGCCGGGACCACCGAAGGTCTTGAAGACGTGGATGTCGCCGGGCTGGGGCAGGAAGTTCCGGCCCGGGTCTTCGCCGTTGATGCGGAACTCGATGGAATGGCCGACTGCTTCGGGGTCGTCGTAGCCGAGCGCTTCTCCCTCGGCGAGGCGGAACTGCTCGCGGACGAGATCGATCCCCGTGACCTCCTCCGAGACGGGGTGCTCGACCTGCAGGCGCGTGTTCACCTCCAGGAACGAGATCGTGCCGTCGGCCCCGATGAGGAACTCACACGTGCCGGCGCCGAGGTAACCGACCTCGCGCAGGATCGCCTTGGACGATCCGACGAGGATGCGGTGCTGTTCGTCGCTCAGGAACGGTGCCGGTGCCTCTTCGACAAGCTTTTGATGGCGTCGCTGCAGCGAGCAGTCACGGGTGGAGATGACCACAACCGTGCCCTCGGCATCCGCGAGGCACTGGGTTTCGACGTGACGAGGTCGGTCAAGGTACTTCTCCACGAAGCACTCGCCGCGCCCGAAGGCTGCAATTGCCTCCCGCGTTGCTGACTCGAAGAGCTCGGCAACCTCGTCGCGAGAGCGGGCGACCTTCAGGCCGCGCCCGCCGCCGCCGTACGCTGCCTTGATCGCGATCGGCAACCCGTGGGTATCGACGAACGCGAGAACCTCGTCGGCGCCAGAGACGGGGCCGGGGGTCCCGGGGGCGAGCGGCGCGCCCACCTTCTCGGCGACGTGGCGCGCGGTGACCTTGTCGCCGAGTGCTTCGATCGCTTCCGGGGAAGGGCCGATCCAGGTGAGGCCGGCGGCGATTACGGCGCGCGCGAACTCGGCGTTTTCGGCCAGAAAGCCGTAGCCAGGGTGAACCGCGTCGGCACCCGAGCGCCGGGCGATCGAAAGGATCTTGTCGATCGAGAGGTAGGTGTCGGCGCTCGTTACGCCCTCTAGGGCGTACGCTTCGTCGGCGAGGCGGACGTGCAGAGCGTCGCGATCCTGGTCGGCGTACACCGCCACCGAGCCCTTGCCGGCGTCCCGTGCTGCGCGGATGATGCGGACGGCGATCTCGCCGCGGTTCGCTACGAGGACCTTGGCGATGTGAGGCATGGATGTCAGCCTACCGAGGCCCCAGGGTGCGAAATTGGATTGATCCGACAAGAAACCCCGGTGAACGTGCAGCGAGGTCTACGGATGCTGCGCTGAATCTTCTGAGCGATTCCACAGCTCTGTCCACGCGACGCCGAGCTCGCGAGCCAGTCTTCGCAATGTCGACAGTGACATCCCGACCACTGTTGAAGGATCGCCCTCCACACGGGAAATGAACGGGCCGCCGAGGCTGTCGACCGTGAACGCGCCAGCAACGGCGAGCGGTTCGCCAGTTGCGACGTAGGCCTCGATCTCGGCATCCGTCATGTCGTCGACGAACGTCACCGAGGCGTAAGCCACCGCATGGGCTTCGATCGGAGTCTGCCCGGGGATGACGCGATACACACTGTGCCCGGAGTGCAGGATGCCGGTACGCCCCCGCATCGCGTGCCACCGCTCGGTTGCGATGGACGGCTCGTGCGGTTTACCCAGCACCCGGCCGTCGAGCTCGAACATCGAGTCGCCACCGATCACGAGCCCGTCGAATTCGGCGTCCTCGAGCGCGAGCCGCGCGACGACATCCAGGGCTTTGCGTCGTGCGAGCAGCAACACATGTTCGTCCGGCGGGAGCGTTCGCCCCTCGGCTGTCTCGACGGCGTGGATGACCGCATCTTCATCGACCTCCGGAGCCATGGTGAGCGGTTCGATACCGGCCTGGTGCAGCAGTGCGCGCCGGGCCGGGGAGGTGGATGCCAGCAGGACGCGCATCGTTCCAAGGTAGCGGGCCGTGAGATCCTCGATGCATGACCGGCGAAGTGGGACAGATCGTCGACCTCGAGATCACGGATGCCGCACACGGCGGCGTGTTCGTCGGCAGGCTCGATGGTCGCGTGGTGTTCACGGCAGACACGATCCCCGGTGAACGGGTGCGCGCCCGGCTCACCGACGCTTCGAAGGCGTCATTCTGGCGCGCGGACACCGTCGAGGTGACCGACCCATCGCCCCATCGCCAGCGCCACATTTGGCCTGAAGCCGATGTCGATCGCGATCCCGTAGATCGGCCCGGGGGCGCCGAGTTCGGTCACATCGAGCTCAGCCACCAGCGCGAACTCAAGCGGCACATCCTGGCGACAGCCCTGCAGCGCACCGGCCACCTGGAGGTGCCCGTCGAGTTCGAGGGCCCTCGCCCGGCATCCGTCGGCAACCACGTCGTTGCCGAGCAGCCCGACGGCACGCGGTGGCGAACCCGGGTCTCGTTGCACGTGGACGATGACGGTCGTCTGGGTGCGTACGCCGCGCGCAGCCATCGCGTCATTCCGACCGAGAGCATGCCGCTGGCGACGGCCGCGATCGAGCGGGCAGCCGCGGCGCTCGGACGTCACGCACCCGGGCGCGTCGACCTGGTCCAGCCCGCCGACGGCCACGTTCGCGTGCTCCCGCGCCCCGACGCCGCCGATCGACGTGGTGGCTCAGCCCGACGACCCAGCGAGGTCGTGGTCGAACACGTCGGTGCCCGGCGCTTCCGCGTCGATGCCGGCGGCTTTTGGCAGGTCCACCGCCTGGCGGCATCCACCCTCACAACCGTCGTCGCCGAAGAACTCGCTGACGGCATCGACCCTGACGGGTGGCACCTCGATCTCTACGGCGGCGTCGGCCTCTTCGGGGCGCTTCTGGGTGACCTGGCCGGCCCCGCGGCGCGCATCACCTCGGTCGAGGGGAACGAGCAGGCCACAGAGCACGCCGGCGAGAACCTCGCCGAGTGGGTCGGAGCGCGAGTGGAGACGGCGCGGGTAGACCGGTGGACGCGCGCACTTCGCCAGAAGATAAGCGACCGCGACCGGGAACGGCTCGCGCGCGGAACCGTCGTGCTCGACCCGCCCCGTACGGGCGCGGGTGCTGCCGTGGTCGACGATCTGGCAGCTTTGGGGCCGGCATCCATCGTCTATGTCGCGTGCGACCCGGTAGCTCTCGCCCGCGATCTCGCCCGCTTCGCCGACCACGGCTACCGAGCCGATCGCGTCCGCGGCATCGATCTGTTTCCCCATTCGCATCACATGGAGGCTGTCGCTCTGCTCAGACCCGATGCTGCTCGGTAGAGTGACCCCATGACGCGGGTGGCTCTGATCGATGACCATGAGTCCGTCCGCTTGGGGGTAGAGGCGGCGTGTGTGACAGACGGGGGTCCCGAGGTGGTTTTCTCGGGAAGCACTGTCACCGAGTACGTCCGCTGGCGGCGCGCGACGAGCGCGCCACCGGTCGACGTGGTCGTGCTCGATCTCACCCTGGGCGACGGAACGACAGTACGAGAGAACGTCGGGCGGCTCGTGGCCGACGGCTCCAGCATTCTGGTGCACTCGGTGGCGGACCGACCGTCGGCAGTGCGAGAAGCTCTCGTCGCCGGGGCCATTGGTGTCGTGAGCAAGGCCTCTCCGATCGATGACGTGATCTCGGCGATCCACGCCGTGGCCGACGGCGATCCCCTGAACAACGTCGAATGGGCGAGCGCCATCGAGGGCGATCGTGAGTTCGCGGACGCGCAGCTGTCGGCGCGGGAACGAGATGTGCTGCGTCTGTATGCCGCCGGCTTGCCTCTGAAAGCTGTCGCGGAGCGCCTGGGCATCGCGTATTCGACGGCGAAAGAGAACATCAGCCGCGTGCGGCTCAAGTACGTCGAGGTTGGGCGCTCGGCTTCTACGAAGTTCGACCTCATTCGTCGTGCGCTGGAAGACGGCCTCGTCTCGGCTGACGGGTTCGCTGCCGGAGCATCGGACAAGCGATGAGCGCCGACACTCACCCCCGCGAGCGAGCGCTGGCCGCCGCGTGGGCGCAGATTCCCCTTGCCCACGATCCGACGGCGGGGCTCGGGTCGTTCACCCGGCGGCGGATCGAGCGGATGATCAGCATCGTCTTGGCTGTCGGATCGCTCGCTCTCGGTGCGCAGGCGTTCGTGGCGGCACTGGGCTCGGTGCAGGAGCCCGAAGCGTGGCACGTGGCCTTCATGGTCGCGAACTTCGGGTCGCTGACGGCCCTGCTCGTGACCTATGTCGTGGGTCGGAGCATCCCACCCGCCGCGATAGCCTTCTGCGCCGTCTTCGTCGTGACGCTCGTCGCCTGGCCATTCGTCGTGGCGGGGCAGGACATCCCGGCGTCGGATCCGCCGTGGACGTGGTTCCTCGTCAGCGTGGTCACGGCGTCCTCGATCATGTTTCTGCCGTTGGTCTGGCAGATGGCGTGGACGGTCTTCGTGCCCGTGCTGTTCGGGATCACCCGCTTGGCCCAGGCTGGATTCGCTGTTGATTTCTGGTGGCCGACGCTGCTGGACGTCTCGTTCGCCATCATCCTGGGCGGGGTCTTCGTGACCCTGGGCTGGATGTTTCGCTCGATCGCCGACAATGTCGACGAGTCACGCCGCACTGCGGTGGAGACATACACCGCCGCGGCGGTCACCGAAGCGGCTGAGAGCGAGCGCGTCGCTGTCGCAGCCCTCATGCACGACAGCGTCCTCGCGGCACTCATCGCCTCTGAGCGCGCGCAAACGCCGCGTGAGCAGGGCCTTGCCGTGGCGATGGCGCGGGAGGCACTGACGCGACTTGCGAACGCCGAAACCGATGTGGGTCTTGGTAGCGACGCCCCTCGACCTTTCGGGACGCTCGTCGAGGAAGTCGAACGTGGCGCCCGCGGGCTCGGTGTCGATCTTGTCGTGGAACGCGCGTACGGCCACGACGCGCCCGAGATCCCTGGTCGGGTCGCGAACGCGCTGATCCTCGCCGCTATGCAGGCGATTGCCAATTCGATCGAGCACGCGGGCGGTATCGGCCTGACGGTGTCCGCCCGCCACGAGCATGACACCCAGCGGCTGCACATCGAGGTGCAGGACCTCGGCGATGGGTTCGATCTCGACACGGTCCCGGATGACCGACTCGGAATACGCGGGTCGATCATTGCTCGGGTTGCAGCCGTCGGTGGCACCGTGCACATCACGTCCGACTCGAGCGGAACGCTCGTGCGCCTCACGTGGCAGGGGGCCCGAGCATGATCAGCGTCCGCCGGCTCCTCATCGGCTTGGCCTTTGCGTTCACCGCATACCTGGCGGTGCGGGGGCTGTGGTGGACCGGCCCGTTCACCGAACCTCTCGTGCTCGTCGCCTCCGTGGCGCTCTACGTCGTGACCACCGGGGTCGCGCTGCTGTGGGGCAACCGGGATCCCGACGACGACGACGTCACGCCGGCCGCGCCCGCGGTGGCGCCGCGCGCGTCGTCCGATCGGATGCCGCTGGCAGCTGCGCTCATGGCGTTGGGGACGACGGTCATCGTTCCCAATGCGCTGTCGCTGGCTGTGCCGCGGGAGGCGATCGAGGAGCCCTACGTCGTCTGGTATCTCGGCGGCATCGGCGCTCTGATGGTCATCGTCATGGTGAGGCGTCGCCCGATCTTCGCGTGGGTGGGTATCGGTCTCCTCGCCGCGGTCTCGTGGTTCTGGCTCGGCATCCTCGACGCGCTCGAGAAGGGTCTTGTCGGCTCGATCCTGTGGGTGGGGTTGGCGCAGCTTCTGGTGATGCTCACCGATCGTGCCGCCAAAGACACCGCGAAGCTCGTGGAACTGCAGCGCGCGGCATCGGCGTGGCAGGCAGCCCACACCGTGCGTCAGCGGGAGCGCCGCGTGCAGATTCAGCGAGCGCTGTCGGTAGCTGGTCCGGTGCTTGCGCGCACGATCGCGCAGGGCGGAGCGTTGACCCCCGACGAACGCGTCGAGGCGAGGCTTGCCGAGGGAAGTCTGCGCGACGAACTGCGCGGAGCGCGCCTGCTCGACGATGCGGTTCGCCACGAACTCGAGTCAGCCCGCCGCCGTGGCGCGACCGTCACGGTTCTCGATGAGGGAGGCCTGGACGGCATCGACCCCGAGGGGCTGGCGAGTATCCGCGAGCGTCTGGTCACAGCTCTCCGCTCGGCGCATTCTGACCGGCTCTATATCCGCACGTCCCCCCACGAGAGCGTCGCGGTAACGGTCGTCGGTAGATCGGATGCCGGTCGCGGCCTCAGCGACGAAGACACCGTCGACCTGTGGACCGAGATCACTCGATTCCCCGCCGACCCCGACGCTGGGGCCTGACAGCCGTACGAAAAAGATGGTGAGGGTGGACAGATAGTCCACCCCCACCGGTGCGGACGGTTACCCGAAAACCGGCCGCGTGGCCGAACCTGGGCCGCGTCACACGAGAGGTGACGGCGGTTCAGCCGAACGCTACTGCGTTCCAGCGGTTCCAGTCTTGCCGAGTCGCAACGATTCGTCTGTAGGTATTTTGGGGGACAAAATTGGACTGCTTGGCGACCAGGCCAATTCTGTCGCCGAGGTCAACAGGGCGTGCGGTTCCAGCCCAGTTCGCGCCGAAGCGGCTCCCGCAGCGCCCGCTGCGAGAGTGCCCAGGCCGACCGCTGAGGCTCGTCGGCGACGGCCTCGGCGTGCTCGGTGACGTAGTGCTCAGCCACGACGGCGACGACTGCCGCGATCTCTTCGGCGGTCGCGTCGCCGCGCACGATGTTGATTGGCACGGCGGGCTCGCGTTCTTCGGGCGCTGGTTCTCGGGTACTCATCGCGTCCTACAGCGGGATATTTCCGTGCTTCTTCGGCGGGAGGCTTGCGCGCTTGCCGCGCAGGGACCGCAGCGCCTTGGCAATCGACACGCGCGTCTGGGCCGGTTCGATGATCCCGTCCAGCTCGCCGCGCTCGGCGGCCAGGAACGGGGATGCCACGTTGTAGGTGTACTCGTTGGCAAGCCGCGTTCGCACGGCGGCGACATCCTCGCCGGTCTCGCTGGCCCTCTTGAGCTCGCCCCGGTACAGGATGTTCACCGCACCCTGGCCTCCCATGACCGCGATCTCGGCGGTTGGCCAGGCGAGGTTGACGTCGGCGCCGAGTTGCTTGGATCCCATGACGATGTACGCGCCGCCGTAGGCCTTGCGCAGGATCACCGTCACGAGAGGCACTGTCGCCTCGGCGTACGCATAGAGCAGCTTGGCGCCACGGCGGATCACTCCCGTCCACTCCTGGTCGGTGCCTGGAAGGTATCCCGGAACATCGACGAGGGTCACGATCGGAATGGAGAACGCATCGCAGAAGCGAACGAAGCGGCTGGCCTTCTCGCCGGCCTCGATGTTGAGGGTGCCCGCCATCTGAGAGGGCTGGTTCGCGATGATGCCGACCGTCCGTCCCTCGATCCGGCCGAAGCCGATCACGATGTTCGGGGCGAACAACGGCTGCACCTCGAGGAAATCCCCGTCGTCGACGATGTGGCTGATGACGTCGTGGATGTCGTAGGGCTGGTTGGCGGAGTCAGGGATGATCGCATTCAGGGTGCGGTCGGCATCAGTGGTTTCCCACTCGAACGGACTCTCGTACTCGGGGATCTCGGCGAGGTTGTTGTCGGGAAGAAAGCCCAGCATCGTGCGGACGTAGTCGATCGCGTCATCCTCGTCTTCGGCGAGATAGTGCGCAACTCCCGACCGGGTGTTGTGCGTGTAGGCGCCGCCGAGCTCTTCCATCCCGACGTCCTCGCCGGTGACGGTCTTGATGACATCGGGGCCTGTCACGAACATCTGGCTCGTCTTGTCGACCATGATGACGAAGTCGGTGAGGGCGGGGGAGTACACGGCGCCACCGGCAGCAGGCCCCATGATGATCGAGATCTGCGGGATGACACCCGACGCGCGCGTGTTGAGTCGGAAGATCTCACCGTATTTTCCGAGGGCAACCACACCCTCCTGGATGCGCGCGCCGCCGGAATCCAGGATGCCGATGATCGGCATCCCGCACCGCAGCGCCAGCTCCATGACCTTGAGGATCTTCTCGCCGGCTACTTCGCCCAGCGAACCGCCGAAGGTTGAAAAATCCTGGGCGTAGACCGCTACCGTGCGGCCATGGATCGTGCCGGTGCCGGTGACCACGGAGTCGCCGTAGGGGCGCGATTTGTCCATCCCGAACGCCGTCGTGCGGTGGCGCACATATTCGTCGAGCTCGGTGAAGCTGCCGGGATCGACGAGCAGTTCGATGCGCTCGCGGGCGGTGAGCTTGCCCTTCGCGTGCTGCTTCTCGCGGGCTGATTCCTCGGCGGAGACGACAGCCTCCTGGTAGCGCGCGCGCAGATCGGCGATTTTGCCGGCCGTCGTGAACAGGTCGTTGTCGTCGGTCACGCCTCCACACTATCGGCGTGTCGCGGGAAGCCCTTGGAGACCTGCGACAACGCGCCGCGGCATCCGTTATGCCTTTCCCGCTGCGACGGGGCGGCAGCGGCTACCTGGCGGCCCTACAGTGAACGGATGCAGGCAGTCGACTTTCCGCGGACGGCGGCCATCGCTAGCCGACTGGATGTCCTCGCGCACACGGGATCCACGAACGCCGACCTTCTGGCGAGCGTGGCACGGCAGCCGGATGCGTACCCGCACCTGTCGGTGCTGGTGACCGACGACCAGCGGGCCGGCCGGGGGCGCCTGGATCGCACGTGGACGGCGCCGCCGGGGGCTGCCCTCGCGATCTCGGTCCTTCTCCGGGTACCGCATTTGCCGGCCGACCAGCGTGGCTGGGTTCCGCTGATCGCCGGTGCGGCGATGACACTCGCGATTCGGGGCCAGTTCGCCGCCGACGTTCCAGACGACAGCTCGCGCGTGGCGCTGAAGTGGCCGAATGACGTTCTGATCGACGGGGCGAAGGTGTGCGGCATCCTGTCGCAGATGGTGCCTGAGGAGCCTGATGCCATCGTCGTCGGCGCGGGGGTCAATACACGGATGACGCCCGAGCAGCTTCCCGTGCCCACTGCCACGTCATTGGCGATCGCCGGAGCAGGCGTCGACCTCGATCGCCTGCTCGCCGACTACCTCCGGGTTCTCGACCGGATGCTGCGGGCCGCCGTGTCCGTGGCGGGCGCCGGCGACGTTCGCGCCGAGATTCAGCGGCTCTGCGGGACCCTCGGGCGCGAGGTCCGCGTGATGCTGCCCGATGACCGGATGCTGGAGGGTGCCGCCGCCGGGCTCGACGATGCCGGGCGACTCGTCGTCGCGGTGGGCGGCGAATCAGTGCCGGTCGCGGCGGGGGACGTCATCCATGTCCGCTGAGACCCCCACAATGGGGGTATGTCGCTGCATTCAGGCACGGGTCCGTCGGGCTACTCCCCGCCGCCGAGCTCTGTCGGGCGGCCGCTGGCTCCCGCGCCGGGCGTCTCGACGCCTGAGCTGCTGATCGCGAAGATACGGGGTCGCCGGCCCGCGCTGATCCTGTCGGCGATCGTGCTCGTCGCTGTCGCCGCTGCGGCCGGCTACTTCTACGACAACCTGCCGGCGCCGTTCGAGAACTGGATGCTGCTGGCAGCAGCTGCCGTGGTCATCTTTGTGCTCGTGTTCCTGCCGTTTCTGGCGTGGCGCGCGCACGTGTACACGATCACGACGCGACGTGTCATCGAGCGCAGCGGGCTGTTCGTGACGCGGCGGCGCGAACTCGCGCACGTTCGCGGGTACTCGGTGCAGATGCGCCGGGGCCCGCTGCAGCGCCTCGCCGGCAGCGGCACGCTCATCCTCTCCAACGGTGTCGACGCACCGATGAGGATGACGCGTGTTCCGCAGGTGGCGCTCGTCCACGAAGTCCTCATCGATCAGGTCGAGGTCAACCAGATCCTCGCCCACCGCGACGGTCAGGCACCGTCCGAGTCCTGAGGTGACCCAGGCCTGGGCGCCAACGACGCGAGCGATCCACCGGCTTCGCGACAGAATGGATCCGAACGGGAGGACTGCTATGACCTATCGCGTCGGTGTGATCGGCGGCGGACAGTTGGCGCGAATGATGATCGCGCCCGCTGTCGAACTCGGCGTCGAGATCCGGGTGCTCGCCGAGCAGGAAGGGATGGCGGCGGCTCTCGCGGCATCCGCTGTCGGTGACTACCGAGATGCTGACACCGTGCTCGCCTTCGCGCGTGAAGTCGATGTCGTCACCTTCGACCACGAACACGTGCCGCAGCAGGTCCTGCGCGCGTTGGTGGACGCCGGCGTGGCAGTGCACCCCGGCCCCGACGCCCTCCGGTACGCGCAGGACAAGCTGCTGATGCGCACGCGGCTGCAAGAGATGGGGATGCCGCAGCCTGACTGGGCAGCCGTCACCGGCCCCGATGAACTCGGCGCCTTCCTCGACAGTCACGGCGGTCGTGCTGTCGTGAAGACGCCTCGAGGCGGGTACGACGGAAAGGGTGTGCGGGTCGTTTCGTCGCCGGATGGTGCTGCCGACTGGTTCACGGCGCTCGCCGAGGATGCCGGGGGCGGTGCGCTGCTGGTCGAAGAACTCGTCGAGTTCACCCGAGAGCTCGCGCAGCAGGTGGCCCGCACGCCGTCGGGCGCGGTTCGCGCCTATCCCGTGGTCGAGACCGTCCAGCGTGACGGTGTGTGCGCCGAGGTGCTCGCGCCGGCGCCGGGCGCCAGTGCTCGCCTCGCCGCGACAGCTGCCGAAGTCGGCGAGCGGATCGCCGAGGGGCTCGGTGTCACGGGGATGCTCGCCGTCGAGCTGTTCGAGACGGCGGATGACCGCATCCTCGTGAACGAGCTCGCGATGCGGCCGCACAACAGCGGCCACTGGAGCCAGGACGGTGCCGTGACGAGCCAGTTCGAACAGCACCTGCGTGCCGTGCTCGACCTCCCGTTGGGGGATACGTCGCCCGTTGCGCCGTGGTCGGTGATGATCAACATCCTCGGCGGGCCCAGCGAGGGCGGCCTCTCAGAGCGGTTCGCTGCGGCGATGGCTCAGCATCCGGCTGCTCGTATTCACACCTACGGCAAACAGCCGCGCCCGGGACGCAAGGTCGGGCACGTGAACGCCTTCGGCGCGGACCTCGACGACGTCGTCTACGACGCGCGCGCGGCAGCCGCGTTCTTCCAGGACTGAGGCGATACCGGGCGCCGGGACGGATGCCTAGTTCGAGGGCAGGCCGCGTCCGGTCAGCCACGCGCGCATCCGGTCGCGACCGTTCAGCCCCGCCGCATCCTTCACGCGACGGATGACGGCCTGACTCCATCCCGTCGGGCGTCCCTGGCTCGCGTGGTAGGCGGCGATCTCGGTGTCGTAGGCGGCGACGTCGGCATCCGTGATCGGCGTGTAGCGCTCGCGGGAGTGCACGACGCCCGGCGCGAGGCGCGGTTTGATCCCTGCGGTGTCGGTGGGATCGGGATACCCGACAGCGAGGCCGAACGCCACCATCGTCCGGGCGGGTAGCCCGATCAGCTCGGCAGCGCGCTCAGGGTTGTTGCGAACCGACCCGAGGTAGCAGGTTCCGAGCCCCAACGACTCCGCCGCGATGACCGCGTTCTGCGCGGCGAGCGCAGCGTCGACGAAGGCAACGAGGGTGGATTCAAGGTAGTCGGCAGCCTCGTCCGATGCGCCCTGAGCCGCCGCTATCGCCGAGGCGCGGGCCCAGTCTGCGATGAACAGCAGAATGACGGGAGCGTCAGCAACGAAGGTGCTCGCGCCGACCTCGCCCACGAGGGCACGGCGGGTCGCAGCATCCCGAACCTCGACGACGCTCCACAGCTGCAGGTTCGAGGAACTCGCGGCCGATTGGGCGGCAGCGACCATCGCGGTGATTGCCTCGTCGCTCACCGGCGCGTCAGTGAAGCTGCGCACCGTGTGGTGACGCAAGAGCCCTGCCAGCGTTGCCGAGTTGAGCGCGGCCGGCTCGGTCAGCTCGGGAGCCGCAGCGCCATACCGGGCGCGCAGCAGAGCATCGATGTCGTCCGCGATGCTGACGTGTTGTTCTGTCATCAGATCCCCTATCTTGCCTCCTATCTTGCCGAGTGCTGAGAGGTGATGCGCGTGATGCTCTAGAATCGGCATCATGCGCACCACGCTTTCCATCGATGACGCGCTACTTTCGCGCGCCAAGAAGCGCGCAGCCGACCGGGGCGTCACCCTCGGCGCCTTTCTGGATGACGCCCTGCGTGCCTACCTCGTCGAGAAGCCAGAGACCGCGGCTGTCGTCGACCTGCCCTCTTTCGAGGCTGGCGGAGTGCTGCCGGGGGTAGACGTCAGCTCCAATCGAGCGCTCTACGACCTGCTCGATGAGGACGAGTCGGTATCCCCGTGATTCTGGTCGATGTCAACGTGTTGGTTGCTGCCAGCGCCACCCGACATCCGGACCATGAGCCGGCCAGACGTTTCCTCGTGGAGCGTCTGGCTTCGGATGAGGTGCTCGTCCCCGATGCGGTGTGGTCAGGGTTTGTACGAGTGGCCACGAGTCGTCGAGTCTTCGAGAAGCCGTTGACACTTCCCGAAGCGGCCTCCTACGCCAAAGCCATCACCCGGGCTCCGGGCTACCGGTCTGTTCCCGGCCTCACTGACGGGATCGAGCCGTTCCTCGACATGTGCGTTGCTTCCGGTGCGATCGGAAACCTTGTGTCGGATGCCTACATTGCGGCAGTCGCCCGTGCCCACGCGTGCCCGGTCGCAACTTTTGATCGTGACTTCGGTCGCTTCGAGGGCATCGACGCGATCCGCCCTTCCTGACGGATTCTCCCTTCGGGGGTGCCGTTCCGGGCAATCCCCAGCCATGCACCCTAGCCTGGTCCGGTGACCGCTGCGCTCCACAGTTCCCCCGCCCCGCTCGTCGGTGTCGTCATGGGTTCAGACTCCGACTGGCGGGTCATGAGCGATGCGTCCCAGGCGCTCACAGACTTCGGTGTGCCCCACGAGGTCGAGGTGGTCTCTGCCCACCGTACGCCCGACAAGCTCGTCGCCTACGGCCGAGAGGCGCGAGGGCGCGGCATCCGTGTCATCATCGCGGGAGCTGGCGGCGCCGCGCACCTGCCCGGCATGCTCGCCTCTGTCACCGCACTTCCGGTCATCGGCGTTCCCGTTCCTCTGGCTACCCTCGACGGCCTGGATTCACTCCTGAGCATCGTTCAGATGCCCGCCGGCATCCCGGTCGCAACCGTCTCGATCGGCGGCGCCCGCAATGCTGGGCTCTTGGCGGTACGGATGCTGGGAATCGCCGATCCCGCGCACGCCGACGCCATCGAGAACTACGCGCGCGAACTCGAGGGCGTCGTCGAGGAGAAGAACCGGCGGCTCAAGGAGGCGCTGTGAGCGTCGCAAGCCCCCCACGGATGGCCGGAGCGCAGCAATCAGCGCGGCGGCCTGTGATCGAGAACCGTCCGCTTCGGTATCCCAACACGGCGTCGCGACCGATGATGACGCGTCGGGCGTGGTGGCTGCTGGTTCTGAACTTCCTCATCCCTGGATCGGCGCAGGTTCTTGCCGGAAACCGTCGCCTCGGTCGGTTCGGGCTCGGTGCGACTCTCTTCGGCTGGATGCTGATCGCGCTCTCCATCGTCACGCTGTTGCTCTGGCAGCAAGCCTTCGTCGCGATCGCGACGAACTGGTTCGTGTTGCTCGGCGTGCAGGGTCTTCTGTTCGCCTACCTGGTTCTGTGGATCATCCTCACGATCGACACCCTGCGTCTCGTACGGCTCGTGCGCACCGGGTCGATCACGCGATTCGCCGTTGCACTCGTTGGCGTCGGGGCTCTCGTTCTCGCCGGCAGCGGCGTGGTCTGGGCATCCGACCGGCTCGGAGGCGTGCGTGATTCGTTCGGTGCGATCTTCGCCGAGTCAGGACCGTCCGTGCCACCGTCGGACGGCTACTACAACATCCTGCTGCTCGGCGCCGACAGCGGCGAAGGCCGCGACTCAATGCGGTACGACAGCATCTCGGTCGCCTCGATTAACGCCGACACGGGTGCCGTGACGATCACCGGCATCCCGCGCGACATGGTCAACGTCCCGTTCGCGCCGGGGCCCATGCAAGACCTCTACCCGAACGGGCACACCGGTCACTCGGACCCGGTCTGCGGGTGGGGGAGTGGCATCAATCAGCTGCGCACCGAGGTCGAAGTCTGCCGCGACGGCAACGCGCTGTATCCGGAGGCTGCCGCCAACGGCTCCGCGCCGGGCATCGAGGCGACCAAGGATGCCGCCGAGGGCCTGCTCGGGATCGAGATCCCGTACTACGTCTTCATCGACATGCACGGGTTCGCCGCCCTCATCGATGCGCTCGGCGGCGTCGATATCGACGTGTCCGAGCGGCTTCCCGAGGGCGGCGGGCCTTCGTACGACGGGCAACCTGCGGAGGAATGGGCAACCGGCTGGATCGAGCCGGGGTTCCAGCACATGGACGGTGACACGGCGCAGTGGTACGCGCGCTCTCGGTACACCACGAATGACTGGGATCGGATGCTGCGCCAGCGCCAGCTGCAGGAGGCGATCCTCGCGCAGTTCACGCCGATGAACGTCCTCAATCGGTTTAACGAGGTGCTGGACGCCGGCACGGCTATCGTGCAGACCGACATCCCGCAGTCGATGGTTCCGTACTTCGCTGAGCTTGCCCTCAAGTCCAAGGAGCAGCCGGTCACCACCATCGAGCTCACTCCCTCGGGCGTGGGCGGCATCGGCATCATCCCCGAAGAACTTTCGGCCGATGATGTTGCCTTCATCCAGAACTACCTGCAGCAGGCGCTGCATCCGCCGACACCCACGCCCACGCCTGCCGCGTGATGCGTTCGGCTCTACGAAGAGGCTCCATTCTGTGACGACGACTTTGCGCGTGGTGCTCGACCAGCTGGTCACGCCAACCGATCCCGACCTGGCGATGGCTTCGCGGGAGTTGACGCGTGCCCTGATCGCTGCTGCGCCACGGGGGTGTGAGGTCTCTGCGGTTGTTCCGGCGGCCGGCGACGACGCGCTCGCCGAGGTGCGGACACTGGAAGGGCTTGCGGGCGTCGAGTCTTCCCCGATCCCGCGCCGGGAACTGTCGACCGCGCTCTCCCTGGGCCTCCCCAGCGGCCTTGGCGGTGAGATGCTGCACTCGCCGACGCTCTTCGCGCCGCTCGTGCGTCACGACCGCGTTCACAATCACGAGCAGACCGTCGTCACGATCTGGGACCTCACGCCCTGGACCCATCCTGAGCGCGTTTCGAAGACGTCCCTCGCGTGGCATCGGGCGATGCTCAAGCGCGCCGAAAAGCACGCGGATGCTGTCATCGTGCCGCTGCACGCCATGGCCGACGAGCTCGCGGAACGCACGAAGCTCCGCGGGCGAATCCGGGTGATCGCTGGCGCTGCGCCCGAGGGTTTCGCTGAACCGCGCGACGTGATTGGCCGTCGGCGCACGCTGGGGGTTCCAGAAGGCGCGGTCGTTGTCGATGCAGCTGGGTCTTCGGCAGGCGAGCTGGGAGAGGTCCTTGCCGCGCTCGGTCGGAACGTTCCGGATGCGCCTGTGGTTGTTCTCGACGCGCCGTCGGATGCGGGGGCTGCGCTCGGTTCTTTTACTGCTCTCTCTGCGACGGATGCGGCGGATCGCTCATCTGCGCTGGCCGCGGCGTCCGTGTTCCTCGCTCCCCGGGTCACGCCCGCCTACGGGTGGCGAGCACTCGAGACGCTCGCACTGGGAACGCCCATTGTGGCGGCGGCATCCGCTGTAAACCGGGAGCTCGTAGGAGACGGTGGAACCGTTGTCGATGGTGGCCCCGAGGATCTCGCGGCGGCCGTTGCGGCACTCTTAGCCTCGGATACCGATCACACGCGGGCCGCGACCCTCGCTGCTGACCGTGGCCGGGGCTTTTCCTGGCGCGAAGCCGGCGATCGCGTCTGGCAACTGCACGCGGATCTCTAGTTACCGGCCCGGCGTTCCGCGCCACGAGAGCATACTTGCGTCACACTAGTAACATGGCGCGATTTATAGGCCGGGATCGACGGCGACTTCGACGGCTAGCGCTGGCCGCCTGGTCTGTGGTGGCCTCCGGGCTTGTTGTCGCGGGCGGTCTTGTTGGTCTCGCCCCCGTGCCGAGCGCAGCTGGTGTGCAGACGTCAGCCTCCGAGGTTTCGGCGTCTCTTGTTGATGCATCGATTGCAAAGACTGCCGATCTCAGCCAGTTCAACCCCGGCAACATCATCAGTGACACGGTCTTCTACAACTCGGCCACGATGACCGAGGCGCAGATCCAGTCGTTCCTCGCATCGAAGGTCTCTTCGTGCCGGTCAGGGTACACGTGTCTCAAGGACTACTACGTGCAGACGCGGTCCATCGGTGCTAGTGCGATGTGCGGAGCCTATTCGGGCGGAGGGACGGAACGTGCTTCTCGCGTGATCTACAAGGTTGCGCAGGCGTGTGGGATCAACCCGCAGGTGCTTATCGTGATGCTGCAGAAAGAGCAGGGGCTCGTCACGTCGACGGCTCCGAGCTCGTGGGCCTACCAGGCAGCCATGGGGCAGGGGTGCCCTGATACGGCGGGTTGCGATGTGTATTACTACGGCTTCTTCAACCAGATGTACGGGGCCGCCCGCCAGTTGAAGATCTACACGGTGTATCCCACGTCGTTCAACTACCAGGCTGGCCGCACCAACACGATCTACTGGAGCCCGAAGGCCGCCTGTGGTACGTCGCAGGTATACATCGAGAACCAGGCCACCGCGAATCTCTATATCTTCACGCCCTACCGTCCCAACGCAGCCGCACTGCGCGCGGGCTACGGTACCGGTGACAGCTGTTCGAGTTACGGAAACCGCAACTTCTACAACTACTTCACCGACTGGTTCGGTTCCACGCAGGCGCCAGATAGTGTGCTGTATTCAGTTAGCGGAGCCATCTACTTCGTTTCCGCGGGCGCGAGGTATCACATCCTGCCCTCAGTCTGGCCAGCCTACAAGCGCGCATTCGGTGATGCGTATAACGTCGATCAGTCGTTCATTGATCACTTCACAGACGCAGGGAAGGCGACACTCTTCTTGCACGACAATGCGCGCGGGGTTGTTGCCTACCTCGACGCCGGCGCAACGCATCGATTCCCTACGTGTGGTCTCGTCTCGTCGTGGGGAGGAGGGTGGTGCGCGTCTCTGACTCGCATGGATGGGGACGATTTCGCCCGCATACCGAGCGGCTCGACAATGACGGAGTTTGCGTCGGCCGCGTCAGGCGGTTTCGTGTATCGGATTGTCGAAGGGGGCCTTCAGCCCTACGTAGACATGGCCACCGCTGCAGCATCCAATGGCGGAAAGACGCCTTACGCCGCAACAATGCCCGATTCAGTGGTCAGCCGATTCACGAAGTCACGAATGATCTTCCCTACTGGATCGTGGATCACTATCGCAGGCAGCAGTCGAGTGTGGATGCCGCTCTCGGATGGTCGGCTGATCTACTTGCCTTCGTGGGAGACTGCTTCTCAGATCGGACTCACGCGTGCGGTGTCCTACGTCGGTCTACAGGACGCCGCGATGGAGGGCTACGCACAGTCGGGTAGTCTCACGTCGTTCGTCAGCTGTCGTGGGGGTTCCTATTTCGGCGGCGAGGGCGTCTTGTATCCGATTTCCCCGGACGCGGCAACGGGTTTTTCGATTGTCGCGCTACCTGATGATCTGTGCGCCAAGCTAACCGTGTCGGAGTCCGCCGCTGGCCCGCTGTTCATCGCACCCGCCGGCTCTTACCACGTCTATGTTGCGGTAGATGGTCTCTTTCAACACGTCGAAAATCCGTCGAAGCTGGCCCAACTTGCTGGCGGTGCAACCCCCCGTGTCATCAGCGTCTCGGCTTCCGCCGTCGCACGGCTGCCGGTCCTGGAGCTCGGCGTGGTATCAGGAGCGTTCATCGCACAATCCGGCACCCCCGCGGTCTACCTCGTGGACGACCTACAGCTGCATCATCTGCCGAGCTGGCTCGTAGCGCAGAACCTCGGTCTCGGCACCTCAGCGATCTCTGTAAGCTCGGCGACAATGAGCCGCCTGGCTGAGAGTACCGACCCGCTCAGCCATTTCGTGAGCTGCGACGGAGCCCTCTTCTCTCCGGCAGGTGGCGTGCTCAGCCGAGTAACCTCCGGCGATTCGGCAGGAAATCCGGTGGTCGCCTTGTCGAGCGGCACCTGCGGCAAGCTAGATCTCAGTGGTTCCGACGTCACAGGGCGAGTCTTCCTGACCGATGGCACCTCGTGGGTTGTCGCGGAATCAGGTGGCTTCCGTCGGCTTAGCTCCGCTGATGAGGCAGCGCAACTCAATGGCGGGGTCGCCCCGACGGGTCAGACCGTTTCCGCTGCATATCTCGCATGGCTTCGACCGCCGACGACCTGAAACTTCGGCGAGATAGCTCGGATACAATCAACGGGGTCCGCCGTTCGACGGGCCTGGAGGAGTGACCGTATTGACCGCCGACCGCTTCGTTGTCAATTTGTCGGAGTACGATACCCCGGGCCGCGGCCGGGGAGTTTTGGATGTGTTCCGGCGCCGATATCTCCTCACCTTGCTGGTGCGTAAGGGCACCGCAACCCGGTATCGCAACTCCGTCTTGGGATGGACATGGTCGTATGTCAAGCCAGCGGCGCAGTTCGCCGTCTACTACTTCGTGATGGGGATCGTTCTCGGAATCCATCATGACGTCGAGTACTTTGCTGTGTACCTGTTCTCCGGGGTTGTGGTCATCAATCTCTTCAACGAGGGCTTCGGGAACGCGACGAGTTCGATCGTTGATAACGGATCGCTCGTAAAGAAGATTTACCTGCCGCGTGAGCTATTTCCAGTCGCATCGATCATCGTCGCATTTATTCACTTTCTGCCGCAGCTTGCCATTCTCCTCGTCATATGTTTGATCATCGGTTGGAGTCCGACGCTTCTTGGCATCGTGGGTATTCTGCTGGGTGCTCTATTGATCTTGAGCTTTGCGCTCGGGCTCGGGTTGTTCTTCGCGGGTATAAACGTGAGGTTTCGTGACGCTCAGAACGTTGTAGAAATCATTCGGATGTTCTCGACCTGGACCTCTCCCATCCTCTATCTCTGGACATATGTCGAGGCTGCACTCCCCGCCTGGGCCTTTCACATATACATGTTGAATCCGATCACGATCGCAGTACAGTTGTTCCAGTACGGGTTCTGGGAGGCAACAGTCAGCAGCAGCCCCGGGCTTCCTCCGCACTTCGTCACGTATGCAATCGTCGCTTCGGGAATCACGTTGATCGTGCTTGTTTTGGGCCAATTTACCTTCCGTCGATTCGAGCGTTCATTCGCGCAGGACCTTTGATGAAGACCACTATGGAGATGTACGCGTCGGAGCGACCGGCGATCATCGTGGACGACGTGTCCAAACGATTCATGCGGCGCAATACGCATTCCTTCAAGGAAGCGTTCATCGGTTGGATCAAGGGGAAGCGTGTTCGGGCCGATGTCTTCGAGGCATTGAGGGGCGTGAGCTTTCACGTCGGTGAGGGCGAGGCGGTGGCCGTTCTCGGGTTGAATGGCTCGGGAAAGTCGACAACATTGAAGCTCATCTCCGGAGTCTTGGAGCCGGACTCTGGAAGAGTCTTCACTCGCGGGCGAGTGGCGGGCCTGATCGAGGTAGGTGCGGGGTTTCATCCCGATCTCTCTGGAAGAGAAAATGTGTTTCTCAATGCGGCGATTCTGGGAATGTCGCGTAGCGAGACCGAGGCCAGATTCGACGACATCGTAGCGTTCTCGGAGATAGGTGACTTCATCGATCAGGAAGTCAAGCATTACTCTTCCGGTATGTTCATGCGTCTTGCTTTCTCGGTGGCAATTCACGTCGAACTAGATGTCTTGTTGGTAGACGAGATTCTCTCTGTCGGCGATGGTCCGTTTCGCGCGAAATGTGCGGCGAAGATCAAGGAGCTTACGGCGAGCGGTGTGACGATGCTCGTTGTGAGTCACGACATGAACATGGTCCAACAGCTCTGCGAACGAGGCATAGTCATCGAGAAGGGCGCGAAGATTTTCGATGGACCGGTGGCTGAGGCCGTATCTTTGTTGCGGGGCTGAACATCGGAGCGTGTCCTGCTAGTCTAGCGGGAACGTCGAAGCCTCCTGACGCGGCGGGAAAGCCTGCGCCACAGCGATGAGGCAACGATCTCGTTTCGGATACCGTTCTCCACGTCCACGAACCGCTGATCTATGAACTTCGTAAGGTAAAGCACGAGGCCGAGACCGTTTTCGTTCACGTAGCGTCGCAGTTCAGCGTCGCGTATGAGTGCGTCATAGCGCGCGTGCGAACTGCGGGACTCAATGACGCTGTTCCCGTCAGTACCTGTCTCCTGGATGCGCTGGTGCCAGTATGCGAGCGGTTCGCTCCCCAGGAAGTGGATTGGTCCACGCGTGAGTACCTGGAGGTTGAACGCCCAGTCGCCAATGACAGGGAGATCGTCTGAGTAGAGACCGATGACGTCGTGAAGAGAGCGTCGGTAGACAAAGCCGATCGGTACGAAGCGGTTAAAGAGCAGCGCGTCGCTCAAGAGCAGGTCGTGGATCCGCGGCTGAAATACCTCCCGTGCGTCCACATGGAAGGCTTCATCCTCGCCCCGCCGTTCCCACAGGATCTCAGTGCGTGCAACGACGCCATCGCGGGTGGGGTGGGCGTCAAGGTAGGCGACGGCCTGGCGAAGAAAGTCGGGATGCCAGGTGTCGTCATCGTCGTGAAGCACGAGGAATTCCCCATGTGCCGCACGGACTCCGGCATTCGCGCTACGCCAGCGCCCGAGTGAGACCGGATTGGAGATAACGCGAATTCGAGGCCTTTGAGCCTCCGGCAGAGCCGCGATCATCTGGTCGAGGGAGACTTGGTCGCCGCCGTCGTTGACGATGATCGCTTCCCAGTCGACGAAGGACTGCGCGAGTATGCTGTCGAGGGCGCGACGGAGGAAGCGCGGTCGATCCTTCGTTCGTACAACGACGCTGACGCGAGGCAGGCTATTCACTGGCGACCCATCCAGTTAGGAGTCGATCGATCTTGCGACCGGAAGCGGGACTGTGAGCGTTGACCAACTCGCCGTCACTGCGGATGGGTGTTTCATGAGTCTCCCAGGTATGAGTTCAGGGCATCGATGTGATTCACGCACGCGTAGCCCGCACGCTGGATCTTGGTGAGGTTGAGGGTGCTGTTGGTGGGCCGTGGTGCGACGGGGTCGGTGGCGTTGGCGAAGTATTGCTCGGTAGTCACGTCTGTGATCCGGGCGGGGTCGTGGCCGGTGAGGTGGTAGACGGCGCGGGCGATGTCTGCCCAGGATGCGGGTTCGCCGGCTCCGGTGAGGTTGTAGGTGCCGTGGGGTGCGCCGGTGTCGAGGAGGTGCTGGATGCCGGCGGCGATGTCGGTGGTGAAAGTGAGTCGACCGGTCTGGTCCGACACGACGGTGGGGTTGATGCCGCGCTGAGCGAGGGAGGCCATGGTGCGGACGAAGTTCTTGCCGTCGCCGATGACCCACGAGGTGCGGATGATGTAGTGGTGTGGGACGGCGGACACGATGGCGTCGGCTGCCGCCTTGGTTTGGCCGTAGACCCCGAGCGGGCTGACCGGGTCGGTCTCGGTGTAAGGGGTGGGAGAGGTTCCGTCGTAGACGTAGTCGCTCGAGACGTGCACGAGCGTGAGGCCGTTCTCGGTCGCGATGCGCGCCAACCAGGTGACGGCGGTGACGTTCGCGGCCCACGCGTCGCGGCGCCCGTCGGGGGTCTCGGCGGTGTCGACGGCGGTGTAGGCGGCGGCGTTGATGATGGTGCCGTAGTCCCGCCACCGGCGTGCATTGGCGAGGTCGGGGCTGGTCAGGTCGAGGTCGTCACGGGCCGCATACTCGATGTGCGCGGCATCCCCGAACTGGTCGCGCAGGGCGCGGCCGAGTTGCCCGTTCGCGCCGGTAACGAGGATCCGCTTGGGCCCGATCGGTGTCACATCCGCCAACCGCGGGTGCTTCAGATCTTTCTCGCTGATCTGCACCTGGTCGAGGGGGATGGGCCAGGAGATGCCGGTGGTTTCGTCGGCGAGGTTCAGGAAGCTGTACTCGGCGGTGGGCGACCAGTGGTCGTTGACGAGGTAGGTGTAGGCGGTGTCGGGTTCGAGGGTTTGGTAGGAGTTGCCGACCCCGCGGGGCACGAAGATCGCGCGCGACGGGTCGAGCTCGGTGGTGAACACCTGCCCGAACGTGGGGCCTTCCCGCAGGTCGACCCACGCGCCGAAGATCCGCCCGGTCGCGACCGACACCCACTTGTCCCACGGCTCTGCATGGATGCCGCGGGTGGTGCCGACCGCGTCGTTGAACGAGATGTTGTTCTGCACCGGACCGAAATCGGGAAGACCCAGAGCGGTCATCTTCTCCCGCTGCCAGTTCTCCTTGAACCAGCCTCGCGCGTCACCGTGGACGGGAAGGTCGAACACCACCAGCCCCGGGATGCCGGTCTCGGTCACCTGCAGCGGTTTGCCGTACTCGGTCATCACTGGCCCTTGGTGGCGTAGAACGCCTCAACCCCGTCTTTCGACGGTGCCCACCACGCCTCGTTCGCCCGGTACCAGTCGATCGTCGCGGCAAGACCGGCCTCGAAATCCTGGAACCTCGGGGCCCACCCCAGCTCGGCGCGCAGTCGGGTGGAATCGATCGCGTACCGCAGGTCATGACCGGCGCGGTCGGTGACGTGATCGTACGCATCCGGCGCCTGACCCATGAGGGTGAGGATCAACTCGACCACCGTCTTGTTGTTGCGCTCCCCGTCAGCGCCGATCAGGTACGTCTGCCCGATCTCACCCTTTTCGAGGATCGTGAGGACCGCCGAGGAGTGATCATCGGCGTGGATCCAGTCCCGCACGTTCTCGCCAGCACCGTAGAGCTTGGGGCGGATGCCGCGGATCACGTTCGTGATCTGCCGCGGAATGAACTTCTCCACATGCTGGTAGGGCCCGTAGTTGTTGGAGCAGTTGGAGATCGTGGCCTGCACGCCGAAGCTGCGTACCCACGCGCGCACGAGAAGGTCGCTGCCGGCCTTGGTGGACGAGTACGGGCTCGACGGGTTATACGGGGTGTGCTCGGTGAACCGTTCCGGGTCATCGAGCTCCAAATCCCCGTACACCTCATCAGTGGAGATGTGGTGGAACCGCGTGCCGTACTTCCGTGCGGCTTCGAGCAGCGTGTAAGTCCCGATGATGTTCGTGTCGAGGAAAGGGCGCGGGTCATGCAACGAGTTGTCGTTGTGAGACTCCGCCGCGTAGTGAACGACAGCGTCAGCGTCCGCCACCAGAGGATCAACCACCGCAGCATCCGCGATATCACCCACAACCAGCCGCACCCGATCCTCGGGCAGACCCGCAAGCGAGGCACGGTTACCCGCATACGTCAGCTTGTCGAGCACGACGACGTTGTCATCCGTGTGCTCGATGACGTGGTGCACGAAGTTCGACCCGATAAACCCAGCGCCACCAGTCACCAGAAGCGTGCGTGCCATTAGCGTCCCTCCCTCTCAAGCAGATCGAGAAGGTACGCACCGTACCCGGACTTCTTCAACGCGTGCCCGCGCTCGGCGAACTGTTCATCGGTGAGGAGACCCTGCCGCCATGCGATCTCCTCGGGCGCTCCAATCTTCATGCCGGTGCGCCGCTCGATCGTGCGCACGTACTCGGCAGCGTCCAACATGTCGTCGAACGTTCCGGTATCGAGCCACGCCGTGCCGCGGGGAAGGACCTCTACCTGCAGCTTGCCAGCCTCCAGGTAGGCGAGGTTCACATCGGTGATCTCGTACTCCCCACGAGCAGATGGACACAGGCCGCGAGCGATCTCCACCACATCGTTGTCATAGAAATACAACCCCGGAACCGCATAGTTCGATGTCGGCTGAGTTGGCTTCTCCTCGAGCGACACCGCCCGCCCTGCGTCATCGAATTCCACCACGCCGTAGGCGCTGGGCTCCGCCACCCAATAGGCGAAGACTGCCCCACCGTCGACCTGCGCGTACCGTTTCAGCTGAGTGCCCAGACCCGGCCCATACAGAAGGTTGTCGCCGAGCACCAGCGCGACCTTGTCATCGCCGATGAAGTCTGCGCCGATCGTGAACGCCTGCGCCAGTCCGCCCGGGGATGGCTGCACCGCAAACTCGATCGATATGCCGAACTGCGATCCATCGCCCAAGAGACGCTGGAATGACGTCGCGTCGTGCGGGGTCGTGACTACCAGAATCTCACTGATGCCCGCGAGCATCAGCGTCGACAACGGGTAGTACACCATTGGCTTGTCATACACCGGCGCCAACTGTTTGGAGACTCCGAGTGTCACCGGATGCAGCCGAGTCCCCGAGCCGCCGGCCAGAACAATACCCTTCACAGGTCTATCCTGACACGTCGAGATCAGCCGCCAAGAGCTCGCCGGAAGTACTCCACGGTCTTGACCAGCCCGGCGTGCAACTCCACGGTCGGCTCCCATCCGAGTTCTCGACGCGCAAGATCGATGTCAGGTTGGCGTTGTTTTGGGTCGTCCTGCGGAAGCTCTCGGTGTTCGATCACCGACCCGCTGCCGGTGATGTTGAGAACTGCCTGAGCGAGCTCGAGCATGGTGAACTCCCCGGGGTTTCCAACGTTGATCGGCCCCGTCACTTCGTGACCCGTATTCATAAGGCGCACCATGCCATCGACGAGGTCGTCCACGTAGCAGAACGATCGCGTCTGCGAGCCGTCGCCGTAGATCGTGATGGGCTCGCCGCGCAGCGCCTGCACGACGAAGTTCGAGACGACGCGGCCGTCGTTGGGGTGCATCCTTGGCCCGTAGGTGTTGAAGATGCGGATGACCTTGATGTCGAGGTCGTGCTGACGGCGGTAGTCGAAGAACAGTGTCTCGGCTGCGCGCTTGCCCTCGTCATAGCAGGAACGCGGGCCGATCGGATTGACGTTGCCCCAGTAGTCCTCGGTCTGCGGGTGCACCGCCGGGTCCCCGTAGACCTCCGAGGTCGAGGCCTGGAGGATCGGCACACGCAACCGCTTGGCAAGACCCAGCATGTTGATCGCGCCCATCACACTGGTCTTGGTCGTTTGCACGGGATCGTGCTGGTAGTGCACGGGGGAGGCAGGGCAGGCCAGGTTGTAGATCTGGTCGACCTCAAGGTACAGCGGGAACGTCACGTCGTGGCGAATGACCTCGAACCGCGGGTTGGGGAACAGATGCTCGACATTGCGGCGGCTGCCAGTGAAGAAGTTGTCGACGCAGATGACCTCGTGACCCTCGTCGAGCAGCCGCTCGCAGAGATGGGATCCGATGAAGCCTGCGCCACCGGTGATGAGAACTCTCGATGACACTGCCACAGCCTAGCACCGGGTCATTGGGTGCTCAGCGGGTGGTGGAGACCATCGTCCGCTGCCCGAAGGTGCGGCCGAGCGCGCCTTCGAGACGTCCGACGAACATGGGCCAGCCGTCGCTGACCCGCACCGGTTTCGGATTGCGGATGCCGTAGAGCAGTCCGGCTCCGACGAAGGCGGCGCGCCACCACAGCGGGTAGCGGTGGACGCTCACCGCCCTGCCCGTCCCGCGGCCATATGCTCGCAGCTTGCGGCGGCGTTCGACGTCCGTGAGCCCGTAGGCAGTGGAGATGCCATTCACGTGCACAGCGCGGTCGACCCACACGAAGGAGTCGACGACGGCAGGGCGGGTCTGCATCACCCGCAGCAGCAGATCTGTTCCCTCCGCGACCTGCCACGGGGTCTCGGCGCCGGGACCAATGCTCTCGTCGAACCCGCCGACCTCGTTGAAAAGCGACCTCTTCATGAGGATGCCCATCTCGATGACATTCCACACGTTGAAGATGTCGAGCGGGGTGCCCGGGTCGGGGAGGGTCGTCTTGGGTCCTCGCTCGTCCCACGATGTGAACCCGCCCACCACGAAGCTCTCCGCTGAGACCGCTTCCCGGAGGCGTGCGAGCGTCCCCTCGGGGTAGAGGGTGTTGTCGTTGGGGAAGGTCAGGATGCGTTCTCCTGACGGGAGCGCGGCGACCCCGGCGTTGCGGCCTCGGGACGCACCGCGACCCGAGGTGGTCGCGGTCACCGGCAGCCCGGCGGCGGCGAACTCGGCGGCGAGCGCGGCGACGGCATCCTGGTTGCCCTGGGCGACCAGGATGATGTGATCGTCGGATGCCAGCTGGCCGTCGAGCGAGGCGAGCAGGGCCCGCAGTGCGTCCAGGCGCCCGAGGGTCGTCACGACCAGGCCGAACGATGGCTTCATGCTGTCCTTCTCTCGTCCGCCGCGTCACGCACTGTCGCGCGAGAGCATCGTGTTCCAGTGCCGCGTTGTCTCGGCCCACGTGAACCGGGAGGCATTGCGCCGCCCGGCTGCGGCCAACTCGGTATGCAGTGCGTCGTCGTCGGTGACGGCGCGGAGCAGATTTGCGAGGGCCGCGGCATCGTGCGGCGCGAAGTAGAGGGCAGAGTCGCCGAGAATCTCCCTGTTGATGGGGATGTCGGACGCGATCACGGGCGTTCCCAGAGCCTGGGCTTCCAGCGGAGGGATACCGAACCCTTCGTGCAGCGAGGGCCAGACGAACACGCGGGCCCTGCTGTACTCCCTTGCCAACTCCTCGTCGGTGACGGGGCCCACCCAGGCCAGGCGCTTCGCGGGGATGCCGACATCGCGCGCGTACGGCTCGAGGGCCGGATCGAGTTGTCCGACCACACGGACGCGCAGCGGAGATCCATCGGGCAGAGCTGCCGCGGCATCCACGACACGGCGGACGTTCTTGGCCGCGCCATGCCGGCCGAACACCAGCGCGACAGGTGTCCGGTCCGCCACGTCAGCGCCCGCGGGGGCAGCGAAGCTATCGGCCCCGTTGTAGACGACGTCGACACGGTCGCGCGGGAGTCGGAAATAGCTGCAGATCTCGGCCCGGGACTGTTCGCTCACCGTCACGACGCCGCGGCCCCGGCGGAGCGCGCCGAGACGGGTCGACAGCTGCCACTGGATGCGAAAGAGAAGGGAGAAGTCGCCCGGGCGCAGGGCGGGAGCGATGTCGTGCAGGACGGTGATCTGGCGACGGTAGAAGACGGGTGCGATGTTCGCGAAGTTCAGCAGTACGGGGTGCCCATGTCTGCGCAGCCACGAGGGCAGTTCGACCTGCTCCCAGACCGGGCCCCCGAAGCGCCCCACGACCTCGTACGGCACATCGGGGATCCCGAGGTCCGCGCCGCCCGCGGGTAGCAGCAGCACGACATCGTCCCGTTCTCGTGCCAGCCGCACAGTCAGCTCGGTGGCAAAGCGGCGGACGCCTCCGAAGGAGTTCAGCAGAAAGCGCCCGTTGATCGCGATGGTCACCGCATCAGCCTAGCTTCGAGCCGTCGCGCTCCATGGCTCATGCGGTCGCGAGGGCGCGTAGGACGTGCAGACTACGGGGGATCAGGAGAGCAGCCGCCATACCCTCGGTCACGGCGTATCCGATCGCGGCGCCGATCGGCCCCCACGCCAGTCCGAGCCCGATCATGAGGGGGGTGCCGAGCGCGGTAGCGATGAGCGTCGCGCGCATGACCGGCGTCGCCAGCCCTGCGGGGAAGAGGACGAGACGGGTCAGCCCGGTTCGGAATGAGAAGAATGCGAACACCAGACCCATCGTGAACAGAATGCCGATGCTCGACGACGCCTCCTCGCCGAAGAGCACCGTGCTGGCCCAGGGCCCTAGAACCGCCAGCCCCGCCCAACCGGCAAGGCCACCCGTGATGAGGGCCGCCATCGCCAGGAGAATTCGTCTCCGGCGACCCACGCCGTCGGTTTCTGCGACCCAGCTCTGGAAAGCGTTTGCGAGCGTCATCGGGAGGAACTGCCCGAGCTTGAGCATCTTCTCCGCCGACGCGAAACCGGCAGCGGCGATCGGTGGGGAGGTGACGTTCACGAGAGGAGCAGGCAGGCTCGAGTACCCGCTGAGCGCGGCGTCGTTGAGTGCGACTGGTGCGCCCTTGCGCATCAACCCCGGAATCTCGCGTGCCGTCGGCCACGGCCCGGGATTGCGCCGGAGCAGGCGCCACGTGAACAGCGTCGTGCCACCGAGGGTCACCAGGATGCCCGCAATAGGGTAGAGCTCGACGATGCCTGTGGCGGCGATCGCCCCTGCGGCAGCGACGGTCGCGACCAGGCGCGGCACCGCATCGAAGACGATGATCGTGCGAGGGTCTCCGACGCCCGCACAGTACCACGTGAACGACAGCGCGATAAGCGCGCCTTGCGTGCCCATGAGCACGCTCAGCCACTCGAAGCCGGGCGAGGCGACGAACCAGCACACGACGGCGAGCACGGGCAGCACGATCACGGCCAGGAGGAGGCGGACGACGATCGAGTCGCGGTAGATACGGGCTCGTCGGCTGTCTTCGCCCGCAACCGAGACCATGGCGGGCCCGATGGATGCCCACCCGTAGCCGATTGCGATGGCTGCAAGGGTCCCGACCGATTCGCCCGCAATGGCGCTGGCCCAGCCCGCGGGTCCGGCGTTGCGAGAGACGAAAGGAAGCACGATCAGAGGGGAGGCCGCCGCGATGGCCGGAATCGCGAGGAAACCGATCAAGCGGCTCCCGAGTGGCTGAGGCGTCATGAGGGTCGTCTCGCGATCTCGAGCGCGTCGCGGAGGACCTCGGCGGTGCGTTCGGCACTGCGCTCCCACGTGAACGTCTCGGCCCACGACATCGCCGCTTTCCGGTCAGCCTGCCCGATTGGTGAACGCAGGGCATCCGCGATGGCTGCGGCGAGGCCGGGAGGACTGCTCGCGTCCGCGTAGGCCACATAGTCCGCGCCGACTTCCCTGAGCACGGGGATGTCATTGGCGACGACGCGCACGCCCCGGCGGAGGGCGTCGAGCACCGGCAACCCGAACCCCTCGGCGAGGGAGGGACAGACGTAGAGGTCGGCAACGCCGAAGAGTGCTTCCAGTTGTTCGGCGTTGACCCAGCCCGGCAGGACGACATCGCCGACGAGTCCGCGCTCGACCACCATCGATGCGAGCGGGTCCGACTCACCCCCACCCGCGATCACTGTCAGCGGTCGCTCGTGTGCGGGCAGCTCCGCGAGCGCGGCGAGTAGTCCCACGAAGTTCTTGTGAGGGAGTCGGTTGCCGGCGCTCAGCAGGATGGGCCGCCCCGGCTCGATCCCGAGCTCACTCAGATGCGACCAGGGCGAGGGTGCGGGATGCGGCGGGGCACTGCCGTTGTGGACGACACGAATGCGTCGCTCCGGGACTCCCAGGCGCGTCTGAATGCTGGATGCCGCCGTGTGCGAGACCGTGAGTACGAGGTCCGCCGTGCGAGCCGAGCGTGTCATGAGCCACGAGGTGGCGGCGCGCTGTGCACGCTCAAAGACGCTGCCGCCGGGGACATCGTTGTAGATCGCGTCGTGTACCGTAACCACGCGCGGTACACCCTGGCGGATGGGGCCGAAGTTCTGGGGAGCCCAGAGGAGGTCGGCGCCGAGCTTCCGTGCCATCCGATCCGTCGTTGTCACCGCCGCTCTCGCCCAGCTGCTCGGGCTCGGGCCGACATCCTCGAGCGTGTGCACCGGCCCCACGAGGAAGCCCGAGACGATGGCGGTGCCCGCTCGTCCTGTGATCGCGGCGAACTCGACTTCGGGCAGCAGCGTGGGCAGCCGGGTGAGGAGTTCGCGTGCGTATGTCTCAGTGCCGCCTCGTGAACCCGTGAAGCCGAGCAGATCGACGACGATGCGCATGCCGCTCAATTCTCAATCACGGCATCCGGGCGTTGCTCGCGTCTTGGGATCGTGAGAATACCCGAGAAGAAGCTCATCATGATCGTCTGGAAACCGAGGATCATGCCGAGAGCGCTCGGAATGGCGATGCGAACGACCGCTGCGGCGTCCAAGGGACCGAAATCGAGGCTGCCCCAGCGGATGACCTGGGCCACGCCGATTCCTACACCGAGCACGAAAAGGCCGACGCCGATGAGCAGTCCTCGCTCAGCGGTCCAAATCTCCACTGCCGTGCGCAAGTGTGGACTGGTCGGCAGGAAGGCCTCTTGCGTAGCGTAGAGCTTGGTCAACCAGAAGAACATCAAGGCCTGGTAGCCGATGACACACAAGGCGCTCGCATAGACCATCGTGGTCACGTCGAACCCGATGCCGCCGATCCGAATACCCCCGAACGACAGAATCCCCACGGCGATCGCGCCGAGGAAGAACGCCACAAGCCCCGGATAGACGAACAGCCATCGGGGCGCAAAGATAAGCAGGAACCGCAGGTGCCGCCATCCGTCGTGCCAGCTGCGCAGGTGCGGCGGGCGTGACCGGCCGTCCTTCTTGAGAGTCGTCGGCACCTCTTCGATGCGGTACTTCGGGCGCGCCAGCGTGGACTTGACAACCATCTCGGATGCGAACTCCATACCCGTCGTCTGCAGGTCGAGGTCCCGGATGCGGTCGCGGTTGAACCCGCGCAGCCCGCAGTGGAAGTCGCCGACGTTCGGGCGGAAGAAGAGCTGCCCGATGCCCGAAAGGACGGGGTTGCCCAGGTACCTGTGCAGCGGCGGCATGGCACCGGGCGCGATGCCTCCTTTGAACCTGTTGCCCATCACGAGGTCGGCACCGTCGCGAAGCCTGTCGACGAACGGTTGCAGGTTCTCAAAGTCGTAGCTGTCGTCCGCATCGCCCATGATGATGTAGCGGCCGCGTGCGTTCTCGATGCCGTTGATCAGCGCCGCGCCGTATCCGCGCCGGGGTGCGGGGGATACGCGCGCACCGAGGCGCAGCGCGATCTCCTGCGAGCCGTCAGTGCTGCCGTTGTCGGAGATGAGTACCTCACCGGCGATCCCCGAGCGCAGCAGATATCCCTGTGCCTTGCGGATGCACACCTCGAGCGTCTCGGCCTCGTTGAGGCACGGCATGAGGATCGTCAACTCGAGCTCGGGTGCGTCGTTCGTCGCGCTCACGGGAGGTGTCCTTCGTTCGGAGGGGTCGGAGCGGTGCGCTCGTCGAGAGCTTCCACAATCGCGTCCATCGTCCGGGCGATCGTGCGAGTCTGCAGCGCGTCCTGATACCACTGATACGTCGAGTCTCGCAGCCGATCACCGTCGCGCACGCATGCCACGATCGCCGCTGCCAGATCGTCGGGGGAGGCCGATGCGGCAACGTAGCCGTTGACGCGGTCGTCCACAAGTTCGGTGGCTGCGTTTCCTTCGTCTGTCACGAGCACAACGGGTGTGCCGTGCGCTGCCGCTTCGACGACGACCAGGCCGTAACCTTCACGGCGGGAGGGGTTGGCCAAGCACGCGGCGGTGGCCATGAGGTCGGTGAGCTCTTCCTGGTCTACGAAGCCGGGCATCCGTGTCCACGCGCCGCCCTCGACGCGGGCGACCTCTGATCGGATCTGTTCCGTCGTCGCACCCTGGCCGAGGATCACGAGCTCGAGATCCGGTACATGCGCGCGGGCCGTAGCGACGGCCGCGGGAAGTGCGTCGACCCGTTTGTCGGCGATATGGCGTCCGACGTACAGGACGAAGGGCGGACACGCCGCGGGGCTGGGCGGTTCCGTCTCGCCTGTTCCGTCGATGAGGCCGGGACTGACGAGAAGGGTTCCGCGGAAGCCCTCATCACGGAGGTGCTCCGCGCTCAGTTGAGAGTGGCACGTCGCGATGGGCGTCACAGCGATCGCGAGTCGCTGCAGTAGCCACGCGACGGTGCCCATCACTCGGCCCGCATACTCGGTCCACCGCGATCTGCCCCACACCTCGAGATAGTCCACGATGAGCGGAGTCTGTGTTCCTGCCAGAGACAGGCGGGCAGCGAAGACGTTCAGCACGGGTAATCCGCTGACGATCACCGCACCGACGCGTCGTCGTCTGCGGCGCAGCGCCCGAAAGACTCCGACCGAGAACCGGAACGCTGCGGACGCGCGCCGCACTCCGCCGTCGTCATACAGGCGCAGCGGTCCGGTGACGGCCTCGACGCGGTACGCGGCATCCGGAGTCTCACCGTCCCACTGGTGAGCAGTAAGGTACTCCACATCCTCCCCACGCCTGACAAGGTCGCGCGCGAAAGCATCGTACTGGCGTTCACCGCCCCCTTTTGTGAGAGGGAAGAGGCAGTCATAGACGATCGAGATGGTCCGGCCGGCCATGTTCAGCAGCCCACGACGCGGAACAGCTGGGCGTCGCCCTGCGAATCGATCAATTCGAGGTGCTCTCCCGGATCAAGCCCCTGGATCCCCGCGCGGTCGGCGGCGGCGTCGTCTCGATTGAAGACATTCTGTGTACCGAAATCGAGCACATGAGTAACGCCGACGGTTCGGATGGCATCGCACACCAGCGGGTCTTCGTCGATTTCCCGCAGATGCTCATCGAGATAGATTTCTTCGGAGCTTCGGGTTCCGAAGACATGGATCTCCACGACGTCTCTTCCTGCCAGCGCATAGGCGAGCGAGGTCCCGGTCCACGGGCTCCCGGCGATCAGCGCTTCAGCGGGAGTCGTGTCGTCGAGGCGCTCCAGTAGCTCCTCTTCGTCAGAGGTGAGCAGCGCGGACGAAGCATCCATGCGGTAGTTGACGTGTGCCCGTTCCATTGCAGCCGAAACGTTTGGTCCGACCGCGACGCTGAACAGCGCGACCGATGAGACAGCAACGGTAACCGCATACACTGCGGTACGTCCGCGAAGCCAGGGCGCACAAGCATCCGCGAGCCAGGTCACTGCGAACACTGCTACCGGGATTCCTGCCACGGGCAGGAGCGCCGCTAGCCGGTACGGGTCGTTGTACCAGGGGTTGGTGACCATCTCGCGAAGGAGGAAGTCGACGGGAGTTCCCGAGACGAGGATGAACATGAATGCTGCTACCGCGAAGGGCAGTGCGAACAGACCGCGACTGGGCGTGCGGATAATTAAGGTCACCCCGAGGAGTAGGAACGCCGCCGTGATGAGAGTCAGGGGGTAGGCGCGTGGACTGATCAGGACTGCTTCACCAAAGGACTGCGCGGTGGACTGCCAGGGCGCCCATCGCGACATGCCCCATCCCGTGCGAGAGAAGCGCCACAACGCGGCACCGACGAGTAGGACTAGCAGGGCGGCACTCGAGTGGGTGAGCCACACGCGGCGGGATCCGGCCGATATCGCACGTAGCAGCAAGACGACAAGTGCGACGGCGGCGCCCATAGCATAGAGCGCGAGAACCGCGTTCGGATGGGCCAGTCCGACGCCCACGACCAGCAGCAGGATCAGGGCGACCGTGCGGATGGCATCGCCTCGACCGGTCACCTTGAGGATCATCCATAGTGCCGCAAGCCCCGCAGGAAGGATCGCGTATGCGGTCGCGTTGGGGTAGAGCACACCGAAGTCGAACAGCAGGATCGGGAAGGCGCCAAATCCCGTCGAGAGGGCCGCGGCTACGATGCCGACCGCCATCCGGCTGCCGAACAGCGTGAGCGACAGCGCAATGACGGAGGCGGGCCATGCGACTGCACCGATCGCGATGTTCGCCGCGTTCACCGCGATCGGAACGCTCGCCCCGGACACGAGACCAGACAGCGAGACCAGGGCGTGCCAGGCGTTCGGATAGAAGGCGATGTCGCTTGTTGCGCCGATATGGAAAGCCGATGCGTTCGCGGTGTCCATCGCATAGCGGATCGTGTTCAGGTGCACGATCGCGTCGAATGTCTGAGAGATGTTTTCGGGGCGGTCGAAGACCGTCATGAGCTGGATGCTGATCGCCACGGTTGCGGCGACGAACGCCGCAACCGTGGTCAGGATCACACGAAGAGGGGGCAGCGCAGCCGGAGCATCCCTGACCCAGAGAAGCCGGATAGTGGTGGCGATGGCAGCTACCACGACCGTGACAATTGCGATCGGGATCGGACCCCAGGGCAGCCCAACCATTCCGGCGAGGACGGCGGCCACCGCCAGCACGGCTAGCGACAACGCCGGGGCGAAGAACCAGAGGGCAAGTCGGCGCACACCCCATCCGGCCACGACGATCACAGCGCCCGGGAGGATCAGCGCGAGGGCCGCCACTGTGAACGGCGCGATCGCAGCCGACCAGCTCTCGATCATGTGCGTGATCGCCCCTTCACTCGGTCAACGCATCATGGTAGTGGATGTGCCTGTTGGAACCCTGCGCGCGCAGGCGGGCTTGGCAGCAGGGCGCGGGTAAACTGCACTCGTTGACTTCGTGCCGAGCCGCCGTCGCGCGGCTCCCAGACCGAAAGCCTGATCCACCATGGACCTTCTTGTTGTCGGCTCGGGGTTCTTCGGTCTTACGATCGCTGAGCGAGCCGCGAGTGCTGGCCGCCGCGTGACAGTGATCGATCGCCGTCACCATATCGGCGGCAACGCGTTCAGCGAGGCCGAGGCCTCCACGGGGATTGAGGTGCACCGCTACGGCGCGCATTTGTTTCACACCTCGAACGCCACCGTGTGGGAGTACGTGAACAGGTTCACGAGCTTCACGCCATACGTGCACCGTGTGTACACCAACCATGGCGGCGTTGTGTACCCGTTGCCGATTAACTTGGGCACGATCAACCAGTTCTTCAACGCTGCATACTCACCGGCGCAAGCACGCGCCCTCGTTACCGAGCAGGCAGCGGAATTCGACGCGAAGTCTGCGCGGAACCTCGAGGAGCGAGCGATCGGCCTCATCGGCCGGCCCCTCTACGAAGCATTCATCCGCGACTACACCGCCAAGCAGTGGCAGACCGATCCGACCGAGCTCCCTGCAGAAGTCATCAGCCGCCTTCCGGTGCGGTACACCTACGACAACCGGTACTTCAGTGACACCTGGGAGGGACTACCCGTCGATGGGTACACTGCGTGGTTGGAGCGGATGGCCGATCATCCGAACATCGACGTCAAGCTCGACACAGACTTTTTCGATGCGTCGCAGACGCTGAACAAGGCCGCGACTGTCGGCCAGGTCCCGATCGTCTACACCGGCCCGATCGACCGCTACTTCGAGTATCACGCGGGCGAGCTGGCATGGCGGACGCTGGACTTCGAGGAAGAAGTCCTTGACGTCGAAGATTTCCAGGGCACACCGGTCATGAACTATGCCGGCGCGGACGTTCCGTACACCCGGATCCATGAGTTCAAGCATTTCCACCCCGAGCGTGCGAACCGGTATCCCACCGATCGCACGGTCATCATGCGGGAGTTCTCCCGCTTCGCGACCCGGGACGACGAGCCTTACTACCCGATCAACACCCCCGAGGATCGCGAGGGTCTATTGGCCTATCGCGACCTCCAAAAGGGCGAGCGAGGCGTGTACTTCGGCGGACGGCTGGGTACGTATCAGTATCTTGACATGCACATGGCTATCGGGTCTGCGCTCACTATGTGGAACAACATCCTCGCCTGACTGACTGTCCTTGGAACCCTGCTGTGTGGGTGCTTTGTTTCCGCTAGAGAGCAGAAATGCCAGCAGGCCTCTAGGGAACCAACTGGCTCGACCGATCCCACACTTGCAGCGTCGTAAGTGGCAGATCGATCTTCTCGCTGTTCTCGAACCCAGCCTGTGTGAGTTCGGCGGACATCGGTTCGGAGAAGTCGGGATCAGGCTCACGGAGAACGACGAGAACTCGGTCGAACTGCGCCAGTTGCGGCGCGACCTCAAGCGGACTTGTTCTGTTATCAAAAAGGTAGGCCCGCTCTTCTGCCGGAGTGATGAGCGTGGGATCAGCGATGCCTTCCACCGAACTCGGATACGCCAACCGTACGAGTGCCACGTAGGAGTTCACATCCTGCGGGGGAGCATAGATGACCGCTGTCGCCGAAACCGGCAAGGAAGCCATTAGATCTGCGACGCTCCGCCAGTCCGTGTTCTTCGCTTCTGGCTCGCGGAGCGCGACTGCGGAAGGGACGGTGGTGAGAGCCAGTATGAACACGACTGCCCACATGTGCCAACGGCGTAGGCTTCTCAAGAGCCATGCAGATGCAAGGGCCAGAGCAGGGGCGGAGATCGTCAGAGCGCGTGGCTGATAGATGCTCGGCGCCATGGCTGAGTAGCTCAGAATCAGCACCTGGGGCAAGATGAGCCATCCGAGGATGGGAAAGAGCAGCAGTCGTTGTCTAGGGTCTATGTCGCCCCGGCGTCGACGTCCTGTTATCGCCATGATCCCGCCTCCCACGAGAGCGGCGACCCATGCGGCGCTGGCGAGCGGGTTGTCCAGGAAGTACTGCTCTACCGCCACTTCGTACCACGTTGTTACGGAGATCGTGCGGGTGCCGCCTAGCTGTGCCCGTTGCGCGAGCACTGCGAGGAGAAACGGCGACACGACTATGGCCGCGGTGGTGGCGGCGATTAGTAACGCAAATCCGCGGCGACGGGTCTTCGGATACACCAGTGCTCCCAAGACAATGCCCGCGATGACCAGTGCGTTGTACATGAAGACAAAGACGGATAGGGCTGCCGCGACCGTGAACACGACCAAAGAGGCGAAGTTGCGTATCGTGAGAGCCCAAGACAGGCACAGCACGACGAGAGTTGCGGCAAGTGCGGCAAAGGCGAACGAGCGAGCCTCTGTCGCGGACCACATCACACGGGGCAGCAGCAGGTAGAGGATGCCGGCAAGCACCGCGACCGTGCGTCCGCCGTGCCTCGCACCGAGGAAGTACAGAGCTACCGCAGTGAGGCTAACTGCGAGCGCGCTCGGGAACCGCATCGCGAACTCCGAGCTTCCGGCAACTCTCGTCCACGCATTCATGATCAGGTAGTAGGCGGCGTGCACCATGTCCACGTTCTGGAACATCGCTAACAAACTGCTCCAGGACCGCGTTGCACCGGATACCGTCGCGACCTCGTCGTACCAGTACGACGGGCGTTCGAGCCAGATGAGCTGGACGGACAGGATGAGGCAGCCGGCCAAGACGACGAGGACGCGTTCCCGTGCGGTTGCGGAGATAGTCACGTGAACTCCAGAGCTGGGCCGGATGGTGAGTGTGCCGGAAGCCATGAGCCTAGTCGCTGACGTCTTCCGTGCCCGGCGACCTGCTCGTTCTTGTCGCGGCGAACAGCCGCTGACTCCTTCCACCGTGGATGGCTTTAGACGCCGCGCCGATACGCGGTCCAAGAACTCGTCGTCGTCCCCTCCGTGCGTGCGGTTCAATTCAATCCGAGTGCGCCTCGTGCTGTATCGAGGAGCACCTGTGCGCGTGCCTCGAATGAGTGTTCTTGACGTACGCGTTCAGCAACACTTGACGCGATATCCCCGGGGAAGAGGTCGCCAGGGGCGCAGCGCAGCAAGTCCACGAGTTCCCCGGAATCACGGAATGTTTTCACCGCGTCGCCGAACAGCTCATTTATGCCCTCGACGTCATCGCTGATTACGCGGCCCCCGGCCGCAACCACATCAAAGAGGCGGTTTGAGATGAAGCCGTCGCGTCGCATGTCGTTCCAGTGGTCATTCAGCACGACCGCCGCGGACTCGTAGAGCTCGGAGAGCTCGTGATTCGGCACGTACGGCGCTTCGACGACGTGGGGAGGCAAGATGCCCTCCCACTCGCTGCCGAAGACGCGAATCGGGATCCCAGCGGAAACAGGTGTGATGACAGCGGGCCGGGGCACTCCTCGGCTGTTGCCGACGAAGACGATGTGAGGGGTGCGAGGCGTGCCGCGGGGATGGAACAGCTGCGGATCGGTGCATTGGAGGAGAGGTTCGATCGGCAGCCCCCAGCGAGCTGACGTCTCCCGTGCCCATTTCTCCGAGGCGGCGAAGACCTTGTCGAAGTGGCTGGCTTCGCGTCGTGTGACGAGGTCCGGATGGCTAATGACCCACAGCATCGAGACTCCGCCGGTTACGGGCTCGACAACGTCCAATCCGCGGATGACGAGAGTGACGTCATCGAGATAGCCGCTCGGGCGCGTCGTGATCTCGTGGTGGTCGATCACAACTTCCTGGCCGAGCCGTCGCAATGCCGCAGCCAGAGATCGGGCGAAGTGGGTGTCGCCCCATGTTTCACCAACTGCTCCTGCTGGTGAGGCGATTCTGAGGGCCCAGCGCAGTCGGGGTACTTCCTTGCCGCCCACCGTGATCGTCCTCCGGTCTCGGATCACGACGGGATGTAGGCGCCCACGTTGTGATAGGCGGGCATGAGCAATATCGCTGCCGCTACCTGATTCACCCTCCGCGGGCGGTTCGACGAGAGACACCCGTTCCACATGTGGCCGGTCGGCTCGGTAATGGCTGACTCGAAAGTCGAGCGGTGAGAGGAGCGCGTTCACATCCGTCGCCGGTTCGTTGCTCATCACATCCCGAATCCTGCTGAGGCTCCCGTCAGGATCTATCCGAGCGAAGTCCTCTTCTAGCTCCACGTGGAGCATCTCAAGATCGGTGGCCGCGACGGTCTGATAGTCAGAGTGGAGTTGCCGCAGGGCAACGGACAGGGCCGGTAACTCGTATTCGTTGTACAAGAGGGGATCGAGTCCGCGCGCCGAGATGAGGTCACGAGTCCGTACCGCGAACGTCCGCCCGGAAAGATATGGGACGGGAACCTCAGTGCCTAGCGCCCGAGCATCTTCTATCGGGTGGCGACTGAGGAGGTCCACGGGAGCCGCCGCGGGTTTTGGAACCGCTGCGCCGATCGTAACCACCGTGCCGTCGCGGTGGCGCAAGACTGGCATGAGCGCGCGCGCACCTCTTCCGTCGAGGCGTTCTGACAGCGTTCGAACAGTTGGTGTATCGAACCGTGCGGCCGGCTCAATCATCACCAACTTCTCATGCGTCGCAACGTCGAGCATCATCGTAACCACATACGAAAACGGCTCCGGGCCGCCGAATAGGTGGGTCTTGACGCCAGCATGTGCTGCAGCGATCTGGCCTCGAGCCCAACTGCTTGGATCGGGGGCGATGAACGCGAGGTGCACAGTCTTGTCGGGGTCACCTGCCAGTTCGACCGCCTTCTCCAACTTCTCGTCAACGAGGGGGTCCTTGCGTGACACGATGACAACCACGTCGGTTCCAGGCGTGAGCTCGCGGTCGGCAAGCTCGCGCCAATCGAGCAGGTTCTTCACCCGTACATGAGTGTTCCAGCCCAATGGCTGCGAGACGGAGATGCGATCGGAACGATGCGACTCATTCCAATAGATCGCTCCAAGAACCGGGACGTGCGTAATTGTGCACCGCTGAGCGATACGGAGGATGAGGTCATAGTCGACTGCGCGCGCAAGCGTCTCGTCAAAGCCACCGATCCGTTCGATGACGTCTCGTCGTACCACGAGGATGTTGAGGTCGACAACATTGCCGTTTTCGAGTGAACGGAGTTCGGCCGGCGCTTCTCGGAACAGCCGTTTCTCACCGTCGATGGTCTCCAGCGTCGAGAAGGCCGCCTCCAGGTCGCCCTCGCTCATGGCGATCATCATGTCCTGCAGGAAGTTCGGTTCCCAGACGTTGTCGCTGTCCAGGAAAGTGAGGTAGTCGCCTGTCGCCTGAGATAGGCCAGCATTCCGTGTGGCACTTACTCCGCTGTGCTGTCGGGGGATGTAACGGATCCGGGGGTCGCGACTTGCGAGGAGTTCGGCAAGCAATCGTGTATCGTCCCATGATCCGTCGTCGACGATGAGGACTTCCCAGTTAGCCCACGTTTGCGCTAGCACGGAGTCCACAGCACTACGTAGTTCCCCTGCTCGGTTCCACGTCGCGAGGATTATGCTGACGAGCGGTTGCTTTCGGCCCGCAGGCCAAACCCCGAGTGTCGGAACGCCGTGAAAGTGACGCGTAAGCCGCCGTGCTCGTCGGAGAGCGTCCGATTGAGCCCAGGGCGCGAGGGCCGCGGCGAACTCCGCGCGCCACTCAGACCACGGCATCGTGACGAGCTGGCCGCCACGTGTGACTGTGATCGGGGTCTGCGGGTCGTGCTGTGCTTTATTGCACATATGCCCGACAGGACCTGCTGGGTGGCGCAGCGCGTTCGGTTCCTCCCTCGCGTATTGGGCGGCATCCCAGAAGGGGCTCACTGGCGCGGAAAAGGAGCGAGTCCAAAGGTACTCGAACACTGGCGGCCGCTCCCCGCCGCCTACGCTCCGCCGCAACGTCGCGTCGTCGAGGAGAGCGTTTATCGGCAGACCCGCCCAATGCCCCCACCTGACGTAGTGTTCTGCCGCTTCCTCCGCTGTGATTCCAGGTTGTGACGTCAGCATCCCGTAGAGATCGACGTCAATGAGACCGGATTGGACGATCCTTTTCGCCCGTCGTATCGGATCAGTGCGCTCGAACGCGCCGCGCAACGCAGGAACTCGCCGCAACTCCCGTGCGAGATCCTTGGCGGCACTGATGGGACCAGCCATCTCCTAGTTCCCCTTCCAGCCTGACTTGCCCTGACGTCGGTATCCGTACATGCGGCGCGCCAGCGGGTTGAGGTGCGCGGGACCGGCGTTCTCGTAGACGCGGCTCGGATAGAACTCAGCGGTGTTGCGTATGTAATCGCGAACGCCATCGAAAGCGAGGGGGAACTCACGTTCGCAGTCGGTCAGCAGACGGTCAGAACCGAGCCAATGTGGGTCGTACCGCAAGGTATCGAACTTGACAACGGGGTACCGCGCACGGTCGAACACGAAGTCTGCGAAGTCGGTCGCCCAGTTCAGGTTGTTGCTCTCGAACGGATCTCTCCAGCGTCGGATACTGAAGTGGTCTGAGAAGTTGTGGAACTTCTCGGGGAAGCTGCGCCGGCGCTGCACCAGCCAGTGGACGCCACGGAGGTTGGCGAGTCGCCTTTCTCCTATGGTCGGTTCGAAGTACGAGCCCAGACGAAAGCCGGATTTGCGCATAGCGGAGCTAATTCCGATCTCCTGCGTCAAGATCGCTGCCTGTCGGTTGGGGGCCGGGCGGAAGTCGGACCAGAAGCCATGGAATCCCTGGGAGCGCAAAGCCGGCTTGGTGAAATAGAGGAAGTAGCTCTGAATGTGCTCCTGGTGCCGCCACGTCTTCGTGAGACCCCAGACTTCCACGGGGCGTGTATCCATCGTCGAGATCACGGGTTCGTAGGAGTTGATCACGCCGACGTAGGAGTCGTTCGTCAGGAGCACGCTGTCGTAATCCCGCCCCCAGTTCGCGCGCTCAAGGCCGTCGCGCCACGAGGCGAAGTCTTGGCCGTAGTTGGGGCGCTCGATGACTTCCGCCCTGCTCGCGAGCGCCTGGCGGCCGCGTGGAGTGAGTGAACTCGTCGTTGCGACGATGATGCGATCGAACGACATCGACAATGCGTCCAGTTGCCGGATCACGTGCGGCGCAGCATCCCCCGTCGCGTCGTAGTGGGCGACGATCACGAGCCGCTTCTTCATGAGTGCACCTCCAGGGGAGGCATCGGCATCCACTCTCGATCTTCTGCGATTGAGTGGCCATCACGCAGGCCGCGGAACAGGTGGCTCGTCCCGCGGAAGGTCCGCTCGACCACGACCAGGCGGATGAGCTCCTTGGCGAACGTGAGGCTCGTGCCGAGTGCGAAGGGAATCGGGCGGTAGAAACCGACGGACCGGTAGTACTGCTTGATGAGCGCACGGTTGCGCATGATGTAGTACCGGTAGGTGTCGCTTGAGGCGTTCATATGGCGTACGCCCATGTCCCACTGTTTGATCTCGCGGGTGCGACGCAGTACGAACTCGTTCACGATGACCGATGTTGTAACCCGAGAGGCCAGCCAGCCGTATACCTGATCGTCCCAGTAGATGAAGAACCTTGGGTCTGGCAATCCGATCTGACGGACGATGTCGCGGTGGATGAACATCCCTTCGAAGCACCCGGAGTTCATCTCCTTGTACCCCGAGTCGTCGAATTCGGCTGGCGCAAACGGGATGGGGATCCCCATCCGCTCGGCGATGCGGTACTGCCAGTAGAACTCGCTGCCGTCGAAGTCGTAGCGTCGTCCCTGGATCGAGCGGAAACGCTCCGACCACCGGCCCATCTTCGCCAGTCCGTCGGGGATGACTTCGACGTCGTCATCCATGAGCCAGATCCACTCGGATCCCAGTTCATACGCTGTCTTCATCCCAGCGCCGAATCCTCCGGACCCACCGGTATTGGTTTCGAGTCGGCGGTAGACCAGTTCGGCGCCAAGACGGTCGCGGAAGGATTCCACGACCTCGGTGGTGTCGTCAGACGAGGCGTTATCGATGACCACGACGCGGCCGGGCTTCGGATCCATCTCGCTGATGCTCGTCAGCAGTCGGGAGAGCAGTCCGGAACGATTGAACGTCACAGCGACGATGGTGGCGGTCAACGGATCGAATGCCGCAGGCGTCAAGGTCATTGCTTCTCCTCGAATGCAGCGCGCCACGCCTCGGGTGATGTGAGCCGAGACAGCTCGGTGCGATACTGCTCAGCCAGTCTCGGCCACCGTCGTCGGAGTTGGCTGTGCAGCCGCAGAGACTCGCGGAGCGTGCGTCGATACTGGTCGCGGTCACGTGTGTAGATGTTCTTGCCGCGTCCGTCGGCGGAACTGACGAGAGCACTGTCGTAGACCGGAAGGCGCCACCAGTGCGCGTCGAGCTTGCCGAACTCTACCTCGGGCTGTGCGAGGTTCGCTGGATCGGGCCGGTGGATCCAGTGCGAGACGAGAGTCCTCAGCGTGAACCATCGCAGTCGCATGCCTGTCGGGTTGTCGTACTCGTGCCGTCGCGACTGTTTGAAGACGACGCGTCCCTTGCGGGCGCGGAGCTTCGTGCTGTCGTCGCGGTGCACGACGGTCTCGGGGAACTCGGCCGCGAGTGCTCGCGCGGCAGGCATGGCAGTGGCGAGGTTTTGCCACATGTGCCGCGGCCCGCTCAGAATATCGCGCAGCGCCTGATGCCGAAGCGTGACGGGGTAGTACTGCATCATCATCAGGTGCTTGAGATCCATCCTGCGGCTGTGCCGAAGGAGCGTGCCTCCCTCCGGAGCGCGAGAGTGGAGGAGTCCTGCGACGATGCGGTTACGGGCGTGAAAATAGGCCTGCCAGTCGATCGTGTCGTCTTTACCGACCCACGACACATGCCACAGGGCGATGCCTGGTACTGAAACCGTAGGGAACCCTGCCTCGCCAGCGCGGAGGCAGTACTCGGCGTCATCCCACTTGATGAACGCCGGCAGGGCGAGGCCAATCTCGCGGACTGTCGCCATCGGGATCAGGCACATCCACCAACCGTTGTAGTCCGAATCCAGCCTCTGGTGCAGGATCTTCGTCTGGCGCAGGTTGCTCGCGCTGAAATCGTGCGGGAACTCCTCCTGGTAGAGAGTGCGCCACATGAACGGGACCTCATCGACGACCTCGGCCCACGCGTGCAGCTTCGGGCGATCCAGCAGGTCGAACATGTGCGCACCCACGATCGTGGGTCGGGTGGCATATTGCCCGAACACGATGGAGCGACGGAGGGACTCGGGCTCGATGAGAACATCGTCATCGAGGAGCTGCACGAAGTCGCTGTCGGGCCGGTCGAGGGTTTCCAGCATTGCCCGTGAGAACCCACCCGATCCGCCGAGGTTGGGTTGACGGATGATCTGCAGCGTCTCTCCGAGGCGCTCGCTCAGCTCAAGATGCTCGGGTCGGTCGGCGACGAGATCGGTGCCCTGGTCGATGACGAAGATCCGGTCGACGAGCTCGAGAACATCAGGGCTGTCAGCCAGGCTCGCGAGTGTCTGCATGCAGTAGTCGGGCTTGTTGAAGGTCGTGATGCCGAGGCTGGCTTTGCCGGTGCGAACGGGTTCCTGCTCGGTGGTCCACTCCGCGCCCTCGAACACCGCCGCGCTCTCGTCGGCCACGATGTCGAACCAGATCCAGCCGCCGTCGCTGTAGCGGTCAAGTGTCAGATCGAAGTGCGCTTCCGAGTCCCCTGTGACTTCGCGGGTGTCGAGGCGCTGGCGTACGCCGTTTCCGTTGGATCGGTACACCAGGACGGTTGCGGGACCGCTGGTGCGAACGGTGAGGCGGATGTCACGGACCACCGTCCAGTGTTGCCAGTAGGAGGCGGGGAACGCGTTGAAGTAGGTTCCCAGCGACACACGGCGCCCGGCGACGATGCGGGCTCGCCGACGATCGAGGATGTTGCCCAGGTGGGCCCGGCTCGATACCCGTACGGGCTGCTCGTCGATCACAGACCAGATTTCGGGGTCGGCGTAGAGAGGGAGCAAGTCAGGGTCGCGTTCCAAGGGGAAGACGACGTTCTGCAGGACGTGGGTCACCAAGCAAGTCTCCGGTCAGACGAAGGGTGGCTGATCGAGGCCGAGACCGTAGCCTACCTTCCCGTCCTTGACGCTTTCCGTGTGGCGCGCCCCCTCGCGCGGCTGCAGCTTCGCCAGGAACAGCACGGTCAGCATCCATCCCCACAGCAGGAGGGGGCTCGACTCGGTGATCCCCTGGATGACGACGATGACCCCGACCGCGACGGGGAGCAACGAGACGGTGGCGGTGACGCGGTCGTCCCGGCGCTGCCACCGGTGGTGCCGCACCGCGAAGACCCAGGTGCGCCACACGAATAACACGTACAGGCAGGCGAGGAGCACCACCCCGACAACGCCTAGCTGGAACCACACGTCGACCCACACGCTGTGCGCCTGGATGATGTGCAGCCCTCGGGGCATGACGATCCAGTCGGAGAACGCCGGATCCCAGGGGATCCACGGAGTGGCGAAGCCGTTGCCGACGACCGGCTGGGCGGCCCCGCGCGAGAATACGAGATCCCAGATCTCGGTGCGGTCCGTGAGGTCTCCGTCGCGGCCGAGGAACGACAGGATGCCGCGCCGCATCACCCACGCCAGGCCCGCCGCGACCGCGCCGACCACTGCCGCCGCGAGATAGACCCGCATGCGACCCGCCGTCGTGCGCGCCATACGTGCCGCCAGCAGGATGACAAGGGCGATCGCGAGAGCGATCGTCGCGATGAACGCCGTGGCTGACTCGGTGCGAACGAGGAGGTATGCCGAGACGGCCAGCGCGACCGCGAACAGGCCGCGAGACCGCGGCTCGATGACCAGACGGATGCTGAGCACGACCACCGAGAGCAAAGCCAGCATGGCGAGCAGATTGGCGTTGCCGACAATGCCGTCAAGGCGTCCGTCCGTGAAGAGCTGGGCGCTCGTCCAGATATCGCTGCGCGCGGTGTCGGCGTCCACCGCAGCGAACTCGATCCCGACCGGGCCGCCCACGACGAGCGCTGCCCAGGCTTCGAAGACCACCGACAGCGCCATAACAGCGGCCAGTGCCCAGGCCAGAGCCGATACGAGCTGGCGCCAGGTCAGCATCGCCGCAAGCGCGATGGCGACCAGCGTGGTCGCTGCTAGCAAAGTCCAGGTCAGGGCAGTCGTTTCCGGCCACCGCGACCACGCGAGGCTGGCACCGGCCCATCCTGCGAACGCGAGCGCGGTCCAGGGGAGTGCCCGCCACTGCGGTGCACGGATCATGCGTGCGGCGAGAACAGCTACCCCCGCGCACGCGATGACGCCGGCGGCAGCTGCGGCGGGTGCGCCGAACGCCGCCGCCCATCCGGGTGCCGTGAAGGCGATGAACAAGACCACGCCGGCCCACAGGTGCGGGGCGCGACGCAGCGGGATCGTGGTGGAGGGGGCGACGACAGGAAGTGTGGCCGTGGAGGCGCTGAAAGCCGTCATCGATGGCCACGCTAGCTGGCCGACATCACAGATCGGTCACGGACTCCCGAGCCTTGCCACCGAATCCGACGCGACCAGAACAGCCGGAATCAGCCGGTCAGCTGGCGCGCAAGAGCTCCCCGCGCTCGATCGCCAAACGCTGTTCCGCGGGTCCTTCGCCGATGTGCGGGGACTGCTTGATCTTGGATCCGAGCACGATCATCAGCATCCATCCCCAGCCCATGAGGGGCGCCGTTTCGGCAACACCCTGGACGAGCAGTACCGCGGCAGTGAGCGTTGGCAGCAGGGTGAGCGCCGAGTATGGCCGATCGGCCCGGAGATCCCAGCGGGGGCGGTCGACAGCGAAAAACCATGAGCGCCACACGAACGCCAGGTAGGCGAACCCGAGGAGGAAGACGCCGACGACGCCGAGTTGGAACAGGATGTCGACCCAGACGCTGTGCGCTTCGGTAACCTGCCTGCCCTCGAGCACGATCCAGTCCTGGAACGCGGGATCCCACGGCAGCCAGGGGGTTGCGAAGCCGCTGCCGATCGCAAGGTGGTCGCCGGCGCGTTCGAGGACGGCGGCCCAGATCGTCTCGCGATCAAGGAGGTCAGCCGTGCGATCAAGCGCGGTGAACACGGGGACACGCCAGATCCAGAGCGCAAGCGCGCCGGCTGCGCCGATCACGGCATAACCGAGGTAGTAGCGCGTGCGCTCGCCGGGCCTGCGGGCGGTGCGCATCAGCAACACCGTTGCCAGCACGAGCGCGACACCGGCGGCAGCGATCCACGCGGTCACGGATGCTGCGAGCACGAGCGTCAGGGCTGACAGCCCGATCCACACGCCGAGCATGATCCGGCGCGACTCACGTGCGGCGAACTCGATCGCGAAAACGATGACCGCCAGCAGAGCGATCATGCCGAGCAAGTTCGGGTTCCCGATCACGCCGTCGATACGCGCGCCGGCGAAGATGCCGCCGCTGATCCACTCGGCACCACCGGCTGCGGCATCCGTCTCGAACCCGGCGTAGAGCGGGCCGCCGACGAGCCACGCCACCAGGATCTCGGCGGCAAGGGACAGCCCGATGACCCAGCCGAGGGCCGCCCCGATCGCTCGGACGATCTCGCGCCACGTCAGCACGCTCGCGATGGCGATCCCCTGGAAGGTCGTGGCGACCAGCAGCAGCCATGTAAGTGCGGATGTCTCGCGCCATCCCGACCACGCGATGGACAGCCCCGCCCACAGGATGAACGTCCCAGCGATCCAGGGCAGCCGCCGCCACTGGAACGGCGGGCGGATGACCGCGACCATGATCGCCGAACCGGCAACGATCACACCGCCGACGATCGCCGTGAGGGGCACGCCGAATCCGAGCGCCCAGCCCGGAGCGGTGAACGCGAAGAAGAGGCTGAAGACCATCCATCCACGCAGCAGAAGATGCCGGGTGCGCTCCCGCTCTGGAGCGACCGGCGGCGCCGAAGCTGGGTGACGGCTGAAGCGGGCCATGGTGTTCTCAGGCTATCGCTCAGCGTCTGCCCGGCGCGGGGAGCACTGGCACGGATGCTGGTGCTGCCGTCGGTACGCTGGTCGCGTGCTGGTTCCGCTCACGAACACGCCCCGCGACTACGCCTGGGGGTCCCCGACTCTGATCGCCGAGCTGGAGGGACGGACCCCGACCGGTGCGCCCGAGGCTGAAGTGTGGTTCGGGGATCATCCCGGCCACCCAGCCCGCGTGCCTGACGGTCGCGCTCTCGGCGAGTGGCTCGCCTCTGGCGACGCGCCTGAGGGCACTCCGGAGCGGCTCCCGTACCTGCTGAAGATCCTCGCGGCGTCGTCCTCTCTCTCCATTCAGGCGCACCCGTCGAAGGAACAGGCCGAGGCGGGTTTCGCGCGCGAAGACGCCGACGGTGTGGCCCGCGATGCGGGAAGCCGCAATTACCGAGACGACAATCACAAGCCCGAGATCATCGTCGCGATCAGTGATCGCTTTCGTGCCCTTGTTGGGTTGCGCCCCTTGGATCAGACTCGCCGGCTCCTCGCGACGCTGGGGGCGGGAGCGGATCCCCTTCGGTCGAGGCTGACGGGTGAACAGGATGCCGAGGTTCTGCGGGCTGCTCTGCGATGGGCTCTGAGTGAAGAGGCTCGGGCGAGTCTCCCAGACCTCGTCGGCGCGATCCGTCGCGCGAACAGCGAGGAGTTCAGGCAAGAGCTCGACGTCCTACGGCGGATAGCGGATGAGTTCCCCGGAGACGGAGGGCTCATTGTTGCGCTCCTCATGAACCTTGTGGTGTTGCGGCGAGGGGAGGCAGTCTTCGCCCCTGCGGGTGTTCTCCACGCCTATCAGGACGGCTTGGGTGTCGAGCTGATGGCCGCGAGCGACAACGTTCTGCGTGGCGGACTCACACCGAAGCATGTTGACGTGGAAGAACTCATGCGGGTGGTCGATACGACGGCGGGTGCGGTCCCGCTGGTCGAGCCGCATGGCGCCGGTGAGCTCGTTCGCTACGACGTCGGAGTACCGGACTTCTCGCTCCTGCGTGTAGACGTGAATACGGGGACCACAGCGCACGTCGGATTGATCGGCCCCGCGATTGCTCTGTGCGTCGCCGGAGATGTTTTCGTCGCCGCCTCGGGAATGGAGCTGAAGCTGAGTGCGGGCCAGGCGGTCTTCGTCACAGGGGAGCCCGAAGTCTCGATCTCGGGCACTGGCGAGGTGTTCGTCGCCGAACCAGGTCGCTAGTCTCGACCCGCGACACGCCGCGAAATCCGCCAAGAAGGTTAAGGCGGCGATTGAGGGTTTACGATCTGCGACTTGACCGCAGCGAACTACACCGGTGTAATTACTGCAACACGCTGACCGCGTGGGGGAGTTCTTGAGGTGGGGAGAACGACATGTCGGCTTCGCAGTATCGGTCGGGTGTGCCGGACAACTGGTTCGTCGACCCGGTGCATCTCGGTGTGCCCGGTGTGCGTCGCGTCGACCCCGAAGACGAGAACGCGCTCGCCTGGCAGACCGACGCGCTGTGCGCGCAGACCGACCCCGAGGCGTTCTTCCCGGAGAAGGGCGGCTCGACACGGGACGCCAAGCGCATCTGCAGCTCCTGCGATGTCCGCGGCGAGTGCCTGGAGTACGCGCTCCAGAACGACGAGCGGTTCGGGATCTGGGGCGGCCTCAGCGAGCGCGAACGTCGGAAGCTCAAGCGCCGGGCAAGCTGACCGGAGGGGGCGGCCTTCTCGCCCACGGCGGCTCTCAGCCGGAAACGCCGGGCCCAAGCCGCGTGCGTCGGGGGACGCGACCATAGGCTGACGGCGTCATGCCCGGCACTGTTCACGCGATCGTCGTCGTGCGTCCCGACGGTCGCACGTCCGCGGCGTACCACCTTCGTCGCACTTTCGCGTCCCTGGCGGCGGGCTCTCGTCGTCCGGATGCCGTGACCCTCGTGGTGTGCGGAACCGACCCGGCTGTCGAAGACGCGCTCGAACCCGGAAGCCTTCCCGATCCCACCGCCGATGGGCGCGGCGTGCGCGTCATCCGTCTCGGGCGGCGGACGCGGTTCGCGGCGGCGGTGGCCAGCGCAGCCCTCGAGCCGGACCCGCGAAGCGGCACGGGGATGGATGCCGACCTGCTGTGGCTGCTCGCGCAAGACACCGCTCCCGAACCCGAGGCGCTGGCCCGTCTCGCCGGGCAGCTTGAGCTCTCACCCACGCTCGCGTTCGTGGCGCCAAAGCTCGTCCACCATGACAGACCTGAGCGGATCGTGTCGCTCGGGGTCAGCATGACACGCGCCGGCGCGTCGGTAGAGCTTGCCGCCGGGGATCTTGACCAGGGCCAGCGCGATGGCATCGCCGATGTATTGGGCTCCGACGTCCGTGCCGTGCTCGTCCGTGGGTCCGTCTTCCGTGCGTTGCATGGGATCGACCCGGCCCTGCGCGACGCGGACGAAGGCCTGGACCTGGCGGTGGCGGCACGCCTCATGGGAGGCCGCGTTGCTCTGGTCCCCACCACGCGCGTCGGCGTCTCGGGCGATGGTGTCGCTGGGCTGCCGTTCGCTGACACCGGTCGCCACCGCCGCGCGATCATCGCGCGGCGCCGTGCGGCTCAGCTACACCGACGCCTGACAGCTGCCCATCCGCTGCTGCTCATCCCCATCTGGCTAACGCTTCCGTTCGTTGCCCTCGGTCGCACGATCGCGCAGTTGGTGATGAAGGATCCGGGGCGGATTGTGGGGGAGTGGACGGCCACGATACTCGCGATGGTGCGCCTGGCCGCAATCGCGCGCGGCAGACGCCGCCTGCGCCGTCACCGCAGCGTTCCCTGGTCGAGGATCGCAGGTCTCCGTGTCTCGACCGCGCTCGCCCGAGAGCGTGCGGCAGAGCCCGAAGAGCCCGAGCCTGACGCGCTCCCGCGTGGCGAGCTTCACTTCTTCAGCGGTGGAGGGGCGTGGCTCGTCCTCGCGATGGCAGTTCTCTCCCTCGCTGCCTTCCCCGCGCTCCTGGCGTGGCCAGCGCTCGGCGGCGGCGCTCTCCAGCCGCTGCGCGATACCGTCACAGCGCTCTGGGCTGACGCGGCCTACGGACTACGACCCACGGGGTGGAACGTGTCGGGCCCGGCCGACCCGTTCTCGGCGGTCGTTGCGGTCATCGGTTCGCTCTGGCCTTTCGCGCCCAGTCGCGCTCTCGTCCTCCTGTGGCTGGCGGCTCTGCCGCTGGCTGCCCTCGGCGGGTGGTTCGCGGCGACGCGGATCACCGACCGCCCGGTGCTGCGCATCACCGCCGGTGTGGCGTGGGCGCTTGCGCCGACCTTCCTTGTTGCCCTGACCCAGGGCATCCCGACCGGTGTGATCGTGCATCTTCTGCTGCCGTGGCTGGTCTTCGCCGGTGCCGTCGCGCACCGCTCCTGGGTCCCGGCAGCAGCTGCCTCACTGCTTGCCGCAGCGGTCATCGCCGCGGCTCCCTCGCTCGCTCCCGCGCTGGCTCTCGCCCTGATCGCGGGGGTCGTTGCGGCTGCCGTGCGCCGTTCCGGGGCGAGTGTCGCACGGATGCTGTGGATTCCCGTTCCGACGATCGTGGCCTTCGCGCCCGTGGCATGGGCGCAGCTTCATGCGGGAAACCCGTGGGCGCTTCTCGCAGACCCCGGCGCCCCGATCGAGGCCCTCGCGCAGACGTCGGATGCGGGCACTCGACTCTGGGTGTCTCTCGGGTTCCCGGCCTCGAGCGGCGCTGGATGGGCAGAGCTCTTCTCCACCCTGCCGCTGTGGGTCCCGGCAGCGCTGCTGGTGCCTATCGCGCTGCTGGCGGCATCCGCTGCTGCGACGCCGAGATGGCCCGTCGGGCTGGCGCACCTCGCACTGATCGTGCTCGGCGTTACCACGGCTGTGGCCGCCACGGCCGTCGCGGTGCGCTTCGACGGCGCGAACGCTCTCACGCTGTGGCCGGGAGCGGGACTCAGCCTGGCATGGTGGGGCGTCGTGGGCGGCGCCATCCTGACACTCGATCAGCTCGGTCGGGCCGAAATGGCTCGGTTCCGTCGGCGCGCCGGAGCGGTATCGGCATCCGTCGCGGTTGTCTGCATGGCGACTCTCGTGATCCTGGCAGCACCCGCGCTCACGGCGTCGGCGCGGGGTGCGACAGCCCTCACCAACGGTCCGACCAGCACGCTGCCGGCGTACGTCGAAGCCGATAGCGGTGGCGCCACCGCGCGAGGAACGATGGTGCTGACCCCCGAATCCGACGGCAGTCTCGCCGCACGCGTCGTCTGGGGCGGCAGCGAGACCCTGGGTGCCCACAGCACCGTCCTCGAGACCCGGACTGCTATGGACGACGCCTCATCCCAGCTTGCTGCCACGGCCGCGGCGCTCGTGACCTCGACCTTGCCCGACGCCGTTGCAGCGCTGGGCGAGCAAGGGATCGCGTTCGTCCTGCTCGCTCCCGGCGCCGACGCCCCGGCGGCTGACGTGCTCCGGCGCGAGTCTGCCACGGCACTCGATCAGCGCGATGACCTCGATCCCGTCGGAGCAACCGAGCGAGGTGATCTGTGGCGTGTCACCTCCGACATCGCTGCGCGGCCCGGCGCCGAAGGTTCAGCCGGCGCAATCGCGCTTCAGATCCTGCAGTTCGCTGTCATCGTGATCGCCCTCTTGCTGGCGGCGCCGACGGGGCGGAGTCGGGCCCGTGCTCGGCAGCATCCACGCATCGTGGGCCTGACACCCGCTGAGCGGGCGATGGATGCCGGGAGGGCTCGCCGCCTCGAGGATGGCGCACAGGAGGCCCAGGCTCTGCCGAGCGAGCCGACGGGCGAGGAGACGACATGACCGGCACAGCCTCGCGCTGGATACGACCCCTCTTCGGTGCCCTGGCGGGAGCGGGCGCCATTGCGGCGATAGTGCTGGTGCCGATGATCGAGGTTCCCGCGATAGCCCCCGAACCGGCATCCGTGGCTGTTTCGCCGCCGTCGGCTGGTCAGACCCTTGTCTGTGCCGGCGACCTGCTCGTGTCAGCGCGAGATTCGACAGCCGTGAGCTCGATCACCGTGGCAGCGCCGCAGGCTGTGGCAACGGCAGGGGAGAGCGCGATCGATCGCGGCGAGTTGGACTCGGATGCCGCGGGCGCAGCTCCCCTCGTGCTTCGCTCGCCGCCGGGGTCGGAGCCTTTCGCTGCCGCGGGTTCTGCCACGGTCGGCGACCCCGACCTTGCGGGATTCAGCGCGGCGTCGTGCCGCCTGCCGCTGCTGGACTCGTGGCTCGTGGCCGGAGCTGGCACGACAGGCGCCGCCGATCTTATCGTGCTCTCCAACCCGGGAGAGGTCGCCGCGACTGTCACACTCACTGTCTACGGTGCGTCCGGAGCCGAGGTTCCGCCCGGTGGTGGAGGCATCGTCGTGCGCCCCGGCGCTCAGCGCATCATCCCGCTCGCGGGCATCGCCCTCGGCGAGGAGAGCCCCGTCGTGCACGTTCAGGCCACCGGCGCCCCGGTCGCGGCATCCCTGCAGTCGAGCATCACGCGGGTCCTTGAGCCCGGCGGGGTGGACCAGTCAGGAGCGCTCAGCGAACTCGCCACCAGCCAGACGATCGTCGGCGTCACGGTCACCGAGGGAGCTCTCGCTACCGGGACCGGGCTTTCGGGAACCATGGTGCGGGTGCTCTCGCCGGATGCCGATACCGAGGCGACGATCTCGGTGCGAGCTGTCGGTGCTGCAGCGCCGGCCATCGACCCGGTGAACGTTCAGCTCCGGGCGGGAATCCCAGCGGCCGTCGAGATGCCGAGTCTGCCGGTCGGTTCCTACACGGTGGATGTTGTGGCCTCGACACCGGTGGCGGCGGCGGTGTGGCAGACCACCGGCTTCGGTGCGGGATCCGACTTCGCGTGGTACCAGGCGTCTCCGCAGATCGACTCTTCCGCTGTGGTCGCTGTGCCGAGCGGGCCCGGTCCGGTCCTCACCATCGCCAACCCCGGCTCAGCGGATGTGACAGTCGAGCTTGCAGAACCGGGGTCTGACCCCGTCCCGGTGACCGTGCCGGCGGGCGCGAGCGTTCAGGTGCCGCTGCGGGCCGCGACAGCGTACGAGCTCACTGGGGGGCCCGTGCGCGCGGGCGTCGGCTACGTCGGAGCTGGTGCGCTGGGTGCCTTCCCGGTTCTCCCCTCGACCGCGGGCCAGGAACCGATCGTCGTCTACCCCTGAGCCGGCCTCAGAAGTAGCGGAAGCGGTCGGGGCCGAGATCCCACGGATCCTTGCCGAGGTACTGCGCCGCAGCGCGGAACACGGCGCCCTCGATCAGCATCCGGCGATGCAGATCATCGTTGCGGTGCAGGTGCGACAGGCGCTCCAGCGGCACTCGGTACAGGATGATGCGCTTCTGGTCGGTCAGTACCGCCCACCGGGGGATGCCGTCGGCATCCGTTGCGGGGGGCATGTCGCCGATCTCGAAGCTGACGTCGCGAAGCTCCTCCCACGCCGATCGGAGGAACTCCGCCGCGGTGCCGACGGTGAGGTCGAACCGGTCGATGCGGGTGTCCAGGGGTGGGAGCGGCGGGCGAACGACGGGGCTGCGTCCGACGCGCCCGTGGCGCCCGTGACGTGCGGGGCGCCGGGATCTCGCCGGGGCTGAGCGGGAGCGTCGCCAGGCCATGCGCCCATCCTAGATCGGCTGGCCCCGCCGGATCTCCACCGTTCCGGTGTCACGGATGCACGGTTTGCGCCGCCCGCGACCCGCAGCGCGTGACACTCGAACGGCGGCGGTGGTTGGCGGGACCCGCGTGGCGGCGAGGAGGACGCGGGGCATGCGGGTACCGTGACGGTGATGCGTGAACGGTTGTGCTCCAAGATCGCGTGCGCGCGGGAAGCCGTTGCCACGCTCACCTATGACTACGGTGACCAGATGGCTGTGCTCGGCCCGCTGGGTCCCGAGGCGGTCATCCACGCGCACGATCTGTGCAGCATCCACACCGAGCGGCTCGCGATGCCGCGGGGCTGGGTGGTTGTGCGCCACGAGACCCTGCGGGCCTGACGGGGCGCAGCTCCGGCAGCCGGCGGCGTGGGAGAATACCGCTCATGCCGACTTCCACGATCGCCGCGCTCGATTACACCGTCGCCGACCTCGCGCTCGCCGATGCCGGACGCCACCAGATCCGCCTCGCCGAGAACGAGATGCCGGGCCTGATGGCTCTGCGCGAGGAGTTCGGTCCCCAGCAGCCGCTGCGTGGCGCGCGGATCGCGGGCTCCCTGCACATGACAGTGCAGACGGCTGTGCTCATCGAGACACTCGTCGCTCTCGGAGCCCGGGTGCGGTGGGCCAGCTGCAACATCTTCTCGACCCAGAACGAAGCTGCTGCTGCCGTCGTGGTGGGTCCGACCGGCACCGTCGAGCGGCCCCGGGGCGTTCCGGTGTTCGCCTGGAAGGGCGAGACCCTCGCCGAGTACTGGGACTGCACCGATCGCATCTTCGACTGGTCGGCAGAGGGCTTCGACGGTCCGAACCTCATTCTCGACGACGGGGGTGACGCCACCCTCCTCGTCCACAAGGGCGTCGCGTTCGAGAAGGAGGGGGCCGTGCCGGATGCCGCTCCTGGCGATTCCACGGAATACCGGGTGGTTCTCGACGTGCTGCGACGCTCGCTGGCCAGCGACCCCGAGCGGTTCACACGCATGAGTCGGGAGCTCGTCGGTGTGACCGAAGAGACGACGACCGGCGTTCACCGACTCTACGAGCTGGCACGCGACGGCGAGTTGCTGTTCCGAGCGATCAACGTCAACGACTCGGTGACCAAGTCCAAGTTCGACAACAAGTACGGCATCCGTCACTCCCTGCCCGACGGTCTCAACCGCGCCACCGATGCTCTCATCGGCGGCAAGGTCGCGTTCGTCGCCGGGTACGGCGATGTCGGCAAGGGGGCCGCTGAAGCGCTGCGTGGCCAGGGCGCTCGCGTCATCGTGAGCGAGATCGACCCGATCTGCGCGCTGCAGGCAGCGATGGACGGGTTCCAGGTCGCCCGGCTCGAGGATGTCATCGATCAGGTGGACATCCTCATCACGGGCACCGGTAACCGCAACGTCGTCACCGTCGATCACCTGCTCGCGATGAAGCACCTCGCGATCGTCGCCAACGTCGGACACTTCGACAACGAGATCGACATGGCGGGTCTGGAGAGCCTCGCCGGAACCGAGCGCGTCGAGATCAAGCCCCAGGTCCACGAGTGGAGACTTCCCACCGGCCGGAGCGTCCTGGTCCTCAGCGAAGGACGCCTTATGAACCTCGGCAACGCGACGGGTCATCCCTCGTTCGTCATGAGCGCGTCGTTCACTAATCAGGTTCTCGCCCAGATCGAGTTGTGGACCAAGCGCGACAACTACCCGCTCGGTGTGGCTACCCTCCCCAAGGCCCTCGACGAGAAGGTCGCGCGCTTGCACCTTCCCGCACTGGGAGTCCAGCTGACGCAGCTTTCCGGTGATCAGGCCGCCTACATCGGCGTTCCGGTCGAGGGGCCGTACAAGCTCGAGCACTACCGCTACTGACGCACCGTCCGGACCGTCGTCGTGTCGGCATCCCCGGCGGTCAGGGTCGCGAGGCGCTCGTTCTGCAGAGCGAGAGCCCGGCCCTCGCGCGCCCGCCGCAGGGCTACGACACCGCGCAGCAGCGTCTCGGGGTCCACGGGCGGGAGAGGCGAGACGTAGGGGGTGACCTCTGACGCCAGCGCGGCGGCGACCCGGGCCCGCGCACCGGGGTCGAGGTAGGCGGCCTGGTGGGCGAACTGCGAGACCCGCCGCGCCAACCGATCGGGCATGCGCCCGACGTCGGCGACCGCTGCCCAACTCGCGAGAGTCGGAGGCAACTCGGCGGGGCGCGGCTGGAGCTTCGGGGCACGCGAGCGCTCGCAGTATGTACCGGCGACAAGGTCGCCGAGGCGCTGCGTCCGTGGCGTGAACGCACCGACGATCGCGGCCACCGCGCCCGCGGTCAGCCAGATCTCCAGCACCCCGATGAAGGCGCGGATGAACGCGTGGCGGAATCCTGCAGCGCCGCCGTCGACGCGCACGATGCGGCCGCCCACTGCCCACCGGCCGAGGCTCGAGCCGCCCGTGAGTGTCTCTACGAGCGCCGGAACGAGCACCAGGACGATGACCACTGTCGTGATTCCGAGAATCGGCGCCGCCGCGGCATCCAGGAACGCGCCGCCCAGCAGCCAGTTCGCCACGACGGCCAGCACGATCAGGAGGACGACTGACGCGACGACATCGATCAGACAGCCGAGGGCCCGCTGAAAGAAGCTCAACGGCTGGATGTCGAGTGCTACTGCTTCGCCGGTGAGCACTTCGTCCTGACGGATGTCGACCGTCATCGGGTGCTCGGAGGCCATGGGTACAGTAAAGCAAATGGATCTCGATGCCCTGACTGACGCGCGACGCGCGGAGTGGGCGCGGCTGGACCAGCTCGGCCGTTCCCGCAGTCTCTCAGGCGCCGAGATCGATGAACTGATCACCCGGTACCGGGCCGCGTCGGCGGATCTCGCCGACATCAAGACGACCGCGGGGCGCACTGCCGAGGGGGACTATGTCTCCCTCCTGCTCGCTCGCGCGCGTCGGCGGTTGACCGGCCGCGGTGAGAACCCACTGCGGCAGATTCCCCGCTTCTTCGTCTGGCAGTTGCCGGCAGCGCTCTACCGGCTGCGGTGGACCACCGTCGCCGTCGCAGGACTGTTCGTGCTGGTCGCGACGGTGGTAGCAACCTGGATCTCCCGTGACCCGGCATTGATCGCGTCGCTGGGCTCACAGGTGCAACTCGAGTACTACGCGGATGTCGAGTTCGAGGGCTACTACAGCGAGAATCCCGCAGCCGTCTTCGCAGGCACGGTCTGGACCAACAACGCGTGGATCGCAGCTCAAAGCGTGCTGTTCGGGATCACCGGGATCTGGCCGGTCATGGTGCTGGTACAAAATGCCGTCGCGGTCGGGACAGCAGCCGCCGTGCTCGCAGCCTTCGACCGCATCGACACGTTTTTCCTCTTCATCCTTCCGCACGGCCAACTGGAGCTCACGTGTGTCTTCGTTGCTGTCGCGGCTGGCCTTCACCTCTTCTGGTCATGGGTCGCGCCGGGTCCGCGCATGCGCGGTGAGGCTCTCGCTTCGGAGGGTCGGGCGCTGGCGACGGTGGCGATCGGACTGGTCTTCGCGCTCGCTGTGGCGGGGGTCATCGAGGGTTTCGTGACCGCGCAAGCGTGGCCGTGGGCCCTCAAGATCGGTATCGGAACCGTTGCACTCGCGGGATTCCTCGTGTACATGCTCGTCGTCGGGCGGCGAGCGGTGCGTGCCGGTGAGACGGGGGACCTTACGGAGTTCCACGCCGGCACCGCTCGGCTGTGGACTGGCGGGTGAGCGTGACCCATCACGCTCACTCCTTTTGAACCGATCAAAAATGCGCTAGCGTCGAGGTGTGATGGATGCGCGGGGGATCGCCGGCTCGGAGCCGGTCGAATCGGTGATCCGCGCAGCGGGACTTCGGGTTACGAGCGCGCGTCTGGCGGTGCTCGACGCTCTTCGGGAGCACCCTCACGCCAGTGCCGATGCAATCTTCGCGGATGTCGATCGCCGCGCTCCCGGGACCACCCTGCAATCCGTCTACAACGCGCTGAGCGACTTCGAGGCGGCGGGACTCGTACGCCGCATCCAGCCGGCCGGCCAGCCCATGCGGTTCGAGGTCCGCATCGACGACAACCACCACCACATGGTGTGCACCTCGTGCGGGCGGGTCGAAGATGTCGACTGCGTCACCGGCGAAGCACCGTGTCTGCATCCGTCGCAAACCCACGGCTTCGCACTCGCCCAGGCCGAGATCACATTCTGGGGCGTGTGCGCAGCGTGCGCCGCGACAGAGACCGACACTTCATCACCTACCCACAACCCGACCGTCACGGAAGGACGATCATGAGCGAAAACGACCCGGCAGTCACCCCCCTGGGGGAACAGCCCAATGACATCGATCAGTCGGTCACCGTCACCGACACCGACGAGGCGGAAGTCGCCGAGGCCACGGGCGACGGCGCCTGCCCCGTCATCCACGCGCAGCCCCACCCGACGAACGGTTCGGCCAACCAGGTGTGGTGGCCGAACAAGCTGAACCTCAAGATCCTCGCGAAGAACCCCGTTGAGGCGAACCCCTACGGCGGTGACTTCGACTACAAGGCCGCGTTCGAGACCCTCGATCTTGACGCCGTGAAGAAGGACATCGAAGAGACCATCACCGTCTCGCAGGACTGGTGGCCAGCCGACTTCGGCAACTACGGACCGCTCATGATCCGCATGGCCTGGCACAGCGCGGGGACCTACCGCGTGATGGACGGTCGCGGTGGCGGCGGCACCGGGCAGCAGCGGTTCGCTCCGCTGAACAGCTGGCCCGACAACGTCGGCCTCGACAAGGCTCGCCGTATCCTGTGGCCGGTCAAGAAGAAGTACGGGCGCTCGCTGTCGTGGGCCGATCTCATGATCCTCGCCGGCAACGTCGCGCTCGAGAACATGGGATTCAAGACCTTCGGGTTCGCCGGCGGACGCGTCGACGCGTGGGAGCCGGATGACGACGTCTACTGGGGCCCCGAGACCACCTGGCTCGGCGACGAGCGCTACACGGGTGAGCGTAACCTCGAGCGACCGCTCGCTGCCGTGCAGATGGGTCTCATCTACGTCAACCCCGAAGGCCCGAACGGCAACCCCGACCCGCTGGCATCGGCGATCGACATCCGGGAGACCTTCAAGCGGATGGCGATGAACGACGAAGAAACGGTCGCGCTGATCGCCGGTGGTCACACCTTCGGCAAGACGCACGGCGCGGCATCCGATTCGTACCTCGAGAACAACCCCGAGGCCGCCGGGCCCGAGATGCAGGGCCTGGGGTGGAAGAACAACTTCGGCTCAGGCAAGGGCGACGACCAGATCACGAGTGGTCTCGAGGTCACCTGGACCTACCACCCGACCCGTTGGGACAACGAGTTCTTCCACATCCTGTTCGGCTACGAGTGGGAGCTCATGAAGAGCCCCGCGGGTGCCAACCAGTGGCGTCCGGTCAACGGCGGCGGTGCCGACATGGTTCCGCTTGCCCACGACCCCTCGAAGCGTCGCGAGCCCCGGATGCTCACGAGCGACCTCGCGCTGCGGTTCGATCCCGAGTACGAGAAGATCTCGCGCCGGTTCCTCGAAGATCCGGAAGCTTTCGCTGACGCATTTGCGCGCGCCTGGTTCAAGCTGACCCACCGCGACATGGGCCCGAAGGCTCGCTACCTCGGCCCCGAGGTTCCGGCCGAGGACTTGGTGTGGCAGGACCCGGTGCCGGCTGTCGATCACCCGCTCATCGATGAGGCAGATGCGGCGCTCCTCAAGCAGCGCATCCTCGAGTCGGGCCTTACTGTTGCAGAGCTCGTGCAGACCACCTGGGCTGCGGCATCCACCTTCCGCGGAAGCGACAAGCGCGGCGGCGTGAACGGCGCTCGCCTGCGCCTTGCCCCGCAGAAGGACTTCGAGGTCAACAACCCCGCCCAGGTCGCCAAGGTGCTCGGCGTGCTGGAAGGCATCAAGGCCGAGTTCGACGCGTCGGCAACGGGTGGCAAGAAGGTGTCGCTGGCCGACCTCATCGTGCTGGCGGGCAACGCCGGCGTCGAGAAGGCAGCGAAGGATGCCGGTGTCGAGGCTGTCGTGACGTTCCACCCCGGGCGTACCGACGCCACGCAGGAGCAGACGGATGTCGAGTCGATGCAGTACCTTGAGCCCGCAGCCGACGGTTTCCGCAACTACCTGGGTCCGATCGCCGCGGCATCCGGTCTGCCCGAAGAGCACCTGCTCATCGACAAGGCGAACCTGCTGACCCTCACCGCCCCCGAAATGACCGTTCTCGTCGGTGGTCTGCGTGTGATCGCGGGCAACTACGACGGCTCGGCTTACGGTGTGTGGACCGAGCGCCCGGGAGTACTCACGAACGACTTCTTCGTGAACCTTCTCGACCTCGGCACCACGTGGCGGGCGCTTGACCCCGGCCAGCACGCCTTCGAAGGGAAGAAGGACGGATCGGGTGAGCTCGTCGGCCGCGGAACCCGGGTCGACCTGCTGTTCGGCTCCAACTCGGAGCTGCGCGCGATCGCCGAGGTCTACGCGAGCGACGACGCGAACGAGCAGTTCGTGCGTGACTTCGTGAAGGCGTGGGGCAAGGTCACCGAGCTCGATCGGTTCGACCTGGTCTGAGCCTCAGTCTCGGCATCCAGACAGAAGCGGCCCGTGTCTCGTCGGAGGCGGGCCGCTTCTGTTGTGCCGGGTGCGTCGTCAGCTGACGCGTGCCTCTGCCTGAACAGGAGGGAGCGGCTTGCGCTCGAACAGTGCGCGGTGCGCGAATCCGGCCAGGAGGCCTCCGACCAAGGGGAACACGATGAACACCCACAGCTGCGCGAGCGCCTCGCCGCCGCCGTAGATGGCCGTCGCGATGGAGCGGGCAGGGTTGACGGAGGTGTTGTCGATGGGGATCGAGACGAGGTGGATCATCGTGAGCGTGAAGCCGATCACAAGCCCCGCAAACTTCTCGGCGTTGCGCTGGGGATGCGTCACCCCGAGGATCACGAGCAGGAAGATCGCGGTGAGCAGGACCTCGGCGACGATGGCCGCACCGAGGCCGAATCCGCCGGGGGATGCCGCGCCGTACCCGTTGCTTGCGAAGCCGCTGTCCTGAGCGGCGCTGAGCCAGCCGTCAGGACCGAACAGTCCGATGAGCACGATCAGCGTCGTGCCGACGGCGCCGCCGATGACCTGGGCGATGAGGTAGCCGGGAACGTCTTTCCACGCGAACCGCCCGGCAGCGGCGAGTCCGAACGTGACAGCCGGGTTGAAGTGGCCGCCCGAGATCGGACCCCACGTGTAGATGCCGGCCATCAGGGTCAGACCGAAGGCGAGGGAGACTCCGAGGAAACCAACGCCGAGCGAGGTGCCGTTCTCGCTCGCGCCGAAGTTCGCGGCGAACAGGGCGGTGCCGATCGAACCGAACACGAGCAGGAAGGTGCCCAGGGCCTCGGCGATGAGCTTCGGGGCTGTGCCGGGGGCGGAAGTGGTCTCAGCCATCTCTGGCTCCTTTCATTCGGCCGAAACCTAGCGCTCTCAGGCGACTCACAGGCAAACGACTCGCCCCGGAGGCGTGAAATCGCCCCGCTTTCATCTGTGTGACCCCGCGGTCAGGCCGCGGTTCGCCGTTCAGAGCCGGCCGAGCGCCTTGAGCGCGAGGTAACGGTCGGCAACGCGCGGTGGCAGATCCTCGGCTGAGGCCGACAGGGCGTCGATGCCCGCGCGAGAGAGCGCCGTCACCATTCGGTCGGCATCCCAACGGGCCCGTTCCCGCGCGGCGGCCTCGAAAGCATCGGATTGTGGCGCCTCGGTCTGCTCGGGCTGGGCTGCGGCAACGAGAACGTGCGTGTGGCTGGGAATGAGGGGGAGAGCGCCGAGGAAGCCCCGAGCGGCCTCCGGATCGTCGTGTGCCGTGAGCACGACGATCATCGAGGGCCGGGTGGTCAGGAGCCGGGCCTGCGCGAAGGCGGCGTCCCAGTCGGTATCGATGAGCCCGGTATCCACGGCGACCATGGCGTCCACGAGGGCGGGCAGAAGCGCCGCACCGTCGCGACCGGTCACCCGGGCACGCACCGCCCGGTCGAACATCAACAGGTGGACGTGGTCTCCAGCTTGCGCCGCGAGCGCCGAGAGGAGGAGGGCTGCCTCCATAGCGGCATCCAGTCGCACGCCGTCACCGACGCGCGTCGCGGCGGTGCGACCGGTGTCGATGATGATGACGATGTGGCGGTCGCGCTCGGGGCGCCACGTGCGCAGCATTGTGGCGCTGGCCCGGGCCGTGGCGCGCCAGTCGATCGAGCGCACATCGTCGCCGCGCACATACTCACGCAGGGAGTCGAATTCGGTGCCCTGTCCGCGCACCTGAACGCTGGTGTTCCCGTCGAGCTCGCGCAGCCGCGCGAGGCGCGAGGGCAGATGACGCCGCGAGGTGAAGGGCGGCAGAACCCGGATGCTTCCCGCAACGGTGATCAGGGCGCTCCGCCCCGCGATCCCGAGGGGCCCCGCGGAGCGCAGTGCGAGTCCGGCGCTGCGCAGCTCTCCGCGCCGACGGGGCAGCAGCGACGTGACCACCCGACCCGACGCGCCTGGGTCGATGCGTATCACCGCCGTTCCAGTGACTGCGCCTGCGGTCGGCTGCCAGGCATCCCGAACACGGAGGCTGAGCGTTCGTGCACCCGTGTTGGTGACTGTCGCCGTCACCTGGGTCGCTTGGTCGCGCAACACCTTCGTCGGTCCGGCGCGGGTGATGCTCACCTGACGCGGATTGGGGGCGGCCAGCACATCGATCCCGAGCAGCAGCACGCAGAGCCCGAGCCAGGCAGCTGCCCCTGCCCAGGCAGGGATTCCGCCGACCGAGCCGAGGATCACGGGAACAGCGCCGGCACCCACGAGAAGCGGGTAGCGACCGGTCACGTACATGCGGGGCTCACAGCGGGACGCGGGTCTGCTGCAGGATGCTCTGGAGCAGCGCTTCGACCGACACCCCTTCGAGTTCAGCATCCGGACGAAGCCGAAGGCGGTGCCGCCACGTAGGGAGCAGCATCGTCTGGACGTGGTCGGGGGTGATGGCCGGTGATCCGCCGAGCCACGCCCACGCTTTCGCCGTCGCCAGCAGCGCCGTGGCGGCGCGCGGGCTCGCGCCCAGCTGCACCGAGGGGCTCTGCCTCGTGGCTTGCGCGAGATCGACGATGTAGCCGAGGACGTCATCGGCGGCGGTGACGTTCCGCACCGCCGCCTGGGCGGCCCGGAGGTCGGCGGCGGTGACAACTGTCTGCACCCCGGCCTCATCGAGGTCGCGGGGTGAGAAGCCGTCGGCGTGCCGGCGGAGCACCGTGACTTCCGCATCGCGTGCGGGCATATCGACGATGAGCTTCAGGAGGAACCGATCGAGCTGAGCTTCGGGGAGCGTATAGGTTCCCTCGTGCTCGATCGGGTTCTGGGTCGCGGCGACAAGGAACGGATCGGGGAGCGGGCGGGTCACGCCGTCGGTGGATACCTGGCGTTCTTCCATCGCCTCCAGGAGGGCAGCCTGCGTCTTCGGCGGTGTGCGGTTGATCTCGTCAGCCAGCAGGATGTGGGTGAAGACCGGGCCCTCGCGGAACTCGAACTCGCCTGACCGAGCGTCGTAGATGAGGGAGCCCGAGACATCGCCGGGCATGAGGTCGGGAGTGAACTGCACTCGCTTGGTCTCGAGGCCGAGCGCGCGGCTGAATGCCCGTACCAGCAGCGTCTTGGCGACACCGGGAACACCCTCGACCAGGACATGTCCGCGAGCCAGCAGCGCGATCAGGAGACCCGTGATGGCGGCATCCTGACCGACGACAGCCTTGCCGATCTCAGTACGAACGCGCCCGACGGCGGCGCGGGCGGCGTCGTCGCCGAGGACGGATTCGTCGGCAGTCGTCGGCGCCGGGTCGGGAGTCGTCATGGGGCGTTCCTTTCGGGGTGAAGTGCCGCGCGCGCTGCAGCTTCGAGTCTGCGCAATCGGTCGTGGAGTTCGTCAAGGTCGCGCCGTGACATCGGCGGGGTTCCGTCCAGGATGCTTCGCGCATCCTCCCGCGACGTCACCGAGGCGCTGGCAAGCGCGTCGGCGACCTCTGCTGCCGACGACGATCCTGACAGGCCGAGCATCCGTGCTATCCGCACCCGCGCGCCATGGCGCAGCAGGGACGCTGCGTGCGCGGTGTCGCCGGATCGTGCATACAGGCGCGCTCGGCCCCACGTCGTCTCCTCGCCACGCACCGTCACCGGCAGTCGCTCGCCAACAAGCGGTCCGAAGCGTATGCCGCGCCACAGCGCGGCCGCGACTGCAGCCGCCAGCGCCAGGACGATCACGGGGCTGACCCACGGTGGCGTGAGCTCGCCGAGGGACGGGTTCACGGGGTCGAGATTGGTATCGGCCACGGATGGGACGTACCAGACAAGCGTCGCATTCCTGCCCATGAGGCCCAGCGCGAGGGCAGCATTGCCGTCCTCTGCCAGGTGTTCATTCGTGAACAGCGCAGCGCCGTCGACGGCAGAGACGCGTTGCGTACCCGGCGCATCGGGGCGGACAGTTTCGCGCACCAGCAGCCCATAGCCTCCTGCTGCCGGATAGCACTGGGCGGCATCCGTACCGACGAAGACCGTTCGCGGACGGATCGCTCCGGCCCGCTGCGCCTCTGGCACTGAGCACTGCGGCTGCACGAGCGCGTCATCGGCGACGCCGACGGCGTTTGCCCCGTCGGCGATCAGCCGGAGCGTCCGCGAGCGTGGGTCGATGAGGACGACGTCTGTCGCGGGCGCGGCGAGGGCGGAGATCGCCTCATCGGAGAGCGCGGGTGCATCCGGAAGTACGAGCGTTGCCGCGGTCTCGCTCAGCGCCGCTGCGGCCTGCTCGTGCGAGCGGACGATGTGCACGTCGACGCCCTGATCGGCCAGGATGCGTGCCAGCGCCCGCGTGCCCGTCGGCGCCGCGGACTCGGGATCGAGCGACTCGCGCTGGCTCCACTCGCTGCCGCCGGCGATGCTCGCACCGACGATGCCGACAGCGATGAGGCCTGCGACGATGGCGATCCAGCCCACCGCCGAACCCCGGCGGGCTCTGGTGGTTGGGAGATCGGCTCGAGCCGCGCGGCGCTCGCGGGTGTCGAGGCTCATGACGCCGGCACCTCGGCCGGATCGGCCCGCACGGACCCGAGCTGGGCCAGCGCCCTGTCTGCCGCAGCCACCACCTCGTACCCGGCCTCGGTCCCCGGCCGCTGAAGATAGCGGACGTCCTCGAAGACGGTGGCGGCGTCTCCGACCCGCCCGCTCGCCGGCGCTGTCAGCGCGTCGGCGCGCACCGCGAACTGCCGGGCTGTCGTGCCGGGGGCAAGCTCGATCAAGCCTCGTTCGTCCAGGCCGCGGGCTGCTGCCCGGAAGCGCAGCACGATCGCCGCGTCCCAGTCCCGGCGGCTGCGGGCAGCCTCAGCTGCCGTCCGCAGCCCGTCGGCAGTTCGATAGTCGACGTCGCCGAAGAGTTCACCGGTGCGGGCTCGTCGTGAGGATGCCCGGCGGGGGACTCCCCACACGAGAATCGCGATGACGATGACCGCGATGGCGATGATCGCGGCAATAAGGGCGAGAATGGCTGCCCACTCTGGTGCGACATCGGGCGAGAACAGGGAAGCTAGCGCATCCCGCGCCGCTTGTGCCGCTCGGTCGAACCACGTCGGCTTCGCCGCCTGATAGACCGGATCCGCGAGTTCCTGCACGGCCCAGTCGCGAGCCTGTTCGCCATCAGGGATGAGCGGGATCTCTGAGATCACCGAGGCATCGCCCATGTCGTCTGGTCGTCATCGGGGCCCGCGGGAGGCGTCGACGACGCCGGGTCAGCGGTCGGCGTGGCGGGTGTCGGCGACCCGGATGTCGGCACAGCTGCGGTTTGAGGCGTCATGACGTACCCCGGCGGCGGGGCGAACGGAGCTGGTTGCGCGTACGCCGCAGGCCACCGGGGCTGCACGGCGCGGCCGATGTGCACGACGTACGGGTCGGGGAGGCCCGCCTCTCCCGCATCTCTGCGATCGACGTACTCGAGCAGGTCGAGGTCGAGGCCCTCGTGCCGCATCCGGCAGTCGATGTAGACGAGCCCCGCGGCTGTTGACTGCACGATGACGGCGACCGACTGGATGAGTAGGGTCACGATCTGCGTGAGACCGAGGGTTGCGACGATTCCGATGATCGCCGCTGCGCTCTCATCGCCCGTGGGGGCTATCACTGTCGTCAGGGCCGAGGCGAGGAACGAGAACGGGATGCTGACGACCTGGGCGACGGCGCCGAAGACGAGCGAGACGAGCACGATGATCCCCAAGATCACCCAGAATCGGCCCCGCGACAGCCGCCACGAGCGCCCCAGAGCCGCGCCCAGCGACGTGTGCTCCACGATCAGGACCGCCGGAACGAGCAGCAGCTTCACGGACAGCCAGAGGCTCAGGGGGATGGCGGCGAGGATGACGAGGATTCCGAGGATGACTGCGGCGGCGGGAACGGAGACAGCCAGGACGGCGATCAGCCCGCCGACGATGATCACGATCACGCCGATCGCGAGCGAGAGCAGGATCGTGTAACCGATCAGACGCCAGGCCACGGGCCGCACACGCTGCCACAGCATCCGCAGCGTCATCTTCTCGGCCACCGCAGCGTACAAGACATCGGAGATGACCACGGCCTGCACGAGGACGCCCACGGCGCCCGCAAGAAGACCGAGCACCAGCCCCGACAGGGCGGTCAGCGTGATCGATCCCGTCAGGACGGCATCCCATTCGTCGGTGCCGGCCGGCACGGTGTCGAGCCGCGAGAAGGTTGCGAACGCGACCGCCGAGATGGCGATGGTGACAACGAGGTAGGCGATCGTCTGCACGACCATCGCGAACCCGAGCAGCACCTTCGGATTGTGTCGCAGCGCCGAGAACGAGCGACCCAGAATCGTGCCGAACGTCAGTGGTTGCAACGGGATGATCCCAGGCCGCGGCGCAGGCGTCCAAGACGGGTACGCGGTCACGGGTTCCTCCTACAGGGCTGGAATCGGCGTGAGTTCCATCGTGTCACACGGGACGCAGGCCCGCTCGTGTCCGTCACTGCAGCGTTCTGCGTGCCGCAGCCGTGCGGGCCGGTGCCGACGCGCGCGCGAATCAACGGCGTGCGTACAGGTGGAGTCGACTACTCTCGGGGGAAGCACCCGCGGCTGCCTGCCGCAAGTGCGCAGGCTGGACGCAAGGAACGAAGGCGCGATGAACTCACGCATCCTGGTGGTCGACGATGACACCGCCCTGGCGGAGATGATCGGGATCGTGCTGCGCACGGAAGGGTTCGACACGGTCTTCTGCGCTGACGGAAACGCCGCTGTCGAGACCTGGCGCGCGGAACGTCCCGACTTGATCCTGCTCGATTTGATGCTTCCCGGTCGCGACGGCATCGAGATCTGCACGGCGATCCGCTCCGAGTCGGGCATCCCGATCATCATGCTGACGGCACGCACCGACACCGCCGATGTCGTGCGCGGACTGGAGTCGGGCGCTGACGACTACATCGTCAAGCCGTTCAACCCGAAAGAGCTCGTGGCCCGCATCCGCACACGACTGCGCCCCGGCGGGCATCCGTCGCAGGAGACACTGCGGATCGGGAACCTGACGATCGATGTCGCCGGTCACGAAGTCCGACGCGGCGACGAGGTGATCTCGCTCACGCCGCTTGAGTTCGAGTTGCTCGTCGCACTTGCCTCCAAGCCGCAGCAGGTGTTCTCGCGCGAGATGCTGCTCGAGCAGGTCTGGGGTTACCACTACAAGGCCGACACGCGTCTGGTCAATGTGCACGTGCAGCGGCTGCGCGCCAAGGTCGAACTCGACCCCGACAACCCCCGCATTGTCACGACAGTGCGCGGTGTGGGCTACCGGGCCGGTGCAGTGGAGTGAGTGTCGTCGACGATCGAGCCGCGTGCAGCGGTCGCGTGAGGTGAGACAGTGGGCTCCCGAGGGGCCGCCGAGCCGTCGTTTCGCCCGCTGATCTGGCGACGCAACTGGAGGGCGTGGCCTGACAATCTCGTGCACCTGTGGCGACGTTCGCTGCGGTTTCGTACCCTCTCGGTGACAATCGTGCTCACGGCCTTCGCCGTCCTCATAGCTGTGACCTGGACCGCTTTGGCCATCCAGGATGACCTCTTCGCGTCCCGCCGCGACGAGGTTACCGAGCAGGCGCTTCGTGCGACGGCATCGGCGCAGACGGTGCTCGACAGTGCTGACACGCAGGGAGATCCGGCGCAGATCCAACGCGTCTGGCTTGGGCTGCGCACGGCGCTGCAGCAGCAGTCCTCGACCGACATGATCGCGACGTTTCGCATGGGAGCGCCCTCGGCTGCAGCGCAGGCGTACCGCGTCGGCGAGTTCGACACGGCGATCATCTCCGAAGGGCTGCGCGAGAAAGTGCGGGCCGACGCCAACCAGCAGTGGTGGCAGTCGGTAGCCCTCGATGCTTCGGGCACGCCCGGCATCGTCGTCGGGCAGCAGCTGATCTTCCCGCAGGTCGGCAACTTCGAGGTCTACTACGCCTACGGGCTGGAGAGCGCGGATCAGACGCTCCGCTTCGTTCAGGCGACGCTGTGGGTCGTCGGCGTCGCGCTGGTCTTGCTCATCGGCGGCATCGCCTGGTTCGTGCTCCGCTCGGTTACGACGCCCATCGGCGAAGCTGCACAGACCAGCGCGAAGCTCGCGGCGGGAGAGCTGGGGGTACGGCTACCCGTGCGCGGCGAGGACGAGCTTGCAACGCTGGGTGAGTCCTTCAACGCGATGGCCGACAGTATCGAGTTTCAGATCAAGGAGCTCGCCGATCTTTCGCTGGTGCAGCAGCGATTCGTCTCGGATGTCTCGCACGAGCTGAGAACGCCCCTGACCACCATCCGGCTCGCCGCCGACATGTTGAACGACCGCCGCGAGGACTTCGACCCGGCGACTGCGCGCGCCGCCGAGTTGCTCGCTGCCCAGGTCGAGCGCTTCGAGGTTCTCCTCAGCGATCTTTTGGAGATCAGCCGATATGACGCAGGATCAGTGCAGCTCGAGCTGGAACCGACGAGCCTTGCCCACGTGGCAGAGGATGTGATCGCCTCGATGGAGCAGGTCGCCCACCAGCACGGCACTGATCTGCGCCTGGTCGCCCCGGGCGGTTACTCGCCGGTAGATCTTGATCCCCGGCGGGTGCGACGCATCCTGCGAAATCTCATCGGGAACGCGATCGAGCACGGTGAGGGCAAGCCGGTCGTGGTCACCGTAGACAGCAATCAGCAAGCCGTCGCTGTCGGAGTCAGAGACTTCGGCATGGGTATTGCCGCCGAGGATGCTGCACGCGTGTTCGACCGCTTTTGGCGCGCCGATCCGTCCCGCAAGCGCACCCTGGGCGGAACGGGCCTCGGCCTGGCAATCTCACTCGGCGACGCGAAGCTTCACGGTGGAGAGCTGGCTGTGTGGTCGGAACCTGGACGAGGGGCTCACTTCGTGCTCACGCTTCCGCGCGGCGCGCACCGCACGGGACCCGCAGCGCTTCCGCTGGACTCACCCATTCCGCTCGACCCGGGCGACGAGAACACTGTCGACGCCTTCGAGCACACCCAGCCGATATCCACGATTCCCAGCGGCGACCGAGCACCGGGAGCTCATTCATGAGGCGGCTCATCGCGAGCGTGCTGGCAACGGTCGGCATCCTGGTGCTCTCTGCATGCGCGGGACTACCCGTCAGCGGACCGGTCACTGCCGGTCGGCCCGTGGATGAGGTGCTGACCGGTCCCGAGGTGCGCTTCTTCCCGGAGGAAGCCCAGCCCGGAGCGACTCCGGAGGAGATCGTCGAGGGGTTCCTGCTGGCTGGATCGGGCTCAAGCAATGACTGGCAGGCGGCTCGCTCCTTTCTTGCGCCCTCGATCCAGTCCTCGTGGAACCCCTCAGCGGGTGTCACGATCGTGCCCACGGGGCAGATCGTCGCTCAGCCGGCGGTCGATGACATGGTCAAAGTCACCCTTGCGCCCGTTGCCAGTGTCGACGAGACCGGGCGCTACGAGCCGGCCTTGGGCGGCACCGCGACCCTCGCGTTCGAACTGGTCGAGATAGCGGGCCAGTGGCGGATCTCGAGAGCCCCCGACGGTATCGTCCTCGACGAGAGCGTGTTCGGCACCGTTTTCCACCGGTACTCGGTGATGTACTTCGACCCGTCGTGGACCTATCTCGTTCCCGATGAGAGATGGTTCCCGACCACATCCGCTGCCGTACGCATCACCGCGGCGCTGGTCGACGAGCAGCCGAGCGATTGGCTCGCCGGGGCAGTATCGACAGCATTCACGGACGACGTGACGTCGGTCTATTCGTCAGTGCCGCAAAGCGCTGGAACTGCCCAGGTGGAGCTATCGCCCGAGGTGCTCGCACTGCCCCAGCTCACGATCGACCGCATGGCAACGCAGCTGGAAGCGAGTCTTGCCACCGCCGGGATCACGGAGGTGCAGCTGACTGTCGACGGCGTCCCTATCGCTGCGACTCCGGTGCCGACCCGCTCGACGGCGGTTACCGGCAGCCCGCTGGTGATGACCGACCAAGGATTCGGCTTCCTCTCCGGGAACACGATCACGGCGATTCCCGGGCTTTCGGAGGCCGTTGTACGAAGCAATCCGGTGGCCGTGCAGGTGGGGCCTGATCAGGAAAGCGCAGCGGTCCGCTCAGCGGATGGATCGGTTGCACGTGCTGACGCCACCGACGATGTCGTGGTCCTCGACACGCGCAGCGCGCTTCGAGATCCCGTGATCGATGCCCGGGGTTTCGTCTGGAGTATTCCGGCCCGTTCACCGGCCACTCTCACCGCCTTCGGTCCCGGCGTCGAGTCACCGCTTCTCTCGCAGCCGTGGGCGGCAGCCGGTGCCACCGACGTGCAAGCCGTGTCGATCTCCCGAGACGGGACACGCATGGCAGGCGTTGTTCGCGTTGGTGATCGCACCGAGCTGTGGCTGTCTGGCGTCATCCGGAACAACGATGGTGTCCCCGCGCGATTGGGTGAGCCGATCATTGCGGGCAGCATCGAGGGCGAGGCTGTGTCGATGGCGTGGACGGATGACGTCACTGTCGCTGTCGTCGTGCGATCGGGAACCGAGACGAACCTCGTCGAACAGGTCGTCGGGGGTGCCTCCGGGGCGGTTGCCGGTCCCGCCGGCGTTTCGATCTCAACGGTTGCGACCGCCACGTCGAGCGTTCGTCTCCGTTCGGAGGAGGGCGGGCTGTACGTGCGCCGTGGCGCGAACTGGCTGCAGACCGCGGAGGGGATCTTACTCCTCGCGGTTCAGCAGGGCACCCCGCAGCAGTGACCCATCGGCTCCTCCCGAGCGTGCGTGCCGGCGCAGCCTTTCGGGGAATCGCGGCGAGCCCCCGGTGCGATGAGCATTCCGGTGCACGGTGGGGCAGTGACAACCTCTCCCTCCGCGAGTGCCGCCGCATGGGTACGCGATGCCGCAGTGCAAGCACTCTCGTGGCTGATCCCGGTCGATTGCGCTGGATGCGGCCAGCCTGACTCCCCGCTGTGTGAGCAGTGCGAGCGTGCGGTGCGCAGTGGCGGTGTGAGGCACCGGACGCTCGCCGGCTTCGCGGTGGTCAGCGCGATGGACTACGCCGGGCCCGTCGTCGGTGTCATGCGCTCACTCAAGGCCGAGGGTCGGACCGGGCTCGCTCGCCCACTTGGGGCCGCGCTTCGCGGGGCGATGGAGGGGACGGATATCGTGCCCGGGGGATTGGTGCCTGCTATCGCTGCAGCTGCGGTCATCCCGGTTGCGATCCCATCGTCGTCAGCCGCGTTTCGCCGCCGCGGTTACAGCGTGGTCGAGCTCATCGCCAGGCGGGCTGGGCTCCACTGCCTACCCGCACTCCGCAGCGTCGGCTCCGGCCTCGACCAACGGGCACTGGGCAGGGCGGCGCGGGAACGCAATTCGCAGGGCATGTTCATCGTGCGATCGGTGCCCGAGCGGCCAGTCGTCCTGATCGATGATGTCGTGACGACCGGCGCGACCCTGCGGGCAGCGGCCGAGGCGTTGCAGGCGGCAGGGGCAACGGTTATCGGAGCTGTCACTGTGGCTTCCACGCCGCTGCTGTGGTCACCTGACGCGCGGGGATGACGGGGAATGGTAGCTCTGATGCGGCGTTTTCGGAGTCGCTGAGCACCGGGTAAACGTGTCCTCGCACGTGTTCCTGCGGAGGATACGGACACAGCGGAAATCGTGCGTGACAGGCAGATGACCAGGGTCTAACGTGGGGGTGACAAGGCGACTGATGGTCCGCCCTTGGAACCGGGCGGACCGGAAACAAGGAGGTCAAGATGGACACGAACATCGTCGGCGTGGGAGTCGGTATCACCGATCGCTTCCGCTCGGTCGTCGAAGAGAAACTCGTCCGGATCGAACACCTCGCACCCCGTGCGCAGCGCATCGATGTCAAGGTCACCCACCGCACCTACCGCACGGGTCGGGTCGAAGACCACACTGTCGAGCTCACGCTCACCGGCAAGGGTCCGCTCGTGCGGGCTGAAGCGACCGATGCCGACAAGTTCACTGCGCTCGACATGGCTGTCGACAAGCTGTGCGAGCAGTTGCGCCGCGCCAAGGACAAGAGAGTGGATGCTCGAAACCACCCCCGGAAGGCGAGTTTCGACAAGGAGCGCGGTGAGCTCGACGGAATCGACATCCAGCCCGCATCGGCAGACGTGCTCCGGCGTGTGGCGACCGGCGAGGTGCCGATCGTTGACGGTGAGGATGACGAAGCTTACACACCCGTCGTGATCCGTACGAAGGAGTTCGAGGCCGAGTGGATGACGGTCGAGGATGCCGTCGACCGGATGGAACTGGTCGGGCACGACTTCTTCCTGTTCATCAACGCCGCAACCGATCACCCGAGCGTGGTCTACCGCCGCAAGGGCTGGGACTACGGTGTGATCTCCCTCACGACGGAGGCGAGCCCGGCGGCCCTGGTGAGCTGACCGCTCGCGGCACTGCCGCGAGATAGAGGAACGGATGCCGCGGGCCCACCAGCTCGCGGCATCCGTCTGTCAATCGAAGATTCCGTCGAGGATGCTGCCGATCACCAGGCCCCCGAGGATTCCTCCGACGAGGTCTGAACCGCCGCCGGCGCGGCGACCGAAGCCCTCCATGGGACCGCCCCACTGCGGCGGTGGACCCGCCGCGGGACGTGATGCGTCGATGTCGCGCTGGGCATACCGCAGCGCGTCGCCCGCCAGCTGGGCGGAGCGGCGGGCGAACTCCAGCGCCTGCTCCCGATCGTCCTCGGGGATGGTGGGGACGGTCGCGGCGGAGCCTCCGACGACGCGGTCCAGGTCTGCCCGGACGCGCTCGGCTTCGGCAAGGCGCGTGCGTGCGTCAGCACCGATCCAGCCCCGGTGGCCGGCAATGACGTCTCGGGCCACCGCGAGCTGGCGGTCGGCGTCATCGATCGCGTTTCGCACATGACCGAGCTCCGGAATCGGTCGGGATGCGCGTTCGAGCGCCGCGGCCACTGCCGCATCGAGGGCCGCGTTCGCTTCCCGCATCCGGGTCAAGTGCTCAAACGGGTCGGTGTTCACTCCGGCGGCGGGAAGCGCGGAGAGGGCAGCTTGCAGTCCTGACATCGCCTGGACAACGGCGGGAACCTGTGGGGCGGTTCGCGCAGCGATCAGATCCCCGCGCGAGTCTTCCACGATCGCGCCGAGTGTCGCCTCAGCTCGGAGGGCCTCGACCTCGAACGTTTCGACGGCATCCACCAGGGTCTCGGCGCGACGAGCCGCTTCCGTCGCGGCTTCCATCGCGAGATTCGCTTGCTCCCGCTGCCCGGCTTCCCGCCGACGCTCAGCGATTCCCGCGCTGTGTTCGGCGAAGCTCAGGAGTTGTTCGGCTTCCGCAGGATTGGCGCCAACACCTTCCAACGCGCGTGTGGAGTACCTGGTGGCGAGCCGCTCGACGGTCTCCCGCGCGTGCGGGATGCGTTCCCGGACGCGGGCAGCGTCGGCGCGAACCCGGGCGATGATCTCAGGCGCCCGACGTGCCCGCTCGATCGGCTCGGCCAGGGCAGCCATCCGGTCTTCGAGGAGGTCTTCTGCCCAGTCGCACAGCTGGATGATGCGGGTGTTGCGGGTGCGGAGCTCGTCGGCGGTGTCGGGAATCTCGTCGTGGTTGAGCTGGTGCAGATGGAAGGCCTCTTGCATGTGGGTTCGCACCGAATCGAGCGCGTCGCGCAGGTCGCCGACGGCGCCCGGACCGAGTTCGGCTTCGGCGAACGAGACCTCGTCTGAGGCGAGACGGATGTGTTCGTCAGCCGCGACGAGCGAGCTTTGCGCGCGGCGCGCGAGGTCGGCATCCTGTTGCGCCGTCTCGGCCTGTTCACGCTTGCGTCGTCCCCAAAAGCTGGCCATGCCTTGATCCTAGATTCGCGCAGCCGTGTTCGGGCTGAGTGGTCACACGCGAAGGGTGTCGATGACGCGTGAGCGCACCGCGACGAGCGCGGGAAGGAATCCTGCCAGGGCGCCGATCGCCACAGATGCGATCAGTCCGTTGATCGCGGCACGAACCGGGAAGGGCGGCACATCCTGCAGAGCGCCGAACATGCCGGCGAGGGTGAGGCTTCCGCTGGGAGCGGATCCAGCGCACGCTAAGGTCACGGCCCGGTAACATGAGTCGGTATGTCCGCGCGCGGTTCGCGCCGGGTCGGCACTCCGGGTGCCGCCGTTGACAGATGGAGAGCTTTCCGTGGCCAATCCTCTCGAGAAACTCCTGCGTGCCGGCGAAGGTCGGCTGCTGCGGCGCTTGCAGCAGGTTGCGAAGGCGGTCAACGCCCTCGAGGACGAGTACTCGCAGCTGACCGATGTCGAGTTGCGGGACGAGACCGCGGAGTTTCGCACCCGCTACGAGGCTGGCGAGACGCTCGACAAGCTGATGCCCGAGGCCTTCGCGGCCGTGCGCGAGGCCGCGAAACGGACGATTGGTCAGCGGCACTACGACGTGCAGTTGATGGGCGGCGCTGCGCTGCACCTCGGCAACATCGCTGAGATGAAGACCGGTGAGGGCAAGACGCTGGTGGCAACGCTTCCCGCGTACTTGAACGCGATCGCGGGCAAGGGCGTCCACGTGATCACCGTCAACGACTTCCTCGCGAGCTATCAGGCCGACCTCATGGGGCGCGTGTACCGGGCGCTCGGGATGACGACCGGCACGATCGTGTCGGGGCAGACCCCCGAGGTGCGCCGGGAGCAGTACCTCGCGGACATCACCTACGGCACGAACAATGAGTTCGGCTTCGACTACCTTCGCGACAACATGGCGTGGCGCCGGGAGGACCTCGTCCAGCGCGGCCACTTCTTCGCGATCGTCGACGAGGTTGACTCGATCCTGATCGACGAAGCCCGCACGCCCCTGATCATCTCGGGACCCTCCGCTGGCGAGGCCAACCGGTGGTTCGCCGAGTTCGCGAAGATCGCTCGGACTCTTGAGCCGGGCGTCGACTACGAGGTGGACGAGAAGAAGCGCACCATCGGTGTGCTTGAGCCGGGTATCGAGAAGGTCGAGGACTACCTCGGGATCGACAACCTCTACGAGTCGGTCAATACCCCGCTGATCTCGTTCCTGAATAACTCGATCAAGGCGCTCGCCCTGTTCAAGCGCGACACAGACTATGTCGTCATGAACGACGAAGTGATGATCGTCGATGAGCACACCGGTCGAATCCTGGTCGGCCGTCGCTACAACGAGGGCATCCACCAGGCGATCGAGGCGAAGGAGGGCGTGCCGGTCAAGGCCGAGAACCAGACCCTCGCGACTGTCACCTTGCAGAACTACTTCCGCCTCTACGACAAGCTCTCGGGCATGACCGGTACCGCCGAGACCGAGGCTGCCGAGTTCATGTCGACCTATCAGCTGGGCGTCGTCGCAATCCCCACGAACAAGCCCATGATCCGCAAGGATCAGTCGGATCTCGTCTACAAGAACGAGCCGGCGAAGTTCGCCCAGGTGGTCGAGGACATCGCGAAGCGCCATGAGTCGGGTCAGCCGGTGCTCGTCGGTACGGTGTCGGTGGAAAAGAGCGAGTACCTGTCGCGTCTGCTCGCGAAGAAGGGCATCAAGCACGAGGTGCTCAACGCGAAGAACCACGCGCGCGAGGCCGAGATCGTGGCACGCGCCGGGCGACTGGGCGCAGTGACCGTCGCAACGAACATGGCAGGGCGTGGAACCGACATCATGCTCGGCGGGAACGCTGAGTTCCTCGCGGTGCAGGAGATGAAGGCGAAGGGCCTCGATCCGGTGGAGACGCCGGATGAGTACGAAGCCGAGTGGGATGCCGTGTACCAGTCCACCCGCGAGCATGTCGCCGAAGAGGCCGAGAAGGTCGTTGCCGCCGGTGGCTTGTACGTGCTCGGTACGGAACGGCACGAGTCGCGCCGCATCGACAACCAGTTGCGTGGTCGGTCGGGCCGTCAGGGCGACCCGGGGGAGAGCCGGTTCTACCTGTCTCTGACCGATGACCTCATGCGGCTGTTCCAGTCGGGCGCTGCCGAGGCCATCCTGTCGCGCACGAACTTCCCCGATGACGTCGCGATCGAATCCGGCATGGTGTCGCGTGCGATCAAGAGCGCACAGTCGCAGGTGGAGGCGCGTAACGCCGAGCTGCGCAAGAACGTGCTGAAGTACGACGACGTCCTCAACCGCCAGCGTGAAGCAATCTATTCGGATCGCCGCCACATCCTCGAGGGTGATGACATCGCGGATCGGGTCCAGCACTTCATCGAGGACGCGATCAGCACGCTCATTGACGATCACACGGGTACGGGTCACACCGAGAGCTGGGATTTCGACGCTCTGTGGACCGAGCTCAAGACGCTGTACCCGGTCTCTCTCACGATCGACGAGGTCGTCGCCGAGTCGGGAAGCAAGGGCAAGGTCACCCCCGAGGTGCTCAAGCGCGAGATCATCTCGGATGCTCGCATCGCCTACCAGAAGCGTGAGGAGAGCCTCGGCGAGGCTGCGATGCGCGAGCTCGAGCGGCGCGTGGTGCTTCAGGTCGTCGACCGCCGTTGGCGCGACCACCTCTACGAGATGGACTACTTGAAGGACGGCATTGGCCTGCGCGCGATGGCCCAGCGTGATCCGCTCATCGAGTACCAGCGCGAGGGCTATCAGATGTTCCAGCAGATGATGGGGCAGATCAAGGAAGAGTCAGTCGGGTACCTCTACAACCTGGAGGTCGAGGTACGCCGCGCCGAGGGCGAGAGCGCCGCCGAAGTCGAGGCGAAGGGTCTGTCTATCGCGCCCGTCGAGGGGCAGCGCCTGCAGTATTCCGCAGCCAACGACGCTGGTGAGGTCGAGGTACGCAACGAACGCGGCCAGGTGCAGCAAGCGGCGACCAGCCGGGCCCGTCAGGCTGCCGCATCCGTGCCAGCAGCGCCCGTTGCGCCGGCGGCACCCGCCGCGCGAGGATCGTTCGGGCAGCGCACAGAGGGCGAAGCGCCGGCGCAGGCTGCCCAGCCACCGCTGAACCGCGCCCAGCGGCGCGCAGCCGACAAGAAGAAGTAAGCGCAGAACGCGAGAGCGCAAGCCACATGCGGTCAGGTGGCCCGGCGGGTGCGGCATTATCCTGAACGGATGACCCACCCCCGGCCGCTCGACCAGTCGAGCAAACTCAAGCATGTCCTCTACGAGATCCGGGGGCAGGCCCTGGTCGAGGCCGACCGACTTGAGGCCGAAGGTCACCGGATTCTCAAGCTGAACACGGGAAACCCGGCAGCGTTCGGCTTTGAGGCTCCGTTCCAGATCGTGCGGGACATGATCGAGGCGGTTCCCGAGGCACACGGCTACAGCGACAGTCGCGGCATCAAGTCGGCCCGGCTCGCCGTCGTCTATCGGTACGAGCAGGTCCCCGGATTCCCCGCGCTCGACCCCGACGACGTGTATCTCGGGAACGGGGTTTCCGAGCTCATCACGATGACGATGCAGGCCCTCCTGGACGAGGGCGATGAAGTGCTGATCCCGGCCCCTGACTACCCGCTGTGGACGGCGATGACGAGCCTGGGCGGCGGGACGCCGGTTCACTACCTCTCCGATGAGCAAAACGGCTGGCAGCCTGACATCGAGGACATCCGCTCGAAGATCACCGAGCGCACCAAAGCGATCGTTGTCATCAACCCGAACAATCCGACCGGTGCCGTCTACACGCGGGAAGTCCTCGAACAGATCGCCGACATCGCCCGGGAACACTCACTCCTGGTCCTCGCTGACGAAATCTACGACCGCATCCTTTTCGACGATGCAACGCACATTCCGATGGCTGCCGTCGCGCCGGATCTGCTGGTGCTCACGTTCAACGGGCTCTCGAAGACCTATCGCGTCGCGGGCTACCGCTCGGGGTGGCTGGCGATCACGGGACCGAAGGATCACGCAGCCGGTTTCCTGGAGGGCATCACCCTGCTGGCTTCGACTCGGCTGTGTCCGAACGTTCCGGCGCAATACGCCGTGCAGGCTGCGCTGTCGGGGGTCCAGTCGATCGACGCGCTGATTGCGCCCACGGGGCGCTTGCACGAGCAGCGGGATGCCGCCTGGGAGGCTCTGGAGTCGATCCCGGGTGTGAGTTGCGTCAAGCCGGAGGGGGCGCTGTATGCCTTCCCGCGCTTCGATCCGAACGTCTACGAGATTCGCGATGACGCGAAGCTGGTGTACGACTTCCTCGTCGCCGAGAAGGTGCTGCTCGTGCAGGGGACGGGGTTCAACTGGCCGACCCCTGACCACGTGAGGATCGTGACGCTTCCGGAGTCTCGGGTGCTCACCGAGGCGATCGAGCGGCTCGGGAACTTCCTCTCGTCGTACCGGCAGTAAGGCGGAGCGCCCTGCGCGACGTCGTCACAGCAGGGCGAGCGAGGTGGTGCGCCACCGACCGTCCATGCCCTCCAACCGCAGGGCCACGGCACGGGTGCGTGCGGGGCCACGGACGATGACGACGCCCTCGACGATGCCGTCCGCGGGGGAGGAGTAGCGCACGGAAACGATCTGATGCACGGGACGTTTCGCGGGCATGCCGCGGGCACTTCGTGCGCGGGCGGCGAGGTTGGCTCGGGTCACGAGCTTCCGATAGGCATCCTCGGTCAGCCACCTGGCGAGTTGGTCCACCTCGCGAACGCCCGCGAAGATCTCGAGGACCCCGCGCGAGATGTTGCGCAAGAAGGTCTCGGGATCGGGGAGGTCGGCGGTACTCGTGCGCTGCGGCGCGAAGTACTGGTTCAGCTCGGCCGCTTCGTCTGCCGCGCGGTAAGCGCGTGCGAAGTTCGGTTGCGTCGTCGCCATGAGATCTCACTCTCGACCGGTAACAGGATGTCGAGAAGTAGAGCACACGGCGGGATGCCGGGTGGGGGCCGGGGCCCCGCTGTGGACAGTTTCTCATCGACTCCTCATCTGCGACGTACGCTCGCCCCGTGCGATGGGACCGGCTGTTCGATGACCTCGAGGCTCAAGCATCCGCCGAGTGGGAAGCAGAGCGTGCCGCCCTCGCCTCCGAGTCCGAGCGGGTGCGCCTGTCGCGTGTATCGCTGCGGGACCGGCTTCTCGTGTTGCGAGATGCCCAGGCTCAGGTGCGGGCGCACCTCAGCGGTGGCGGTGCTGTCGACGGGCGGATGGTCGCGGTGGGCGCCGATTGGTTTGCGCTCGATCGAGGACCGTCCTCCGTCAGCATCGTGCCTCTCGCGGGGCTCATGGGACTACGGATGCCGCACGCCGACCTCCTGCACAGCGCCTCGGGACGCGCGGGGCAAGCCCTCCGCGAGCGGGTGGATCTCGGATTCGTTCTGCGTGACCTCGCGCGGCGGCGCGTTCCCGTCCTCGTCGAGCTGGTCGCTGGTGACTCCCTGACCGGAACCGTGGACCGAGCCGGTGCCGATCACTTCGACCTTGCCCTTCACGACCTCGATACCCCGCGGCATCCGTCGGCAGTGACCGGCTTTCGGATGGTTCCGTTCGGCGCGCTCGCGCAGCTGATCGTGGCGGCGGGCGACTCGGGGCTCTGACCCGCAGCTGACCTCGCGTCTCAGTCGGGGTTGCGAATGGCGCCGGTGCCCCACAGCTCGGGGAAGCTCGCGGTCTGAGACTGGTGCCACAGCGCCATGCGGCGGGTCTGCTCGACCTGATCGTCGAGGTAGGCCTCGACGCTCGTCTCGTCGATACGCCACTGCCCGCTCTCGCCCACACGCATCCCGCGGAGCTGTCCGGCCAAGACCAGGGCCACCACGTCATCGACCTCGATCGCGAGCACTTCGGCGACCTGCGAGGGCGTCAACAGGCGCGCGTCGGCAGCGTGGGGATGGGGCATGTCCCCATTATGACGCCGGGTTCGGACAGGGCAGCGCAGCAGCGCACGCTGTGGATAAGCGCGGCAGCCCATCGCCTGCCTCGGTCACCATGGATCGCATGTTCTCCCCGTCTCGAACGTCCCGGCGCTCCGCGTGGGCCGACCTGCGGTTCCTTATCGGCATCGTTCTGGTTCTGACTTCTGTCGGCGGCGTGTGGTTCATCGTGTCGGCGGCGCGTCAGACCGAACCCGTGTACGTCGCCGTCCGGGCGATCGTGCCCGGCGAGCCGGTCGCGGCAGCCGACCTTGCCGTCGTGGATGTTGCTCTCGGAGCCGCATCTGACGCTTACCTCGGCGCGGATGATCTCGGTGAAGGGCTCGTAGCGGCGCGTACGGTCTCGGCCGGAGAACTCGTGCCCGCGGATGCCCTCGTGACCGACGACAGCACGCGCTCGACGACGGTTGTCGTCCGCAGCGCGGCCGAGGTACCAGGGTCTGTCGTTGCCGGATCGACGGTAGAGCTGTGGGCAGCGCCGCGCCTGGACCAGTCGCGCTTCGATACGCCACGCATTCTCGTGGCTGACGCGACAGTCGTCAGTGTCAGCCGCGACGACTCGCCACTGGCAGGGGGAACGGCAGCGGTCGAGCTGGTGATCCCCCGGGCAGATGTCGCCGCCGCGCTCGCTGCGATCGCCGACGGTTCGGCGCTCTCGGTTATCCCCTGGACTCCGGGGCAGCAATGAGGGCGCTCATCGCGCTGGATGAGCCCCACGCGACACGTCTGGCTGACGAGCTGTCGCGGCTCGGATGGGACGCGCTGGCGGTGCCGGTCACGACTCCCGGCATCGCGGCCGCCCGCGGCGCAGTCCGTGACGCCGGCGACCAGGAGGTTGATCTTCTCGTCGTCGCTGCGCGCCACGACACACTCACGCGCGAACTCGTGACAGCGTGCGATCGGGAGGGGGTCCGAATCGTTCCCGTGGGGGATGGAGAGGCGACGGCGCGCCTCGCTCAGGCATTCGGACTCGGTGTCCCGATGTCGCCTCGCGCTTCCGGTCGCGAGCTCGTGGGTGCCCTCCGAAACCCGCTGCCCGGCGCACCCGCTCCCCGGGCCGGGCGACGCGTCATTGCCGTATGGGGCCCGGCCGGGTCGCCCGGTCGCTCAACGATCGCGATCGAACTAGCGGTGGAGCTCGCCCGCGACCGTGACGTCGCCCTGATCGATGCAGACTCCCACGCGCCGTCGATTGCTTTGGCGCTGGGGCTCCCCGATGAAGGCCCGGGGTTCGCCGCCGCCTGTCGACAAGTGAGTCTTGGTGCTCTGGATGTCGCCGAACTCGATCGAATCGCGCTGCGGCTCGGGCGGGGGCCGCGCGTTCTGACCGGCATCAATCGTCCGTCGCGCTGGCCGGAGCTGCGTGAAGACCGTGTGCGCGCCGCGCTCGCGGTATGCCGTGAGTGGGCTGACGACACTGTCGTCGACGTGGCAGCGTCGCTGGACCGCGACGAAGAGATCGTGAGTGATCTCGCGGGGGACAGGCGCAACGCCGCCACGATCGCGGCCCTCCAGGAGGCTGATCTCATCGTCGCCGTTGCCGCTGCGGATCCAGTCGGCATCAGTCGATTCGTTCGCGGGTACGCGCAGTTGCGCGAGACGGTGGGAGCGACACCGATCGCGGTGGTCGCCAACCGGCTGCGCCCGGGCTCCCTGGGCATCGACGCCCGCGGCCAGGTACGCCGTAGTCTCGACCGGTTCGCCGGCATCCGTGACGTGTGGTTCGTGCCGCAAGATCCGCGCTCGGCTGACGCTGCGCTCCTGGCCGCCCGCCCGATCGCAGACGTTGCCCGGAGATCACCGATCGTGTCCGGGGTGCGGCGTCTTGTGGCTGAGGCGCTCGCCGTGGATACTCGCAAAGCTGCGTAGTTCGAGCATTCACGCCGGGGCTCTAGGCTGAAACAATGTCGACCCTCAGCGATCTCGTCTATGCCCAGGGGCGTTCCACTGGCGCGGATGTCGAATGGCTCCACCGCCTGGCCGGGGACGGTCAGCTGTTGGCCGATCTCGCGTTCGCCGACATCGTCATCTGGGTTCCGACGACGGATGACTCGTTCGTCGCTGTCGGCCATGCCCGCCCCAGCGGAGCTGCGACCCTGTTCTACCGTGACATCGTCGGTGACCCGGTCCGCCCGCAGTGGCGGACACAGATCCGCGAGGCGTTCTTCTCGGGAATGATCGTCGACTCGGCATCCCCGGACTGGTTCGAAGAGACCCCGACCCGGGTGCGTGCGGTACCGATCGTGCGAGGGTCCGGCTCCGGTCGCACCACGGTGGGAGTGCTGACCCGTCACACCAATCTCGGCGAGACGCGTACTCCCTCGCGACAGCAGATCACCTTCAACGAGTGTGCCGATGATCTGTTCGGGATGGTCGCCTCGGGTGACTTCCCCGATCTGAGCGCTCCGACAGCGCCACGGCGGGGCGCGCCTCGAGCATCGGATGGTCTCGTGCGCCTCGATGTCGATGGGACCGTGACGTTTGCGAGCCCCAACGCACTCTCGGCGTTCAACCGCATGGGATTCGAGGACGAACTCGAGGGCGAGTCGCTCGTCGAGGTGACGACGGAGATCCTTCCGGAGAAGCGCCAGTTCGACGAATCGCTTCCGTTGGTGGTGACGGGGCGGGCGCCGTGGCGCGCCGACATCGAGGCGCGCGGGGTGACGGTGAGCCTGCGTACGATCCCCCTTCGCGATCACGGGACGCGCATCGGTGCGATCGTGCTGTGCCGCGACGTCACGGAGCTGCGCCACCAGGAGCAAGAGCTCATCACCAAGGATGCGACGATTCGCGAGATCCATCACCGGGTCAAGAACAATCTGCAGACTGTCGCATCGTTGCTTCGTATCCAGGCTCGCCGTTCGCATACGGAGGAGGCCCGAGAAGCGCTGACCCAGGCGATGCGTCGCGTTTCTGCGATCGCTGTCGTGCACGACACCTTGTCCGAAGGACTCACGCAACGCGTCGACTTCGATGATGTCTTCGATCGCGTTCTCAAACTCGTCGCCGAAGTGGCAGCCGCGCCAACCACACGTGCGCGGACCCGTTCCGTGGGGCGCTTCGGCACGCTCCCGAGCGAGTACGCGACGCCTCTGGCGCTGGCCCTCACAGAGCTGGTGACGAACGCGGTCGAGCACGGCCTCGCCGGCAAGGAGGGCGACGTCGAGATCGAGGCCGAGCGGGACCCCGAACGACTCCTGGTGCGTGTCCGCGACAACGGCGTGGGCCTGCCGGAAGGGCAGGTCGGCCGAGGCTTGGGCACCCAGATCGTGCGCACCCTCATTCAGGGAGAGCTGGGTGGCACGATCGATTGGCACACGCTCGTCGGAAGCGGCACGGAAGTCACGATCGACATCCCGCTGCGCTACATCGCGCTCGATTGACGACGGCCTGACGTCGCCGTACCCGACGCTGTCAGCTGGCGCGGCGCGCGCGGGCAGCGCGGCGCTTGAGGGCGCGGCGCTCGTCTTCGGAGAGCCCGCCCCACACACCCGAGTCCTGACCGGACTCCAGGGCATACTGCAGGCAGATTTCGGTGACGGTGCACCGGGCGCACACGGATTTTGCCTTCTCGATCTGGTCGACCGCTGGACCCGTGTTTCCTACCGGGAAGAACAGCTCGGGGTCGACAGTCAAGCAGGCGGCCTTGTCGCGCCAATCCATAGGGGGTGCTCCTTGATGGGGAATGAGCATCGGGCCACGGGGGCGGTCGGATACTCTATGAGGTGTACGAGAAGATGTCTCGTCCCACGACCTTGTGGGAGCACACGGCTTTACCCATCGTCCCACAGCCGTTCACCCGAATCAAGGGTTCATTCGTGAGGACGATGCAAGAACGCTATGAGCGAGCCGAGAGTGATCGGGAGGTCAATGCAGTGACGCGCTCGATGACTGCCGCGCGAGTGGCAGGCGTGATCGTGCTGCTGGAAGCAGCGGGGCTCGGCGCGCTCGCGGCATGGGAAGCCGTTGCGGTCATCGCCGGCGATACCGCAGCGCTAGACAGTGCGATTGCCCTGATCGTGTTGACGCTGGGCGGCGCTGCGATCGTCGCGATGTTCGGCATCACGACGTGGCGCGGGCTGTCATGGGGTCGCTCGGGAGCGATTGTGACGCAGTTGCTGATTCTCGCAGTCGCCCTCGGCGCTGCAACGGGCCAGTACGCGCATCCGGTCACGGGCGTCGCGATCGCTATTCCGGCGATCGTCGCCCTCGTGATTCTGGTGATCGCCGTTCGCAGCGCGGCCCCACCGGCGCGGGAAGACTAGAGACCGAGCAGACCGCGGATTCGGGCAACGTGCCCCGTCGCCTTGACGTTGTACAGGGCGTGCGTGATGCCGCCGTTCTCGTCGAGGACGAAGGTCGAGCGCAGCACCCCCTCTGTCGTCTTGCCGTACATCGTCTTCTCGCCCCACGCTCCGTAGGCCTCGTGGACGGCACGGTCGGGGTCGCTCAACAGGTCGTACGGAAGTGCGTCCCGTTCGCGGAACGCCCGGAGCTTGGCGGGAGCGTCGCGGGAGATGCCGAGCACGACGTACCCGGCGCTGCGAAGCGGCTCGACACTGTCGCGGAAGTCACACGCTTCCGTCGTACACCCCGGCGTCATCGCCTGTGGGTAGAAGAAGAGGATGACGCCCGAGCCCCGAAGATCGTGCAGCGAGACATCCGTCGCGTCCTGGTTCACGAGGGTGAAATCGGGTGCAGCGGTACCGGGTTCAAGACGCACTGTCATACGTCCACCCTAAAGCCGCGCGTTCGTCGCCGCGCTCTCGACAGGGCCCTCAGCGCTCAGGGGCGATCGGCGAACGTCGTGAGCAGACGCTGCAGTGAATCCAGCCGGGCTGCAGCCCCGGGCCCGAGGCGTCCCGCTGCGACAGCCTCCGCGATGGCGCAATCGGGCGCGTCCGGCAGGTGAGTGCATCCACGCGGACACTCCCTCGCGACCTCGGCAAGATCGGTGAATGCCCGCAGGATGTTGTCGGGATCGACGTGACCGAGCCCGAAGGAGCGTACGCCGGGGGTGTCGACGACCCATCCCGTGCCCGAGGGAGCCTCGTAGCGCAGCGAGACCGTGGAACTCGATGTGTGTCGTCCCCGGCCGGTGACCTCATTGACATGCCCCGTCGCGCGATCGGCGCTCGGAACCAGAGCGTTGACGAGAGTCGATTTACCGACACCGGAGTGTCCCACGAAAACGGTGCTGTGGCCGACCAGGGCGGCACCGATTCGATCCAGCGGCATGTCAGCGCGTGCACTGGTGAAGACGTCGAGGTCGAGTCCCGCGAAATGCGACAGGAACTCCGTCGGGTCGGACAGATCGGTCTTCGTGATGACCATCAGGGGGCGGATGCCGGCATCGAGCGCGGCGACAAGGTAGCGGTCGACCAGGCGAGGGCGCGGCTCCGGATCGGCGGCGGCGATGACGATGAGCATCTGATCGGCGTTGGCGACGATGACGCGCTCCACCTGATCGGTGTCGTCGGCGCTTCGTCGCAGAAGCGACGTCCGCGGCTCGATTCCGACGATCCTGCCGAGCGTTCCCTCGTCTCCCGAGGTGTCTCCCACAACCCGGACGCGGTCACCGGTGACGATCGCGGTGCGGTGTAGCTCGCGTGCCCGGGCGGCTGTCACCTCGCGTTCGTCATCCGTGTCTTCGCCGACGAGCACCGTGTAACGGCCGCGGTCTACCCCCAGGACTCGTGCGATCTCGGCATCCGCGTGGCTGGGCCGGCGTTTCGTGCGCGGCCGGTTGGCTTTGGTGTTCGGCCTGACGCGGATATCGCTCTCGTCCATGCCGAGCTCATCGTCGTCATCGACGTCCCCGAGCCAGCTCACTCCGCGCCGTTCCCTTCGAGCATCGAAGTCCACAGGTCGGGGAACTGGGGCATGGTCTTCGCGGTAGTTCCGATGTCGTCGACCACGACGTCATCGACGGCGAGGCCGATCAGGGCGCCGGTTGTGGCAATGCGGTGATCGTGGAATGCCCGCCAGACACCGCCGCGGAGCCGCCCGGGCAGAACGCGCAGACCGTCCTCGAGCTCTTCAGCGGTACCACCGAGCGCGCGCAGGTTTCCGACGAGCGCAGCGATGCGGTCGGTTTCGTGTCCGCGGATGTGTCCGACTCCCGTGATCGTCGTCGGTTCCGCGGCGAAGGCGGCAAGCCCGACGATCGTGGGCGTCAGTTCGCTCGCTGCCGACAAGTCGATCTCGATACCCCGGATGCCGCGGCCCGCGGCGACGGTGAGGGCCCCACCACGACGCGTGACGCGGGCACCCATGTCGTGCAGGATCGACCCGAGCATCGCGCCTGGCTGTGTGGAGTGCGCGGGCCAACCGGTGATCGTGACGGTGCCGCCGGTGACCATGGCAGCTGCCAGGAACGGGGCCGCGTTGGACAAATCGGGCTCGATGGCGACGGTCTTGCCGCGGGGCGGCTGCGGAGGCACGATCCATTCGCGCGGGGAGGGCCTCTCGACGTGCACACCGCGATGCGCGAGGCATTCGATGGTCATGTCGATATGGGGCATGCTCGGCAGCCGCGACCCGGAATGGATGAGGTGGAGGCCGGTGTCGAAACGGGGCGCCGCGAGCAGCATCCCGGACACGAACTGGCTCGAGGCGCTCGCGTCGATCACGACTTCGCCGCCGCGGATGTGACCGTGCCCGCGCACGCGGAAGGGGAGTGCCCAGCGACCCTCATCATCGACGTCCACGCCCACGTCGCGAAGGGCCGTGATCATCGCACCCATGGGACGGTGGAGGGCGCTCTCATGGGCTGTAATGGCGACATCACCGTCGGCCAGCCCCGCAATACCCGCGATGAATCTCATCACGGTCCCTGCCTGCCCACAGTCGACTGTTGCGCTGTGCATTCCCGAAGGCGACGCTCCGACAGAGCCTGCGCTGCCAGGAGGAGTCACGATCAGGTCGGGGCCGAACGGGCTGTCGCCCTCGACGGCGTCGATCTGGACGCCGAGCGCCTGGAGGGCTGCCACCATGCGCACCGAGTCGTCGGAGTGCAGCGGGGCGTGGAGCGTGCTCGGAGCATCGGCAATCGCCGACAGGATCAGTTCGCGATTTGTCAGCGACTTGGATCCGGGGACCGCCAGACGGGCGGCGACCGCTTCCCCGGCGCGCGGAGCTGACCAGCCGGATTCTCCGGAACCGGTCGGGGTGGAATATCTCTCGCCGCTCATCGGTTCCTAGCCTAATGAGGGACGGAAGGAGCCCGATGACGATCGCTATGGCGCCGGACGTAGACTGGCGCGTGATGACTGATCAGGCCGAGGCGCCGGCCGACCCGCGCAGGCAGTTTGAAGAGCAGGCCCTGCCGTTCATGGACCAGCTCTATGCGGCTGCGATGCGAATGACGCGCAACCCGGCCGATGCCGCAGATCTCGTGCAGGAGACCTTCGTCAAGGCCTACGCCTCATGGTCGAGCTTCACACAGGGCACGAACCTGAAGGCCTGGCTCTACCGCATCCTGACCAACGCGTACATCAACACGTACCGCAAGAAGCAGCGGGAACCGTACCAGAGCGCTATCGAGGATCTCGAAGACTGGCAACTCGGCGGGGCAGAGTCCACGACCTCAACGCGTACGCGGTCGGCGGAAGCCGAAGCGATCGACCACATGCCGGCATCCATTGTGAAGGACGCGCTGCAGTCGATTCCCGAGGACTTCCGTCTCGCGGTGTACCTCGCCGACGTCGAAGACTTCGCGTATCAGGAGATCGCCGACATCATGAAAACCCCCATCGGCACCGTGATGAGCCGTCTGCATCGTGGCAGGCGGATGCTGCGGGAGCTGCTGGCCGAATATGCGACCGAGCGGGGCATCTCGGTCGCCGCCTCGAGGAGCGACACATGACTGACTGCGGCTGCGCTAAGGCCACGCGGGACTTGGAGGAGTACCTGCGAAACGAGGTATGCAAGACCGAGCATGCCGACATTCGAGAGCATCTCGAGCACTGCCCGGACTGCCGCGAGGAGGCGCTCGTAGCAACAACTCTGACCGAGGCTGTCGCACGAGCGTGCAAGGAGACAGCTCCGGAGGAGCTGCGCGACCAGGTAATTTCAACGCTGCGCGCCGCACAGGCGGCTCATCACTGATCCACAGGATCGCCCTCTTCACGTCGAGCGCCTCGCTGTAGCGTTTCGGCGCGACCGTGTGAACGGGAGGTGCGCCGGTGGCCGCTGTCGAGCATGCACAGCCCGATCTCGCTGCGTCACGACGCGTGAACGTCGTCAGACGCTACATCATGGAACACGTCGTCGCGGTGTCAGCCGCGGGCCTCGTCCTGGCGTGCGCGGCTTTCACCGGAACATTGTGGGGCGACGACGGATCGCTTTGGGGCGTGGGACCAGTTGCGGTCCTCTCCCAGGGCCGCTGGTGGACGCCGCTGACGGCGATCTTCGTTCCAGACTCCGCTGTTGACACGACCCTCACGATTCTGCTTGCGGTGACGGGCTTCGCCTACGCCGAGAGGCTGCTGGGCCGCCTCCGGCTGCTCGGGGTGACGCTTGTTGTTGCCCTCGCCGGCAACCTCGTAGCCACCGCCATCCACGCCCTCCTGTGGACGGTGTCAGATCTGCGTCCCGTCGAGGCGGCAGAAACACCGGTGCTTGACCCGGCAACCGCGATGGTCGGTGCACTCATGGCTGCCTCGGCACTGGCCTCCGCCCTCTGGCGTCGCCGCATCCGGGTCGTCGGTTTCGCCGTGTTGGCCATGTTCGCCCTCTACGCCGGCGACACCGACGCGTGGTACCGCCTCGTGGCCGCAGTGCTCGGGCTCCTGGTGGGGCTGTGGCTCGTTCGCGGAACCCCACGACGTTCCTGGCACCGATCATCCACCGCGAGACGCGCTCCGTAACGGCACTGGTCGTCGCGGTGACGGGCCTCGGTCCCCTCGCGGCGGTGCTGGCCGGCGGCGGACGTGGGCCGTTGTCGTTCGCCGAGTCGTTCTTCACCCAGTACGACGAGAACCTCGTCGATCTGTGCGCGACACGGTACAGCCCGCTTTGTGACCATCAGCTAGCTGTCGTGGTGACGCGCGGCGTCGGCCCGGGTTTGATGGCGCTCGTGCCGGTCGCCCTGCTGTTGGTCGCCGCCCTCGGCCTACGCCGTGGTCGGCGTTCTGCGCTCGTCCTGGCGGTTGTGGTCGAGGCTCTGATCGGTGTCGTAGCGATCTGGTCCGTCATTGCGGGAACCGTCTCCGTCGGTCCCTGGGCCGATCCCACCTGGCTGGAGTACGGGCTGTGGGCTATCGCCGCAATCGGGGTGTCACTGACCACGGTCGTCGTGCTGGTCGCGCTGCGGCGATTCTTCCCCATCCGGGCAGATCGTCGCGCGGTGGTGTGGTTCACCGGAACGGTCAGCGCCACTCTTGCTGCGTGTGCCGCAACCCACCTCGTCGCCGAATCGATCTTCCGGCAGACCTACGTTCAGCGTGTCAGCGTCACCGACCTTCTCGTCGAAACACTGCGCCGGTTCGTTCCGCCATCGTTCCTGCGCAATCTCGGGCAGCCGCCGTACCCCACGCACGGCGCCGCGCTGCTGATCTACCAGTGGGTGGGCGTCCTGTTCTGGGCGGTCTTCATCGTCGCGATGCTGCGGATGTACCGGTTCCCGCAGCACGCTGTCGTCGCAGACGACGAGCACTATCACTGGTTGCTCCGCCGTGGCGGTGGGACCCTCGGGTTCATGGGAACCTGGCGCGGCAACGACCACTGGTACACCGCCGACGGCACAGGAGCGGTGGCGTTTCGGCGGGTGGGCGATGTTGCCCTCGCTATCGCAGACCCACTGTGCGCGCCCGGTAAGCGCGATCAGACGGTGCGGGGATTTGTTGACTACTGCGCAGATCGGGGATGGTCGCCGGCCTTCTACAGCATCCATGACGAGTTCCTGCCGAGCGAGCTGGATGCCGTCGTGGCGATCGGGTCGACGCGTGGGGTGGACTCTCGACTACATGCGCCGCCGCGTCGACGGACCCAACGGCCTCATGGAGTTCGTCATCGTCAAGACCGCTCTTCGAGCCAAGGATGACGGTCTGGAGGTGGTGAGCCTGTCTGGTGCTCCGCTGGCGAGTAAGCCGGGCAGCGCCGCTGAAAGTGACCGCACGCTCCTCGCATCCCTTCTCGAACAGGTGGCCGCCGCCCTCGAACCGGCGTACGGTTTCGCGTCTCTTTTCCGTTTCAAGAGCAAGTTCCGCCCGGAATATCGCACGCTGTACCTCGCGTACAGCGACTCCGTGGAACTTCCGAGCATCGGAATGGCAGTCTTGCGCGCCTACCTGTCGGAGCCGTCGGCTCGCGAGATCGTCGCAGTGGCCCGCGCCGGATACGGCGGTGCTCGATGAGACAGTGGTTCCTGACGCTCGAACTGATCGATAGCCCGATCCTCGGTGTCCTGTGCGCGATCGTCCTCACGATGGCGGTTGTGATCGCGTGGCCTGCTCCGAGACATCCGTGGCGCTGGCTGATCGCTATGGTCGCTGGCCTCGTTGGCGGCTTTCTCCTCGCCCTGGCTGCCGAGGCTCTCGGCGCCTTTGACGGACCGTTACCCGATCACGCGGCGCTGTGGATTGGCGGAGGTTCCGGGTTCGCGGTAGCCGGCCTCGTCGTCGCTTTCACCCGTCCCTGGTGGCGGCGTCTGCTTGCCGTGGTCATGGCTGTGGCGGCGCTGCTGGCCGCCGCGCTCGGGGTGAACGCGTCCTACGGGCTGACACACACACCGGCGGCAATCTTGGGCATCCAGGCCTTGGATGACCTGCCGCTTCCCGCGCCCACCACGTCGGACGATGATCCCGCGACGCTCTACTCCACGTGGACGGCGCCCGCCGACATGCCGGTGACCGGTCGGGTGAGCGCCCTCTCGGGCGAGGACCGCATCCCCGCCGAGGGGTACTCGCCGAGGGATGCCGCCCTCTACCTGCCGCCTGCGGCTCTTGTCGCCAACCCGCCGAGGCTTCCCCTCATCGTCTTCATGATGGGTCAGCCGGGCACCCCCGACCCGACGAGTATCGCTGCTGCGCTCGACAGGTTTGCTGCAGCTCACAACGGGCTCGCGCCCATCGCCATCGTCGCCGACCAACTGGGTGCCATCGATCGAGACCCCGCGTGTCATGACTCCGCGACATACGGCGCGGTCTCGACGTACTTCACCACCGACATCCCCGCGTGGGCAGTAGCGCACCTCAACGTCACCGCCGATCGGTCTTTCTGGGTCATCGGAGGCTATTCGAATGGCGGGTCCTGTGCCTTCACATGGGCGGCGCAGAACCCGCAGATCTGGGGAAACGTGATGGACATCTCGGGCAATGAGTATCCGGGATCGGAGCACGTCCAGGAGACCATCGATGAGGTCTTTGCTGGGGATGCCGCTGCATTCCAGGCTGCGTCGCCCAGCGCGGCTCTTGCTGCTCACGCAGGCCAGTACGCCGGGCATATCGCCGTGTTCACGCACGGCGATCAGGACACCGTGTTCGGACCAGGTCAGGTCTCGAACGCAGCCCTGGCTTCGGATGCCCGGTTCACGGTTTTCTCCGACACCATCGCCGGTGCAGGACACGGTGGTGAAGCCCTTGACGCAGGCCTGGACTTCGCGCTTGACTCTTTCGCACCCCGCCTGGGCCTTGCTCCGCCGGCCAGCTGAGTACTTGGCAGCGACGACCCCGCCAGTCGATGCCGCTACGGCACGAAGACGCGAAGCGCCCGCGGCGCAACATCGATCTCCAGCGGCAGCTGCCCGATCGGGTCGCCGTCCGCGTAGGCAGTAACGCCTGGTGCGAGAAGGCGGACCGTCTGAGCTCGGTGCATGCTCACCTCGGCAACATCTCCGTGGGCTCCCCGGTAGACGCGGGGGAGGAGGCGCAGAAAGCGCGCGCGCCTTGTGGGGCGAACCAGGATGACATCCAGTTCCCCATCGGCAGGGTTCGCGCGGGGCGCGATCTGCACGCCCCCGCCGTAGCTGGTCCCATTGGCCACCGCCGCCATTAGAAGAGGGCCATCGTGGCGCGTTACGGTGCCTTCGGCATCCCTCAACTCGACCTCGTACGCGAAGCTGCGCAGCGCGACTAGCTCTCGCAGAATGGCGATGGTGTATCGCGACGAGCCGCGCGGCCACCGCATCCGGTTCGCGCGGTCGTTCACCCGCGAGTCGAAGCCGCTCGCCAGGACCGAACCAAAGTAGACGTCAGGCTGGCCGTGGCGACGGATGCGCGCGAGGTCGATCTCGCGGGTCACTCCCCGGGCGATCGCGTCGGCGGCCTCGTCAGCGCGCATCTCGCGGAGGCCAAGCATCTCGGCAAGGTCGTTCCCCGTTCCCGCCGGGATGATGCCCAGCGGCGTCGCGCCGTCGGCCAGCACCTGCATTGCCAGAGACACCGTTCCGTCGCCGCCGACAACGGCCACGGCATCCGTGCCCCGCCGCACCGTCTCTTTCAGCAACTCCGTCGACTCGGCGGCGCTACCACCGCTGATCAGGGTCGCGCGGATGCCGTGCTCGCGCAGCCGCTCGGCAGCTCGATGCGCAATCGTGCCACCCGTTCCGGCGCGAGCCGCCGGATTGACCAGCACGGTGACGTTCAGAGGGTGAGCGCCTTCTGCATGATCTCCGCCTGCTCAGCGGCATGCACCTTGGGGGACCCGGTTGCGGTGGATGCCGCGGCGGCACGGGAGACACGACGGATCGTGCGGCCGTGCAGGTACTTGACCACTTCGAGGGCGATGAAAGGCCAGGCCCCTTGGTTCTCGGGCTCGTCCTGCACCCACACCAGCTCGGCGTTCGGATACTCGTCGATCACGCGATTGAGGTCTTCAATCGGTGCGGGGTAGAACTGCTCGAGGCGCACCAGTGCGATCTCGGGGTTCGGGTTCTTTTCGAGCTCCGACTTCAGATCCCAGTGAATCTTGCCGGCATGCAGCAGGACGCGCTTGACGGCGTTCTTGTCGATCCCACGATCGTCGTCGAGCACCGGCTCGAACCTGCCGCCCACGAAGTCTTCGACGGGGCTCGTCGCACCGCGAAGACGCAACATCGCCTTCGGGGTGAACACGACGAGAGGTCGTCTCGGACGTGCGTAGGCCTGACGGCGGAGCAGGTGGAAGTAGGACGCCGGCGTGGACGGCCGCGCCACGATCATGTTGTCCTGAGCGCACATCTGCAGGTAGCGCTCGATGCGAGCCGACGAGTGGTCGGGGCCCTGTCCCTCGTAACCGTGCGGCAGCAGCAGCACGACACTCGACTGCTGACCCCACTTCTGGTCAGCGGACGAGATGAACTCGTCGATGACGGACTGCGCGCCGTTCGCGAAGTCGCCGAACTGCGCCTCCCACAGCACGAGCGTGTCGGAGCGTTCGACGGAGTATCCGTACTCGAAGCCCATCGCTGCGTACTCGCTGAGGAGCGAGTCGTAGATCCAGAAGCGTCCCTGCGACTGGGAGAGGTTCACCAGCGGCAGCCATTCCTGGCCGTTGGCGCGGTCATGGAACACGGCGTGACGCTGCACGAAGGTCCCCCGTCGCGAGTCCTGTCCGACCATGCGGACGTTGGTTCCCTCCACGAGGAGAGAGCCGAACGCGAGGAGCTCGCCGAACGCCCAGTCGATGCTGCCGTTGCGGCTCATGTCCTGGCGCTTGTCGAGCAGCTGCTGCAGCTTCTGATGGACAGTGAAGCCATTGGGCTTGTTGACGAATGCGTCTCCGATGAGCTGGACGACATCGCGCGATACGCCCGTCGTTTCGGGCTCGCCGATGGTGTCGATCGAGCCGGTCATCGGGCCACTCGCCACCGGGGAAGAACCGGTCTCGGCAGCGTGCGTCTCGGCGAAGGCCTGCTCCAGGCGATCCTGGAAGTCCTTCTTGGCCTGCTCGTACTGCTCTTCCGTGATGTCGCCGCGACCCACGAGCGACTCGGTGTACAGGCGGCGCACCGACCGCTTCGCCTCGATGAGGTTCGTCATCAGCGGCTGGGTCATCGAAGGGTCATCGCCCTCGTTGTGTCCGCGTCGGCGGTAGACGACCAGGTCGATGACGACATCGCGATGGAACCGCTCGCGGTAGGCGAAGGCTACTTGGGCGACCCGGACGACCGCCTCGGGGTCATCGCCGTTGACGTGAAGGATCGGCGCTTGGATCGTCTTTGCGACATCCGTCGCGTAGACAGATGTGCGCCCGTCCTGCGGCAGCGTCGTGAATCCGACCTGGTTGTTGACGACGACATGCACAGTGCCGCCAGTCCGGTAGGCGCGCAGCTGAGACATCTGCAGGGTCTCGACGACGACGCCCTGGCCGGCAAAGGCCGCGTCGCCGTGAATGAGAATCGGCAGCCACGAGAAGGTTCCGATCGGCAGGCGGTCTTGCTTTGCCCGGGTGATTCCCTCGAGGACGCCGTCGACGGTCTCGAGGTGCGACGGGTTCGCCGCCAGGTACACCGGAAGCTCTTCACCGCCGTCAGCGACGAACGTGCCCTCTGTCCCGAGGTGGTACTTCACGTCGCCGGAGCCGCGCTTGGAGCCGATCGCGACGCGTCCCTCGAACTCGCGGAAGACCTGTCCGTAGGTCTTGCCCGCAACGTTGGTCAGGACGTTCAGCCGCCCGCGGTGAGCCATCCCGATCGTGGCTCCGTCGAGCCCGGTCTCTGCGGCCCCCTGCAGGATCTCATCCAGCAGAGGGATGAGGGATTCACCGCCTTCGAGGCTGAATCGCTTCTGACCGACGTACTTCGTCTGCAGGAACGTTTCGAAGGCCTCGGCCTCGTTCAGCTTGCTGAGGATGCGCAGCTGCTCGTCGTGCCCCGGCTTGGTGTACTTGACCTCGAGGTTCTGCTGGAACCAGGCCCGCTGCTCGGGGTCCTGGATGTGCATGTACTCGATGCCGATCGTGCGGCAGTACGAGTCGCGGAGCACCCCGAGGACCTCGCGCAGCTTCATCGTGCGCTTGCCGCCAAAGCCGCCCGTGACGAACTCGCGGTCGAGATCCCAGAACGTCAGCCCGTGCGACTCGATCTCAAGGTCGGGGTGGGTGCGCTGCTTGTATTCGAGCGGGTCGATGTCGGCCATCAGGTGACCGCGAACGCGGAAGCTGTTGATGAGCTCCTGAACGCGAGCCGTCTTATCGATCCGCTCGGCGATGTCGACGTTGATGTCGGCATTCCAGTGAATGGGTGCGTACGGGATGCGCAGCTCCGCGAAGATGTCTTCGTAGAAGCGGCGCTCGCCGATGAGCAGCTCGTGGATCTTCTTGAGGAACTCTCCCGAGCCGGCGCCCTGGATGACGCGGTGGTCGTACGTGCTCGTGAGGGTGATCGTCTTGCCGATCGCCAACTCGTTGAGCGTCTTCTCGCTCGCGCCCTGGAACTCGGCAGGGTACTCGAGCGCGCCGGCGCCGACGATGCATCCCTGCCCCTTCATGAGACGGGGAACCGAGTGCACCGTGCCGATCCCGCCGGGGTTGGTGAGCGAGATCGTGGTGTTCTGGAAGTCTGCCGCGGTGAGCTTGTTCTTGCGCGCGCGGGAGACCAGGTCTTCGTAAGCCGACAGATACTCGGCGAAGGTGAGGGTGTCGGCGTGCTTGATGCTGGGCACCAAGAGCGCACGCGTGCCGTCGGGCTTCGGGAGATCGATCGCGATCCCGAGGTTCACGTGTGCTGGCGCCACAACCGACGGCTTCCCGTCGATCTCGGCGTAGAACACGTTCTGGCTCGGGAACTCGGTGAGGGCACGAATGATGGCCCACCCGATGAGGTGCGTGAAGCTCACCTTCCCGCCGCGGGTGCGCGCCATGTGGTTGTTGATCACGATCCGGTTGTCGATCATGAGCTTGGCGGGAACGGTGCGCACACTCGTCGCGGTAGGAACGGTGAGCGACTCGTCCATGTTCGCAGCGAGAGTCTTCGGCATCCCCTTGAGGACCGTCACCGTGTCTTCGGACGGCGGGGCATCGGATGCGGCGCGTGCGGTGTCGGGGGCCTGCGCCGGAATCGGCTGGGCGGAGGCGGGACGCGCTGTCGTGCGCGCAACGGGCTGCGAGCCGATCACTGGCGTGGGTGCGGTGACCGGATGCGCGTCGTTCGACGCGGGCTTCGCTGCCGCATTCTCTCCCGAGGGCTTCGCGCTGTTCTCGCCAGCGGGCTTCACGCCGTTCTCGGTGGCGGAGTGGTAGGCCTCGAGCACCGGCCACCAGGCCTTGTCTACGGAGTTGCGGTCTTGTCGAAATTGCTCGTATAGCTCTTCAACGAGCCACTCGTTGGCGCCGAACTCGCTTTCGTTCGACACTCCGACGCCGGTCACCTGACTCGACACGTTAGATCGCCCGCTTTCGTCACGATTGTCGTCGCGGACTATCGTCGTCGCGCCCGCGTCGTTCAACACACCAGCGTAGTCCGTCTGAACAGCCCGGCAGGCCATCCGAACCCTGAGCTGCGCCGCGAGTTGGTCACGATTCCGCTGAGTGCATTGACGGGTACGCTTGGCGCACATGGAGTTCTACGGTGACGCGCCGGCCTTCGACCTGACCTACTCGGACGTCTTTCTCGTTCCCCGCCGATCGGGCGTGGGGAGCAGACTCGAGGTCGACCTCTCCCCGCGCGATGGGACTGCAGCCACCATCCCGCTGGTTTCAGCGAACATGAACTCGGTCACGGGCGCGCGCCTTGCCGCTACGCTCGCGCGCCGGGGCGGGCTCGGAGTTCTTCCGCAGGACCTTCCGCTGCAGGAAATGGATGCCGCGATCCGCTGGGTCAAGGACCAGCCCGTCGCCTGGGACACGCCACTGGTTCTTCCCCCTGACGCCACAGTCGCCGATGCAACGACCCTGCTGCCTCCGACGGAGGGCTACGGCGTGATCGTCGCGCAGCCCACCGACCGTCTCATGATCGAGGCTGTTCAAGGCATCGTGACCGCGGTCCGACTGGGATCTGCCCTCCCCGACGCTCGCCTCGGCGATCTCGCGCGCGGACGACCCGCGTCAGTGGATGCCGATGACATCGAGTCGGCTCGGCATGCGTTCGATGTCATCGTCGCGGCCGATGCCGAGATCGTCTGCGTCGTCCACCACGGACAGGTTGTCGGCACGCTGTCTCGCCGAAGTGCCCTGCGCGCGACGCTGTATCAGCCCGCCGTTGACCGAGACGGTCGCCTCATCGTCGCAGCAGCCGTGGGTATCAATGGCGATGTGGCAGGTAAGGCACGAGCGCTCGTGGCTGCCGGTGTTGATGTCCTGGTGCTCGACACCGCGCATGGTCATCAAGAGGGGATGCTGGGCGCGCTGCGAACCGTGTCGGCCCTTGACCTGGGTGTGCCGCTTGTGGCCGGGAACGTGGTCACCAGCGCCGGCGTCGGTGATCTCGTTTCGGCCGGCGCGAGCATCATCAAGGTCGGCGTCGGGCCGGGTGCGATGTGCACGACCCGCATGATGACCGCTGTGGGGCGACCGCAGTTCTCGGCTGTCCATGAGACGGCGCTTGCTGCCCGCGCTGCTGGTGCTCATGTGTGGGCTGACGGTGGTGTGCGTTACCCGCGCGACGTTGCCCTCGCGCTGGCGGCGGGCGCGGCATCCGTCATGATCGGTTCGTGGTTTGCCGGCACGATCGAGGCTCCTGGATCGCTGCAGCGTGACGCTGCCGGCAACCTCTACAAGGAGTCGTGGGGGATGGCATCGACCAAGGCAGTGCAAGCGCGATTCGGTCGCCTTGACGCGTATGAACGAGCGCGCAAGGAATTGTTCGCCGAGGGGATCTCGTCGTCGAAGATCTACCTCGACCCGCAGCGCCCCGGCCTCGAAGACCTCATCGACATGATCACCTCGGGTGTGCGCTCATCGTTCACGTACGCTGGCGCGGCCTCGGTCCCCGAGTTTCACGAGCGCGCGCTCGTCGGTCTGCAGTCGGCCGCCGGCTACGAGGAAGGCAAGGCGCTCCCCGTCAGCTGGTGATGGTCGCCGTCCGGGGTCGGCATCTCGCCGGGTAGACTCGTCTCACGATGGACGACCCTCCGAGTTGCCGACGATCGCCCCACCGACCCGCCCCGCAGACCGGGGGTGATGCGTGATGGAGTTCATCATGCTGGGGGTGGGGCTCCTGCTCACGATCGGGACGGGACTGTTCGTTGCGAGCGAGTTCGCGCTGGTGAACCTCGATCGCGCCGATCTCGAAGCGCGCCAGGCTGCGGGAGAGACACGCTTGTCGCTGACGATCAGCGCGCTCAAGATCACCTCGACGCACCTCTCCAGTGCGCAACTGGGCATCACGCTGACGACCCTGCTCACCGGTTACACGATGGAGCCGGCGATTTCGAGCCTGTTGCGCCCGGTGTTCACAGGGTGGGGCTGGCCGGATGCCGTCGTCAGCCCGCTCGCTGCGATCATCGGTGTGGCGATCGCCACGATCTTCTCGATGGTGATCGGCGAGCTCGTGCCGAAGAACTTCGCGCTCGCGGTCCCGAGACAGACGGCGAAACTTGTCGTGCCGTTTCAGACTGCCTTCACTTCCGTCTTTCGCCCTGCGATCGTCGTGCTCAACGGAAGTGCCAACGCGTTCCTTCGCGCAGTGGGAATCGAGCCCAAGGAAGAGCTCTCGGGTGCGCGCTCGGCAGAGGAGCTCTCAAGCCTCGTGCGCCGTTCGGCGAGCGCCGGTGTCCTGGAACAGGACACCGCGTCACTGCTCGACCGCTCCCTCACCTTCGCTCGCCTGACCGCTGCCGATGTCATGACGCCGCGCCCGAGCGTTCACGCGCTCGCATCCGATGACTCGGTCGAAGACGTCATCCAGCTCGCGCGATCCACGGGTCACAGCCGCTTTCCGGTGTACGAGGAATCGATGGATGACATCGTCGGGATCGCGCACCTCAAGGCTGCAGTCGGTGTTCCCCGTGGCAGACGCGGAACGGTTCCGGTGGGCGCGATCGCGACCGAGCCGCTGCGCGTGCCCGAAGCCGTGCACCTGGACGCGCTGCTGGCTGAGCTCCGTTCCCGCGGGTACCAGATGGCGATCGTCGTCGACGAATACGGCGGCACCGCCGGAGTCGTCACCCTCGAGGACCTGGTCGAAGAGATCGTCGGTGAAGTCCTCGACGAGCACGATCGGCGCCGCACCGACATCGTCCGTATCGATCGGGATGTCGTATTCCCCGGGGAGCTTCGGCCTGATGAGGTGCTGGACCGGATCGGCATCCGCATCCCCGTCGGCGACGTGTACGACACCGTCGGGGGCTACCTCATGAGCGAACTCGAACGGATCCCCGCCGTGGGAGACACCGTCGAGCTCGAGGAGGGAACCCTGTCGGTGGAGCGGATGGCCGGCAGGCGGGTGGATCGGGTGAGGTTCGTCCCCGTAGCTCTTCCCGGTGAGGATGCTCACGAGGAGGTGTCCTCGTGAGTGACTGGGCGGGCCTCGCATGGTTGGTCGTGCTGTTGGTGGCCAACGCCTTCTTCGTTGGTGCTGAGTTCGCTGTCATCTCCGCACGGAGGTCGCAGATCGAGCCGTTGGCTGAGCGCGGCTCGCGTGCCGCCAAGACGTCGCTCTACGCCATGGAGCACGCGACGCTCATGCTGGCCACCTCGCAGCTGGGTATCACCATTTGTTCGCTGTTGATCCTGAACGTCTCAGAGCCGGCGATCCACCACCTCTTGGCGGTGCCGCTCGAACTCACGGGGCTGAGCTACGCGGCAGTCGATGTCATCGCGTTCGTCATCGCCCTCGTCGTGGTGTCGTACCTGCATGTCGTCTTCGGCGAGATGGTGCCCAAGAACCTCGCGTTCTCGGTGCCCGATCGTGCCGTGCTGATGCTCGCGCCGCCGCTCGTGTGGGTATCGAAGGTCTTCCATCCGGTCATCGTGACGCTCAACTGGATCGCGAATCACATCGTGCGGTTGTTCCGGGTCGAGCCCAAGAACGAAGCGACCTCGACCTACACCCTCGAAGAAGTCGCGACGATCGTGGCGCAGTCGCGGATGGAGGGCGTGCTCGAGGACACCGCGGGCACGGTCGCGGCAGTCGTCGAGTTCACCGAGAAAAAGGCCCGCGACATCGCGGTTCCGCTCGCGGATCTGCTGACACTGCCGCAGAACACGACGCCCAAGCAGATCGAGCGCGCCGTGGCCAAGAACGGATTCTCGCGATACGTCATCGTGGACCCTGCGGGTATTCCGCTCGGCTACGTCCACCTCAAAGACATCCTGCGAGCTGCCGAGGGAGAGGACGCCGCGACCGATGTCGTGCGGCCGATCGACCCCGCTCGCATCCACCACATGGTGCCCGTGACCGAGAACACCGACCTCGAAGATGCTCTTGCTCTCATGCGGGAGCAGGGACGCCACCTGGCTCAGGTACGCGACGCGAGCGGCACCATCACCGGTGTTCTGTTCCTCGAGGATGTCATCGAAGAACTCGTCGGTGAGGTGCAGGATGCCACCCGTCGAGGCTGGAGAAACGAACGGTAGGGTCCGCGCTCACGCCGTCCGTGTCGGCCGGGCACGCTCGTACTGCGCGGGCCAGTAGTCGATATCGACGCCTAGCTCTGCTGCGGCGCGCAGGGCGAAGTGCGGATCGCGCAGCCACTCGCGCGCTGCCATGACGGCATCCGCGGCGCCCGAGGCGAGAACCTCCTCGGCCTGTGTGCCCGTGGTGATCATCCCCACCGCACTCACGGGAACTCCCGCGCGCTCTCGCACTTCACGGGCGAACGGCACTTGGTAGCCCGGACCCGCGATGACCCGCTGGTGCGCGACGAGACCGCCGCTGGAGATATCGATGAACACGGCGCCGTGCTCAGCCGTCCAGGCGGCTACCGTCGTGGTCTCTGCGACATCCCAGCCTCCCTCAGCCCAGTCCGTAGCCGAGAACCGCACCATGACGGGGGTGGTCGGTGCGGCAGCGCGAACGGCGTCGATCACCTCGAGGAGCAGTCGGGCTCGGTTCTCGAGCGAGCCGCCGTAGGAATCCGTCCGCTGATTCGACAGTGGTGACAGGAACTCGTGGAGCAGGTAGCCGTGCGCGGCGTGCACTTCCAGCACGTCGAATCCGGCCTCGACGCTGCGACGGGCGGCTGCCCCGAAGTCCTCGACGACCTTTGCGATTGCGGCATCATCCATCTCCTCGGGAACGGCGTAGCCGTCGTAGGCGATCGGCGACGGCGCGAGCGGCTGCCACCCGCCGTCGTCTGCCGGCACAGTCCCGCGACCTGCTTTCAGCGGGGACCACGTCGACGCCTTGCGACCCGCGTGCGCGAGCTGGATCGCCGCGAGGGCGCCGCGCGCACGAATCTCTGCAGCGATCGGTGCCCAGGCGTCGCGCTGCTGGTCGTTCCAGATACCCGTGTCCTCAGGGCTGATCCGGCCCTCAGGGCTGACCGCGGTCGCCTCGGTCATGACCAGGCCCGCGCCGCCGGTCGCGAACGCGCTGAGGTGGGTGAGATGCCATGTGTTCGGCATCCCGTCTACCGAGCTGTACTGACACATGGGGGCAACCCACAGGCGGTTGCGCGCCTGCAGAGAACCGATCTCGACGGGGGTGAACAGCAGACTCATCGATTCTCCAGAGGTAGGGTTGCTCGCATGTTGCGGTCATGGGCGGCGGATGACGCGCGACGCGTCCTGGGAAGACCAACCGCCCACGACGACAAGTATTCCCGCGGCGTCGTCGGCTTGCGGACCGGGTCACGGCAGTTCCCCGGCGCCGCTGTGCTCGGGGTCGAAGGTGCCTGGCGCACCGGTATCGGCATGGTGCGCTACCTCGGACCGGCGCGACCGACACGGCTCGTGCTGGCGCGGCGTCCCGAGACCGTCACCGCCGACGGCCGTGTGCAGGCGTGGGTCATCGGTTCGGGTACGAGCGCCGAGGACCGGACGGATGCCGAGACACGCGTGTTGCGCGAGGTTCTCGACGGGCCTGATCCGGTCGTTGTCGATGCCGGCGCGCTCGATCTTGCGGCATCCGCCACGGCGCCGGTTGTCATCACACCGCACGCCGGCGAGCATGCCAAGCTGCGCTCTGCGCTCGGACTCGATCCGGATGATGCCCGCAGCGCGGCGGGTGCAGCAGAGACCGCAGCGGCACTCGGAGCTGTTGTGCTGCTGAAGGGCGCCACGACGATCGTGGCATCCCCGGAGGAGTGGGAATGCGCGATCGATGCCCCGACGTCGTGGCTCGCAACTGCCGGGACCGGCGACGTCCTGGCAGGGATCCTCGGGGCTGTCACAGCCGGGGCGGCTGCGCGAGGCGCGTCGGTATCCCTTGCCGCGTGTGCGGCGACCGCGGCATGGCTCCACGGTCAGGCCGCCTTGGCTGCGTCAGAGGCGGTCGCTGGCGGACCGATCACGGCGCTGGATGTCGCCGAGCATCTCCCGCCCGTCGTGGGCCGCCTTCTCGCGGGCCCCGAGACGACGCCAATGCTCATCGAATCGTGATCGGCGCCACCAGCGTTCTGACGAGGCGCACCTCACCGCTTCCGTAGGATGGTTGGGTGGCACGGCGGGGTTGGATGTGGGTGGCGTTCGCCCTGGTTCACGGTTTCGTTGCGGTAGCGGGCTATCAGCTCCCGAACGCACCGATGGGCGATGTGTACCTGGTCTACGAGCCGTGGTCGGGCTGTGCGCTGGGCATCATGGACTATTGCGGGACATCCGGACGGCAGATCGTCGGGATCACGGAGCCGTGGGTTTATCCAGCTCTCGCCCTCGTGCCCATGCTCGCGGCGTGGCTGTTCGAGGCTGCAGTGTCGTACACACCGGCCTGGGCGATCCTTGTGACTCTCGTGGACGCCGTCGCGTTCGCCGTGCTGCTCGGCGACGCGCGATCTCGCGGGCGGGCGCTGGCTGCCGCGTTCTGGCTCACCTACATGGTCGCTCTCGGGCCCGTCGGTATGTATCGCCTCGAAGGGATCGCGGTTCCGCTGGCGATCATGGGATGCCTGTGGCTCGTTCGCCGGCCGTGGCTCGGATCAGCCTTGCTTGCCGCCGGCACCTGGATCAAGGTGTGGCCCGCAGCCCTGTTGGCGGCAGCCTTTGTCGCGGTGCGACGTCGCCTTGCCATCGTCGGCGGTGCCGTCGTCGTATCGGCTGCCACCATCGCGGTGGTGCTCGCGCTCGGCGGCGGACGGTATCTGTTCGGCTTCATCAGCGACCAGACCGGCAGGGGCCTGCAGATCGAGGCTCCCGTGTCCGCCGTGTACATGTGGTTCTCGGCGTTGGACGTCTTCGGTTCCCAGGTGTACTACTCCAGCGACCTGCTCACGTTCCAGGTCGCCGGCCCCGGTGTCGACGCCGTGATCGCCGTCATGACGCCGCTACTGGCGGCATCCGTGTTGGCGCTGTTGCTGCTCGGGCTGTGGGGAGTGCGCCGTGGAGCGCACATCGTGCGGCTGTATCCCGCGCTGGCGTTCGCCCTGGTCCTCGCCTTCATCGTCGTCAACAAGGTCGGCTCGCCCCAGTACATGACCTGGATCGTGGCGCCTCTGGTCTACGGCCTCGTTGTCGACCGTGCGACCTGGCTGCGGCCCGCCGCCTTCGCGGTAGCGGCCGGACTTCTGACGCAGATCGTCTATCCGATCTACTACAACTTCCTCATGACGGACCACCCTGCTCCCGGGGTCGTCGCCTTGCTCACGGCGCGAAACCTCGCTCTCGTGGTGATGTTCGCGTGGTCGGTCATCCACCTGGTGCGCGTTGCCCGCGAGGGCGGGTCTGCTTCGGCCCCGGCACTGCGCACGCGCCCTGCATCCGTCAGCGAAAGGTCTGCCTCATGATCGTTGCCTTCTCCGTCGCCCCGAGTGGCACAGGTCGCGCCGACGGTTCGGTTCACGATGCCGTGGCCGCGGCGGTGCGGATCGTTCGGGAATCGGGTCTGCCGCACCGCACGTCGTCGATGTTCACCGAGATCGAGGGGGAATGGGACGAGGTGTTCGCGGTCGTGAAGGCTGCCACCGAGGCAGTCGGCGCGTACGGTTCACGGGTCTCGCTCGTGCTCAAGGCCGACATCCGCCCGGGCTATACCGGCGAACTCGACGGAAAGCTCGAGCGCCTCGAGCGCGCACTCAGCGACGAGGACTGACACCGCCAGACTCCGCGATCAGCTCTCCAGGAGCCGGCGCAGATGGGCGCTGACGGTCGGCGTCTCGATGAGGAAGCCGTCGTGGCCGAAGTCGCTGGAGATGACCGCCGCCTGATCGCCGTCGAGGGTGGTACGGATGCCGCGCGCGATGCGGTGCTGCCCCTCGATGGGAAAGAGTCTGTCGCTGTCGATGCCGACAACGAGCGCTGTGGCGCTCACGCGAGCCAGGGCATCTTCGATGCCGCCGCGATCCCGGCCGACATCGTGGGAGTTCATCGCCTCCACGAGCGTGATGTAGGTGTTCGCGTCGAAGCGGCGCGTGAAGCGGTTGCCGTGGAAATCGAGGTACGACTCGACCGCGAACCGCCCGCCGTTGCCGAGCGGGCTGACCTCTGACTGCCACGAGCGCTGGAATCGCTGGTTCAGTTCGGTGGGGGACCGGTAGTTCAACAGGGCCATGCGTCGCGCCAACGCAAGCCCGCGGTGCGGGCCGTCGCCGTCGGCCGCGTCGTAGTACTCGCCGCCCTGGAAGCGCGGGTCGACCCGGATCGCATCGAGCTGCACCGAATTGAGGGCGATCTGGTCGGCGGTGTTGGCCGGGGGAGCCGACAGGACAGCGACCCGCTGGAGTCGGTCGGGGTATTCGATCGCCCACTCGAGCGCGTGCATCCCGCCCATCGACCCGCCGACCACCGCCGCCCAGACGTCGATGCCGAGAGCATCAGCGAGCTGCCGTTGCGCGTGGACCTGGTCGCGGATCGTGAGGTACGGGAACCGCGCTGCCCACTCATACCCGTCGGGCGCTATCGTTGCGGGGCCCGTCGACCCCTGGCATCCGCCCAGCATGTTCGGCGCCACCACGAACCAGCGGTCGGTGTCGATGGCGCTCCCGGGTCCGACGATCCCGTCCCACCAGCCGTCGGTGGGATGCCCTGGGCCGGCTGGCCCGCGCACGTGCGAGTCGCCGGTCAATGCATGGAGAACGAGGATCGCGTTGTCCCGCGTGGGAGAGAGCTCACCCCACGTCTCGAAGGCGAGGCGGTAGGCAGGAAGCTCGGCACCGCCCTCCGTCCGGAAGGTGCCGAATGCAGCGAAGCGGCGGTCACCGGCGGGGTCGCCATCACGCCAGGCGCCTGTCGCGGGGGGTCTCCCTAGGAGCAGGCGCGCGTCGGCCTCGGTCACGGGCGATGAGGGCACCGTGTCTTCCGAGGTCTGCCAGTCCATTCGCCCATTCTCCCGGGTCTGCGGCGGCATCCGTCGCAATATGACGTTTCCCGCGTCCGGACTCGAACGCCGAAGGGCCGCAACTCGCCGCTGGATCAGTGATCCGTGCGGCGTGTTGCGACCCTTCAGGTGCGAGATGCGTGTCAGGCGTTCGCTGCCGCTCCGACGCTGCGGGCTGCAGCGAGGGCCTGGGCGAGGTCAGCCTTCAGGTCCTCGATGTTCTCGAGACCGACCGAGAGGCGAACGAGGCCCGGCGTAACGCCCGCGGTGAGCTGCTGCTCGGGCGTGAGCTGCGAGTGGGTCGTGGATGCCGGGTGGATCACGAGCGAGCGCACGTCACCGATGTTGGCCAGGTGGCTGAACAGCTCGAGCGAGTCGACGAACGCGCGACCGGCGTCGACACCGCCCTTGAGCTCGAACGAGAGCACGGCACCGACACCCTTGGGTGCGTAGGTGTTCGCGGCGGAGTACCACGGCGAGGTCGGCAGGCCCGAGTAGTTCACCGACGCGACGTCATCCTGGTTCTCGAGCCACTCCGCGATCTCCTGCGCGTTCTGCACGTGACGCTCGATACGCAGGGAGAGCGTCTCGATGCCCTGCAGCAGCAGCCAGGCATTGATCGGTGAGATGGACGAACCCAGGTCGCGCAGCAGCTGCACGCGGGCCTTGATGATGTAGGCGATGCCGTCGCCGACAGCGGTCGTGTAGGACGCGCCGTGGTACGAGGGGTCGGGCTCGGTCAGGCCGGGGAACTTCTCGACGTTCTGCGACCATGCGAACTTTCCACCGTCGACGATGATGCCGCCGATGGTTGTGCCGTGGCCGCCGAGGAACTTCGTCGCCGAGTGGATGACGATGTCGGCGCCGTGCTCGAGGGGACGGATGAGGAACGGGGTGGCGATCGTGTTGTCCACGATCAGCGGTACGCCGTTCTCGTGTGCGACCGCCGAGACCGAACGGATGTCGAGCACGTTGATCTTCGGGTTGCCGATGGTCTCGGCGAAGAAGAGCTTCGTGTTCGGGCGGACGGCGCGACGCCATTCCTCGGGGTCGTCCTGGTTCTCGACGAACGTCGTCTCGATGCCGAGCTTGGCGAGCGTGTACTTGAAGAGGTTGTAGGTGCCGCCGTAGATCGAGCTCGACGAGACGATGTGGTCGCCGGCCTGGGCGATGTTCAGCACAGCGAAGGTCTCGGCAGCCTGACCGGACGAGACGAGGAGGGCACCGCTGCCGCCCTCGAGCGCCGCGACACGCTGCTCCACGACATCCTGCGTCGGGTTCATGATGCGGGTGTAGATGTTGCCGAACTCAGCCAGAGCGAACAGGTTCTGGGCGTGGTCGGCGTTGTCGAACACGTACGAAGTGGTCTGGTAGATCGGGGTCGCGCGCGACTTCGTGGTCGGGTCGGGGGCGGCGCCGGAGTGGATCTGCTTGGTCTCGAACTTCCAGTTCTCGGGTGCGGACATGATGTGCTCCTTGAGTCTTCGGGGTCGGTCGGCGGGTCGACCGGCCATCACCGAGCGTACGAAGACGAGCCGTTGTCAACAACAGCACGGAAATGTGACGTAACACTCCGCGTGCCCTGTGGCAGCTAGCGTTGACACATGACCAGACGCGCTGTGGTGACGGGAGCCAGTTCGGGAATCGGTGCGGCGACGGTGCGCCGACTGCGCTCGAGCGGGTGGGAGGTCGTGGCCGTCGCACGGCGCGCCGACCGCCTCGCGGCGCTGGAGGACGAGACCGGAGCAGTCGCGTTCGCCGCTGATCTCACGACCGATGCCGACATCGATGCGCTGACGCAGTTTCTTGCCGGCTCCGGAGCCGTGCACGCCGTCGCGCACATCGCCGGCGGGGCTCGCGGCACTGACCGCGTCGAGGACGGCCGCGTGTCGGACTGGCAATGGATGTACGACGTCAATGTCCTCGCCGTGCAGCGGCTGACGCAGGCGCTGCTCCCGCAGCTGCGGCAAAGTGCAGCATCCGACGGTCATGCCGACTTGCTGTTCGTGACCTCGACCGCCGCGCAGGTTGCCTACCCGGGTGGCGGCGGGTACAACGCAGCCAAGGCCGCCGAGTCGATGCTCGTGAATGCTCTTCGCCTCGAGCTGAACGGGGAGCCGCTGCGCGTCATCGAGATCGCCCCGGGGATGGTCTACACCGAGGAGTTCACTCTCAACCGCGTCGGCGGTGACCGCGAGCGAGCTGCGGCGGTGTACGAGGGCGTACAGCATCCGCTGGCCGCCGAGGATGTGGCCGATGTGATCGGCTACGCCCTGGAGGCGCCGGGCCACGTGAACCTCGATCTCGTGACGATGCGTCCCGTCGCCCAGTCGGCGCAGCATCTGCTGGCCCGCGGCCCGCTCGTCCCGCGCCTGCCGTAGCCCGACCGCTCGCCCGGCCACACCGGGGGAGGTCGCGCTCAGGTCAACTGCCCGCTGCCCTGGGTGGCGTCGAGCTGGCTCGTGTCGGTGTCGGCGAACGCGACCTTCGGTACGAAGAGCAGCAGCAGGGCTGCGAGGAACCCGCCGCCGGCGCACACCGCCCAGACGGCGAGGTAGCCGCCGAGGGATGCCGCGGTCTCGCTCGCGACGGCCCCCGCGCCGGCTGCCAGGAGCACGCCGAATACGGCTGACGCGAAGGCGCCGCCGACGGTCTTGGTGGTGTTGGTGAGCGCCGACGCTATGCCCGTCTGTCCGCGTGGTGCGGCAGCAGCGGCTGCCGCAGGCAGCGCCCCGACGAGGGCGCCGGAGCCGAGGCCCGCGATCATGAGGTTCAGCAGCACCTGCCAGAGCTCCAGGTGGAAGGGGAGGAACAGGGTGTAACCGATGCCGACCAGAAGGGATGCGCCGATCAGGATGAGTCGGGGATTGGCGCGCCGCGACAGGACGGCGAAGATGATCGCGCCGATGATGAGGGAGAGCAGATACACGCCGATCACATACGAGCGCTGCGACGCCGACAGGCCGAGCCCGTAGCCGAGAGACGAATCCGTCCCCGCGTAGGTCGACAGCGGCCCCTGGGCGCCCAGCAGGCTGATCCCTACGAGGAACGCGGTGGTCTGCACGGGCCACATCTCGGGGCGGCGCAGCACCCGGATGTCGATCGCGGGGTCGTCCTGGCGCAGTTCGAAACGGACGAACCACACGAAGACGGCGAGGCCGGCGGCAAAGAGCGCGACAACCCACCACCACGCGTTCTCGCCGAGATCGAGCTGCGGAATCATGCGCATGTAGACCAGGGCACCCGTCACCAGCAGCAGCCCCCACGTCAGCAGCACGAAGCCCCACGTGTCGAGTCGTCGGCCGGGCGTCGGCTCAGACTCGGGAACGCCGAGCCAGATGACACCGGCGACGAGCGTGACCGCTATCGCAGGAATCATCATCGTGACGGTGAGGTCATCGGTCGCTTCGAAGATCGCGCCTGCCGCGAGGGCACCCGCGATCGCACCGGCCTGCAGTCCGACCACGAGGAGCCCGGCGGCGCGTCGGGTGGAGGAAACTCCGCGGTTCTGACGGCGACCGCGCTCGAAGATGAGCGCGACCTCCAATGGCAGCCAGACGACGTAGAACCCCTGCAGGGCCCACGCGAACAGGAAGGTCCAGAAGTCTCCGGCGAACACGAGCCACCAGCTGGCTGCGGCAGTCAGGATCGACGAGATCAGCAGAATGCGCTTGTGCCCGTACATGTCGCCGAGCTTCGCGAGAATCGGAACGACGATCGCAGACAGCAGGAGCTGGGCAGCCTCGAACCAGTTCACATCCGAGTCGTGGATGCCGAGGTCGATGACGATGTCGCTGAAGAGCGGAACGTAGTAGCCCTGGATGATGCCGCTGACGAATTCGACGAGGATGAACCAGCCGATCAGCCCTGCAGTGATTCCCAGGCCCGTTCCGCGCAACCGGTCGAGGGCGGATGCGGCGGGCATGCCCGCGAGAATAGCACCGCGGCCCCACCTAGTCTGGTGCGGGGGCAACGGAGAGGAGAACCGGTGACGACCGAGCGGGAAACGTTGACCTGGCAAGGGTTCGGAGATGCGACACGTGAGCTCTCCCGCACCATCGTGGCTGACGGCTTCATGCCCGATGTGGTCGTCGCGATCGCCCGTGGCGGGCTCCTGCCCGCCGGCGCGATTGCCTACGGGCTCGGTGTGAAGAACTGTGGGGCGATCAACGTCGAGTTCTACACCGGCATCGGCACTGTGCTTCCCGATCCCGAGCTCCTGCCCCCGGAGATGGACATGGCCTACCTCGACGGTCGTCGTGTCCTGCTCGTGGACGATGTCGCCGACAGCGGGCGCACGCTCGATCTGGCTGTGCGTCTGCTGACCGATCGTGGCGCGATCGTGCGCAGTGTCGTCATCTACACGAAGCCGACGACGATCATCCGTCCCGACTGGTCGTGGAAAGACACCGACCTCTGGATCGATTTCCCGTGGTCGTGGCAGGGGTCGGTCATCGAGCAGGATGCCGCGGTCGCGGGCTCGGCCTGACTCATGGCAATGTCCCTGTCAGAGCTCGCCGACGCCGGTCTGATCGACAGCGGGTGGGCCGGTGCTCTCTCGCCGGTCGCCGACCGGATCGCGGGGATCGGGGAGCGTTTGCGGGCTGAGGTCGCGGCTGGGCGGCGGTATCTGCCGGCGGGAGACCGGGTCCTCCGCGCCTTCGCGCGTCCGCTGGCGGGCGTGCGGGTTCTCATCGTCGGTCAGGATCCGTATCCGACCCCCGGGCATCCGATCGGGCTCTCATTTGCCGTCGACGCCCACGTGAGGCCCCTGCCGCGAAGCCTTGCGAACATCTACCGGGAACTCAACGACGACCTCGGCATCCCGCCCGCCTCGCACGGCGACCTGTCGGCGTGGAGCGATCAGGGCGTCATGCTTTTGAACCGCGTGCTCACGGTGTCACCGGGCGCCCCCGGCTCGCACCGCGGCTGGGGCTGGGAGGCTGTCACCGAGCACGCCATACGCACGCTGGCGGCACGCGACCAGCCGCTTGTCGCCATCCTGTGGGGCCGGGATGCCGCGGGTCTCCGGCCCCTGCTTGGGTCGGTTCCGATCATCGAGTCGCCGCATCCGTCACCCCTGTCGGCGAGCCGTGGGTTTTTCGGCTCCCGCCCGTTCTCTCGTGCCAACGAGCTGCTGGAGCAGCAGGGCGCGGAGCCGATCGACTGGCGCGTCGAACTGTCGGCGTAGGCTGATCTCATGCTGGAAGAGGAATACGAGAAGAAGCGGCGGCTTCCCTTCCATCTGCGACGCCGGCTCGAGCCTGAAGGTCCGTTCAGCTACGTCATCCGGGCTGCTGAGGAACGTGACATCCCCGACATTCGGGAGATCTACAACTACTACGTGCGCAACTCCGTTGTGACCTTCGACGAGAAGACCTGGTCGATTGCGCAGTGGCGCGAGAAGTTCGCATTCCTGGCGAAGCTCGACCTGCCTTTCCTGGTCGCTCAGTCACCGACCGGTCAGATCCTGGGCTATGCGCTCGTGCAGCCGTGGGCAGGAAAGTCCGCGTACCGCTACACCGTCGAGAACTCGATCTACCTCGGCCAGGCAGCGGCCGGCAAGGGCCTCGGTCGCGCCCTGCTCGAGGCACTCATCGAGGCTTGTCAGCAGAAGGGCATCCGCGAGATCGTCGCCGTGATCAGCGACAAGGGCGCGGAGGCCTCGATTGCTCTTCACGAGCGGCTGGGCTTCACCGAAGTCGGGCGGATGGGTCGCGTCGGCTTCAAGTTCGGGCGGTGGCTCGGAACGATCTACCTGCAGAAGTCGCTCAAACCGGTGAAGAAGGGGTTCTTCCGTCGCGGCGCGGGTCCGCGGGAGCCTCGCGCGGGGGAGTGATCGAGGGGATCGCGGCCAGAAGCGCTCGGGTGTAGTCGGCCTCCGGCGCACGCAGGACGCTGGAGGTCTCGCCCCGCTCGACGATCCGTCCGTCCTTCATGACCACCACCCGGTCGCAGAGGTTCTGAACCACGCCGATGTCGTGGGAGACCATGATGATCGTCATCCCCTCGTCCTGCCGGAGCTGGTCGAACAGACCAAGGATCTGCGCCCTCACCGTGACGTCGAGCGCCGACAGCGGCTCGTCCCCGACGAGGATGCGCGGTCGGTGCGCGATCGCCCGCGCGAGTGCGATCCGCTGCCGCTGACCGCCGGAGAATTCGTGCGGGAACCTGTCGGCTGCCGCAGCGTCCAGGCCCACCTGGGTGAGCACCTCCCGCACCCGCGCTCGCCGGTCGCCGGCGATGCCCAGCGCCCACATCGGCTCACCGACAATACGCCCCACGCTCATGCGGGGATCCAGCGAAGCATAGGGATCCTGGAACACGATGCCGGTCTCGCGCCGCAGCCACCGGAGCGACCTGGCAGATGCCGACGCGTCGACCTCGCGACCGTCGATGTGCACCGAACCGGAGGTCGGTTTGTCCAGGCCCAGAAGGAGGCGGACGAGAGTGGACTTGCCTGACCCGGACTCGCCGATCACTCCGAGGGCGTGGCCCTCCTCGAGCGCGAGATCCACCGCGTCAAGCGCGGTTGTGACGGCGGGCTTCGCGAACAGTCGCGTGGGCGGGGTGCGGTGACGCCGGGTGAGCCCCTCGGCGCGGACGAACTCCGTGCTCATGCGCCCTCACCTGAGGTCTGGCCGCGCCACAGCGTCGCCGTCGCATCACGCAGGAGTCCCTGTGTGACAGCTGCGCGAGGCTCGCTCAGCAGGCGGGGAACCTCACCGGCCTCGACGACGCGACCGCGTTCGAGGACCACGGCGTGTGTCGCGACCTGGGCGAGCACCGCGAGGTCGTGGGTGATGAACAGCAGGGACATGTCTTCGTCGGAAGTGAGGCCGCGCAACAGGTCGAGGATCCCGGCTTGCACCGTCGCATCGAGCGCTGTCGTCGGTTCGTCGGCGATGAGTAGACGTGGCCGGCACGCGAGCGCCATGGCGATGGCGACGCGTTGGCGCTGGCCCCCGGAGAGCTGGTGCGGATAGCGGCGGACGATCCCCTCCGGATCGGGCAACGCGACGCGGGCGGCTTCGGCAATGACACGAGCCCCCAGCTCGCGACCTCGCAGGCGTTCGTGAATCCGCACCGACTCCCCGATCTGACGTCCGACGGTCCGGATCGGGTTCAGCGCGGTGAGCGGATCTTGGAACACGATGCCGATCTCGTCACCGCGGAGCTCGGCGAAAGCACGCTCGTGAAGGCCCAGAATCTCCCGTCCGTCCCAGCGGATGCTGCCCGATGCCTGCGCACCCTCGGGCAGAAGCCCCATGATCGCCAGCGCCGTCAGGGACTTGCCGGATCCTGATTCGCCGATGAGTCCGACGGTCCCACCGTCCGGGACCTCGAACGAGACACCGTCGACGACGCGGTCGCCGCCGAACTCGATCGTGAGTTCCTGCACCTCCAGGCTCACGAGACGACCTCCGGCACGTGTGTCCGCGAGGTGCGCGCGGCCCCGGTTGCTGCGGCCAAGGTGGGGTCGGACGCTTCCCGGATGCCGTCGCCGAGCAGGTTCAGCCCGAGCACTGTCACCGTGATCGCCAACCCTGGCCAGAGCACCGCCAACGGGTAGACGGTCAGGTACTGCTGCAGATCCTGGAGCAGGACTCCCCAGGAGGGCTCGGTCACTGGCGCACCGAAGCCGAGGTAGGACAGCCCGGCTTCCGCAAGAACCGCGACAGCCATCGCCCACGACAGCTGCACGATGAACACGGGCGCGACGTTGGGGAGGAGGTGGCGCCAGAGATTCTGTGTCGGGGTGAGGCCTGCCGCGGTTCCCGCGAGCACGAAGTCGCTGTGCAGCACGCGCCGCAGCTCGGGCCGTGTGACGCGAGCGATGTTGACGCCGAAGCCGATCCCCACTGACCAGATCACAACCCACAGCGACCCGCCCCACACCGCCGAGATCATCATTGCTACGAGCAGCACCGGGAACGCCACGAGGATGTCGATCAGGACCGCCACCGATTCGCGAACCCACCGCGTCGTCAGGGCACCGAGGCTTGCCAACGCGATGCCGAGCACCGTGGCGACGACCGCCGAGCCGGCTGCCACCCACAGGGTCGTGCCAGCCCCTGCCATGACGAGGCTCAGGATGTCGCGCCCCGCGCCATCCGTGCCGAGCAGATGGGGCCAGCTCGGGGGGAGCCACCGGTCTTGCACGTTGACCTGTTGCGGGTCGAACGGTGTCCAGATCCAGGCGATCAGCGCGACCAGCACGATGGCCATGACAACGCAGATCCCGAAGCGTCCCGTCGGCACCGCCCACAAGCGCCGTAGCCACCGTGCCCGCGTTCGCGCCGGGCGCGTGTCGCGTGCGCCAGGTCGGGGGAGAGTCATGACGCCTCCCGTTGCCGGGGATCGAGGATCCTGTGGAGCAGGTCGACGAAGAAGCCGACGATCAGCACGAAGCCCGTGAGGGCGAGCAGCTCGCCCTGGACCTTGGGAAGGTCCCGCGCTCCCACATCTGCCACGAGCATCCGGCCGATGCCGGGCAGAGAGAAGAGCTGCTCGATGATGACGGCCCCCACGATGACGCCCGCGACCTGGAGGCCGAGGACTGTGATGACCGACAGTCCGACGTTGGGCAACCCATGCCGGATGAGTGCCGTTGTGCGGGTCAGTCCCTTGGCGGCTGCGGTGCGGACGTAATCCTGTCCGATGGCCTGGAGCGTCGCACTGCGTACGAAGCGCAGGAGCATTGCGCCTTCCACGATCCCGATGGTGACGGCGGGAAGGACGAGCGAGCGGATCGCCGTGGCCGGGTCCTCCCATCCGCTGCGCGGGAACCCCTGCGCAGGGAGCCACCCCAGCCATACGGCGAACACGACGACAAGCATCATGCCGGCCCAGACCACGGGAACCGCAGCGACGGTCTGCGCGCTCACACTCATGATCGTGCCGCGACGGTGGCCGCGCCAGGTCGCGGAGGCGACGCCGAGCGGAACGCTGAAGAGCACTGCGATGGTCAGCGACAGGATGCCGAGCGGCACCGTGACCTGCGCCTTCTCAGCGAGCTCTTCGGCAACCGGCGTGCCGGTGAGAAGAGACGTGCCGAGGTCGCCTCGAAGAACCCCGCCCAACCAGTCGAAGTACTGCGAGATCAGCGGCTGGTTCAACCCCAGTTGCTCGCGGATGGCCTCGATCTGCTCGGGCGTACCGTTGGTTCCCGCGATCAGCTGAGCCACGTCACCGGGAAGGATGCGAAGGGTCACGAAAATGATCGCGCTTGCCACGGCGAGCCCCAGCACGAGCAGCCCCAGCCGGGTAACGACGTACGTGGTCACCTGTCTCTCCCGACCAGCCCCACCGCCCGCGCAGCCGGGGCGGGCGCGGGTCGACGCATCATGATGACCCCGTCAGTCTCGCCTCAGCCCGCGACCTTGGCGAGGTCGGCGAGGTTGAGTCGTTCGTTGACGTTGATGGACGGCATGCCGGTGACGTTCGTTCCGACGGCGACGACCGAGGCTCCGTTGTAGAGCCAGTCCGCGGCGGCGTCTTCGGACACGATCCGAGCAGCTTGAGCAAGCAGCGCTGCAGCCTCGGCCTCGTCCGTTGCGGCCAGGGACTGCTGGTACAGCTCCTGCACCTCGGGGTTGTCGTACGTGAAGTAGTAGTCCGGGTTCGCCCAGTTCTCGAAGTCGCGGGCCTCGGTGTGTAGCACGAAGCTCAGGTCGTAGTCCTGATTGACGTAGACGTCGTTGATCCACGTGGGGAAGTCGACACTGTTGACCGTGAGGGTGATGCCGACGTCGTTGAGGTCGGAGACAAGGATCTGGGGGATCGTGGTCGGGTAGAACGACGGGATCGTGAGCGTGAGGTCGAGGTCTTCCGCCCCTGCATCCGCGAGCAGTTGGCGTGCGGCATCCGGGTCGTAGGGGGCCACGTCGGAGAGGTCCTCGTATCCGGGGTCGAGCTCGGGGATCGGGCCGTACAGCGTCTGGCCTGCGCCGAACGCATCAGTGAATGCGGAATGGTCGATTGCTTGGCGGATTGCCTGGCGGACGCGCTGATCGGCCAGCGGGCTACCGGCAGACTGGTTCATCGCCAGCGTCCCTTTGTCGGTCGACTGCCCGAGGACAACCTCGAAACCGCCATCTGCCTCGATCTGATCGGTGAAATTCGCGTCGAACCCGGTTACGACATCCACCTCGCCAGCTGAAGCGGCGTTGAGGGCTGCCTGTGTCTCGGTGATGTAGTCGAAGACCACCTCGGCGACCTTGGCCTTCTCGCCCCAATACGCGTCGTTGCGGACGAACGTGATGGAGTCGCCCTGCCGCCACGAGTCGAGCAGGAACGGGCCGGTGCCGTTGGCGGCGGTGGCGTAGTCGACGGTGTCGCCCTCTTTGAGGATCAGCCCTGCGCGACCGGTCAGGTTCCACAGCAGGCTCGAGTCAGGTGCAGAGAGGGTGAGCGTGATGTCCTGGCCCTCGGCGGTGATGGATGCGATGTTCGCAAGCCGAGCGGAGTCCGCCCATTCCGGGGTGTCGCGCCTGGTCGTCAGCGACCACACGACATCCTGCGGCGTCAGCGCCTGGCCATCACCGAAGGTAACTCCCTCGCGCAGGGTGAACGTGTAGGTCAGGCCGTCAGCCGACACGTCGTAGTCTTCCGCGAGAACGGGGACGATGTCTTGCTCCGGGGTGCGACCGACGAGCCCCTGGTAGACGTTGTCGATGAGGATCTGGTCGAGGGCGGCGCCCGCCGTCTGCCGGATGTCGAGGTTCCCGGGCTCCAGAACGAGACGGACAGCGACCGACGCGTCAGGGTCGAGGGCCCCCGAAGCCGTCGATGCGGGGTCGCTGCTTCCGGTGCAGGCTGTCAGAACGAGGGCGCTCGCGGCGAGTAAAGCCGACGCGGCCAGAGCGGTGCGGCGGAACATGGGAGTCCTTTCCGGGGGGCATCCGCGACGAAGCTGGTGGGTACGCGGAGCACAAAGGGGATCTGCGGTAGACAACTCTAGGGTCCGGTTGCTGTGTTCCCCTCATCGAGCGGCGAACGTGACGTCATCGTTGTTCGGCGCTCCGCAGCTCCGTGATGGTCTGAGCCAGTGGTGTCGGTGCTTCCTCGTGCACGTTGTGGCCCGTCGGGAGGGTGGCGACAGCGGCATCGGGCCGGCGCCGCGTGAACTCTGCCGCATCGTCGACGGTCACGAAGCCTCGCTCCCCGCGGATCAGCGACAGCGGTGCTGTCACGGCGGCAATGTCGTTCCATCCTGTCGCCGACAGGATCTCGGAGAGCGCACTCTGCTGTGCGTCCACCTGGGCGGCAAGCTCGGGCGCTGCCGCGAGGGCGGAGGCCAGGTGAGCGAAATGGTGCTTCCACTCGACGCGTCCGTCTTCGCGCACGCGCGAGTTCAGGAACACCCCGCGTTCGACCTTCTCTCGAGTCCCCCCACCCAGCCCGAACGCCATCGCATGATCGACCAACTCGTCGCGGCTGGCCCAGTCAGTCGGTCCCGCGAAGAACGCCCGGATCTGGGCTGCGCCCGCGTTCGGATCGATCCCGGGGGTGATGTCGATGATGATCAGCTGCGTCACAAGCTCGGGAGCGGATGCCGCCAGCGCTGCGCTCGTCAGTCCCCCCAGCGAGTGTCCGATGACAAGCTGCGGCGCTGAGGTCCACGCCCGAATGCCCGTCGCCACATCGGGGGCGAGGTGAGCCGCGCTATAGGCGGCGTCCGGCCGCCAGGACGAGTCGCCGTGCCCCGGAAGGTCGATCGCGAGGGCAGGCAGGCCCAGCGCCAGGATCGTCGAGTCCCACGTGTGTGCGTTGAGACCTGCGCCGTGGATGAAGGTGACCACCGGCGGTGTGTCCCCGAATCGAAGGGCACTCAGGAGGCGTCCATCATCAAGGGTGAGCGACACGCGCTCGACCGGTGGGAGAGCGTCTCCCACTCCGACGCTGGCGGCGTCTGTTGGCAGGAACCGGAATTCATCGTCAGAGGTGGTCATCGCCGTCCGTCCTCGGTCGCAGGGAGTGACCACACCATTGTGGCCCTGCTCTCGTGACCCCGAAGACCACCAGCGCACAGGCAGGCATCATGCGACCCCGATAGGGTCGAAGGCCGTGAGCACACTCGACATTTCCGGCGCGATCAACTTCCGGGACACCGGTGGTCTGCGCGCCGGCGCCTCGCGGAGCCGGGCGGGCGTGCTATACCGGTCGGGGAACCTCGCACGCCTCGACGAGGACGGCATCCGTGCTTTCTCGGGACTCGGCATCCGTCGGGTCATCGACCTTCGCGACGACGCCGAAGTCGCCGGTGCACCCAGCCGATTCGATGACCGTGAGCTCGTGGTGCAGCGGGTTCCGCTGTTTCTGGGCTCGGTGGCCTCGTTCTTCGTCGAGGACGTTCCGCTCACGGAGATGTATCGCCGGCTCGTCGATGACTCAGCGGGGCGTGTGGTCGAGGTCGTGCGAGGAGTGCTGGCCGATCAGCCGGTCCTGGTGCACTGCACGGTCGGCAAAGATCGCACGGGTGTCACCGTGGCCATTACGCTGGCCGCCGCGGGAGTCGACAGGGATGCCGTCATCGCCGATTATGCGCGGACAGAGTCGCTCTTGCCACCCTCGCGTAACCGCGACGTCGTGGCACGCATCCGCCAGTTCCACCCGGACTCGGTCAACCTCGAGGAACTGGCGACGAAATCGCCAGCCGCGGCGATTGCGGGGCTTCTGAAGAGCCTGGATGAGGCCTATGGCTCGCCGCGCGACTACCTGCGTGCCCACGGTATGAGCGATGACGAGCTCGTCGCGCTGGACGAGACGCTCATCGGCTGACAGTCCGCCGTGGCTGCTGCCTCGGGATGTAGTTGCCGTCAGCGAGACCCGCCTCGATTTCGAACCGGTTGCGCAGCGGATTGCGACCCGAGAGCTGGTAAAGCAGGGGCATCAGCATCCCGTACCGGCGCCATTGCCGCGCGTGGACGAGCTCATGCTGCAGCACCCGCGGGCCGTCATTGTCTGCCGTCAGGTAACAGGCGCCGACGCATGCGCCGCCGCGAGGGAACGTCCACGAGGGCATGCCGGAAAAGACATACAACACCGTGCCGTCTGCGCCGCGGTGCCGTCGCACCCTGCCGGTGCTCCAGACGAACCCCCAGACGAAGCCGATGGCGCTTCCGACGACGGACCCTGCGCGGGAGACCGGGGAGTCCAGCAGCGGGAGCCAGTGATCCAGCATCCGACCTCGCGCGACGGCCCGATCCGCGGCAGCCTCCCAGCCCGGTGGGGGCGCCGGAATCGGGCTCACGCCAAGGCCCCGAGAAGGCGCAGGATCGTCGGCATGTCCTCGATCGCGGCGTCCGCAGCGGCGGGAGAGAACCCGGCGATCGTCGCCCCCACGAGCGGGAAGCGATCACGCAGGGCTCGGACCGCGGCGATCACCTCGCCGGCATCCGGACCGAACGGCACGGGCAAGGACACTCCGGTAACGACGGACGGATCCAAGACGTCGATGTCGATGTGCACGTATACCCGTGCAGCGCCGGTCGCTGCTACTGCGGCGACGAGCGCCTCGGGATCGGCCAGGTCCCCGGGCAGCACCCGGCGGATGCTGTGTTCATCGACGTACTGCTGTTCGGCGTCGTCCAGTTCTCGGGTGCCGGCCAGCACGACCCGATCAGGGGTCAGGATGCCGCGGGCCAGACGGAGCCGATCGGCACCGTCTCCGAGAGCGGCGCGCAGCACCATGCCGCAGAATGCTCCGCTGGGCGAGGATTCCGGGGTGTTCAGGTCGGCGTGCGCATCGAACCAGACAATCGCGACGTCGGGAGCAGCGACTGCATCCAGCGCGCCGAGGGTTACCCCGCAATCCCCGCCGATCACCATCACCGGTTCCGACCGAGCGGCGACAGCATCCCGGACCAGGTCTCGGATGCGCAGGAGTGAGCTGGCGCGACGGATGCCGGTGTCCAGGCTCTCACCGGCTTCGACCGGCACCTCCAGACGGGTGCAGGCCGAAGCCGGAAGGTCGCCCGCGATGGCTTCGGCGCCGTCGATCAGCTGCATCGCGCGAGCCGACCCGGAGCCTTGCCACTGCGGGGCGATGACGAAGTGAGCCATCGGCCGGTTCGATCAGCCCTCGATGGCAGGCTTGGGTGCGCCGCCTGACTTCAGCGCGGCAAGACGAGCTTCGACCTCCGTGAGCTCACCGAGATCCTCGAGGCTCTCGAACTGGGCATCCAGGCTCGACGCCGCCAGCTCGGTCTTGCCCTGCGCAATCGCTTCCTGGCGACGCACCTTCTCTTCGAAGCGGCCGAGCTCGCTGGTCGGGTCGAGAACGTCGATCGACTTGACGGCATCCACGACCTTCGTCTGGGCTTCAGCGGTCTTCTGACGCGCGACCAGCTCGGCCGACTTGGCCTTGAGCTGCTCGAGCTTCTGCTTCATTCCGTTGAGGCCGTCCTTGAGCTTGTTCACGACCTCGGTCTGCGACGCGATCTGCGGGGCAGCAGCCTTCGCCGAGTTCTCGGCCGCGATCTGACGCTGCAGCGCGACTTTGGCGAGGTTGTCGAACTTGTCGGCATCCACCGCGTCGCCTGCAGCGCGGAACTCGTCGGCCTTGCGGCTGGCGGCAAGCGCTTTGTTTCCCCAGTCGGATGCCGACTGGAGGTCCTCCTGGTGGTCGCGCTCGAGCAGGCGCAGATTGCCGATCGTCTCGGCAATGGCAGCCTCGGCATCCGCGATGTTGTTCGTGTAGTCGCGCACGAGCTGGTCGAGCATCTTCTGCGGGTCCTCGGCCTGGTCGAGCATCGCGTTGATGTTCGCCTTCATGAGGGTTGAGATGCGTCCGAAGATTGACTGCTTTGCCATCGGTGTGTCCTTCCGTCTGGGTGTGTGAGTGGTGATCGATAGTGCCTAGAAGCGGCCTCCGCCGCGGCGGCCCCGAGAGCCTCCGCCGCCGAACCCGCCACCGCGGGAGCCTCCGCCGCCGAATCCGCCGCCCATGCCCCCGCCGAACCCGCCGCGGCGTGATCCGCCGCCCCCCGACAGGATCGAATTGAGCACGATGCCGCCGAGGACTGCGCCCATCATGCCGTTCGATCCGCCGCCGCGGGATCCGCCGTAGCCGCTGACGTCGAAGGCGCCGACGTCGCGCTGAGCTGCCTGAATCGCCTGAGACGCGAGCTGCTCCGCGCGCTGTGCGTGAGGGAGGGCTTGCGCGGGGTCGGAGACCTGTATCTGCTGCGCGGTGGCGAGGCTCGCGCGGGCCTCGGCCAGTCGCGTCCGGGCTTCGGCGCCGACGGCTCCGCGCCGAGCGGCGATGAAATCGTCGGCGGCGGAGATCTGAGCGCTCGCCTGCGTCGAGATCTGCGCGAGTGCCTGCTGGGCCCGCTGCGCCTTCGCCTGCGCGTCCCGCGCTGCTTGCAGGACCTCGTCGATCTGCCGGTCTGCCACCTGGAGCGCGTGCAGCGCGGCAAGCGGACGCTGCTGTGGGGCATCCAGGAGAGCTCGAGCAGCTGCGACCTGTTGCGCCGTGCTCGCCGCGACACCAGCCAGGCGCCCATCGGGATCGGGAAGTGCGCGGGCGGTAGCGATGTCGGCCTCGAGGCCGGCGATGACGCTCTGCGCGGTCGTTGCCGCCTGCTGCAGGTCGCGGGCCAGCGTGTCGATCGCTCGCTCCAACTGCAGTGCCTGGGTAACGGCATCCTCGGCGCCGCGAAGAGCCACCGCGGCCTCGGCTGTCTTGCCGGCAGCGAGGTCCAGCCGGGCCTGGGATAGCACAGCATCAGCGAACGCGAGGCGCTCACGGACCTGCTCCGGGTTGTCGGCGACTGTCGCAAGAGCATCAGGGTGGAACGACGCCTCAAGCTCAGAGAGTGCCCGTTCGGCGTCCGCTACGCCGGCTGAGGCCTTTTCGTGGTCCTTGGCAACGCGATCGAGGGCCTGTGGCGCAGTGCGCTCCAGCTCGCGCAGGGACTCGAACTCCGCCGCCTTCTCGTCGAGCGCCGTGTTCGCCTTCTCGCACAGGTCGAGAATCGCGAGGTTCCACTCGCGGATCTGAGCCTCAGTGTCGGGTTCGGCATCATCCAGCCGCTGCTGCAGCGAGAATGCCTCCGTGAGGCTCGCCCTCGCCGCGGCAAGGGTCTTCTCGAACTCGGCGGCCGCAGCGTCGCCGAACTGCGCGCGGGCGAACCCGAGTTCCTGCGTGCTGGTCGTGATGGCATCGTCGGTTGCGACCAGTGCCGATGCGGCACGTCGAGCGAGCTCATCGAGACTCACCGCCTGCGGATCAGCTTCCCGCTTTCGGCGCGAACGGATGACGATCCACAAGACCAGACCAGCAAGAGCTGCAACCACCACGACGAGCAGCACGACCGTGAAGAACCCGCCGCCCCCGGATCCGCCAGACAGGGCTTCCTCAAACCCATCGGCTGCAGTTGTGATCGCACCGAGGTAGTCGCCGGCGCTCAGATACGGCTTGATCTCATCCTCGATGGCCAGCAGCTGGTCTTCGCTCAGCGGGCCGGAGGAGTCGGCCGAGGTGTAGAACTGGCGCGACTCGGTGGCCACCGCAAGCAGGTACTGGTTCGGTCCGAGCCCGTTGTCTTCCGCTACCGCATCCGCCCACTCCTGGCTGTTCGACGGATTGGTGAAGTCGTCGACGAAGACGGCATAGAGGTCGACGCCAGTCGACTCGTATAGCTCGGTGAGCCTGGCATCGGCGGCTGCTTCGTCGGCAGCGCTGAGCGCGTCGACCTCGTCGAGGACGTAGGCGGCGTCGAGTGTGACCGGATCGGTGGCGCTCGCCGGCGCCGCGGTGAGCGAGACCAGTGCCGCTACGGCCACCGCGCTCAGGACCGCCCCGAACGACCATCGAGTCGGCATCGATTCCCCTCCCGGCGCGCGAAAGCCCGCGTCCTTCGATCCTATTGATGGCGCCGGGCCCCGGGAAGTGCTCCGCGAGGCGCACCGGATCCTCACAGCGTGCGTCGTAGGGTGAGTGCCCGAGAGGCAGGTGCGGTGGTGGACGATCGGTACGGTACTGACGTACTCGCAAGCGGCTGGCGCGGCCACGGGAAGACTGACAGTGCTCGCGTGCCGGCGGAGCGAGGCCTGGTCATCGAGGTGCAGGCCGACGGGTTCTGTGGCGCTGTGACCGAGTCTGACGCGGCAACGGTCGAACTCGAAGACCGCTTTGGTGCTCGGCGCCGCTTTCCGCTTGGTCCCGGCTTCCTCCTGGATGGCTCGCACATCGTGCTCGTGGCGCACCGGCCTGCTGCATCGCAGAAGCCCGTGCGCACGGCATCCGGCTCGTTCGCGGCTCCCGAACAGCGGGCGCGCGTCGCGCGAGCAAGCCGCATCCTGGTCGAGGGGCGCCACGATGCCGAGCTCGTGGAGAAGGTCTGGGGAGATGATCTGCGCGCCGAGGGCGTTGTGGTCGAGTACCTCGAAGGAGTCGACCGCCTCGCCGCCATGCTCGATGAGGAGCCCCCGTCGGCGCGCCGCCGGTACGGCATTCTCGTCGACCATCTGGTCGCCGGATCGAAAGAGGCCCGTATCGCCGCGGAGATCATGCGCGGCAGGCATGGGCAGAACCTTCTGATCGTCGGTCATCCCGAGATCGATGTGTGGCAGTGCGTGCGCCCCGCTGCCCTCGGGCTTCGCGCATGGCCGACCGTGCCGCGCGGGGTTGACATCAAGGTCGGGACGTGCCGCGCCCTGGGCTGGCCGAGCGAGACTCCCGCAGACCTCGCGCGCGCCTGGCGCCGGATATTGGGCGCGGTCGGCAGTTATCGCGACCTCGAACCGTCCCTTCTCGGCCGCGTCGAGGAGCTGATCGACTACGTGACTGCCTCGGACTGAGGGAGTGGCATTGACCGTCGAATTGGTCCGGCCGCAGAGACTGGCATACTAGACGGAGGCGTTCTCGCCTCCTTTTGTGTGCGCGGAAGGTCAGCAGTGGTTCCCACCTCTCGACAGGATGTCGCGCTCTCCCCTCGGAGAGCCCCCTCCTCCCGGGGATGGCGAGGTCTTCCTCGCGCTCTGAGCGAATGGCTCTCAGACCTCACCTCGGCGCGCGTCGGAGTTGAACCGATCGCCTCCGGGACGCTGACCAAGGTCGTCGGGATCTGGGCGATCGGCCGCGCAGTCAACCTCGGGCTGCTGTGGATGTTCTTCGAAATCTCGCGGCTCGCTGACCTCGGCTTCGGCCCGTTCGGCATCCACGTGCGCACGTTCCTCACCTTCCTCACGGGGTGGGACGCCGACCATTACCTCAACATCGCGCGCACCGGCTATCCGATCCGGCTTCCTATGGAGGAGGGGATCGTCCAGACCAACGACTGGGCGTTCCTGCCGGTCCTGCCATTCCTTGAACGGGTGGGCCATGACCTGACCGGTGTGAACGAGGGAATCATCGGGATCATCGTCAGCATCGCGGCGAGCCTCGGCGCTACCCTCGTGCTTTTCCTCTTGCTTCGGCGCGTCACAACTCCGCAGGCATCCTGGTGGGGCATCGTCCTGTTCACCTTCGCGCCCCTGTCGTTCGTCTACGTGCTCGCGTACGCCGAGTCGCTGTTCCTGCTGCTCGTTTTCACAGCGCTGCTCCTCGCGATAAAGCGCCAGTACCTCCTCATCCTGCCGGTGGGTGTACTCGCGGCCTATACCCGGCCCGGCGTCCTCGCTCTCGCGCTGGGCCTCGGTATCGTCTTCCTCGTGCGCTGGGTGCAGCACCGCACCGACCCGTTCCCCTGGAGCCAGCGCCTGAGCCTTGCCGCGAGCGGGATCGCGATCGCGGCCGCTGGCCTGTCGTGGACCTATATCGCCGATGCCGTCACCGGCATCCCGCACGCTTACGTTCGTACTGAGACCGCCTGGTGGATTCCGCTCGTCGGCACCGGTGACTTCGTGCCCATGACGCCCTGGTTCCGGTTCTTCGGCACGTATCTGAACGTGTTCGGCATCCTGCTCGTGCTGGCGATCATGGCGGCTTTCGCGTGGTGGATGTTCTCCAAGCCCACGCGCAAGCTCGGTCTCGTGATCGTCGCGTACGCGGCAAGCTACGGGCTGTACCTGTTCGGTGTCTTCCTGCCCCAGCAGTCGACCTTCCGCATCATGATGCCGCTTTCGCCCCTTCTTGGCGACGAACGGTTCTCGTCGACGCAGCATCGCAGGCAGTGGCTCCTGCTGGGCTGCCTCGGACTGCAGGTGGTGGCAGTGTTCCTGCTGTGGACCATCGGGTATCCGTGAGCGGTCGCGCTCCCGGTGTGACATCTTCCGACGAAGCCCCGACGGGTTTTCGTCAGCACCCCGTCTCGTTCGTCCGCCGTAGCGGCCGGATGTCGGAGGCGCAGCAGCGCGCGTGGAACGACGTCAGTCCCCGGATGCTGATCCCCGTCGAGCGGGACGCTGCCTCCACGAGTATCCGAAAGGGTTCGACCATCGACCCGGCGGCGGTGTGGGGACGCACTGCGCCCCTGATCGTCGAGATCGGATCGGGCCAGGGCCACGCGATCGTCCATGCGGCAACCACCCAGCCGGGCGCGAACTTCCTTGCTGTCGAGGTCTTTCGGGCGGGGCTTGCGCGCACGATGCTGGATGCCGACCAGGCGAACCTCGGCAACATCCGACTCGTCGAGGGCAACGCTCCCGAGGTTCTCGAGCATCTCCTGCCCTCGGCATCCGTCGATGAACTGTGGATCTTCTTCCCCGATCCCTGGCACAAGAAGAAGCACACCAAGAGGCGGCTAGTTACTGCCGAGTTTGCGGCGCTCGCGGCATCCGTGCTCCGGCCCGACGGCCTGCTTCGACTTGCCACGGACTGGCAGGACTACGCCGACCAGATGGTTTCGGTGCTGGATGCCGCGCCGGGGTTCACGCGCGCCTTCGACGGCGACTGGGCGCCACGCTTCGACGGTCGCGTGCTTACGGCGTTCGAACGCAAAGGCACTCGTGCCGGGCGCGAGATCCGTGACCTGACCTACCGGCGGTCTGCGTGAGCAGCCACGCGGATGCCGCGCACGGCGCTCCGCACCGGCTCCCCGCGATCTCATGGCGCGTCGTGCCGGCCCTGCTGGTCGTGCTGGCAGCTCCCGCGTTCTTCGTCGCCCTGATGCCCTGGCTCGGATGGACGCTCCTGGCGGCGGGCATGATCGCGGCGGTGCTGGTGGAGCGGTTTGCGCCCGCTGCTGGCCGCCCGAGCGTCCGGGCGGGGACCCGGCAGGATACCGCCCGCGTCGTCTCTCGCGACCCCTCGATCGTGCGGGATCTCTCGCTCATCGCCATAGGGATGCTGATCGTCAGCGCCATCCCGCTCAAGGCCGAGCTCGACAACCTCGCCATCCTTCGGTTCGGGGTGGCACTCGGGGGAGCGGTGGCAGTTCCCTATCTCGTCTCGCGGTTCGTCTACCGGGATCGGGCGATCGGATTCCCCTGGCGGGGCGGTGGGCGCTGGAACTGGTTTCAGTGGGCCTGGCTTGTGGGTGTGCTCGTGCTGGGGTGGCTCATCCTGCCGTTCTACTTCATCACCTCAGGCGTGTACCTGAACTGGCCGGTCGTTGACACTCCCGATCTCATCGCACGCTTGTTCGTCGGGGTCGGTGCCGTGGGCATCTGGGATGAGCTGTTCTTCATCTGCACGGTCTTCGTCCTGCTGCTGCGGCACATGCATCCGGTCACCGCGAACCTGCTGCAGGCCGTCGTTTTCGTCTCGTTCCTATGGGAGCTCGGCTACCAGGCGTGGGGCCCGCTCCTGACGATCCCGTTCGCGCTCCTGCAGGGCTACATCTTCCTCGTCACGCGCTCGCTCGCATACGTCGTCACCGTGCATCTGCTCTTCGACGCGGTGGTCTTCGCGGTGCTGGTCCACGCGCACAATCCGGGGTTGCTGGATGGGTTCTTTCTCGTCTGAGCAGCCCGTGACGGCGACCGGGTCCTTCGGCTCTTGCGTGCCGACCGAGCTTCAGCCACGCTGATGCCACGAGTGAATCGCTCGACCCCGCTGTGGCCATTATCGACGCCCACGCCCTCGCCCTGAACACGCTTCCGTTTCGCGATGATCGTGACCTCGTCGCCGCCGAGCGCGGCTTCCTCGGAACTCTTGACCCCCTCGTGATCACGGATGCCGCAGGCGAGGTCGTCCGAGACGGCGAGAGCTACAACTTCCTGCAGGGCGAGCCCCCGGCATCCGTGCACCCGAGCCTGTGGCGTCAGTCCCAGCTGGCAGCGCGGCACGGCCTGTTCGAGGTCGTTCCCGGGGTCTATCAGCTGCGCGGCTTCGACCTGTCCAACATCACATTCGTGGAGGGCGAGACCGGGGTCATCGTCATCGATCCGCTCATCTCCAGCGAGACCGCCGCAGCGCCCTCGCGTTGTACCGCGAGCATCGGGGTGAGCGGCCCGTCGTTGCCGTCATCTACACCCACAGCCACGCCGACCACTTCGCCGGGGTCTTCGGCGTGACGTCCCAGGAGGAGATCGACTCCGGTACGGTGCAGGTGATCGCGCCCGAGGGCTTCGTCGCTCACGCTGTGGCAGAGAACGTCTATGCCGGAACGGCGATGGGACGCCGCGCCGGGTACATGTACGGTGCCGCGCTTCCCCGAGGGCCGCGCGGCCAGGTCGGCACGGGCCTCGGACAGACGACGTCCACGGGCTCGATCGGCCTCATCGTGCCCACCCTCGACATCCGCGAGACAGGCGAGCGACACACGATCGATGGAGTGGAGATCGAGTTCCAGATGGCGCCCCGCACCGAGGCGCCGGCCGAAATGCACTTCTACTTCCCCGCGTTTCGCGCGCTGTGCATGGCCGAGAACGCGACCCACAACCTGCACAACATCCTCACCCTCCGCGGTGCGCGCGTGCGCGACCCGCACGTGTGGTCGCAGTACCTGACCGAAGCCATCGAACGGTGGGGCGAGGCATCCGATGCCGTGTTCGCCTCCCACCACTGGCCGACGTGGGGACGTGACGAGATCGTCGAGTTCCTCTCGACGCAGCGTGACCTCTATGCCTACCTCCACGACCAGACACTGCGGATGCTGAACCAGGGCATGACCGGAGCCGAGATCGCCGAGGTCATCCAGCTTCCGCCCGCGCTCGAGAACGCCTGGAACGCCCGCGGCTACGACGGATCGGTCAGTCACAACGTCAAGGCGATCTACCAGCGCTACATGGGCTGGTTCGACGGCAACCCGGCGCGCCTGTGGCCGCACCCGCCGGCTGCTCTGGCGGAGCGGTACGTAGCGGCGCTGGGTGGGATCGACCGGGTCATCGAGCCCGCGCAAGCTGCGTACGACGAGGGAGACTTCCGCTGGGCGGCGACCCTCCTCGACCATGCTGTCTTCGTGGATGCCAAGCACGGCGGCGTGCGCGACCTCTATGGTGCGACGCTTCGTCAGCTCGGGTACGGCTCCGAGAGCGGCACCTGGCGCAACTTCTTCCTCTCCGGTGCCACCCAGCTCCGTGAGGGAAACCTCGGAACGCCGACACGTCCGAACGCCCCCTCGATCGTTGCGCAGCTCTCGCCCGAGCAGCTGCTGGATTCGATCGCCATTTCGATGAACGGCTCTGCGGCATGGGACCTGGATCTCGCGCTGGATCTCGTCTTCACCGATCTGGACGTCACCTACCGCGTGACGCTTCGCAACGGGGTGCTCGTCTGGTCGTGCGGTCGGATGCAGCCGCCGGCCCACTGGTGCTGCGGATGCCGAAGCTGCGTCTGCTCGCGCTGCTCGGCGGAGACCGCACGAGTCCGGGTATCGAGGCCGAGGGCGACATGCGGGTGTTCGAACAGCTCGCCGCCGTGCTCGAACCCGGAGACCCCAACTTCGAGATCGTCCTTCCCTGACCACCAGGATGCCTCGCCGCGGGCTTGTCAGCGCCCGAGACGCTTGTCGAGCCAGTCGAACATGCGCTCGTCGGTGAGTAGGCGCCCGAGCGGCTGACAGTGGTAGTCGGCGCCTTCGTCTGCAGTGAAGGGCTGAAGCGTGGCATCCGGCACCATCGCAGCGAGCTGCTCGGACTGGCCCGGCCAGAACTGCTCTTTCTCGGGTGAGGTGATCAGCAGCGGCGTGGAGATCTTAGCGGCATCCTCGGGCTCGAGCCGGTAGCGCAGCATCTCGACCATGGTGTCGTACGGGCTGTCTTTGCCGAACGGCTTGGCGCGGAAGTTCCACAGACGCGAGACGGACTTCGAGTAGCGCAGGGCCATCTCCATCCCGCGGTCGAACTTCTCTTTCTCGCCCTTCTCGACGAGTTCCATCTCGGATTTCGGGATGCCGGCGCGCCAGGACTGCGATACGTCGACGACTCCGGGGTCTGCCACTGCCGCGGCGATCCGGTGCTCGAACGTGAGGGCCCGGGGGAGCCAGTACCCGGCCTGGCTGATGCCGTACGCGGCGATACGCTCGGCATCCACGTCGTCCCGACCAACGAGCACATCAACGACGGGCGTCATGACCGCTTCCCAGTCGTAGCGGAACGGAATGCCCTTGTCGAAGAGCATGGACTGCTGACCGGGGCCGTCGAACATGAGCACGTTGTACCCGCGGTGCAGCCCTCCAAGCCCGCCGGTCGCCCACATGCTGCTGATGGACCCGTCGCTGCCGTTGACCAGGATGAGGGTCGGTGCCTTTGCGCCATCCGTGCTCGCTCTGAAGAAGTAGCCCGGCATCGTCGTGTTCTCGTACGGGATAGCGAGGCGCTCTGCGGGGTACGGTGCGCGATCGACGAACGCATCCCATGCTGCCCGGTGGGCGCGGAAGGTGTGCTGCAGCTTGTCGGCGTCGCCCAGGGAGGCCGCTGCGTTCACCGCGGGGGCGTAGGCGTTCGCCGCACGAAGGTATGCCGCCGCGGCACTGGTCTGGTGTCCGGCATCCGCTGATGCCGCCGCCTGCGACGCAAGGCGCTCGCCGAGCGCGCTCCACGCCTGATACCAGCCTTCGTGGTCACCGTCTTTCACCTCCGCGATGGTTCGCAGCACTTCGCCGACATCCGAGCCACCGTAGGGGGCTTGTCCGAGCTGGATGCGCACTTCGAAGTCGAAGTCCTCGCTGTAGAAACCCGTTTCGAACACGTCGTGCGCGTGCCTGCTGAATAGATTCGCCATCATCTCTCCCCGAGTGTCGTCGGGGGCAGGCTATCGGGGCGCTCGCGGCGGCGAAAGTGGTGTGCCCCCGCGCCCTACCGCCGCTCCACGCGCCGCTGCGCGGCCCGCGGAGCCTCCGGCGGCAGGGGCCCGCCTGACGGTGGGTGTAGAAACGGCGAGAGGACCGCCCCTTCGGGACGATCCTCTCGCCGTAACGTGCCCCCGCGCCCTACCGCCGCTCCACGCGCCGCTGCGCGGCCCGCGGAGCCTCCGGCGGCAGGGGCCCGCCTGACGGTGGGTGTAGAAACGGCGAGAGGACCGCCCTTCGGGACGATCCTCTCGCCGTAACGTGCCCCCGACAGGAATCGAACCTGCGACCTTTGGTACCGGAAACCAACGCTCTATCCCCTGAGCTACGGAGGCGTACCGATCGAGATTACCATCGCCCGCCGGCCCCGCCCTGACCGCCCCGACCACGGGGTGACGGGATGCGTCATCCGCCCGTCTTCGCGGCGTGCGAGGATACTCCGGTGCATCGCATCGTGACCGCTGAACTGGACCTGGAGCTCCGGGCATCCATCGACCTCATCTTCCAGATCGCCGTCGCCCAGCATGCACCGGTTCTGAGCGAAAATCTCACCTTCACGCAGGGGGACCGTGTCTACACGCCGATCGAGATCATCGACCAGACCGGCAGTCGCTTGCACCGCTTTTGCGGCGAGCCGGGGGCCCTTGAGGTTCGATATGACGCCGTCGTCGACGAGCAGGTGACATCCCGGCCGACGAGCGACCTCGAAGCGATCACCTACCTGCGTCCGAGCCGATACGCCCAATCCGACGAGGTGTTCTCGCAGGCCCGGCGGCAGTTCAAAGGCCTCGTCGGCGAGGAGCTTCTGCTCGCCGTCTCGGAGTTCGTATCCGAGACGGTGACGTACACCCCGGGACTGAGCCTCGGCACCGACTCAGCGGTCACGACGCTGATGACCGGGCAGGGTGTGTGCCGCGACTACGCCCACCTGGTCATCGCACTTCTTCGTGCGATGGACGTGCCAGCCCGTTACACCGCGTGCTATGCGCCGGGTCTTGAACCGATGGACTTCCACGCCGTCGCCGAGGCCTACCTCGAGGGTGCCTGGTACGTCATCGACGCCACGCGGCTGGCTGACCGGCGATCCCTCGTGCGGATCGCGACCGGCCGGGATGCCGCGGATTGCGCCTTCCTCAGCTACCACGGCGGAAACCTCAGCCTCGATCGGATGCGTGTGGATGCGCGAATCGCGTCACCCGACCCGGATGCCGCACCCGAGGCATCCGCCCCCGACGCCGTCGACGACTTCGCCTCGCTCGTGCAGCTGGCCTAGCAGCGAAGTAGCCACGAACGCGCCGAGAATCCGATAGGGCGCCGCTGACACAAGTCCCCGAGCGGATTCTCGGCGCCGGATCGGATTCTCACCTGTGCGCATCGACGCGGGAGGGGAGGGTGCGCCGCGCGCCTAGACTGGATCGGCCATGAACCCCGAAGCACTCTCCGCCGCACTCCTCGCCGTGATCACGCCTCTTGCCGAGGCTCGACGCGACGGTGCGGCATCCGATCTGACCGCCACAGACCTGCCGCTCGAGCGACCCAAGAATCGCGACCACGGCGACTGGGCCTCCAACGCGGCGCTCAAGCTCGCGAAGAACCTCGGCGTGAACCCGCGCGAGTTCGCCGCCGAGATCGCGGCGGGGCTCGAGCAGGTTGACGGCATCGCGAGTGTCGAGGTAGCGGGTCCCGGGTTCATCAACATTCGGCTGGATGCGGCTGCCGCCGGCTCCCTCGCCAAGACGATCGTCGACGCCGGGGCGGCGTTCGGTACGTCGACGGTGCTCGCTGACCAGGTCATCAACCTCGAGTTCGTCTCGGCCAACCCCACGGGTCCGATCCACATCGGCGGCACCCGGTGGGCTGCGGTGGGCGATGCCCTCGCCCGCATCCTCGCCTCGCAAGGTGCGAGCGTCACGCGGGAGTACTACTTCAACGACCACGGTGCCCAGATCGATCGCTTCGCGCGCAGCCTCGTCGCTGCGGCCGAGGGTCGGCCGGCGCCCGAGGACGGATACGGCGGGGCCTACATCGCCGATATTGCGGCGAGGGTGACGGATGCCTACGCCGGCGACCTCGCCGCCCTGGATGCCGAAGCCAAGCAAGAAGCGTTCCGCGAACTCGGTGTCGGATTCATGTTCGACGAGATCAAGCAGAGCCTGCACGAGTTCGGCGTCGACTTCGACGTGTACTTCCACGAGAACGATCTGCACGCATCCGGGGCCGTGACCCGGGCTGTGGATCGGCTGCGCGATCTCGGCCACATCTACGAAGCCGACGGTGCGATCTGGCTGCGCTCGACCGACTTCGGCGATGACAAAGACCGCGTTGTGATCAAGAGCGATGGCCAGCCCGCGTACATCTCGGGTGACCTCGCCTACTACCTCGACAAGCGCGAGCGCGGGTTCAACCGTTGCATCATCATGCTCGGGGCCGACCACCACGGTTACGTCAAGCGACTCATGGCGATGTGTGCGGCTTTCGGCGACGAGCCCTATGTGAACCTGCAGATCCTCATCGGCCAGATGGTGAATCTGCTGCGCGAGGGCCAGCCGGTGCGGATGTCCAAGCGTGCCGGCACCGTTGTGACCCTCGAAGACCTCGTCGAGACGGTCGGGGTGGATGCCGCCCGCTACGCCCTCACGCGTAGTTCCACGGATTCGAACCTCGACATCGATCTCGACATCCTGCAAAAGCGTACGAACGACAACCCGGTCTTCTACGTGCAGTACGCGCACGCCCGAACCCACAACGTCGGGCGCAATGCCGCAGCGGCAGGTGTCGACCGCAGCGTGTTCGCACCCGAGACGCTCACGCACGAGACCGAGTCTGCCCTCCTGGGCGCGCTGCAGGAGTTCCCTCGGACTGTCGCGTTCGCCGCGGAGGTGCGCGAGCCGCACCGCATCGCCCGCTACCTCGAAGAGCTCGCTGGCCTGTACCACCGGTGGTACGACAACTGCCGCGTGATTCCGCTCGGCGATGACCCCATCGAGCCGGTTCACCAGACGCGGCTATGGCTCAACGACGCCACCGGTCAGGTGCTTCGCAACGGGCTGACGCTGCTGGGCGTCGGAGCTCCCGAACGGATGTAGCCCCATGACGGATGCCGAACACCCGACTGACCCGCTGCCGGACCTGCGCGCGGGCTGGGTGCTCGCGGTTCCGGAGGAGCCGAAGAAGCGTCGCCGGGTGTGGCCGTGGCTTGTTGCAGCTGCGGCCGTGGTGATCGTCATCCTCGTCGTGGTCGTCGTCAGTGTCGAGACCGTGGTGCGATCAACGATCGAGGCGGGTATCGCCAGCCAGGCGCGGACGGGTCTCGACCTGCCCGCCGATCAGTCCGTCGACGTGTCGATCCAGGGCCCGCTCACTCTCCAGCTACTCACCGGCAGCCTCGACGACCTGCGGCTCTCATCCGACGACGTGCCGCTCGGTCCGACGACGGCGGATATCGACGTCACCCTGCAGGGGGTGAGCACGACAGCGCCGTACACCGTGGGTGCGGGAGTTGCCACGGTGACTCTCGACCAGACTCAGGTGGCAGCCCTCACCGACAGCGTCGCCCAGATCGACATCGTCGATCTCACGCTCGAGGACCCTGCGATCGTCGTCGGAACTGAGCTCTCATTGTTCGGGTTCGGCATCCCGGTGTCACTTTCGCTGGTGCCCAGTGCCGAGGCTGGCGAGCTCGTGCTTCGGCCCGAAAGCCTGCAGGTCAGTGGACTCGCGGTGACTGCTGACGGCGTGCGGGACCAGTTCGGGTCTCTTGCCGACCCCATCCTGCAGGACTGGCAGATCTGCGTTGCGCAGTACCTGCCTGCCGGAGCGACGCTCACGGCGGCCTCCGTCACGGGCGAGGAACTTGTCGGCACGTTCGACATCGATGGCCGGATGCTGGATGACGCCGCCTTGCAGCAGAACGGCACCTGCTAACGAGCTCCGCCCGTTGTGCCAGATCTGCCTGACTGCTAGCAGATGTCAGACAACCGATATCTGAAATCAGATGGAAACGTTGCGGATGTCGACGCGAAACGCTGGCTCCCTAGCTTCGTGGTGTCGGCACGTCCGTGTCGGTCCCCTCGATCCCGGAGTCTGCTCGCTATGACCACCCCGTTCTCGCCCCGCCGTGTCCGTGCCGCCACCGGATTGGCGGCACTGCTCACAGGCCTTCTCGCGCTTGCCGCCTGCTCCTCCGAGGCCTCAGAGATACCGGCCTCGGCATCCGCAGATCCGAACTCCCAGACTGTTCCGGCAACGATCCAGCTCAGCTGGATCTTCAACGAAGAGTTCGCCGGAGAATACTTCGCCGAAACCGCCGGCTACTACGCCGATGCGGGGCTCGGCCCCGTCCAGCTTGTTCCTGGGCCTTCCGCCGGGGTGCCCGAGCTCATCAGCGGGACGGCCGACGTCGCGTTCAGCGATGCCGTGACCATCGGTGCCGCGGTGGCTCGGGAGCAGGCTCCCTTGAAGATCCTCGGTGCCGTGTTCCAACAGAACCCATTCGCGGTGCTCTCGCTGGCGGGGGGCGCAGACATCGCAACGCCGCAAGACATGATCGGCAAGCGCATCGGCGTTCAGGATGGCAACTCCGCACTGTTCTCAGCACTGCTCGCGGCGAACGGAATTGGTGCTGACGAGGTCACGGTCGTGCCGGTGCAGTTCGATCCGGCTCCGCTCGTGAACGGTGAGGTCGAAGGATTCGTCGCCTATCTCACGAACGAACCGCTCGTGCTCGAGGCGCGGGGGATCGCCACGACCACCCTCCCCTTCGCGACCAACGGGCTGCCGTTCGTTGCGAAGACCATCACTGCCTCCGACGAGACAATCGCCGAGAACCGCGAAATGCTCAAGTCCTTCCTTCGTGCCGAGATTCAGGGGTGGGCGGATGCGCTGGAAAATATCGACGAGACCGTGCGTCTGGTGACGGAGCAATTCGGTGCTGATCTTGATCTCGATCCCGTCGCCGTGCGCGCCGGTGCCGAGGAGCAGAACACGCTCGTCGTCTCGGACGAGACCGTTGCCAATGGCTTGTTCACCATCAGCCCAGAGCTCCAGGAGCGTACTCTCGCGAGCCTGTCCGCCGCAGGGATCGAGGTCGCGGCAGACGATCTGTTCGATCTGACTCTGCTCGCCGAGGTCTACGCCGAGTTCCCCGAGCTCATCGAGCTTGGCTCCTGACCCTGCTGATGGGCTGCGCCGTGACGCGCAGCCCATCAGCAGATGACAACCACGCAGAAAGGGACCGTCAATGACAGTTCGCATGATCATCGACACCGATACCGCACAGGATGATGCCTTCGCACTGCTGATCGGACTGCGCGACCCGCGCGCGCAGCTGGAGGCCGTCACGATCAACTACGGCAACGTCGACTTCGATCAGATGGTCGAGAACGCGCTCTACACGATTGAGGTAGCGGGCCGCGGGGGAGATGTGCCCGTCTACGAGGGGGCGCGGTTGCCCTTGCTGGCACCCTTCGATGACTCGTCCTACGTTCACGGTGCCGACGGATTCGGCGGTGCGAACTTTCCCCGAGCACAGCAGCGTCCCGAACCCGAGAACGGCGTCAGTGCTTTGCTGCGTCTCGTCGCCGACAACCCGGGCGAATTCACGATCATCGCCCAGGCGCCGCTGACAAACCTCGCGTTGGCCGCCGCGGCGGACCGATCCTTCGCCGGGAACGTGAAAGACCTCGTCATCATGGGGGGAACGAACAACGCGGCCGGCAACATCACGGCAGCGGCTGAGGCCAATTTCTTCCACGACCCTGAGGCTGCCGCGATTGTGCTGCGTGCGGGCTTCCGCACGACGCTCGTCCCCTGGGATCTGGTCATGCGCCAGGGAGTGTTTGGTCCGGACAAGCTGCAGCGCATCGAGAGCTTGGATACGCAGGCATCCCGGTTTTTCGTTTCAGCAAACCGCGGCACTCTCGCGTACAACAAAAAAGCTCATGGGATGGATGGCAGTACTCACCCAGACTCCATTGCGGTTGCTATCGCCGTGGAGCCGCGGATCGTTACGAAGGCGAGCGACTACTATGTGGACGTCGAGACCGCACACGGCATCGCCACCGGCTTCTGCCTGGTCGACTCGGTGCGTCGATCTGGTCGCGAGCCAAATGCGCGCGTGATCGAGGAGATCGACGAAGATCTTTTCTTCCAGACCATGCTTGGCGTCCTCTCGTGAGCGTTCGGCCCGTGCGGGGAGGAGGATTGTGATCACCCAAACGCTAGCGAGGAGAGATCGCCGTATGCCGCTCGAGCCGTTGTCCCTCACCGTCGGTCAACCGCTTCGGGTCGCGGTCTACAACAGCATTTCCCGCGCTATCCGCAACGGGACCTACCCCCTCGGATCGGTGCTGCCCAGCGACGCGGAGTTCTGCACGACTCTCGGTGTAAGTCGACCGGTCGTACGCGAGGCGATGTTGCTGCTCGAAGAGGACCGCTTGATATCGACACGTCGCGGTATCGGTCGCTTCGTCAGCGATGCGATTCCCCGGATCGGCCTCGAGCGCGTGCGCGGACTCGAGCTTCTTCTCGGCGAATCCGTCGGTTCGATCTCGGTGGATCGGCTCAGCCATGAAGTTCAGCCGGCGTCTGATTTGCTTTCTCAGGCCCTCGGGCTCGAACCTTCCGCTGCGGTATGGACGTGGGAGTCGGTGCTGCGACGCGCGGGAACTGAGCTGGCACTCACATTCGAGGCGGTTCCCGCAGCAGGTTCCGCGTTCCTTGATCCCGCAACTGACACCATGCCCGAAGCCACCGCGTTGACTCGGCTCCTCGCATCCGTCGACTCGTCCCACGTATCGAGTACCTGCGACATCTCCGTGGGTGTTCTCGGTGACCACCGCGCCACAGCTCTTGGCGCCGAGCCCGACACGAGCGCGCTCATTCTCACGCAACGTGTTTTGTATCGCGGCGTGACAGTGCTCTATGCCAAGGATGTCATTCTGTCGGCGGCGGGCACCATCTCACTCCTGCAGAGCGCATGATGGCGGGCGCGCCCCTGCTGATCAATCTGCACTCGCACCTCGAAGGGCGGGTGCGTCCGAGTACGGCGGCCCAGATCGCGCGAGAGCTCGGGATGCCCGATGCCGACCGCGACTGGACGGCGGCGCTGCAGTTGGATGGGCCGGCAGATCTCACCACGTACCTCGTGAAAGTCGTTGCGACGTTTCCGTTCTTCTCGCGGCTCGATCTGCTCGAGCGGATCACGCGCGAAGCCGTCGAGGATGCTGCAGCCGACGGTGAGGATCACCTCGAACTGCGGTTCGGTCCCGCCTCGCATGCGGCAACCCTCGCCGAACTGGATGCCGTGATCGCCGCGATGTGTTCGGGCATTGCGGCAGGCATCGCGGGCACCGGGATCTCTGCTGGCGTGGTCGTCGCGGCTCTGCGCAGTGACCCGACCGGGGTGAACGAGGCGGTGGCCCGTGCTGCGGCGCGTGCGGCCGGGACCGGTGTTGTCGGATTCGATCTCGCAGGTGACGAACTGCTCTTCCCCGACCTCGAGCGCTACCGCGACGCTTTCGCCATCGCGCGCAGTGCGGGCCTGGGTATCACGTGCCATGCCGCCGAGGCGGCATCCGGGCGCGCGGCTCAGCAGGCCGTGGAGCTTCTCGGCGCGACCCGCATCGGCCATGGCGCACGCATTGCGGAGGAGCCGGACCTCATTGGCTGGTTCGTCGAGCGTGACATTGCGATCGAAGTGTGTCCGACCTCGAACGTCTACACGGGTGCTGTGACGTCGATGGATGATCACCCGGCGGCGCGGTTCGCCCGCGCCGGTGCCCGGGTCGTCCTCGGCGATGACAACCCACGTCAGACCGGCTCGCTGCTCTCGAACGAGGTGGCTGTGCTGCGCAACGACCTCGAGTTCGATGACGCGATGATCGCGGCGCTGGCACGGCACAGCGTGGATGCGGCGTTCGTCGCAGACGGTGTGCGACAGGACTGGCGGAGCCGACTCGAGAGCGGCTCGTAACCCCGCGCGGGCGCGGGGAGTGCAGGCTGGCGGATTCCTGGGCGAGGATACCCGGTGCCCTAGACTGACCGGAGTGTCTCGGCGCGTGCGCTGACCGCCCGGGATCTGCTCGCGCCGCTTGTTCGGCGCCGAAGACTTCACCGATTGGCTCCGCGTGTCCGCCCACCCGACTTCCACCCCGCCCGTTCCGGCGTGGCTGGACGTGCCGTCGGATCCCAACGACCTGGTCGATGGTGTGTGGCCGACGGATGCCGCGCGCGATGCTGACGGCGAACTGGTCATCGGGGGAGTCGCGGCATCCGCGCTCGCTCGGGACTACGGCACGCCGCTGTACGTCCTAGACGAAGACGACGTGCGTTCCCACGCTTCCCGCGCCCGCGAAGCTTTCACATCCGCGGCGGCGCGGCACGGCGTTGCGGCGCGGGTGTACTACGCGGGCAAGGCTTTTCTCAGCACCGAGGTGGTGCGCTGGGTGACGGATGCCGGGCTCGCCGTCGATGTCGCCAGCGGCGGTGAACTCGCCGTCGCCCTGGCGGCGGGTGTCGATCCGGCCCGGGTCGGGGTGCATGGCAACAACAAGAGCGTCGCCGAACTCGAACGAGCCGTCGCCGTCGGTGTCGGCTCCATCGTCGTCGACAGCTTCCAGGAGATCGAGCGTCTCGCTGCCGTCGCGGAAGCTGCCGGCGCCGTGCAACCCGTGCTCATTCGCGTCAATAGCGGTGTGCACGCGGAAACCCACGACTTCCTCGCGACAGCACACGAGGATCAGAAGTTCGGTTTCACGCTCGCGGATGCCGTCCTGGCTGCCACCCGAGTGCGCGAAGCCGTGGGCCTACGACTGGTCGGACTCCACTGCCACATCGGTTCGCAGATCTTCGGCACCGCCGGGTTCGCCGAGTCGGCAGCCCGGATCGTGGGTCTCTACGCAGACCTGCAGGGCGGCACGGATGCTGCTGAAGACCTCCAGGTCCTGAACCTCGGCGGCGGATTCGGTATCGCCTACACGCGTGCCGACACCCCGACCGCGATCGAGGTTCTCGCTGATGGGATCGTCGACGCGGTAGCTGCCGAGTGCGCCGCGCGTGGCATCCGGATGCCGAATCTCGCCTTCGAACCCGGCCGCTCGATTGTCGGGCAGGCTGGCGTCACCCTCTACACGGTGGGCACCACGAAGGCCGTTGCTCTTGAACACGGCCTCGAGCGCCTGTACGTGAGCGTGGACGGCGGCATGAGCGACAACGCAAGACCGGCGCTGTACGGCGCCCAGTACAGCGCACGCCTGGCCTCCCGGGTCAGCGATGCGGGCCCACACCTGGTCCGCGTCGTCGGCAAGCACTGCGAGTCCGGCGACATCGTCGTGGATGCCGAGTACCTTCCCGCCGATGTGGCGCCGGGGGACATCCTGGCCGTCCCCGCGACCGGTGCGTACTGCTTCTCGCTTGCCAGCAACTACAACTTTCTCCCGCGTCCGGCCGTCGTGGCCGTCCGGGACGGGCGCTCGCGCGTGATCGTGCGCGGTGAAACCATCGATGACCTGCTGGCGCGTGACGCCGGCATCCTCCCGACCGAAAGGACGGCATGACCGACTACCGCCGCCTCCGCGTGGCGCTGCTGGGCGCTGGAGCCGTCGGCTCCCAGGTCGCCGCGCTGCTGCGTCAGCACGCCGATGAACTGGCAGACCGCGCCGGAGCCCGCCTCGAACTCGTAGGCATCGCCGTACGCAACCCTGATGCACCCCGCGATGCTGACCTGCCGCGCGAGCTGTTCACGACCGATGCCGAAACCCTCATTCTCGGCGCCGACATCGTCATCGAGCTGATGGGCGGCATCGAGCCTGCCCGCACGAGCCTGCTCCAGGCGATCGGTTCGGGTGCTGACGTCGTCACGGCCAACAAGGCGCTCCTTGCCACGCACGGGCCAGAGATCTTCGAGGCAGCCGACCAGGTCGGCGCACAGGTGTATTACGAGGCTGCAGCCGCCGGCGCGATCCCCATCATCCGTCCCCTTCGCGACTCGCTCGCCGGCGACCGGGTGCAGCGCATCATGGGCATCGTCAACGGCACCACCAACTACATCCTCGACCGGATGGACACTGAGGGTGCCGACTTCGGCGAGGTGCTCGCGCAGGCGCAGGCCCTGGGCTACGCCGAGGCCGACCCCACGGCCGATATCGAGGGATACGACGCGGCGCAGAAAGCCGCGATCCTCGCGAGCCTCGCCTTCCATACGTCGGTGCCGCTGGAAGCGGTTCACCGCGAGGGAATCACCGCGATCGACAAGCCGATGATGGATGCCGCGCGCAAGGCGGGTTATGTCATCAAGCTCCTCGCGGTGTGCGAGCGTGTGTCGAACGGCTCGGGCGATGCCATCTCCGTGCGCGTCTACCCCGCTCTCGTGCCTCGCGAACACCCACTTGCGAGCGTCCACGGGGCCAATAACGCCGTGTTCGTGCAGGCAGAGGCTGCCGGCAACCTCATGTTCTATGGGGCCGGAGCGGGCGGTGTGCAGACGGCATCCGCGGTTCTCGGCGATGTCGTTTCGGCAGCGCGCCGTCACATCGCCGGCGGCGTCGGAGTGGGTGAGTCGACCCGCGCGAACCTGCCGATCCTGCCGATCGGTCACGTGACGACCCAGTACCAGATCACCCTCGAGGTCACGGACGAGCCCGGGGTCCTCGCGACCGTGGCGGGCATCCTCAGTGAGGGACGGGTCTCGATCGCAACCGTCGAGCAGACGGTTGCCGAGGCATCCACTGACCCGCTCGCGCGGGTCTCGGCCGACCCGACGGGTGTTGCGCGTCTGGTGATCGGCACCCACAAGGCTTTGGAGCAGGATCTCAGCGAGACGGTCGATCGCCTCGCTGACAGTGACGTCGTGGACCGGGTCGTTTCGGTCCTGCGAGTAGAAGGAGATTGACGTGGCACACGTGTGGCGCGGAGTCATGAACGAGTACGCCGACCGTCTGGGGGTGACGGCGGAATCGACCGTTGTCTCGCTCGGCGAGGGTGGCACACCCCTCGTGCCGGCCCCGGCGCTGTCCAAGCGCACCGGAGCCCAGGTCTGGGTGAAGTTCGAGGGTATGAACCCGACGGGTTCTTTCAAGGACCGCGGCATGACCGTAGCCTTGTCGCGGGCTGTCGAGCACGGCGCGAAGGCTGTCATCTGCGCCTCGACGGGCAACACCTCGGCATCCGCCGCGGCCTACGCCGCCCACGCCGGGATTACGGCGGCGGTGCTCGTTCCCGAGGGCAAAATCGCCATGGGCAAGCTCAGCCAGGCGGTCGCGCACAACGGTCAGCTCATCCAGATCCGCGGCAACTTCGATGACTGCCTCGAGATCGCCCGCGAGCTTGCCGATAACTATCCGGTCCACCTCGTGAACTCCGTGAACCCTGACCGTATCGAGGGTCAGAAGACCGCGGCCTACGAGATCGTCGAGGTCCTCGGCGACGCCCCCGATTTCCACTTCATCCCGGTCGGTAACGCCGGCAACTACACGGCCTACTCCCGCGGTTACCGCGAGGAGGCCGAGCGCGGTGTCGCCACCCGTGTTCCGCGGATGTTCGGGTTCCAGGCAGAGGGAAGTGCCCCGCTCGTGCGCGGCGAGGTCGTGAAGAACCCCGAGACGATCGCCACCGCCATCCGCATCGGCAACCCGGCTTCCTGGGAGCTCGCACTCGAGGCGCGCGCCGCAACTGACGGCTGGTTCGGCGCGATCGATGACGAGCGGATCCTGGCCGCCCAGAAGATCCTTGCCGGTGAGGTGGGCGTCTTCGTCGAGCCGGCGTCGGCAATCAGCGTCGCAGGTCTTCTCGACCGGGCAGAGGCGGGCGTGGTCCCGGCAGGTTCCACGGTCGTGCTCACTGTGACCGGTCACGGGCTCAAGGACCCGCAGTGGGCCCTGCGCAACGCCGACGGCTCGGAAGCCCGGCCGACCGTCGTTGACGCGACAACCTCCGAAGTGGCGTCGGTGCTGGGGCTCGCGCGCGCGGAGGCAACCGCGTGAACGCAGCCCGGGTTGCTGAGCGCTCGGTCGCGGTGCGCGTGCCCGCGACCAGCGCGAACCTGGGTCCCGGATTCGACACGCTGGGGCTCGCGCTCAGCATCTACGACGATCTCGTCGTGACCTCCCTCCCGGACCCCGGGCTCGACATCGAGGCCGAGGGCGAGGGTGCCGACGAGATCCCGCGCGACGAGTCGAACCTGCTCGTGCGGGCCATGGCGTACGCCTTCGAAGCCGTCGACCGCCCTATGCCGGGCCTACGTCTGCGGGCTCGCAACATGATTCCGCACGGACGCGGACTCGGGTCTTCGGGCGCTGCGGTCGTTGCCGGCATCCTGGCCGTCAAGGGACTGCTCGAGGGGGATGTCGAGATCGGCCCCGACACGATGCTGCGCCTGGCAACAGAGCTCGAGGGGCATCCCGACAACGTCGCCCCAGCGCTGTTCGGCGGTCTCACCATCGCGTGGATGGATGAGGCGATGCCGCAGCACAAGAAGCTGCTGGTGCACCGGGGAGTCTCGCCGGTCGTCTTCGTCCCGAGCTTCACGATGTCGACGAGCGTCGCACGGAGTCTCCAGCCGCTGCAGGTACCCCGCGAGGATGCGGTCTTCAATCTTTCTCGGTCGGCGCTGCTGATCGCGGCGCTCACACAGAGCCCGGAGTTGCTGCTTGCCGCCACGGAAGACAAGCTGCACCAGAACTACCGCGCGCAGGCGATGCCCGAAACCGACCGGCTGGTCCGGACGCTGCGCGAACACGGCTTCGCGGCTGTCGTCTCGGGAGCAGGCCCGAGTGTGCTGGTGCTCGCCGACGGGCCCGGTCGTCGCCTCGAGGCGGCGGCCGTCGCCGAACGGGTCACGGACACCCCGTGGCAGGCGCACATGCTGGCCGTGGACGTCAAGGGTGGTACAGTGAAGGAGCACGCGGGGGGTTCCACGTAACTCGTGAATCTGGCCCCCGCCGCATATCTGCGAAGCCTCCGCAATTCCCTCGATCTCCCGAATCCGGACATCTCTGCCCGGATGGAATCGAGGAGAGGCCGATGAGCACGAGACACTGAGTCCCGCTCAGCACCTCGAGCCCGTCGCGGCGGCTTCTTCATCCGTGCGGATCCGCACATCATTCGATTCACCGCACATTAGGTACACAAGGGAGTACTCGTGGAGTCCATCTCCGAGGTCCAGACCGACGCGTCCGAGAGCGACGCTGTCGAGCAGACCACCCCCGCGGCCGACGAGGCCGCCACCCAGACCGAAACCGCAGCTTCGGAGTCCACCGAGGCGCCGGCAGCCGACGCCGAGGCTTCGGATGCCGACGCAGACGCTCCGGTGACGGAAACCGAGGCAGCGGAGCCTGCGGCAGCCGAGGCGCCTGATGGTGAAGCCGCCGCCACCGAGGGAGCTGAAGCGGCCGACGCTGCTCCAGCCGCTGACGTCGCTGATGCGGCCCCCGCGGCCGAGCCCGCCGAAGCCGCTGAGGCAGCCCCCGCGGCCGAGCCCGCCGACCAGCCGGCAGCCGAGGCTCCGGCACAGGCAGCAAGCGAAGCAGCTCCGGCCGAGGAGAAGTCCGCCGAAGCGCCCACCAAGCCGGCGCGCAAGCGCGCACCTCGCCGTGCCAAGAGCACCGACGTTCCCGCCCAGACTCCGGCTGACGAGCCCCCGGCCGACCAGCCCGCCACTGAGGCGCCGGCCGAAAAGCCCGCCGAAGCATCGAACGACAAGCCCGCGGATGACAACAAGGCTGCGGACAAGAGCGACGCGGCCGACGGCGCTGCCGCCGAGGCGGCAGCGACAGATGAGTCCTCGACGAGCGCCGATTCTGGCGAGTCCTCGACCAGCACCGACTCCGGTGACGATGCCGGTGAGGAGTCCACGCCGAGCCGTAGCCGCAGCCGCAGCCGCAGTCGCAGCCGCAACCGCGCATCCGGCACCAGCGGCAACGCCTCGGGCAACGGAGGCAACGGAAACGGCAATGGCGGTGCCTCGGCCGGTTCCGAGCAGTCCAAGTCCACGGATGCCGACGACGACAGCGGCTCGACCAGCGGTCGCGGTCGCCAGCGCAACAAGCGCCGCGGTCCGAATCAGAATGACGAGTTCGAGCCCGAGGTCGGCGAAGACGACGTTCTGATTCCGATCGCCGGCATCCTCGACGTGCTCGACAACTACGCTTTCGTCCGCACCACCGGCTACCTCCCGGGCCAGAGTGACGTGTACGTCTCGCTCGGCCAGGTCAAGAAGTACAACCTGCGCAAGGGTGACGCCGTCGTCGGTGCCATCAAGCAGCCGCGCGAAGGCGAGCAGACCGGCCGCCAGAAGTACAACGCGCTGGTGAAGGTGGATGCCGTCAACGGCCTGTCCGTCGAGGACGCGGCCAACCGCGTCGAGTTCGGCAAGCTCACGCCGCTCTACCCGCAGGAGCGCCTGCGCCTGGAGACGGCTCCCGAGAAGCTCACGCAGCGGATCATCGACCTGGTCGCCCCGATCGGTAAGGGCCAGCGCGGCCTGATCGTCGCGCCCCCGAAGGCCGGTAAGACGATCGTGTTGCAGCAGATCGCGAACGCGATCGCGACGAACAACCCCGAGGTCCACCTCATGGTTGTGCTCGTCGACGAGCGGCCCGAAGAGGTCACCGACATGCAGCGGACCGTCAAGGGCGAGGTCATCGCCTCGACCTTCGATCGCCCCGCTGAAGACCACACGACGGTCGCGGAGCTTGCCATCGAGCGGGCCAAGCGTCTGGTCGAGCTCGGCCGCGACGTTGTCGTGCTGCTGGATTCGATCACCCGGCTCGGCCGCGCCTACAACATCTCGGCACCGACCTCGGGGCGCGTGCTCACCGGCGGTGTCGACGCCTCAGCGCTCTACCCGCCCAAGCGCTTCTTCGGTGCCGCACGTAACATCGAAAACGGTGGATCGCTCACGATCCTCGCGACGGCGCTGGTCGAGACCGGCTCCAAGATGGACGAGGTGATCTTCGAAGAGTTCAAGGGCACCGGCAACAGCGAACTGCGCCTGAACCGCCAGCTCGCTGACAAGCGCATCTTCCCTGCTGTGGATGTCAACGCGTCGAGTACTCGTCGCGAAGAGATGCTGCTCTCGCCCGACGAGGTCAAGATCACCTGGAAGCTCCGTCGCGCTCTCGCGGGCCTGGACCCCCAGCAGGCGCTCGAGGTCGTGCTCGGAAAGCTCAAGGAAACGCAGTCCAACGTCGAGTTCCTCGTGCAGATGCAGAAGTCGATTCCGGCACCGACCTCCAACGGTCACGGTGCTGGCGGACACGGCCACGGTCACGAGAACAGCATCCGCTGACCCGGCGGCATCGAGATGGCCGAGCCGGCGATGTTCGACTCCGTCCGTGCGCTGATCGACGAGCACCGCGAGGTGCAGATCGAACTGTCTGACCCGGCGGTGCACGCGGACCCCGCCCGCGCGAAGCGGGTGAACAGGCGGTATGCCGAGTTGAGTCGGATCGTCGCTGCCCACGACGCGTGGGTGGCGGCATCCGATGACCTGGCCGCTGCCCGCGACCTCGCGCGCGAAGACGACGCCTTCGCCGAAGAGGTTCCGGCCCTCGAGGAGCGACTGGCCGACACCCAGGAACGACTGCGTCGTCTTCTGATTCCGCGGGATCCGGATGACGCACGCGACGTGATCATGGAGATCAAGCAGGGCGAGGGTGGGGCAGAAAGCGCCCTTTTCGCGGCAGACCTGCTGCGGATGTACCTGCAGTACGCCGCCTCGAAGGGATGGAAGACCGAGCTCCTCGAACGCAACGAGTCAGACCTCGGCGGGTTCAAGGACGTCCAGGTCGCGATCAAGGGTTCCTCAAGCGATCCGGCGCAGGGAGTGTGGGCCCATCTGAAGTACGAGGGCGGTGTGCATCGCGTGCAGCGCGTGCCCGCCACGGAGTCGCAAGGGCGGATCCACACCTCGACGACCGGTGTGCTGGTCTTTCCCGAAGTCGACGAGCCCGAAGAGATCCACATCGATCAGAACGACCTGAAGATCGATGTCTTCCGTTCGTCGGGCCCCGGCGGCCAGTCGGTGAACACGACGGACTCCGCGGTGCGGATCACGCACCTGCCAACCGGAATCGTGGTGTCGATGCAGAACGAGAAGTCGCAGCTGCAGAACCGCGAGGCGGGGATGCGAGTGTTGCGCGCCCGGCTGCTGGCCAAGCAGCAGGAAGAGCGGGACGCCGCGGCATCCGATGCCCGTCGCTCGCAGATCCGCGGGATGGATCGCTCGGAGCGCATTCGCACGTACAACTTCCCCGAGAACCGCATCGCCGATCACCGGACCGGATACAAGTCCTACAACCTCGACCAGGTCATGGACGGCGCGCTCGAGCCGATCATCGCGTCGTGTATCGCCGCCGATGAGGAGGAGCGGCTCGCCGCTCTCGGGGCCGACGCGGGCTGATCCTGCTGCTATCTCGCGAGGATCGCGAGCCCGACAGTAGCCAGGTAGATCCCGGGGATCGCGACCCCCTCAAACCCGATGCCGCGGCGATCGCGCACGAGAAGCCCGATCGCGAGAACCGCTGACATGAACGCCGTTCCCGCCAGCAGCACGAGGCTCGATGGCCCGGCGGCCTCGTAGATTGTGCCGTCTCGGTACGACACATCGGCTATCGAGATCATGAGGGTGTCGAACACGTTCCCGCCGATGATGTTCCCGACGCCGAGAGTCAATGCACCCATCCGTACTGCCACGATGAGGGTGATCAGCTCGGGCAGGGAACTGATCGCGGTCGTCGCCGTGAACCCGGTCACATCGCTCGGCCAGCCCGTCGCTGCTGCAACACCCAGTCCCGCACGACCGATGACCCATCCGGTCCCGGCCGTGACGAGGGCTAGCCCCGCGAACGTGACCCACAGGCGGGGGAGGGAGGTCGTCGGCTGTGTCGTGTCATCGTCGTCAACGGTCTGCGCGGTGCGGCGCGGGCTCCACATCTCGTCTGCCCGCATCCGCCGCAGCAGAAACAGGCTGTAGACGTAGATGACCGGGATCAGCAGCGAGAGCGGATGCACCCACCCCCACGCGAGGGACGGAGTGGCATAGGCGATCACCGGAATCGTCAGCAGTGCGACGAGGCTCAGCGACTGGCCGAGATTCTCCAGGGATGCGGCGGCGTGCTCGAGGTTCGCGCGCCGGTAGAGAAGGTCGGCCACCGCCAGCCAGACTGTCTGAATAGCCACCCCGCCGACCGGGTTGGCAAGCGCGAACCCGGCGTCCCCGGCGAGGGCTCCGGTCATCGTGGTGATGATGCCGGTCAGCGAGGTCACAGCGCCGAGGAACACAGCGCCCGCTAGTGCGCGGCCCATGCCGGTTCTGCCCGCCAACTCGTCGGCAGTGCGAGCCAGGCGGGTTCCAGCGAACCAGAGCACGATGATAGAAGCGGTGAGCGCAACCGCGCTCTGCCACAGTCCCCACGTTCCATCCACGGCGCCCCCCTCGCGCGATTCGCAGCCACACACGGTAGCAAGAGGGACCGGCAAGGGCCGCAGGCCTTGACTTTGCCGGAGCGGCGCAGCACGGCATCCTGTCGCGGAGCGGGTCGACGCGCTACTGTCAGGGCGTGGTCATGTTCCTCATCCGCGCCCTGATCTTCATCCTTTCCGCTGCCGTCGGGCTGATCGCCGCCGACCTCCTGCTTCCGGGGTTCCGCATCAACTGGGCGGATTGGTGGGGCTTCGTTCTCGCGGTGGTGATCTTCGCCGTGCTTCAGAGCGTGCTCTCGCCCTGGATCGCGACAGTTGCCAAGCGCAATGCGCCAGCCCTGCTCGGGGGGATCGGGATCATCTCCACCCTCGTCGCGCTCGTGATCGTCGTACTGATCCCGCGCGGCGGCATCAGTATCGGGGAGCCCTTCGTACTGACATGGATCCTGGCGCCGGTGATCGTGTGGCTTGTCACTGCCCTCGCGACGTGGCTGCTGCCGATGGTCTTCATCAAGAAGAAGGTCGAGGAGCGCCGCTCCGAGAAGTAGCGAGAGCCGCCGATGGAGGCGGCAGACAGTGGGGGGTACCATGCATGCCCCCGAACAAGCCGCAACCCTCGATGAGGCGCTTCGTGCTCACACGGTCAACGCCGCGTTCGCGCTGGGGCGTGAGCACGAGATCGGCTCGATCGAAGTCGGCAAGTTCGCGGACTTCGTCGAGCTCGACGCAGATCCGTACGCCGTAGTCCCCGACAAGATCGGTGCCATCGGGGTGCTCGGCACATGGCTCGGCGGCTCTCGGGTCGACCTCGGGGAGTTCGCGGCGGCATCCCACCAGGTCGACGACGCCGCGTTCGCGCAGCTGCGCACCTACGGCGTGCCGGCCTGCTGCCACCTTCCCGGGGATCACGCGTGAGCGCTGCCTCGCCTGTCGGTGCGGGAACCTCCCGCAGACAGGCGGCTCTGGCGATCCCGTTGCTGGGAATCATGGGTGGTGTCCAGACCGCTGACCCCACGATCGCGAGCACAGCGCTGGTCGAGTCCGCTCGCGCGCTGCAGATGGATGCCGGATTGCAGGCGATCGCCGCGAGCATCTCGACCCTCATGTTGGCGGCAACCGTCATCACGACGGGCCTGCTCGCCGACCGCATCGGCAGGCGACTGCTGTTGGTGCTTGCGTTAGCACTATCGGCGCTGGGAGATCTGATCGTCGCCGTGGCCTTCGATCCCGCGCTGTTTCTGACGGGACGCGCGTTGGCGGGTATCGGCCTGGGCGCGGTCTATGGCGCCTCGGTCGCCTACATTCGTGCGGTAGTTCCGCAGGGAAAAATCGCAGCGGCCATGGGGTCGTTTGCCGCCTTCAATGCCGTGTCGATGATCATCGTCAGCTTCATCGGTGGCTCGCTGGCGTCGGTCGATTGGCGCCTCGCGTTCCTCATCGTCCCGTTGGTGAGCCTGATCTCCATCCCTGCCGTGCTCCTGGTTCTCCCTCGCAGCCGCGGACGGCGCGCGGACCCGCGGACGTTCTGGGGCAGATCCTGCTCGCGCTCGGCATCATCGGTGTGCTGTACGGAATCTCACATGCCGGCGCGGGCATGACCTCGCCGCTGACATGGGCGCCCCTGCTGGCGGGTCTGCTGTTCCTCGGGATCTTCGTCGTGGTCGAAAAGCGCGGAGCCCATCCGTTCTTCCCGATCGAGCTGTTCCGAAACCCCGGGTTTGTCGCGGCTGTCGGAATGGGCGTCGCGTTCAATCTCGCGCAGGCTGTCGGCATCCTGCAGCTGGCCAACATCTGGCAATACGCCTACGGCTTCTCAACCGTCGAGGTGTCTCTCGGGCAGCTGCCGGTCACGATCATCTCGGTGGCCGCCTCGTTATACATCGGTCGCAGGCTCAGCGCCGGTCTTTCGCCAGCGACGGCGATCATGATCAGTGGGGGAGCATCGCTCCTGGGCTTTCTGGCGTTCGCCCTCATCCTGATCTCGCACGAGTTCTGGTTCTTCCTCCCGGGCATGCTGTTGATCGGCTTCGGGATGAGCGGTCTCGTGCCCTACGGCGCGCTCGTGCTGCGGCTCGCGCCCGCCGCGCAGTTCGGCGCGGTCACGTCATCGCGAACGACGATCGGGCAGTTCGGGTATGCCGTCGGGCTGTCAGGAAGCATGGTCCTCGTGGATGCGCTCACGCGCGACGGCGTCATTCACCGGCTGAAGGATGCCGGAGTCACCCCCGCCCGCTACGGCGAGGCGCTCGATGCGATCTACGCCTACACGCAAAACGGCACGATTCCCTCGGGAAGCAACGGGACAGCGCTGCTCCAGGGGGCTGCCGCATCGTATGAGGTCGCCTTCGTCACGACAATGGTGGTCACCGCCGCGATCGTTGGAGTGCTCTCGCTGCTGACCGTGATCGCTCTCCGGCGCTTCGCGGCCGGGAACATCGCGGCCGCGGGCACGAGCCGGCTGCCGTGGCGTGACGCGTGCGCGGTAGCCGATCTGAAGCCGCCCGGTATCGTTGCCCACATGACCCGAACCGCCGATCACGACGAATCGCGGGCGGTCGAGATCCTGGGTGCCGCGGTGCGCGACGCTCGACGCCGTCTCGGACTGAGTGTGCAGGCGCTCGCTGAGAAGGCGGGGGTGAGTTTCGGTCTCGTCAGTCAGCTCGAGCGAGGCCTGGGCAATCCTTCGCTGGTATCCATCCAGCGCCTGGCGGCGGCCCTCGGTGTCCCCGCCGGTCAGCTGATGGACGAACCCGCGGGCACGCTTGCGGTGGTCCCGGCCAGTCGGCGTCACCGGATGCCGCCAGAAGCAGACGTTCCGGAGCCTGAACGCGCCGTACGAGAGCTGCTGACTCCACGGGGCGAGTCCATGCTGCAGCTGATCCGCTCGACCCTTCCGCCCGGATTCAGCAATCGCGAGCGGCCGTTCCGACACATCGGCACCGAGTGCGTCACGGTGGAGCGCGGAGTCCTCGTCGTCACTCTCGGAGACCGTCGCGTGGAGCTCGGCGAGGGTGACACTGTTACCTACGGATGCTCCGAGGCGCACTGGTGGGAGAACGGGCACGACGAGGTCACGGTCGTGCTCGGCGCGGTCACTCCGTTCGAGCGCTGAGTGGCGCAGCCTCAACTCCGCGCTCGGCAGCCCGGAGGTCGATCAGCCGTCGTAGTTCGCGGAGCGGATCTTCGGCGTCGTCCACGCGCAGATCATAAGTGACCTCGCCACCGATGCGTCCGACGACGATCGCCGCGCTCTGGCGCCCGCGGGCATCGCCTCCGGCACGCTCGCCCGCTTCCAACATCGCCAGAAGGCGGTAGGCAAGACGGGCGTCGCCGGCTTTGCGTGCGTCAGATCGATCGTCCTCGTCGGCAGTTGCCATCGCTTCGAGCACACCCTTGCCGGTGAGGAGGTTCCCCGCGATCACGGCGTCGGCTCCGATTCGATGTCCCGCCCAAGAACTCACGTCGGAGCCCGTCAGGGCAGCCCCCGCACCGCTGTGCCCGAGGGCAGCGACTTGGCGCCAGGGGAACCCTTCGTCCCACTCCGGGACACGTGCGACAGCGTCGGCGGCGCTGGCTCCGGCGCTCATGGCGCTGAGCATCTTCGCGCGTAACGACGGATTCGTCCATGCTTGGCTCGCGACGGCGCCCACTCGCGGATCGACCAGGATGACGGCATTGCCGCAGGCAAGAGAGCAGCTTGCTGTGGCGGCGCCGATCGTGCCTGCGGTGGTGTCGCGAATGAGGGCGGTGTAGGTCACAGAATCTCCCGACGGGGCTGCGCGGCTTTGTGAAGATCGTGTTTCATCTCCGACGCGTGCTTGTTCTGCCGACAATACTCGCCCATACTGATCAAAACATCATCAAAATGATGAAACCCGATCCCGACCGATTGGCTCACCATGAACACGCGCATTCTCTCCGGCGTCGCAGGCCTCAGTGTCGCCGCGATCGCGCTCGTCGGCTGCTCCGCCGGCGAGCCCGTGGATCTCGGCGATTCCGGCTCGAGCGACAGCGTTCTCGTCGCGGCAATCGGGGGTGAACCCGACCAGCTCGATCCCCAGCGGACCAGTTCGTACTTCTCGTTCGAAGTGCTGGAGAACGTCTTCGACACCCTTGTCGAACCCGACGAGAACCTTCAGATGCAGCCGGCTCTCGCCGAAAGCTGGGAAGTGAGCGACGACCAGCTCACGTGGACGTTCGATCTCCGCGACGGCGTCACGTTCCACGATGGTTCGCCGTTCACCAGTGAGGATGTCGTCTACTCCTATCGCCGGATCATTGACGAGGAGCTTGCGAACGCGTGGAAGTTCGCCACCGTCACCGACGTCAGCGCGCCGGACGAGGACACTGTCGTGATCACGGTCTCGCAACCGACGCCCAACCTGCTCTCGAACCTCGGTGGATTCAAGGGCATGGCAATCGTCGAGCAGCAGAACGTCGAATCGGGAGACATCACCACAGCCCCCGTCGGAACCGGGCCCTTCTCCGTATCCGACTATGTGTCAGGCGACCACATCAGCCTGACGGCCAACTCGGACTACTGGGGCGGGGCGCCCAAGCTCGGCGGCGTCGAGTACCGCTTCATCTCGGAGCCCGCGACCGCCCTTGCTGCTCTCCGCGCCGGCGACATCGACTGGACCGACGTGGTTCCCCCGCAGCAGGTCGACGCGCTGGCAACGGATAGCGAGGTCACCCTGGGTCTCACTCCCTCCAGCGACTACTGGTATCTGGCGTTGAACGAGGCGCGCTCGCCGTGGAACGATCCGCGCGTGCGTCAAGCAATCGCGTACGCGATCGATCGAGACGCCATTGTGCAGGCGGTCAGCTACGGAACGGCGGCGGTCAACCAGCTCGCGATTCCTGAGCAGAGCTTCTGGTATACCAACTACGACGAGTACTCCACCGACCTCGACACGGCGCAAGCGCTGCTCGACGAGGCGGGGTTCGAGGGCGGCACCCTCGATATGCTCGCCACCAGCGACTACCCCGAAACGGTCACCGCGGCGCAGATCATCGCTGCGTCGCTGGAGCCGCTCGGGATCACCGTTGAGATCCGTCAACCCGACTTCTCGACGTGGCTCGACGAACAGAACAGCGGCAGCTTCGACATGCTGATGATGGGCTGGCTCGGCAACATCGACCCGGATGACTTCTACTACGCTCAGCACCACACCGACGGTGCCAGCAACGCACAGAAGTACTCCAACCCCACGGTCGACGACCTGCTCGATCGTGCTCGGGTCGAAACCGACCGGGACGCCCGCAAGGACCTGTACGCTCAGGCGGCGCGGATTATCGCCGATGACGCCAGCTACATCTATCTGTACAACCCCTCCGTGATCCAGGTCTGGTCTCTGTCCGTCACCGGATACGAGACACGCGCTGACAGGGCCATCCGGTTCCGGGACACTGCGCTCGCGGGCTGAGTTCCCCGCGCGATCGAACGACCCAGGACGAGAGGAGGCCGAGATGACGAGTGTGCAGCCCCGCCGTGTAACGCGGTTCGTCGCCACGCGCCTCCTCTCGTCCGCGGTCGTCTTGCTGGGCGTTCTGGTGGTTGTCTTCACGCTCGTCCACCTGGTGCCCGGCGACCCGGTGCGTTTGGCACTGGGCACCCGCTACACACCCGAAGCCTACGAAGCTCTGCGAGCGGCATCCGGGCTCGACCGCCCACTGTACGAACAGTTCGGCACCTATCTCCTGAACGCGATTACCGGCAATCTCGGGGTCAGCTTCCGTAACGGCGAACCCGTGACCGCGACGCTGATGTCGCGGCTGCCGGCCACCGTATCCCTCGCGTTGTTCGGCGTTGTTGTCGCGCTCGTGATCGCCGTCCCCGCCGGTATCTGGTCGGCGCTACGGGAAGGGCGGGTCAGCGACATCATCGTTCGCACGTCGAGCCAGTTCGGCGTATCGATCCCAGACTTTTGGCTCGGCATGATCCTCATCTCCGTGTTCTCAGTCACGCTCGGCCTTCTGCCGGCGAGCGGGTACACCCCGCTGACAGAAGACCCGCTGGACTGGCTGCGTCACGTCGCGCTCCCGGGTCTGACGGTCGGCCTGGTTGCCGGTGCCATCATGACCCGCTACATTCGCGCCGCCGTCCTCGAGATCGCATCCTCAGGCTATGTGCGCACTGCGGTGAGCAAGGGGTTGGCTCCGCGAACGATCACGTTCGGACATATCGTCCGCGGAGCCCTGGTTCCCGTGCTCACGATCGCGGGAATTCAACTTGCCACCATCCTCGGTGGGGTCGTCGTCGTGGAGGTTGTCTTCGCGTGGCCGGGTCTTGGCCGCCTCGTCTACGATGCCGTAGCCGCCCGGGATTACCCATTGATCCAGGGCGCCATCCTGTTGATCGCCGTGATGTTCATCCTCGTCAACCTTCTCGTCGACATCCTGTATGCCGTGGTCGACCCCCGGATCCGCGTCTCATGAGTGCTCCTGTCGCCCCCGTCTCGGCTGCATCCGCCCGCCTGTCAGCGTGGCGCCTACTCGCGTCCAACCCGCTTACGGTCATCAGTGCGGTCATCCTCGCGATCGTCGCGATTGTGGCCGTGGCAGGCCCGTGGATCGCGCCGTATGGCATTAACGACATCGACGTTGCCAGCCAGCTGCAGCCGCCGAGCGCAGCCCACTGGTTCGGCACCGACGAACTGGGCCGAGACGTCTTCAGCCGTGTCATCATCGCGACCGGCACCTCTCTGTCCATTGCGGTAGCGGCTGTCGCGTTCGCCGTCGTGGTGGGCGTCCTGGTCGGCGTCACCGGCGGTTACCGCGGCGGATGGGTAGACCTGGTGCTCATGCGGATCGTCGATGTCATGTTCGCGTTTCCGGTCCTCCTTCTCGCGCTGGCGATCGTCGCGATTTTCCAGCCGGGGGTCTTGACCACGACGCTTGCGATCGGCATCGTCTACACGCCGATCTTTGCCCGCGTGGCCCGCGCCAGCACGCTCGCTGTGCGCACCTCGCCCTTCGTTCAGGTATCGCAGACAATGGGCACCCCCGGGCCCGTCATCGTCGCGCGGCATGTGCTGCCCAACATCGCGGGGCCCCTGGTCGTCCAGACATCTCTGTCGTTGGCATTTGCGATTCTGTCAGAGGCAGCGCTGTCGTTCCTCGGCCTCGGGGTGCAGCCGCCATCACCGTCCTGGGGTGGGATGCTCTTCACCGCGCAGGGCTTCCTCGGCCAGGCCTGGTGGATGAGCGTCTTCCCGGGAGCTGCCATCTTCATCACGGCACTCGCGTTCAACCTGTTCGGTGACGGGCTTCGCGACGTCCTCGATCCTCGGCAGCGCACGCGGATCGAAGCGAGGAGATCCCGATGAGCGAACCCATTCTGCGTGTGCAGGACCTGCGCGTATCGGTTGGCGCCGCGACCATCGTACGGGGTGTGAGTTTCGACGTCGCACGTGAGCAGACCGTGGGCATCGTCGGTGAGTCCGGATCAGGAAAGTCGATGACGGTTCTCGCGGCGACGGGTCTGATCGATGTGCCGGGCAGGCGGGTGAGCGGATCGAGCGTGCTTTCCCGGGCGGGGGAGCAAGTGGACCTGGTGACCGCGTCGGCCCGAGATCTGCGTCGGGTGCACGGTGACGCCATCGGGTTCGTCTTCCAAGACCCGTCTAGTTCGCTCAATCCCTATCTCACGATCGGCCATCAGATCGCCGAGTCGCTCGAGGCTCACCGCGGCCTGACACGCCGTCGCGCGCGTGCCCGCGCGATCGAGCTCCTCGACGCTGTCGGGCTGCCTCACCCGGAGGAGCGGGTGGATGCCTACGCCCATCAGTTGTCGGGCGGGCAATGTCAGCGCGCCATGATCGCCATCGCGATCGCGTGCGATCCCGCTCTGCTGATCGCCGACGAACCCACCACTGCGTTGGACGTGACGACGCAAGCGCAGATCATCGATCTGGTGAGCGCACTGCAGCAGGAACGGGGAACTGCGGTGGTCTGGATCAGCCACGATCTCGGCGTGATCGGGCAGGTTGCCGACGATGTGATCGTGATGCGTGAGGGGCAAGCGCTCGAACACCGGTCGGTGCTCGAGGTGTATGACCGTCCCTCCGATCCGTACACGGTCGAGCTCCTTCGTGCCAGGCCGCGTGTCACCGCGGGGAAGGGACCCGTGCCCGCCCCTGACGCTCCTGCTTTGCTGGAAGTAACGGACCTGGATGTGCGGTTCACCATCCCGACACCGGTCGGCAAACGCGAGATCCACGCGGTGGACGACGTCAGCTTCACTGTGCACCGGGCAACGACACTTGCCCTCGTGGGGGAGTCGGGGTCGGGAAAGTCCACGATCGCGAAGGCCTTGACCGGCTTGGTATCACCGGATGCCGGGTCCGCCACACTCTCGGGACGCGACGTTCTGGCTACTCGGCGGCAGGACCGTCGGCGGATCGCGATGGTGTTCCAGGATCCGTTCGCGTCGCTGGACCCGCGACGATCGGTAGCTGATGCCATCGCGGAGCCGCTCCGCGTGCATCGCTTGGCGGGACGCGGCACGCGCGATCGCGAGCGCCGGGTCTGCGAGTTGTTGGAGCTGGTGGATCTTGACCCGGCGTTCCGCTTCCGCTACCCGCACGAGCTCTCCGGCGGGCAACGCCAGCGGGTATCGATCGCCCGTGCCCTCGCGCTTGAACCCGAGATGATCATTCTCGATGAGGCGACAGCGTCGCTGGATGTGTCGGTGCAGGCGCGTGTCTTGGAGATGCTCCGTGCGCTGCAAAGAGATCTCGGACTGACCTACCTGTTCATCGCCCACGACCTGGCGATTGTTCAGGAGATGAGTCACGACGTTGTCGTGCTGCGCGAGGGCAGGGTCCAGGAGGCGGGTCCCGCGGCATCCCTCTTCGCCGACCCTCGCGAGGAGTACACCCGCGAACTGTTGGCGGCGGTACCACCCGAACGACCGCGCGCCGCCCGCGCCTGATCAGCGCCGTGCCGCGCTATCGGCGCCCTCAGATCTGGTAGTCGGGCATGGTCAGGATGGCGCGGGTGTCCATGCCGTCCTTGCGCCGGCGCGCTTTCGCCGGGATGCCGGTGAGGACGCTGTCGGCTGGCGCATCGCGGGTGACCACGGCGTTGGCCCCCACGACCGATCGGTCGCCGATCGTGATCGGGCCCAGGATCTTCGCCCCGGCACCGACTGCCACCTCGTTACCGATCGTGGGGTGACGCTTGCCGCCCTCACGCTGGCGTCCGCCCAGGGTCACCTGATGGTAGAGCAGAACGTCATCGCCGATCTCGACGGTCTCGCCGATCACGACACCCATGCCGTGGTCGATGAAAAAGCGCCGACCGATCTGCGCTCCGGGATGGATCTCGATATCGGTGAGCCAGCGGGTCAGCTGCGATCCTGCCCGCGCGAGGAAGCGTGCGTTGTGAGTCCACAGCCAGTGGTTGACGCGGTGTGCCCAGATCGCATGCAGGCCGGAATAGAGCACGGCGATCTCGAGACCGCTGCGGGCCGCAGGGTCTCGGAGCTTGGCCGCTGCGATGTCCTCACGGACGCGGCCGACGACGTGGAGCACCCCCACGCTCAGTCCTCGCGCAGGTGCTCGAACAGCGGCGTCGAGAGGTAGCGCTCGCCGTTGGAGGGGATGACCACCACGATGTTCTTGCCCGCCGCCTCCGGCCGCGCCGCGACCTGCACGGCAGCCCACACGGCGGCACCGCTGGAGATGCCGACGAGGATGCCATCCTTCGTGCCCACGGCGCGGGCGGTGGTGATCGCGTCGTCGAACTCGACGTCGATGACCTCGTCGATGACGCCCTGATCGAGGATCTCGGGGATGAAGTTCGGGCCGATGCCCTGGATCTTGTGGGGACCGGGGCGACCCTCGGTCAGCAGCGGGGAGTCCTTGGGCTCGACGGCGACGACCTTCACGCCGGGCACGCGCTCCTTGAGGACCTGGCCGACGCCTGTGATTGTGCCGCCCGTGCCGATACCGGCAACGAAATAGTCGACCTTGCCGTCGGTGTCGCGCAAGATCTCTTCAGCGGTGGTCTTGCGGTGAATGGCGGGGTTTGCCTCGTTAGCGAACTGCTTGGCCAAGACCGCGCCGGGGGTCTCGGCGGCGATCTCCTCGGCCTTCGCGACCGCACCCTTCATACCCAGGGCCGGGTCGGTCAGCACGAGCTCGGCTCCGTAGCCCTTGAGCAGAAGCTTGCGCTCGGTCGACATCGAGGAGGGCATAGCGAGGATGACCTTGTAGCCGCGTGCCGCACCGACCATGGCCAGTGCGATACCGGTGTTACCGCTGGTTGCCTCGACGATCGTGCCGCCCGGGGGGAGCTCGCCGGATGCTTCCGCAGCATCCACGATTGCGATGCCGAGGCGGTCCTTGACGCTGGAGGCGGGGTTGTAGAACTCGAGCTTGGCCAGCACGGTTCCCTCCACACCCTCGGCGACCCGGTTCAACCGGACGAGGGGGGTGTTGCCGAACGCGCTCGTGATGTCGTTGTGGATACCGGTCATTGCGGGGCCTTTCGGGCGACGTGGGTGACAGCCATTCAGCTTAGGCGAGCCTCACCGGCGGGGGCCCGATTGTGACGAAGAACGTCCCGGGGTTCTATGCTTGGGGCGCCTATGCCTGCCCACAGTGCCCCCGATGACATCCGCCCCACCGAGACGATCGCCGGTGCCCTGTCCGCCGCGACCGACGCTCTGACCGCAGCTGGCATCGGCGATGCTCGCGTGGATGCCGAGTTGCTGCTGGCGCACGTTCTGCGCGTAGGTCGCGGTGAGTTGCAGGCAGCGGCCCTTCGCGGCGACACGCTGGATGCGGCATCCGACGCGCACTTCCACGGCCTGGTGGCGCGGCGTGCGAGCCGGGAGCCGCTGCAGCACATCACCGGAACTGCCCCGTTCCGCCATCTCGAGCTGCGGGTCGGGCCGGGAGTGTTCGTGCCGCGTCCGGAGACCGAGACCCTCGTGCAGATCGCGCTGGATGCGCTGCTCGCGGCGGCGTCACCGTCACCGATCGCCGTCGACCTCGGCACCGGCTCGGGGGCCATAGCCCTCGCGCTTGCGACGGAGGCTCCGCACTCCCGAGTCTTCGCCGCCGAGAACGCCGTCGATGCCTTCGTCTGGGCCAAGGAGAACTTCGCCGACGTCGGTGCCGAGAACGCCACCCTCGCCTTCATCGATCTCGCGCGCGCCTTTCCCGACCTCGACGGGATGGCGTCAGTGGTCGTGAGTAACCCGCCGTACGTGCCGGATGCCGCGGTGCCCCGCGATCCCGAAGTGCGGTGGTTCGATCCGCCGACCGCCCTCTATGGGGGACCAGATGGCTTGGGCATCGTCCGGCAGGTCAGTGCGACGGCGCTTCGCCTTGCTCACCCGGGCGGAATCGTCGCGATCGAGCACGGCGAGAGCCAGGGCGCTGAGATCCGCGAGCTGCTGAGCGCCGACGGCTGGCGCGCGCCCGCCACCCACATGGATCTCACGCGCCGCGACCGAGTCACCACCGCGCTGCATCCGTAACCGCCCGCGCTTCCCGCCGCGCCCCGCGCTTCCCCAGCGTCCGCGCTTCCCGGAATCGCCCGCCGCTTCCGTAGACTGAGCAAGCCATGTCCGACATCTTCGACTGCCGCGACGACGCCCAGCTCTTGCCCGGCATGAGACAGGCGCGCCAAGCGATCGGCAGGGGCGCCCTCGTCGTCATCCCCACCGACACCGTCTACGGCGTGGCCGCCGACGCCTTCAATGCTGCCGCTGTGCAGCGGCTGCTGGACGCCAAGGGCCGCACCCGAGAATCGCCACCGCCCGTGCTCGTTGCGGGAACCGCCATGGTGCGCGCACTCGTTGCCGACCTGCCAGAGCCGGTGGAGCGACTCATCGAGAAGTTCTGGCCGGGAGGGCTCACGATCGTGCTGCCCGCTCAGCCTTCGTTGACCTGGGACCTGGGGGAGACCCGCGGCACCGTTGCGGTTCGGATGCCCGATCACCGCATCGCTCTCGAGCTCATCGAAGAGACCGGTCCGCTCGCGGTCTCTAGTGCGAATCTGACCGGCGAGGCGGCTGCCGTCGACGTGCTGAGCGCACACCAGATGCTCGGTGACCGGATCGACGTATACCTGGATTCGGGCCCCGTCGCCACGGGAGTCCCCTCGACGATCCTCGACGCCACGGGACTCGCGCGACGCGAGCCGGGAACCGCGCGAATCCTTCGGATCGGCGCCGTGAGCGCCGATGAGATCCGCGAGGTGATCGGCGATCTGCTCGAGGACCCCGCCGCACCGGTCGAGACGGATGCCGACGACGCCGGATCCGCGTGAAGCAGTACCTCTTCGTCGTCATCCTGACCGCGACCATCACACTCGTGTTGGCGTGGGCGGTGTGGCAGTTGAGCATGCGCTACAAGCTCTACCCCGGCATCCGCGAGCGGGACGTCCACAAGACTCCCACGCCGCGCCTGGGTGGCGTCGCCATGTATCTCGGCATCGTCGCGGCGTTTCTGGCGTCGTCGCAGCATCCGTTCTTCTCGATCTTCTGGGCAGACCCCGCTGCGGTGTGGGCGATCCTCGGCGCAACGACGCTCATCGTCCTCGTCGGCGTGGCCGACGACATCTGGGACCTCGACTGGATGATCAAACTCGGCGCGCAGTTCGCTGCCGCCGGGATCATCGCGTGGTTCGGCAAGCTGCAGATCCTGTCACTCCCGATCGGCGGGCTGACTGTCGGCTCGAGCTGGATGAGCTTCGTGCTGACGGTGCTCGCGATTGTCGTTGTCATGAACGCCGTCAATTTCATCGACGGTCTTGACGGGCTCGTCGCGGGGGTCGCCCTCATCGCCAACGGCGTCTTCTTCGCCTACTCGTACCTGCTCGTCCGCGACGCCGGGGCGACCACGTACTTCAACCTGGCATCCTTCATCGCGGCAGCCCTCATCGGGGCGTGTATCGGGTTCCTTCCGCTGAACTGGACGCCGGCCAAGCTCTTCATGGGAGACAGCGGAGCACTTATGCTGGGCCTGCTGATGGCAGTGTCGGCGATCGCGATCACCGGGCAGATCACCCCGTCGCAACTCGATCCCGACAACTTCGGTCGGTCGCAGCTGCTCGGTGCGTTCATCCCGATCCTGCTGCCGATCACGATCGTGCTGCTGCCGCTGCTGGATTTCGGGCTGGCGATCATCCGGCGTGTCGGCGCCGGGAAATCGCCGTTCTCACCCGACCGCAAGCATCTGCACCACCGGATGCTCGACATGGGTCACAGTGATCGCACCGCCGTCCTGATCTTCTATGCCTGGACCGCGATCATCGGCCTGGCCATGCTGCTGATGTACATCGGAACCGCATCCGACTGGCCGGGGGAGTACCTCTTGGGCGTCGGGTTCGGTGTCATCGGCGCGATCGCCTGCCTCGTCGTCACCCTCATGCCCCCGGGGCCTCGCCCCGCCCCCGTCACCACCGCCCAGGAGGCATCGTGAGCACCGTGTCCAGCACCCCGATCCTGCGTACGACAGTGATCTGGTCGGCGATCGTGACCGGCGCACTCGCCGTGGTCGGTGCCGTCGTGGGTTACCTCGTCGCCGCCGAGTCAGGGCTGTGGAGCGCACTGCTCGGTGTGCTGCTGGCTGCTGTCTTCCTCGGGATCACCAGCGTCAGCATCCTGATCGCCAACCGGTGGTTCGGCACTGACCTGTACGTTCCGATCTTCTTCGGCATCGTGCTGGGTGGCTGGCTGCTGAAGTTCATCGTGTTCCTGGTCGTGCTGTTCGTCGTTCGGGACCAGCCCTGGGTCAACGAGTTGGTGTTCTTCCTTGCCATCGTGGCGGGGATTCTGGCATCGCTCGCCGTCGATGTCATCGTGCTGACCCGGATGCGGTTGCCGTACGCCAGCGACACCAAGCTGCCCACGACAGACCCGGACGACACCTCCGTAAGGGAGTGACGCGGCGCCGGGAGCCCTCCGGGTTTGCTAATGTGGTCTTGCGCCCGCCCGTTCGCCTGACGAGCGCTGCCGGGATCGCCTAACTCATCGCCCATCGTCGCAACGGCTTATCCCCGGTGCCCCGAAGCTGGAGCCAGCGCTGTTTACTCAAGCTGCGAGCCTTATCGTGTCCACTGCCGAAGATGGCGGGGGATTCCACGGACCATCCGTCGATGAGTTCTTCCCGGAGCCGATCTTCCATCTGTTCGGGATCGAGGCGCTCGCGGTTACGCGGATCACCCTCATCCAGTTCGCTGCGACGATCGCGATCGTCCTGATCTTCTGGCTGGGCACTCGCCGCATGCGGGTCGTTCCGGGCCGCTTCCAGAGCCTGGTCGAGATGGGCCTGGACTTCGTCCGCGTGAACATCGCCGAAGACCTCCTGGGCAAGAAGGACGGCCAGCGGTTCCTGCCGATCCTCACGACGATGTTCTTCATGATCCTGTTCATGAACATCACGGGAATCATCCCGTTCATGAACATCGCCGGCACGAGCGTCATCGCCGTGCCCTTGGTCCTCGCGATCATCAGCTACGTCACCTTCATCTACGCCGGTATCCGCAAGAGCCCGAAGAACTTCTTCAAGAACTCGCTGTTCCCCTCGGGCGTTCCGTGGCCGATCTACATCATCGTCACGCCGATCGAGCTGATTTCGACCTTCATCATCCGTCCCGTGACGCTGACCCTCCGACTGCTCATGAACATGATGGTCGGTCACCTGCTGCTCGTCCTCTTCTTCGCAGCGACGCAGTTCTTCCTCTTCGATCTCGGCGGCTGGTGGTCGGCTCTGGCAGCCGGCAGCCTCGCGTTCGGCTTCGTCTTCACTCTCTTTGAAATCCTGGTGGCAGTCCTCCAGGCCTATGTCTTCGCCCTCCTCACCGCGGTCTACATCCAGCTCGCGGTGGCGGAAGAGCACTAAGCGGGTCGGCTCGAAAGCCGCCCTCAACCGAAAGGAAAAATCCGTGGACGCAACTACGGTTCTCGCCCAGGTCTCCGGCAACGTCGCGACGATGGGCTACGGCCTCGCCGCCATCGGCCCGGCTATCGGCGTGGGCATCGTCGTCGGCAAGACGATTGAGGGCGTTGCCCGGCAGCCTGAGCTGGCCGGTCGCCTGCAGGTGCTGATGTGGATCGGTATCGCCTTCACCGAGGCGCTGGCGTTCATCGGCATCGCCACTTACTTCATCTTCGTCTGATCCGACTCACCCAGCCTTAAGGAGACAGGATGCTCACGGCTCTTGTCACGTACGCCGCCGAAGAGGGGGCTGCGCATAACCCCCTCATCCCGGCGTGGTACGACATCATCTGGTCGTCGGTGTGCTTCATCGTCATCCTGGTGCTGTTCTGGCTTTATGCCCTGCCGCGGATGAAGAAGCTGCTCGACGAGCGCTCGGCGGCGATCGAAGGCAACATCGCGAAGGCCGATGAGGCCCAGCGCAAGGCCGAGGCCGCCCTTGAGGAGTACACCGCGCAGCTGGCTGACGCCCGCCGCGAGGCCGGTGAGATCCGCGACGCCGCCCGCGAGGACGGCAAGAAGATCGTCGCCGAAGCCAAGGAGAACGCGTCTGCCGAGGCTGCGCGCCTGACGGCTGCCGCGCACGCACAGATCGACGCCGAGCGCCAGACCGCGTTCGTCTCGCTGCGGAGCGAAGTGGGGACACTGGCCCTCGACCTCGCCGGCGGTGTGATCGGTGAGACCCTCTCGGACGACGCCAAGGCCAAGGCCGTGGTCGACCGGTTCCTTGCCGACCTCGAGGCATCCGAGACGGCGGCGAAGTAATGGGTAGCGCGACGAATCAGGCGCTCGCGGAAACGACCGCGGCGCTGGCTGCGGCACGTGGCGTCGACCTGACCGTCGCCCGCGAGCTGTTCGTGGCCGCGCGCGAGCTCGGCCAGACCTCGCAGCTCAGCGGTGCACTGGCCGACTCGGCAGCAGCCCCCGCGGCTCGCGCAAAGGTGATCACCGATGTGTTCGGCCCGTCGATGGAGCCGGCGACCGTCGGCTTGCTCACCAACGCCGTCCAGCAGCGGTGGTCGTCGGCGTCCGATCTCATCGATGGCATCGAAGAGCTCGCTGTTCGCGCCGCCACGATCGCGTCGGATGCTGACGTCGAGTCCGAGCTGTTCGAGTTCTCCCGCACGGTCGCGGCGAACCCGGAGCTCGAGCTGGCGCTCGGAAGCCGGCTCGGTGATGCTGCAGCGAAGGGCGACCTGGTTGCGAAGCTCCTGACCGGACGCGCGAGCGAGGCGACGGTGCTCGTCGCATCCTCGCTCGTGCAGCAGCCGCGCGAACGCCGCGTACGACAGCTGTTGTCGCGCGCGATCCGCATCGTCGCCAACGAACGCGGCCGCGCCGTCGCTACGGTCACTGCAGCGGCCCCACTCAGCGCGGAACAGGCGAGCCGCCTGACCGAGCTGCTCGGCCGCCGCTACGGCACCACGATCTCTCTGAACACCGTGATCGATCCGACGATGGTCGGTGGCCTGCGTGTGCAGATCGCCGATGACGTCATCGACATGAGCGTTTCCTCCCGGCTCGCAGACCTCCGTCAGCGACTGGCCGGTTAACGACACCGCCGACAGGCGCAGACTTCGGGCCCGACGCACGGAACCCGAGAAGGACCTTAACGAAGGAAGACCATGGCAGAACTCTCCATCAGCCCCGACGTCATCCGTGACGCGCTGAAAGACTTCGTCGCGGCCTACGAGCCCTCCGGGGCAGCGGCCAACGAGGTCGGCACCGTCATCGACGCCGCCGACGGCATCGCCCATGTCGAGGGTCTCCCCGGCGTCATGGCCAACGAGCTGGTGACCTTCGCTGACGGCACCGCGGGCTTGGCCCTGAACCTCGACGAGCACGAGATCGGTGTCGTCGTCCTCGGCGACTTCGCCGGCGTTGAGGCAGGTCAGCAGGTCACGCGCACGGGCGAGGTGCTCTCGGTTCCCGTTGGCGACGGCTACCTCGGTCGCGTTGTCGACCCGCTCGGCAACCCGATCGACGGTCTCGGCGAGGTCGCGACGGAAGGCCGCCGTGCTCTCGAGCTCCAGGCCCCGGGCGTGATGCAGCGTAAGAGCGTGCACGAGCCCATGCAGACCGGCATCAAGGCTATCGACGCGATGATCCCCGTCGGCCGCGGTCAGCGCCAGCTCATCATCGGCGACCGCCAGACCGGCAAGACGGCGATTGCGATCGACACGATCATCAACCAGAAGGACAACTGGGCTTCGGGTGACCCGACCAAGCAGGTCCGCTGCATCTACGTCGCCATCGGTCAGAAGGGTTCCACGATCGCATCCGTGAAGGGTGCGCTCGAGGACGCCGGCGCCATGGAGTACACGACAATCGTCGCCGCTCCTGCATCCGACCCCGCAGGCTTCAAGTACCTCGCCCCCTACACCGGCTCGGCCATCGGTCAGCACTGGATGTACGGCGGCAAGCACGTCCTGATCATCTTCGACGACCTCTCCAAGCAGGCCGAGGCCTACCGTGCCGTGTCGCTGCTGCTGCGCCGCCCGCCGGGCCGTGAGGCGTACCCCGGCGACGTCTTCTACCTGCACTCGCGTCTGCTTGAGCGTTGCGCGAAGCTCTCCGACGAGCTGGGTGCAGGGTCGATGACGGGTCTTCCCATCATCGAGACCAAGGCCAACGACGTCTCGGCGTACATCCCGACCAACGTGATCTCGATCACCGACGGCCAGATCTTCCTGCAGTCCGACCTCTTCAACGCCAACCAGCGTCCCGCGGTCGACGTGGGTATCTCGGTTTCGCGTGTCGGTGGTGACGCGCAGGTGAAGTCCATCAAGAAGGTCTCGGGAACCCTCAAGCTCGAGCTTGCCCAGTACCGTTCGCTGGAGGCTTTCGCGATGTTCGCGAGCGACCTGGATGCGGCATCCCGTCGCCAGCTCGCCCGCGGTGCTCGCCTGACCGAGCTGCTCAAGCAGCCGCAGTACTCGCCGTATCCCGTGGAGGAGCAGGTCGTCTCGATCTGGGCCGGCACCAACGGCAAGCTCGACACGATCGAGGTCGAAGACGTGCTGCCGTTCGAGCGTGAGCTGCTGGACTTCCTGCGCCGCAACACGACGATCCTCGACCGTCTTCGCGAGACCAACGTGCTGGATGACGACACCGTCGCCGAGCTCGAGAAGGTCGTCGATGACTTTGTGCTGGAGTTCCGCTCTGGCAAGGGTCAGGCGATCTCCAAGCCCGGCCACGAAGAGGTCGACGCTGCACAGGCTGAAGACGTCAACCAGGAGAAGATCGTCAAGGGCCGCCACTAAGGCTGCGCGAGGGCGATAAACCATGGGCGCACAACTCCGGGTCTACAAGCAGAAGATCTCTTCTGCCCAGACGACCAAGAAGATCACGAAGGCGATGGAACTCATCGCGGCTTCGCGCATTCAGAAGGCGATGGGTCGCGTGCGGGCGTCAGCTCCGTTTGCTCGCGCGGTGACCCGCGCGGTGTCGGCGGTTGCCACGCACTCGAACGTTGATCACCCGCTCACGACGGAGCGTGAGGTCATTCGGCGCTCGGCCGTGGTGATCTTCGCCTCCGACCGTGGACTTGCCGGCGCGTTCAACTCGCAGATCCTCCGTGAGGGTCTCGAGCTCGCGCAGCTGCTGCGTGAGCAGGGCAAGGAACCGGTGTTCTACCTCGTCGGGCGCAAGGCTGTCGGGTACTTCCAGTTCCGCAAGATGGCAAGCGCCGGGCAGTGGACGGGCGACACCGACACGCCGCACTTCCACACCGCGGAAGAGATCGCGGCAGCTCTGCTGGATGCGTACGACCGTGGCGGCAACGAGGGCGGTGTCGATGAGATCCACCTCGTCTACAACCGCTTCGTGAGCATGATGACCCAGAGCCCGGAGCAGGTCCGCCTGCTGCCGCTCGAGGTCGTCGAGGCCGAGGAGTCGGCATCCGCTGAGGTGTACCCGTTGTACGAGTTCGAGCCGGATGCCGAAACGGTGCTCAACCAGCTGCTGCCGGTGTACGTCCAGAGCCGCGTCTTCAACGCACTCCTGCAGTCGTCTGCCGCAAAGCACGCCGCGACGCAGAAGGCGATGAAGTCCGCGAGCGACAACGCCGACAAGCTCATCACCGACTACACCCGCCTGCGCAACAACGCGCGACAGGCCGAGATCACGCAGCAGATCGCCGAGATCGTCGGCGGCGCCGACGCTCTGGCGTCGGGCAAGTAGACCTGACACGAAAGAGAATGACCATGACTCCCACCGCAACCGCCGAGAAGACGGCGGTCGTCGGCCGCGTCGCGCGCGTCACCGGCCCCGTCGTCGACATCGAGTTTCCGCATGACTCGATCCCCGACATCTACAACGCGCTGACCACCACGATCACGATCGACGGTGAGTCCAGCGAACTGACCCTCGAGGTCGCGCAGCACCTGGGTGACGACCTCATCCGCGCCATCGCGCTCAAGCCCACCGACGGTGTCGTTCGTGGTCAGGAAGTCCGTGACACGGGCGGCCCGATCTCGGTGCCCGTGGGCGACGTGACCAAGGGCCACGTGTTCAACGTCACCGGCGAGGTCCTCAACGCCGAGCCCGGCGAGAAGATCGAGATCACCGAGCGGTGGGGCATCCACCGCAAGGCTCCGGCCTTCGACCAGCTTGAGTCCAAGACGACGATGTTCGAGACCGGCATCAAGGTCATCGACCTGCTGACCCCTTACGTGCAGGGTGGAAAGATCGGCCTCTTCGGTGGTGCAGGCGTTGGCAAGACCGTCCTCATCCAGGAGATGATCCAGCGCGTCGCTCAGGACCACGGTGGTGTGTCGGTGTTCGCCGGTGTCGGCGAGCGCACCCGTGAGGGCAACGACCTCATCCACGAGATGGAAGATGCCGGAGTCTTCGACAAGACCGCCCTCGTGTTCGGCCAGATGGACGAGCCGCCGGGGACCCGTCTTCGCGTCGCGCTGTCGGCCCTGACGATGGCCGAGTACTTCCGCGACGTGCAGAAGCAGGACGTGCTGCTGTTCATCGACAACATCTTCCGCTTCACGCAGGCCGGTTCCGAGGTCTCGACGCTGCTCGGCCGCATGCCCTCCGCCGTGGGTTACCAGCCGAACCTCGCCGACGAGATGGGTGTGCTCCAGGAGCGCATCACCTCGACGCGTGGTCACTCGATCACCTCGCTGCAGGCGATCTACGTGCCCGCCGATGACTACACCGACCCGGCGCCGGCCACCACCTTCGCCCATCTGGATGCGACCACCGAGCTTTCGCGTGCGATCGCCTCGCGCGGTCTGTACCCTGCGGTCGACCCGTTGACCTCGACCAGCCGCATCCTTGACCCGCGTTACGTCGGTGAAGACCACTACCGTGTGGCGACCGCCGTGAAGCAGATCCTGCAGAAGAACCAGGAACTGCAGGAGATCATCGCGATCCTCGGTGTCGACGAGCTCTCCGAAGAGGACAAGGTCGTCGTGTCGCGTGCGCGCCGCATCCAGCAGTTCCTCTCGCAGAACACCTACATGGCCAAGAAGTTCACCGGCGTCGAGGGCTCCACGGTCCCGATCAAGGAGACGATCGAGTCGTTCGACGCGATCGTCAAGGGTGACTTCGACCACGTGGCCGAGCAGGCGTTCTTCAACGTCGGTGGCATCTCAGACGTCGAAGAGCGCTGGGCGCAGATCCAGAAGGAGAACGGCTGATCATGCCGCTGCACGTCAGCCTCGTCTCCGCCGACGCCGAAGTGTGGTCGGGGGAGGCATCCCTCGTCGTTGCCAAGACCGTCGAGGGTGAGATCGGCTTCATGACCGGTCACGAGCCGGTGCTCGCGATCCTCGCCGAGGGCCAGGTGCGCATCACCAAGGATGACGGCAGCAAGGTCGTCGCGAACGCTCAGGACGGCTTCCTCTCGATCGAGAGCGATGTCGTCACGATCGTCGCCGGCAACGCCGCTCTCGTCGCCTAACACCAGCATCCGCCCCAGCGCTCGGCCTCGGCCGCGTCGCACGGAGGTAGGAAGAATCGCCGAGGTAGGACGAATGCATCGTCATCCGTCCTCCCTCGGCGATTTCGCCTTTCTCGGAGAGGTGACGCCGTGCTGATTCTGCTGCCGCCGTCGGAGACGAAGCGACCACGCGGCGACGGTGCGCCGTGGGATGCATCCCGCCTGGCACTTTCTGAACTCACGCCGATCCGCGAATCGGTCATCGATGCATTGGTGCGGCTGAGTGAGGATCCGGATGCCGCGACCAAGGTCTTGAAGCTCGGGCCGAAGCAGCGCGGTGAGATCGAGGTGAATCGGACGCTGCGTACGTCGCCGACAATGCCAGCGATCGACCGGTACACGGGGGTGCTGTTCGACGCTCTGGATGCCGCGAGTCTGGACGGCTCTGCGCGGCAGTGGCTCGACGAGCATGTCATGATCCATTCCGCGCCCTTCGGCCCGGTCGGTGCTCTGGACCTCATCCCGTCCTACCGGCTGGGCGCCGGCATCCGGCTTCCCGGCCTCACCTCGCAGCGGAGCCTCTGGGCCGGGTCCGTCGGGGCAGCGCTCGACCGTCACGCCCGCGGTTTCGTGCTCGATCTCAGGTCCGAGGCATACGTTGCGCTCGGGGCTGCGCCCGTCGAGCGGAGCGCCTACGTGCGAGTCCTGACGCGGGACCCGAACGGGGAGACACGGGCTCTCAATCACTTCAACAAGAATGCGAAGGGCCGACTCACCCGCGCTCTTGCGGAATCCGGTGCCGCGCTGTCGGATGCGGCGCAATTCGTGGAGTGGGCCAGTGACGCCGGACTCGAGACGCACCGCGTCGACGACGTCGTCACGCTCATCGTGCCTCATGCTGAGAATCTGCTGACAGCGGCGCCCAAGGATCGCTAGCATGAACGCAACGGGCGAGTGCCCCGTCTCGCACCAGCTCGAGGTGCGGGTCCTGACCGTTCGGGAGGAACGTTCATGTTCGAACAGGTAGGCGCGTCAGTCGTCTATTACAACGATGGTGGGGGGATCGGCTTGCTGATCTTCCTCGTCTTCTTCTGGATCATCTTCGCTGCTGCCGGGTATGTCCTCACGTCGTTCTTCCTGATGCGGGTGTTCGACAAGGCCGGTGTGCAGGGCAAATGGCGCGCGTGGGTGCCGATCTACAACGGCATGATCTTCCTGAAGCTCGGCGACCTCAGCCCGTGGCTGCTTCTCTACGCCATCGGAGCGTCGATTCTTCTCGGCTGGATCCCGGTCATCGGCCAGATCATCATGCTGGCGACCTTCATCCTGACGCTGATGGCGGCTTGGCGCGTGGGGCTGAAGCTGCAGAAGGAAGCCGTCTGGCTCATCCTCTACTTCTTCCTTTCGATCGTGTGGCTCGGTATCGCCGCCTTTGACAAGTCGCGCTGGAACACGGCGATCCCCGCCGCCCCGTGGGCAGGCAACGGTTTCCTGGCTGACCGCACGAACTGGGAGGGCATCCCCTCGCAGGTTCCTGCCGGTGGCTACCCGGCCAACCCTGCGACCAGCCCGGCTCCCGGCTATGCAGCACCGCCGGCGCCGCCGACGGGATACGCTCCTCCCGCTGCGCAGCCGCCGGCAAGCCCCGAGCCGCCCGCGGCTCCGGAAGAGCCCAAGGCGTAATCCGGCTTGACCCAGAGGCCCCCACCGCACGGTGGGGGCCTCTCACGCGTTCGGCGGCCGCGTTCTTCGCGTTCGCTGACGGCGCACCCGAGACATTTGCCCGTCGCGGGATGCCGGGCGTAGCGTCAGCGAGGACGTGTCAGCGAGGAGCCGACCGTCCTTCTCCGGTGGAAGGAACTCCTCGTGCTCTGGACCCTCCTGGTGCGATACTTGCGACCCGCATGGCCGCTGATCATCGCCGTCATCGTCTTTCAGCTCGCTCAGTCGATCGCGTCGCTCCTGCTACCGACCCTGAACGCTGACATCATCGATAACGGTGTGGTGACCGGCGACATCGGATACATCTGGTCGACGGGCGGGCTCATGCTCGTCATCTCACTCGTACAGGTCGTCTGCGCAGTCATCGCCGTGTACTTCGGGTCCCGGCTCGCCATGGGAATGGGCAAGAACCTGCGTGCCGATGTCTTCCACCGTGTGGTCGCGTTCTCGCAGCGCGAGGTCGGGAACTTCGGCGCCCCCTCGCTCATCACCCGCAACACCAACGATGTGCAGCAGGTGCAGATGCTGGTGCAGGTATCTGCGACGCTGATGGTCTCGGCTCCGATGCTCGCCATCGGCGGCGTCATCATGGCGATCCGCCAAGACCCGGGTCTGTCGTGGTTGATGGCCGTAGCCGTGCCGGTGCTGCTGATCCTGGTCTCACTCATCGTCGTGCGGATGGTTCCTGCGTTCACTGTCATGCAGCAGCGGATCGACCGCGTCAATCAGATCATGCGTGAGCAGCTCACCGGCATCCGTGTCGTCCGCGCCTTCGTCCGTGAAGACCACGAACGCGAGCGCTTCGACGTCGCGAGCCGGGACGTCATGGCGACGGGACTTCGCGCGGGCAATCTCATGGCGCTGATGTTTCCCGTGGTCATGCTCGTGCTGAATATCTCGAGCGTTGCGGTGATCTGGTTCGGCGCCTTCCAGGTGCAAAACGACGGTGTCGAGATCGGAACGTTGTTCGCCTTCCTCACCTACATCATGCAGATCCTCATGGGTGTCATGATGGCGACCTTCATGTTCGTCATGATCCCGCGCGCCGCGGTCTGTGCGAAGCGGATCGGCGAGGTCCTGGACACGGAGCCCTCGGTCGAGCCTCCCGCAGAGGCCGCCAGCGCGCCGGTGCCGCGCGGCAAGGTCGAGTTCTCGCACGTGGACTTCGCGTACCCCGGCGCCCAGGATGCGGTTCTTCACGACATCACGTTCACCGTCGAGCCAGGCACGACGACAGCGATCATCGGATCGACGGGGTCGGGCAAGTCGACGCTCATCGGGCTCGTGCCGCGCTTGTTCGATGTGACGGCGGGGGAGGTGCGCGTCGACGGTGTCGACGTGCGCGCCTATGATCCCGATGACCTCTGGGCGCGGATCGGGCTGGTTCCGCAGCGGGCTTTCCTTTTCTCGGGAACTGTCGCGTCGAACCTGCGGTACGGGGATGCCGCTGCCGACGACGCGAGCCTGTGGCGTGCCATCGAGCTTGCGCAGGCGCGTTCCTTCGTCGAGGCCTTCCCTCTCGGGCTCGAAGCGCCGATCGCGCAGGGAGGCACGAATGTCTCGGGCGGGCAGCGACAGCGACTCGCGATAGCGCGAGCCCTCGTCAAGAACCCGCCGATCTTCATCTTCGACGACTCGTTCTCAGCCCTCGATCTGCGAACGGATGCCGCGCTTCGCCGGGCGCTCGACACCGAGCTCCCCGACGCTACGCGCTTGGTCGTTGCCCAGCGAGTCTCGACGATTCAGCACGCCGACCAGATCGTGGTGCTCGACCACGGCCGGATCGTCGGCATCGGGACACATGAGGACCTCGTGGAGACCTGCGAGACCTACCGCGAGATCGTTGATTCCCAGCTCTCGGCGGAGGCAGCAGCATGAGCGCGCCACGTCCCGCTGCAGGCGCGGCTCCCGCGCGCGGTCCGATGGGTGGTGGCCCTATGGGGCGCGGGATGGGAATGCCCGTCCAGAAAGCTCAGAACTTCGGCGCGAGCGCGAAGCGACTGCTCGCGCATCTGCGCCGAGAGAACGCGCTCCTCATCCTGGTCATCGTGTTGGGCGTGTTCTCGGTCGCGCTGTCGGTGATCGGACCGAAGCTCCTGGGGGAGGGGACGAACCTCGTCTTCGCCGGGTTCGTCTCTCTCCAGTTCTCGGATGTTCCTCCGGGAACCACACAACAGCAGATCATGGACCAGCTGATTGCGAACGGTCAACAGGAGCAGGCTGACCTGCTCTCGACGATGACCTTCACCCCGGGTGCGGGTATCGACTTCGCAGCCCTTGGTCAACTCCTGCTGCTCGTGCTCGCCGTGTATGTCGGCGCGAGCCTGTTCGGATGGCTGCAGGCCCGCATCCTGAACGGCGTCGTCCAGCGCGCGATGCACCGGCTGCGCATCGAGGTCGAGCAGAAGATCCACCGCCTGCCGCTGTCGTATTTCGACCGCGTGCAGCGCGGGGAGCTGCTGAGCCGCGTCACCAACGACGTCGACAACATCGGTCAAAGCCTCCAGCAGACTCTGTCGCAGGTCGTCATTTCGCTCCTGACCGTGATCGGCGTCTTGATCATGATGTTCGTGATCTCGCCGCTGCTGGCGGTGATCGCACTTGTGACGATTCCGCTCACGATCGTGGTGACGGTTCTTGTCGCACGCCGCTCCCAAGCGCTGTTCGTCACCCAGTGGCGGGCGACGGGCGTTCTCAACGCCCGCATCGAGGAGACGTTCTCGGGGCATTCGGTGGTGAAGGTTTTCGGCCACCAGCGTGAGGCCGAAACCGATTTCGCCGCCGAGAACGAGGAGGTCTACCGCGCGAGCTTCGGGGCACAGTTCCTGTCGGGGATCATCATGCCGGCGATGATGTTCATCGGGAACCTCGTCTACGTCGCTATCGCGGTGGTCGGCGGGCTGCAGGTTGCCGGGGGGATGCTCTCGATCGGAGACGTGCAGGCCTTCATCCAGTACTCGCGGCAGTTCACGCAGCCCCTGAGCCAACTCGGATCGATGGCGAACCTGCTGCAGTCGGGGGTGGCAAGCGCCGAGCGGGTGTTCGAGCTGCTGGACGAGCCCGAGCAGACCGACGATCCGGAGCCCGCCGAGACCGTTCCGGCCGACGCGAGCACGCTCGAGTTCCGCGACGTGTCGTTCCGCTATGTCGCGGACACGCCGCTCATCGATGATCTGAGCCTGCGCGCGGCATCCGGAAGCACTGTCGCGATCGTGGGACCCACGGGCGCGGGAAAGACGACTCTCGTCAACCTCGTCATGCGCTTCTACGACGTGGATGAGGGCGGCATTCTGCTCGACACTGCGGCGGGGCTTCCGGGCGGGGGTCTCGATACGCGACGGATGACGCGTGATGACCTCCGCGCGCGCACCGGCATGGTGCTGCAGGACACGTGGCTGTTCGCTGGCACGATCCGAGAGAACATCGCGTACGGGAGGCCGGACGCGACCGAGGAAGAGCTGGTGGCGGCAGCCTCGGCGGCATACGTCGACCGATTCGTTCATGCCCTGCCGGACGGGTACGACACGGTGCTCGATGACGAGGCGACGAATCTCTCGGTCGGGGAGCGCCAGCTCGTCACGATCGCGCGGGCGTTTCTCGCGGATCCTCGCATCCTCATTCTCGATGAGGCGACCTCGTCGGTCGACACCCGCACCGAGCTGCTGATCCAGCGCGCGATGTCTCGCCTGCGGCGTGACCGCACCTCGTTCGTCATCGCACACCGTCTGTCCACGATTCGGGATGCCGACCTCATCCTGGTGATGGAGAGCGGCGCGATCGTCGAACAGGGGACGCACGAGGAGCTGCTGCGTGCGAGGGGGGCCTACTGGGCGCTCTACAACGCACAATTCGAGGCCCCCGCCGATGAGGGCGCCGAGACCACCGAGAACGGGTGATGACGCATCCACGGTCGGGTATGTCCCCGCTCGGGACGTGACGTTCGATTAGGATGTGACGGTCGGTGCCTGGCACCGATACCGACAACGACGAGGAAAGGGTCGCGTGGCCGAGGTTTCCGCCCATTCCCGCACCGTTTACCTGGCACGCGATCGCCTCGAGCTCGCGTGGGCCGCGGTGACAGATACCGGCCGTCGGCGTGAGATCAATCAGGATGCCGTCCTCGCGGAGTACCCGCTGTTCGTCGTCGCCGACGGAATGGGCGGTCACATCGGCGGTGAGATCGCCAGCGCGAGCGCTGTCGAACGCCTTCACGCGGTTGCCGACACCGGCTCGGTCTCCACGAAAGCGATCGAGAAGGCCCTCGCTCGAGCGGTGAAAGACATCGCCGCTCGCCCGGAAGCAACCGACGAGGCTACCGGCACGACAGTGACCGGGCTGTTTCTGGATGTGTCGGGGGCTGAGGCATCCTGGGTCGCCCTCAACATCGGGGATTCGCGGGTCTACCTGCTGCGCGATGGCGCGATCGTTCAGGTCACGACAGACCACTCGGTCGTGCAGGAGCTCATCGCTTCGGGGCGGTTGAGCCCGGAAGAGGCCGAGAACCACCCGTACGGCAACGTCATCACTCGGGCTCTCGGGCCGAGCGAGAGCGTCACACCCGATTACGTTCGTCTCGACGTCGTTGACGGTGACAGATTCGTCATCTGCTCCGACGGACTGACCAAGGAGCTCACCGACTTCGGCATTCAGCACTTCCTCGTCGAGCACCCCGAGCCGGCGGCGGCGGTCGAAGCGATGCTTGATGCCGCGCTCGAGAACGGCGGACGAGACAACATCTCGATCGTCGTCGTGAACGTCGCTCGCGTCCCCGGCGCCTGAGGCTCCGCTCCTCCCCAACACGGCGTTCTCTCCGGTCGCGCAGGATGGCAGGCCCGGTACCGTGGCCGCGCTGGAGCCAATGATGGGCTGGGGTCATGCGTTCATCGTCTGGCACCGCACCTCGCCGGTCATCCGTGAAGCGCTCGCGCGGCCCCGCTCGCGGCGCGACAGGCCTTCCGATTCTCGCGACGGCGGTGCCGGTGCTTGGGGCAGTGGCCCTGTGGGCGGTGACCGGGTCTGTCCTGAGTCTGTGGTTCGCCGCCCTTGCGCCACTCATGGCAGTAGCAGGCTTCGGTGACCGCATGTGGGCGGCACGGCGTGCGGGGCGCCGGGACGATGCTATAGCCGAGGCGGATTCGGCCTCGCTGCGTGCGGCGATCGAGCAGGCGGTGTCTCATGAACGCGACCGTGCGTGGCGGAGCTCGCCCGACATCCGCCGTCTTCTTGACGAACCGGCAGAAGTCTGGCGGGAAGTCCTCGGTCGCCAGGGGCACCTGGTGGTCGGAAGCGGCGACGTGCCGATGGAACTGACTGCCGCGCAGGTTACGGGCCTCCGCGCCGAGGCGTCCGCGCCCGAGAGCACCACGACGGCGCTGGGCGCGGCAAGACCGACGATGCGGGATGCTCCGATCGTGGTGCCGCTGCACGGCAGCCTCGGAGTGGACGGGCCGGAGCCGCTCGTTGCCGGTGTCGTGCGCGCGATGATCGTACAACTCTGCCTGGTCCATCCGCCGGGTCGGCTCGAGATCGTCGGCGACGTTCCGGAGGGCTTCGCCTGGGTCGAGGAGCTTCCGCACCGCGTCACCCCAGGTCAGTGCCGCGTCGCGCTGGGGCTGTCGAGTGGATGGGACGGCGCCGCGGGAGCTGCCGACGCTGCGATCCTCGTCGGGAACGGGGGTGGCGCCGCGGTTCGGATGCTCGTCGGGCAGACGCCCACCGGAGCAGCGCGCGCGACCCTGGACACCGGCGGGGCCACAACCGAGGTTTATCCGCAAGTTCTCTCGGAGTTCCAGGCGAGCCGTCTGGCGCGCTCGCTGCGCGCGAAGAGTGCGCCGACGGCGCCGGATGATAGCCAGCTGGCGCTGGGTGGTCTGCTCGACCCGCGCCCTGTGGCACCGCCTGTCGCGGGCTCCCGAACGCTCGCGGGTGTCATCGGCACGTCCGGTGCGAGACCGTTCTGCCTCGATCTGGTCAGCGACGGGCCGCATGCGCTGGTGGTCGGTACCACCGGCAGCGGCAAGAGCGAGCTGCTACGAACCTGGGTCGTCTCCCTTGCGGCGCATCACACGCCCGAGGATGTCGTGTTCGTCCTCGCCGATTTCAAGGGCGGCACCGCCTTCTCGTCCCTTCGGAGCCTCCCGCATGTCACCGGTGTGCTGACCGACCTCGATGCGACTGCGGCAGCGCGCGGTCTTGAAAGCCTGCGGGCGGAGGTGCGTCGCCGTGAAGGTGTGCTCGCCGCAGCCGGCATCCGTGACATCGCCGAGGGGACGACCGAACTGCCGCGACTTGTCGTGGTCGTCGACGAATTCGCCACGCTGCTGAGCTCTCACGGCGAGCTTGCCCACCTCTTCATCGACCTCACGGCGCGGGGGCGGGCGCTGGGCATCCATGTCATCCTCGGCACGCAGCGCGCCACCGGGGTATTTCGAGAGGCACTCCTGGCGAACTGTCTGCTGCGCGTCGTTCTGCGAGCCGCCGATACCGCCGATTGCCGTCTGATGCTCGGAGATGACGCCACCCAACGGATGCCGGCAGGAGCGCGTAGCGCAGGCACAGCCCACGTGAGACGGGCGGGAGACGAGCGTCCGGTGCCGATTCGCGTCGCGCTGGCAGACGATGAGCTCGTGTCTGAGCTCGCTGCCCGCGCCCACGGTGCACGGGTGCAGGCGCCGTGGCTCGAACCCCTCCCGGCCGAAGTCCCGCTTCCCCGTCACAATGGAGACGACGAGGTGCTGCTTATCGGCATCGCTGACGAACCTCACCTGCAGCGCCAGGAGCCTATTGGGCTGGCGCGGTCCGAAAGGGGACTGTGCGTCATCGGCACCGCGGGCTCGGGAGTGACCACGGCGTTGCATACCCTCGCGGCGCAGCTGGATCGGGTGGATGCGTGGATAGATGCGGGTGATCTCGAAGCAGCCTGGGACGCCCTGAACCGCGTTGCGGTTTCACGGCACGGCGCCGTCGTGGTGGATGAGGCCGACGCCCTGTTGGCGGCGCTTCCACTGGACTATGCCCACGCAGCCGCCGGCCTCCTCGAAACGATAGTCCGCTCTTCTGGGGAGGGACGTCCCTTCCTACTCGGTCTGGAACGCCTCACGGCGCCGCTCGCTCGCATCGCCGACCTGATGCCGCGCCGGCTCCTGCTTCGCCACGCCCAACGCACCGACTACCTCGCCGCCGGCGGAGCGCCGAGCCACCACGACCCCACAGCTCCGCCGGGTCGAGGTCGGCTCGGCGGGACGCTCGTACAGGTGTTCCGGGCTGAAACTTCTGCGCGGAGCGGAGCAGCGCCGCATCCGCCCTCCTGGCTACCGCCCGCTGGACTGACGTGTTGGGTTACGCGCGCCACCTCCGGCGCTAAGCGCACTCAGGAACAATGGCTTGCTCGTGACGTGGTGGTCATGAGCCCCGATGACGCGCTCGCCGGGGGCAGCCCACCGACGATGGAGCCGGAACGCTCGCTCGTCGTGCGTGCTGAACCCGAGCAGTGGCAGCGATTCTGGGCCGCGCTCACGACCCTGCGCGCACAAGGCCCGCTTTTGATCGATCCGTCATGCTCGGGGGAGTACCGCATCCTCACCGGACGACGAGACCTTCCTCCGCTGTGCCTGCCGGGGGCTCCGCGCGGATGGCTCCTCGAGCCCGGACGCGACGTCAGGCGGGTGCGCCTTGGATGATCGAGGTCAGAACGCAGGAGAGATGACGCCGACGTCGCGCTCGCCGCCGCGGACCCGCAGTGGCAGTTCGTCCCGAGCGCGCGAAACCTCGGCGGCGCTCAGCGCGCCAGCTCGCTCGAGAAGACGCAGCGCGACGATGGATGAGGCCCGGGCCGAGCCATCGAGCATCTTGAGGGCTGCGGTGGTCCCATCCGGCGCAACCATGATCATCACGCCTTCGGCACCGCCCTTCGCGAAGACCCCGGTCTGTTCGATCGTGATCGTGTCGGCCCGGCCGGGGCCGTCGATCGTCCAGGGATGCCGGCGCACTGCCGCGACCAGCGCCGCCGCATTGCGATGGAGCGCGAACGGCGACCGCTCCGAGGAACCGCCGATCCGGTGCGCTGCCTTGGCAAGGCCCGACAGGGTGAGGGCGAAAACGGGAGCGCCGCATCCATCGACGACGGATGCCTGCACGCGCTCTCCGGTCAGCCGCTCGACGAGCTCGCGAATCTGAACCTGCAGCGGATGCTCGGGGTCGAGGTAGGTGGCAAGGTCCCACCCCTGGGCGACGCACGCCGCAAGCATTGCCGCGTGCTTTCCCGAGCAATTCATGCGGAGCCTCTCGGGCTCTCCTCCGGCGCGGACCAGGGCATCTCGTGTGGTCGTATCGGACGGCCAGGCAGGCGGACACTGGAGGCTCCGCTCGTCCAGCCGGGCGGCGTCGAGGATGTCGCGGACGACGGCGACGTGCCGGTCGGTTCCCGCGTGGCTGGCAGTCGCGAGCGCCAACGTCTCGCCTTCGAGCTGCGCCCCCGACGCGAGACATGCCAGTGCCTGGATCGGCTTCAGGGACGACCGCGGAAGGATGGGCGCATCGGTGTCACCAAGCCTCTCGATGACCTGACCATCGGGATTCAGGACGATCGCCGCCCCGGCATGGCGTGACTCCACGAATCCGCCTCGCTCCACCCGCGCGAGCTCGACGGCAGCGGTAGCACGGAACGTCTCAGGCACTCCCACAGCCTATCCGGGGCATCGGTGCGCACAGCGATGCCAGACTGGGCCCATGCTGGGTGAACACGAGTACGCCGTTCGCGCCGAATGGACCGGCAACCGGGGTGTCGGTACCACTGGTTACCGCGACTATGCGCGGGACGTCACGCTGCATATCGAGGGAAAGCCGGAGCTTCTGGCCTCGAGCGATAAGCCGTTTCGTGGGGATGCTTCGCGGTGGAACCCGGAGGACCTCCTCGTTGCGGCCCTGAGCGAGTGTCACCTGCTGTCTTACTTGCACGCCGCGGTGCAAGCGGGGGTCGTGGTCGTCGCATACCGCGATACCGCGACCGGAGTCATGGTGGAAGACGGTCGCGGCGGCGGCAGCTTCCGCGAGGTGACGCTACACCCCGTCGTGACAGTGGCTGACGAGTCCATGCGATCCGCCGCCGAGGCTGCCCACCACCAGGCCACCCAGTGGTGCTTCATCGCGAACTCGGTGAACTTTCCGGTCCACCATCGCCCCACAACACTCGTGGCAGGGGTCGACACCTGAGCCCGCCGGTCAGCGGCGCTCGTGGGGGAGTGCCTGCTTGATGCGTTCGATGGGCGACTGCGGCTGGACCTCGTTGTAGGCGCCAGCGAGTTCCTGACCCGACAGGGCATGGATCGCCGCCATGATCTCATCGGTTGCGCCTCGGCGGGCGCGACCCGAGGAGGCGTGGCCATGGTGGGACAGATCCAGCGGCTCACCGAACTTGACAGTGATGCGGTGCTTCGGGGAGGGCAGAGTCGCACCCTTCGGCATGACCTTGTCCGTGCCGATGAGGCCTACGGGAACAACGGGTGCGCCGGTCTGGAGCGCGAGGAAGGCGACTCCCGTGCGCCCCTTGTAGAGGCGACCGTCGACCGAGCGTGTGCCCTCCGGATACAGCGCGACGGCGCTCCCCGCCTCGAGGAGGGCACGTTGCTGGTCGAGCGCATCGAGGGCGGCTTGGCCCGCACCGCGGCGAACAGGGATCGCCCCGATCGACGTGAAGAACTGTCGCGATGCCCACCCTGAGAGCCCCGAACCCTCGAAGTAACTGGACTTCGCGAGGAAGTGAACCTGACGCGGCGCAGCGACCGGGATGGCGATCGAGTCGATGAAAGAGAGATGGTTGCTCGCGAAGATGACGGGACCGCTTCGGGGTACCAGATGCTTGCCTTCGACTCGCGGTCGATAGATCAGACGGGCAAGCGGCGTGATCACCGTACGCCCGAGCACATAAGCGACACCCATGCGACGACGGGTCCGAGTGCCGTCGCTGGGGGGCTCCTCAGCTGCGGGGGCGATGGGGTCGACGGTCACCCGTCGAGGCTACCGCCGCTTTCATTCCCCGATCGGAATGGCGCGGAGAATGTGATTCCCAGCAGAGACAGAGGAATTGTGCGAAAGGATGGGGGATCCGCCCACAGCAGAGGACCATTGTGCGCTCACGCTCCCTTCTTGCCCTGACCGTCGCCGCGACCGCGGCACTTCTTTTGGCTGGTTGTACATCGGCTGCCGAAAGCGACCCGACGGCGACAACCGTCAATAACGGTGGACTCTGCGCGGCAGCTGCAGAGTCGGGCCCCGTTTCCGAGTCCGTGACAGTCGAGGGCGAGTTCGGACAGGTCCCCACCGCCTCGTTCTCGACCCCCATCGCTGTTGATGCACTGCAGCGGACTGTCGCCATCACCGGCGATGGAACTGCCTTGACAGACGGGGCGTATGTCTCGTACGCCCTCACCGTCTTCGACGGTGACACGGGAGCTCAGGTGGATTCTGCGGGGTATGACGAGGCCGCGCCGCTCGCGCCGATTCCGGTGGAGGTCGGCACGGGTATCGATGAGTTCTTCGGATGTGCAACGGATGGATCCCGGATCGTTCTGGCAGTTCCTGGCCAGGGCGAGACTGCAGCGCAGGTCTACGTTCTCGATGTGCTTGACGTGACGCCGGCTGATCAGTGGTGCCAGGTTGTGGACGCAGACGCCGCGATGCCCACCGTGGCTTTCGACGAGAGCGGTGCACCCGCCATCGCGATCCCCGCATCCGACCCGCCCAGCGGGGTCGTCGTGGACGTCCTCACCGAGGGTGACGGCGCCGTCGTCGAGCCCGGTGACAGCGTCACGGTCAACTACACCGGCGTGAAGTGGAGCGATGGCACCGTCTTCGACTCCAGTTGGGAGAAGGGCTCGCCCGCTACCTTCCAGACCACGCAGGTCGTGTCCGGTTTCCAGCGAGCACTTGAAGGACAGAAGGTCGGCTCGACGGTCCTCGTGTCGATGTCGCCTCTGTGCGGATACGGCGAAGCGTCAGTGACCAACACCAACGCGCTGGCCGGCGAGACTCTCGTCTTCGTCGTGGAGATCATTTCGACCGAGCCCGCTGCGGGCTGAGCACTGCACTGACGCGGCGCAGCGCGAGGCCCTCGATAGGCTGAGCGCATGCGCCGCGTCATCATTCTCGGTTCCAGCGGGTCGATCGGCACACAGGCGCTCGATGTCATTCGGGGCAACCGGGACCGGTTCGAGGTCGTGGGCCTTGCCACCGGGAGTCAGCGCGATGTGCTCGAGGCGCAGGCCCGAGAGTTCGGTGTTGACAGCACGGCTGTCGGCATCCGTGAGGCAGAGCAGTTGGTCCGTGATGTCGAGGCTGACGTCGTTCTCAATGGCATCACGGGATCGGTCGGCCTCGGGCCGACCATTGCGGCTCTCGAGGAGGGTCGAACGCTCGCGCTTGCGAACAAGGAATCGCTCATCGTCGGCGGCGAACTGGTGACAGCGCTCGCGCAGCCGGGCCAGATCGTGCCGGTTGACTCTGAGCACTCGGCCATCGCGCAGGCGCTGCGCTCCGGCGACCGGGCGGAGGTCCGCCGCTTGGTGCTGACCGCCTCAGGCGGCCCGTTCCGTGGCCGCTCCCGCGAAGCGCTCGAGTCGGTGACGCCCGCCGAAGCGCTCGCGCATCCGACCTGGAACATGGGTCGGGTCGTCACCACGAACTCGGCGACCCTGGTCAACAAGGGCCTCGAGGTGATCGAGGCGCACCTGCTGTTCGACGTGCCCTACGCACACATCGACGTGGTGGTGCACCCGCAGTCGGTTGTCCACTCGATGGTGGAGTTCACTGATGGCTCCACGATCGCCCAGGCATCCCCGCCCGATATGCGCCTCCCGATCTCGCTCGGCCTGGACTGGCCGCATCGCATCGCCGGAGTCGGTGCGCCCATCGACTGGAGCGTCGCCACGACCTGGAGTTTTGAGCCACTGGACGAGACCGCCTTTCCTGCCGTCGCATTGGCAAAGCGCGTGGGTCGCGCCGGAGGCACATACCCGGCGGTGTTCAATGCTGCAAACGAGGTAGCTGTGGATGCCTTCCACTACGGGGACATCGGATTCCTCGACATCCTCGTGACCGTCGAGCGGGTCGTCGATGCCCATGATGCGCCGTCATCGCTCACCCGCGAGAGCCTTGCGGAGGCCGAACAGTGGGCCTGGCGCAGGGCGGCCGAGCTCGTGCGCTCAGGTCAGTAGGTCGTCAGGCCGCGCGAGCGGAACTGCTGGCGTACGCGTTCGATCAGCTCCGGTTCCGGGGCGCGGGTCTCAGCCAGGCTGTATGCACGCCCCAGGCGGTCCCACTTCGAGGCACCCATCTGGTGGAACGGGAGAACCTCGACCCGCTCGACGTTCGACCACCGCGAGACGATCTCAGCGACGGCGTCAACGTTGTCTTCGGCATCCGTGAGTCCCGGCACGAGAACGAAGCGGATCCACGTGGGGATTCCCCGGGCGGCGAGCCGATCACCGAAGTCGATGGTCGGTTGCAGATCGCGTCCGGTGACCGTGCGGTAGGTCTCGGGGATGCCAGATTTCACGTCCAGCAGCACGAGGCTGACATCGTCGAGCATCGCGTCAGGCGCGTTGCGGCCCAGGTAGCCCGAGGTGTCGATGGCGGTGTGGATGCCTTCTGCAGCCGCTTCGTGAAGGATGCGGGCAACGAACGCGGACTGCTGCAGTGGTTCGCCGCCCGAGATCGTCAATCCGCCGCCGGTGGCCCGGAAGACACCGGCGTAGCGGCGGATGCGGGTGACGATCTCGGCGAGCGTCGTGGGCGTTCCATCCTTCTGGAGCCACGTGTCGGGGTTCTGGCAGTACTGGCAGCGCAGCGGGCAGCCGGAGAGGAACAGCGTCATTCGGGTACCCGGCCCGTCGACGGCGGTGACGAGCTCCCAGGAGTGGACGCTTCCCACCTCGCCGGCGCGGGCCGCCTCAAGACGCGCGTGGTGCGTCTCAAGGCGGCCCGCGTGGACCGTCGGCTGCGGAAGCGCGACGGCGGTCATGTCACACCCCCGCGTGGAAGGTGCGGCTGATCACGTCGAGCTGCTGCTCGCGGGTGAGCCGGACGAAGTTGACGGCGTAACCCGAGACCCGGATGGTCAACTGGGGGTAGTTCTCCGGGTTCTCCATCGCGTCTTCGAGCGTTTCCCGCGTGAGGACGTTGACGTTCAGGTGGTAACCACCTGCAGCCATCTGGGCATCCAGGAGTCCGACGAGGTTCGCGACGCGCTCATCCTCGGTGCGGCCGAGGCCCGCGGGGACCACAGTCGTGGTCAGCGAGATGCCGTCCTGCGCCTGGTCGAAGGGGATCTTGGCGACCGAGAGGGTAGCTGCCAGCATTCCGTGCGTGTCGCGACCGTTCATCGGGTTCGCACCCGGTGCAAACGGGGCTCCGGCGCGGCGCCCGTCGGGGGTGTTGCCGGTGGCCTTGCCATAGACGACGTTCGAGGTGATCGTCAGCACGGACTGGGTATGGACGGCGTCTCGGTAGGTCGGGTGCGAGCGCAGCATCTCCATGAACTCGGTCACGAGCTCCCGCGCAATGTCATCGACACGGTCGTCGTCGTTGCCGTAGGTGGGGAACTCGCCCTCCACGACGTAGTCGACCACGAGGCCAGTCTCGTCGCGGACGGGGGACACCCGAGCGAACTTGATGGCCGACAGGGAGTCTGCCGCCACCGAGAGTCCCGCGATACCGCAGGCCATCGTGCGCAGGACCTCCCGGTCATGCAGCGCCATCTCGAGCCGCTCGTACGCGTACTTGTCGTGCATGTAGTGGATGCAGTTCAGCGCGTCGACGTAGGTTGCGGCAAGCCACTCCATGAGCGTGCGGAACTTGCCGCGCACGTCGTCGTAGTCGAGCACGTCGCCGACCACGGCTGGCATCACGGGAGCGACCTGCTTGCCGCTGACCTCGTCGCGGCCGCCGTTGATGGCGTAGAGGAGGGTCTTGGCGAGGTTCACCCGCGCGCCGAAGAACTGCATCTGCTTGCCGACGCTCATGGGCGAGACGCAGCAAGCGATCGCCGCATCGTCTCCGCACAGGCCCCGGATGAGGGCATCCGATTCGTACTGGATGGAGGACGTGTCGATCGAAACCTTCGCGCAGAATTCCTTGAACCCGCGGGGGAGGTCGTTCGACCACAGCACCGTCAGGTTCGGCTCGGGCGCCGGGCCCAGGTTGTAGAGCGTTTGCAGGAAGCGGAACGCCGTCTTGGTGACGAGTGTCCGCCCGTCAACGCCCGTGCCCCCCAGCGACTCGGTCACCCATGTCGGGTCGCCGGAGAACAGGGCGTCGTACTCGGGCGTGCGCAGGAACCGCACGATCCGAAGCTTGATGACGAGGTCGTCGATGAGTTCCTGCGCTCCCGTTTCGTCGAGGACGCCGGCCTCCAGGTCGCGCTGAATGTAGACATCCAGGAACCCGGTGTTACGGCCGAAGCTCATCGCTGCGCCGTTTTGCTCCTTCACCGCACCGAGGTAGGCGAAGTAGAGCCACTGCAGGGCCTCGCGAGCATTCGCTGCGGGACGCGCGATGTCGTAGCCGTACGTTGCTGCCATCCGGGTCAGTTCCTGGAGGGCGCGAATCTGCTCGGCGTTCTCTTCGCGATCACGGATGATGCTCTCGGTCGAGAAGTGCATGTCGAGCTCGGCGTGCTCGGCCTTCTTGGCGTCGATCAGGGCGTCGGTTCCGTAGAGCGCGACCCGGCGATAGTCGCCGATGATGCGGCCGCGGCCATAGGCATCCGGGAGTCCGGTGATGAGGTGGCTGCTGCGTGCCCGCCGGACAGCTGGCGGGTAGACGTCGAAGACGCCGTCGTTGTGGGTCTTGCGGTAGGTCGTGAAGATCTTTTCGAGGTCGGCCGGCACGTCGTAGCCGTACGTCTCCAGGGCTCCCTTGACCATGCGCCATCCACCATTGGGCATGATGGCGCGCTTGAGGGGGGCGTCTGTTTGCAGGCCCACGATCAGTTCGTCGTCACGAGCGATGTAGCCCGGTGCGTGCGCGGTGATCGTCGAGGGCGTGGTGGCGTCGACGTCGTATACGCCGCGCTCGCGCTCGGCGGGGAACATCGCGGTCAGCGTCTGCCAGACTCGCTGCGTCCGCTCGGTCGCGCCCGTCAGGAACGAGGCGTCGCCGCTGTAGGGCGTGTAGTTGCGCTGAATGAAGTCGCGGACGTCAATGGCGTCTTGCCAGGGGCCTGCGACGAATCCGTCCCAGGCTGCGGGGATCGCGTCTGCCTGGTCGACGGGGGTGGGGGTGACGGTGCTCATGGTGACGCATCTCCTTCGTGGGTGTCGAAGTGTGGGTCACTCGTCTCGGCGACGGGTTACGCCGCCGCGCGAGTGCTTCTGACACCGACGCTAGACCTGTGTCGCAGACCCGTCCGAAAGATGCACGAATCGCTACATCTGTGTGGTCTGACCACACGGATGTTTGTGGTCAGACCACAAGAGGTCAGCTGCGCTTGCGACCGAAGATCAGCCCGAACAGCAGCAGCACCACGATCGAGCCGATCAGTGCGAAGACCCAGCCCGAAAAGTTCCAGAACGTCGTGTACACGTCCAGCCCGAACAGCCCCGCGATCCACCCGCCGACCATGGCGCCGAGCAGGCCCAGCAGAATGGCGACGAACCAGCCGCCGACCTGCTTTCCGGGAAGGATGATGCGGGCGATGATGCCCGTCAGAATGCCGAGAATGGCGAAAGCGAAAAATCCCACGGGGAGATCCTCTCGAATCGGGCGATGTCGGGGTCAGTCGGGGTAGGGGACATGCCAGCGCGGCTCGGGAACCGGCCAACCGGCGTCCCGGAGAGCCCGACGTGACAGCTCCCGGGCCGAATAGGGGGTTCGCACGCCGCGGATGTCGCGGTAGTCCTGGTGGCCGGGTCCTGCCCACAGGATCGCGTCGCCGTCGCCGACCAGTGCCACGGCCTCGACGATCGCTCGCTCGGGGGGCGAGTATTCGTAGATCTCGGCATCCGGTCGCGCTCGCCGCGCGCCCTCGAGCAAGGTCGCCCGAATCGAATCGGGGTCCTCGAACCTCGGGTGGTGGTCGGTGATGACCAGGATGTCGCTGCCCTCGACGGCGGTGCGGCCCATGTCGTGGCGTTTGCTCTTGTCGCGATCGCCGTCGGCGCCGAAGAGCATGAGGACCCGGCCGGGCGTGACGCGGCGGACAGCGGCGAGGGTCTTCTCGAAGGCGTCGGGAGAGTGGCCGAAATCGACGTAGATGGCGGGCCCGGACGGCCCCGACACGAGCTCAGTTCGCCCGGGGAGGTGGGCGCGGATGACCCCGTCGTCGAGGGTCTGGGTTATGCGGGCCCAGTCGTAACCTGCCTCGAAGATCATGACGATCGCCTGGGCTGCGTTGGCTGCCATGTGGCGGCCGATCACCGGGACCGTGGTCGAGAGCGAACGACCCTCGGGCCCCGAGAGGCGGAATCGGGTGCCGTCGGGCAGCTCGTCGAGGATCTCGACCGTCCAGTCGGCGGCTGTCGCGGCATCCGGATCGGCGGCGATCGCCGGGGTGACGATCGTGACGTACGGTACCTCGCAGGCTGCGACGACGTCCGCACCGAACGCGGAGTCGAGGCAGATCACGGCGCGGCGCGAGCGGTCGGGGCGAAACAGCGGCACCTTCGCCTGGAAGTACTCAGCCATGTCGGCATAGTCGTCGAGGTGGTCATGCGAGAGGTTGGTGAACCCGGCCACGTCGAACACGATGCCGTCGACCCGCTGCCGGCTGAGGGCCTGAGCACTGACTTCGATGGCGACGGCCTCGACGCCGCGTTCGCGCATGAGGGCGAGGAGGGCATGCATCTCGTAGGCCTCAGGAGTCGTGAGGCGGGAGACGATGACATCGCCGGCGATGTGGCGTTCGGCTGTCGATGAAAGCCCCGAGGTGACGCCGAGCTGGGTGAGGATGCCTTCCAGCAGATGCGACACGCTCGTCTTGCCATTCGTGCCGGTCGTGCCGAACAGGATCGGAAGTGTGTCGTCAGCCCCGGTCGCGTAAACCCAGGCCGACAGGGCTCCGAGGATCCCGCGCGGGTCGGGCACGACGATCGTCGGCAGGCCGCTCCCCAGGGCACGCTCGCGACCGGCGGCATCCGTGACGACAGCGACAGCTCCTCGCGCTGCCGCGTCGCCCGCGAACTCCGCGCCGTGGCGCGTCCCGCCCTGGACCGCGACGAACAGGTCGCCGGGCCGGAGGTCGGCTGTCGCGAGGGTGAGGCCGGTGACGGATGCCGAGGCGTCGGCCGCCGCATCCGGAGCTCCGACGTCGCCTCTGCGGCGCTCGATCGAGGCTCCGAGGCATGCCGCGAGGTCCGCGAGGCGGTGCACGGGCGGGTTCTGCGGCCGGAGCACGGGCGGCAGGTTCGCGGGATCTGTCGTCATGGCGCCTCCATCTTCTCACCCGCGCACTGGGCTGACTCAAAGGCAGAGCCGATAGCGTGGCGGCGTGGATGTGGTCGCCTTCATCGTCGGTGTCGTCGTGCTCGTGGTGGGCCTGGCGATCTCGATCGCGCTGCACGAGATCGGTCACCTCGTTCCCGCAAAGCGATTCGGCGTGCGGGTCGGTCAGTACATGGTCGGTTTCGGACCCACGCTGTGGTCCCGTCGCCGAGGTGAGACCGAGTACGGAGTGAAGGCGATTCCGCTCGGCGGTTACATCTCGATGGCCGGTATGTACCCTCCCTCGCCGGCTGCCCGCGCTGCGGCAGCCGAGGGTTCGGCAGTCGAAGGTCGTGCCGGCGGCGGCTTCTTCGCGACGATGGTGCAGGATGCCCGCGCTGCGAACGACGAGACGCTCAACGGCGCAGACGATGACCGCGTCTTCTATCGACTGCCGGTGTACAAGCGCGTGATCATCATGCTCGGTGGTCCGCTCATGAACCTCGTGTTCGCGATCTTCCTCATGACCATCGTGCTCAGCGGCATCGGTGTGCAGACGGTGACGAACACCGTCGCAACGGTGAGCACGTGTGTCCCCGCCGAGGCTGGCCAAGAGTGCCAGGCCGGCGATCCGCCCTCACCTGCGGCGGCGGCAGGCATCCAATCCGGCGATGTCATCGTGTCGGTCGGCGGACAGGATGTCTCTGACTTCGCCGCGGCGGCTGCCCTCATCCAAGCCGCTCCCGGCCAGAGCGTGCCGATCGTGGTCGACCGCGGAGGCCAGCGTCTGTCCCTGACGGTGACCCCCGACACCGTGACCCGTCAGGTGGTCGATGAGGACGGTCAGACCGTCGACACCCAGGTTGGAGTCATCGGCGTCACCGGGACTGTCGACTACGTGCGCCAGCCGATCTGGTCCGGCCCCATCGCCGCGGTCGACAACGTCGGCGCAGTCGCCGGGATCATCGTGCAGCTTCCCGTGAAGGTCTACGAAACGGCTGCGTCCCTGGTGACCGGCGCGGAGCGCGATCCGAATGGGCCACTCAGTATCGTCGGTGCTGGCGCGATCGCGGGTGAGGTTGCGGCAACCGATGCGCCGGTCGTCAACCGCGTCGCGGTGATCCTCTCGCTCCTGGCATCGCTGAACATCGCGCTGTTCGTGTTCAACCTCATCCCGTTGCTCCCGCTGGACGGGGGTCATATCGCCGTCGCGCTGTGGGGAGGCATCCGCAGCTGGTGGGCGCGCGTTCGCGGTCGCGCCGAACCCGCACCGATTGACGCGACCAAACTCGTGCCGCTGACCTTCGTCGTTGTCATCGCCCTGATCGTGATGGGCGGCATCCTGATCATCGCCGACCTGGTCAATCCGATCTCCCTCTTCGGCTAAGAGAGTCGCGCCGTGGGCCAGCCGCGGATGTCACTCCGGGTCGAGTGCCCATCCGATCAGCTGGTGCAGGGTCGACATGCCGTCGCGCGAGAGGATCGATTCCAGGTGGCCCTGCACGGAGGCGAATCCCGTGCCGCGCAGGGCGTAGACATCGCCTGTCGCAGGGTCTGCCGCGATCTCGAGACCGGCGATCGTTGTTCCCGGGGCGCAGCGCGCGGTGAACGTGTTGTAGAAACCGATCGAGGCGGGCTGGCCAAAGACATCGACGGTCAGCTGCAAGCCCTGATGAGGCTGCGCCAGCGGAGCGAGTTCGATGCCCAGTTCGCTCGCGAGGATCTGATGGCTCAGGCACACCGCGAGAAGCGGTGCGGATGCTGCGCGGCGCCGCGCGATGATCTCGCGCAGTCTCGCCATCCGTGGCGACGAGGGATCCAGCGGATCACCGGGACCCGGGCCTGAGACGAGCAGCTCTGCAGCGTCTACCTCGTCATCGGTCACGGCATCCCAGGGGACGATAGCGACATCCAGGCCGAGGTGGCTCAGCTGGTGCGCGAGCATCGTTGTAAAACGGTCCTCGGCATCGACGACTAGCGCCCGGCGCCCCCCAAACGGCCCCGAGCCCAGCGGCTCCTGAGGGTTCAGCCAGAACGGAGCGAGCCGGGCGTTCCGGGACTCCAGGAGCGCGGCGATCGTCGGATCGTCGGCCAGCCGCCTGGGTGCAGCAGTGGGGGCATCCTCGTCGAGAGTCACGACAGCGGGCTGGGCTTCGCGCGGGATCGCTCCGATCGCGCCCAGCACACCGGCCGCCTTGCCGTGCGTTTCGCTGACTTCGCCGTACGGGTCGGAGTGGCGCACGAGCGTGGCGCCGACGGGCACTCGCAGGCGTCCGTTCTCGATGTAGGCAGTGCGGATGAGGATCGGGGCGTCGAGGTCGTGGGTGACCGTCTCTGCGATCGCGCCGACTCCTGCATCCGTGCGCGGCGTGAACAGGGCGGCGACCCCGGAGTAATAGCCGCGCGGAGTCGTCTCGTGCCGGGTGATCACGGTGCACGCGTTCTGCATGGGAGAGCCCGTGACCGTAGGCGCGAACATGGTCTCGCGCAGGATGTCGCGCGGGTCCAGCTTGCTCGACCCCCGCAGCATGTACTCGGTGTGCGTGAGGCGCGACATCTCTTTCAGGTGAGGGCCGGTGATGCGCCCGCCGTCGGTACACACGGCGCTCATCATCTTGAGCTCTTCGTCGACGACCATGAACAGCTCCTCGGTCTCCTTGGTGGAGCGCAGGAACTCGCTGAGGTTGTCGACGGTGGCTCCGCCCTCGGGGTGGCGGAAGGTTCCCGAGATCGGATTCATCGTGACGACGCCAGCCTCGGCGCTGACGTGCGCCTCGGGACTTGCTCCGACCGCCACGTGGCCGTCGGTCACCACCGCGAAGGTCCAGTAGGCGCCGCGCTCGTGCTCCAGCAGGGCGCGGAACCAGGCGAGCGCCGCGACCCGTGGGTCAGCGTCGACGTCGGCCGTGAAATCGCGACGGATAACGAAGTTGGCCCCTTCGCCGCGCCCGATCTCATCGGCGATGACCCGACGCACGATATCGGCATACGCCTCGTCGTCGATGTCGAACCCGGCGTTTCGGAGCGGAATCTCGTCGTGAGGAAGGACGGCCAGCGCCTCGTCGCGCGGATACGTGGCACGCTCGGTGATCACCAGACACCGCAGCGGGGCGTCGTCATCGTGGCAGGCGAATCCGCGCTCTCGCACCTGCCGGAAGGGAACGAGCGCGAGTACCTCCCGCGGGGTCCCGTCGGCTGACAGGAGCGGGATGTCGCGCAGCAGCTCGACATCGACCACGTCGCCGGTGAGAACCTCGACGGTGTCAGCGTCGCGGGCGAGAATGGCGAACGGGAGGTCGCTGGCTGCGAGCCCAGCGAGCGGGGGAAGGGCGGTGCCGGTCATGGTCGGTCTTTCGTCGTGGGGCGGCCACCCTCACAAAGAAGACCGCCCCGGGGGCGGTCTCAGGATCAACGAGCACACCGCCTCAGACGGTGGGCCACCATGCGGTGCTCGCGAACATGCGCCGAAACTACCACAGGCGGGCTTCAGACAGCGGCGCTCTCTAGTGTGGTGACCTCCCGGGCACTAGATTCTGGACATGACGGACTCTCAAGATCCCACCAGCTCCGACGACCTGCGCCAGCGCGCTGTTGCGAGCCTTCGTGCTAAGCAAGGTTTCTGGTACAGCTTGGCCACTTGGGTCGTGCTCTCTCTGTTCTTCGTGTTGATCTGGGCTCTCACCGGAATGGGTGGCTTCTGGCCCGTGTGGCCCATCGCCGGCATCGCTATCGGTGTGGCCTTCGCGGGCATCCGCGCCTACGGACCGTCGCGCGGCGCCCTCACCGAGAGCAAGATCCAAGACGAGATGCGTCGGCTGCAGTAACGCCGACCCACCTGGGTGACCTCGGCCTGCCACCCAGCCGGAATGCGTAGGCTGGTCCCGTGCCAGCTGTGAACATCGGAATGCCGAAGGTCCCCGAAACCCTCGCTCCGCGCCGCAAGAGCCGTCAGATCAAGGTGGGCAAGGTTCTGGTGGGCGGAGATGCGCCCGTCAGCGTCCAATCGATGACGACGACGCCCACGACCAACATCAACGCGACGCTGCAGCAGATCGCTGAGCTCACGGCATCCGGATGCGAGATCGTGCGGGTGGCAGTGCCGTCCCAGGATGACGCCGATGTGCTGCACATCATCGCGGCCAAGAGTCAGATCCCGGTCATTGCCGACATCCACTTCCAGCCGAAGTACGTCTTCCAGGCGATCGACGCGGGTTGCGCGGCGGTTCGCGTCAATCCCGGCAACATCCGCAAGTTCGATGACCAGGTCGGAGCGATTGCGAAGGCCGCGCAGGCGGCTGGGGTGTCCCTCCGGATCGGCGTCAACGCGGGTTCGCTTGACCGACGACTGCTGGAGAAATACGGCAAGGCCACTCCCGAGGCGCTCATGGAGAGTGCTGTCTGGGAGGCCTCGCTGTTCGAGGAACACGACTTCCACGACTTCAAGATCTCGGTCAAGCACAACGATCCTGTCGTGATGGTGAAGGCTTACCGGCTCCTCGCCGAGCGCGGTGACTGGCCGCTTCACCTCGGCGTGACCGAGGCGGGCCCCGCCTTCCAGGGCACGATCAAATCGGCCACAGCCTTCGGCATCCTGCTCGGCGAGGGGATCGGCGACACCATCCGCGTCTCGCTGTCTGCTCCGCCCGCCGAAGAAGTGAAGGTCGGGCACCAGATCCTGCAGTCGCTGAATCTGCGTGAGCGAAAGCTCGAGATCGTGTCGTGCCCCTCATGCGGGCGAGCTCAGGTCGACGTGTACTCACTGGCAGACAACGTCACCGAGGGACTCAAAGACATGACGGTGCCGCTGCGCGTGGCTGTTATGGGCTGTGTCGTCAACGGTCCCGGTGAAGCCCGGGATGCCGACCTCGGCGTCGCGTCGGGCAACGGCAAGGGCCAGATCTTCGTCAAGGGCGAGGTCATCAAGACCGTTCCCGAGTCAGAGATCGTTGCCACCCTCATCGAGGAAGCCAACCGGCTCGCCGACGAGATGGGGCCCGACGCGCCCCTGGGAACCGCGCAGGTCGTCACAAGCTGATCCGCCCGCTACGACGTCGCGACCCGTTCCAGGGCCTCGAGCGGGATCGAGACCCAGGTTGGCCGGTTCCGAATCTCGTACATGACCTCGTACACCGCCTTGTCGGCAACATAGGCGTCGAGCAGTACCCGCTCGGGCCCAGTGAGGTCGATGCCCGGGTCGCCCTCGCTGCCGTCCGCGGATGAAATGGCAGCGACGTAGGCCGCGACGAAGTACTCGCGAGCGCGCGCAGACCATTCGCGGGCCCGCTCTGCCCGCAGGGCCTGCCCTTCATCGGTGTCGGCATCCGTCGCCCACGACATCTCGATCATCGCGGCGGCATAGTCGAACGACCGCAGCATTCCGGCCACATCCCGCCAGGGGGAGTCGGGAAGAGAGCGTTGCGCGAAGGGCCTGCCGGGCTCGCCCTCGAAGTCGACGATGCGCCAGCCGTGCGAGGTGCGCAGAGTCTGGCCGAGGTGCAGGTCGCCGTGCACGCGTTGGACGTCGAGACCCTCCAACGCCGCTACCGCGTCGTAGAGACGCAGCAGCTGCGGTACGTGAGTCTCAAGTCCGGGCACCGATCTGCGAGCCTCCTCGAGGCGACCGCGCATGGCGTGTGCGAGGTCGGCGGCTGTGTCGCCGCCACGGGTTCCGGCCGGAAAGCGCGACCGCATCAGTGCATGGACACTCGCAAGGGCTTCACCGAGGCGCGCGGCCTCGCCGGCGAAGTCGCCGCCGGAGTCTTCGACACGCTGCTGCGGATCAGCGAGAAGCGTGCGAACGCTGGCCACCGCGAGCTCGAAACCGTCGGTGGCTGTGGCCAAGAACTCCTGCAACATCGCCGTCTGCAGTAGCTGCCCGTCGACGTCGATCTCTACCCAGCCGTAGAGCTGCGCGATGTGCTCCGATCCGCCCCGTGTGAGTTCCTCATGGATCTCGATATCGGGATTGATCCCCGGGCTCAGCTTGCGGAAGAGCTTCATGATCGCGGTGTCATCGAACCGTGCCGACGAGTTGGACTGCTCGCCGGTCATCGGCGCCGAGACGAGCGAGTTGTCCAGAGGTCCGCCGCCGGGGACACGGTGGAAGCGGAGCCGATCGACCTGCGCAGTTCCCGTGGCCTCTGCCGCGATGAACCCGTCCAGCCAGATGCGCATGGCCTCGCGGTCGTGCACCGCGTCGTAGAGGTGGAGCGGACCGGACTCCGTGCCGACCGCCCCGACGTAGGCGTGGCCGATCCGCTCTTCCATTTCGTCGTATCCACTTAGCGGAACCTGATACACCTCGCTGCCGGCATCCTGATCTCGATAGACCACTGTGACGAGATAGACGGTCAGGGACGGCCCGCCGTGCTGTGCCGGCACCTCGGCGACGCTGCGCACCTGTTCGACGTCGAACGGTCGCCCCTTGCCCCCGAACCAGCGGGTTCGTACCAGGTAGCTCTCCAGGAGAGCGGCGTCGGGCGCGCTCACAGCAGCCCCACCTCCTCGGCATCGTCAGCCGGTGCGTGCAGCTGGAACCAGAAGAACCCATGGCCCCCCAGTGTCAGCAGGTAGGGCAGCTCCCCGATCCGGGGGAAAGGAACGCCGCCGACGAGCTCGACCGGTACGAGCCCCTCGAAGCGACGAAGGTCGAGTTCGACCGGCTGCGGGAACTGCGACAGATTGTTGACGCAGATGATGACATCCACGGTTCCGTCGTCGTTCGTGTGCTCACGCGTGTACGACAGCACCGACGGATTCGACCCGCCCAGGTCGTTGAAGCTGCCGAGCCCGAACGCCGGATGGCGCTTTCGGGCCTGGATCATCTGCCGGGTCCACTGCAGCAGTGACGATCGATTCTCTTGCTGCGCTTCCACGTTCACCGCGAGATATCCGTGCACCGGGTCCTGCACGATCGGCAGCGCGAGCTTGCCCGGGTTCGCCGTGGAGAACCCGGCGTTGCGGTCCGAGGTCCACTGCATGGGTGTGCGCACGCCGTCGCGGTCGCCGAGCCAGATGTTGTCGCCCATCCCGATCTCGTCGCCGTAGTACAGCACCGGTGCGCCAGGCAGGGAGAGAAGCAGCGCCGTGAACAGCTCGATGCGATCGATGTCGTTGTCCAGCAGAGGCGCCAGGCGACGACGGATGCCGATGTTCGCCTTCATGCGCGGATCTTGCGCGTACTCATTCCACATGTAGTCGCGGTCTTCGTCGGTGACCATCTCGAGGGTCAGCTCGTCGTGGTTGCGCAGGAAGATTCCCCATTGGCATCCGGCTGGAATCGGGGGAGTCTCGGCGAGGATGTCGCTGATGGGGTACCGGGACTCGCGACGCACTGCCATGAAGATGCGCGGCATGACCGGGAAATGGAAGCACATGTGGCACTCGTCGCCGCCGACATCCGGATCTCCGAAGTAGTCGACGACGTCGGCAGGCCACTGGTTGGCTTCTGCGAGGAGCACGCGTCCCGGATACTCGCGGTCGACGATGCGGCGCACCTTCTTCAGGAAATCGTGAGTCTCGGGGAGGTTCTCGCCGTTGGTACCGGGGCGCTCGTAGAGGTAGGGGACGGCATCCAGACGGAACCCATCGAGCCCCATGTCAAGCCAGAACCGCATCGCATCCAGGACAGCGTCGTGGACACGCGGGTTGTCGAAGTTCAGATCGGGCTGGTGTGAGAAGAACCGGTGCCAAAAGTACTGCTGCCGCACCGGATCCCAGGTCCAGTTACTCGGCTCCGTGTCGACGAAGATGATGCGGGCATCCTCGTAGAGCTCGTCGGTGTCGCTCCACACGTAGAAGTCGCCGTAGGGTCCGGCCGGGTCGCGGCGGCTCTCTTGGAACCACGGATGCTCGTCGCTGGTGTGGTTCATGACGAAGTCGATGATGACCTTCATGCCCCGCTCGTGCGCGGCGTTCAGGAACGCCTGGAAGTCTTCGGTGGTTCCGAGGCCCGGCTGGATGCCGGTGTAGTCGGCGACGTCGTATCCCCCGTCGCGCAGGGGCGACGGGAAGAATGGGGGAAGCCACAGGCAGTCGACGCCGAGCCATTCCAGGTAGTCGAGCTTGTCGATGAGGCCCCGGAAGTCGCCGGTTCCATCGCCGTCACTGTCCTTGAATGATCGAACCAGGACCTCGTAGAAGACCGCCGTCTTGAACCATTCAGGCTCCGCGCTTCCGGGAGTATCGGGGAACGGCTCCTGCGTCAGGATCGGGATGGAAACGGTATTGGTCGTCGGTTCCGCGGCGGTCATCTGTTCCTCCCGTGGTTCCGGATGTCGGCGGGTATGTGGCCTGGTCGTCTGCCTAACCTGCCACACGTGTCTGCACGACGCTATCCCCTTGCGCGCGGGCGGGTCAGTCCCATAGGCGCCAGTAGGCGTTGATCGCGGGCTGGCCGCCGAGATGGGCGTACAACACCGTCGAGTCCTGGGGAATGTCGCGGCTGCGTACCAGGTCGATGAGTCCGGCCAGCGACTTTCCTTCGTAGACCGGGTCGGTGATCATGGCCTCCAACTGTGCACCCAACGCCATGGCCGCCATCGTCGATTCGACCGGGATGCCGTACAGATCGCCAGCCCATCCTTCGAGCACCTGGATCTCGTCGTCGCGCAGGTCGCGACCCAGTTCGATGAGGCTCGCGGTGTTGCGGGCAATTCGGGCCACCTGGTCGCGGGTCTTGTCGAGCGTCGCCGACGCGTCGATCCCGATGACCCGGCGGCGCACTCCGGTCAGGTCCTCAAGCGCTGCAAAACCGGCGATCATCCCGGCGTGGGTCGACCCGGTCACGGTGCAGACGATGATCGTGTCGAAGAAGACCCCGAGCTGCTTCTCCTGCTCAGCAACCTCGAAAGCCCAGTTGGCGAACCCCAGCCCGCCGAGGGGGTGCTCCGAGGCGCCCGCCGGAATCGGGTACGGAACACCTCCGGCGTCCTCGACCTCCTGCAACGCCGACTTCCACGAGTCGCGGATGCCGATGTCGAACCCCGCGTCGTCGAGGCGGGAGTCTGCTCCCATCATCCGGGAGAGGAGGATGTTGCCGACCTTGTCGTTGGTCGGGTCCTCCCACGGCACCCACTTCTCCTGCACGAGCCGGGCCTTCAGTCCGAGATGGGCAGCAACGGCGGCGACCTGTCGCGTGTGGTTGGACTGATAGCCGCCGATCGAAACGAGAGTGTCGGCGCCGGATGCGATGACGTCCGGGACGATGTACTCGAGCTTGCGGACTTTGTTGCCGCCGTATGCGAGACCGCTCGAGACGTCTTCCCGCTTGGCCCAGATCTGCGCGCCACCGAGGTGGCTGCTCAGGCGCGCGAGGTGGTGGACCGGGCTCGGGCCGAAGGTGAGCGGGTGGCGGGGGAACTCATGAAGCTTCATGCGGGGGTGGTCTCGTTTTCCTCGGTGGCGGGGCTGTGTGTGGCGGGGCTGTGCGTCACGGGGGTGTGGGTGGCGGGCAGGTCGGTGTCGACCTCGGTGACGAGGTGGGTCCAGATCGACTCGGCGATCTCGGCGGCTCCGGCAGCATCGCCGCGAGCACAGCGGGCGATGAGCTGCTCATGTCGCAGCGTCGAGAGTTCGGCGTGCTCCGACGAGAACTGCGCCCGCTCGGCACGGAGCAGGACGGGTTCGTAGAGACGCAGGACTGTTCGCACCGCGTCGCTGTCGGCTACCTCGACGAGGACGCCGTGAAACAGCTCATCCGCTGCGATTGCTCCATCGATGTCCCCCCGGTCGACCGCGGCGCCGAACAGGCGGTTGGCTGCCCGCATCCGTTCAATCGCGTCCCGGTCGAGGCGGGGCACGGCGCCAAGCGCGGCTAACCGGTGCATGGCGGCCACGACATCGCGAGCCTCGCGGATCGCTCGAGGCTCGATCGGCGAGATGATCGTCGCTCGCCCCGGGGTCGTATGCACCAACCCGGCGTTCGCCAGGTCGAGCAACGCTTCACGCACGGGGGTACGGCTGACCCCCAGCCAGTGAGCGATATCAGCATCGCGGACCTGTTCGCCGGGCGCGAGAGTGCCATCCACGATGGCAGCTCGCAGCCGCGCCTGCACCTCGTCGCGCAGGAGGGGGCGGTGAGTGCCCGCTGTCGAGGGAACCGGCATGCAATATATTGCATACGGATCGCGGACTCCTTGTCAAGTTCGATCCGCGCGGCTCAGGCGAGGTGGCCGCCCGGGATGTCGAGGTCGCTGGTGTGCGTGAGCGTCGTCCTCACGGCGATCTCGAGCGCGCGCGCGATGTCGGCCTGGGGGAGCGAGGACGCGCCTGCTGGCGCGCTCTCGGCATCCCACGGCACGTGGATGAAGCCGGCTCGCAGCCCCGGTGTGCTCGCGCTCAGGTGTGCGAGCGTGAAGAAGACGTCGTTGCAGACGAATGAACCCGCTGACAAGGACACGGAGGCGGGGATGCCGCTGGCCGCGATCTCCTGGGCGATCGCCTTGATGGGGAGCGAGGATACGTACGCCAGGGGCGCCCCGGGGACGCAGGCAGTGTCGACGGGTTGATAGCCCGCGTTATCGGGAATGCGGGCGTCGCGCAGATTCACGGCGAAACGCTCCGGCGTGATGGCATCGCGACCGCCGGCCAAGCCCGTGGCAATGACGACATCCGGTCGGTGCGTGGACACCAATTCGATCAGCTCCGCGCTCGCGCGCGTGAAATCGACGGGAAGTATCGCCGTGACCAATCGAGCCGGCCCCGTCCACGCGGCGGCCAGTCGAACTACCGCGTCGCCTGACGGGTTCGTCTGATCATCAGCGAAGGGTTCGAAGCCGGTCAGGAGCACGGTCGTCATGTCTTCACGCTACGGGGACGACGCCGGTAGAATATGCTGACACGATTTAGCAAAGCGGAAACGGTCGTCGGGACCGAGCCGCAGACGCAACCGGAGTGCTGCTCATGACCCATCCGATCCAGCTCATCGCCTATGCCGACCGCCTGGGAGGGACGATTCCCGCTCTTGGTGAGATCGTGCGTGACCGATTCGCTGGAGCCTTCGGCGGCGTCCACATCCTGCCTTTCTTCACGCCCTTCGACGGCGCCGACGCCGGGTTCGATCCCGACGATCACACGACCGTCGACCCTCGGCTGGGCACGTGGGATGACGTGCGCGCCCTCTCTGGTGACCTCGATGTGATGGTGGACGTCATCGTCAATCACGTGTCTGCCCGCTCGCCGCAGTTCCGTGACGTCATCCAGAACGGTGACCAGTCGCCGTACGCCCAGATGTTCCTGACGATGGGCACCGTGTTCCCGGGGGGCGCGACAGAAGCCGATCTGCTGCGGATCTATCGACCTCGTCCCGGGCTCCCCTTCACCCCGTACCCGTGGGGTGAGTCCACGCGGCTGGTGTGGACCACCTTCACCGCCGCGCAGGTCGACATCGATGTGCGCAGCACCGCGGGATCGGCGTACCTCATCTCGATCCTTGATGCCCTGCGCGATGCCGGCACACGGATGATTCGCCTGGACGCTGTCGGTTATGCAGTGAAGACGCCGGGAACGTCGTCGTTCATGACTCCTGAAACCTTCGCCTTCATCGATGAATTGACTGCGCTGGCGCACGAGCGCGGGCTCGAGGTCCTCGTCGAGGTCCACTCGTTTTATCGGCGCCAGATCGAAATCGCCCTGCGTGTGGACCGTGTGTACGACTTCGCGCTCCCGCCCCTGGTGCTGTTCGCTGCCGCGACGGGAGATCACGCGCCGCTGGCGCGCTGGATCGCTGAGCGACCCGAGAACGCCGTGACCGTGCTCGACACCCACGATGGCATCGGCATCGTAGACGTCGGGCCCGATCCCGCGACGGGGGAGCCCGGGCTCCTGGATGCCGCCCAGCTCGACGCATTGGTCGAAGCGATCCATGACGCTACGGGTGGGCAAAGCCGGGCAGCCACGGGTGCGGCGGCATCCAATCTCGACATCTACCAGGTCAACAGCACGTTCTACGACGCGATGCGGCGCGACGATCGGGCGTACCTGGCAGCTCGTGCGGTGCAACTGTTCGTGCCCGGCATCCATCAGATCTACTACGTCGGTGCCCTCGCCGGAACCAATGACATGGATCTGCTCGAGCGCACCGGGGTCGGACGCGACATCAATCGTCACATCTACAGCGACGCCGACCTGGAGCGCGACCTCCAGCGTCCTGTCGTTTCGGCCCTGTTGGAGCTGTGCCGATTCCGAGCCAGCGCGCCCGGTTTCGACGGGACGTTCCAGTCCCGGCTCGACGACGACGGATGGTTGCAGGCGCGATGGGAGTCGGCATCCGGGTGGTCCGAGCTGCGGGCGCGGCTGGACCGGGGCCAGGCCGAACTGCGCTGGGCGCGCGCCGACGGGCGCGAGCACGCCACCGCGGACCTGCTCGACAACCCTCCCACCGATGTGTGAGGCCCGGACAGGTTCGGCGCCCCGTTCGCCGAGCCGGGGTCGCAGCGCGGCCTAGACTTGACGCTCGTGGTCACCCGTCTCTCGCATTACTTCCTCCGCACGCTTCGCGAAGACCCCGCCGATGCCGAGGTCACCAGCCACAGGCTCCTGGTGCGCGCCGGCTACATTCGGCGTCAGGCTCCCGGCATCTTCGCCTGGCTGCCGCTGGGCCTGCGCGTGAAGGCGAAGCTCGAGCAGATCATCCGCGACGAGATGGCGGCCGCGGGAGCCTACGAAGTGCACTTCCCGGCGCTGTTGCCCCGTGACCCGTACGAAGCGTCAGGCCGCTGGGAGTCCTACGGTGACGGAATCTTCCGGCTCCAGGACCGCAAGGGCGCCGACTATCTTCTCGCGCCTACCCACGAGGAGATGTTCACGCTCCTGGTGAAGGACCTTTATTCCTCGTACAAGGACCTGCCGCTGGCGATCTACCAGATCCAGGACAAGTACCGCGACGAAGCGCGCCCCCGCGCGGGGCTGCTGCGTGGCCGCGAGTTCACGATGAAGGATGCCTACTCCTTCGATTACACGGATGCCGGGCTCGACGCGTCCTACCAGGCCCAGCGTGACGCGTACGAGCGAATCTTCCAGCGGCTGGGGCTCGAGTACGTGATCGTCAACGCCGACAACGGACTGATGGGCGGCGCTCGCAGTGAGGAGTTCCTCCACCCCACACCCGTCGGTGAAGACACGTTCGTCCGCAGCGCCGGGGGATACGCCGCCAACGTCGAGGCGTTCACGACGATCGTTCCCGCGCCGCTTCCTCTCGACGGGCTTCCCGAGCCGGTGATCTTCGACTCGCCGAACACGCCGACGATTGCCACGCTCGTCGATCACCTCAACGCGAACGAGGCCGCCCCGGCTCCCGGCACCGCCGGTCCCGCCACGGATGACCAGACGACCTGGACGGCAGCTCACACGTTGAAGAACGTGGTGCTCGCGCTGACCCACCTCGACGGCACGCGAGAGATCGTGGTGGTCGGGATCCCCGGAGACCGCGACATCGACGACAAGCGCGCCGAGGTGGCCTTCGCCCCCGCCGCCGTGGAGGCTGCGACAGCTGACGACTTCGAGAACAACCCGCTTCTTGTGAAGGGCTACATCGGTCCCTGGTCGCCGACGGGCGCGGTTCTCGGCGAGGAGTCGGCGACCGGCATCCGGTATCTGCTCGACCCCCGCGTCGTGGACGGGACGTCCTGGGTCACCGGCGCCAACATCGATCAGAAGCACGTCCACTCGCTCGTGGCTGGCCGCGACTTCACAGCCGATGGCTTCGTCGAGGTTGCCAATGTCGCCGCGGGCGACCCGGCCCCGGATGGCTCGGGCCCCGTCGAGCTGGCGCGCGGAATGGAGATCGGCCACGTGTTCCAGCTCGGCCGCTTCTTCGCCGAGACTCTCGGGCTGAAAGTTCTCGACGAGAACGGCAAGCTCGTGACGGTCACGATGGGCTCGTACGGCATCGGTGTCACGCGGATCCTCGCGATCATCGCCGAACTCAGCAACGACGAGAAGGGTCTGATCTGGCCGACCGCCGTGGCGCCCTTCGACGTGCACGTCGTCGCTACGGGCAGGGATGCCGTTGCTTTCGATCTTGCGGAGCAGGCCAGCGCCCGTCTCGAGGATGCCGGTCTCGAGGTCGTCTACGACGACCGACCGAAGGTGTCTCCGGGAGTGAAGTTCGGCGATGCGGAACTTATCGGCGTGCCACGCATCCTCGTGGTCGGCCGGGGAGCGGCAACCGGCGAGGTCGAACTCTGGGATCGCCGCACCGGCGATCGCGAGACGATGCCGCTTGACGAGGCCATCGCTCGCCTCGCCGCGTGAGAGGCCCTAGTAGCTGATCTTCGCGTGCCGGACGATGTCGTCGTCCGGTGTGTCGCGGGTCACAAGCGCCTTCAGCATCCCGGCGGCCTGCGCCAGACGGTTTTGTCCGGGTTCCCAGAATTCCACCTCGACCGGTGTGACTCGCAAGAGGGTTATGCCGGGTGTGTCGAGCCCGCCTTCGAACCACACCTCCAGCGACGGCGAGTACAGCTCACGCATGAGTGCATCGTCGTGGACGACGCCGGCGCAACCTGCGACTGACACATAGCGCATGGCTTTCGGGTCGCAGTACGACAGTCCGACCTCGTCATCTGCTTCGGCCTCGTCGACCTTCTTGGTGTGCTCGGCCGTGAAGAACCAGATGTCGCCGTTCTCGTCCATGCGGCGGGTGCTCATCGGCCGGCTCACGAGGTTGCCGCTGTCATCGCGTGTCGTGAGCATCGCGATGTCGATGTCTTCGACGAGTTCCTTGGCGCGGGTGCGGGCTTGCGTTCCGGTCAGTTCGGTCATGCCAGCAGATTGCGTCGTGGCCGCGGGCACTCGCGAGGGGATTGACAGCGGTCACGGCTCCGCGTAACGAAGCGGAAGGCGAGTGGGGCGGACCCTGGTCGCTTCCACGCGCGCGTCACCGTGCGCTCAGAGTCCGAACTCCGCGCGTACGTGGTCGCGGATCTCGACGTACTCCGGCCGGTCCCAGAAGAAGAGCAGCTTCTGCGCGATCATCGTGTCGCTGTCGGGTTCGGGCTCCAGTACGAAGGTCATGAAGCTCTCGGCGAAGTCCTCGACCACGTTGGTCGCGGCATAGTCGCTCACGAAATCGTCCTCGTGATCAAGGTAGAACTCGTATGCGAGATCGGCGTCCGCATTGGCGGGATCCGGAGCATCCGAACCGTACTGTGCCCAGAATTCCTGGTCAAAGGCCCACAGCGCCGAATCCGGCTCCGCGCACCCTTCATCCAGCTGGAGCGTGTCGCAGCTCCAGGCCTCGGGGTCGGTTTGGCCCGGAGACAGGCTCAGGATGTGCGCGTACTCATGGATCAGGGTGGACAGCAGCAGGTCCTCGTCTGACGCATAGGCGAGGTTGACCACGAGCGTCCATTGCTGGGGATCGTCAGTTTGCAGGACGTAGGCGAGCGTGTCGCTCGATTCCGAATCCCCGACGCGGAAGTCGCGGATGACGCTGCCTGCCACCTCGGGGGTCACGATTCTCACGAACATGTCCCAGATCGATTCGGTGGTTTCGTCGCCGGTGGGGGAGAGGGAAGCATCCGGCTCGACGGTGTACACCTCGACGACGCCGAGATCCTCGTCGTCCTCGGTGTAGACCTCGCCGTCGTCGTACTGTCCGAAACCGTCGCTCTGATCGACGGTGCCGATGTCGGTGAATGCAGTCAGCGAGCAGCCCGACAGTGCCAGGACGAGAGCGACGAGGGCGGTTGAGAGGGCGGGTGCTGTCAGGCGGCGTGTCACTGCTGTGCTCCGTGGATG
>NZ_JBBWSA010000002.1:0-336405 GCF_038150145.1 Microbacterium schleiferi
TCTAGAGGCGCTCAGAACGCCACAGGAGGCCGTAGGGACCATGCCCGTGACCGGCGTCACTCCGTCGCCGCCCTGACTTCCCAAGGAGCGCCTGAAGGGTTCACGTAGGCACGCCCTCTCAAAACGGCGTCCGAAAGACGATCGTTCCACGGAAACCATCCGCGCGTCCGCACGCGCACAATCCACCGGACGCGAGAACGCCATCGCGACGCGGCCGAGTACCTCGAGGACGGTGCAACACTGGGGTGGTGGGCACGCTCAACCGAACACTGACTCGCCCCGCTGCCGTGAGCCTCGACGATGCCCTCTCACGAGCCAAAGCGGGCGGCGACCTCGGCCGCGACGATCTGATCGCGGTGCTCAGCGCGCGAGGGCCGGAGTTGGATGCCGTCCTCGATGTTGCGAGCGACCTGCGGGATCACGGCCTGAGAGAGGCGGGTCGCCCGGGAATCTTCACGTACTCCCGCAAGGTGTTCGTCCCGGTCACGACCCTCTGCCGGGACCGCTGCCACTACTGCGTGTTCGTCGATACCCCCGGACAGCTGCAGCGCGCGGGAAAGCCGGTGTTCATGAGCCCCGAGCAGGTGCTCGCCGTCGCCCGCGCAGGCCAGCGCCAGGGGTGCAAGGAGGCTCTGCTCACGCTCGGCGACCGCCCCGAGGAACGGTGGCCCGAGGCTCGCCGTTGGCTCGACGAGCACGGTTTCGCGTCGACGCTCGACTACGTCGCGCACGTCGCCCGTCTCATCACCGCCGAGACCGGGATGCTCGCACACCTGAATCCCGGCGTGATGAGCGCCGACGAGCTCGAGCGTCTGCGTCCGGCAGGGCCCTCGATGGGCATGATGCTTGAGACCACGTCGCGCGAGCTGTTCGAGACGCCGGGACAGGTGCACTACGGCTCTCCCGACAAGGATCCCGCCATCCGGCTTCGGGTGATCGAGGATGCCGGCATCCATCGCATCCCGTTCACGACCGGCATCCTCGTGGGGATCGGCGAGACAATCACCGACCGCGCCGAGTCGCTTCTCGCGCTGCGGGATGCGCACCGTCGACACGGACACCTACAAGAGATCATCGTGCAGAACTTCCGCGCGAAGCCCGGGACCGCGATGCGCGACGCGGCGGATGCCGAGCTCGAGGAATACGTCGCCGCCGTGGCAGCCGCGCGCCTGACGATGGGCGCGAACGCCCGCATCCAGGTTCCGCCGAACCTCAGCGACCCGACCGAGTTCGCTCTTCTCGTGCGCGCCGGCGCTGACGACTGGGGCGGGGTCTCGCCGGTGACCGCCGACCATGTCAATCCGGAGCGTCCGTGGCCCCACCTCGACGATCTGGCGGCACGCACGACCGAGCTCGGTTACAAGCTGCGCGAGCGCCTGACCGCGCATCCGGAGTATGTTCGCGATGCCCCGACCTGGATCGCACCGGAACTGCACAGCGCGGTGACGGCGCTTGCCGACCCGGTCTCGGGGCTCGCACTCTCCACGCTCGCTGAGCCAGCCCCCGGGGGCGCGACCCGACTCGCCCGGGGCAGCTCGTTCGAGGGCCTGGTCACGGATGCCGCGACCGACCCGGAGTCACTCGCTGTCGAGGACTGGGTACGGCTGCTGTCGGCACGGGGCGCGGAACTCGAGGCAGTCACGCGCGCAGCCGACGACGTGCGCCGATACACGGTCGGCGAGGCCATCAGCGTCGTGGTCAACCGCAACCTCACCACGACCGGGCTGCGTCCGAGCGTGTCCGCCGGAGACCGGGACCGCGACACGTTCACGATCGCCGAGGTCGCCGAGATCGCTCGGGATGCGGCGGACCTCGGTGCCAGCGAGCTGTGCGCGCAGGGCATCATCCCGATCGAGACGGATGCCTACCTCGAGCTTGCTCGCACGGTGAGGGATGCCGCGCCGACGCTCCACCTGCACGCCTTCCGCCCGCAGGATGCCTGGGACTTCGCGGTACGCAGCGGACTGTCGATCGACGAGGCCTACCGCGCACTCAAGGCCGCGGGGGTCGACACCGTCCCGGGCACCGGCATCAAGGTGCTGGATAACGGAATCCGCGAGCGCGTCGCCCCCACCGACCTTCCCGTCGACCAGTGGCTCACCGCGATCCGCGCCGCGCACGCCGCCGGGCTGCACTCGACATCCGTGCTGTTCTACGGCCACGTCGAGAGCGCCGCCGACCGGATCGCGCACCTGCGCACCCTGCGCGGCCTGCAGCGCGAGACCGGCGGATTCACCGAGTTCGTGCCGATCCCGCTCCCGGGCTACGGGGTACCTCTCGTCGATGGCCGGTCGCCGATCGACGAGCATCGCGCCATGGTCGCCGTCTCGCGCCTCCTGCTGTCGGGCGCGATTTCGCACATTCAGGTGCCGTGGCCACGACTTGATGCGGCCAGTATTCCCATGCTCCTGCGCTCAGGAGCCGATGACCTCGGCGGCACACTCCTCGATGGTCGGGTCCTCCCCCGCACCGGGGTGGAGCACGGTCGCGAACTTCCGCTGTCTGAGGCTGACCGTATCGCCCGGCACCTGCTGCGGCCCCTCCGGCAGCGCACGACCGACTACCGGGATGCCCGCGCGGCACAGCGCGCGCATGGCACCGCCGGCGACCGAACGCGGGAGCGGCAATGACCCTTGAGCACGAGGTCGTCATCGTCGGCGCGGGCTTTGCGGGCCTGGCCGCGGCGATGGAACTCGAGGCCGCCGGGGTCACCGACGTCGTGATCCTCGAGCGGGCCGGGGACGTCGGCGGCACCTGGCGTGAGAACACCTACCCGGGCGTCGCGTGCGATGTGCCAGCCCACCTCTACGCTCTGGCGCGTCACCCGTGGCCCCACTGGTCGCGAGAGTTCGCTCCGGGAGGTGAGATCCAGGCCTATCTCCGACGCGTCGCCGCCACGACCGGGATCGAGCGCCGCATCCTGTTCAACACGGCCCTGCTCGAGGCCCACTGGGACGACGACGGCTGGAACCTCGGCACGACGGTCGGACCCATCCGGGCACGGATGCTCCTCCTCGCGTGCGGTCGGCTCACGGAACCGTCCTTGCCGGAAGTGCACGGCCTGGCAGCCTTTCCCGGACCGGTCGTGCACTCCGCGCGCTGGGACCCCGAGCTCGACCTCGAGGGCCAACGCGTCGCGGTCGTCGGCACGGGCGCGAGCGGCGTCCAGCTCGTCCCGGAGCTCGTACGCCGCGGCGCCGCGGTGACGCTGTTCCAGCGTTCCGCGGCCTGGGTCCTCCCCCGAGGCGGCAGGACGTACACGGATGCCGAACGCGAGCGGTTCGCGGCCCAGCCCGAGCTGCTCGCCGCCCTGCGCGACGAGCTCTTCCTCGAGGGTGAGGCCCGCCACGCCTCGCGCGCGGGGGATGCCGCTGCAGCTGCCGCGGCATCCGACCAGGCACAGGCGCATCTGCACGCGCAGGTATCCGACCCGACGCTGCGCGCGTGGCTCACCCCCGATTACGCATTCGGATGCAAGCGCGTGCTGCTCTCCGACGACTTCTACCCTGCCGTGGCCTCGGATGCCGTCACCCTCGAGCCCTCGGCGCTGGCGCGGGCGGATGGCGGTACCCTCGTCGCTGCGAGCGGGCGGCGCCATACCGTGGATGCCGTCGTTCTTGCGACCGGGTTCAGCGCGACACGCCAGCCCTACGCCGAGCTGGTCACGGGTGAAGACGGCATCTCCCTGGACGAACACTGGGCAAGCGGGATGTCGTCGGCGCTGTCGACGGTCGTGAGCGGATTCCCGAACCTGTTCATCCTCAATGGGCCCAACGCGTCCCTCGGTCACAACTCATCGATCCTCATGCTGGAGGAGCAGGCAGCGTACGCCGCGCGGACGATCGCCGCGACCCCGGGAACTGCCACTTTGCGCCCCGATCCGACCGTCGAGCAGGAGTACACCCGCATGATCGTGCGACGCTCGCGCGAGACCGCCTGGGTGTCCGGAGGATGCCGCAACTGGTACGTCGACGAACGGTCCGGGCGCCTCACGCTGCTGTGGCCGGGCACCGTGACGCAGTTCCGCGACCAGCTCCGCGGGGCCGACGGCACCGAATTTCTGACTGAACCCGCTACCGAGAGGAGCACCACGCCATGACGATCCCCCTGCGCCTGGGATACAAGGCATCCGCCGAGCAGTTCGGACCGAACGAGCTCGCCGATTTCGCGGTGGATGCCGAGCACGCCGGGTTCGACTCGGTGTTCGTCTCCGACCACCTGCAGCCCTGGATGCACGAGGGCGGGCATGCACCGGCCGCCATCCCGTGGCTCGGCGCCGTCGGTGCGCGAACGTCCCGGGTCCTGCTCGGCACGTCGGTGCTCACCCCCACCTTCCGCTACCACCCGGGCGTCGTCGCGCAGGCTTTCGCGACCCTCGGCGTGATGTATCCGGGACGCATCATCCTGGGGGTCGGCACCGGCGAATCCCTCAACGAGGTGACTCTTGGCATCCCGTGGCCCGAGCCGCCCGAACGTTTCCGTCGCCTCAAGGAGGCGCTGACGCTCCTGGACAAGCTGTGGACCGGCGAGCGCGTCAGCTTCGACGGCGAGTTCTGGCAGGTGCGGGATGCGACGATCTATGACCGTCCCGACACTCCCGTCCCGGTCTACATCGGTGCCGCCGGGCCCGCCGCCACGCGCCTCGCAGGTCGGGTCGCCGACGGGTTCATCACGACCAGCGGCAAGGATCCGGCGCTGTATACCGACACGCTCCTTCCGGCTCTCGATGAGGGACTGGAGAAGTCGGGACGCACGCGCGATGACATCGACACGCTCATCGAGGTGAAGGTCTCGTACCACCCCGATCCCGCAGAGGCCCTCGAGCGCACCCGATTCTGGGCACCGCTCGCGCTCAGCCCCGACGAGAAGGTCGGCATCCACGATCCCATCGAGATGCAGCGACGGGCCGCGGAACTGCCGATCGAGCGCGTCGCGAAACGGTTCATCGTCTCGTCCGACCCCGACGAGCACGTCGACCGCATCGTCGAGGTCGCCGAGCGCGGCTTCCGTCACCTCGTGTTCCATGACCCCGGGCACGACCAGGCGGAATTCATGGAGCGCTACAGCCGCGACATCCTCCCCCGCCTGCGCGAACGTCTGGATCCGTGAGCGGCTGGACCCTGGTCATCCCGGTGCGCGGCGGCGCGGGAAAGAGTCGCCTCGTCGTGCAGGGTATCGATCGGGCGGCACTGGCGCGCGCGATCGGGCTCGACACGATAGCCGCAGCGCAGGCGTGCCCGGCCGTCGCGCAGGTGGTGGTCGTGACCGCGGATGCCGAGATCGCGCGTGAGATCTCGGATGCCTGCCTCGTCGTCACCGACCCTGGAACCGGCTTGAACGACGCGGTGCGGGCGGGGCTTGCGGCGACGGATGCTGAGGCGCCGCGAGCGGCGATGCTCGGCGATCTTCCCGCGCTTCGCGCCGCGGACCTTGAGGCGGTTCTCGCGGCGGCGGGACGGCACGAGATGGCGGCACTGCCGGACGCCGAGGGGACCGGCACGACCCTCATCGCTCGAACGATCGCCGGGGAGCTCATTCCGGCGTTCGGGGAGAACTCCTTCGCGCGCCACTGCGCAGCAGGGTTCGTCGACCTTGCCCGCGAGATCGACACCGGCTCAGGGCAGCCCACGGTCTGGAGCGCACGCAGGGACGTCGACACTCTCGATCAGCTGCACGAAGCCGAACATCTCGGCCTCGGCATCCGATCGACTGCGCTTATCCAGCGCAGCTCCGGTCAGGGCGCAGCTTCGTCAGTGGCGTAAAGCAGCGGAAAGCGCGCAACGACCTCGATGAGAGCGTCGACGGTCTGGCGATCGGCAACACCATCGACAGTCAGGCCCGCCGCCTGTGCATCAGTTGCCGTTCGCGGACCGATCGCCGCCAGCACGGTCGAGGGCGGAATCTGCGGGAACTGCTCACGGACCTGCTCGGCCACCGAACCGCTCGTGACCAGAATGGCGTTGATCCGACCGCTGCGCACGTCGTTCGCGATGCGCTCGGTCACCGGAACCCCGACCGTGCGGTAGGCGACCACGCTGCGCACGCGGTGACCGGCTTCGGTGAGCATTCCGGTCAGAACGGGCTCGGCCGTCTCGCTACGCAGGGTCAGGATGTCGCGCGGCTCCGGCTCGAGGCCGATCAGCTGCTCGGCCAAGCCCGCTGCGGAGTTGTCGAGGTCCGGCACGAGATCCACGCGATATCCGACAGCTTGGAGCGCGGCCGCGGTCGTTTCGCCGACGGCGGCGACCTTCGTCTGCGGCGGGATCACGGCGCGGTAGGCATAGAGGACATCGACGGTGGTCGCGCTCGTGAGCGTTACCCAGTCGAAGTCTCCCGCCGCCAGCGCGGTCAGAGCGGACTCGAGTTCTGTGTGATCGGTCGTGGGCGCGAAGTTGATCAACGGGGCGATGACGGGAACGGCGCCCTGACGGCGCAGGGTCGCGGCCACGGAGTCTCCCCACGGGCCGCCTCGGGGGACCAGAACGCGCCACCCGGCCAGTGGCTTGGCGGCGGTATCTGACGCTACTCGGTTCATGATCGACTCATCGATGCGGAATCGACCGCCCGACGTTCGAGCAGCCGAACGACATGGCACCGGGGGTCACGGTGCGGGAATATCCACGTCGTCGGCAGCTTCCGCATCATTGCGCTGCCTGTTGTCCGAGCATAACCCCCTGACTCGCGTCGTGTCGCGGGTAGAAGGTCACGAGATGGTCACCTCGTGCTTGCTGCGGGGCTACTTGTTGACGTAGGAGTTGACGCCCCACCACACCAGAGCGCCCACAGCCGCCGCCTTCACAACCGCGATGGTGACGGTTGCCACGGGGTGCTCGCGCGAGAAGCGACGCAGCTTGGCCACGGCGCTGTCCGTCGCCTTCGAGACCTGTCGCGGCACGTTGGTCTTGTCTTCAATGGCAGCGAGCGCTGCCTTGAGCTCCGCGCGAGCCTTCTCGACCGGGTCGGTGAGAGACAGGTCTACTGCAGTGCGGGGGACACCGGTCTCAGAGCTCATCGCGGATCTCCTTGATGTCTTGGGCGACGGCCTGGGCAGGATTACGCCTGCGGGTGAGCTTGCGGAATCTGAGCACGCCCAGCAGCGCGAAAACGATAGTCACGACAAGCAGGGCCGCGAAGACGACCAGCGCCGACAACCACACGGGCCACCACGACGAAAGTCCGGCGATGAGAAAAGTGCCGAACACGGGAAGCGACCAGAACAGGACGAACAGCGCGACGAGGAACAGAACCACGCCGATTCCGGCATCCTTGCCCGCCTGGCGAGCCCAGGATTTCGCGGCGTCGACCTCGGCGACGATCAGGTTCCGGATCAGCTCCGGAACCTCGCCGAGGAGCGTCAGAAGGGAGTCGTTCGCCCGATCGCGGAATTCTCGAGGCGCCGTCATGTCATTCCTTGCCGGCGGCCTTGGCGATGTCGTCGATCGCCTCATCGGCAGCCTGTTTGACAGCCTCGGCTGAGGTGTCGGCGGCACTGCTGACAGCGTCCACCGACTCCTTGCCCGCCTTCACGGCAGCGTCGAGACGTTCGCCCGCCGTGCCCTTCGAGGTCGCGGCCTTTGTCACCTTCACAGCCGAATCCCACAGGGTGCTCGGCAGTGCCATCGCGCTGGACTTCGCGAAGTCCTTGGCCTTGCCCACCTGCTTCTGCACCGGCTCCAGGTTCCACACCTTCAGCGCCTGGGACTTGATCTGCTCGTATCTCTGTCGACCGGCACGCGACCCGAGCACGTAGCCCACGGCGAGTCCGACGACGAGTCCTGCTTTGCCCCTCATGGGGTCTCCTCACGCTTGTCGAGCGGGTGGTCTTCACCCAGCGTAACGCCATCGGCATGCGTCCCCCACAGGAGGTTGACACGGAGCCTCTCAGCCTCCTCGCGCGCGTGCGCGATGACGCGCGCGAGGCCTGGACCCGCCACCCACGCCCCCACGAGCCCGAGACCGCGCACTTTCCGGACACGCGCGCGCAGCGCCCCGGCCGCCTCGTCACGACCGAGCATCACCGCGCTCGGCGGCTGCACCCATCGGTCTCGGCGCGCGCCGATCACGGCATCCGCCGGAATCCCCAGCAACACCTCGGCATGACGCGCTGCCGCAATGACAGTGTCATCATCGCTGAGCGCAGCGGTCGGCGCCGCGCTGTCGAGGTCACCGTAGGTGAGGCGTGCCACGCGCACCCCGGGATCGGCATTTGCCCACCGTGCCGTCTCGTCCGATGCGGTGACAGGGTCCGTGGTCGGGTTCACGGTGAAGACGGTGGTGTGCGCGCGCTCGGGCGCCGGCGCCGAAGCGACGAGTGTCACGACATCCTGCACGAGCTCACGCGTCAGCAGATCGGGAACGGAGAAGGGCACGAGGCTGGCGGCGGCGGCAGCTTCCGTCGCCACGATGACGGCATCCGCGGTCAGCTCCTGCGGACCCTCGGCGGTCTCGGCCGTCACGGTCCAGAACTCACCCTGGGCACTGAGGCGGGATACGCGCATCTCGGTCTTCACAGACACCCCGTAGTCGCCGAGCCTCGCAACGAGGGCATCAACCAGTCTCGTCGGTCCGCCTTCCAGGCTACGAATGGGCGGCTCCGAGGGGTGATCCTGGGCGACCGTCAGCAGCTCACCAGCCGCTGCAGCGAGCGAGCCGGTTCGCGTCAGCGCCGAACTCAGCCCCGGGGCGATGGCACTGACATCCACCGCATCGGGAGCGAGCCCGTACCGGCCGCGCGTCAGCGGCGCGACGAGTCGGCCCAGAATCTGCGTGCCCATGCGGCGGCGAACGAGAGTGCCGAAATTGCGTTCCTGCCCGATCGTCAGCGGAGGCCGCAGTCGGTCGAGATACGCCCGCCAGGTGCCGGCCCAGCCGATGATCCGACGCACTGCCGGATCCCAGGGGTTCGCGGGAACGCCGGCAACGGTTTCCGCCGGGTACGGCGACACAGCGCCCGAGACTGCGACCCAGACATCCGCGTTGGCCGGCTCGACCACCGCGTCGGCAAGGCCCAGTTCCGTGACGAGCGCATCGACGGCACCGTTCCTGGTAGCCCATCCCGTGGCGCCTAGGTCGACCGGGACGCCTGCGAGCTCGGCACGCGCGATCGCACCACCAAGTCGCGCGGACGCCTCCACCACGGTCACGCGGAGCCCGACCTTCGCGCACTCGAGCGCGGCGACCAGTCCGGCGATCCCTGCTCCGACAACGACGACATGCTCGGACCTGGCGTGCTCGACCAGCTTTTCGAACGCGGACTCGGCCATTCCTCCATCCTCCCGTATTCGCCCGCGTCAACGGCGAGCACCCGTGGAACACTGGTGCCATGGAGTTGCACATCACCGGCGATGACGCTGCCGACCGCCTGCTGTCGGACGACCCGCTCGCACTGCTGATCGGGATGCTGCTGGATCAGCAGATCGCGATGGAGACCGCCTTCACCGGTCCGAAAAAGATCACGGAGCGAATCGGGGAGTTGTCGGCATCCGCGCTGGCTGCTTACGACCCGGAGGCCCTTGTCGAGGTGTTCCGCGAAACCCCGGCCGTGCACCGATTCCCGGGATCCATGGCGGGCCGGGTCCAGGCGCTGTGCGAGGCGGTCGCGACCGAGTGGGATGACGACGCCGCGGCGATCTGGACGCGCGGCGGTCCCGACGGCGCCGAAGTGCTCCGCCGCCTGAAGAAGCTGCCGGGATTCGGGGAGCAGAAGGCGAAGATCTTCCTCGCTCTGCTGGGCAAGCAGTACGGCTTTGCTGGCGATGGCTGGCGCGAAGCGTCGGCTCCGTACGGCGAGGCGGGTTCGTTCCGCAGCGTCGCCGACATCGCGAGCCCCGAGTCCCTCGCGAAGGTGCGCGAGCACAAGAAGGCGATGAAGGCCGCAGCCAAGGGCTGACCCGGCTGCGGCCTCTCGCGTCAGGCGCCGACGAGGCGCTCGCCGAGGTAGGCCTCGACGTTCTCGAGCGGGACACGCTCCTGTGCCATCGTGTCGCGGTCACGCACAGTGACGGCGTCATCCTCGAGGGAGTCGAAGTCGACGGTGACGCAGAACGGGGTACCGATCTCGTCCTGTCGGCGGTAACGGCGACCGATCGCGCCGGCATCGTCGAAATCGACGGCCCAGTGCCCGCGCAAGCGATCAGCCAGTCCGCGGGCGAGGGGCGAAAGCGCCTCGTTACGCGACAGCGGCAGCACGGCGACCTTGACCGGCGCGAGGCGCGGGTCGAGCCTCAGGACGGTGCGAGTATCGGTGCCACCCTTGGCGTTGGGCACTTCTTCTTCACGGTACGCGTCGACGAGGAACGCCATCATGGCGCGCGTCAGACCGAACGAGGGCTCGATCACGTACGGGGTGTACTTCTCCCCCGATGCCTGGTCGAAGTACGTCAGGCTCTGCCCGGATGCCTCGGCATGGCTCTTCAGGTCGTAGTCGGTGCGGTTGGCGACCCCCATGAGCTCACCCCACTCCTTGCCGGGGAAGCCGAAGCGGTACTCGACATCGATCGTGCCGGCCGAATAGTGCGCACGGTCTTCTTCGGGAACATCGAAGCGCCGCATGTTGTCAGGGTCGATACCGAGGTCGGTGAACCAGTTCCAGCACGCCTCGACCCAGTGATCGAACCACTCGGGTGCCTCGGCCGGGGGCGTGAAGTACTCGATCTCCATCTGCTCGAACTCGCGGGTACGGAAGATGAAGTTTCCGGGCGTGATCTCGTTGCGGAACGCCTTGCCGACCTGGCCGATCCCGAACGGCGGCTTCTTGCGGCTCGCGGTGAGCACGTTCGTGAAGTTCACGAAGATGCCCTGCGCGGTTTCGGGGCGGAGGTAATACAGACCCGACTCGTCGTCGACGACCCCGAGGTAGGTCTTGACGAGACCCGAGAACGCGCGGGGTTCGGTGTACTGGCCCTTCGTGCCGCAGTTAGGGCACGGCACGTCGGCGAGACCGTTCTCGGCGGCGCGACCCTTGCGCGCCTCGAAGTCCTCGATGAGGTTGTCGGCCCGGAAGCGTTTGTGGCACTGCAGGCACTCAACGAGCGGGTCGGTGAAGGTCGCGACGTGACCGGATGCCTCCCACACACGCTTGGGCAGGATGATCGAGGAATCCAGGCCCACCATGTCGCCGCGACCGCGGACGAAGGTCTGCCACCACTGCCGGCGGATGTTCTCTTTGAGCTCGGTGCCGAGGGGGCCGTAGTCCCATGCGGAGCGGGAGCCCCCGTAGATCTCGCCGGCTTGGAAGACGAACCCGCGGTGGCGGGCGAGGGCGATCACTTTGTCGAGGCGGGACTGCTCGGCCACGGAGGAACTCCTGGGTCGGGGATGCGCTGCGCGCGAGGGTATCGCGGATGCCGCGACATCCGACGATTCTATCCGCCGCGACTCACCGGCCGCGTGCCGCGTGGGTCCCGAGGACGACGTCGACGAGCCGCTCGGCCTCACCATCGTCGGCGGCCGACGGCGCGAACACCCGCAGGACGATCGCGCCGACCAGAAGCTCGATGATCGAGGGGATGGGTGCTGTGGGCGGCAATTCACCGTCACTCACACCCTTTTCGAGCCGATGCACCAGGTCTCCGTCGGCCCCGAGCCGCTCGCGAATGCGCTCACCGATCGCGGGATTGGTGGTCCCAGCTGCCAGGAGCGACCGGAGCATCTCGTCGTGCCCGGGATCGTCGACGAAGGCCAGGACGATGCGCATCCAGCTCGCCAGATCGTCTCGCAGCGCGCCGGAGAAGCCGGGCGCAAAGTGCTCGGGCATCAGGAAGCCCTCGATGAGCGCTTCGGCGACGAGGTCGCTCTTTCCGGGCCACCACCGGTAGATCGTCTGCTTGCCCACTCCCGCTTCGGCGGCGACTCCCTCGATGCTGAGGTTGCCGAAGCCCCTTTCGAGGAAGAGGCGCGCTGTCGCGCGCAGGATGGCAAGGCGTGCTTCTTCGCTGCGGGGCGGGCCGCCCCGGCGCCCGGGTGCGACGGGCACGGCATCGGTCATGGGGACCACGGTATCCACCTTCGATTCAGCAAGCGAGACGGTACGTATCGTATGCTGTCGGTCGCTCCCCTGCGCATCCTGCCCCGAAAGGTGATCATGGCTGAACTGCTGTACCGGCTCGGCAAGGCCTCTGCCCGGCGCGCGTGGATCGTCATCGTCGCGTGGATCGCCGTTCTGGGCCTTGCCGGCGGCGCCTACGCGGTGGGAGCCGGCACCCTCGCCACAAGCTTCGATGTGCCCGGCACCGCTTCCGGGACGGTAACCGATGAGTTGGCAGAGAAGCTCCCCGACTTCTCGGGAGCCTCTGGTCAGATCGTGCTCCACACGGAAGACGGTGAACCCTTCACCGCTGAGCAGCGCGCGGAGGTCGCTGACCTCGCGGAGGGCATCCGGGATCTTCCCCATGTCGCCCGGGTCGTCGACCCGTTCGAGGCCGAGCAGGAACGAGCCGATCGGCAGCAGCAGATCACCGACGGGCGAACCCAGATAGAGCAGGGTCGCACCCAGCTCGAGGCCGGCCAGGCGCAGCTGGATGCCGCCCGCGCTGAGGTCGAGAACGGGCAAGCGCAGCTCGACGCCGCGCAGCAGCAGCTCGAGGCCGCCCGCGCGCAGGCCGAGGCGGCCGGAGCCCCGGCCTCGCAACTGGCAGCTCTCGACCAGCAGCAGGCCCAGTTGGACGCGCAGCGACAGCAGCTGGATGCAGCGAGCCAGCAGCTCGAGCAGCAGCAGGCCGAGCTGGATGCCTCGCGCGAGGAATTGACCACGAACGAAACGCAACTCGAACTCGGTGCTGATCTTCTCGAGCTCTCGGACGGGATCGGCGTTGTCTCCAGCGACGGTGCAACGGCGCTCCTGAACGTCGCCTTCGACGTGCCGCTGCTCGAACTCGACGCCGAGGCCAAGCAGGCCGTGATCGACCACGTCGAGGCGAACCCGATCGACGGAGTCGAGGTGGCGTTCTCGTCGACCCTGGCGCAGTCCATCCCGAACCTGATCGGGATCGGGGAAATCGCGGGCGTCGTCATCGCGGCGATCGTGCTGCTGGTCATGCTCGGCACTGTGATCGCAGCCGCGCTGCCGCTGGTGACAGCCCTCGTGGGTGTCGGGATCGCCGTCCTGGCGGCACTGTCGCTGTCGGGGGTCATCGACATGTCGTCGGTCACACCGATCCTCGGCGTCATGCTGGGACTTGCCGTCGGCATCGACTACTCGCTGTTCATCATCAATCGGCACCGCAAGCAGCTGCTCGAGGGCGCGGACCTTCGCGAATCCATCGGGCTTGCCAACGGCACCGCCGGCAACGCCGTGACCTTTGCCGGCTCGACGGTGATCATCGCTCTTCTCGCCCTGAACATCACCGGAATCCCCTTCCTCGGCCTCATGGGAACCGTGGGCGCCTTCGCGGTTCTGGTGGCGGTGCTCATCGCGGTCACTCTGACTCCGGCGCTACTCGGTCTCGTAGGAATGCGCGTGCTCAGCCGCCGCGCCCGCGCACGCGTGGGCACCGTCCACCACGCCGACGACCGGGCTCGCGCCATGCCGACCTGGCGCGCTGTGGTCACCGCGATCGGCGCGATCGTGGCTCTGCTGGTGATCGCGATTCCCACCCTGTCGATGCGCGTGGGCCTTCCCGACGGATCGAGCGAACCCGAGGACTCGTACGCCTACCAGGCCTACGAACTGACCGCGGATGCCTTCGGGCCCGGCGCCAACAGCACACTGCTGGTGACGGCGGCGCTGCCCGGCGACCTCGATGAGAACGCCCAGCTGCAAGCACAGCTCGACGTTGCCACCGCTCTGTCGGAGGTCGAGAACGTGGTGGCGGTCGCGCCGATCGCGGTCTCCGACGACGGCACGCTCGCCGCGTTCCAGGTCATCCCGACCGAAGGGCCGAGCGCGGAATCCACCGAGCAGGTCGTGCGAGACCTGCGTGCTCTCCCGCCCGTGGATGGTGAGTACGCTCTCGGTGTCGCGGGGCAGGCAGCCATCAACATCGACATCTCCGAGAACATCGCGGGCGTCCTTCCGCTGTACATCGGCGTCGTCGTCGGTCTGTCCCTGCTGATCATGATCGTCGTGTTCCGATCACTCCTGGTGCCGCTCATTGCCACGGGCGGGTTCATTCTGTCGCTGTTCGCGACCTACGGGGCCACTGTCGCGGTGTTCCAGTGGGGATGGGGCGCCGAGGTCTTCGGCCTGCACAGCACGGGTCCGATCCTGAGCTTCCTGCCGGTGCTGCTGGTCGGCATCCTGTTCGGCCTCGCGATGGACTACCAGCTGTTCCTGTCATCGGGGATGCGAGAGGCCTATGTCCACGGCGCACCAGCGCGCCTGGCCGTCATGCGTGGCCTGCAGGCGGGTCGCGCGGTCGTGACGGCAGCCGGACTCATCATGGTGTCGGTGTTCGGCGGCTTCATCTTCGCCGAGTCGACGATGATCCGATCGATCGGGTTCGGCCTCGCCTTCGGCGTGCTCCTGGATGCCTTCGTCGTACGGATGCTGCTCATGCCCGCGCTCATGCACCTGCTCGGGCGCTCGGCATGGTGGCTGCCACGCTGGCTCGATCGGATCGTGCCAAACGTCGATGTCGAAGGCGCGAAGCTCGAGCGGGCACACCACGCGCCGTGGGCAGAAGACGAGACAGCCGCGGATGCCGAGACAACCGACCACGCCGACGACGAGGGCGAGGCGCTGACCCGCAGGGAGCTTCGCGCGCGCGGCGAACTCTGAGCCACGCCCTCGTGTCGGACGCTGCGAACGCGCAGTACTACTGCGTGATCGGCGCGACGACGTAGAGCAGCTGCGCGGTGCCGTCTTCCTGCTCGAGCAGAGTGACGCCCACGGTGTAGTCCGAACCGGTGAACGACCAGATCTTCATCCCGCCGAAGTCGGACTCTGAGTCTGTCGTGTACTGAGACTTCAGCTGTTCGATGATGCCCTCGCCGTCGGCGACGCTCGGCAGGGTGTAGGTGACCGTGTAGCCACCGTCGACCGCGAGTGCGGCCAGCGGTGATCCGGAGGGAAGCGGGATGTCGGAGGGGAACCCCTCCGGCACGCTCGCACCGTTGCCGGCATCCACATCGACGCCGGTGGCGCCTTCGATGGCGTCCTCGACGGTGTTGTTAATGAGCTGCTCGACCGGGTTCACGCACCCGGTGAGGGCGATGGCTCCGACGCTCAGCATGAGCGCGGCAGCGACGATTCGGGTCTTCATTGATTTTCCTCCCCGGGAGCGCGCCGACGCCGAGAGCGGCGTTCGTCGACTCCCACCTCTGAGTGTGCCGACCCGGTCAGCGCCCCGCAAGTGTCGTGATCACGGGGATCCGAAGCCAGTCGTAGACCGTGCGATGCCCAGCATTCGGGCGACCTCGCCGGAGTGCTGCGAGAACGCAATGAGATCGTCGTCATCGGCGTGGGGCTGGAGCACCACGGTGGTGGCACCAGCCGCGAAGAACGCCTCGACGGTCTCGGCGACGACCGAAACATCGCCGAAGATACGGTCGCGCTGGGCCGGTTCGCCGGACTCCACAGAATCCTCGGCAAAGCGAGTGAGGAGGTACACCACGACGCAATGTTCGTCAGCGCGCTCGACCGCCGCAGTCCGTACCCGGATGGCCGCCTCGCGCAGCCGACTCGGACTCCAGCCCGAGGGGATGACGGTGCCATCCGCGAGGGCGCCGGAACTGTCGAGGGTCTTGGGGCCTTCGGCTGCAGCAAGAACCGGAACGGCGATCGCCGGCGGCCAGTCCAGGGCGACGTCGTCAAGCTGCACATAGCGTCCGTCGACCGTGACGCGCTCCCCGGCAAGCAAGGCTCGCAGTGTGGGGAGATACTCCGCCATCAGGGTGAGAGGGGATGAGTGCCGCGCGCCCACCTGCGCCATCCAGCTCTGCACCCCGTGACCGACGCCGCCGATGATGCGCCCGGGAAACAGCCGCGAGAGGGTGGCGAGCTCCATGGCAGTCAGTGCGACGTTGCGAAGCGGCATGGGCAGCACCCCGATACCCACGGTGAGCTCGGCCGTTGCGGCGAGCGCCACGGCGGCCGAGGCGATGCCGGACTCTCGGAAGCAGTCCTCCCATAGCCAGAGCTCGGGTACTCCCGCGTCCTCGACCGACTGGGCTACCTCACGGAGGCGTTCAGGCGGAAAGGCGGGCTCGAACACGACACCGAGAGAGCGCATGAGCCCAACGCTAGAGCCAGGCGGCGACATCGCGCGGAATCTAGGACCCGAACCCGCAGTAAGCCGCCACGGCGTTCAGGATCTCGGCGCGCATGTCGGGCGACGCCGCCAGCTCGATCTGGCCGGCCTCGCCCCCGACGGTGACATCCACCGTGAAGATCGTGCCGCGCTTGTCTTCCTGCACGGCATGGGCGTCGCAGCGGAAGGGTTCGAGCGCGATCTCCACGTCGCGTGGGGCGGTGTCGCCAGCAAGGAGCTGAATCTGCAGCGGCAGCGCAGCATCCGGTCCTGTACCCGCAGTGCCGAAACCGAGGAGGTTGGTCGGCCGTAGCGCGTCGACGGTGGCACCGCCGGCCCCGGTCGGAAGAGCCTCGAGAGTGAGGATGCCGACACCTCCGCCTCCACCGGCCTCGAAGCTCGTGAACGAGACAGCGGCTGCGTCGCCGAGCGCGTCGGCTACACACTCGCGCGCGTGCATTGCCGGCAGGAAATCAAGTGCGTCGGGAAGGTCTGCCCGCGCGACTCCCGCGCGCTCGTCGAGGCGCCACGAGAACTCCACCCTCGATGCCCCGTCGTCGGGAACATCACATGCTGGACCCGGGAGCTGGATGCGGATGCCGACAGTACTGCCGGCGGCGATGACGCTCGTGCGTTGCAGCACGCGGTCGGCATCCGCCTCAAAACGCGGGTCAGTTACAGAGAGGGCCTCGACACTCAGTGTCGAGTCGGTGCCGTTGGTGATCTCGACCTGGGCCTGATGAAGCGCGACATCCGACCGCTGCTGCACGAGCCGCACGCTTACCCCGTCAGGAAGATCCTCACTGGGGGATGCTGACGCACACGCGGCCAGTCCCAGCACCAGAACGGCACCCAGCATCCACGCACCGACGAGACGCCGGTGCCGCGTGGTGGCGGCAGGACCGGTCACCGGCGCAGTACCTCACGGGCCACCGTCATATCCTCCAGCGCGACAGGGTCGATCTCGACGCCCAGCCCAGCTCCCGTGGGAACCCGCACATGGCCGTCCTCGAGGACGGCGGGCTCGGTGACGATGTCGCGGTCGTAGAACCGGGAGGATGCCGAGACGTCGCCCGGCAGCGTGAATCCGGGGAGGGCGGCAAGCGCAGCGTTCGCGGCGCGACCGATCCCCGTCTCGAGCATCCCGCCACACCAGACCGGAACGGCGGCTGCCCGGCACAGGTCGTGGATTCTGACGGCCTCGAGGTAGCCGCCTACACGCCCGGCCTTGATGTTGATGACGGATGCCGAGCCGAGTGCGAGCGCATCGGCGGCAGCCTTCGACGACACGATCGATTCGTCTAGGCACACGGGGGTTCGCAGTCGCTGGGCAAGGCTCGCATGGTCGACGAGGTCGTCCTCCTGCAGGGGCTGCTCGATCAGGAGCAGGTCGAACCTGTCGAGTTCGGCGAGGATGTCGGCATCGGCGAGCGTGTAGGCGGAGTTCGCGTCGACCTGCAGCGGGATGTCACCGAAGGCATCCCGGACTGCCGCTGTGTCGGCGATGTCGCGACCAGGCTTGATCTTGATCTTGATGCGCACGTAGCCCTCGTCGAGGTATCCACGCACGGTGTCGACAAGGGCGGCGGGGTCGCGTTGGATGCCGACGCTCACGCCCGAGGGCACCCGATCGCGGGTCGCGCCGAGGTACTCTCCGAGCGGTCGTCCCTCGGCGCGCAGGGCGGCATCGAGCACCGCGAGTTCCAGGCCGGCCTTGGCCATCCGGTGTCCGACGAACGGCTCGAGGGCGGAGGCGACGTCTTCGGGGGCGAGAGTGTGTCGGTCCAGGAGCGCGGGGATCAGGAAGCGCAGCGACACGTCCCACGCGCCCTGCGTGTACTCACTCGAGTACAGGGGAGATTCCTGCGTGACGATCTCACCCCAGCCCTCCCCGTCGGCGGTCAGCGCACGAACGACGATGACCTCGCGCACCGTCTCGGTGCCGAAGGATGTCGTAAACGGCGACACGAGCGGCAGATGAAGCACGCGCAGCTCGATCCCCTCGAGCGTGACCGGTGTGGCGGCGTGGGCGATCGGCATGCGGCAAGGCTAACCCCCCGGCGCTCCCAGCACGCCCCGCCGTTCGGTCGCGCCATATTGCGATGCATCCGGCTCCTCAACCGCAGTTTGGCGCGACCGAAATCCAGCCCCCACCGTTCGGTCGCGCCATATTGCGGGTTCTCGGCCGCATCACCCGCAAGACGGCGCGACCGAAATCCAGCCGGCCGACTCAGGCGTCGACGATGAGGTAGCCCCGACGCTCGTCGAAGCCACCGATGCGTCGTCCCGCATTCAGGTGCGTGAGCAGGGCGTCGCGGACGCGCCGACGTTCTACCGCCGCAGCCTCCGGCTCGCGCCGCCGCAATGACTCGATGTCGCGCGGGATTGCCACGGATGCCCGAATCTCGGCATCCGACGGAGTGGGAACCGGCGGAGCCGCCAGAGCCCACGAGACCATCAGCCGATCGGACTCGTCGCCACGGTTCACCCCGTCATCCATCGCGCCGTAGTGGTCCACGAGGTACTCGGTGACGCGCGCACCGAGCACGGCGAGATTGAAGTGGGCGTTTCGCGACACGAGCGGATCGAAGGTCCACGTGACATGCCCGATGCCCCGGCGCAGTCCCCACTCCCGCTGATGCTGCTTCAGCATTCGCCCGAAACCCCGATCCTGGGCGCTCGGCAGGATGCCGGTGATGTGCGAGTGCATCGACCGAGCAGCGGGTTCGGCGAAGAAGGCGACGGATGCCCCCACCATGCGCTCACCCTCGAAGAGCCCCACCGCGTAGTTGCCCGAGTGAGCGAGGGCACGCAACAAGTTCGGCGGCATTCCGGTGCGATCACCGCCCCACACTTCCGACAGCACAGCCGACGCCTCGAAAACCTCGGCGACGGTGTCAAGCTCGCGGATGCTGAGCTGGGGCGATGCGGCGTCGCTCACGAGGCCCTCGATGCGGGCACAACGGGGATCGAGCCGGTCGGGGTGAGTTCGACACCCGCGGTGATGACGTGCTCGGCGAACAGTCCCGGCCAGGCCATGACCCCGTACGGCGTGCGAGCCACGATGAGGCGACTGTTCGGCATGAGCTCGTTGAGCCGGCTCGCGGTACGAAGCGGATGCGTCGGGTCGCCGGTCCACGCGAGGATCAGCGTCGGCACATCGATGCGGGCGAGCGCTTCCTTCGGTGGCAGATCGGCTGTCGCGGCTCCCCGGAGCACCGTCGGGAGGAGCGTCTCGTCGACCGCCGGAAGCGACTCGGGGGCATCCGCGAGGGCCGGCGGGACGGGCGTGGTGGAGCCGAGCTTCACGAATGCCTCGACACCGTGCCGTTCGATGAGATCCGCGTTCGTGCGGTAGACCTCGGCCTGCGCGCCCCTGGTCCCCCACGCCGTGGGCGGAACCATGAGGGTCAGGCTCGCAAAGCGAACTGGATCCTTGAGTGCGGCGTGCAGCATCGTGCCGGTGCCCATCGACGGCCCCACCCCGTGAACCGCTTCACCGGGAGCGACGGCATCCAGCACCGCCAGGAGGTCGTCGGCGAGGTTGTCCCACCGGTAGTCGACCGGATCCTCCGTGCCCGTCGATCCACCGTGACCACGGGCGTCGATGCGGAGGATGCGGTGATCCCGAAGGGCTCGGCCGAGGTCGAGTCCGAGGTGGCTGTCACGGCTGCGGCTGGACATCAGACCGTGCAACTGGACGACCAACGGACCGTCATCACCGGTCACATCGAAGTCGAGTGTGGCGCCTCGAACCCGCAGCGTGCTCACGTGCCCTCCCGGGCGTCCTCTGTGCGAAACGGTTGCCGCCTAGACTACGCGCGATGCGCTTGACGAACGTCGCCCGAATGACGCTGCCCCCCGGCCGAGTCCGCAGCCTCGTGTTTCCCGCCGAGGTTCTGCAGGACGCGGAGCCGCTGACGCTGTCGTTCGACCAGGGCCGGCACGTCGCCGAAGGCGATCGCCCCGCGTCATGGATGGCGATCTCATTCCGCCTGCGCACACCGGCAGCCCCCGACGAGATCGCTGACGCGTGGGCCACCGTCGTCGACAGGCACGGCACCCTCAGTACCGTGTTCGAACGGGACGATGACGGGACCGTGCGGGTACGACCGGCGCGACTGGGAGTCGGCCGGTGGGTGACGCATCCGGCACCGCCCGAGCGGCTGACACGCGAAGTGCTGCGCGAAGTGCTCGACGACGGATGCCGGCCCTTCGCCACCCCCTCCCACCGGCTGTGCCTCATCGAACCCGGTGGCGGGGCCGACCCGACGATCGTGATCGCCTCCGATCACGCACACGTCGACATGTGGTCGCTTCTCGTACTCGCGCGGGATCTCGCCGAGGTCGTCGACGACGAGCGGGAGGATCGCACGCCGGGTGGGGCGCTGCCTGCACCGCGAGCGTTCGCCGAGCACTCCGCAGAGCTTGCGGCCCGCGCTCCCGCGCCCGAAGCGATCACGACCCGATGGGCGGAGATCCTGGATGCCGAGGGCGGCCAGATGCCGCTGTTCCCCCTGACGTTGGGCGACGTCGCGGGGTCGCGATCGGAGATCGTCGATGTTCGCGACGTCTTCGACGGCTCCGAGTTCGAGGCCTTCTGCGAGCGCGCCGCCGCCGCGGGGGTCCGCGCTATCGCTATCGCGGTATCGGTCATGACGCGCGTGAGCCTCGCGATGGGTGACCAGCCGCTGCGCGCGGTGTTCCCCGTGCACAGCCGGCACGATCCGCAGTGGCACGACTCGGTCGGATGGTTCATCACGAACGCCGTGATCGAGTCATCCGACCCCTCGCCCCTCGCATGCGCCCAAGCGGTGAAGGAAGCGATCGGCCTCGGCTCGCATCCGCTCGGCCCGATCCTCGCTCCGTACGGCGGCATGCCGGCAACCCCTGGGATGTTCGCGGTGTCGTGGCTCGATACCGGGCGACTACCGATCGCGCCGGGCAGGCTCCGCGACATCCAGTACGTGTCGGCGGTGGTGCGCACCGACGGCGTCATGATCTGGTTCATCGCGAATGAAGCAGGGTTGCACCTGCGTTGCCGGTACCCCGACACCCCGGAGGCCCGGCGGAACGTCGGCGCGTGGCTGGATGCCGTCCACTCCGGGCTGCGCGACACGATTGGCGCGTGATCGGTTCGGTCGCGCCGTCATGAGGGCGAAACCACAGCGCACCCGCAGCACGACGCGACCGAAACGAAGAGCTCTCAGTTCAGTCGCGCCGTTTTGCGGGCGACGGTTGCGCGCACCCGCAGCACGACGCGACCGAAACTGATCTGTGCCGGGAGCAGGCGCTAGCCTGAGGCCCATGACGGCACCGACGCCCGAGGCTACGACGCCCACCGACACCCGCTTCTTCGGCCAGCCGCGGGCCCTCGCCACGATCTTCGGCGTCGAGATGTGGGAGCGCTTCAGCTTCTACGGTATGCAGGGGATCCTGCTGATCTACCTCTATTACTCGGCCGCGCAGGGTGGACTCGGGATCGACGAGGGGATCGCGACCGGAATCGTCGGCGCATATGGCGGCGCCGTCTACCTCTCGACGATCCTCGGCGCGTGGATCGCCGACCGGATACTCGGCTCGGAGCGCGTGCTGTTCTACAGCGCCGTGGTCATCATGCTTGGCCACATCGCCCTTGCGCTGTTGCCGGGACTGCTCGGCGTGGGCGTCGGACTGGTGCTGGTCGCCGTCGGATCGGGAGGCCTCAAGGCCAACGCGACCTCCGTCGTGGGCACGCTCTACACGGAGGACAACCCGCGCCGGGATGCCGGCTTCTCGCTCTTCTACCTCGGCATCAACCTCGGCGCCTTCCTCGGCCCGCTCCTGACGGGCCTGCTCCAGTCCACTGCCGGTTTCCACTGGGGCTTCGGTCTCGCGGCTGTGGGGATGGCGATCGGTCTCGTCCAGTACACCCTCGGTCGCAAACGGATCCCGGCAGAGGCATCCGTCGTGCACAACCCGCTGCCCCGCAATCGCTACGCCCTCATGATCGGCGTTGCTGTGGGCGCAGTCATCGTCGTCGCGATCCTGATGTTCGCGCGGGTCATCCGAGCAGACAACCTTGCCGATATCGTCATCCTCGTCTCCCTCGCGGCGACGATCGCGTACTTCGTCGTGATCCTGAGCTCGCGCAAGGTGACAGCGCTCGAACGTTCACGGGTGGTCGCCTTCATCCCGTTGTTCATCGTGAGCGTCGGGTTCTGGTCGCTCTACCAGCAGCAGTTCACGGTCATGACGGTCTATTCCGACAAGCGCCTGAACCGCGACCTGTTCGGGTGGGAGATGCCGGTTCCGTGGGTGCAGTCGATCAACCCAATCTTCATCATCATCCTCTCGGGGGTTTTCGCAGCTCTGTGGACCAAGCTCGGCACCCGCCAACCGTCGACGCCCGTGAAGTTCGGGCTCGCGGCCATCATCATGGGCGCCGCGTTCCTGCTGTTCCTGCCCTGGGCGGGAGGCGGCGAGAACACGACACCGCTGCTCGCGATCGTCGGCATCCTGTTCGTGTTCACCGTCGCCGAGCTCCTGCTCTCGCCGATCGGGTTGTCGATCACGACCAAACTCGCTCCCAGTGCCTTCCGCACGCAGATGGTGGCCCTCTTCTTCCTGTCGGTCGCGCTGGGGACCGCGATTGCGGGCTGGCTCGCGCAGTTCTACGACCCACGCAACGAGGTGCCGTACTTCTCGAGCCTCGGGATCGCCGCGATCGTCTTGGGCGTCGCGCTGCTGCTGGCCGTGAAGCCCGTCCTGAAGCTGATGAAGGGCGTGCGCTGAGTCCAGCACGATCGGCGGCTGCGATCGACACACGAAGACCGATGGCACAGATCGGCGCCGCAGGGAGTGAGGACGAGCGCAGCACACGAGAGAATCGGTCCATGCCCACAGCCCAGCTTCCCCTCGATCACGCGTGCCTCATCGTCCACGGCACGGACTCCCCCGGCATCGTCGCGGCGGTCTCGGCTCTGATCACGCGGCAGGGCGCGAACATCGTGCAGTTCGATCAGTACTCCGACAACCCTGCCGGCGGCGCCTACTTCCAGCGCGTCGTCTTCCACCGGCCCGGCCTGCGCGAGGCCATGCCCGCGATCGAAGCGGACCTCAACGAGACTCTCGGCACCGGCTTCGATCTTCATTGGTCGATCACCGATCAGTCGGTCCCGAAGCGGATGGCGATCCTCGCCTCAAAGCAGGACCACTGCCTGCTCGACCTCCTGTGGCGGCACCGCCGGGGCGAGTTGCCGGTAGATATCCCCGTCGTCATCTCGAACCACACGGATGCCGAGGCGGATGTCACCGGTTTCGGCATCCCGTTCGTGCACGTGCCCTCGGTCGCCGGACCCGACAAGAGCGCCAGCGAAGCGCGCATCCTCGAGGTGCTGGCAGACGCGGATGCCGACTTCGTCGTCCTGGCGCGCTACATGCAGATCCTCAGCGGCGAGTTCCTCGAGCGCGTGGGCGTGCCAGTGATCAACATCCACCACTCGTTCCTTCCGGCCTTCATCGGTGCACAGCCGTATCGCCAGGCAAAGGCCCGGGGCGTGAAGCTCATCGGGGCAACCTCGCACTACGTGACGACCGACCTCGACGAGGGGCCGATCATCGAGCAAGACATCGTGCGCGTCACGCACGCGCAAACCGCTGCCGACCTGGAGCGGCGCGGCGCCGATGTCGAACGCGCCGTGCTCTCGCGCGCCGTGCTCTGGCACGCGCAAGACCGTGTCATCCGTCACGGAAACCACACCATCGTCTTCTGACCGCTCGCGCCCCCGGCGCACGTTGTCGCGCCATCGAGGCGCCGGATAGGCTCACGGAGTCCCCCATCTCGAGGAAGAGGCAGCTCATGGCCATTGCCCTAACGAACCCCGCGACCGGCGAAGTCATCGAGACCTTCGAGCCGCACGATGAGGCCGAGGTCGAGCGCCGCATTGCCGCCGCACAGTCGGCGTTCGTCGCGCTGCGCGACACAACGTTCGCCGAGCGCGCCGGGTGGATGCGCCGCGCCGCCGAACTGCTCGAAGCCGATGTCGACGAGATGGCGCGCACCATCACGATCGAGATGGGGCGTCCCCTCGCGCAGTCTCGCGCCGAGGTGCTCAAGTGCGCTCGGGGATGCCGGTTCTATGCCGACAACGCCGAGGACTTCCTCGCCGCCGAGACGCTCGCCGACCCGTCCTCAGTGAAGGCGTCAGCGGCCGGAACCCGCTGGGCACCGCTGGGCATCGTGCTCGCCGTCATGCCCTGGAACTATCCCCTGTGGCAGGTCATGCGCTTTGCCGCCCCGGCGCTCATGGCTGGCAATACGGGGCTGCTCAAGCACGCTTCGAACGTTCCACGCTCGGCGCTCTACCTCGACACCCTGTTCGAGCGCGCCGGGTTCCCCGTCGGCTCGTTCCACACGCTGCTCATCCCGGCATCCGGGGTCGAACGGGTGCTGCGCGACTCGCGGGTGGTCGCGGCCACCCTCACCGGATCAGAACCTGCGGGCCGCTCTCTGGCGTCGATCGCGGGTAGCGAGGTCAAGCACGTCGTGCTCGAGCTCGGCGGCTCGGATCCGTTCGTCGTGATGCCGACAGCGGATCTCGAGGCCGCGGCATCGGTCGCGGTGACAGCGCGCAACCAGAACAACGGACAGTCCTGCATCGCTGCCAAGCGGTTCATCGTCCACACCGACGTCTACGACGATTTCGTGGCACGGTTCGTGGAGAAGACCGCAGCGCTGCGCGTTGGCGACCCCCTCGACGAGGGCACCGACGTGGGCCCCGTTGCGACCGAGAGCGGCCGGGACGAACTCGCTGAGCTCGTCGATGATGCCCTCTCGCACGGCGCCGAGGCGTTGACCGGCGGCTCGGTCCCCGACCGACCGGGCTGGTTCTACCCGCCGACGGTCCTCGCCGGTATCACGCGGGATATGCGCCTGTTCCAGGAGGAGGCCTTCGGCCCTGTAGCCACGGTGTTTCGCGTCGACTCCCGTGAGGAGGCCGTCGAGATCGCCAACGCGACGACGTTCGGGCTGTCCTCCTCGCTGTGGAGCACCGACGACGACGAGATCGAGTGGTTCATCGACCGCCTCGAAGCCGGCGCCGTGTTCGTCAACGGCATGACCGTCTCGCACCCGGAATTGCCGTTCGGGGGCATCAAGAACTCTGGCGTCGGGCGAGAGCTTGCCGCTGCCGGCATCCGTGAGTTCATGAACCTGAAGACGGTCTGGCGCGCCTGAGGTTCGTCGTCAGGGAAGGATGACGATTTTGCCCGGTTCGTGCGAGGACTCGAGCGCCTGGAAGGCCTCCACCACGTCGTCCAGCGCGTAGGTAGCCACAACCGGGAAGACGATCGTGCCGGCCGCGATGTCCTCGCCGAGAGCGCGGAGGTTCTCGGGCGTGCGGGCTGCACGCTCGACGTTGTGCACTCCCAGCTCGTCGAGGGCGGCGTAGGCGGCGATCGCGACCATCCGGTCGACCGAGACGCCAAGTTCGATTCCCGCATCCAGTGCGTCGCGGCCGTGGCAGTCCATGACCGCGGTGATCTCGCCGAGATGGCGCACTCGCTCGGCGAGCCCCTCGCCGTACTCAACCGGTTCGACCCCGAGTGACCGCAAGAAGTCGTGGTTGGCCACGGATGCCGACCCGATGACCCGGGCTCCGCGTGCGATCGCGAGCTGCGAGGCCACCAGTCCGACGGCGCCGCTCGCGCCACCGACCAGCACGACATCGTCCTCGTCGACCGGGACGGTTGCCAAACACGAGACCGCGGTCAGGCCGGCAACATGCAGCCCACCGGCGACCTCGACCGCAAGCCCCTCGGGCCGCCGTGCGATCTCTGCCGCGTTCGCGACCACCTGATCGGCGATCGCGCCCGCGGCGCGGCCCATGACGGCATCCCCGACAGAGACCGGCGTCCCGTCCGCATAGGCGGCCCCCTCGCCGACCGCGATGACGGTGCCGGCGAAGTCGCCACCGATGCGTCGCGGAAACGGGGCGTCCGAGGGGATGAATCCGCCGCGAGCCTTCGCGTCGTAGGGGTTCAGCCCGGCAGCTTCGACGGCGACCAGCACCTTCCGTGCGCCCGGCGAAGGGTCTTCGACCTCGGTCACGAACAGGACCTCGGGTCCTCCGACTTCGTTGTACATGGCTGCGCGGGTCATACCCTCGAGCGTAGCGAGGCGGGCGCCGATGCGGACCGAGCAGGGCTATATGAATCCCACGGGAAACCTCGGCGCCTGCGTGGCCGATCGGCACATGCCAAGCTGTCGCCATGGCGAACTCGCCCACCGGTGACTCGATGACAGAGCGCATCGTGCGCGTCCTGGAGACCTTCACGTCCGAACGGACCGTGCAGTCGGCATCCGAGATCGGTCGACGGTCGGGGCTCCCGTCCTCCAGCGCCCACCGCATCGTGGATGACCTCGTTTCGGCCGGCCTGCTCGATCGGGACGAGGATGCGCAGATCCGCCTGGGCATGCGCCTGTGGGAACTCGCCCTGCGCGGATCCTCGGCACTACGCCTGCGAACGGCGGCCCTCCCTCACATGGAGGCGGTGCAAACGACGATCCGCGAGCACACGCAGCTCGCCGTACGCGAGAAGGACGAAGCGCTGTTCATCGAACGTCTCTCGCATCCGGATGCCGGTGCCAACATCACCCGCATCGCTGGTCGGCTTCCGCTGCACGCCTCGTCGTCGGGCCTCGTCCTGCTCGCCTACGCGCCGGCGGCGGTGCGCGCGAGTGTTCTGGGCGGCCCGTTGCGCGCCGTGTCAGGCGAGACCATCACCGACCCGCGGACACTCGAGCGCGTGATTGCGGGGATCCGACGCGACGGTGTGGCTATCGCGCCCGGATCGATTCAGTCAGTGTCCACGGGTGTGGCGGTTCCGCTTCGCCACGAAGGCGAAGTCGTGGCCGCGTTATCCGTCGTGCTTCCCCGGGATGCCGACCCGACGCCGGCGGTCGCCGCGCTGCGGGATGCAGTCGCAGCGATCGAGAGCGATCTTCGACGCCAGCGACTCTGACCGCGATCTGGTCCCGTTCAATGGGAAAGTGCCGGTTCGAACCGGTCTGATGTTGCAGACTCGGCGAAGACCCGCATCCGTCGAAGGAGACGCCATGTCCACCGTCCGCACCCAGGTAGCCATCGTCGGCGCCGGCCCCGCCGGCCTGCTGCTCTCACACCTCCTCGCCGCGCGAGGCATCGAGTCAATCGTGCTCGATCAGCGCTCGCGCGAAGAGATCGAGAAGACGATCCGCGCCGGCATCCTCGAGTACCCCACCGTGCAGCTGCTCGACGAGACCGGCGCTTCACCGCGCGTGAAGACGGTGGGCCAGCGCCACGACGGAATCGAGCTGCGCTTCCAGGGCGAAGGTCACCGTATCGACTTCCCCGCACTCACGGGTCGCAGCGTCTGGCTCTTCCCGCAGCACGAGGCCCTCATCGACATGATCGCTGTGCGCATGGCAGCGGGGCAGGACCTGAGGTTCGGTGTCACTGTCGACCGTGTCGACGACATCGAGACCGATCGACCCCGCGTGTTTGCAACGAACCCCGACGGCTCGCCCTTTGAGATCGAGGCCGACTTCATCGTCGGCGGCGATGGCTCTCGCAGCCTGGTCCGCGCCGCCGTCACGGGATCGTCGACCGGTGGGTACTTCCGCGAGTACCCCTTCGCTTGGTTCGGCATCCTGTGCGAGGCGCCGCCCAGCTCCGAGGAACTGATCTACAGCAACTCTCCGAACGGCTTCGCTCTCATCAGCCAGCGCAGCGCCACTGTGCAGCGGATGTACTTCCAGTGCGATCCCGAAACCGACCCGACTGTCATGAGCGAGGCCGAGATCTGGGAGACCCTGCAATCGTGCGTTCCCGGCACGACACTGCAAGAGGGGCCGATCTTCCAGCGCGACGTTCTGCGGTTCCGCAGCTTCGTGGCCTACGAACTGCGCCGCGGACGCGCCGCCCTGGTCGGGGATGCCGCCCACACGGTTCCACCGACCGGCGCCAAGGGCATGAACCTCGCGGTGGCCGACGTGGTGCTGCTCGACCGCGCGCTCGGCGCGCTGCTAAACGAGGGCGACGAGCGACTGCTGGACTCCTACGCCGAGACGGCCCTGCAGCGTATCTGGAAGGCCCAGCACTTCTCGTGGTGGATGACGAGCATGCTGCACCTGACGCCCGAGGCATCCGACTTCGATCGCCGCCGCCAGATCGGCGAACTGCGGTCGGTCGTCGAGTCCGAAGCTGGCCAGACCTACCTCGCGGAGGCCTACACCGGCTGGGCCTTCGCGTAGCAAGCGTCGCTCAGCGGTCGGGGGCACCCTCGACCGCTCCAGCCATCACGCGAAGCGCGTGTGCGAGGGCCTCGCGTTCGGGGCCTTCCAGAGCCCCGAACATCTCGCTCTCGACCTCGCGGGCGATCTGCCGCGCCTGAGCGAGCACGTCGCGGCCAGCCGGGGTTGCGACTACCACGTTGGCTCGCCGGTCGTTGGGGTCGGGCTCACGCTCGACGAGCCCGCGGGACTGGAGCTCATCGATCAGCGCGACGATCTGGCTGGGGTCCAGCCGGAGGAACTCCGACAGTTCACGCTGGGACGGACGGGCGTCGTTCGCGGCGATGGCCAACACGGAGTACGCGCGCACACGCAGATCGAGCGACTGGAGCGCCGCGTTGACCCGCGAGAGCGACACCGCGTTGGCCCGCGCCAGCAGGAACGCGAGGTCGTCTCCAACCGGGGTGCGCCACAGACGCTCCGAGCGGACGGGTGGCTCTGTCGCCCGCGCCTGATCGTTTGCTGTGGACACCCGGCGATTGTAGCAATTCGCTGCCGAAAACAATCGTTGAACTTGACAACGATTCGTCAGAGTGTACACAATCCTCACCATGAGCAGTGTCGCCCTCCCCCGCACGATCTTCGACGAGTCCCACGACGACTTCCGAGACACCGTGCGTCGTTTCGTGCAGCGCGAGGTATCGCCGCACCTGGATGCCTGGACCGAAGCCGGGCGCGTCGATCGAAGCCTCTTCGCGAAGGCTGGCGAGACCGGACTGCTCGGCATCTCGGCACCCGCTCGCACCGGAGGCGGAGACGTCGACGACTTCCGCTATAACGCGATCATGATCGAGGAGCTCGCCTCCGCCGGCGCGACAGCGGTCTCGATGTCGCTGTGCGGCATCAACGACCTCATCGCTCCCTACCTGATCGCATTCGGCTCGGAGCAGCAACAAGACCGCTGGCTAACCCCGCTGGTCGCGGGCGAGCAGATCGGTGCCATCGCGATGACCGAGCCGGGAACGGGGTCAGATCTCGCATCCATTTCAACGACGGCGCGAGCCGACGGCGACGATTTCATCCTCACCGGTTCCAAGACCTTCATCTCCAACGGGCTCCTGGCAGATTTCGTGATCGTGGTTGCACGCACGGATCCCGACGCCGGTCGCGCCGGATTCAGCCTTCTGGTCGTGGAGGAGGGCATGCCCGGCTTCACCCGCAGCGGCCCTCTGAAGAAGATCGGCCTCGGCGCACAAGACACCGTCGAGCTCTCGTTCGCTGAGGTGCGAGTGCCCGCTGAGAACGTGCTCGGAAAGCCCGGCGACGGGTGGATGCAGCTGCGCCACAATCTGCCGATCGAGCGCTTGCACATCGCAGTGACGTCGATGGCACGGATGCGCGCGACCTTCGAGCAGGCCCTTGAGTACGCGACGCAGCGGACGGCGTTCGGTCAGCGGATCGCGGACTTCCAGGCCAACCGCTTCTACCTGGCAGAGCTTGCGACGCAGATCGAAGTCGCGCAGGTGTTCGTCGACCGCTGCATCCTTGACGCGGCCCACGGCCAGCTCGATGAAGTGACTGCTGCGATGGCGAAGTGGTGGGTGACCGAGCTGCACCAGAAGGTCATCGACCGAGCTCTGCAGTTGCACGGCGGGTACGGGTACACGAGGGAGTACCCGGTCGCCCACGACTACCTCGACTCTCGCGTCGCCACCATCTATGGCGGCACGACCGAGATCATGAAAGAGATCATCGGCCGCCGCCTGACACGCGAGTGAGACAGCGCCGCACGCTGGCAAAGATCAATCGTTGACTATTGCAATGAAATCGGATTGACTAGGCGCTGTCGGCCAGGGCCGAGAGTGCCTCGAGAAGCAAGGGAGCGCCATGTCGCTGCAGGGCAAAGTCGCCATCGTCACCGGATCGGGTCGAGGTCTGGGCCTCGCCTACGCTCAGGAACTCGCTCGACAGGGTGCGGCAGTGGTCATCAATGACGTCGACGACCAGACTGCCGCCGACGCCGTAGCCACGATCGAAGCCGAGGGCGGCCGGGCCACCGCGGTAGTCGCACCGGTCGGGCCGACCGAGACCGCACAGAAGCTGCTCGCCGCCGCGCTCGACACCTTCGGCGGTGTCGACATCCTCGTCACGAACGCCGGCGTGCTACGCGACAAGACGCTGTGGAAGATGACCGACGACGACTTCGACACCGTCATCGGCGTCCACCTGCGCGGCACCTTCACGTGTGTCCGCGAGGTCGCAACGCACCTGCGTGAGGCCGGCAAGCCCGGCCGGATCATCTGCATCGGCTCACCGACAGGCCAGCGCGGAAACTTCGGGCAGACCAACTACGCCGCTGCCAAGGCCGGCATCGTCGGCATGGTGCGCACCTGGGCGCTCGAGCTCAAGAAGGCAGGGATCACCGCCAACGCCGTCATCCCCGTCGCAGCCACGGCCATGACGGCCACGGTCCCCTACTTCGCTGCCGCCGTCGAGGCATCCGAGCGCGGCGAGGTCATGCCAGCGTTCTTCCGCCACGACCTCGGGTTCGGCACCTCCGAGGATGTCGCAGGAGTCATCGCTTACCTCGCATCCGACGACGCCGCCCACATCACCGGTCAGGCGATCGGCGTCGGCGGGGACCGCATCCAGCTGTGGTCGCACCCCGAGCCCGTCGTCACGGCCTACCACGAGGGCGGCTGGAGCACCGAGGTCCTGCGGACCGAAGCGCACGAGCTGTTCGACGGGCAGTTGCAGTCCGTGGGCGAGACCTTCCCGCCGCTTCCGGAGGAGCTGCAGCGGTGACAACCCGCTACGAGCCGGCGATCGACGTCGAGGCCTTGAGGGCCATCGACGTGCACGTGCACATCGAGATCGACGAGCACGGACACTCATCCCTCCCTGATGACTTGGCCGAGGCGGCTTCGAAGTACTTCCGCACCGACGGGCCGCGGCCCGATCTCGACTCGATCGCGCAGTACTACCGCGAGCGCTCGATGGCAGCTGTCGTGTTCACCGTGGACTCGGAGTCTGCGCTCGGGCATCCGCCCATCTCCAGCGTCGAGATCGCCGAGGGCGCTGCGCGCAACAATGACGTCCTGATCCCCTTCGGTTCGGTCGACCCTCGCAAGGGGCCCGCCGCCGTCGAGACAGCGCGGCGCCTCATCGAAGATCACGGCGTGCGTGGATTCAAGTTCCACCCCACCGTGCAGGGCTTCGACCCGAGCAACCCCGCGTACGCACCCCTCTATGCCGCACTCGAGGATGCCGGCGTCGTCGCCCTCTTTCACACGGGCCAGACCGGCATCGGCGCGGGGATGCCCGGCGGCCGCGGCTTCCGCCTCGGCCTGTCCAACCCCATGCTGCTCGACGGCGTAGCCGCCGACTTCCCGCGGCTGCAGATCATCATGGCCCACCCCTCCGTGCCCTGGCAGGACGAAGCACTCTCGGTCGCTACCCACAAGCACAACACGTGGATCGACCTGTCGGGCTGGAGCCCGAAGTACTTCCCCGAGAGCCTCGTGCGCGCCGCCAACTCGTACCTGAAAGATCGGGTCCTCTTCGGCACCGATTTCCCCCTGCTGACCCCCGAGCGCTGGTTCACGGATGCCGAGAAGACCGCCCTGAAGCCCGAGGTCATGCCCGGCATCCTGAAGAACAACGCCGCACGACTGCTGGGTCTGACACCCTCGACCTGACCCACCGCATCATCCAAGGAGACACCATGACGACCACCGTTGCCTTTGCCGATCTGAACACCCTGGTCGGCACCGACCTGGGCTACTCGGACTGGTTCGAGGTCACCCAGGACCGCATCAACACGTTCGCTGATGCCACTGACGACCACCAGTGGATCCACGTCGATCCGGAGCGGGCGAAGGAGGGGCCCTTCGGCGCGCCGATTGCGCACGGCTTCCTCACGCTGTCGCTGTTCATCCCGATGTGGGTGGATCTCCTGGACGTGCAGGGCGCAGGAACGAAGGTCAACTACGGCCTCGACAAGGTGCGCTTCGTCTCGCCCGTTGCCGCCGGCTCGCGCGTCCGCCTGACTGCCACGATCGCCGAAGTGGTCGAGGTCGGCGGCGGCATCCAGCTCGTCGTCGATGGGACGATCGAGATCGAGGGCGGCACCAAGCCTGCCGTCGTGCTGCGGAGCCTGCAGCGCCTCTACGCCTGACCGGATGCGGGGTCGAGTGCCCCGCATCCGCATCGACTGATTCACCGACGAATCCGCTCCTCGAAGAAGAGAACTCCGATGCACAATCACGGACTGGGCGCATGGATGACCACCCGGCGCCAGAAAACCCCCGATAAGACCGCCCTGGTCTTCGACGGCCAGAGCACCACATACCGTGCGTTGGCTGACGACACCGACCGAATTTCCGCTGTGCTCGGGCGCCGCGGTATCGGCATCGGTGACGCTGTGGCCTTTCTCGGCGAGAACAGTCCTGAGTTCCTCTCGGTCATGTTCGCCTGCGCCCAGCTGGGGGCGATCTTCGTGCCGGTCAATACAAGACTGGCGCCGCCCGAGGTCACCCACGTTCTCACCGACTCCCGGGCGCGGGCCCTCATCGTCGACGCGGCGCTGCACGAGAAGGCGCTCGAGGGCATCGCCGCCGCGCACATCAGCCACGTGATCCCCACCGGTGAGGGCACGGCTGATCGCCCGGGGCTGTCCCCGCTGCTCCGCGGCACTCCGTTCGGCCACACGGATGCCGCGGTCGGCCACAATGACCCCGCAGCCATCATCTACACCTCGGGCACGACCGGAAAACCCAAGGGCGCGGTCCTCACGCACGGCAATCTCATCTGGACGGCGATCAACTGCGTGGTGGACTACGACGTCGTGTCCACGGATGTCGCGCTGATGATCTCACCGTTGTTCCACGTCGCAGCCCTCGGAATGGGAGCCCTGCCAATCCTGCTCAAGGGCGGCACGATGGTCCTCGAGAAGGGCTTTGAGCCGGGCCGGGCCCTCGCTCTGATCCAGGAGTACCGCGTCACGATGCTCAGCGGTGTTCCGACCACCTACCAGATGATGGCTGACCATCAGGACTGGGGCACGACAGACCTGTCGTCGCTGGCCAAGCTCACGTGCGGTGGCTCCGCGGTGCCCACCCGGATCCTCGATGCCTATGAGGATCGAGGATTGTCGTTCTCGCAGGGCTACGGCATGACCGAGACCTCGCCGGGGGCCACTTCACTCTCGCCGACGATGACCCGTGCGAAGCAGGGTAGCGTCGGGCTCCCCCACTTCTTCACCGAGATCCGTATCGCCGACGAAAACGGTGCGATGGTTCCCCGCGGAACTGTCGGCGAGATCGAGGTGTCGGGCCCCAACGTCTTCGCCGGCTATCTCAACCTGCCCGAGGCCACCGCGAAGGCATTCACGTCAGACGGGTGGTTTCGGTCGGGCGACCTCGGCTATCTCGACCGCGACGGCTACCTTTACATCTCCGATCGACTGAAGGACATGATCATCTCGGGCGGTGAGAACATCTACCCGGCCGAGATCGAGAACCACATTTCCAGCATCGAGGGCGTGACCGGCGTCGGTGTGATCGGCATCCCTGACGAGCAGTGGGGCGAAGTTCCCTGGGCTGTCATCACCGTGAAGGACGGGATCGACCTCGATACCGAGACCGTGCGCGCTCACCTTGACGGCAAGCTCGCGCGCTACAAGTTGCCCAAGAACGTCGTCATCGTCGATGAGCTGCCGCGTACGGCGTCTGGGAAGGTTCGCAAAGCTGATCTGCGTGCCCGCTTCGGGAACGGCTGAGCGCGCACCGCACGACGAATACCTATGCCCTGAGGTATAGTCCGAACTCTATGGGCGATGAGCGCGCAACGATGCCACACGCCCGCGTCGCCCTCGTCGTCGCGGTGTGTCTGGTCGCCATCAACATGCGGCCCACCATCACATCGGTGGGGCCGCTGCTCGAACAGATCGGTGCCGACACCGGGCTCGGGCCGAGTGCCCTCGGCCTGCTCGCGTCCATTCCGCTGGCCACGTGGGCGCTGGTCTCCCCGTTCGCCTCCGGAATGAGCCAGCGATTCGGGATGAGCCGGGTCGTGTTGTGGTCACTGGCGCTACTGACAGTGGGCACCGTGGTGCGATCGGTACCAGGCCCGACAGTGAGCCTCTGGATCGGCACCGCCGTGATCGGCGTCGCGCTCGCTATCGCGAATGTGCTCATGCCCGCCGTCATCAAGCGGGAGTTCCCCTCACGGGTCCCCATGATGATGGCCGTCTATACGGCGCTACTCGGCGGCGCCGGTGCTGTCGCATCCGGCGTGGCGGTGCCCGTGGCGCAGTGGGGTGCGGGAGTTACCGGTGCGGAAGGGTGGCGCCTTTCGTTGGTCACCACCGGCGCCATCCTGCTACCGGTGGCGATCGTCGCGTGGCTCGTGGCGATGCGTGGCCGCCGAGAGCAGGCCGCGCCAGCCGGCACTGCCGGACAGTCACGGGGTATCTGGAAGGACCGCACCGCCTGGGTCGTGGCCGCGTACATGGGCTTCCAGTCGGCCACGTTCTACATCCTGGTGACATGGTTGGCGACGATCGCTGTCTCGACCGGCCGCAGTGCGGTAACTGCAGGCATCGACGTCATGATTTACCAGGTCGGCGCGTTGGTGGGCGCCATTGCGGTGCCGGTAGTGCTGCGGGGCGGCGCTGCGCGCTGGGTGCCCGCCATCCTGCCGGTGATCGCGCTGGTGGGATTGACAGGGCTCATCGCGGCGCCCGAGGCCATCCTCGCGTGGGTGATCGTGCTGGGACCGGCATCCGGCGCCTCGCTCGGCGTCTCCCTGACGCTCATGGCCCAGCGCGCTCGAGACCACCATGGCGCGACCGCCCTGTCGGGCATGGCCCAGTCGGTCGGTTACCTCATGGCCGCGGCAGGTCCGGTCCTGTTCGGTTCGCTCCACAGTGCGACTGACGCATGGCTGCTGCCGCTCTTGCTCGTTGTGGCGATCCTGATCGGGCAGAGCCTGTCGGGCCTGGCCGCCGGCCGAGAGCGCTACGTCCTCGAGCCGCACTGAGCGGCTCGAGGACGTAGCTGAACGGGTCAGAGCGGGTACTGACCCGGCTCTCGGCGCATCGTGATCCACCGAGTCTCGGTGAAGGCATCGATGTTCGCCTGGGCACCTCCGTGGCGTGAGCCCGTGCCGGATGCTCCGGTTCCGCCGAAGGGCGTGTTGGCCTCGTCGTTCACGGTCTGATCGTTGATATGCACGATCCCGGTCGGGATCTGCTGTGCGAGGTCCCACCCCGCGAGCGCGTCCTTGGTGACGATGCCGAGGGACAGGCCGTAGTCGGTCGCCGACGCGAGCGCCACGGCCTCCTCGTCGGTCGAGAACTTCACCACCGACGCGACGGGTCCGAAGACTTCTTCGCAGTAGGCGGGCGCTTCTGCGGGCGTGTTCGCGAGCACTGTCGGTCGGTAGAACAGGTCCTCGTAGGTGCCGCCCGCGCGCAGCTCGGCGCCGCTTGCGACGGCATCCATCACCAGGGCGTGTACCCGATCGCGCTGTACCTCATCGATCAGGGGACCCAGGTGCACAGGCCCGGCAGCGGGATCGCCGACGTGCATCGACTCAGCCTTCGCAGCGAGCTTCTCGACATACTCCTCGAAGACACTCTCGTGCACGATGTGCCTGCCGACGGTCATACAGATCTGCCCCTGATGCAGGAACGATCCCCACGTAGCGAGGTTGACTGCCTGGTCGATGTCGGCGTCATGCCGGATGATGAACGCCGAGTTCCCGCCGAGCTCGAGGTGGGCACGCTTGAGGTTGCGACCCGCCTGCTCACCAACGATGCGGCCGGCACGGGTGGAGCCGGTGAACGCGATCACGCGGACACGGGGGTCTTCGATCATCGCCTGGCCGACATCCGCGCCGCCCGGAACCAGCTGCAGCAGCCCCTTCGGGAGCCCAGCCTCCTCGAAGACCCGCACGAACGAGACTCCACCGGTGATGACGGTGCGCGGGTCCGGCTTGAGCAGCACGGCGTTGCCGAGCGCCAGCGCGGGAGCCACCGCACGGATGCCGAGGATCAGCGGAACATTGAATGGTGAGATCACACCCACGACGCCGACCGGCACCTGTTCGGTCATCGAGAGGCGTGGCTCCTCAGACGAGAGGACCGCACCCTTGGGGGCCGAGGGCAGCGCCGAGGCTTCGTAGCATTCGGCAGCGGTGACGTGAAGCGCAAAGCCCGCAAGCGGCGGGATGGCTCCGACCTCACGGACGTTCCAGCCGCCGATCTCATCGGCGTACTGTTCCCAGAGCATCCCCGCCTTGCGCAGCACTGCAGCGCGCGCCGGGTGCGGCATCGCCGCCCACTCCTTCTGCGCTGCAGCTGCCGACTCGGCAGCACGGGCGACATCGCCGGGGCCAGCCATGCCGACAGCGGCGAGCACCTCCCCCGTTGCAGGGGCGACGGAATCAATCTGTCCGCCTTCGCCCGCTACCCATTCGCCGTCGATGTAGATCTTCCCCGCGAACACCGCTGGGTCGATGAGAACGTCGGTGTCTTGCGCGATCGTCATGGTTCCTCCTTGATTCCGTTGACGCCGTGACCGTTCCGATCCGGTGTGTTCGGCGGATCAGGCCGGTCGGATGATACTGCCGGTGTCGCTCGCCCCTCGAGCCAACCGCTGAGCCCGGCGGCCGACGCTGCTCGCCGCCCAGCCCGTACGAATGACTCGCATGGCATCTTCGGCCAGCGCGACACCCTCTGCATAGGGCTCTCGCCAGATTGCCAGCATGTCGGCGACGAACTCGGGCAGGATCGAGCGCGAGAACGCCTCGACCCCCCACCGCCCCTCGTACCCGTCATCAAGCGCGCCTTGGACGAGCCGGGGGATGTCGACTGCGCCGGTGGAGAGCAACCCCCGGCCTGATTGTCCGAGTTCGAGGTACGCGAGCCGCGGCATCGCCGTGCGGATCGCCTGGGCGGCGTCGGCCTCTTCGACTGCCATATGAAAAGAATCGAGGTGGATCCGGAGGTGCTCGGAGCCGCTGAGCTCCGCGTACTCCATCGCCTGCGCCGCGGTGTTCACCATCGCCGTCTCATAGCGGTTGACCACTTCGAACGTCATCGTGATGCCGTGCTCGTGGGCGTAGTCAGCCACCTTCCCCACCGATGTCGCGGAGCGTTCGCGTGCCGCCGCATCGATGGGCGCCATCGGATGCCCGAAAACGCCGTAGGGAACACCATTGAGCTGATCGCCCCCGAGCGCCGCGGTCGCATCCACCATCGCGTACAGCGCCGCCTCACCCGCCCGACGTTCGTCGGCATCCGCCGAGGACACGTCGGCCCCGGGCATTTGCCCTGCGATCGGGATCGGCGTCAGCCCCGCGTCATCGAAAAGGCGACGGAGCGATGCGAGATCGGTTGCCGCCGGGTCGAATGGCGCCAGCACGATCCGGCGGTATCCGGCTTCGGCTACCCGCACCAGGGCCTGGGGGGTAAGCGGTGAATCGGGCCCGTCGACCAGCACATTGATGTGGCAGGCGATGTCGAGATTCATGACCATCGCTCTAGAAGGTCGGCAGGTCGAACCGCTGCTTGAACGCCGAGTAGCCGTCGTCGACATGCACGACAGTGCCGTTGATGACATTGGCTTCGTCGGAGGCGAGGAACGCGACGACGTTCGCGATTTCCTCCGGCTCGGTCATCTTGTTGCGCAGCTGCTCGGAAGCAAAGAGCGACTTCAGCTCGTCGGAGAACTGGTTGATGATCGGCGTACCCACGCGCCCCGGTGTGATCGCGACAGCGCGCACGCCGTACTCGGCGAGCTCGTATGCGGCAGAGCGGGTGAACGAGATCACGGCAGCCTTCGCGGCGCTGTAGCTGAACGCGAGTTCGGCGGCCTGCTCGCCGTAGATAGAGGAGGTGGAGATGATGACCCCGCCGGTGCCCTGCTTCTTGAACTGACGGCCGGCCGCAAGGATGCCGTAGTAGACGCCGTCCTGGTCGACGCGGATCATCGGGTGGTAATCCACCGCGGGATCGTGGTCGAGGAGGGGCTTGCCGCCGGCGATACCGGCGTTGTTGAAGATGACATCGAGCTTGCCGAAGGCATCGACCGTGCTCTGCACGGCGGCCTCGACCTCCTCGAAGACGGAGACGTTGACTCCCACCGCGACTGCCGAGCCCTCCGGGAGCGTGTCGACCGCTTCCTGCGCGCGGGTCGCATCGATGTCGGCGACGGCGACTTTGGCGCCCTCGGCGATGAACTTCTTGACCGTTGCCAGCCCGATTCCGCTGGCGCCACCGGTGATGAGGGCGACCTTGCCTGCCAAACGCATGGTGATGTCTTTCTGTGTCGTGGTGTGCGGCGCAGCCGCACGTGAGGATCTGGTGCCGGTGGGGGCGGGGCCGCAGCGTTCCCGCCCCCACCGGGGTTTCAGTGGATCAGCCGAGCTTGTCGGACGGCGTGATCTCGGCGGCGTTGGCCTTCGTGACGAGCGTCGTGGCGACCGCGTCGAAGTTGGAGCTCGGCATCGTGCCGCTCTCCAGGTACGCGGTGATGGCGTCGACCACCGACGCGTTCACCAGCGGCCAGGGCTGCTCGACCGTTGCGAGCATCGTGCCTGCCTCGATCGCGGCGAGCGCCTCACTCGTGGCGTCACAGCCGGTGACGACAGCCGATGCGCCAGCCTCGCTGACCGCCTGCACGGCGCCGAGTGCCGCGTCGTCCCAACCGACCCAGACGGCATCCAGTCCGTTGGGGTTGGCTGCAAGGTAGTCGGCGACCAGAGCAAGGGCCCCGGTCCGTCCGGTAGCCGGTGAGACGACCTGCTGGATCTCGCCGCCGGCGAGGGTCGCCCCTGCAGCTTCGACAGCCTCGGCTGCGAGCTGGGAACGCATTCGGATGCCAGCGTGAGGGTCGTGCCCGATCACCATGATCGTCTTGCCCTCAAGGCCACCGATCGCGTCAGAGGTCGCACCCATGGTCTGGTCCACGATGCCCTGCTGATCGGTCGTGATGTTCAGCGCGAAAGCGTCGTTCGGCTCGGTCCCGGAGTCCACAGCGAACATCGGGATCCCCGCGTCCTTGGCTGCCGTCGAGATCGAGGCGATGGACGCGATGTCGGTGAAACCGTCGAACACGACATCGGCTCCCTGTCCGATGGCGCTCTCGACGGCGGGGTTCATCTTCTGGAAGTCGAAGTCACCCTGGATCATGGTGAGGTCCCAGCCGTACTCGGCCGCCTTGGCCTCGACGTCCTTAACCCACCACGCGCCGATCGGGGTCTGGTTGCCGGAGGTGAACGCCACAACCTTCGTGGGTTCGGTGTCGCCTCCGCCGTTGTCGCCGCCGCCTGATGAGCAGCCAGCAAGGGCGAGGGCAGCGACCGCGGTCGCGGCCGCGAAGGCCTTGATTGAAGTACGCACTATCTACTCCTTTGTGTATTGCGTTTTCTCTGTGTGCTTCCCCGGGGATGGGGATCCGAGTCGGGACTCGGAGTCATGGGATCGGTGGGGTCACCGCTCCCGATGTTTGAGGGACGAGAGCGTCACGGCGGCGATGATGATGATGCCGGTGACGACCTGCTGCACGTACGCGTTGACGCCGAGGATGTTCAGGCCGTTGCTCATGACGCCGATGATCGCGACGCCGACCATCGTGCCGACGAGGTTCGCGGCGCCCGAGCGAACGATGGTCATGCCGAGGAACACCGCAGCGACCGAGAACATCATGTTGTCCTCGCCCTGAACCGCGCTCGCGCTGCCGAGGCGGGCGGCGAGCAGGATGCCGCCGATGGCCGACACGAATCCTGCGATGGTGAAGGCGAGTAGACGCGCGCGTCGCACGTTGACACCCGAGAGGCGCGACACCTCAACGCTGCCGCCGATCGCATGCCACCGACGACCAAGAGTCGTGTAGCGCAGGACGAACCACAGGATCACCGAGATGATGATCGCGAAGTAGACCGGCATCGGGATCTCCAGCAGTTTGCCCTGACCCAGCTCGTTGAACTCCGGTGGGAAATTGAACAGCGTTGTTCCCTGTGTCACCAGGAACGCGAGACCGACGACCGAGGTCATCATGGCAAGCGTCGCGATGAAAGCCGAGAGGTTCAGGTAAGCGACCAGGACGCCGTTGAGCAGGCCGATCAGCAGACCCACGATGAGGGCGAGGGCGATGGCTGCCGGGACGGGCATACCGCCGAGCATTGCCGCCCCGGCTGTCGCGCCGGCCAGAGCCGAGGTAGCTCCGACCGACAGGTCGAAGTCGCCGACGACCATGACAACGGTCTGCGCACCGGCGATGATCGCGAGGATCGAGACCTGATACAGGATGTTCTTCACGTTCACGAACGTGAGGAACACGTCGGGGCGCATCAGGAAGAAGAACAGCACGAGCACGATGAGGGCGACGATCGTGCCGCCTTGCAGCATCCATCTGCCGGCATTGCTGGCGTGACCGACCACGATCGACGTGGTCGTCGGGGACTTCTGGTTGTCGGTGGAGGTCATGACTGGGGCTTCCCGTAGCAGTAAGAGAGGAGGAGTTCGTCGTCGGCTCCCTCAGCGGGGACCGTGCCGCTGATCTCGCCTTCGTGGAGGATGATGATCCGGTCGCTCATCCCGATCAGCTCGGGAAGCTCCGAGCTGACGGCGATGATCGCGGTACCCTCGGCAGCGAGCTGCCGGATGAGCCGGTAGATCTCCGCCTTGGTACCGACATCGATGCCTCGGGTCGGCTCATCCATGAGCAGAACCTTGGGCTTTCGGGCGAGCATCTTCGCGAGGACCACCTTTTGCTGGTTCCCGCCGGAGAGCTCGCCGACGTGCTGGCGTGGGCTTCGCGCCTTGATCTTGAGGTCCGAGATACCGCGCTTGGTGATCGTGGACATCTTCGCGCCCGACACGATGCCGGCAGTGCTGATCGTCGGAATGTTGGCCACCGCGATGTTGTCCTGGATCGAGGCGGCCAGAATGACACCCTGGCTGCGACGCTCTTCCGGAACGAGCGCGATCCCGGCTTCCAGGGCCCTGCCGACTCCGGGCGAGGAGGGAAGGACGGTGTCGCCGACGACGATCTCGCCGCCCACGTGCTTCTGGGCACCCGAGAGGATGCGCAGCAGCTCACTGCGCCCGGACCCGGCGAGGCCGCCGATGCCGAGCACCTCGCCCTTGCGGGCGACGAAAGAGACATCCTTCACCCGGCGCCCGTCCAGGTGGCGCACCTCGATGGCTACCTCGTCAGTTGCGGTCCCCCGCTCGGGGAAGAGTTCGTTCGCGTTGCGTCCCACCATGAGAGAGATGACCTCATCGATGTGGGAGTCAGCGACATCCTTCGTGACGATGTGGGTGCCGTTGCGCATGATCGTGAGCCGATCGCACAACTGGAACACCTCTTCAAGACGATGCGACACGTAGACGATCGCTACACCGCGATCCCGCAGCGCGCGCAGCACCGAGAACAGCTCCACGATCTCGGTGTCAGTCAGCGAGGCAGTGGGCTCGTCAAGAATGAGGACCTTGGCGTCTGTTGCCAGAGCGCGGGCGAACGCCACCATGGTCTGTTGCACCGGCGAGAGGTCACCGGCAAGCGCGTTCAGGGGAATCTTGCGCTGGTTGATGCTCTCGAGCTGCGCCTTCGCGCGCTTGCGCATCTGACCCCACTGCACGATCCCACCCCTGCTGGGCGTCTGCTCGCCGAGCAGGATGTTCTCGGCGACGCTGATCGTCGGGATGATCGACAGCTCCTGGTATAGCGCCACCACGCCCGCCGCGTTCGCGACGCGCACATTGGCGAACTCGACCTTCTCGCCGTTGCGATAGATCGTGCCGCCATCGGGCGCATACACGCCGGTCAAGATCTTGATGAGCGTCGACTTACCGGCGCCGTTCTCGCCGAGCAGCGCGTGAATCTCGCCCGGAAGGACCGAGAACTGCGCCCGCTCGAGCGCGTGGACGCCGTCAAAGCGCTTGTCGATGTCGTGCGCGGCGAGCGCAGGGACGTCGACCGGGCGCACCTCGGGGCGCTCTTCCAACAGGGTCATTCTGACTCCTCGAAGCGGTTGCAGCGGATGACGACCTTCGGGTGCACACCGCTGACATGGACCGCGAAAGCCTCGGACGCGTCATCCAGATCGAAGACCGCCGCGGTGAGCTCGTCCACGTCCAGATGCGGCAGGATCTGCAGCGCCCTCGGGAAAGCGTAGGGCGAGACGAACACGCCAGTGAGCGTGAGCTCCTTCAGGTACAGGTAGTCCGAGAGGTTGAGCGGCATCTCGAACTGCGCGGGATACATCGCGCCGTAGACGACGGTGCCTCCCTTGGCAGCGATGTCGAGAATCCCCTTCACGGCGCGGGTCGAGCCGGAGGCGTCGATGACGACGTCGTAGCCCCGACCGTCGGTGATCTCATCGGTCCGCGCGAACTGGTCCTCGGCGACGGGGTCGATGACGAATTCGGCGCCGTGACGGGTGGCCATCTCACGTCGCTCGGCGATCGGTTCGATCATCGTGAGCGACGTCGCGCCATACATCCGCATGACCTGCAACGTGAGCTGCCCGATCGGGCCGCCACCGACGATCGCGACCCGATCTCCGACGCGAATACGGGTCTTGTCGGCGATCCGCACCGCCACCGAGGTCGGCTCCAGCAGGCACCCCTTCAGAAGCGACACCGAGTCAGGCAGCTTGTAGAGCTGCGACTCGTGCCAGGTGATCGTCTCGGCCATCCCCGGGCGGTTGTACTCCTGGATGTGCTCGCAGAACTGCTGCTTGCCTTCCTGGCAGGGGCGGCAGGTGCCGCAGAAGCGCAGGAAGTTGCCCGCGACGCGGTCACCGACCTGCAGCCCATTGCGGTGCGCGCGCTCGCCGAGTGCTTCGACGACCCCCGATAGTTCGTGGCCCAAGCCAATCGGCACGTCGGTGCCGAAGTAACCCTCGGCCAGGTGGGGGTCAGATCCGCAGATCGCCGAGTAGGCGACCCGGACGCGGACGTCCTCCGGCCCGAGTTCCTGCTCGGGGAAGTCCACGACCTCGACGCGGCCGCGTGCGCTCTCGTCGGGGTCACGCAGGCTTCCGATGCGGGTGACAGCTACGGTCTTCATTCGTCTCTCCGGTGAGCGGGGTGGATCAGCGAGCGGCGAGCGCTCGGCGCAGGGCCGACACGGTAGCCGAGAGCCCATACCCGTGCTTGTCGCGCAGCTGTTCGTCTTCGCCGAACCCGGCGTAAACCTGCGGAATGCCCAGGCGCTCGAAGGCGGTCAAGTGGATGCCGCGGTCGGCCACCACGTCAGCGACGCGCGAGGCGAGTCCGCCATAGGCGAGGTGGTCTTCGAGAACGACGAAGCGACCTCCGGTTTCTTCGGCGCACTGCGCGATCAGGTCAGCGTCGATCGGCTTGAGCGTGAACATGTCGACCACGCGCACCGAGGCGCCCTCACGCTCGAGCTCGTCTGCCGCATCCAGCGCCTGGGCGACAGTCGTCCCGTGCGTGAACAGCGTGACGTCCGTACCTTCGCGCGCAACGATGCCCTTGCCGATGCGGATGTCGTGCTGCCCGGGCTCGTAGAGCACCTTGTCCTTCTTGCCGACGGCAAGACGGATGTAGAGAGGTCCCTGCATCGACATCGACTGGCGAAGGATCTCGCCGACCATCAGCGGATCACCGATCGAGGTGACCGTCATGTTGGTGAGGGCGCACATCAGCGCGAGGTCTTCGACGGCGTAATGGGTCGAACCGCCGTTTCCGACGAGGCCCCCGTGCGTGCCGATGATCTTCACGGGCAGGTTGGGGTAGCACACGTCCGTGCGGATCTGCTCGAGCGCGCGCATGCTCAGGAAGGGAAGCATGCCCGAGACCACGGGGATGTTGCCGTCGTAGGCAAGGCCCGCGGCGATTCCCACACTCGCCTGCTCGGCAAGGCCCACGTCGAGGAACCGCTCGGGGAACTTGTCGCGGAACTCGACGAGCGTCGCCCCGATGTCGGGTGTGATGACCCACAGGTTCTCGTGGGTCTCTCCGAGCTCGGCAAGGGTCGATCCGATGACGGATCGGGCCCCGAGGAACTCACCGAAGGTGAAGGTGACAGGCATCAGACGTTCTCCTTCATGCGGGTTGCTTCCAGAGCGGCAAGTGCGCGCTCGAGGTCTGCGGCGCCGAGCGAGCCGGCGTGCCAGGCGAGGTTGTGCTCCATGAAGTCGACGCCCTTGCCCTTGACGGTCTCGGCGACGATGACGGTCGGCTTGTCGCTGTCGGTGGGAGGGAGGCTGTCGATCGCCTCCACGAGGGCGGCCATGTCGTGTCCATCGACGTGGATCACGTTCCACCCGAAAGCCGCCCACTTGTCGGTGTAGGGCTCGAGCGTGACGCGCTCCTCATCGAAGCTCGTCATGAGCTGGCGGTTGCGGTCGATGACGGCGACGAGGTTGCCGAGCTTGTTCGAGCTCGCGACAAGTGCCGCCTCCCAGACTGAGCCCTCGCCGGTCTCGCCGTCACCCATCAGCGTCACGACCCGATGCGTGGCACCGCGTCCGCGCGCGCCCATCGCCATGCCGACAGCCAGGGGAAGTCCATGACCGAGCGATCCGGTGGATGCCTCGACGCCGGGCAGCTGCACCTTGCACGGATGCATGCCGTAGGCGCTGTCGAGCTGGCCGTAGGTGTCGACGATGCCGTCGTATGAGAAGAACCCCTTGATCGCCATGGCGATGTACATGGCCACTGCCGCGTGCCCCTTGCTGAGCACGAACCGGTCGCGGGTGGGGTTGGCGAGGTTGGTGGGGTCGACATTCAGTCCGTACTCGAACAGCGCGGTGAAGATGTCAGCGGACGAGAGATCACCGCCGATGTGTACCGCTCCCTCGTACGTACCGCACAGGTTCAGGAGCTTCTGTCGAAGCTCGAAAGCCAGATCTTCGAGCTCCTCGACGCTCCGACGCTCCTGCGTCACAGGGGACGTTCGACCCATCACATGCCTCCTCATCGATGACAGGAGAGCGACGGACCGCGGGGGTCATCATCGACTCTCGTTCGGGTTGCCACCGGCTCAGCCGGGGCGACGCAGTGACGCTAACACAAACTCATTTACAAGTAAACAGGAATGCACCTAAACTCGATTCAGCGCTCACTGACACCGAATGCAGCCCTTCGCAGAGGGGCGAAGGGCGGTCGATGAGGTCGCCCCAATCCGAGAAAAGGATCCCGGGGAGTCCAGTGACGCTGCACAATGGACTCGCGCGCCGCCCGGCGCGGGGCGGGTGCTTCGGCATCCGAATCAGGGAAGACAACACACAGAGAGGTGCAGGATGTCTGACACGTTGACGCAGGCCGGTGTACGGACCGGACTGTTCATCGGGGGAACCGAGCGGTTCACCGACGAGACGCTGAAGATCGCGGACCCCGGGAAGCCGGGCGCGGTTGTCGGTGAGGCCGCAGCGGCTTCGCAACAGGATGTCGCGGACGCGGTAGCTGCCGCGAAGGAGGCTTTCCCGGCGTGGGCGGCCCTGGGCGCGAAAGAGCGCGCACGCTTGATGGCCGAGGCGATCGCCGGAATCGCGGATGACCGCGACGAAGACGCAGCGATCCTGTCGCAGGAGAACGGCAAGGTCCGGTTCGAGGCCTGGGTTGATGCGCTCGTGTTCGAGATTCGCTGGAACCTCGCGCTCATGCTCGCTGACGAGGTCGACACCGACCACACGCTGCCCGCGGTTCCTGGTGCGATCCCGGTCGACACGAAGGTGTCATACCAGCCGCTGGGCGTGACCACGATCATCGTGCCGTTCAACTGGCCGATCGCGATCCTCGGCGCAGCTCTCCCCCACGCGCTGCTTGCCGGCAACACCGCGATTGTGAAGCCGCCGCTGACCGCGCCGCTTGCCACCGCGAAGCTCGTGCAGCGCGTCGCCGAAAAGCTCCCGCCCGGGGTGCTGAACATCGTCACCGGCAAGGACGAGAACATGTCGGGCCTGATCCAGAACACCGATATCGCGAAGGTGTGCTTCACCGGTTCCGTTAACGGCGGCAAGCGGATGATGGAAATGGCCTCCAAGACCCTCACCCGCGTCACGCTCGAGCTCGGTGGAAACGACGCCGCGATCTTCCTCGAGGATGCCATCATCGACGACACCCACCTGGACCGCCTGTACGCGGCGATCTACGACACCACCGGGCAGATCTGCATGAACGCCAAGCGCGTCTACGTGCACCGCTCACGCCTCGACGAGGTCGTGAACGGTCTGTCCGACCGCCTCAGCAAGGCTGTCATCGGCTACGGCCTGGACGAGGGAACCACGATGGGCCCCCTGCACTCCTCGGCGCAGAAGGCATTCGTCGAAGAGCTCATCCAGGAGGCGAAGGATGCCGGCGCCGATGTTCGTGAGTTCGGCGAACTCCCCGGCGGTGAGCTCGCGGGCGGCAACTTCATGCGCCCCGCGATTGTGGTCGACCCCGACCCGAGCCTGCGCGTGGTCACGATGGAACAGTTCGGCCCCGTCATCCCCGTCATCCCCTTCGACACCGAAGAGGAAGCCATCCGCCTGGCCAACGACACGTGGGCGGGCCTGTGTGGTTCGGTGTGGACGGGAAGCCCCGATGCTGCGCAGCGCGTCGGCGGCGCTCTCGAGTGCGGGTACGTCTGGGTCAACGACCACGGCGCGACCCGACTCGACCTGCGCGCACCGTTCGGCGGCATGAAGCAGTCCGGCATCGGTCGCGAGCAGGGTATCGAAGGCATCCGCGCTTTCCAGGACACCCGCTCGATCGCAACCATCGACCCCGAAGCCCTCGCGGCGATGGCTCACTGAGAACTACCATCACTCGATCGGGGCCGAGCAGATTCCTCGCTCGGCCCCGATCTTCTACTACCGTCACTTCCAACCCGAACATCATCCGACGCGCGAAGGACCACATGGACCGGCTCGATCCACGCATCCAGTGGGAACCCCTCCAGAACACCGTCGACCCCGATAACTTCACGCCGCGCCTGCTGGCGCTGCTGTCGAACGCGCTCGTGTGGCGCGAATCGAACGAGCTGAGGCGCCGGTTCGGCCTCGGCACCAACGACTGGCGCGTGATCTCGGTCCTAGCGCTCAACCCCGGATTCTCTGCGACAGAGGTCTCCGAGTTCATCGGAGTCAACAAGGCAGTGGTCTCCAAAAGCGTCAACACGCTCGTGGGCCGCGGTCTGATCGTTCTGCTGGACGGCCCGCGGGGATCACGGCCGATGTATCTGACGACCGAGGGCGTCCAGATGCACGACGATATGCTGCCGATCTCGATGAGGGGCCAGGACATCGTTCTCGCCCACCTCTCGCACGAAGAGATCACGAACCTCAACGCGTTGCTGCAGCGCATGCTGGTCGATGCGCGGGAGCTCCAGATCCTCGAGAACGAGACAGCCGCAAACCAAGCGCGCTGATCACACCTTTCGAGAAGGGGATACCTGACCACGTGTCGGTATCCCCTTCTCGTTTCCACCCCTATGGACATTGCCTATGTCCATAGGTAAAATCGCCACATACTGCAATGACGCACTCCTGGCAGCGGAAAGGACCACTCGCCATGGCACACGCCACACCGACGACCGAGTCGGCCAAACGTCTCGTCGAGGGCTACTCCCTCGAGATCACCGGCAAAGAGAAGGACGTCGTCGGTCTCACCGAGGCCGCCTCGCTCATCCCGGCCGGCACGAAGGTCAACGTGACCTTCCTCGGCAACGAAGACCTTCCGATGCGGGTAGCTGCAGCCAAGGCCGTCACCGAGCTCGGGTTCGTCCCCGTCCCCCACATCTCTGCGCGCCGCATCGCCTCCCAGGCACAGCTCGAGGAATTCCTCAGTGCTCTCGCCGAGATCGGCGCCACCGAGCACGTGTTCGCTGTCGGCGGCGACCCCGCAACGCCGGAGGGCCCCTACCCGGACGCCCTGACCATGATCCGTTCGGGGGTCCTGCAGCAGTACGGCGTCAAGGAAGTGTCGATCGCCGGCTACCCCGAGGGGCACCCCGACATTCCGACCGACGTCCTCTGGCAGCACCTCGAAGACAAGTCCGCAGCCCTCAAGGATGCCGGGCTGGATGCCGTCATCCTGACCCAGTTCAGCTTCGACACCGACCCGGTGATGGCGTGGATCAAGGGTGTTCGCGACCGGGGCATCGACACTCAGATCCGCCTCGGCACGCCCGGCCCCGCCGGCATCAAGCGCCTCATCTCGTTCGCATCCCGCTTCGGCGTGGGAGCCAACGCGATGATCGTGAAGAAGTACGGGTTCTCCCTCACGAACCTGATGGGCTCCGCGGGACCCGACAAATTCGTGTCCGACCTCGCCGCTCTGTTCGACGCCGACCCGTCGGTGGGCGCCGTGAAGCTCCACATGTACACGTTCGGCGGCCTCGAGGCCACGGCGACGTGGGCCCGCGACTTCATCGCGAAGTGAGCCGGAAGGACTTGACGCCATGACGGTACACAACGAAGCACTGCGCGATCATGCCTGCCTCATCGTCCACGGGCCCGATCAGCCCGGCCTGGTCGCGGCGGTCACGGGGCTGATCACGCGCCACAAGGCGAACATCGTGAGTCTCGATCAGTACTCCGATAACCCCGAAGGCGGCGCGTTCTTCCAGCGCGTCGTCTTCCATCGGCCAAACCTGACGGCGGCGTTCGAAGAGATCGAGAACGACATCGCCACGACTCTTGAGCCGTACGGGATGACCTGGCGCCTCACTGACCAGTCGGTTCCAAAGCGCATGGCAGTGCTGGCGTCAACCTCGGACCACTGCCTCCTTGACCTACTGTGGCGTCACCGTCGCGGCGAGCTCCCGGTGTCGATTCCGATGGTGATCTCCAACCACACCAACATGGCCGAGGACGTCCGAAGCTTCGGCATCCCGTTCTTTCACGTTCCCTCGCAGGGTCCCGACAAGTCGGCGGCCGAGGCCGAGATCGTCAAGCTCCTCGCGGGCAACGTCGATTTCGTCGTCCTCGCGCGGTACATGCAGATTCTCTCCGAGGATTTCATCGACGACGTCGCCGTGCCGGTCATCAACATTCACCACTCGTTCCTTCCCGCCTTCATCGGTGCAGGGCCGTACCGCAAGGCGAAGGAACGCGGCGTGAAGCTCATCGGCGCGACAAGTCACTACGTGACGAAGGACCTCGACGAGGGCCCCATCATCGAGCAGGACGTCGTGCGGGTCACTCACGCAGACTCGGCCGCCGACCTGCAGCGGCGCGGCGCCGACGTCGAACGCGCGGTGCTCTCTCGCGCGGTGCTCTGGCACGCACAAGACCGCGTCATCCGACACGGCAACCACACCGTCGTCTTCTGACCCCGACCATCACCACCCAAAGAAAGGTTCATCGTGGCACCTCAGAATCTGCAGCAGGTCATCGACGCGGCGGGCTCGCCCGTCGAGTTGCTGCGCAACTCCCAGATCGGCTCGTACATCTACCCCGTCGTGCCGGCCGACTTCACCAACTGGATCAAGGAGCAGAAGGCGTGGCGCGACACTGCCGTGCTCTACGACCAGTCCCACCACATGGACAACGTGTTCCTCAAGGGGTCCGACGCCATCAAGTTGATCTCGGACACCGCGGTCAACTCCGTTGCCAACTTCGCCGTCAACAAGGCCAAGCAGTACGTGCCGACGACAGCTTCGGGGCACGTCATCGGTGACGGCATCCTGTTCCGCGAGGCAGAGGACGAGTACGTCTACGTCGGCCGCGCCCCCGCGTCGAACTGGCTCATGTTCCATGGTGAGACCGGTGGGTACTCGAACCTCGATGTCGAGGTCGACCGTCGCTCGAACTCGCGCCCCTACGGTGACGCCGTCTCGCGCAAGTATTACCGCTTCCAGATCCAGGGCCCGAACGCCTGGGCCGTCATCGAGAAGCTCAACGGCGGACCGCTCGAGAAGCTCGGCTTCTTCAATATGTCGGAGATGAAGATCGGCGGCATGAACGTCCGCACTCTCCGTCACGGCATGGCTGGCGCTCCCGGTCTCGAGATCTGGGGCCCCTACGCCGACCACCACAAGATCCGCGACCTGATCGTCGAGGCCGGCGCCGAGTTCGGACTGCTTCCCGTCGGTTCGCGCGCCTACCCGTCGAACACCCTCGAGTCGGGCTGGATCCCCTCGCCCCTCCCCGCCATCTACACCGGTGCCGAGGAGCAGGCCTACCGCGACTGGCTGCCGGCGAACTCGTACGAGGCCACCGGTACGCTTGCGGGATCGTTTGTTTCCGAGAACATCGAGGACTACTACCTCACGCCCTGGGAGCTCGGCTACGGCTCGTTCGTGAAGTTCGACCACGACTTCATCGGTCGTGACGCACTCGAGAAGATGGACCCTGCCGCCCAGCGCAAGAAGGTCACCCTCGCCTGGAACGCCGAGGACCTCGGCAAGGTGTGGACGTCGCTGCTGAACGTCGACGGCCCGAACTACAAGTTCTTCGACCTGCCGCTCGCGAACTACGGCTCGGCCAACTACGACGCCGTCGTGGATGCCGATGGCACGGTCGTCGGCTACTCGATGTTCACGGGCTACTCGTCCAACGAGCGTCGCGGCCTGTCGCTGGCCACCGTCTCGCCCGACGTCCCCGAAGGCACCGAGCTCAAGGTCATCTGGGGCGAGCCGAACGGTGGCTCGAAGAAGGCATCGGTCGAGCCGCACGAGCAGACCGAGGTCCGCGTCGTCGTGAGCCCCGTCCCCTACTCGACTGTTGCCCGCCAGACCTACCAGGGCGGCTGGCGCACCGGCTACAAGAACGACTGATCACCTCAGAAGCCCGCGAGACTGCATCCTGCCCGCGAGACAGCACACGCAACACGCTGTCTCGCGGCGCGGGGGCAGTCTCGCGGCATATCGGTAGCATCACGGAAGCGGATTCGGCAGGGAAGGAGCACAGCGATGAGCCTTCGCTACGCGTTGTTGGCGCTGCTGCGGGTCGGACCGCTGTCGGGATATGAGCTTGCCAAACAGTTCACGCAGTCCGTGGGTCACGTCTGGCACGCGCCGGACTCGCAGATCTATCCAGAGCTCCGCAAGATGGAAGCCGACGGCCTCATCGAAGCCGAAGAGCAAGCTCGCGGCGAGCGCGGCACGCGGCGCATGTACCACGTCACGGATGCCGGCGACCAGGCGTTCCTCGCGTGGATGGCCTCCCCCCTCGAGTATCAGCGCGTACGCGACCCCGCCCACCTGCGCGCCGCCTATTTGGAGTCGGCGTCACCGGATGCCGCGAGAGAGTTCTTTCGGCGACACATCGAACAGTGGGAAGGCGAGCTCGCCCAGTGGGACGGCGAACTCCGCAAGATCGATCACATCGATCCTCCGAACCCCATGCTCGAACGTCGCCTGAAAGCCTCCCCGGCCGAGGAACACGAGCGCATCGTCGCCTACAAGCACTTCGCCTACGAGGGTCTTGTCGAACGCGCAAAGGCCGAGATCGCGTGGGCCCAGCGCGGCCTTGACCTGGTCGACAAGCTCGACGGCGACACCTGAGCTGAGCCGCACAGGGCGCGAGACTCAGTGCACGGACTCCATCAGGTCGGCGCCGAAGACGCGGAACGCATCCTGAACCCGCAGTCGATCGAGCGGAGTGTCCTCGGTGAACTGCACGATCATCGCGTAGGCGACGCCTGCGCGGGGGCCGGCGAGAACGCCTGCCTCGGCACGGATACCGCGGTCGCGACCGGTCTTGTTCACCAGAAGCAGCTCCCCATCGGAGTCGGCGTGAGCGAGCGGGTCGAGGCCTGTTGCGCCGGCGGCGAGTCCGAGATCGGCGTTGAGCGCGAGCCACCCGATCACCTGCGCACTGACCGTGGCAGATACGGCTCTGCCGTTCATGAGCGCCGAGAACATGGTCGTCAGATCACGGGTCGTCGACAGGGCGAAGTGCGGAGCGTCATCCGGCCCACGATCCTCACGAACGCGGTCGAGCAGCGCGGTCCGTGTGAGTCCGAGCTGCTCGATGCGCTCGCGAACCGGATCGAGCCCGACGAGATCGATGAGTGCGTTCGTCGCCAACGGGTCGGCTGCCGCCGCCGTCAGCACCGCAAGATCCACCGGCTTCAGGTCGACGGCAGCGAGGTGGCGCCATAGTCCAGCCGACGAGCTGTCGGGGAGGGGCGGCCGGGCAACGGAGTCCGCCCCGCCGAGATCGCCAGCCTCCAGGGCTGCAGACACCTGGATCAGCAGAGGAACCACTCCGAGCTGGGCGACAGGCAGCGTGACGAACGCATCTCCCAGCACGAGGTCCTTCCCGCGATCGAGGTCAGTGACGCACACCGAGACACGGCCACCCGTGCTGGCCAGCTCTTCGAGAGCGTGCATTGTCGCAGCAAAGGAACGCGTGCGCCCAGACGCATGACGAGTCCGCCGAGAGTCGGCGCTGTGGCCTGCGCGCGACGTGCTGGGTGGTGTGCCCACCGAGGGATCCTTCCCGTGTTCAGGTGGGGGGATTCTAGGTGATCGACCTCACCAGATTGTGACGCGCTCGGCGGGGTCGAGCCACAGCTGGTCAGCCTCGGTCACCTCGAACGCGTCGTAGAAGGCGTCGACGTTGCGCAGGATCTGATTGCAGCGGAACTCGTTCGGCGAGTGCGGGTCGATCGTGAGCAGGCGGATGGTCTCGGCATCCCGACCCTTCTGCTGCCAGATCTGCCCCCAGCTCAGCAGCAGCCGCTGGATGCCGGTGTATCCGTCGATCACCGGAGCCGGCTCACCGCCGAGCGAGATCTCGTACGCCTTGAGGGCAATTCCCAGGCCCCCGAGGTCTCCGATGTTCTCGCCGATCGTGAGCGCGCCGTTGACGTGATGCTTCTCGTCCAGACCCCGCGGGGTCAGCGCGTCGTACTGCTCGATGAGCGCCTTGGTGCGCTGCTCGAAGGCTTCGCGGTCGGCTTCGGTCCACCAGTCACGGAGCGACCCGTCACCGTCGAATCGGCTTCCCTGGTCATCGAATCCGTGGCCGATCTCATGGCCGATGACCGCGCCGATGCCCCCGTAGTTCGCAGCCGCGTCGCGGCTGGCGTCGAAGAACGGGTACTGCAGGATCGCCGCAGGGAAGACGATCTCGTTCATGAGCGGGTTGTAGTACGCGTTGACGGTCTGCGGCGTCATGAACCACTCGTCGCGGTCGATCGGCTTCCCGACCTTCGCGAGCTGGCGATCGTGCTCAACCCGGTGCGAACGGCGCGCGTTTCCGACCAAGTCGGTGGCGTCGATCTCGAGCGCCGAGTAGTCCTTCCACTTAGCCGGGTAGCCGATCTTCGGGGTGAAGGCGTCGAGCTTTGCGAGCGCGCGTTCGCGGGTCTCGGGGCTCATCCACTCCAGTGAACGGATGCTGCGCCGGTACGCCTCGATGAGGTTCGCAACCAGCTCGTCCATGGCTTCCTTGGCGGCCGGCGGGAAGTGCCGTTCGACGTAGACGCGTCCGACGGCCTCGCCCATCGACCCCTCGACAAGGCTCACGCCGCGCTTCCAGCGTTCCCGGATGGTGGGAACTCCGGTCAGCTGCGTGCCGTAGAAGGCGAAGTTCTCGGCAATGAACTCCTCAGAGAGAAGGGGCGCGGCGCCGCGGATGACGGCGAATCGCAGCCACGCCTTCCAGTCGTCGAGTCGCTCAGGAACCAGAACGGAGCCCAGCGCTTCGATGAAACTCGGCTGGTACACGACGACCTCGTCGAAGGCCGTCTCCTTTCCCGGCGCCAGCGCCGACAACCACGGCGCAAGGTCCAGCCCCGCCAGCTTCAGGAACTGCGTCCAGGTGTGCAGGTTGTAGGTGGCCATCGCGTCGCGGCTGCGCACGTTGTCCCAGTGGTGGGACGCGAGCTCGGTCTCGAGTGCGATGATGCGATCGGCATCCGTCGCGGCACCGGGCACCCCGGCGAGAGTCAGCATCCGTTCAACGTGAGCCCGGAACTCGCGCCGCGTCTCGTCGAAGTTCTCGAGCCGGTAGTAGCTCTCGTCGGGAAGCGACAGCCCGCCCTGCACGATGAACGGGACATAGCGCTGCGGGTTGCCGGGATCGGGCTCGACGTAGAGGCCGAACAGTCCGGAGACGCCGTCGCGCTCAAGTGTGCCGAGGGTCGTCAGCAGCTCCGGAATCGATGAGATCGCATCGACAGCGGCGAGCTGAGCGGCGATCGGCGTCGCGCCAAGCTCGGAGATGCGCTCGGTGTCCATGAAACTCGTGTACAGGTCGCCGATCTTGCGCGTCTCGGTGCCGGGCTCGGCATCCGTGCTCTCCTCGATGATTGCGCGCACATCCTTCTCGGCCTGTTCGGCGATCAGGTGGAACGATCCCCAGCGAGCCTTGTCGTCGGGGATTTCCGTGCGATCCAGCCACGCACCGTTCACATGGCGGAACAGATCGTCTTGCGGGCGGATGTCGGCAGAAAGTTCTTCGAGCGGGAGGCCGCAGGCGAGGGCGTCGGTCATGCCCTCCAGGATAAGCACCTCGGCTATGGACGATCCCTGCGCGGCGGGAACACCGGGCGAACGGCGGGTGGGTGCAGCATCCGTTCGCGCAGGTCCTCGTAGATCGGGCGGGTGCGCAGGGCGGCGGCCACGAGGATCGCGCACACGGATGCCGCGAGCATCGGTGCCAGCACTGTCGCGACAGCCGTCATTTCGACCACGACCGCGATGCCGGTCAGCGGCGCCCGAATCGTTGCGGCGAACATCGCTGTCATGCCGACGAGCACGAACACGACAACTGTCGTGTTCGCCACCTCGGGGAGAATCAGCTTGGCGAGGGATCCACACAGCGCACCCCACAGCGCACCGATCGCGAGGAGCGGAGCGAACAGGCCCCCCGGGGTCCCCGCCGCGTACGAGAGCGGGCCGGCAAGCAACCGGATGACGAGGGTTGCGGCAAGCACGATAGGGACGAGCGACTCGCCGCGAAGCAATCCCTGCGAGATCGGATCGCCGCCGCCGGCACCGAGCGGGTCGAGGAACAGCAGCAGACCCACTGCGCCGCCGATGATCGCCGCCTGGACGACCGGCGGCACGCGGCGAGCTGCCCGCGCCGCCGTGAGGAACCCGAGGATCAGGCGGTTATAGCCCGCGCCGAGGATGCCGGTGAGTAGGCCGAAGACGGCGAAGACGCCGACTTGCGCGAGGTCGGGCGGCGGTACGGGCGCCACCTGGAAGATCGGCGCATTGCCGACGACGATCCACGCTGCGGCAACGGCGACAGCGACACCTGTCAGGGTCGGAAGGACGATGCGGGCCCGAACCGACTGCGCAACCTCTTCGATGACAAAGAGCGATCCACCGAGCGGAGCGTTGAACGCGACGGCCAGGCCCGCGCCCGAGAGGGCGGAGTGCAGGGTGCGCGCATCCGCCGCCGGCCTGCGGCTTCGCCGCGCAGTCTCGGCGCCGAGCACCGCACCGATGTGGACCGTCGGACCTTCGCGACCGAGCACCATGCCCGACCCGATCGAGAGCACGCCGCCGACGAACTTCGCCACGAGTACGCCCAGCGCGCTCGGCGGCTCCTCCCCGCGCTCGACAGCCTCGACGTACTGGATGCCGCTTCCCGCCGCCTGAGGGACCCACTTCACGAGAAGCGCTGCCAGCGTCGCGCCTGCCGCGGTGACGGCGATAGCGATGAGCCAACCCCATCCGGGCTGGTCGTGCGCGAAAGCGAAGACCTCGATGCGCAGGTGCTCGGCTTGTTGGATGCACCAGCGAAAGGCACCGCCGATGAGACCCACGGCGAGCCCCGCGATGACAGCCAGCAGGATGAGAATCGCGATCTGCCGCGCAGCACCGCTACCGGCATCCGGAGATGTCGTCGACGACGTGTTCCCCGTCATCCCACCCCTGCCCGGGCGCCGGCGGCGCCTCTTCCGCACTGCCCATCGTGACATCAGCGCGGTTCGTTTGCCGCAAAACGCGAACGACGGATGCCGCCCACGGCGTGTTGGGGCAAGTGAAGCCCCGTGCTGCCCAGACGTCCGCGCGGCGCGCGTCATCCGGTGGGGCGACGCTGAACCCTAGGCTCGGCTCGTGCCCTCCCCACCCGCCGGCGCTCCGTCGACCCTGAACCGCGACATCCTGCGGCTCGCCGTACCCGCGCTCGGGGCCCTCATCGCGGAGCCGCTGTTCCTGATCGTCGATTCGGCTCTGGTCGGGCACCTAGGCACCGTGCCGCTGGCCGCCCTCGGGATCGCCTCGGCGATCCTGCAGACGATCGTCGGTCTCATGGTCTTCCTCGCGTACTCGACGACACCGGCGGTGGCTCGACGGTTCGGCGCTGGAGATGCGACGTCCGCGGTCTCGGTCGGTATAGACGGTCTCTGGCTTGCGCTGGGACTGGGCGCGATCCTGGCCCTTGCCGGATCCCTCGCGACACCACCCCTCGTCTCGCTCTTCGGCGCCACCGACGAGGTAGCAGCCGACGCGATGACCTACCTCCACATCTCGATGTGGGGCCTGCCGGCGATGCTCATCGTGTTCGCCGCGACGGGGCTGCTGCGCGGGATGCAAGACACCGTCACACCGCTGTGGATCGCCGCCGCGGGCTTCGGCGCCAACGCCGCCCTCAACGCACTGTTCATCTACGGCCTCGGATGGGGGATCGCGGGCTCAGCGGTCGGTACCGTGCTCGCCCAGTGGGGCATGGTCGTCGCCTACGTCGGTGTGATCGGCCGACTGGCCCAGCGGCATTCGGCCCAGGTCCGCCCGTCGGCCCGCGGGGTGCGCGGATCCGCCCGCACCGGTGGCTGGCTGTTCCTGCGCACCGTCTCACTGCGGATCGCCCTGCTCACCACGGTTGCCGTCGCCGCGGGGCTCGGCACCGAGGAGCTCGCGGGTTGGCAGGTCGCGTACACGATCTTCTCCGCGGCGGCCTTCGCCCTCGATGCCCTCGCGATCGCGGCCCAGGCACTCATCGGCAAGTCGCTCGGTGAGCAGGACCACGCCCGAGTGCGGAAGGTGCTGCAGCGCACCACCGCGTGGGGACTGTGGTTCGGCATCCTCGTCGGGGCGGGACTCGCTGCGGCATCCGGGGTCATCGGGATCCTCTTCACCGGCGACCCGCAACTCGCCGCCATCGTGCAACCAGCCCTGCTCGTACTCGCCGTCGCGCAGCCGCTCTGCGGCATCGTCTTCGTCTGGGACGGCGTACTGATCGGCGCCGGCGACGCACGCTATCTCGCGATCGCGGGCGCCCTGAACCTCGTGCCATTCCTTCCCGCCCTCGTCCTCGTCGCGATCTTCCACCCCGGCGGCGCCGCGGGCCTCGCATGGCTTGCCGTCGCCTTCTTCGGCGTCTACATGCTCGCGCGCGCCGCGACGCTCGGCTGGCGCTTGCGGGGTCAGGTCTGGCTCGGCTCTACCCTCGACGTATGAGCCCCGAGAGTCCCTCCGCCCCCTCACTGCAGGTGCGACGCAAGCCGCAGCGGCAGAACACCGATACCGAGGTACTGTTCGGCATCCTCGCCGAGGGGATCGTCGCTCACGTGGGCTTCGTCCGAGACGGCATGCCGATCGTTCTCCCCTACCTCTATGGCGTCGGAGATCTGGGCGGTGGCCCGGTTCTGCTGCTGCACGGGTCGACCGGTGGTGGGCTGTTCTTGGATGCCGCGGGCGAGGGCGTTCCGGTCTCGGTGACTGTCACGCACGTCGACGGGCTCATCTTCGCGGCATCCACCTTCGAAAGCTCGGCGAACTACCGGAGCGCGGTGGTGTTCGGGCGCGCGCGCATCGTTCCCGATGACCTTCGAGAGCGGGCGCTGTGGCAGGTCTCGGATCACCTCATGCCCGGACGCCGCGGCGAGGTTAGGGAGATGACGCGCAAAGAAGTCCGCGCGACGCATGTGCTGCAGGTTCCGCTCGATCAGGCGAGCGTCAAGGTCCGCTTCGACGGTGTCGGCGATACCGCAGATGACGGCGAAGACCACACCGTGTGGGCGGGGGTCGTTCCGCTCGCGGTCCTTCCCGGCACTCCGATCGGGTCGCCGGTGACACAGGCAGCGGGCGCGTCGGATGCTGCATCCGTCGCCGCCTTCACCCAGCGGCTGCACGATCTCGCGGCCGAGCGTGAGGCTCGACTGCGCGAGATCATGCAGCCCTGAGGCTGACTACACGCCGTCCCGCACGCTGCGCGCAAACTCTGCGACGTTCGCCCGCAGGGCCTCGATGCGCCGATCGCGCGCAGCCTCGCGGTCGAACCCGAGATACGCCGACGGCGGGAGCTTTCGCACATTCGCCGAGCACTCAAAGTTCTCGCACACGAGGATTCCGACAGTGTCGCCACGCCTGCCCGCATCGCCCGCGCGCTTGGCGGCGAACATGACGACGTCGTTGGGGAGCTGGATGTCGTTGCACCACGAGCATTGCGGACGACTCAGTGGGCGCGCGTCAGTCTGCCGCAGCAGGATGCCGACGGGTTCGTCGTCCAGTTCGATCACGACTGATGCGAGCTTCGGAAACTTCGGATCGCGGATGCCGAGGTAGTCCAGGGCCTCCCAGTCGCGAGAGTCGAGATCGGTGGGAAGGGTCAGGTTCGAGCGCTCGCTGCGCGAGGCGTTGAGAAACGATGCCCGGATCTGGGCGTCGGTGAGGGGACGCATGTGCGTGCCTTTCAGGGGGTGAGCGCGCGGCGGTCGTCACGAGGAGCGGAATCGCGCAGCGCGTCGATGGAACGGGATAGTCGACTGCGGTGCAGTCGGAGCGGGCGAGGAGCCCGTCGGGGAAGGCGCGGCCTCAGGCCGTCGTGCCCGCCGACGCTGAGCGCGTCGACAACCTCCATCCGCCCGCAGGCGTCATCTGTCCGTTCACGCCCGGCAGTCTACGCCGCCCCGGTCACGGTCGGCCGGAGCATCCGTCACGCCCAGCGGCGGCACCACTCGTACATCACGACCGCGGCGGCCGCAGCGGCGTTGATCGAGCGGGTGGACCCGTACTGCGCAATCTCGACGCTGCCGGATGCCGCGGCCAGCGCCTCTGCCGAGAGCCCAGGCCCTTCCTGCCCGAACAGTAGGACGCACGTCTGGGGAAGGTCAGCCTCGGGCAGCGGCCGGGAGCCCTCAACGTTGTCGATCGCGATGACGGGAAGGCCCGAGGCCTCGGCCCAGGCAGCGAAGGCCGCGACATCCTCGTGGTGACGGACGTGCTGGTAGCGGTCGGTGACCATCGCGCCGCGCTTGTTCCAGCGGCGGCGCCCGATGATGTGCACTTCCGCCGCGAGGAAGGCGTTCGCGCTGCGGACGATGGACCCGATGTTGAGGTCGTGCTGCCAGTTCTCGATGGCGACGTGAAACGGATGCCGCCGCTCGTCGAGGTCGGCAACGATCGCGTCCATCCGCCAGTAGCGGTAGCGGTCCACGACGTTTCGCCGGTCGCCGCCGGCGAGGAGTTCGGGGTCCAGCCGCGGATCGTCCGGCCACGCCGCTTCTCCGCCCGGCCAGGGCCCGACACCGTGGGAGAGCTCAGGCTCGGAATCGGGCTCGGTCTCGTCCTGCACGTCGAGCAATCTATCCGACGGCAGTGTGGCTCCGGGCCGGAGCCGGATGCCCGACCCCGCCTCCTACCCTGCATCCTTCTTTTCGGTGAACCGAAAAATTAGTAGGATTTCGGCATGCCGAAGACATCGCCAGCGCTCACATCCCCGGTCTCGGCACCGGCGCGCGGCCCCCGGCTGGTGTGGCTCCTCGGCCCGGCTATGGTTGCCGGAGTCGCCTACCTCGACCCCGGCAACGTGGCCAGCAACATGACAGCCGGCGCTCGCTACGGGTACCTGCTGGTGTGGGTCGTCGTGGTCGCCAACGTCATGGCCTGGCTCATCCAGTACCTCTCGGCAAAGCTCGGTGTGGTCACCGGGGAGAGCCTGCCGCAGGCGCTCGGGGGGCGCATCCGCAGCGCATGGGGGCGGCGCCTGTACTGGCTGCAGGCAGAGCTTGTCGCCATGGCAACCGACATCGCCGAGGTCATCGGCGGTGCCGTGGCCCTGAACCTGCTGTTCGGCATCCCGCTGCTCTGGGGCGGGGTGATCACGGGCATCGTCTCGCTGGGCCTCCTGATCGTGCAGTCACGACGGGGCGCCCGGCCTTTCGAGGTGATCGTCATCGGACTCGTGGTCCTCATCGCCCTGGGGTTCACGGCAGGGGTGTTCGTCGCCCCACCCCACGCCGCGGGAATCGTCGGCGGTCTCGTGCCTCGATTCGAGGGCGCCGATTCGGTCCTGCTCGTTGCATCCATCCTCGGGGCAACCGTCATGCCGCACGCGATCTACGCACACTCGGCCCTCAGCCGCGACCGGTTCGCGCCGGTCGCGACGGCCCAGCCTCTCGCGTTCGGCTCAGCAGCGGCCGGCCTCGAATCGGGGCGCGGCGTCTCGACGAGGCGGCTTCTGACCGCGACCCGCTGGGACGTCACGATCGCCATGGTCATCGCGGGGACCGTGAACCTCTGCATCCTGCTTCTGGCCGCGGCGAACCTCGCGGGCGTTCCCGGCACCGACTCGCTCGAGGGTGCGTACGCTGCCCTGCGCGACGGGCTCGGGCCGATCATCGCGACGCTCTTCGCCGTCGGCCTGCTCGCGAGCGGACTCGCCTCGACAGCCGTCGGGGCCTACGCAGGCGCCGAGATCATGAGTGGACTGCTCCGCATCCGGGTCCCGCTCGTGGTCAGACGCCTCGTCACTCTCGTGCCCGCTCTGCTGATCCTCGGATTCGGCGTCGACCCGACCTTCGCGCTCGTGCTCAGCCAGGTCGTGCTCTCGTTCGGCATCCCGTTCGCCCTGGTTCCCCTCGTCTGGATCACCGCACGGCGCAGCGTCCTCGGCCCGTTCCGCAACCGACTCGCCACCACCGTCCTGGGTGTCGTGTCGGCGGCTCTGTTGATCACGCTCAACCTGGTGCTGCTGTGGCTGGTCTTCACCGGCACGTAATCGAGAGCCCGATACTGACGGGTAGGGTTTCGACATGTCCTCCGCGGCCGTCGACGACTACCTGAAGATGATCTACCACCACACGGAGTGGCAGACCGAGCGGATCACGCCGTCGCAGCTCGCGTCCGAGCTCGGACTCGCGCCCTCGAGCGTGACCGAGATGGTTCGAAAGCTCGCCGCGCAAGGACTCGTGACCCACCGCCCGTACGGACCGATCTCGCTCACGGCAGCGGGCGAGCACCGCGCGGCAGCCATCATCCGTCGCCACCGCCTCATCGAGACCTGGCTGGTGCGCGAGTTCGGGTACACCTGGGCTGACGTGCACGAAGAAGCCGAGATTCTCGAACACGCCATCAGCGATCGCCTCCTCGACGGCATCGATGAGCGCCTCGGCAGGCCCAGGTTCGACCCCCACGGCGACGCCATCCCGGATGCCGATGGCACCGTGACTCGTGAGCCGTTCGTACTTCTCGCCGACGCGCCACTTGGACACTGTGGGCGAGTGCTTCGGGTGTCGGATCGCGTCCCGGGGCTGCTTGAGGCCCTGGATGAGGCATCCGTCGATGTCGGAAGCGTCGTGTGCGTGCGCGGCCCCGCGGTTCTCGAGGTCGACGGCCAGGACGTGAGCCTGCCGACGACGGCGCCCGACGCCGTCTGGCTCAGCGCCTGAGCCTGTTCGCGCCACTCCCCACCGTCAGTCGCGCCTTCGCGCGGGTCACACGGCATCACGCCCGCAACACGGCGCGACCGAACCGGGATGCCGCCGGCTCAGCGAGCGACGGATGCTGCCGCGAACGGCCAGCGGGTACGGGTTGCCGCTTCACACGCATCCCAGATGCGCGCGAGGCGTTCGGGGTCGCGCACGATCTTCGGCAGGCGCGCTCGCCGAGGGTCGCCCCTAACGAGGTAGCGCGGCCCCCAGAACTCCCCGCCGGTGATCGAGGGATCGGCCAGAGCCCGTACGAGCGGCCAGGCGCCGTGCTCCTTGGACTGGGTGAACGGCGTCTGCAGATTGTCGACGAACCGCGTGATCTTGCTGGGTTGGTTCACACCGTGCAGACCGATGGTGCGCCCGCTCGTCGAGTAGCCCGGGTGAACGACGACACTGTCGACCGGGACACCGTGCTCGCGCAGGCGCCGCTCTGCTTCCAGTCCGACAGCAGTCGTCACGACCTTCGACTGCACGTATGCCCGCCACCCCGAGTAGTTCTCGGCCAGCTGCAGGTCGAGCGGGTCATAGGGGGTAAGCGAGATCGACATGCTGCCCAGCCACACCATGCGGCCACCCGACCGCGCGAGCGGGATCAGCAACTCACCCGCGAGCGCAAAGTGTCCGAGCGCGTTGGTGGCCAGCACCACCTCGGCCCCGTCGGAGGTCGTTTCGCGACGCCGGGGCGGATGTACGATTCCCGCGTTGAGGAGCACGCCGTCCAGCGGGCCACGCGTGCGCAAGGATGCTGCTGCCGACCGGATCGAGCCCGGCTTGGCGGTGTCGATGATGAGGGATTCGATGTCGGCCCCCGGTACACGCCCGGCAAGCGTCGCCCGAGCGGCCGAGAGGCGCTTGGGATTGCGTCCCGACATGATCACGTGCGCTCCGGCTCGGGCCAGTTGCTCACTCGCGAAATACCCGAGGCCCGCGTTCGAACCCGTCACGAGGTACGACTGTCCGGAAAGGTCGGGCAGCGACTCGGGATCCCACCGCCTGCGCGTCACGTGATCGACACTAGACCTCTCCGCGCGGGATACGCTGTGGCCATGCGGACCCGAGCAGACGTGGAATGCTGGCTCACCGATATGGACGGCGTGCTCGTCCATGAGAACATCCCCGTTCCCGGCGCGGCGGAGGTGATCGAGGGCTGGCGCGAGCAGGGAGTACCCTTCCTCGTCCTGACGAACAACTCGATCTTCACGCCGCGGGATCTGAGCGCCCGACTGCGCGCATCCGGCCTCGTCGTGCCCGAAGAGGCGATCTGGACCTCGGCGCTCGCGACGGCAGACTTTCTGCGCGGGCAGGCTCCCGGAGCTTCGGCTTTCGTGATCGGCGAGGCAGGACTCACGACGGCGCTTCACGAGGCCGGGTTCATCATGACCGAGAACGACCCCGACTATGTCGTGGTCGGCGAGACCCGCAACTACTCGTTCGAGGCGATCACCAAGGCCATCCGCGCGATTGCCGGCGGAGCACGATTCATTGCGACGAACCCCGATGCGACCGGGCCGTCAGCGGAGGGCATCCTTCCCGCGACGGGCGCGATTACCGCCCTCATCACGAAGGCCACCGGCAAGGAGCCGTACGTCGTGGGAAAGCCCAACCCGATGATGTTCCGCTCGGCGCTGAACCGCATCGGCGCTCACTCGGAATCGACAGGGATGATCGGCGACCGGATGGATACCGACATCGTCGCGGGCATCGAGGCTGGGCTTCACACGGTGCTGGTGCTCACCGGCATCAGTGACCCTGCCGAGATCGAACGCTTCCCGTTCCGTCCCGACGAGATCCTGGACTCGATTGCCGCGCTCCTGCCCGCGGAGCCCGAAGAGTCGGAGATGCCCGAGGTGCTCTGATGGGAGCCCTCGACGACGGCGAGCGCGTTGAAGCAACGGATGCCGCTGCCTGGCGCGTCTGGCTCGAGGCCAATCACACGACCTCGAAGGGGGTGTGGCTCGTGCGCGCTCGGCCGGGATCGGGGTTGACCTTCGTCGAGTACGAGGACTCGATCCTGCAGGCCCTGTGCTTCGGGTGGATCGATGGCCCCGTTCGCGTGTTCGACGAGAAGCGGAGCGGACTGTGGTTCGCGCCCCGACGAGCCGCCAGCGGCTGGGCTGCGACGAACAAGGCGCGGATCGCGCTCCTGGAGGCGCAGGGCCTTCTGGCCGAGGCCGGCATCCGTGCCGTCGAGGTCGCGAAGGACAACGGCACCTGGACAGTGCTGGACGAGGCAGAGGCCGGTATCGATCCGGCTGATCTGGTCGCGGCCTTGGATGCGAACCCCGCAGCTCGCGCGAACTGGGATGCCTTCCCGGTGTCTGCTCGCAAGTACGGGCTTCAACAGATCGCGCTGGCCAAGCGCCCCGAGACCCGCGCCGCACGCATCGCGAAGATCGTCGCCGGCGCGGCAGAGGGGAAGCGGCCGTGAACGAGGTTGAACAGTCGCTGCTGCTGTGGACGTCGCTGATCATCATCAGCGGCGCCCTGGTCGTCGCCGTCTGGCAGTGGTGGCGCAGCCGCGGCGGCGGCGAGGACTGAGGTATTACTGAGCACTCGTTCAGTCGCGCTGAAACGAGGCCTGCCTCGCCCGCAACCCGCAACATGACGCGACCGAACTCTCAGGACTCAGGTTCAGTCGCGCGAAAGTGTGGGTTCAGGTCGACAGCACGCGCAAGACGGCGCGACCGAACCTTGGGCCTCTGCTCTACTGCGGGGCGAGACCGAGGTCGTCGAGGTCGATCGCCGCGAGCCACTGGAGGCCGGCATCCTCGATCGCCTGCTGTGCGCCGGTCTTGCGGTCGACGATCACGGCAACGGCGACCGGCTCCGCGCCCTCGCGGCGCAGCGCCTCGACGGCCTTCAGCGCCGACTGCCCCGTCGTCGAGGTGTCTTCGAGCACGACGACGCGCTTACCCACGACGTCCGCTCCCTCGACCTGACGGCCGCGGCCGTGGTCTTTCGGCTCCTTGCGGACGACGAAGGCGTCGAGCGGATGCTCGGTGTCGACTGACGCGTGCATGACGGCGTTCGCGATGGGGTCGGCGCCGAGGGTGAGGCCTCCGACGGCGACGACGGTGTCGGCATCCGTCCCGAGCCCGGTGCGAACGAGGTCGAGCATGATCCGCCCGATGGCGGGGGCCGCCCGGTGATCGAGCGTGAGCTTGCGCATATCGACGTAGTACGACGCCTTCTTGCCGCTGGACAGGGTGAAGTCGCCGTGGAAGACCGCTTCGGCGCCGATGAGGGCGATGAGGGCTTGGCGGTCGGCTTCGAGTTCGGGCGTGGAGGAAGCGGTCACAGCCCGAGTCTAGGAAAGAACGCACAATGTTTCCGCGTCATCTGGGACCGTAGCCCCGCGGCGGCTCCTAGATTGGTGTAGCTCGGGCCGCGCCTCATCGCGAGGACGATGGTCCCGAAGCCGCGTCGAGCTCGCCGATAGAGTCAGGCCCGTTCGCGGAACCCGCACGCGAGAAGCAAGGGAGTGCGCACATGACCCGCATCGGCATCGTCGCAGAGCGCGGCGGCGAAACCCGCGTCGCTCTCACCCCGCCCACTGTCGCTCGGTTGATCACGCTCGGGTACGAGGTGGTCGTGGAGGCAGAAGCGGGCGCGGCATCCTCGTTCCCCGATGCGGCGTACACGGATGCCGGCGCCCAGGTGACCGACCGTGTGGGCGCCTGGGGTGCAGACATCGTCGTGATGGTGACGGCTCCGAGCGCTGATGACGTGGCCCTGCTTCGGGACGACGCGACAGTGATCGGAATGCTCGCACCCGCGTTCCGGCCCGAGGTTCGGGAGTCGCTCGCGACCCGCGGAATCACGGCGCTATCACTGGATGCCGTTCCGCGCATATCTCGGGCGCAGTCGATGGATGTCCTGAGTTCGATGGCCAACATCTCGGGGTATCGCGCCGTTGTCGAGGCAGCGCACGAGTTCGGGCGCTTCTTCACCGGCCAGGTCACGGCCGCCGGGAAAGTACCGCCCGCGAAGGTGCTGGTCGCCGGCGCGGGCGTCGCAGGACTCGCGGCGATCGGTACGGCCGCGAGCCTGGGCGCCATCGTGCGCGCCACCGACCCGCGGCCCGAGGTCGCCGACCAGGTGAAGTCGGTGGGCGGAGAGTACCTTCCCGTCGAGGTCGACGAGGTCATGGAGTCTTCCGACGGGTATGCCAAGGCGACGAGCGAGGCCTACGATCGGCGCGCCGCCGAGATCTACACCGAGCAGGCGGCGGATGTCGACATCATCATCACCACCGCGCTCATTCCCGGGCGCGCAGCGCCGCGGCTGATTGCGGCATCCGATGTCGCGCAGATGAAGCCGGGGAGTGTCATCGTCGATATGGCGGCGGCGCAGGGCGGCAACGTCGAGGGATCGGTTGCGGGCGAGCGCATCGTGACCGAGAACGGCGTAACGATCCTCGGCTACACGGATCTTGCGGGGAGACTTCCCGCGCAGGCGTCGCAGCTGTACTCCACAAACGTCTACAACCTGGTCGCGCTGCTGACCCCCGGCAAGGACGGGCAGCTCACGATCGACTTCGACGACATCGTGCAGCGTGGTGTCACCATCGTTCGCGACGGCGAGTCGACCTGGCCACCACCGCCCGTACAGGTCTCGGCCGCACCGAAGCCGGTCGCGGGGGAGCCTGCCCCGAAGCCAGAACCGAAGAAGGCGCCCGCGTGGCGGACCCCGGTGCTTCTCGGGGCCGCGGCGGTTCTCCTGTTCGTCGTGACCGCGATCGCACCGCCACCGATCCCCCAGCACTTCACTGTGCTGGTCCTGTCGATCATCATCGGCTTCTTCGTGATCGGCAAGGTGCATCACGCCCTCCACACGCCGCTCATGAGCGTGACAAATGCCATCTCGGGCATCATCGTCGTCGGCGCGATGCTCCAGCTGGCATCCGGCGTACTCGTCGTCCAGATTCTCGCGGCAATCGCCGTGCTCCTGGCAAGCATCAACATCTTCGGAGGCTTCGCCGTGACCCGCCGAATGCTCGCGATGTTCTCGAAGGGTGAGGCCCGATGAGCGCCGCGTCGATCCTTCTCCACAGCGGTGCGTCAGTATCTGCCGCGAGCGCGTCAGTTGCGGCATCCGTCGCGGGAGCCGCGTATCTCGTCGCAGCGCTGCTGTTCATCTTGAGCCTGCACGGACTCAGCAAGCACGAGACAGCCCGCCGCGGTGTGCTGTTCGGCATCGGCGGCATGGTCATCGCCATCGCCGCGACGATCTGGCTCACGGTCGAGCAGCTGTGGGGGCAGCCGCAGGCCACGATCGGTCTCACGCTGCTCGTGATTGCGGTGCTGATCGGCGGATCGATCGGGATGTGGCGTGCACGGGTGGTCGAAATGACCGGGATGCCCGAGCTCATTGCGCTCCTCCACAGCTTCGTCGGCCTTGCGGCCGTCATCGTGGGGTGGAACGGTGCCCTGGACCCGGGCGAGATCGACGGGGCGCTGCTTGGCATCCATCACGCGGAGGTGTTCATCGGCGTGTTCATCGGTGCCGTGACCTTCACGGGGTCGATCGTCGCGTTCCTGAAGCTGTCGGCCCGCATCTCCTCGAAGCCGCTCATGCTGCCTGGCAAGAACATCCTCAACCTCGGTGCGCTCGTCACCTTCGTCGCCCTGACGGTCTGGTACGTGATCACACCTGATCTGTGGCTGCTGATCGTGGTCACGATCCTCGCGCTTCTGCTGGGCTGGCACCTCGTCGCCTCGATCGGCGGCGGCGACATGCCCGTTGTCGTCTCGATGCTCAACAGCTACTCGGGCTGGGCCGCCGCAGCAGCGGGCTTCATCCTCAGCAACGACCTGCTGATCGTCACGGGCGCGCTCGTCGGCTCGTCGGGTGCGTACCTGTCGTACATCATGTGCCGTGCCATGAACCGTTCGTTCATCTCCGTTATCGCGGGCGGGTTCGGGATCGAGGCACCACGGTCGACGGATGACGAAACCGGCGAACACCGCGAGATCGACGTCACGGGTGCTGCCGAGCTCCTCGCCGACGCCGACCGGGTCATCATCACGCCCGGCTACGGCATGGCGGTGGCCCAGGCGCAATACCCCGTGGCCGAGCTGACCGCGAAGCTGCGGGAGCGGGGCGTCGACGTCAGGTTCGGCATCCACCCCGTCGCCGGACGCCTTCCCGGCCACATGAACGTGCTTCTGGCCGAGGCCAAGGTGCCGTACGACATCGTGTTCGAGATGGACGAGATCAACGACGACTTCAATGAGACATCCGTCGTGCTCGTCATCGGCGCGAACGACACCGTCAACCCCGCCGCCGCCGAGGATCCGGGCAGCCCGATCGCCGGGATGCCGGTGCTGCGGGTGTGGGAGGCCGACAACGTCATCGTCTTCAAGCGGTCGATGGCCTCGGGCTACGCGGGCGTGCAGAACCCGCTGTTCTTCCGCGAGAACGCCCAGATGCTCTTCGGCGACGCCAAGGAGAAGGTCGAGCAGATCCTGCGGGAGCTCTAGCCGCGACATCCGAGCCGCCCCAGACGCCGCGTCAGCGCGGGTCTCGGGCCAGGAATGGATGCGGCCGGGCACCGAGTGCGAGCACCGCGAGGACGGTCTGAACGAGGCCGGTCGCGAAGTAGATGCCGTGGAGCGGCGACCAGACGAGCATGATGGCGATCTCGACGAAGATCCAGATCATCATGACCAGGCCCGCCGCCGCGTGAAGGCCAGCCGCGAGGCGGAAGCGCCAGTACTGCGCCGCCAGCGCGAGCGCCTGTGATCCACCCACGACCACCCCGAGAATCACTCCCGGCCAGACGTACGACGTGAAGACAGACCCTTCGATCCACTCCGTCGGGATGGGCATGAACCCGAGAGTGAGGCCGGCCATGCCGAGCAACGCGGACGCCAGATTGAACCACGCGACCACCCCTATCTCCCCAGGCCACCACCGCAGCCAACTCCGCACATTCGACGGCCGCCCGGCATCCTGACCTCGACACGACCCGGGTTCGGCACCGGAACTCAGGAGTTAGCCACACCCCGCCCCAGAGCCCGCGTCAGGAAGCAGGCGAGGTCGGCGGGCGACTCTAGGCTGATGCCATGCGCCTTGCCACCTGGAACGTGAACTCGGTCCGCGCCCGAGTCGACCGGATCGTCGACTTCGCGGTGCGTGAAGACATCGACGTGTTGGCGATGCAAGAGATCAAGTGCAAGGTCGAGCAGTTCCCGTTCGAACAGTTCGAGCAGGCGGGGTTCCACGTCGAAGCCCACGGCTTCTCGCAGTGGAACGGTGTCGCGATCGCCAGCCGCTCGCGTCCGACCGAGGTCGAGACCGCCTTCCCCGGGATGCCCGGCTTCGCGAAGGGGCACGAGGGCCCGGATGCCCCGCAGGAGGCCCGCGCGATCGGCGCGACCATCGACGGCGTGCGCGTCTGGAGCCTCTACGTCCCCAATGGTCGTGCCCTCGAGGACCCCCACTACGTCTACAAGCTCCACTGGCTCGAGGCGCTGCGCCAGTACACCGCAACCACCCTCGCGGCAGCGCCCGACCTGCCTCTGGCTCTGGTCGGCGACTTCAACATCGCCCCGACGGATGCCGACAACGGCGACCCCGCGATCGTTGAAGGATTCTCGACGCACGTCTCCGCCCCAGAACGGGAAGCCTTCACCGCTCTCGAGCAGGCGGGGCTCAGCGACGTCGTCAGGCCCCTGGTTCCGACCGGATTCACTTACTGGGACTACAAGCAGCTGCGCTTCCCCCGCAACGAGGGACTGCGGATCGACTTCATCCTCGGCTCACGCGCTGTGGCGGATGCGGTGACGGATGCCGCCATCCACCGAAACGAGCGCAAGGGTGAGGCTCCGAGCGACCACGTCCCCGTGGTCGTCGAGCTCGACCGCGCCCGACTGTCGCCGGGAGAAGACGAAGCAGACGATGACCGGCCGATGATCTTCGGGTGACGCGGCCCCGCCGAGGTACCCGGCGCCTAGGGTGAGTGCATGGGAGTGCAGCTCATCGGCATTGGGACCGCGGTGCCGGAGTTCGCGCTCTCGCAATCGCAGGTGAAGGACCTGTTCCTCGCGGAGCCGGATATCGCGCCCCTTACGGCACGGCTCATCCGCGCCGCCTACGACAACTCGGCGATCGAGCGGCGCCACACCGTCATCGAGGATCTAGCCGGTGGCGGCGGCGACTTCCTGGAACCCGAGACTCACGCGGTGCGCAATCCGGGGACCGGTACGCGCAACGCGCGGTACGCGCGCGAAGCGCCGCGACTGTCGGAGGCCGCCGCGCGGCGTGCGCTAAAGAACGCCGGCGTACATCCGGGCGAGATCACCCACGTGGTCACTGCCAGTTGCACGGGCTTCTACGCTCCCGGCCCCGAATACCGGCTGGTGCGCGACATCGGGCTTTATCCGACGGTCGAACGCGAGCACATCGGATTCATGGGGTGTGCCGCGGCAATCCCGGCGCTGCGCTCGGCATGGCGAATCTGTCTCGCCGATCCCACCGCAACGGTGTTGGTCACGTGCACCGAGGTGTGCTCCATCCACATTCGCTCATCATCCGAACCCGACCAGATCGTCGCCTCCGCCGTCTTCGCCGACGGCGCGGCAGCGGCGGTCGTGACCGCAAAGTCGCCGGAATCCAGCGGTCCCCGCGAACTGGCTGCACCGTCTCGCGGGCTCGAGCTGACGGGCTTCACCACCGCCCTGACGACCGACGGCGAGCAGGACATGGCGTGGATCATCGGCGACCACGGCTTCGAGATGACACTCACCGGCAATGTCCCCCGCATCGTCGGACGCGAAGTCCGCGCAGCCCTCGCGCCGGTGCTTGAGCGCACCGGTGCGATTGACCAGTGGGTGGTCCACCCGGGCGGACGCAGCATCCTGGACAGGTTCGAGCAGGCGATGGATCTCGACGAAACGGCTCTGCAGCGATCCCGAGCGATCCTGCGCGACTACGGCAACATGTCATCCGCGACAGTGCTGTTCATCCTCGCCGACCTCCTCGGTGATCCCACGGTGGCCGAGGGCGAGCAGGTTCTCGTCACAGCGTTCGGTCCTGGCCTCGCGGTAGAGAGTGCAACGGCTCGCATCGCAGCGCGCCAGCCGATAGCGGCGGCGGAAAGCTTGCGCGTGGGGCAGGCGGACAGTGCGCGTTCGTGACGAGACTCTTCGCGAGCTGATGGACGATCCGCAGTGCGACGAACAGGCGCTGCTGCGCACGGTACGCCGGTTCACAGTGGTGAACCGGGCGGTGGCGGGATGGGGCGCGATCTACAGATCCCGTCTGCGTCCCTACCTTCGCACCCGAGCTGACGCGCAGCGTGAGGAGCCGGTTCGGATTCTCGACGTCGGATGCGGCGGCGGCGACGTCACACGCGACCTCGCGCGACGTGCTCACAGCGACGGCTTCGCGGTGGAGATCTGCGGAATCGACCCCGACCCACGGTGCCTGTCGATCGCGACGTCGCAGCCACCCGAGCCCGGGGTCACGTTTCGAGGCGCGTATGCCGCAGACCTCGTCGACGCCGGCGAACAGTTCGACGTCGTCGTCTCCAACCATGTCCTCCACCACCTCAGCCGCGATCAGTTGCACGAACTGCTCACCCACACCGACGCGCTCGGCGCCGAGCTCGCGCTGCACAACGACATCGCCCGCAGCAAGACGGCGTGGGGTCTCTACGCGGTCGGCATCCTTCCGGTCGCACCCGGGACCTTCCTCCTCACTGACGGGCTCCGCTCGATCCGCCGGTCATACACCGTCGCCGAGCTCGAGCGGGAGGTCCCACGGGGGTGGACAGTGACCCCGCCGGCGCCGTTTCGCGTCCTCGCGACCCGCGGGCCCGAGGGACCCGGTGACAGGTGAGCCATGCGGGTCGTGATCATCGGCGCCGGTCCCGTCGGCATGCTGCTGGGCGGCGAACTCGCCCGCCTGGGTGTGGAGCACATCACGCTCGAGGCGCGTGAGGCTCCCGGCGCCGGGTCCCGGGCCATCGGCATCCATTCCGCCGCGCTGACGGCGATGTCAGCCTCGGGGGTGACCGATCGCATTCTTTCCGCCTGTCTGCAGGTGCGGGAGGGCCAGGCCAGGGTCGGCGCCGCGACCGTGACCACGATCCGGTTCGACGCTGTGCGGGCCGGCTCGCTCGCATCCTTCCCGTTCGTCGCGACCCTTCCGCAGGCAGCGACCGAATCGGCGATCACCGCCGCGGCCGCCAGCAACGGCGCCCCCGCGCCGGAGCGCGGAGTCCAGGTGCTCGACGTGATCGACGAAGGGGCGACGTGTCGGGTGATCACCGACAGTGGTGACGTGCACGGCGATGCGGTCGTGATTGCGGCGGGGTCTCGCTCGCGCCACATCAGTATCCTCATCCGCGACGGGAGGCGCCGCGCGTACCCCGACCGTTACGTCATGGCCGACGTTCCCGATGACACCGACGAAGGGCCTCGCGCCATCGTTCACCTGCATCCAGACGGCGTCCTGGAGTCGTTTCCGCTACCCGGCGGCCTGCGGCGATACGTCGCGTGGCACCGCGCGGGCTCCACAGATGACGCGACCGACGACGCGACCGCCCTGCGTGACGCTGTCAGCCGGCGTGCGGGATCTTCCGGCGACACGATCACGACGGCGTCGAACTTCGGGGTAGGCCGATTCGTCGCGCGCCGGATGGCGCGCGGACGGGTTCTCGCGATCGGTGACGCGGCCCACGAGGTGAGCCCCATCGGCGGGCAGGGTCTCAACCTCGGCCTTATCGATGCGGCGACGCTCGCGCCGCTGCTCCGAGAGTGGGACATCACGGGAGAGCCGCCGGCCGCACTGGCCGCGTGGGAGCGGCGACGCAGGTCGGCCGCGACGACCGCGGCGCGAATCGCCGCGCTGAACACCGTCGCCGGGCGTGGTCACGGCAGCGTCGGCGCGGTCACGCGGCTCGCAGGCATCCGTCTGGCGCCGGCGCGGCTCCTCGCACACGCCTACGGGATGGGCTTCGATCCGGATGCGCGAGAGAGCCCCCTCACGCCACAAACGCGGTGATCACGAGCTGCGCAGCAAGGATCAGACCGGACGCCATCACCAGGCGGAAGACCACGCGGTCTGGCTTCCGGAGAGCGCGGAGCAGGCCCGCGACCGCGCACGCCACAACGCTCACTGACGCAGCGAGCGCCACCGCGAAGGGCACCTCGCCGAACGATCCGACGACGACGACCACAATCCCCGCGATGACGGCAGCGAACGCGGCTATCGCACTCGGCGTGGCGCCGATCCGGTGACCGAGCCCGCGCACACCCGTCGCCTCGTCGTCGGCGAGATCGGGAAGCACGTTGGTCAGGTGGACGGCGATGCCCAGCAGAGCGCCGGCGGCTCCCTGCCACCACGGAGCCACGACGGGCGCGGGAGCTGCCAGCGTCGCGAGCGAGGGCAGGATGCCGAAACTCACCGCGAACGGGATCACCGATGCCCATGTGAACTTCAGCCACGCGTTGTACGCCCACGCCGAGGCCAGGGCGATGCCGTGGGCGAGACAGAACTCCCACCCGATGATGGCCGAGATAATGAGCGCGATCACCAGCGAGACGCCGGCTGCAGCGGCTACCGCTCGGCGCGAGATGACGCCGGCAGCGATCGGCTTGTCGCGGCGCCCGATGGCGAGGTCCCGCTGAGCGTCAATAGCGTCGTTGGACCATCCGACCGACAGTTGACCGAAGAACACAGCCGCGACTGTCAGCACAATGCGCCCCACCCCGATGCCGGCCCCCACGGCGAGCAATCCGGCGAGCGTCGTGACGACCACCGTCGGCCCAGGATGCGAGCACGCCAGCAGTGCGAGCACTCGGCCCCCGAAACCTGTCGTGCCCGGGGAAGTCTGCCGGGACGCCATGCCCTCACAGTACGCGTCCCGACACCGCACCCGGCGAGCCGAACGCAGGATCAACCCGCTCTGCTGCCCTCCACCGCCCCTGCCGAGGCAGCTGATCCTGCAATCGGGACCATCGCCGGCCGCGGCCGGCGGACGGGGGGCTCCCCCGCGAGAGGGATGTGGCGTGGTGTGCGAGCGACGTAGCGTGGATGGGTGAGTGATCCGACGCGCGCCACCTCGCGGTGGGTTCCGACCCGAGGGGACGTCTGGTTGGCGGCAGCCCTCTTCGTCACGGCGGTGCTGAGCACCGCCCTCGGCGCAGTCGCCGGAATCTACAACTCCACCGAGATCGACCTGCGGGTCGCGCTGCTCTACGCGCTCTGTCTCACCGCCCCGCTGGCCTGGCGTCGACGCCTGCCCTGCACTGTCGCGGTGGCAGTATCGGTCGCGTTCTTTGCCGGGATGATGGCCCGCGTCCCGGAGCTTTACGTCGGGAATGTCGCGCTTTTCATCGCCTTCTACACCGTCGGGGCATGGGTCGACAACCGACGGCGAGCGTTCCTCGTCCGTGTCGCGATCATCGCTGGCATGTTCACGTGGCTGCTCATCTCGATGTTCATCGATGCCACAGCGCCGACCGACGAGGGCCTCTCGCGTGCGGGCCTCTTCTCGCCCTACGTCGCGTTCATGCTCATCCAGTTCCTCGTCAACGTCGCTTTCTTCGGCGGCGCGTATGTAGGTTCCACGCGAAGATGGCATTTTCCACGGGTAGTTGGCATGCATTTGGCATTTGTGCCAAGTGCCGTGGACTCGTAGCGCGCGGAACGAATCGCTGATGAGTGGGCGGAAGCCTCGGAGCCCGCGGACGCGTGGGTGGTCGGGTGAGTATGAGGCCGAGGTCCGGTGCGGTCGCGATCACACGCATCTTCGCTATTTCGTGAGTTCGCGCATGAACGGGACTCTCGATGACGAGCGCAAGGTTGCCGCCAAGACGATCGAGCGTCTCATAGCTCATCGTGCGTGGTGGTGGGGAACGGGATGCGCCGACGGGAGTGCTTCATTCCGAGAACGAGTGCATTCAGTTCGCGCGCACCAGTGATGGACTGGTCTTGCTCGTTGGTGGCGAGCTCACCGCGATTGTTCGCGCCGAGTACGCGGCTGGGGGACCGCATCCTCGTAGACAAGACCGACATCGGCGGCGGCCGCGGTGTCTTCGCGTACATCGAAGACACCGAAGGCAACCGGGTCGGTCTCACTTCCCCACGCTGACACGATCCGAGCGGCAGGATCTCCGTGAGCTTGGCGGTTGGCGGTCGGCCAGATTCCTGCGTCGACACTCTCATTGAGACCCTCTCGTCGTGCGTCGACGACGTGCCGGGTGGCGTCAGGAGATCGTCGGTCCCTGGTAGGCGCGCCGGGCGGCGGCGATGGACGGGGCGTGCGTGTGGGTCCAGCGTTCGAGGTCGGCGAACAGCGGGGCCAGGCTCCGGGCCATCTCGGTGGCTTCGTACTCCACTCGCGGCGGGACTTCACGGTAGTAGGTTCGGGAGACCAGCCCGTCGCGCTCCAGCTGGCGGAGGCGCTGCGTGAGCACCTTCGGCGTCACTCCGGGTATCTGCGCGCGCAGCTGGGTGTACCTCAGCGGACCCGTGTGCATCAGCGACCACAGCACCTCGGCCGACCACTTGCCGAACACCGCGCTGACCGTCGGCGAGATCGGGCACGGGCCGGACATCTCATCGGCGGACGGGGTCTGGTTCACCGGGCATCCCTTTTAGTATCTTCTTGGTATCCATTACCCTCCCGATACTATCGTGCTGTTCATGACCTCGACACTTCGGCAAGGGATCTGCCGTGAACCTCTCTGACCTCCCAGCGCGCCCTGGCCCCCGCCCTGCCACCACCGGTTCGGCTCCCCACGAGCAGCTGGACCAGAATGCGCCCGCAGACCTGCAGGAACGACTACTCGATCACGCGCTGTCGCTGCCCGGGGTGCGCCGCGGCCGTAGCGGCGTGTCGGTCCCCGGCGCCGTCGCCTTCTACCTCGACGAGCCGCCACGCACACCCCAGCTCCCCGACCTGTTCGGCGGCGAATGGGGCCACATCCACCCCGCCTACGACGGCAGCCTGCACCTCAACGTCCCCACCCCCGTGGCCGAGGGGCTCATCGAGCTCGGGTGGGCCGAGTACCACTACGTCGTCACGCAGGGCTGGGCCCCGCCGATCGTGATCATGCTGTACGGTCCCCGCGACGAGACCGAGCTCGACGTGGCCAAAGCGGTCGTCGAGACCGCGTACACCGCAGCCGGCGGCGCCCTGCACGACCACCACGACCAAGCCCTGACCGCCCTCCACCTGAGCACCTTCGGAAACCCGGCCTGAACGGCGGTATGCGTGGCCACGTGGGTGTCGACGCCGATGACGACATCGACCAGATCGGTCAGACTGTTCATGCGTTCCTCTCCTTGCCAGGACGGGGACGTTGGTGGTCAATGTCGCGCGTCAGACTTTGTGGCAGGACCATTGATTGAGTCCTGAGCGGAGAGTTTGACCATGGGTAGACCACCAGTGATTCCGGTGGAGAAGAAGACGAGGATCGTGCTGAGTATCCTCGCCGGCGAGATGACGATCGCTGAGGCGGCTCGGCGTGAGAAGGTCAGCGAGCAGTCGATCGGCCGGTGGAAGGCGGACTTCCTCGAGGCGGGGAAGACCGGCCTCGCGGCGGGGAAGTCCGGGCCGTCGACGCGGGAGCAGCAGCTTGAGGCGGAGGTCGCGGATCTGACCCAGGCGCTGGGTGAGGCTGCGGTCGAGATCCGGGTGTGGAAGAAGTCGGCGGAGAGCCGGTTGGGCCCTTCGAAGACCTCGAGGTGATCCGCGTCGAGGCGGGCATGTCGACTTCGAGGTTCGTGGAGCTGATCGACATGCCCGAACGGACCTGGCGGCGCTGGCAGGCCAAGGCGCGCCAGGAGCAGCCGCCGAAGGGGCCGTGGCCGCAGCCGGCGCGGGACGCCGCCCGCCCTCTGGTGACCAAGCACGCGTTGGCGAAGCCGGCGTGGGGTCACCGCAAGATCTGGGCGCTGACTCGGCACGACGGGCACAAGGTGTCGCAGGCGACGGTGCTGCGGCTGCTGCGTGACGATGGGCTGATCCTGCCGTCGGAGTATCAGAAGCAGCGCCGCGAGCTGGCGAAGGATCGGAAGACCGCGTTCGCGACGAACCCGACCGCCCCGAACCAGGTCTGGCAGCTGGACTTCAGCGAGTTCGAGACCACCACCGGCGGGACCTGGCGGATCGCGGGGTGCCGGGACTGGTACTCGAAGGTCGAGCACCCGTTCCACGTGTCGCCGACCGCGAACCAGTATGACGCGATCGCCGCGATCGAGCTCGCTCTGGCCGACTACGAGGCGATGTTCGGACACCCACTCGTCGATCAGTGTCAGGTTGACGACGAGACGGGTGAGGTGCTGCCGGTGGTGACGATCGTCACCGACAACGGCGGCCCGTTCCGGTCGCTGAACTTCGAGCTGTTCATCATGAGACACCCCGAGCTGCGACACGTGCGCACGAGAGTGAAGAGCCCGGGGCAGAACGGGTCACGCGAACGCGGGTTCGGGACGCTGAAGTACGAGCGGCTGTTCCTCGACGAGATCCCCGACGCGTTGACGCTGATCGAGCGGGCCGAGGACTACCGCGCCGAGTACAACACCGAGCGCCCGCACGAGGCGATCGCCTGGAACCGGCCGATGGAGGTGCACCTGGGCCTGGCCGACCCCACCATCCCCACCTTTGAAAGAGAAGAAATCCTGCCAACTACTTGACGCGGGACATCAAGTCCCGTGGTGTGGTGTCACTCCGGTTGCTTCTTGAGGGGTGATGGTGGTCAGGCGGTGAGGTAGAGCTCGGGGCGGGCGGGTTCGGTGTGCTCGTTGGGATGTGGACGAGTTTGCGGATGGAGATGTCGGAGAAGTAGCGGCGTTCGCCGTAGGTCCATTCCTCGTGCTGTTCTTGTAGGACGGCGCCGATCAGCCGGGTGACCGATTCGCGGTCGGGGAAGATCTGCACGACGTCGGTGCAGCGTTTGATCTCGCGGTTGAGGCGTTCGATCGGGTTGTTCGACCAGATCTTCTGCCAGTGCTCGCGCGGCAGTGGTGCGAACGCGGTCAGGTCGGGTTCTGCGGCCTCGAGCATGGCCGCGATCTTCAGCCCGCGGTCGCGGAGGCCGCGGAGGAACTCGGTCCAGAAGTCCGTGGCCTCCGTCACCCAGCGCCATCCCGAGGATCTCCCGCCGCCCGTCGCCGCTGACACCGGTGGCCACGACGAGGGCTTGGGAGACGACACGGCCGCGGTGGCGCACGTCGAGATAGGTGGCGTCCAGGAACAGATACGGGAACCAGGTGTGATCGATCCGGCGATGCAGGAACTCCTGCACCGACTCATCGATCTCCCCCGCAGATCCTCGACACCGTCGACCGGCTGATGCCAGTGTCGTTGCCCAGCGCCCGGACCAGCTGATCGACCTTCCGGGTGGACACCCCGGTCGATCCACGCCTGGCAGATCACCGCATAGAGTGTGCCTTGTCGACCCGGCGGCGCGGGCTGAGCAGCGATGGGAAGAACGACCCCTCCCGCAGCTTCGGGATCTGAAGGTCGACCTCGCCGGCCGCAGTGCCGAGGGTCTTCGGTCGGGTGCCGTTACGACGTGTGGTCCGCTCCGGGGTGCGCTCGTGCGGCGCGGCGCCGATCTTCACCGTCGCTTCCGCGTTGATCAGATCTTGCAGGCCGGCCTGCAACATCCGCCGGAACACGTCCGAGTGGGTCAGGTCGGGATCGGCGAGGACTTCGCCGATCAGGGTCGTCAGGGCAGACTGGTGGTGGGTCAAGGGAAAGATCAGCTCGGAAACCTACGGCCGTCTCTCGGAGATTCCCTCGATCATTGGCGCAAAGTACATCTCCCTCGGAGCTCAGTATGTCCAGGATGTCGACGCATGTGGCGACCGACTCCGAATCCTTCCAATGGACGCTGACTGGGTAAGCGCCCGCAGGCTCGTGGGCGACAGGGCGGCTGCGTGCTGGACTCCGTCGACGGCGAGCGGCCTTGCGCCGCTGGAGGCGTTGCGGCAATCCGTCGACGCTGGCAACGATGAAAGGGCCGAGCAGATAGCGAAAGAGATAGCGTGGGCGGCGGAGCCACATGTTGCGGACGGCGACTTTACGGTGTTCTCGATGTATAACGTGCCGCTCGACAAGGCGCGAATCACGACTGCCGGGCTCATTGACACTGGTCCTACACGCCCGCCGTACCAGAGCGTGCCACAGCGATACCTGGATGGCGCGGTCGAGGCTGGACGGCGCTACGCCGAACTCGTCGTGAAGTACTCAACTCCAGACACCGCCGCGGTTAGCCGCGATGCCGCGGTTAGCATGTAACCCATGGGTCGCCGACTCGACCATTGGTCCGGCGCCAGCACCGAGTGGCTCGGAGCGCTGAAGGCGGACGTCTCGTGGCGGAGCGCGCTTTCGGAGGAGGCCCACCTTGCAGTGGTTGCTATGTTCGGTGCCCGAACGGGTGCGTGGTGCGCACAGGTCAGCGCCGAAACCCTCGAGGCACTCGGCTCCGACGCCGCTGAACTGCACCAGCGGGGACCGTTGCGTGGCGCGGTGGAATTGATGGCGGCAGCGTCCATAGCCCGCATCATCCGGGTCGACCCGGACCGTGTGCTTCGTGATGAGCTTCGTAGGCGGCTGGCGGAAGGGTTCCGCGCGGGCCTGACTCTTCCGACGGTGCTGAGAGCTCTCACCGCCGCACAGGGCGTCGTCGGCCAATCGTTGCTTCGCGGTGTCTCCGAGCGTGTGCCACTCGCTTCACACTCGGTCGTCGTGCGACAGGTTATGGACGCCATGCTTGAGGCGCATCAGCACGTCGCCGACGAGGTTCTCGAGTTGAGCGAGGTCGCACACGCCGTTCACGATGGCGGCGCGCGCGACCCATCGTTCGTCCACCGCTTGATGGTTGGTGGGATCAGCGCCGAGGAGTTCCAGCGCGTGACGAAGTACCAGCTCGCGGGTGTGCATGTCGCCGCCGTCGCTTTCAGCCGGCTTAGCGGGCCGGATCGGCTGCGAAAGCAAGCCGAGAGGGCGCTCCGGGGCATGGGATGCGTGCAGATCTTCGACGTGGTGGTCGCACCGACTGTGCTCTGGGCATGGGGCTACGTGCCCACAGCCGAGGGTCTGCGGCTCGCACCGCCTGACCCATGTCAGTACGCGACGGTGACTGTAGGCCTGCCCGGTCAGGGGCTCGCCGGCTTTGCCGCCAGCCATGACGAGGCGCGCGCCCTACAGCGGATGATCGCACTGTCTGACGGACGCAATCTAGGTCGTTCGCTCACGTACCGCGAGTACGGTGCGGTTGCGGAGCTTGCCGAGCATCCCAACCGGCTACGCCGCTTCCTGACGGAGCAGTTAGGAAGCCTCGCCGTAGACAACCCAAAGACGCGAGATCTGAGAGCTACTGCGCTGGAGTATCTCAACACGAATCGGAGCCAGATCGAGACCGCTCGCCGTCTGTACGTGTCGAAGAACACGGTCGGCTATCGCCTGCATCGAGTGGAAGAGCTCCTCGGAAGGAACATCGGCACCGACATCAGCCAACTACATGTCGCGCTCTTGGCAGCCGAGGTACTGGGCGTGTCCGCGGCTGCCTAGGCGCGATGTCCAGGCAGGCGATGAGCTCGCTGATGATTGCGGCGCCGATTACCGAGATGGCCGATCCTGACACCGCGTCGGCTCTTTCCGCGACCGCGGAGCTCGACCGCTCATCGCTGTGAGTTCGCAATGCGACCGCTCTACGTCCGCTCTTCCGCAAGACTCTCGGGGTCACCCCAGGAGTATCGTGGCGTGCTTCGCCTGCTTCGTCGCTGAGTCTTCCGGGAGCGTTTCGAACTGGTCAGAGCATACGGCCGAGCAGGCCCGCTTCACGCCTGAGAACGGGGAGGAACCGTGTGCGCATGTCTGCGAGGGTCCATCGGCCCGCGGAGGCGCTGAGGCTCATCGCGGCGCGTGTCGCCCCCCGTGAGTCCTTCACCACGACGGCCATCGTGCGCACGCCGTACTCGATCTCCTCGTCTGTAAAGGCACAGCCTTCCTCTTCCGCGAGCCGGACGCGCGCGTGTATCTCGTCGGGATCAACGATCGCCTTCGACGTGGATGCCTGCAGGTCTGCTGACGCGAGGTAGTCGTCCAGCTCGCTGACGGTGAGAGCGGAGAGCAGGACACGGCCGGTTGCGGAGTGCCAGGCCGGGATCCGGGATCCGAGGCGGATGAACGCAGACACGGTCCGATCTGCTTCGGCGCGTGCGATGATCGCCGAGTTCGGCCCCTCGAGCACGGCGAGGGAGACCGTTTCCTGCAGTTCGTCGCGCGCCGCCTCCAGCCGGGGCTGCGCGAGCCGCGGGAGCGAGGCCGTGCCAGTGTATGCCGCACCGAGTAGTGTGAGGCGCGGTGTGGGCGTGAAGTACTTGCCGTCGTAGCTGACGTAACCCAGCTCCGCCAATGTCAGCAAGCACCTCCGCGCCGCTGCGGGCGACGTATCTGAAGCCGCAGCGGCCTGCGAGACGGTGAGACGTGAACGAGTGGAGCTGAACGACTCGATTATCGCCAGGCCTTTGGCGAGGCCATTCATACCTTCGGTCCGAGGACGAGAGTGCGGTTCATCGACGGTCGTTGCTGCCATCATTCTTTCGTTATACGACATTCTCGGCGCATAACGCAAGCTAGCTGGCGTGAGTCCTCAGCTCAGCGCGCGAACGCCAACTGCTTCCTCCGCGACGGCGAGGGCGTCGTAGTCGAAGATCGATAGTCGGAACGTAACAGACTCCTGAATCTCGCGGTCTCTCTGATCGAGATCGACGTAGGCCGAGTCGTAGCGCAGACCATTTGCGCGCGCGCCCTGCTGCACGCGGGCGGCGCGGGGGAGCCGGATCTTCTCGTAGGTCTGGAGCCGGTGGATTACGTCGTGCTCCGTGGCGCCGTCGAGGAGAACTCCGAGGGTGGCGGCGTCCTCGATGGACTGGTTCGCGCCCTGGCCAAGGTGCGGCAGCATCGGGTGCGCGGCGTCTCCGAGCAGAGTGAGCCGGCCCTGCGTCCATCGCGGAAGGGGGGCGCGATCGCGCAGTCCCCACCAGAACGTCTCCTGGACCTGCTCCAGCAGGCGCTGAATCCGGGGATCCCAACCGGCGAACTCCGCCCGCAACTGGTCGGGGTCGCCGGGCGCAGACCACGACTCGATCGCAGCCTGCGCGCGCGGCACGAACCCGACGTAGTTGATGAGCTCCCCGCCGCGCAGGGGGTAGACGAGCATGTGCCGGTCGGGGCCCATCCAGAGCAGGGAGACCCGGTCTGGCCACTCGGGGACGAGCTCTCGCGGGACGTACCCGCGGAACGCCACCGACCCGGAGTACACCGGCTCAGAAGGCTCGACGACATACTGTTGCAGCGCAGAGTGGATGCCGTCTGCGGCGATGACCGCGTCGAACGTGAGTTGCTCACCGTTTTCGAAGGAGAGTGTCGCTTCGGATCCTGTCTGTTCGAATCCGACGCTCTTGTGTCCGGTGCGGACAGCGTCATCGGGCAGCGCATCCGCGAGGATCCCGACCAGATCAGCCCGGTGGACGCCCAATATCCCCGGTCGGCCTTGGGAATCGGTGGTGCGGATGGGTGCGATGGGCGTGCCGTCCTGGCGGAAGTAGGCCGAGCCCTCCCCGACGGGCGCAGCTACCGACTTCAGTGCGTCCCCCAGCCCGAGACTCTGCAGCAGGCGCGTGCCGTTCGGCTGGAGCTGAACGCCCGCACCGACCTCCGTCAGCGCCCTGGCTTGCTCGAACACCGTGGCATCGATACCTCGCCGCTTCAACGCGACGGCGGTAGCCAGGCCACCGATGCCGCCCCCCACGATGGCTACTCGAATAGCGCGTGTCATCTGCTGACTCCGATCTGTCATGGTTGGCAGATTTCGTTAAACGAAAAGTATTCGCAATGTGAAACCATACGGAAGGCTAAATCCAGTGCGGGGAGTTGTCAACTCTCTGCGTGCGACTCGGCCAGCTCGCCGCGGCCGCCGCCGTGAGCCCCGCAGGTCCGGTGCAGGTTGACAGCGAGAGCGGCGCTGGCTAATTTGGCCACCAGCGAATAAATTGCGGAATACGAAGAAACAGTTTGCTGTACCGGTGGAGCGAAGGGGCTTCGAGCGAAGCATCAACTCACCTTCATCGCACCAGCCGTCACGGAGGAGCGCCTCGCTCGGACAGCTCGTGAGGCGACATCTTCAGTTGGATCCGGAAGGGGATCAATGATGAGTACTCGCGCCGCAGTGGCGTTGCCGTACAGCCGTGAAGACAGCCTCTACATCGAGGGCGAGTACGTTCCTGCCCACGCGAGCGGTCGGTCGGTTCTGGTCAACCCGACCACCGAGGACGAGTGGGCGGCCGTACCGACCGCGGACGAGGTCGATCTTGATCGAGCAGTGGACGCCGCCCGCCGCGCGCTCGTCGTTTGGAGCAGCAGGTCTGCGCAGGATCGAGCAAGCGTCATGCTTCGCATGGCGGACGAGCTGGAGACGCGCGGCGAGCTGCTCGCGCAGACCATTACCGCCGAGAACGGGACTCCGATCTCGGAGACGCGCCTCGCCGCGCCGGTCAGCGCCGGTATGCTCCGATACTTCGCCACTCTGGCTGATTACGTCACCAGCGACTCAGTTCGGCCCTACCCCACGGGGCACGGTGACTCGGTGGTCCACCTGGACCCGGTGGGAGTGTGCGCGCTCATCGCACCGTGGAACTACCCCATCAACCTCGTCATGGGAAAGCTCGCGCCCGCGCTGCTGGCAGGCTGCACGGCGATCATCAAGCCATCGTCCGTGACGCCGCTGTCAATCCGCGTGGTCGTCGAGGCCGCGGCAGCCGCCGGAGTCCCTGCCGGCGTCATCAACGTCCTGACGGGTTCGGGTGCGCTCGGAGACGCCCTCATCGCTCACCCCGGTGTGGACAAGGTCGCGTTTACGGGGTCTACCGCTGTGGGTCGCAGGATCGCTGCACGCTGCGGTGAACTGCTCCGCCCCGTCACCCTCGAGCTCGGCGGGAAGTCCTCTGCCATCGTGCTGGACGACGTCGACATCGAGTCGATGTCTCAGCAGCTCATCCGCAGCTGCCTCAGGAACACGGGGCAGACGTGCTACATCTCGACGCGAATCCTCGCCCCCGCATCCCGATACGACGAGATCGTGGATGCCGTGACATCCGTCATCGCTGCCGGACGCCAGGGAGACCCTCTGGACGAGTCGACGACCTTCGGTCCATCAGCGACCGCGTCCCAGCAGTCCAGCGTGCTCGAGTTCATCCGCTCAGGCATTGACGACGGTTTCCGAGTCACGACCGGCGGAGGTCAGGCTGCCTTCGAACGGGGGTTCTTCGTCACACCGACCGTGTTCGCCGACGTCTCACCCGACAGTCGGATCGCACAGGAAGAGATCTTCGGCCCAGTGCTCACCATCTCGAAGTACGGGACAGAAGAAGAGGCGATCCGCCTCGCAAACGGAACTCGCTACGGGCTCGGCGGGGTCGTCTTCGGCGCCAACCCGGCCGAAGCGGAGCGCGTCGCTCGGCGGATGGACACCGGAACGGTCGGAGTCAATGCGTTCCAGCCGAACCACGCCGCACCTTTCGGTGGCCGCCACGAATCGGGACTCGGCGTCGAGTTCGGGCCGGAAGGTCTCGCCGCCTACCTGAAGCCCCACACCATCCACCGTCCGGCACTGGGCTAGGGCAGGGCATGGATACCATCCGCGCGGCAGTCGTCGACGCGTACGACGGAGTATTCCGCATCCAGGACGTACACCTCGACGGACCCCGGCATCACGAGGTGCTCGTGGAGGTCCGCGCCGTCGGCCTCTGCCACTCCGATCTGCACGTCGCCGAAGGGAACATACCCTTCCCTCTGCCCATCGTGCTCGGTCATGAAGTCTCTGGCGTCGTGATCGAGACCGGACCACACGTGACCACCCTCTCTCCAGGTGACCACGTCGTCGGATCGCTCCTGCAGACATGTCGCGCCTGCCGCGCCTGCAGGGAAGGGCGCAGCTACCAGTGTGAGAACCCCGATGCCACCCTTCGCGCCGCAGGTGACCGCCCGCGGCTATCACGCGACGGGGTCGCCCTGTCTCAGGGCTATGGGCTGGGCGCCTTCGCCGAACGGATCGTCGCTCACCAAAACCAGCTATCCAAAGTCCCTGACAACCTGCCCTTCCCGCAAGCAGCTCTCCTCGGCTGCGGAGTGGCGACCGGCGTCGGAGCGGTGGTCAACACTGCTTCGGTGCACCCCGGAGACACCGTGGTTGTCATCGGCGCAGGCGGCGTCGGCCTGAGCGTCGTGGCCGGCGCGAGACTGGCCGGCGCCGCACGCATCGTCGTCATTGACCTGCAGCCGCGCAAACTCGAGCTTGCACTCACGTTCGGAGCGACCGACGCCATCAACCCCTCCGAAGTCGACGCCGAAGCCGCCGTCCTTGCCGCCACAGGTGGCGGCGCAGACCACGTCTTCGAGGCGATCGGACTGAAGTCGACGTCCGAACAAGCCGTGCGAATGGCACGCCGAGGCGGCGCCGCCTACCTCATCGGGCTGCACAAACCCGGAGCGAAGATCGAGATCGACGCGCTCCGGGACCTCATCCGCGGCCAGAAGCGCATCCAGGGGGTGTACATGGGCTCCTCCGACATCGAACGCGACATCCCGCTGTACGCCGACTACTACCTGCAAGGTCGTCTCGACCTCGACGACCTGATCTCCGGTGAGATCCGCCTCGACCAGATCAACGAAGCATATGACGAGCTCAAGAAGGGCTCAGTCACCCGCAGCATCATCACCTCGTTCTGAGAACGATGGCGGACCTCAACACCGGGCCACCCGACAACAAGGAGAGTTCATGAGCACCAACATCGCCACAGACGTCGATCGGGCCGAGCTGTTCATCGGGGGGAGTTGGCAGCGCCCCTTCGTCCGACCAGCGCATCACCGTTCGTTCGGCGGCTACAGAAGAAGTCATCGGGTCGGTCCCGGAGGCTACAGAAGCCGACGTGGATCGCGCAGTCGCTGCGGCGCGGCGTGCGTTCGACGACCCCCACGGCTGGTCGACCTGGGAACCCGAAGATCGGGCAAAGGCGCTCAGACGGCTCGCTGACGAACTCGACCAGCGGGCCGAGGCTACCGTGCACGCGGTCTCGTCACAGAACGGGATGCCGATCACGATCGCACGAGCCTTCGAAACGAGCTACCCGTCGGCGACACTGCGCTACTTCGCCGACCTGGTGTCGGCCCAGCCCGTCGAGGAGACGCGTCCAGGATTCTTCGTCGCCTCCACGACAGTGCGCCGCACACCGATCGGCGTCGTCGCAGGCATCGTGCCCTGGAACGTTCCGCAGTCCCTGACAATGTCCAAGCTCGCAGCCGGCAACACCATTGTCCTCAAGCCGTCACCCGAGACCGTGCTCGACGCGTTCATCCTCGCCGACGCGGTCGAGGCCGCCGGCATCCCCGAAGGGGTGGTGAGCATCCTGCCAGGAGGCCGCGAACTCGGCGCCTATCTGGTCTCACATCCCGGTGTCAACAAGGTCGCCTTCACCGGCTCTACCGCGGGCGGGCGCGCGGTCGCCACAGCGTGCGCGCAGCTCCTGCGGCCGGTGAGCCTGGAGCTCGGAGGCAAGTCAGCCGCCATCATTCTGGATGACGCAGATCTCGACCTGCAGCGGATCGGACAGAATCTCTTCAACGCCACACTCGCGCACACGGGGCAGGTGTGCTTCCTCGGCACCCGCATCCTGGCGCCGCGCTCACGGTACGGCGAAGTGATCGACGTGCTCGAGGCGCTGATCGAAAGCACCCCGCTCGGAGATCCGCTCGACGACACGACACTGCTCGGGCCACTGGCCAGTCGCGCCCAGCAGCAACGCGTCGCGGACTACATCGACGTCGGAATCGCCGAAGGGGCGCGGGTTGTGACAGGTGGTCCGGGCCGTCCCGAGGGCCGGGAGCGCGGCCACTTCGTCCGTCCGACCCTCTTCGCCGACGTCGAGAACTCCGCGCGTGTCGCGCAGGAGGAGATCTTCGGACCGGTGCTGACCGTCATCGGGTACCACGACGACGCCGAGGCAGCTCAGATCGCCAGCGACTCCCAGTACGGTCTCGGCGGAACCGTCTGGTCATCCAACCCTGAACGGGCGATGGGTGTCGCTCGTGCGGTGGAGACCGGCACGATCGGGATCAACGGCTACATTCCCGATCTGGGTGCTCCCTTCGGTGGAGTGAAGGGCAGCGGCTATGGCAAGGAGTGGGGACCGGAAGGTCTCGCCGCCTACCAGCAGCTCAAATCGATCTACCACTTCGAGTGACCTGAGATCCTCTCCACGACGAGGGTGCCGGTCGCGTGGAGGCAGCCACGGCGACGCTGCGGCTGCTCTCGCGCGTCCAGCCGTCCGAGGACGTCGCATCCAAGTTGCGCGAACTCTCCGGCGACGAACCTCGCAGAATGCGACGAACTTCGGAGGATATCGACGGAAACGTGCGAAGTTCGTGCGATTCTCCGAAGACTGAGTGCTCCGCTGCCGCTCCGAATGCGGGACGCAGAGCTATCATCCGTGGCACGCCCATGGCGGGCGAAATCTGTTCCCGGCGCCGAGAGCTCGTGCGACTCCCCTCGACGTGCGCGGCAGTCCTCGCGAGGGAACGGCCTGCGACGGGGACGGTCGCCGCACGGCCGGACTTCTCCAGGCGGTGCGTGCGCTCCATCCAGATGTCGAACGGCACGGTCAGGAACGGCAGCACCGACATCACCAGTCCCAGCAGCGTCACCCCACCACGCCCAGCGGAATCGGATGGCGGCGGCGACGCACGCGACGAGGAACGCGATCCAGGCGATGCCGTGCACCCACCCGGCGACGGTCACACCGAGCGGCGATCCCTGCAGCGGGTACTTGACCACAAGCGCGGTGAGCAGGGCGAGCCAGCTGAACGCCTCGACGATCGCGGTCGTGCGGAACGCGACGCGGACGGAACTGTCGAATCGACGCGGAGTCACGGCGTCGATCCGCGCACTTCGGCGCCCTCGGGGATTTCCTGGTCGGCGGGTTTGCGGATGAAGAATGACAGGATGACGGGCGCGAGTGAGATGATCGCGGCGATGAGGAACGCGGCCTGCGTGCCGGATGCGCCGGCGTCGGCCGGGTCGAGTCCCTGCTGTTCGCCGGTGTGCAGGAGGCTGGAGTAGACGGCGATGAGGATCGCGACGCCCGCGGCTCCTGCGACTTGCTGCAGGGTGTTGAGCACGGCGGAACCGTGGGAGTAGAGTCTGCGCTCCAGCGATCCGAGGGACGCGGAGAACAGGGGTGTGAACGACATCGCCATGCCGACCGACATCGCCGTCTGCATCGCGATCAGCTGCCAGACGGGGGTGTGCGCACCGACCAACGAGTACAGGAACAGCACCGCGGAGATGATGATCGTACCCGGGACGAGCAGTGTCTTCGGTCCCTTCGCGTCGTAGATGCGTCCCATGACCGGGGCAAGGAGCCCCATGAGGATCGACCCGGGGAGCAGGATGAGGCCGGCGGCGAGGGCGTCGAGCCCGGCGACGTTCTGCAGGTAGAGCGGCAGCAGGGTGAGTGTGCCGAACATCGCCAAGGCGATGACGGACATGATGATGATCGCGATCGTGAAGTTGCGTGAGCGGAAGACGCGCAGGTCCAGTAGGGCGTCGTCCTTGCGTTGCAGGACGAGTTGACGCCAGACGAACAGGGCGAGCGTCACGACGCCGATGGAGAGGGTGATCGCGCCGAGCGTGGTGGGCGGGATGCCGGAGGGTGCGGCGTCTGGCGTGCCTTCGCCCCTGCCGAGTTGGGTCAGTCCGAAGACGATGCCGCCGAAGGCCAGCGCCGACAGGATGATGGAGAGGATGTCGATCGGCGCCCTGGTGGTCTCGCCCAGGTTGGTCATCCAGCGAGCGCCGATGAGGAGGGCGATCAGCGCGATCGGCAGGACGATGGCGAACAGCCAGCGCCAGCTGAGCAGGTCGAGCACGGCGCCGGAGAGAGTCGGTCCGATGGCCGGGGCGAGGGAGATGACGAGGCTGACGCGGCCCATCATCCTTCCCCGCGAATGCGGCGGGACGACCTTCATGACAGTGGTCATCAGCAGCGGCATCATGATGCCGGTGCCGAGCGCCTGGATGACGCGGCCGATGAGCAGGACGACGAAGCCGGGGGCGATCAGGCAGACGAGGGTTCCGATGGAGAACGCGGTCATCGCGGCGATGAAGACCTGCCTGGTCGTGAAGCGCTGCAGCAGGAAGCCGGTGGTCGGGATGACGACCGCCATGGTGAGCATGAAGCCGCTGGTCATCCACTGGCCGAGCTCGGGCGGCACGTTCAGATCCTCGTTGAGGTGCGGGATCGCGATGCCCATCGTCGTCTCGTTGAGGATCGCGACGAACGCGGCGACCAGCAGCAGCCAGATGACCCGCATGCTCCGCGGGTCGATGACCTCGGGTGTGGCGGGTATGGGGGTGGTGTGGGTGGATGTCATGAGAGCTCCGTGGTGAGAGAGGTGACCGGGCGGCGGCGGGACGGGACAGCTGCTTCGCCGTTCGGCAGTTCGGCGACGGTGTGAAAGTCCCGGTTCCAGCGCAGCAGCGGCAGATCGGCCTGGTGGGAGCTGCCGCGAAGGACTCTGCCCACGAGGAGGAGCTGATCGTGCAGTGGCATCGTGGCGTGCGTGGTGCACCACAGGGTCACGAGAGCGTCGGGCAGCCAGAGCGGACCTTCGGGAGAGACCTCCGCACCGGCGGCGCCGAGGGCGTCGAGCCGCTCGGCGTGAGTCGTGCGGGCGGTGAGCCGGCGCACGAGCGGGAGGTGGAGCCCGGAGAGCACCGAGACGGCCCACGGCGCACCGGCCGTGATGAGGGGGAGGGCATCGCGATCCTGGCCGACGGACAGAGCGATCGTGAACGGGTTCACGGAGCTCGTGAGGACAGAGGCTGCGATGAAGAAGCGGTCCTGGTCGCCCGGGACGTCTCGGACGGCGACGAGAGTGACCCCGCTGCCGTACAGCGCGAAGCTGTCGTAGAGGGACGAGGTGTGCTCGGGGCGGGAAGACATGTGTGCGGCTCGATTCGGGTGGGGAAAGCAGAGCGTCGCCGTCCCGCTTGTGGGCGGGCGGCGACCGTGCCGGGTGTGGGCCTGTGTGGCCGGATGATGAGGGTGCTCAGGCGGTGACGGCCGCGAGGCGCTGCGCGACGTCTTGCCAGTTGGCGATGTTCCAGAACGCCGTGACGTAGTCGGCGCGGACGTTCTTGTAGTCGAGGTAGTAGGCGTGCTCCCAGACGTCGAGCTGGAGCAGGGGGGTGACGCCGAGGGGCGCGTTGCCCTGCTGGTCGAACAGCTGGAACACGACCGGCTTCGATCCGAGCGCGTCCCAGGCGAGCACGGCCCAGCCCGAGCCCTGCACGCCGAGCGCGGTCGCGGTGAAGTGCGCTTTGAACGCGTCGAAGGAGCCGAAATGGTCGGCGATCGCGGCGGCGAGCTCGCCTTCGGGCTCGCCGCCGCCGTCGGGGGAGAGGTTCTGCCAGAACACGCTGTGGTTGAGATGGCCGCCGAGGTTGAAGGCGAGGTCCTTCTCGAGCTTGTTGACATTTGCGAAGCTTCCCGCGGCACGGGCTTCCTCGAGCTGGTCCAGCGCCGCGTTCGCACCGGTGACGTACGCCTGGTGATGCTTTCCGTGGTGCAGTTCCATGATGGTCGCGGAGATGTGCGGTTCGAGGGCCGCGTAGTCATAGGGCAGCTCGGGCAGCGTGTAGGTGCTCATCCGGGGTCCTTTCAGGGCGTGTGCCTTCACGCTAGAACCTCAAGCGGACTTGAGGTCAAACACGGCCTGCGTGACGGCGCCATCAGCCCTCAGTCGCCCGGAAGGTCCTCCAGCCGCCTCGGCCCCGCCCCGGTCGCTGCGAGGGCGTCGCCGGGGTTGAGGAGCGCGCAGGCCTTCATCGAGAGGCACCCGCAGCCGATGCACCCGGTAAGTTCGTGCTCCAGCCGTTCGATGCTGCGGCGACGCTCTTCGAGCTGCCGCTTCCATGCGCGGGAGGAGCGCTGCCAGTCCTCGTGGCTGGGTGTGCGGTCGAGCGGGACCGACGAGAACGCCTCCTGGACGTCGGTGAGCGGGATGCCCAGGCGCTTGGCGACGGAGATCAGCGACACGCGGCGGAGCATGTGCCGGGGATAGCGGCGCTGGTTGCCGAAGGTGCGTTCCGACGCGATCAGCCCCAGCTCCTCGTAGTACCGGAGGGCCGAGACGGCGACCCCGGTGCGGCGGCTCATCTCGCCGACCGTCAGCAGCTCGTCCGGTTCCGGAGCGGGTGACATGGCGCCTCCCCATCGATTTGACCTCAAGTTCACTTGAGATTCTACCGTTGCCGTAGTGCCGTCGTCGTTGGGAAGCGAGGGGTGCCCGTGACCTATGTGATCGCCCTGCCGTGCGTGGACGTGAAGGACCGCACCTGCATCGACGAGTGCCCGGTCGACTGCATCTACGAGGGCGAGCGCATGCTCTACATCAACCCCGACCCATGGCAGGACTACTACGCGGCGAACGTCGAGTTCTTCCACGAGATCGGTGTGCCCGGCGGCGCCGCGCGCACCGGTGTACTCCCCTTCGACCACCCGCTCGTGGCAGCCCTGCCTCCGCAGGGCGATTGAGTGTCGCCGATCGACGGGAGAACCATGGACTACGGCCACGACCTCATCTTCGGGTCTTTCATCACCCCGGCCGCCTCGGCGCTGCCCCAGCTGGAGCATGCCGCTCGCGAGGCTGAGCGGGTGGGCTTGGACCTCGTGACGGTCCAGGACCATCCGTACAACCCCGGATTCCTCGACACCGTCACTCTCATCGGGCATCTCGCAGCGCGAACGGAGCACGTCCGATTCGCCGGCAACGTGCTGAACCTTCCGCTGCGTCCCCCCGCGATGCTCGCCAAGCAGATCGCAACGCTCGACCGGCTCAGCGGCGGGAGGGTCGAGCTCGGCCTGGGCGCCGGTGCATTCTGGGACGCGATCGAGGCGTACGGCGCACCACGGCTCACACGCGGTCAGGCCGTCGACGCCCCGCGGTCCGTGAGGCGGTCGCCCTCGAACGGCGAGTACGGCCCGCGTAACCGGTGCAAAGCTGCCCCCGGGGGTTGCACCGCAGCCTCCCAGCCCCTTCGAACGGAGAAAGAATGACCACAACGCTCGAGAGCGCTTCAGTCGTGATCATCGGCGGCAGCTCGGGTATCGGACTGGCCACCGCCAAGATCGCCCACGACGCCGGCGCGCAGGTCACCATCGCCGGGCGGGATCCGGACCGCCTGGACGCTGCCCGGGACGAGATCGGCGGTGACACCCGCACCGTCGCCCTCGACATCGCCGATGAGGACGCGGTGCGCGCGCTGTTCGACGCGCTGGAGTCGGTGGATCACGTCGTCAACCTCGCGGGGACCTTCGCGTTCGGTGCTCTGCTCACCACGGACGTCGCCGCATTGCGCAGCCCCGTGGACTCCCGGTTCTGGGGGCCGGTCTACGTGAGCAAGTACGCGGCGCCGCGGATGACGACTGGATCGCTGACATTCTGCACCGGCACCGGGGTCGACCGTCCGCGCCCCGGCGGAGCGGTCTTCAGTGCCGCCGCCGGCGGCTCCGAAGTGTTCAGCCGTGCCATGGCGCTCGAACTCGCCCCCATCCGCGTCAATGTCGTGCGCCCAGGAACCATCGACACGCCCCTGTTCGCCAGGTCCAACGAAGACCGGGAGCGGGCGGTCGCCGAACGATCCGCGAGGATCCCGCTGCACCGCATCGGCCGAGCGGAAGAGATCGCACACGCCATCCACTTCCTCATGACCAACGAATACATCACCGGCGTGACCCTCCCCGTCGACGGCGGCGCCAGCCTCAGCTGAGCCCGCGGACCAACGACAGCGGCGGTCGCCACGCGTCGGACCAGATGAGCGAGCTCGTCGCGTGGCGGGCGTCGGCTATCGCGCTGTGTCCAGCGCTATGGACGCGTGGTTGTCGCGTGTCGAGCCCGCAGGAGGCCGCATCCTCGTAGATAAGACCAACATCGGCGGCAGTCGCGGTGCCTTCGCGTACGTCGAAGACACCGAAGGCAACCGAGTCGGTCTCACTTTCCCGAGCTGACATGATCCGGGGATGCCCAGTTCGGAAAGCTCCGAGCGAAGACCCGCAACGCAACGGCAGCGCGCTCCGGGCCTCATCTGCCACGAGCAGCGAACGCTCAATACCATCCTCGCCGGGGAGCGCCTCGCTGGCTCGAGCAGGAGGGAACCCCGTGGAGCGACGCGCAAGCGGCACTGGAGGTTCTTTCCGGGGTAGGGGATGGCGTGGTCCCGCTGGCTCGAGCGCGCGTTGCCGGCCAAGTCCTGTGCGTGGTGGTGTAAGGATCCGCCACTTCGCGTGGAATCCCGGGCGCGAAACCCGATGCCAATCACTGTGGAATCCCCATCTTCCGCCATCTCGAGCGAGAACCTACATGATGATTGAAGGTTCTCGATTGAAATGACGGATTCTCAGGGGCGGTGTCGGACAAGTGTCGGATCCGACAGATTGCTGATGATCGGAGTGTCGCTCACGGGAACGCCCGCGCAGACGCTGGGTCTCACCTCGCTTCCCGCTGAGCTGTCGTCGGACGGCAGCACGATGATCTCGACACTGCAGCAGATCGGCGCCGCCGTCGGCACGGCGATCGGCGCGAGCCTGCTCGCGGCTGGCCAAGCCGCCGGTGACGGCGCGGTGGGCACCGCACAGGGGGCGCAGTGGGGGTTCGTCTTCTGCGCCGCCGCAGCGGCGGTGGCGCTGGTGCTGGCGCTGTCGCTGCGTGGGCGTCAGGCGCTCGGCCCGGCCGGTCGCTGACATCGACGCGACTCCCGGCTCAGTGCCTGTTCTCGCTGAGCCAGGTGTCGAGATCGGCAGGCGTTGGGTATGACCTCTGCGTTCCGCGGCGCGTCACCGCGTACGCCCCGACGGCCGAGGCGCGTCGGAGAGCCTCATCGAGCGAATCCCCCGCCGCCAGGTGGGCGACGAATGCTCCCGTGAATGCGTCCCCGGCGCCACTTGTGTCGACGGCGGTCACCGCGACAGCCGGTGTGCGGACGACGCCGTCGCGGGAGCCGGCCGCGGCGCCATGCGATCCAAGTGTGACCACCAGCAGCGGGACCCGCAACGCCTCGCGAGCCACGCGAAGGACAGCGTCGGACGGGGTCCCCGCTGCGGAGCCTGTCGCGGCGGCGAGTTCGTGTTCGTTGAGCACGAGGACATCCACCTTCTCCCTCAGCGCCTCGGAGAGCGCCCGGAACGGCGACGGGTTGAGGACGAACCGTGCGCCGATCTCGTGCGCGCGCTCGGCGGCGGCCACGACGGCGGCATCCGGAACCTCGAACCCGCTGATGATCCACCCGGCGTCGATGTCGGCGTCGATGACATCGCGCTCGCCGACGGTCGAGTTCGCGCCCTGTGAGACCACGATGAGATTGCGGCCCGCCGCGTCGACGAAGATGACGGCCTCGCCCGTCGGGGCCTCTGGATCCTGCCGCACGTGCGCGACGTCGACTCCCGCCGCGGCCACAGCGTCTCTGAGCTCGATGCCCGCGACATCCGACCCGACGGCGCCCACGAGCGAGACGGCGGCTCCCAGCCGCGCCGCAGCGACGGCCTGGTTGGCGCCCTTGCCACCGGGTGCCGTCGCGTGATCGGTGGCATGCAGCGACTCGCCCTCGCGAGGAAGCTGCATCATGCGGTAGGTGCGGTCGAGGTTCAATGATCCGACGACGACGATGCGCGAGTCCGACATCCCACTCCTTCCGACGGTCGCCGATCCTATCGGCCGCACCGGCGGAACGGCTCGACGATCGACTTCATCACTTCAGGCTCGTGCGTCGACTCGAGAGCGGCCTGCACCTCGTCCAGCGCGAACGTTCCCGTCACCATGGCGTCGAGGTCCACCTGGCCGCGTGCCGCCAGCGCAACGGCGGTCGGCCACGTGTTGGCGTAGCGGAAGACGCCGGTCACGACCAGTTCGCGATTCTGGATCGTCGTGACCGGCAAGGAGATCTCCGCCGCCCCCATACCGACCAGGACGGCCCGTCCGCCGGAACGGAGTGTGGAGATGCCGCTGCGCACGGCGGGGGCCGCACCCGAGGCATCCACGAACGCATCGGTCTCCGGAAGGTCGCCCGGTGCGGTCGCCGCCGGGTCGAACACCTCGGTCGCCCCGAAGCGCAACGCTGTCTCGCGTCGCGCAGCGGCGACGTCGGAGACGATGACGTCGGAGACACCGTACGCGCGGGCGACCTGCGCGGTGGCGATGCCCACCGGGCCCGCACCGGTGATGAGCACCCGCATACCGGGCGCGAATCGCGCCTTGCGGGCCGTCGCGATCGCCACCGACAGTGGCTCCATGAGCGCCGCAGCGTGGTCGCTGACGGTGTCCGGGATCGGGTGGGCGAAGTGGCTCTGGATCGTCACGTACTCCTGGAAGGCTCCGTCGGTGCCGGGAACGGCATAGAAACGCATGTGCGGATCGAGGTTGTAGTCGCCGCGCAGAGTCTCTGGCGAGCCGTGGGAGGGATGCTGCGGCTCAATCGACACGCGCTCGCCGATCCGACCGGCGTCGACGCCGGAGCCCACATCCACGATCGTGCCGCCGGATTCGTGGCCGAGCACGAGCGGCTCCCTGACGACCCAGTCACCCAGTCGGCCCTCGTGATAGAAGTGCACGTCGGAGCCGCAGACGCCGACCGCCCTCACCCGCACGAGGACCTCGTCGGGCGCAGGGGTCGGGATCGGACGCTCCTGCAGTTCGATCTGTCCGGCGGCGACGAGCACGCTCGCGGCCATATTGCCCGAGGTCACGCGCGCGCCCCTTCGAGTGCGGTCGCGACGGTGCGCTGTAGGTCGTGCCACGAGTCGATAAACTTCGCGATGCCTTCGTCCTCGAGCATCTGGGTGGCGTCGGTGAAATCGACGCCGACGGACGTGAGATGCTCGAACACCGCGTGCGCGGCGGCATATCCGCTCGTGATGGTGTCACCGCTCACGCGGGCGTGGTCGAACGTCGCCTCGAGCGTCTTCTCGGGCATGGTGTTCACTGTCCAGCGTGCGACGAGCTCGGTGACGTACACCGTGTCCGGCAGTGCCGGGTCCTTGACGCCCGTCGACGCCCACAGGGGCCGCTGGACGTTCGCTCCGGCCGCCACGAGCTTGCGGACCTCGGGGTCGGCGAAGCGCTGCGCGAACAGTTCGTAGGCCAATCGCGCGTTGGCGATCCCGGCTGCACCCCGCAACGCCAACGCCGTGTCGGTGCCGATCGCGGTCAGCCGCTTGTCGACTTCGGTGTCCACGCGTGAGACGAAGAAGGACGCGACGGAGTGGATCGTGGTGAGGTCGATGCGTCCGGCGCGGGCGCGACGGATGCCCGCGAGGTAGGCGTCGATGACCTCGCCGTAGCGCTCGAGCGAGAAGATGAGGGTCACGTTCACCGAGATCCCTGCTCCGATCACCGCGGTGATGGCCGGAAGGCCCGCCTTCGTCGCCGGGATCTTGATGAGCGCGTTGCGGCGGTCGACCTTCGCCCACAGCCGCTTGGCCTCGGCGATCGTGCCTTCGGTGTCGTGCGCAAGATCGGGCGAGACCTCGATCGAGACCCGCCCGTCGACGCCACCGCTGCGGTCGAACACGGGCCGGAAGATGTCGCACGCGGCCTGGACATCCTCCGTCGTGAGAGCGAAGATCGCGGCATCCGCGTCTGCTCCGCTCGCACCCAGCGCAGCCAGCGCGGGTGCGTAGGAATCGTCGTCAGGGTTGCCGATGGCGGCCTGGAAGATGGTCGGGTTCGTGGTGACGCCGGTCACATCGCGAGTGTCGATCAGCTCCTGGAGGTTGCCGGAGTCGATTCGGTGACGCGACAGATCGTCGAGCCAGATGCTGACGCCGGCGGTGGCGAGATCGTGCGTGGGGGTGCTCATGCGTTCTCCTCGATGAGTACGGCCGCTCCGGAGGCGGCGATGGTGGCACGAGTCGCGGCGAGGACCGCCTCGACCGTGATGCCGAACCGTTCGAGCAGTTCAGCACCGTCGGCGGATGCCCCGAAATGTTCGATCGACACGGCGCGGCCGTGGCTGCCCAGGTAGCGCCACCAGCTGAGTGCGAGCCCCGCTTCCACGGAGACCCGCGCGGTCACCGCGGCGGGCAGGACCTGCTCGCGGTATTCGTCGCTCTGCTCCTCGAACCACTCCAGGCACGGCGCCGAGACCACCCGCACCCCGATCCCCTCTGCCTGCAGTGCCGCGCGGGCCTCGAGCGCGAGCGAGACCTCGGACCCCGTGGCGATGAGGATCGCCTGGAGCGCTCCGTCGGCCTCAGCGAGCACGTACGCGCCCCGCTCGGTCTGCTCCCCGGTCGTGACGACGGGCAGGTTCTGCCGCGACAGGGCGAGGCCGGCGGGAGTCGACCGCCGCGTGAGGATCGTGTGCCAGGCCCACGCCGTCTCGTTGGCGTCGGCGGGCCGGACGACGTCCAGTCCCGGGATGGCTCGGAGGGTCGACAGCTGCTCGATCGGCTGGTGCGTCGGCCCGTCGGCGCCGAGTGCGACCGAGTCGTGTGTCCATACGAAGATCGAGGGGATTCGCATGAGCGCGGCCAGGCGGACGGCGGCACGCATGTAGTCGCTAAAGATCAGGAACGTGCCGCCGAACGGGCGGGTGGGCCCGTGCAGCACGATGCCGTTGAGAATCGTTCCCATTGCGAACTCGCGGATGCCGAAGTGCAGCACCCGTCCGTAGGGGTCTCCCGTCCAGTCGTGCGTCGAGGTCCCGGCCGGGAGGAAGCTGCGCGCGCCGTCGATCGTGGTGTTGTTGGAGCCGGCCAAGTCGGCCGATCCGCCCCAGAGTTCGGGAAGCTCGGCGGCGAGGGCGTTGATGATCTTGCCGCTCGCCGCGCGGGTCGCCACCGACGCGCCCTCCTCCCAGACGGGGAGTGCGTCGGTGATGCCCTCGGGCAGCTCGCCAGCGGTGAGGCGGTCGAGCAGTTCCTTGCGGGTGGGGTTGGCGGCGGCCCACGCGTCGAAGCCGTGCTGCCAGGCGCTCCGGATCTCTGCCGCCCGCTCGCTCAGAGCGCGCGTGTGTTCGATGACGGGCCGCTCCACGACGAACGCAGCCGCGGGGTCGAAGCCGAGCAGCTCCTTGGTCGCGGCGACCTCGCCCGGGCCGAGTGCGGCGCCGTGCGCCGACTCGGTGCCGCGCTTGTTCGGCGCGGGCCATCCGATGACCGTCCGCAGCACGATGAGCGACGGCTTGTCGGTGACCGACTTGGCTCCCTCGATCGCGTCGAACAGCTCGGGGACGTCCTCGATGTAGGAGCCGCTCGATGACCAGTCGACCTCGCGCACGTCCCAGCCGTACGCGCGGTATCGCGCCGCGACGTCCTCGGTGAACGAGACGTCCGTGTCGCCTTCGATGGAGATCCGGTTCGCGTCGTAGATCACCACGAGGTTGCCGAGCTGCTGGTGTCCGGCGAGCGAGGATGCCTCGCTCGAGACGCCCTCCTGCAGGTCGCCGTCGCCGGCGATGACGTAGACGAAATGGTCGAAAGGGCTCGTGCCCGCAGCGGCATCCGGGTCGAACAGGCCGCGCTCGTAGCGCGACGCGTACGCGAACCCCACGGCGGAGGCGATGCCCGTGCCGAGGGGACCGGTAGTGATCTCGACGCCCTTGGTGTGTCCAAACTCGGGATGTCCGGGGGTCAGCGATCCCCACGTGCGCAGAGCCTCGAGGTCGGCGAGTTCGAGGCCGAATCCGCCGAGGTACAGCTGGGTGTACTGGGTGAGAGAGGAGTGGCCGGCGGAGAGGATGAACCGGTCTCGGCCCATCCACTCGGTGTCCGCGGGATCATGGCGCATGATCCGCTGGTACAGCAGATACGCCACCGGAGCCAGGCTCATCGCCGTTCCAGGGTGGCCGTTGCCCACCCTCTCGACGGCATCCGCCGCCAGCACGCGAGCGGTATCCACCGCACGCCGATCGATCTCTTCCCAGGTCAGCTTCGACATCCGAGCCCTTTCGCGGCGGCGTGTTGATCGCATCACTGCGACCATGATCAAAATGTGATGTTCCAATGTTGCATGTCACGGGAACTCGTGACAAGATCACATCAAACATAACACGGGGTTGATTCCCCGCAGACTGTTCCCCAGGGCCGCAGGGGCCTGATCAGGAACAGAGATCGAGCACCGTCGCTCGTAGGGATGCGTCGACGGTGACGGAAACGGGAGCAGTGATGCGCGCAGTTGTCTTCACCTCAGAAGGTGAGCTGGCCCTCGAGGAGCGGGCCGTGCCGGAGCCCGGCTACAAGGAGATCCTCATCAAGACGGCCGCAGTCGGCATCTGCGGCACGGACACCCACGTGTTCGACGGCGAGTTCGAAGGAACCGTCTTCCCGCTGGTCCCCGGTCATGAGGCCACGGGAACCATCGTCGCTCTCGGCGAGGATGTGAACAGCGGCGTCTTCGACTTCCAGGTGGGGGATCACGTCGCGGTCAACCCGAGCACGACGTGTGGGGAGTGCGAGTTCTGCCTCAACGGACACCAGAACCTCTGCCGTTTCTGGAACGGACTCGGCGTGGTCGCCTCCGACGGCGCATCGCAGGAGTACTTCACGGCTCCCGCCAGTAACGTGTACAAGCTGAAGCCGGAGACCGACCTCTACGAGGCCGCGCTCATCGAGCCGCTCGCCTGCGCGATCCGGGGCTGGGATGTCCTCCCGCGCCGGCTCGGAGACCACGTGCTCGTCTACGGCGCGGGCACGATGGGCCTGCTGATGGCGCAGCTTGCCACCCGCGCGGGCGCGTCGACCGTCACGATCGTCGACCTCAATGAGGCGCGTCTGAAGACGGCCGAGGAGTGCGGCATCGAGCTGCGCTACACGTCCGCCGACGAGGCCGACCGCGAGAAGTGGGACGTCGTCATCGACTGCACCGGCAACATCCGCGCGATCGAGGATGCCCTCACGCGCGTCAAGCCCGCCGGCTTCTTCCAGGACTTCGGCGTCGCGCCCGCAGACCGCACCGCGCAGTTCTCGCCGTTCCGCGTCTACCGCGACGAGATCTCCATCGTCGGCACGATGGCCGTGCTCAACTCCTTCGGCCGCGCCGTCGAGCTCTTCGAGGCCGGGGCGATCAATGCCACCGCGATGATCAGCCACTCCTTCACGCTGGACGACTACAGCCAGGCGCTGGAGATGTTCCGCAAGGGCGAGGGGCGCAAGCTCCAGATCCGCCCGAACGACACCGAATCGCGGGTCTTCCTGTGAGTGCCGCCGCAGTCGGCCGCCGCAGGCTGTCCGCGGGCGCCAAGCGAGGCGTCTGGATCGGTGTCATCGTGCTCGTTCTGCTCGGGATCGTGCTCGGTACGAAGGTCGTCTCCAGCGACGATCCGCTGGCGCAGGGCGCGGTCGACTTCGACCCGGCGACTTTCGGGGCGGAGAACTTCCCCACCGTCCAGTCGACGATCGTCGACAAGGCCACGGATGCGACGACGCTCGCGGATGCCATCGCCGCCGACCCCGACGCAGCCGCCAAGGAGTACGCCGTCCAGAGTTCAGGCGGGCCCGTCTACAGCGTGACCTTCACCGGCGTCGTCGGCGAGGGGCAGTCGGGCATCTACGAAGTGACCGTCGACGGGGTGCCCGACGACCTCCTCATCCGTGTGCAGACCGGCCCGGCGATCAACGGCACGGATCTCCGCGACGCGACGGGCGACATCACCTTCGGTCAGTTCACGAACCAGATCGACTTCCAGAACGCCGCATCGGCGCTCAACGACGAGTTGAAGAAGACGGTGCTCGCGGATGTGGACACGACGAACCTCACGGGCAAGACCATTGAGGTCACCGGCGCGTTCACCCTCGTCAATCCCGCCGCGTGGCTCGTCACGCCCGTCGAACTGAGCGTGCAATGAGCGACCGCGTGACATTCGACGAGGTCGTCCTCGAGGCGCGCAACATCGTCAAGACGTATGGCGGCACCCGCGCGCTCAAGGGCGTGAACTTCGAGATCCGCAAGGGCACGGTCACGACGCTGTTCGGTGAGAACGGAGCCGGCAAGTCGACGCTGATGAAGATCCTCTCCGGTGTCGAGCAGCCCACGTCGGGTGAGATCGTCCTCGACGGTGAGCCCGTCGTGTTCTCGTCCACCAATGATGCCCGCGATCGAGGGATCTCGATCATCCACCAGGAGCTGAGCCTGGCTCCGAATCTGTCGATCCGCGACAACATCTTCATGGGACGAGAGATCACCGGGCCATTCGGGGTGGACTTCGCAGAGGAGACCCGTCAGGCACGCGCGCTGCTGGACGACCTCCAGCTCCCGATCGAACCCGACACGCTCGTCGCGGACCTGCGGGTCGGCCAGCAGCAGATCATCGAGATCGCCCGCGCCCTGTCGGCGAACTCCCGCATCCTGATCATGGACGAGCCGACGTCCGCTCTGGCGGCCGCGGAGGTCGAGGTCCTGTTCGGCGTCATCCATGATCTTCTCGCCCGCGGTGTCGCGATCGTCTACATCTCCCACCACCTCGAAGAGGCGCTCGAAGTCACAGACCACGCGGTCGTTCTGCGAGACGGCAACATGACCGCTCGGGGCGAGCGCAGTCAGATCGACCTGGAGTGGATCGTGCGCAACATGGTCGGAGACAACTTCGACCTCGGCTCACCGCCTTCCGGATACGGCTTCGGAGAGGTCGCACTGCACGTCGATAGGCTCACCGTCGTCGATCGTGAGAACCCCGAACGTGCGATCGTCAATCGCCTGAACCTCGAAGTGCGCGCCGGAGAGATCGTCTGCATCTACGGGCTCATGGGAGCCGGGCGCACGGAGCTGCTGGAGGCGATCGCCGGCAAGGAGCCGGTCGCCGCGGGCGACATCCTCTTGGAGGGACGTTCGGTTCTGCACGACACGATCGCCGAGCGCATCTCCGCCGGCATCGGACTCGTGCCCGAGGATCGTCAGCGAGACGGTCTCGTGCAGACCTTCGACGTCGGCACCAACCTCACCCTTGCGAGCCTCGACGACAGCATTCGACGCGGTGTGATCTCTCGTCGGCTGGAGAAGAAGCGCTCTGTAGAGCTCATCAAGGCGGTCACGGTCAAGACGCCCGGTCCCGAGCTTCCCATCGGTGCCCTCTCCGGCGGCAACCAGCAGAAGGTGGTCATCGGCAAGATCGTGGCCACCGGGCCGCGCGTCATGCTGCTGGACGAGCCCAGCCGAGGCATCGACGTCGGCGCCAAGGCGGAGGTGTTCCGCCTCCTCGCCGAACGTGCACGCGAAGGCCTGGCCGTCGTCTTCTCCACCTCCGAAGTGGGCGAGTGCCTGAGCATCGCGCACCGCATCATCGTGATGCGCCGAGGCCGGATCTCCGCAGAGTTCGGACCTGACGCCACCAAAGACATGATCATGGCCGCCTCCGGCGAGGCCGTGGCCGCCTGAACACACCAGAACGGATCCGACAATGACGACGACCACAACCACCGCGATCATCGAGAAGAGGAAGCAGTTCTCCCTTGCGAAGCTGCTGCTGGAGGGGCGAGCCTTCCTCGCCCTCATCCTCATCATCGTGGTGTTCTCGCTGCTCTCCCGGAACTACTTCACCGTCGAGAACGTGCTGATCATGTCCTCGCACGTTGCGATCTACGCACTGCTGGGCATGGGCATGCTGATGGTCATCCTCAACGGCGGCATCGATCTGTCCGTCGGGTCGACCCTCGGCTTCTCCGCGATCATCGCCGGATTCCTGCTGCAAGGCGTCCCGATCAACATCTTCGGTGTCACCCTGTTCCCGAGCGTTCCCGTCGTCGTGCTGCTCTCCTGCGGCGTCGGCGCGCTCATCGGCTTCGTCAACGGCCTGCTCGTGTCGAAGTTCAAGGTCGCTCCCTTCGTGGCGACGCTCGGCATGCTGTATGTCGTCCGCGGACTGGCGCTGCTGATGACCAACGGCCTGACCATCAACAACCTGTCCGGTGACCCCGAACTCGGCAACACCGGGTTCGAATGGCTCGGCTTCAACCGCATCCTTGGCATCCCCGTCGGCGTGCTCATCATGATCATCGTCGCGATCGTCCTGGGCCTCGTCCTCGGCCGCACCAAGTTCGGCCGATGGATGTACGCCGCGGGAGGCAACGAGCGGGCAGCTGAACTCTCCGGCGTCCCCGTGCGCAGCGTCAAGATCTGGGTGTACGTCATCTCAGGCATCTGCGCGTCCATCGCCGGCCTCATCCTCGCGTCGACCCTCACGAGCGCCTCGCCGACCGCCGGCAACACCTACGAACTGACCGCGATCGCCGCGGTGGTCATCGGAGGCGCCGCCCTCACCGGCGGGCGTGGAAACGTCCGCGGGACGCTCCTCGGTGCCTTCGTGATCGGCTTCCTCTCAGACGGTCTCGTGATCGTCGGCGTCTCCGCCTACTGGCAGATGGTGTTCATGGGCGCCGTGATCGTCGTGGCGGTCCTGCTCAACACACTCCAGTACGGGCGTCGCCGCAAGCCCACAGCTCCCGCCGCTCCCGCCGCACCGGCCGCCGCGGCACCCCAGACGTCGGACCAGTCCGCGCCCATTGGGGCGGCGAAGGACTGACCGCGAACTCGGCATCGATGACCGCTGCCGATCCACCAAGAAAGGACGCAACACATGGTAGGTAAGAAGGCATTTGCCGCCCTCGTCGTCGCGGGCGCCCTGATCCTCGGCCTCACCGCCTGTTCCGGTTCCAGCACCCCCGCGACGTCAGGTGACGGCGGCAGCGGGGAGGCCGGCGGGCTCATCACGATCATCGTGAACGACCCGGCCAACCCGTACTGGAAGACGGAGGGCGACGTCGCCAAGGCGGCCGCCGAGGACCTCGGCTACGAGGCAACCGTCGGCGCTCACAAGGGTGACACCAACACCGAGAACACCCTGATCGACACCGCGATCTCCAACAAGTCGGTGGCCATCATCCTCGACCCGGCCAACGCGGACGGCTCGATCGCTGCGGTGAAGAAGGCCAACGCAGCCGGCATCCCGGTCTTCCTCGTGAACGCCGAGATCAACGAGTCCGGCCTCGCGAAGGCGCAGCTGGTCTCCAACAACGCCCAGGGTGCCGCCATCGGAGCTCAGGAGTGGGTCAAGCAGATGGGCGAGAAGGGCAACTACGTCGAGCTGTTCGGCGCCCCCTCGGACAACAACGCACAGACCCGCTCGAACGGCTTCACCACGGTGATCAGCCAGTACCCCGACCTCGTGTCGGTCGGCAAGGAGGTCGCCGACTGGGACCGCACCAAGGGACACGACAAGATGCAGTCGCTGATGCAGGCGAACTCGGACATCAACGGCGTCATCTCCGGTAACGACGAGATGGCCCTCGGCGCGATCGCCGCGCTCAAGGAAGCCGGCAAGCTCGACGGCGTCATCGTCGGAGGCTTCGACGGCTCGCCCGACGCGGTCACGGCCGTTGAGTCCGGAGAGCTCGCGTACACCGTGCTGCAGCCGGTCGCTGTGTTCTCGAAGGAGGCCGTCACGCTGGCCGACGAGTTCATCCGCACCGGCAAGGCGCCCGAGACCGAGAAGCAGTCGTTCGACTGCATCCTCATCACGAAGGACAACGTCGGCAAGATGACGGACCCCTTCACCTACTCCGGCTGATCGGATCATCATCGGTCACACACTCCGTGTGACCCGCGAGGGGCGGACGTCGTCCTCGGCACCGCCCCTCGCATCCCCTCAACTCTCGAAAGTGATCATGAGCTACGTCCTCAATGCCGCTGCCGACTTCGCGGACGAATCCGCAGAAGGCTTCGTCGCCGCCCACGCCGGCCTGGTGCGCCGGGTGACCGGTGGGGTCGCCCGCCGCACCGCAACTCCCGCGGGGGAAGTCGCCGTCGTCATCGGCGGTGGTTCGGGTCACTACCCCGCATTCGCGGGCCTCGTCGGCCCGGGCCTCGCCCACGGCGCCGCGATGGGCAACGTGTTCGCCTCGCCCAGCACCCAGCAGATCTACGCCGTCGCGAAGTCCGTCGCGACCGACGCCGGCGTTCTGCTCAGCTACGGCAACTACGCCGGCGACGCCCTCAACTTCGACCTCGCCCAGGACCGTCTGCGCTCCGAGGGCATCCCGTGCCGCACCGTGCGGGTCACCGACGACATCTACAGTGCGGGCAAGGACGAGCGCACTAAGCGTCGTGGCATCGCCGGCGACCTCGCCGTCTTCCGCGCCGCTGGATGGGCAGCGGCGCAGGGCTTCGATCTCGACACGGTCGCCACGATCGCGGAGCGCGCGAACGAGAACACCCGTTCCCTCGGCGTCGCCTTCTCCGGCTGCACGCTGCCCGGCTCCGAGGAGCCGCTCTTCTCCGTGCCGGCGGGACAGATGGCCATCGGTATGGGCATCCACGGCGAGCCGGGTATCGACGTGCGCCCCCTGGGCACCGCTGACGAAATCGCGACGCTGTTCGTGAAGGGGCTGATCGACGAGGTGCCCGCCGGGGTGACCGACATCGACGGCGCGCGCGTCGGCGTGATCCTCAACGGACTCGGCGCCGTCAAGGCGGAGGAGCTCTTCGTCGTCTACCGCGCGGTCGCCCGCGAACTCTCAGGCCGGGGACTCGTCATCGTGGACCCCGAGGTCGGGGAGTACGCGACGAGCTTCGAGATGGCCGGTCTCTCGCTCACGCTGTTCTGGCTGGACGAGGAGCTCGAGGCCGCGTGGACCTCTCCGGCCTACAGCCCCGCGTATCGCAAGGGCATGATCGATCTTTCCGGTGCGGATGCCGCTGCGTCCGAGACCGACGTCACCGAGGTCTCTGCGGTCACCGCCGCACCGCCCGAGTCTGCCGCAGCAGGCCGCGTCGCCGCGGCCGCGATCGCCGCAATCCGCGACCTGATCGACCGCGAGGTCGATGAGCTCGGCCGCCTGGATGCCATCGCCGGCGACGGCGACCACGGCATCGGCATGCAACGCGGTGCCCGGGCGGCAGCGGATGCCGCGGATGCCGCTGTCGCACAGGAAGCCGGGGCAGGGACCGTCCTGGCGCTGGCCGGCGACGCCTGGGCTGATCGCGCCGGTGGCACTTCGGGTGCGCTGTGGGGTGCGGGGCTGCGAGCCGTCGGCGACACCGTCGGTGATGAAGAGGCGCCCGACGCGCTCACGGTCGCGACCGGTGTCGACGCCGCCCGCGACGCCGTGCAGAGCTTCGGCAAAGCCGTCGTGGGCGACAAGACCCTCGTCGACGCCCTCGTCCCGTTCACCGAGGTGCTCCTCGCTCGCGTAGGCGACGGCGTCCCGCTCGCAACCGCATGGGCCGATGCCGCTGCTGTTGCCACCGCCGCCGCGCGGGCAACAGCCGACCTCCTGCCCCGCATGGGGCGGGCGCGGCCGCACATGGAGAAAAGCCTCGGCACGCCGGATCCCGGTGCGATCTCGCTCGCGCTGTCGATGACGGAAGTCGCCGGCGTGCTCGCCCGCGCGCACAAAGACCACATTCAGAAGGAGCAGTGATGACCACCAAGTGGCGCATCGTCGTCGGATCCGACGACGCCGGTTACCAGTATAAAGAAGCGCTCAAGGCGGATCTCGAGAAGGACCCGCGCGTCGCATCGGTGGTCGATGTGGGAGTGGATGCCGAAGGCCATACCGCCTATCCGCGCGTCGCGATCGAGGCAGCCGAGCGCATCAAGAACGGCGTAGCGGACCGCGCTCTGCTCGTGTGCGGCACAGGGCTCGGCGTCGCCATCGCAGCGAACAAGGTACCCGGCGTCCGCGCTGTCACGGCCCACGACAGCTTCAGTGTCGAGCGCAGCGTGCTGAGCAACAACGCGCAGATTCTCACGTTCGGCCAGCGTGTCGTGGGGCTCGAGCTCGCCCGCCGGCTGGCGCGGGAGTGGCTGGACTATGAGTTCGACGAGTCGTCGGCGTCTGCCGAGAAGGTGGAGCTGATCGACGAGTACGAGCAGACCGGCACCTGTGGCTGAGTCTCGCGCCGAACCCGGGAGTCCACCGATCCTCCTCGGCGTCAGTCTGAAGCTGTATCTGGACGTGGAGCGGACCGCGCGATGGGCGCACGATGTCGCCGCGATTGCACGGTCGCATCTGGCGGTCACGGATGGGTCCGTGGAGCTTTTCGTGCTGCCTTCGCTGCCGGCCGTGCCGCTGGTGGTGCAGGAGCTCGCGGGCACCCCGGTTCGCGTCGGAGCGCAGGACCTGCATTGGGACGATCGTGGCGCTTACACCGGTGCCGTCAGCGGGCAGGATCTGCGGACGGTCGGATGCGCCCTGGTGGAAGTCGGGCATGCGGAGCGCCGCCAGATCTTCGGCGAAACCGACGACGTCATCGGCGCGAAGGTCGCCGCGGCGTTTCGCAATGGTCTCGTGCCGGTGCTGTGCGTTGGCGAGCACGAGCCCGGGAGCTCGACCGATGCCGCGCACGTATGCATCTCCCAGATCGAGAGCGCTCTTCGCAAGGTGCAGATCGCAGACGCGGAGATCATCATCGCGTATGAGCCCGAGTGGGCGATCGGCCAGGCCGAAGCGGCATCCGCAGATCATGTGCGCGCGGTGGCGGCCACTCTTGCTGATCGGCTACGCCAGGATCCTCGCTTTGCGACCGTCCGCGTCGTCTACGGCGGCTCGGCACAGCCGGGAACCCTCACCGATCTCCGTGGCGATGTGGACGGGCTGTTCCTCGGGCGCTACGCGCATGACCCTGCCGAGCTCGCACGCATCATCGACGAGGCCGCTGCGCTACGTTGAGAGAGTCGCAGACAGTACCCGGAGAAGGCCATGACAGAGACACCACTCGATACCGGGCCGCGGCAATCGCGACAGGTGGCACGCCAGCAGGCCATCACCGAGGCTGTCATGGCGGAAGGCACCGTCCGCATCGAGCAGCTTGCTGAGCGGTTCGACATCAGTGTGATGACGGTCCATCGCGACCTCGACGAACTCGAAGGACGCGGTCTGCTGAGAAAGAGCCGTGGCGCCGCGACCGCGATGTCCACGTCGCTCGTGGAATCGAGCGATGTCTACCGGACGAATCGGCAGACGAGCGAGAAGGAAGCGCTCGCGCTGGCTGCGCTGGAGTTCGTGGAGCCGGGTCAGGCCGTGATGCTCGATGATTCGACGACGACTCTGCATCTAGTGCCGCATCTGCGGTCGCGCCGTCCGCTGACCGTGATCACGAACACCCTCACGATCATGGATCAGCTGCGCGGAGCGAACGGGATCACCCTGCTGGGGCTCGGCGGTCAGTACTTCAACTGGTGCAGCGCGTTCATGGGGGGGATCACGACCTCCGCGATCGGGGCGCTGCGAGCCGACCTGTTCGTCATGTCGACGGCGGCGATCACGGACGACGTCGCCTTCCACCAATCGCTGGAGACGAACGACGTGAAGCGCGCGATGTTCGAGTCATCGACGCGGCGCATTCTGATCGTCGACCACACGAAGTTCGAGAAGCGCGCTCTGCACGCGCTCATGCCCCTGTCCGCCTTCGACGCCGTGATCGTCGACAGCGCAACAGATCGACGCGACGTGGCGCGACTTCGTGACAAGGGCGTCGAGGTCGTTGTTGCGCGCTCGCAGCGTCAGGTGCCCTAGCTAGCTAGCGGCTTCCAGACCAAGAATGTAGGGATCCGCCACTTCGGGTGGAACCTCGAGCCCGATACCGCTGCCAACTACCGTGGAATTCCGGCATCGTCCGCCATCTCGGCCGGGAACCTACAGCGTACTACTTCGGCAATCGCACCTTCGAGTCCCGCCGACAGCGCGAGATCCTCGCCGAGCGCAGCGTCGAGCTCGAGCGGGAGCGTGAGACTACCGCAGCGCAGGCCGTCGCGCTCGACCGCGTCCGCATCGCCCGCGAGCTGCATGATGTGGTCGCGCACCACGTCTCTGCCATGGGCGTGCAGGCGGGGGCCGCGAGGACAGTGTGGGACACCGATCCGGATGCCGCGCGCCGCGCTCTGGTCGACATCGAGCAGGCAGCCCGGGATGCGCTCGTGGAGCTGCGCCAATTGCTCGAGACGCTTCGCACTCCGGTCGACGATGACCCCAGCGACGCATCCACGGTGGGCCTGGAAGGCCTGCCTGCCCTTGTCGCGCATGCCAGCGAGAACGGTCTGCCGACGACTCTGACGATCATCGGCGAGCCGGGGCCGGTGGCGCCGACGGTTCAGGTCAATGCCTTCCGGATCGCGCAAGAGGCCCTGACCAACGCACGCCGCCACGGCGGCCCGGATGCCGAGGCCGACGTCCGCGTCCGGTACCTGCCCGATGCCGTCGAGGTCGAGATCGTGAACTCGGGCAGGCCCGCCCTGACCTCGCAGAGCGGACTCGGACTTCTCGGGATGCGTGAGCGAGCCGTCGCGTCCGGCGGCTCGATCGAGATCTCACCGCGCCGCGAGGGCGGGTTCCGGGTACGCCTGACCGTGCCGCGTCCCGAGGCGGTGAGCGCGTGAGTACCCGCGTTCTGCTCGTCGACGACCATGCGCTCATGCGTGCCGGGTTCCGTCTCATCCTCGACAGCGCTCCTGACCTGGAGGTCGTCGGAGAGGCCGCCAGCGGAGAGGAGGCGGTGCGGGCGGCATCCGATCTCAGGCCTGACGTCATCTGCATGGACGTACAGATGCCCGGAATGGGAGGTCTCGCAGCGTCACGCCAGATCGTCGCCGACCCCCAGCTCGAGTGCGCCGTCGTGATCGTGACCACCTTCGATCGGGATGACTACCTCTTCGAGGCCCTCGAGGCCGGGGCCAGCGGCTTTCTGCTCAAGAACGCAGCACCCGAGGAGCTGCAGGCCGCCGTGCGGGTCGCGGCGGCAGGCGACGCACTCCTGGCCCCGGAGGTGACTCGCCGCGTCATCGCACGGTTCGCCGCTGCAGCGCCGACACCGACACCGACGGCGGCAGCTGACCTCACTGAACGAGAGTCGGAGGTGCTGCGTCTCATGGCGCAGGCGATGAGCAACGCTGAGATCGCGGCGCACCTGATCATCGGCGAGGCAACGGTGAAGACCCACGTCTCCAATGTGTTGCTCAAGCTCGGCGTCCGCGACCGCGTAGCCGCCGTCGTCTATGCCTACCGCCACGGGCTGTCCTGAACGGAGTCGAATCCCCCGTACGAGGGAGGGCGCGAACCCGCCTCGAGGCGGATGCGCGGCGAGGCGGAGCTTCCTAGCCTGGAAGAACCGAGTGAGAGGAGCAACATGCTCGAGCTGTCGCACGTGACCAAGAGTTATGGCGCGCACCGTGTTCTGAACGATCTGTCGTTCGCTGTCAGGCCCGGCCGGTTGACCGGCTTCGTGGGAGGGAACGGTGCGGGAAAGACCACGACGATGCGCATCATCCTCGGGGTGCTTGCCAAGGATGCGGGGTCGGTCACCATCAATGGTGCAGCGCTGACCTCTGCCGACCGACGCCGTTTCGGGTACATGCCCGAAGAGCGCGGGCTCTACCCGAAGATGAAGGTCGGTGAGCACATCACCTACCTGGCGCGGTTGCACGGCTTCGACAAGGGCGAGGCGGAGACCCGCGCTACGGCTCTGCTCGAGCAGCTGGGACTCGGGGAACGCCTGAACGACACTGTCGAGAAGCTCTCGCTCGGTAATCAGCAGCGGGCGCAGATCGCAGCGGCGCTGGTGCACGAGCCCGACGTGCTGATCCTCGACGAGCCCTTCTCGGGGCTCGACCCGCTCGCGGTCGACGTGGTAGCCGACGTCTTGCACCGCCGGGCAGCTGCCGGCGTCTCGGTGCTGTTCTCGTCCCACCAGCTCGACGTCGTCGAGCGCCTCTGCGATGACATCGTCATCATCGCCGGAGGCGAGATCCGCGCCGCCGGCAGCAGTGAACACCTGCGCCAGCAGCACTCGGGACACCGTTACGAACTGCGCACCGCCGGCGACCTCGGCTGGCTGCGCGACCAGCCGGACATCACGGTGGTCGAGTTCGACGGCGGGAACGCCCTTTTCGATGCGGCGGATGACGCCGCCGCACAGCGCATCTTGCAACGCGCAGCGAGCGAGGCGAGCATCGAGAGCTTTGCCCCGGTTCGCCCGACGCTCGCGCAGATCTTCAAGGAGGTCATCCAGTGAACACCGCCGCTTCGACATCCACGCCCCGAGGCTTCCAGAACGTCTGGCTCGTCGCCGAACGCGAAGTGGGCTCCAAGCTGCGCAGCCGCGCCTTCGTGATCTCGACGGTCATCACCCTGCTGATCGCGCTCGCCGCCGTCATCTGGGGTGGGTTCTCTGCCGGCAATCCGTCCGCCACCAAGGTCGCAGTCACCTCCTCGACGGCGGCTGCAGTGGAGAAGGTTCCCGGGGTTGAGGTGACGCAGGTCGCCGACCAGGATGCCGCGGAAGCACTCGTCCGCAGCGGTGAGGTCAGCGCGGCTGTTGTCGATGACGCCTCCTCGCCCACCGGCTTGGTCGTCATCACCGAGGACTCGCCACCGACGTCGCTGCTGATGGGCCTGTCGGAGTCGCCGTCAGTCAAACTGCTCGACCCGGCGACTGTCGACTTCGCCCTGCGGTACTTCGTCTCGATCGGGTTCGGAGTCGTCTTCCTGCTGGCGGCGTCTTTGTTCGGCGGAACCATCGCCCAGAGCGTCGTCGAAGAGAAGCAGACCCGCGTCGTGGAGCTGCTTCTGTCCGCTATGCCGGCGCGAACACTCTTGGCGGGCAAGATCATCGGAAACACCATCTTGGCGATGGCGCAGATCTTGCTGCTGGCCACGATCGCCGTGGTCGGCCTGATCGTCACCGGGCAGAGCGAGGTCCTCCAGGGCCTTGGCGCCCCGATCGCCTGGTTCGCGATCTTCTTCCTCTTCGGGTTCGTGCTCCTCGCGTCGCTGTTCGCGGCGGCGGGTTCGCTCGTCTCGCGGATGGAAGACATCGGCTCGACGACCGCGCCGCTGACGATGCTCATCATGGCCCCGTACTTCCTCGTGATCTTCTTCAACGACAACCCCGTCGTGCTGACCGTGATGTCGTATGTGCCGTTCTCGGCGCCGGTCGGGATGCCGCTTCGCCTGTACCTCGGGGAGGCGCAGTGGTGGGAGCCGATCCTGTCGCTGGTCATCCTCATCGCCACCTGCGTCGCCGCGATCGTGTTGGCGGCGAAGATCTACGAACGCTCGATCCTGAGGATGGGCGCTCGCGTCTCGTGGCGCGAGGCGCTCAAGACCCCCTGATCTAGAAACCGCCTGAGAATCGGCGTCGGTCCTGCTCCGCTTTCGGGGCGGGATCGACGCCGATTGCACGATGGGCGCGACCGCACGGCGCTACTCCCGGTCGGCGGCGCGGCCGTGGTGGCCGGCCAGCGCATCGGCGGCGCGAACGAGCGCGAGGTGCGAGAGCGCCTGCGGCGTGTTCCCCGCCTGCCGCTTGCCGTCCACGTCGTACTCCTCCGAGAGCAGTCCGACATCGTTCGCGAAGCCGCACAACCGGGTCATGAGCGCCATCGCGTCATCGACACGGCCGCTGTTCGCGTACTGCTCCACGAGCCAGAACGAGCACGCCAGGAACGGATGCTCGGTGCCGGCGAGTCCGTCCACACCACTTTCCGTGCGATAGCGGTGCAGCAGCCCATCCACCATGAGCGTGCGCTCCATCTCGGCCACGGTCCCGAGCATGCGCGGATCGTCGTGGGCCACGTATCCGACCTGCGCGAGCAGCAGGAGCGACGCATCCACCTCTGTCGTGCCGTAGTGCTGCACGAAGTGTCCGCGCTCGGCGTCGAAGCCGCGCTCGTCGATCTCGTTCCGCATCCGATCGCGCAATCGCTCCCACTTCTCGAGATCGCCCGACAGCCCGAACTCACGCACGGCGCGCGCTCCGCGGTCGAAAGCCGCCCAGATCATGACTCGCGAGTGGGTGAACAATTGCGGCTCGCCACGGATCTCCCAGATGCCGTTGTCAGGCTTGTCGAGGTGACGCTCGGCGAACGCGAGCATCGCCTTCTGCAGCGCCCACGAGAAGTCGGTCTCTTCGACCCCGGCGACACGCGCCGCCTCAAGGGCCACCATCACCTCTCCGATGACATCACCCTGGTACTGCACCTGTGCCCCGTTGCCGATCCGCACGGGGGCCGCGCCCTGGTACCCGGGAAGGGAGGTCAGCTCACGTTCTGTGAGATCGCGTTCCCCTGCAAGCCCGTACATGATCTGCAGTTCCTTCGGGTCACCCGCGATCGCCCGCAACAGCCACTGCCGCCATCGGGCAGTCACCCGTAGGAAACCGTGCGAGATCAGAGCCTCGATCGTCAACGCCGCGTCGCGTAGCCATACATAGCGGTAGTCCCAGTTGCGTACTCCCCCAAAGTCCTCGGGAAGGGAGGTGGTAGCCGCCGCGACGATGCCGCCCGTGTCTTCGTGCGTGAGCGCCCGAAGTACCATGAGCGAGCGCACCACCTCGTCTTCGAAGGGCCCGTCGTGGTCGACGCGGCCTGCCCACTCGCGCCACCAGTGCAGCGTGTGGGTGAGCAGTCGGTCGACATCAGCGGGGTCGGGAGCCTCGAGATGAGACGGAAACCAGGTCAGGGTCAGATCCAGGCCACTGCCCGATTCGACGGTGAACGATCCGCGATGGACATGGTCGTCCGGGTTCATCTCGACACCGCGCACCAGCACGGCATCCGGGCCCGCGATCGCCAGCAGTGCCGGCGCAACATGGCTGCCCACCTGGCGGACCCAGGGCAGCGCACGGGCATAGTCGAAGCGCATCCGCAGTTCCGTCGTGAAATCAACGTGTCCCGAGACGCCCTCGATGCGACGCACGAGCTCCACCCGACCGCCGTCGATCGGCATGAACTCGCGCACCTCCGCCACACCGGTGGGCGTCTCCCAGCGGGTGACGAGCACGAACGTGTCGTCTTCGTAATACCGGGTCACCGTAGCGTCGGGGTCCGTAGCGCGGATGGTCCAGTGGCCGTGCTTCTGTTCGCCCAGCAGCGCGCCGAAGATCGACGGAGAGTCGTATCTCGGCAGGCACAGCCAGTCGATGCTTCCCTCCCGGGAGACAAGCGCAGCCGTGCGGCAGTTGCTCAGAATCGCGTAGTCCTCGATCGGGGCAGCCATGACCCGATTCTGTCAGTCCGCGATGCCTTGCCCGCGGTATAGCGAGGATTCGATACGAATCCGCTCGGAGTTGGACCAGCCCCTGGTCGCGGTTCACGAGGCGTCGATAGGGTGGCGGCATGGCCGACCAGACGACGACCCTCCTCATCCTCGGCGCCTCGGGCGACCTCACCTCCCGCCTGCTGCTTCCCGCGCTCGGACAGCTTCTGTCCAGGCAGCCGCAGCGGCGCGTCCGTCTTCGCGGCGCAGGCATGGATGACTGGACCGACGCGCACTGGCAGCAGGTCGTGCGCGACGCCTTCGCCTCGAGCGACTCTGCGGCGGCATTCGAGAAGGTCGCCGAGACTACCTACACGAAGGCCGATATCACCGCGCCCGATGACCTCACAGCGCTGCTCTCGGAAACGGAGGGCCGCATCGCTCTCTACTTCGCGGTGCCCCCGGCGATCGCCGCGAAGGCGTGCGAGTCACTGTCTGCCGTCGACCTGCCGCCCGGCCTCATCCTGGCCCTCGAGAAGCCCTTCGGCAGCAACGCAACGAGCGCCCACGAGCTGAACGCGAAGCTCGCGGCCCTCGTGCCCGAAAGCCAGGTGTTCCGGGTCGACCACTTCTTGGGACGGTCGATGTCGCTGAACATCATCGGCGCACGATTCGCGAATCGGGTCCTCGAGCCGGTGTGGTCTGCCGAGCACATCGAGTCGATCGACATCACCTATGACGAGAAGCTGGGGCTCGAGGGTCGCGCCGGGTACTACGACAAGGCCGGCGCGCTTCGCGACATGATCCAGAGCCACCTGCTGCAGTTGATGGCCCTGGTCACGATGGAGCCGCCGGCAACCCTCGGCGAGCAAGACCTCCGCGGAGCTACCACGTCGGCGCTTCTTGCCACCCACATCTGGAACGACGACCCTGTCGGGTCATCTCGCCGTGGCCGCTACACGTCGGGCTCGATCGATGGGCGAGATCTCCCCGACTACGTGGACGAACCAGGCGTCGTACCCGACCGCGACACCGAGACCCTTGCTGAGGTCGTGCTCGAAGTCCGCAACAACCGCTGGGCCGGCGTGCCCATCACGTTGCGCTCTGGCAAGGCTGTCGGTGACCCTGTCAAGGAGATCTTGATCCGCTTCCGCCCGGTTCGGCACCTCCCTGACGGATTCACGGGCGCGACCCACGGGTCGCGGCTGCGGTTCACGCTCGGGCCCGACCGGATGTCGCTGGGGCTGAACGTCAATGGAAGCGACGACCCGTTCGCGCTCACGTGGGCAAAGCTCAGCGCCGATCTCGGCGAGGGGGCGCTTCTGGCCTACGCCGAAGTCCTCTCGGAGATTCTCGATGGGGACCCAACCCTGTCGGTGCGTGGGGATGCTGCCGAGCAGTGCTGGCGCATCGTGCAGCCGGTGCTCGACGCGTGGGCAGCAGGCGACGTTCCCTTGCAGGACTACGCGGCAGGCTCGCACGGGCCGGACGGCTGGCCCGACCACGACTACTGAGGCATCGCCGCGCTACCGCTCCACAAGCACGCCGTCGGCATCCGCCCACACGTGTTTGCCCGGGGTGAACGTTACGCCGCCGATCTCGACCGGAACATCGACCTCGCCGACACCGTCCTTGGCGCTCTTACGTGGGTTGGAGCCCAGCGCCTTGAGGCCGATGTCGAGCTGGCCGATCGCCTCCCGATCGCGGACCGCCCCGTAAACAACGACTCCGGTCCAACCGTTCTCGACAGCGGACGCCGCGATGAGGTCTCCGACCAACGCAGACTCCAACGAGCCTCCGCCGTCGATGACCAACACGGCTCCGTGCCCTGTGGTTGCGAGGATCGCCTTCACCAGGGCGTTGTCGCGATGGCAGCGGACCGTACGGATGGGCCCGTCGAACTCGATCCGGCCGCCGATGTCCTGCAGCTGGATGCCGAGCGAATCGAGCTCGTCGCCGCGTTCATCGAACAGGTCAGCTGTTGCAATCGTCATGCCCTGACGGTATCTGCGCGCATCGCCGGGTGAGTGGGTCGGCAGCCGGAAAGATTCCGCAGACTTCCGAGCGGCGCAACCGCGGGTCCGTCACGACCGGATCGGACGATACTCGAAGGATGACGACCCACCCCGCAAAGCATCGCCCCGTGCGCGTCGGCGTGCAGCTCGCGCCCCAGCATGCCTCCTACTCCCAGATCCGCGATGCCATCCTTCGCGCCGAAGATCTGGGAGTCGACGCGATCTTCAACTGGGATCACTTCTTCCCGCTCACCGAACCGCTGGAGGCCGCACACTACGAGGCGTGGACGATGCTCGCCTCGATCGCCGAACTCACGGATCGCGTGGAGTTCGGCCCGCTGGTCAACTGCAGCTCGTACCGCAACCCCGACCTGCAGGCCGACATGGCCCGCACCGTCGATCACATCAGTGCGAAAGGCGGGACGGGTCGGCTGATCTTCGGCACGGGCTCCGGCTGGGCCGAGAAGGACTACCTCGAGTACGGTTACGAGTTCGGCACTGTCGGATCACGGCTGAACGATCTGCGCGACGACCTCGGCCGCATCCGTCGCCGGTGGGAGTTGTTGGATCCGGCCCCGACGCGGGACATCCCGATCCTCATCGGCGGACAGGGCGAACAGAAGACACTCCGGCTCGTAGCCGAGCACGCCGCCATCTGGCATACGTTCACGCCGATTGAGAAGATCCCGCACAAGCTCGACGTACTTCACGATTGGTGTGCCCGCGTCAATCGGGATCCCGCCGACATCGAGATCGCGACGGGCTTCACGCCGCGCGGATTCGGGCCGCTGCTGGAACAGGATGCCCTGGAGCGGCTGCATCCGCTCGGGGTGCGATTCATCATCCCGTCGATTGACGGGCCGGACTACGACCTCTCCCCCGTGAAGCCGCTGCTGGAGTGGCGAGACCGGATGAACGGAGCCTGACGCGGCGCGGGGAATACCAACCGGAACTCGGTGTTGACGGAAAAGGACGACGGGGTCCGTTCCCACATTCCTCAACACCGGGAGAAATCATGACCACCATCGCCCCGTCCAATGCCCTGCTCGATGTCCTCGCGAACCGCCGCAGCACTCGGGTCTTCGACGATCAGCGCCCCGTCGACGAGTCAGCGTTGTCGGCAGCCCTCGAGGCTGCGCGCTGGGCCCCGTCGGCGGCAAACACCCAGCCATGGCGAATGATCGTCGCACGGCGCGGAACTGACACGTTCTCGCAGATCTCGGATGCGCTCACGGGGTTCAACCGGGTCTGGGCGATCACGGCGGGAGCCTTCGTGGTCTTCCTTGCCGATACCGAGCACGACGGCGTGGAGTTGCCGTGGGCCGAGTATGACGCGGGCCAGGCCGCTGCTTACTTCACCGTGCAGGCACACGCCGACGGCCTGATGACCCATCAGATGGGAGGGTTCGATCGCGCCGCCATCGCTGCCGCGTTCTCGCTCCCTGAGACGGTTCGCCCGCTCACCGTCATGGCCGTCGGGAACCTCGGCGATCTCGACGCGGCAGACGAGGCGGTCCGCGAACGCGAGGCCGCGCCACGCACCCGCCGGCCGCTGTCGGAGACAGTTCTGGCCGACGCCTGATCGCACGGGGCATAGGCGCGGGGCTCGAGGTCATCATCTGATCTCGAGCCCCGCGGTGTTTCTCGGCGTCAGTCGTCCATCAGTTCGGCTTCGATGATGTCGTCATCCTCGCCCGGACGCGGCGTCGGGGCGGCGGCCGGTCCATTACTGGTCAGGACCAGCGAGTCCCCGTCGACCGCAACATCCACCCGGACGAGGTCTCCGTCACGTACCCCGCCCGACAGCAGCGCCATCGCCAGGCGATCCTGAATCTCGGACTGGATGAGACGGCGCAGCGGACGAGCACCGAACACCGGGTCGTAGCCCCGCTCGGCAAGCCACCCTCGTGCGTCAGGCGTGACCGCGAGGGTCAGCCGGCGCTCGTGGAGGCGCTGCTGCAGTCGGTCGACCGTCAGTTCGACGATCTGGGCCAGATCGTCCTGCGAGAGCGCCTGGAAGATGACGATGTCATCGAGCCGGTTGATGAACTCGGGCTTGAACGCCTGGCGCACCAGAGCGAGTACCTGTGAGCGCTTCTGCTCCAGCGGCATCGTCGGGTCGATGAGGATCGGCGAACCGAGATTCGAGGTCAAGATGAGGATGACGTTCGTGAAGTCCACGGTGCGACCCTGGCCGTCAGTAAGGCGACCGTCATCCATCACCTGCAGCAGGATGTCGAACACTTCCGGATGCGCCTTCTCGACCTCGTCGAGCAGGACGACGCTGTACGGACGTCGCCGTACAGCCTCCGTCAGCTGTCCACCCTGCTCGTAACCGATGTATCCGGGAGGGGCACCCACCAACCGGGCAACCGAGTGCTTCTCGCCGTACTCCGACATGTCGATGCGCACCATGGCGTGCTCGTCGTCGAAGAGGAATGCGGCGAGCGCCTTCGCGAGCTCGGTCTTGCCGACTCCCGTGGGGCCGAGGAACAGGAACGAGCCTGTCGGTCGGTTCGGGTCGCTGATCCCGGCGCGCGATCGGCGCACCGCATCGGCGACCGCCTTCACTGCCTCCTTCTGCCCGATCAGGCGCTTGCCGAGCTCGGCCTCGAGGTGCACGAGCTTCTCACTCTCGCCCTGCAGCAGGCGCCCCACCGGAATACCGGTCCACCCGGCTATGACAGCCGCGATGTCTTCCTCGGTGACCTGCTCGTTGACCATCCGGTCTTCGCTGGGTTCAATGCTCTCGGCCTCGATGATCCCGCGCTCGAGCGCCGGGATCTCGGCATAGAGCAGCCGCGACGCGCGCTCCAGGTCACCCTCGCGCTGAGCGCGCTCGGCCTCGATGCGCGCCGCATCCAGGCGGGTCTTCAGTTCACCGACACGGTTGAGGATCGAGCGCTCGGTCTCCCACTTGGCCTGCAGCTCCGAGAGCTTGTCCTGCTCGCGCTTCAGGTCCGCGCGCAGTTTCTCGAGGCGCTCGCGCGACGCGTCATCCTTCTCCTTCTTGAGAGCGAGCTCCTCAAGCTTGAGCCGGTCGACATGGCGGCGCAGCTCGTCGATCTCCAGCGGTGCCGAGTCGATCTCCATCCGCAACCGGGATGCTGCTTCGTCGATGAGGTCGATGGCCTTGTCGGGCAACTGCCTGCTCGGGATGTAGCGGTGCGACAGGGCAGCCGCCGCGATCAGCGCGCTATCCGAGATCGCGACCTTGTGGTGTGCCTCGTATCGCTCCTTGAGTCCGCGAAGGATCGCGACGGTGTCTTCGACGTTGGGTTCGCCGACGTAAACCTGCTGGAAGCGGCGCTCGAGCGCGGCATCCTTCTCGATGAACTCGCGATACTCGTTGAGGGTCGTCGCCCCGATCATGTGCAGCTCGCCGCGAGCGAGCATCGGCTTGAGCATGTTGGATGCCGCGACCGATCCTTCGCCACCGCCCGCGCCCATGAGCACGTGGAGTTCGTCGATGAAGGTGATGATCTGACCTTCGGAGTCGGTGATCTCCTTAAGCACCTTCTTGAGACGGTCTTCGAACTGCCCGCGGTACATGGCGCCGGCGACGAGCGCCGAGATATCGAGCGCGATGAGCTCCTTGCCCCGGAGGCTCTCGGCAACATCCCCCGCCACAATGCGTTGAGCGAGACCCTCGACGACGGCAGTCTTGCCGACGCCCGGTTCGCCGATGAGGACGGGATTGTTCTTGGTGCGGCGGGTCAGGACCTGGCTGATACGCCGGATCTCGGCATCCCGACCGATGACGGGGTCGAGTTTGCCCTGGCGGGCACGGTCGGTGAGGTTGATGCCGAACTGTTCGAGCGCGCTCTGCTGCTCGTCCTGGTCGGCCATCGGGGTGGTCTGCATGATGCCTCCTGCGCGGCGACGTGGGTGGCGGTTCGTCCGCCGAAATCTGCGTGAGCTCAACCTTGAGCCGTTCTGACTCAAGTTTATCACCGCGTGGTCGATTCGGGAAGAGCTTCGCCGATAAACGGGGCCTCGGGATAGCGTGGGTTCTCATGCGGAGCCGACGATGACAAACGTGAGGGTGTTTCTGACCCAGATGACCCGCGCGGTGTGGTTCCGGGCCTCGCTGTTCAGCCTCGCCGCCGTGCTGCTCGCCCTCGCGGCGGGGTTCCTCGAGCCGCTGCTTCCCGATCTCGCCGTCAACCTGGGGCAGGGGTCGGTCGACGAAATCCTGCAGATCGTCGCGAGCTCGATGCTCGCCGTCACGACGTTCTCCCTGACTGCGATGGTCACGGCCTACGGTTCGGCGTCACGGGTAGCTACGCCCCGTGCAACTCAGCTCCTGGTTGCCGACCCCACGTCGCAGAACGTGCTGTCGACCTTCATCGGCGCGTTCGTCTTCTCGATGGTGGGAATCATCGCGATCTCAACCGGCTACTACGGCGACCAGGGCCAGGCGATTCTGTTCGCGGGCACGCTGGTGGTCATCGTGATCGTCGTGGTCGTGCTCCTGCGGTGGATCTCACATCTCGGATCGTTCGGGCGTATGTCGGACATCATCGACCGCGTCGAATCGGCGGCCCAGCGCACGACGTCCCAGTACGCGAATCGTCCGAGCCTGGGTGCCCGCCGGCAGGACCCGCGAACGGTGACCGGCGCCTCGGTGAGGCCAGAGCGCGCGGGATACGTTACGCACATCGACCTCGGCCGCCTGGAAGCGGTGGCCGAAGCTCGAGAGCTCACGATTCATGTCCGCGCACTGCCGGGGACAGTCGTCGACGCGGCCAGCCCCCTCGCGCTGGTTGCCGGCACCGTTGATGAAGAGGTCCGTTCGAAAGTCGCCAACGCATTCCACATCGAGTCCCACCGAAGCTACGACCAGGACCCGCGACTGGGGATGATCGCCCTATCTGAGATCGCGAGCCGCGCGCTCTCACCCTCGACCAACGATCCGGGTACCGCCGTCGACGTCCTCGCTGCCCTCAGTCGCGTGTTCGAGAACATGCTGCAGACCGAGCCCGACGACGACACACCATACGGCCACGTCACCGTCGAGCCCGTCACCCTCGGCGACCTCGTCGAGGACGCGTTCCGCCCGATCGCCCGCGACGGTGCCGGAATGGTGGAGGTCGGCATCCGGCTCCAGAAGACCCTCGCCTCGCTCGCCGACCTCGCCGGTCCCGCGCGCAGTCGTCCGTTCACGGATGCCGCGACCGACGCTCGCGCGCGAGCACAGCGCGTCCTCTCCCGCTCCGACGCTGTGGCCTTACGGAGGGCAGCGTCAGCCGCGCCGCGCCGCTGACGACAGCCGCCACTGACGCGGCGGGAGCCGATCGGACTCAGTCGCCGAGGCTGGGGTACAGCGTTCGGAGGTGACTGAGCACGTCACCGGTGATCTCGGTTTGCGAACTCGTCGTGCCTGCGCCGTTGACCGTCACCCAGAGTGGGGACGCGAAAGCGTAGACGGTCGTGAACATCCCGAGGGCGTCGTCGCGCTCCCACGTGTATGCCGGAGCTGTACCGATCAAGGTGCCCGTAAAGACACTGGTACCGAGGGCTGTGGTGAGGGTGTCGCGGGATGCCTGCGGCAGCGCGGCAACAACGACGGTGAAAGCTCCGTCGCTCTGCGGAATCCCCCAGATGCATCCGATCTTCTGTGTCGCTTGGGTCAGCGCGGTCTCTGCGACAGGGCCCGCCATGATGCCCGCGAATTCCGTGGGTCCAAGTTCAGCGATGAACTGCGCGTCTGCCCCGAACTGGGCCTGCGCGACGGCCAGATCGAGCAGGTCGGTGCACGCGAGAGCGTCGAGGTCGATCTCCTCGGCGGGCGCCTCTGTCATCGGTGGCCCGTCGGAGGTGGCATCCGGGGACGGCTCCGTCGATGCGGATGCCGAAGGCGTCGGGTCGGGCTGGCTAGCCGGGGTGCACCCGACCAGAGCAACGCTCAGCGCAGCAACGCCGGCCCATACCGAGATCCGCGACGCGGCCATCTGTCCCCCAGCCCTCGACATGGCCAGAGTGTATCGGAGCCGCAGCACGCCACAGGGCGCCGTTGCCCGATCGTTGCGTCCGCAGACGAGGACAGCCTCAGCCGGTCGGAGCGAGGTCCTGCGATACCGAGGGGAAGCGCGCGCGGTACGCGGTCGGGGTGATCCCCAGGACCCGCGCAAAGTTCTGACGCAGTACCGCTGCGGAACCGAATCCGCTCTCCCACGCAATCCGGTCAAGGCCCAGGTCGGTGCGCTCGAGCAGCCGCTGCGCGTGGATGATGCGCTGGCGGGCAAGCCACGCCGCCGGTGTCGCGCCAAGGTCCGCCTTGAAGCGCCGGGCAAACGTCCGAGGCGACATGTGCGCTCGCGCGGCGAGCTGTTCCACCGACAGATCGGCGCGGAGGTTCTCGAGCATCCAGTCGGTCACCGGAGCAAGGGAGTGAGACGCCGCCACCGGCAGCGGCTTGTCGATGAACTGCGCCTGGCCGCCGTCCCGCTGCGGTGCGACCACCATTCGCCGGGCGATGCGGTTCGTCGCCTCTGCGCCGAGTTCCTGGCGCATGAGGTGCAGGGAGGCATCCAGCCCCGCCGCCGTCCCGGCGCTCGTGATGATGCGGCCGTCTTGGACGTACAGGACATCGGGGTCCACGTCGATCTGGGGATACATCCGAGCCATGGTCTCGGCGTACATCCAGTGGGTGGTGGCACGACGACCGTCGAGCACTCCCGCCGCCGCCAGGACGAACGACCCGCTGCACACACTCATGAGCCACGCGCCGCGCTCGGCTGCGCGTCGAACGACGGCCGATACCCGGGTGTCGGCCTCGTGCCATCTCTCGCGCGGCACCGGTGTCACGATCACAAGATCAGCGGTCTCCGCGAACGATAGATCCTCGTCGACCGTGATCGAGAACCCGAGGTTGCTCGGCACGAGCCCCGGCTCCGCAGCCACGATGCGGAAATCGAACCCCCGGATGCCATCGCCGGAGCGGTCGAGACCGAAAGCCTCACATGCCAGCCCGAATTCGAATGGCGCGAAGCCCGGCTGGACGACGGTGGCAACGGTGCGGATCATGATGACTCGACTTTCGGCAGCGCACCCAGGGTGGCATGAATCCTACGACGTATGTTCATTCCGCCACTCGTGGCGGGAATTATTCGATCATAGCTTTTCTGACATGATTATTCTCCTCTTCATGTCAGCGATTGCCGTGTGGGGCGTGGTTTCCGCGCTCCGCGCCGTCCGCACCGACGGCTTTCGCCGCGTTCCCACCGACTATCGACGCCTGCCGTGACGGTGCCAGCGCGGGTTCAGCGCTCGGCGTGCCGGGCTCTCGCTGCCTCGTACACCTCGAGCATGGCCGCGGTCCGCGACGACTGGCGGAATCTCTCGGCGATCGACGGGTCGGGCACTGGCGCTGCGCCGTCGCGGATGTCGGCGACGGCGCTGCGCAAGACCTCAGCGAGGGTTGCGGTCTCGTCATCCGGAACTGCCCACACACCAGAGCCGAGTTCTGCCACGAGGTCCGGGTCGCAAACGATCGATGGGGTTCCGAGTGTCGCAGCCTCGAAGATCGTCATTCCCTGCGTCTCGAACCCGATCGAGGTCTGGACGAGGGCGTCGGCCGACCGGATGCGTCGCAGCGTTTCACGGTAGGGCAACGACCCGAGGAAGAACACCGACGCACGGGCACGCTCGGCCACCCGCTGAGCGGCAGCCCGTTGCGCGCCGTTGCCGATCACTTCGATGTCGGCGTCGATTCCCGACGCGACCACCGCCTCCAAGAACGGAATCAGACGCTTCTCGGGACTCATCCGCCCCACCCACACCAGGCGCGGAGACCTGGACTCGGGAAGCCCGCGCGGGGAGCTGAGTGCCAGGGCCAGTTCGTCGTCGTCGATGCCGTTCCAAACGACATCGACATGCGGGGCGACGCGGCGGGCCTCAAGGCGGCGCGCGAAGTGGGCCGAGGGCGCCGTGACGGCATCCGCCGACGCCGCCAGCATGCGTAGGTACGCCCAGCCGTCGGCGCCCGCATCCGCAGGTTCCGAGAGCGCACGACGGCCCCACCGGTTCAGAACGCGCAGCACGAGGTCCGGGAATGGGGCGACCGCGCGGATGCCGACATCGACCCGGTTGTGGAACGTGAACACCACGGGAAGACCGTGGCGCCGGGCAAAGCGTAGGCCGAGGAACGCGCCCCAAAAGTCACCCTGCACGTGCACGATGTCGACCGGTAGCCGCCCGGCCATCACCGCGTCGACGGCGCGATCGGCCCTGGCACTCGGCCACGTCATCGAGTACTCGCGATCGAGGGTCACTGGGATGGATGGAAGGTCGGCGTATCCCGGGTCCTCAGAATGCTGGGCCGAGCGCCGGCCGTGTCTGCGGGGCGCGACGATCGTGACGGTGTGACCGGCTTTCTCGAGGAACCGGCGCTGTAGCCGCATCGACACCTGTGCGCCGCCGAGCGTTTCGGCGTGCTGGTCGCCGAACATCACGACGTGCATTGCTACTCCGGGACGGGTTCGCCGCGGTACAGCGCTTCGAAAGTGTCGAGTGTGCGGTTGATGTCATGGATGGCGACGGCATCGAGAGAGGCTTGCTGCATCCGGCGGCGCTCCTCAGACTCCGCGGTGAGCACATCAGTGAGGCGCGCTGCCAGCTCATCGTCATCGCCCGGCGTGAAGAGATAACCGTTCTCGCCGTCGTGCACCAGGTGCGGGAGTGCCACGGCATTGGCCGCGACGATCGGAAGACCCGAGGCCATCGCCTCCATTGTGGCGATCGACTGGAGCTCGGCGATCGAGGCGATAGCGAAGACTGTTGCCCGCGAGTACAGCGCCCGCAACTCCTCCTCGGAGGTGTGACCGTGGAAGGTCACGCGATCCCCGAGACCAAGCTCCGTAGTCAGCGCTTCCAGGCTCTTGCGCTGGTCGCCGCCGCCGACGATGTCGAGGGTCGCCCCCAGTGCGGGGTCGAGCTTGGTCATGGCTCGCAGCAGGACATCGATCTGCTTCTCGTTGGTGAGTCGACCGACGAACAACACGCGCTTGTCGGGACGGGCACTGAAGTCAGGCGTGTAGTTGTGCATGTCGATGCCGCACGAGATCGGGATGACGCCGGTGATCCCCGTCGCCCGCTCCAGATAGTCGGCAGCGCGGCGCGTAGGAGTGGTGATGACACGGGTGAGTTGGAACGTTCGGTTCGCGTCTGCCCACGCCCACCGAATGATCGTGTCGTTCCACGACTTCGGCATCGCCGAGTAATCGAGGATGTTCTCCGGCATGACGTGGTTGGTCGCGACGACGGGAATTCCACGCTCGCGCGCGATCCGGGTCAGCGCGCGACCGATCACGATGTGCGACTGAATGTGGACGACATCCGGCTTCACGTCATCGAGCACGATGCGGGAGTAGTGCTTGGCGCGCCATGGCCACACGAAACGCAGCCAGTCGTGCGGATACCACCGGTACGAGCGAATGCGGTGAACGGTCATCTCCTGACCTTCGATCACCTCACGGAACACGCCGTGCTGCGCCCACGTCTTGCTTGGGGCCATGACGTGAACGTCGTGCCCGCGAGCAACCAGACCTGCCGCGAGCCGCTCCGCGAAACGCGCGGCGCCGTTGACGTCAGGAAAGAAGGTGTCAGCACCGATGAGCACGGTGAGGCGGCCGTCGCCACCGGGATGGTCGCCGGTCGGCGAGCCGTCGGACGCGTCGAGGGAAGTCACAGAGGGGCTGCCTTTGCTGAACGGCGGTCGCACCGCGGGATGCGGCGACACAACTGTACCTGAGCGACCCGAGCTGTCCCGGGAGGCGCTCCCGGGTGCTCCGGCGAGGGAGCGCGTGTCGTATGGACGATGATGGAGCCGGGAACATCTCGCAGGAGGTTCGACATGGGCAACGCGATCAGCGCGGTGCTTCCTCTCGCACTCGGCATCGCTCTCAGCCCGATCCCGATCATCGCGACGATTCTCTTGCTGCTCTCACCCCGGGCGCGAGCATCTTCAGTCGGGTTTGCCGCGGGGTGGATTCTGGGCATCCTCACCGCGGTCATCGTCTTCCTACTCTGCGCTGCGGTGATCTCGACGCCTGTCGTGGGAGGCGTTCGCCCCGTACAGGGCGGGATCCATCTCCTTCTCGGTGTCACGCTCATTGGCCTCTCCGCTCATCAGTTCCGGTCGCAGGCGAGGTCGCACGGGCGGCCGCCGGAGCTTCCACGCTGGATGCAGGGGATCGGTCGACTCGGGTTCTGGGACGCTCTCGGCCTCGGCATCCTGCTGGCCGCTGCGAACCCGAAGAACCTGGTCCTGGGTGCGGCTGCGGGTGTCGTGATCGGCACCTCGAACCTGGCAGTCGGCAACGCCGTGGGCGCGATCGCGGTGTACGTGCTCCTGGCGGCCTCGACGATCGTTGTCCCCGTCGTCGGATTCCTTGTGGCCCGCGACCGCCTCCGCCGACCGCTTGACTCACTCAGGTCCTGGCTGGAACGCGAGAACGCCGTCATCATGGGGGTGGTGCTCTTGATCCTCGGCGTCGTGGTCATCGCCAAGGGACTCGCGTACTTCTGACTTCTCCTGCATCCCTGTCATCAACCCGAAAGGATCCACCATGGCTGAGTTCCGCTACGGACCGGTCGAGCTCTACCTCGTCGGCTTCGAGGGCGATCGCCCGAGCCCCGATACCGCAGCCGCCTTGGCCGAGCTCGTTGAGGGCGGCCTCGTTCGTCTCCTCGACTTAGTGATCGTGTCGAAGTCGGAATCAGGCGAGGTGGAGGTCATTGAGATCGAAGAGCAAACCGAGGAGTACGGCTTCGGTGGTATCGACTTCGCAGAGATCGGGATCACCGGTGAGGAAGACATCGCGGAGCTTGTCGAGCTCGTCGAGCCGGGCACCTCGGCGGCGATCGTCGCCCTCGAACTCGTCTACGCGCGCCGGCTCGCCGACAAGCTCGCGTCGTCGGGTGGAGTGGTCCTGAGCGCCGAGCGCATCCCTGCACCCATCGTCAACGCCGTCATGGACCTGGCCGAAGAGGCCTGAGAGAAACAGGAGATCGACATGATTAGACGAGTCGGCCGACCCGGCCTCATCGGCCTCGCCGCACGTACCGCCGTCGTGGCCGGCACAGCTAGCGCCGTCTCGGGCGCGATGGCGGGCAACAGGCAGCGCAAAGCACAGTCTCAGTATGAGCAGGAACAGTACGAGGCAGCGCAACAGCAAGCGGCGATGCAGCAGGCGGCACAGCAGGCCGTCGCCGCGCAGCAGGCTGCAGCCCCCGCACCGGCAGCGGCTCCCGCGGTGGATGTCGTTGCCGAACTTCAGAAGCTCGCTGCGCTCAAGGATGCCGGCGTCCTCACCGACGAGGAGTTCGCCGCGGCGAAGGCCAAGCTCCTCGCCTGAACTCAGTCCGAGGGGTCGCTGGGCGGGTCTGAGGGCTCGACCGGCGACCCTTCGTCTGTCGAGCTGTCTGCGGCCGGGGGCTCGTCTTCGTGACGATCTCGCCCGACTGCGCTCTCTGGCGCCGCATCCCGATCACCGCTCAACCACCGGAGAACCTGGGCATTCGGATCGGCTTCGAGAATCAGTGCGCGCACCAAGAGCGTCAACGGGATGGAGAGGATCGCGCCGAGCGGCCCGATGATGAACGTCCAGAAGATGACGGAGAAGAAACTCAGCGTGAGGCTGAGGCTCACCGCGTCAGCGACGAACTTCGGCTGGATGAGAACCTGCAGCACCACGTTGACAACGCTGTAGATCGCGATCACCGCCAGAAGCAGGGGCCAACCCCCGACGACAAGGGCGAGCACGGCCGGCGGGATGAGTCCGAGGACGAACCCGATGTTGGGTACGAAGTTGGTGACGAAAGCGAGAATCGCCCACACTACGGGAGCTGGCACGCCGATGGCCGCGAGCGCTATCCCGTCGATGACTGCGACGATCGCTCCGAAGATGGCGTTGACGATGTAGTAACGCCGCGTCCCGATATTGAACGCGCGGATGCGTGCAAGCGTGTCGGTGACGGAGTCTTGGAACACCGCGCCCAGCCGCCGATAGCGAGCTGCGTCGGCTGCCATGAAGATCACGTAGGCGAGCACGAAGAACAGACCGAGCGCGACTCCGACGACCATTCCCGACACCGACGTCGCGACGCTCAGCAGCCTCGTCGGTTCAAGGAAGGACGACACGGTGTCGGCGGCCCGCTGATCCCAACCCATCGAGGCGAGCCACTGCTCGATCACGGTGACTGTCGCCTGCAACTGCGAGAGATAGTCGACGACCAGGCGCGCGAACTGGCGTCCGGCGAGCCAAAGGAGTAGCGCCATGGCCGTGAGGATCACGTAGGCCAGCACGACGACGGCGGTCGTGGCTGTCCACATCGGCCACCCACGTCGGCGCAGCACGCCCTGCAGCGGATGGCAGATGATCACGATGACAGCTGGCACGGTCCTCGATCGATCACGACTGCGGCGGGTCCGGATGCTTGCGGCCGGGGAGCACCTTTTCGACATCCTGGGGCAGACCCTTCACGGCTGCCTCGAGCTGTCGTGAGAGCGCCCGGATCTGACCGCGCGTCGCGGTCTCCTGGTCGTCGTTGCCTCCAACCGCGGCGGCTCGCTCGACGAACCACGAAGCGGTGGTTGCTGTCACCACCCCGACGACACCGATACCGACCGTCATCAACACCACGGCGATGACCCGGCCCGCCACGGTTACCGGATAGAAGTCGCCGTAACCGACAGTGGTCACTGTCACAAAAGCCCACCAGATTGCGTCCCCGAAGTTCAGGATATTCGCCCCTGGTGCGCCCCTCTCGACGTCAAGGACGCCGAGGGAGCAGATCCAGATCAGAATCAGGACGGTGCCGCCGGCGAGTATCGAGGCCTGCGTTCGCAGCGCATCTCCCTTGGACATCTTCTGAATCTCGGTCATCGCCTGGATCAACCGCAGCGGTCGGAGCACGGGAAGAATCACGACGGTCAGATCAAACAGGTGACCGCGGAACCACGGAGCCTTTCGCGGGGCGAGTGCGAGCCGGACGAGGTAGTCAACAGCGAAGATCACCCACGTCAGCGCCATGACGGTACGCATGATGGCGTACTCCGAGCCCTGCAGATTCGCAATCACCTGCCACGAGTAGGCGACGAGAAACGCGAGCGACGCGATCACCAGCGGCCAGTAGGTGATGCGTTGCCAGCGCTGTTCGGTCATGTCGCCGAGCGTACTGAACCGATCAACCACCTCTGCGAGCGCTCGCCGAGAGTTCGACCATCACGCACGATTCTGCACGCACTAAGGTGAGCCGCATGGTCCCGAACCCGTGGGCGTTCGCTGCCAGCTCGCGCGCGCTCATCGCCCTGTCGATCCCCGCTGCGCTCATCGGCATCCTGTCGGGGGTCATGCTCTGGGCGCTGGACGAGGTCGCACACCTGGGCACGGTGTGGGTGTGGGAGGCGCTGCCCGAGGCGCTGGGCGCGAGCGGGGATTCGCCCTGGTGGATTTTCGGCGTCCTCGCCCTCACCGGATTCCTCGTGGGACTCGTCGTCTGGAAGTTGCCCGGGCACGGCGGCCAGGACTCCGCGACCGTCGAGCTCATCGCGCCGCCCCAGCCAGTGCGCGCGGTGCCGAGCATCGTCGTCGTCATCCTGCTCACGCTCATCGGTGGCGTCAGCCTCGGTCCCGAGAGCCCCATCATCGCGATCAACACGGCCCTGGCGGTGTGGATCGTGACGCGGTTGTGGCCCGCGCTCCCGGCGCAGCTCGTCGTGCTCCTCACGGCTGCCGGAACGATCGGCGCACTGTTCGGCACGCCTGTGGCGGCCGCGCTCGTGTTCACGGGAGCGCTCGCGTCCGGCGGTGGCGCACTGTGGGACAAGCTGTTCCTGCCGCTCGTGGCCGCCGCGACGGGAACAGTCACCTCGCTCGTCCTCGGCAGCGGGCTGGGCGCCGTCGCGAGCATCGCGCCCTACACCGATCCGCAGGCCATCGACCTCGTCTGGGCATCCGTCATCGCCGCGGTCGGCGCCGCCGCTGCCCTCGTCGGCATCGTCGCGTTCAAGGCCCTACACCCGTTCCTGCGCCGACGGATGCCGAACCCGCTGCTTCTGAGCATCGCCGGCGGACTGCTGCTCGGCGGACTCGGCGCGCTCGGCGGCCCCCTCACGCTCTTCAAGGGCCTGGAGCAGAGCGCTCAGCTGATCGCCCTGAATGGCACGATCGGCTGGACAGGGCTTCTCGCCGTCGTCGGCATCAAGCTCGCGGCACTCGTGGTGGCGGCATCCTTCGGTTTCCGTGGTGGCCGTGTGTTCCCGGCGATCTTCCTCGGCGTCGCGTTCGGGATGCTTGCCCAGACTCTCGTGCCGTCGATCCCGTTCGGCCTGGCCATCGCCAGCGGCGTGCTCGGGTTCACGCTCGCCATCGCCCGCGACGGCTGGATCGCGCTATTCGTCGCCGTCGCCATGGTCGGCGACATCGGCATCCTCGCGATCATGTGCGTGGCGATTCTGCCGACGTGGCTAGTCGTGGCTCGGGCACCGGAGATGATCATCGACGATCACCCGGCGCCTCTTGTCACGTCGCGTTGATGTCAGTCTCCAAGGCCGCGGCGTTACGGATGAAGAGGATGATCCACGTGAAGACGAGGATCCCGGCGACCAGTTCGACGGCGGTCAGGGTGTAGTAACCCACCACGAAGAAGACCGCGAACACGAAAATGGCCGCAACGAAGAGCCAGCCGAGCGCGAGGAACGGGCGCGGGATCCCCGGGATCCACGCGGGAAGCCGGACCACGAGCACCCCGAACACCACGGCCATACCCGAGGCGAATCCGGTGTGAATCGCGAAGAACCGATCGACCGGAAAGACCCCGACGAAGGCGAGGAACATCCCGACCAAGATGAGGCATAGCCGCACCCACCGGATGCCGTTGGCATGTGAGGTCGGGATGCCTCGGGTCGTGTACCTCGCAAGGGTCGTGACGATGAAGCCTGCGACGATGAGCGTGAGATTGAACGTCATCGCCGACAGGTCGTTCGTCATCCCAAGCGCGGAGAGATTGTCCTTCCACCAGTACGGGTCGCTGGCCGTCAACATTGCCGCGAGCACCCCTTCGACCAGGAACACGGCGAGGATCAGCGCAAGCAGCGACAGGTCCATGTGCGTGGCCGAGTAGAAGACGAGGTATGCGGTCACCGACGCTGCGGCACCCGAGAGGGCGAGCAGCGGCAGCGCGTACACCTCCGCTCCGATGAACGCGTCTTCCATAATCACCGCGAGAAGCGTCCACGACAGCAGGGCGATGATGCCGTGCGCGAAGGCGAGGGCGGCGGCATCCAGGTAGTCGAGCACCCCGAGGCGGCGCGCGCCGGACTGGCGCTCGTAGAGGACGTACCGGCCCGCGATGAACGCGAGGATACCTGCGACCGCTGAGGCGATCGCGGAGAACTGGCCGACCGACCCGGGGCCGGAGATGGGTGCACTCTGGAACCGGAAGACGACCAGCGCGACCAGCGCGACAAGGACGAACGCGGTGGCTCCGACGCCAAGACTGAGCGACTCCAGAGCTCGCTCATGGTCGGGGCCGGATCCTTCGGCGGCGACGATGCGGTGCGCGCGGCGTGTCTCAGCCTGCGGTGCGGGTACTTCGCTCGGTGGTGTCGCTGTCACGGCATGAGGGTAGCGCAGCGGCCGCGGCGCGAGTCAGCCCTCGCCCTCCGGGATCTCGGATGCCGGGGGCAGCGCGTGACGCGGGTGCCACAGCACGATCTCGGTGGCGCGGCGGACGCGGCGGCCATGGCGAAGGGTGATGACCGATCCGCTCGATCCTGCCGCGAACACCCGCGCGCCGGGCCTACTGGCAAGCTCCGCTTCAACCCGGGCCTCGAGGTCGCGAACGCGCGTGTGCAGCTCGCGCACCCGGTTCTCGAGCTCGAGGATTCGCGCGATCGCCGGCAGGCTCATTCCCTCACTCGACAGCCGGGCGATCTCCCGCAGCTGCTCGACGTGGCGCAACGAGTAGCGGCGCGACCCGCCCTGCGTGCGGCCGGGAACGACCAGGCCGAGCCGGTCGTACTGCCGCAGGGTCTGCGGATGCATACCGGCGAGCTCGGCCGCTGCCGCGATCGCCAGGATCGGGGCCTCGTCGTCGATCTCGTGTTCAGGCATCCGGGTTTTCCTTGATGGGGGTCAGCTCGCTGCGCGGGCCAGCAGTTCGGCTCGCGGGTTCTCTTTCGGTTCGGCCTCGCGGTACTTCTCGAGCGCTTCTCGTGCGGCGCCGTCGACGTGGGTGGGGACGGCGATCTGGACCTCGGCGAGCAGGTCACCGGTGCCCTTCTGGGTCTGCACGCCACGTCCCTTCACGCGCAGTACGCGCCCCGACGGCGTGCCGGGGGCAACGCGCAGCTTGACGGGGTCGCCGCCGAGGGTGGGGACCTCGATGGTCGCGCCGAACACGGCCTCGGTGTACGTCACGGGAACGACCACGCGGAGGTTCAGCCCCTCTCGGGTGAAGACCGGGTGCGGCCGCACCGTCACCTGCACGACGATATCGCCGCTCTCACCGCCATCAGGCGAGGGCCGACCACGACCGCGCAGCCTGATCTTCTGCCCGTCGGCGACACCCGCAGGGATCTTCACCTTGAACGGCTGACCGTCTTCGGACTGCAGGGTGATGGTCTCACCCTTGGTCGCGGTCACGAAGTCGATCGTCGTGCGGGCGGTGACGTCGGCGCCACGGGTGGGCCCGCCGTAGCCGCGGAAACCGCCGGATGCCTGCCCGAACCGTCCCGAGCCGAACGAGCTGCCACTGCCCTGCCCGAACATCGAGAAGATGTCGTCGAAGTCAGCGCTCTCGTAGCTGTAGCCCCCGCGGCTCTGACCGAACCTGCTGAAGACGTCCTCGAATCCGCCTGCGCCCTGACCGCCCGCCGTGAAGCGAGCTCCCGATCCCATCGCGCGGATCTGGTCGTACTCCTCGCGCTGCTCGGGGTCGGAGAGCACGGCGTACGCCTCGCTGATTTCCTTGAAGCGGGCCTCAGCCTTGGCGTCTCCGGCGTTGGAGTCGGGGTGATACTGGCGGGCGAGCTTGCGGTAGGTCTTCTTCAGGTCCGCTGCGGAGACATCCTTCGAGACGCCCAGGACCTTATAGAAGTCCTTGTCGAACCAGTCTTGACTGGCCATCGATTGTCCTCCGTGCTACTCAGCTGGCACGGCGACGACGACCTTCGCGGGGCGAAGCTCGATCGATCCGAGCCGATAGCCGACCTCCACGACCTCGAGGATCGTCGTCTCGGCAGCCCCGGGAGTGGGCTGCTGGAAGATCGCCTCGTGCTGTTGCGGGTCGAAGACCTCGCCGGCTTCGCCGTAGGAGGTGACACCGAGCCGTTCGGCCACCGAGCGGATCTTCTCCGCAATGGCCGCGAAGGGCGTGCCCTCCTCGAGGTCGCCATGCTTCTCGGCGCGGTCCAAATCGTCCAGTACCGGAATGAAGCCCTTGGCGACAGCACCCTTGGCGCGTTCGATCTCGATCTCCCGCTGTTCCTCCGTGCGCCGACGGTAGTTGGCGTACTCCGCCTGGAGGCGCTTGAGGTCTGTCAACAGCGCCGACTCGAGGTCGGCGAGGACGACATCCTCGGCCGCTGCGGCGTCTGCCGACTGCGCGGCCCCGAGGATGTCGTCCACCGTGAGCTCATCCTGCCCGGCGCCGGCGGCGCCGGAGGAGGTGTCCTCCGGCGCTGCCGCGTCACCGTTGTCAGCGCTCGCGCTGTCAGGGGCGCCGTCAGGTCCGACTCCGGAGTCCTTCTCCGAAGGTGTGGGCTCTTCGTCGTCCTTGCGTGCCATGATCTCTTCCGTTTACTTCTTGTCGTCTTCGTCCTCGACGACCTCGGCGTCGATGACGTCTTCGTCGGGGTTGGGAACCTCGCCCGAACCAGGCTCGCTCGCCGCTGGGTCGGGGTTCTCACCCGCGGCCTGCCCTGCCTGGTAGATGGCTTCGCCGAGCTGCGACTGGCTCTGGTTGAGCTTGTCGAACGCAGCCTTCACGGCGTCGTCGTCATCGCCTGCCAGAGCGGTCTTGAGGGCATCGACATCGGCCTGCACCGAGGTCTTGACCTCTTCGGGCAGCTTGTCTTCGTTGTCCTTGATGAGCTTCTCGATCGAGTACGACAGGGTCTCGGCCTGGTTGCGGGTCTCGGCCGACTCACGACGCTTCTTGTCTTCGGCGGCGTGCTCCTCAGCCTCGCGCACCATGCGCTCGATGTCTTCCTTCGGCAGCGAGGAGCCACCGGTGATCGTCATCGACTGCTCCTTGCCGGTGCCCTTGTCCTTGGCGGACACGTGCACGATGCCGTTGGCGTCGATGTCGAAGGTCACCTCGACCTGCGGGATGCCGCGAGGCGCCGGCGCGATGCCGGTGAGCTCGAAGGTTCCCAGCGGCTTGTTGTCGCGGGTGAACTCGCGCTCGCCCTGGAAGACCTGGATGGCGACCGACGGCTGGTTGTCGTCGGCGGTCGTGAAGGTCTCGCTGCGCTTGGTCGGGATGGCAGTGTTGCGCTCGATGAGCTTGGTCATGATGCCGCCCTTGGTCTCGATGCCGAGGCTGAGGGGGGTGACGTCGATGAGCAGAACGTCCTTGCGCTCACCCTTGAGGACACCTGCCTGGAGGGCCGCGCCGACGGCGACGACCTCGTCCGGGTTCACGCCCTTGTTCGCGTCCTTGCCGGTCTCCTTCTTGACCAGCTCGGCAACGGCGGGCATGCGGGTCGACCCACCGACGAGCACGACGTGGTCGATGTCGCTGACCTTGATGCCGGCTTCGCGGATGACGTCCTCGAACGGCTTCTTCGTGCGGTCCAGCAGGTCCTTGGTGAGGTCCTCGAACTTCGCGCGCGTGATCGTCTCGGACAGCGACACAGGGCCGTTCTCCGTCAGCGACAGGTAGGGCAGGTTCACGCTCGTTGATGCCGAGCTCGAGAGCTCCTTCTTCGCCTGCTCCGCGGCCTCCTTGAGGCGCTGCAGGGCGATCTTGTCGCCCGAGACGTCGACACCGGTGGTGTCCTTGAACTGCTTGATCAGGTAGTCGACGACCCGCTGATCCCAGTCGTCACCACCGAGGCGGTTGTCGCCCGCGGTCGAACGCACCTGGATGGTCGAGAAGTCGTCATCCTTGCCCACCTCGAGGAGCGAGACGTCGAAGGTTCCGCCACCGAGGTCGAACACGAGGATGAGCTCGTCTTCCTTACCGCGGTCCAGGCCGTAGGCCAGAGCGGCAGCGGTCGGCTCGTTGATGATGCGCAGGACGTTCAGGCCTGCGATCTCGCCGGCCTCCTTCGTGGCCTGACGCTCGGCGTCGTTGAAGTAGGCGGGGACGGTGATGACGGCGTCAGTCACGGAGTCACCGAGGTACTGCTCGGCATCGTGCTTCAGCTTGGCCAGGATGCGCGCCGAGATCTCCTGCGGCGTGTACTTCTTGCCATCGACGTCGAAGGTCCAGGTGGTGCCCATGTGGCGCTTGACCGACGAGACGGTGCGGTCGACGTTGGTGACGGCCTGACGCTTGGCGGTCTCACCGACGAGCACCTCGCCGTCCTTGGTGAAGGCGACCACCGACGGGGTGGTGCGGAAGCCCTCGGCGTTGGCGATGACCTTGGGCTCGCCGCCCTCGAGGACGCTGACGACGGAGTTGGTGGTTCCGAGGTCGATTCCCACTGCACGTGGCATCTGTTTCTCCTTGTTCTGCGTGGAAGCGATGTTCCGGTTGAAAGTCGGCTCGCGTCAACCAGGGGAGGTTGAGCCGCGATGACTCAAGCCTAGCGAGCAGTCGATGGCATGTCAATCGGAGTTGAGTCACCTCATATCAAGTTTGCAGCGGCGATAATGTCTGGGTGAGCCTTCCCTGGCGCTTCGAGCCCCTGCGCGGCGAGCGCGTGACACTCGACCTGCTCCGCGCCGACGATATGGAGGCGCTCAGCGCCATCCAGGGCGACCCGGCGACCGTGCGGTACATGCTCTACGAGGCACGGTCGCGCGAACAGGTCATTGCCGCGATCGAGCGCGACAGCGCCCACGACTCTCTCGAGAAGGCCGGTGACTACGTGCAGCCCGCGATCCGGGATGCCGATGGGGAGCTGGTCGGGACGCTGTACTTCACCCTCGTCAGCACCGATGACCGCACCGCCGAGATCGGATGGCTCCTGTCGGCATCCGCAAGGGGCAAGGGCTACGCGACCGAGGCTGCCGAGATCTTCCTGCGCGTCGGGTTCGACGAGCTCGGACTACACCGGATCGCGGCCGAACTCGATCCGCGCAACGATGCGTCAGCTGCAGTCTGCCAGCGGCTCGGAATGCGCCACGAGGCACACTTGCGCGAGAACATGTGGCTCAAGGGCGAGTGGGTCGACACAGCGATCTACGCGATCCTCGAGCGGGACTATCGACGCGCGCACTCCGAGTTTCGGGATGCGGACGGGCGCTAACTCCTGCAATTCACAGCCGTCCGGGGCGGCGCTCGCCCCTCACCCACCGAGTTGCAGGAGTTGGGACCGCGCCCGGCCGCCCCTCAGCTTCCGGCTGCCGCCGCCCGCTGTCGCATCCGTCGCGCCTTCTGCCGCGCCTTGGCCCAGGCGTCGAACCGCGCGGTATCGGGAATACGTGCCAGGAGGGGTCCGACGACGATCGTGATGAGGACGTAGGCCGTCGCGAGCGCGGCAAGCGATCGGTCTGCCCCAGCTGACACGGCAAGGCCCGCGATGACGATCGAGAACTCCCCGCGAGGCGTGAGCGCGAAGCCGGCACGCCAGCGACCGGGCTCGGCGATCCCGGCCTTGCGCGCCGCGAGGTAGCCGGTCAACACCTTCGTTCCCATCGTGACGATCCCCAGGATGAGTGCGGGGACGAGCACCGGAGGAAGATCGGATGGGGTGGTGGAGAGCCCGAAGAACAGAAAGAACACCGCCGCGAACAGGTCGCGCAGCGGGGTGAGGACCTGCGTCGCATGCTCGGCCGCGGGACCGGAGATCGCGATGCCGACGAGGAAAGCTCCGACCGCTGCCGACACGTTTGCCTCTGCGGCAAGTCCCGCGACGATCAGGGTGAGCCCCAGCACCGAGAGCAGCAGCACATCCGCGCGCTTGGACCAGACGAGCTTGGAGACGAGCGGACCGTGCCGCAGCGCCACCCACAGGATGAACAGGACCGCGGCCAACGCGATCGTGACACTGATCGTCCCGGCAGCGAGATCCATACCGACCAGCACAGCTGTCAGCACCGGAAGGTAGAAGGCCATCGCCAGGTCCTCGATCACGAGGATCGAGAGGATCGTCGGCGTCTCGCGGTTGGGGAGGCGCCCGAGGTCTTGCAGGACTTTCGCGACAACACCGGATGATGAGATCCACGTGATTCCCGCGAGGACGAGCGCACCGATCGGCCCCCAGCCCAGAACGAACCCGGCGATGGCGCCCGGAATGGCGTTCAACGCCATGTCGATCCCACCGGCCATGCGCGACCGGTTGAGGCTCCCCATCAGCTCTTTTGCGTTGTACTCCAGGCCCAGCATCACGAGCAGCAGGATCACGCCGATTTCAGCGCCGACTTCGATGAACTCCTCGCCCTGCGAGATCGGCAGGATGCCGCCCTCGCCGAACGCGAGCCCCCCCAGGAGGATCAGCGGAATCGGGGAGATTCCGATGCGCCCCGCGAGGCGACCCAGCAGCGCGATGCCGAACAGCAGCGCGCCGATCTCGAGAAAGAGCAGCGCGCCATCATGCATCGATCACGCGCCGTTCAGAATCCGGACCAGATGCTCCAGGCCCTCGCGGGTGCCGACGACGACCAGGGTGTCACCGGCGCGCAGCACGTCGGAGGGCTCGGGCGCAGGGATGACGCCCGACTCCCGCACAACGGCGACGATCGAGCAGCGCGTGAGCGTGCGTGCTTTGGTGTCGCCGAGGGGGCGACCGACGTACGGGGAGTCGGCCCGCACGGGAATCTTCTCCATCTGCAGGCCGGCGAACGCCTCCTGCAGTCCTGCCAACTGGGTCAAGATCACTGACCCGCCGAGTACCTCCGAGAGGGCGGTGGCCTCGTCATCCGTCAACGCCAGAGTGTCGCCACAGCGGTCGGGGTCGTCCTCGTCCGAGATCGCGATCTCGCGGCCACCGTCGCGGAAGTTCACCACCGACAGACGCCGACCGTCGTCGGTGAGGATGTCGTGACGGATGCCGATACCGGGCAGTTCGGCGCGCTCCACATGGACGGGCATGCGCCCATCTTCCCACCAAAAGGGCTACCCAATGTTCACTCTGGGCCCCTAGCGTATGGCGAGTGAGCGATAGCGAGCCCGAACTCCGCGCGGCCCAGGCCTCGGCATCCGACGCGACCCGTGTGCCGACACCCCCGCCGACCACCGACACCGACGCGCTCGAGAGCCTCGCGGTGCTCTTCCAGGACTCCACCGAGGAGCGCGAGATCCCCCGCAAACAGGTCGTCTCGTGGGCGTTCTGGGACTGGGCGACGCAGCCGTTCAACTCCGTGCTGCTGACGTTCGTCTGGGTGCCGAGCTTTCTCGTGTCGCCGTTCTTCCTGGACCCGGCAGTCGCAGCATCCGGAGTCGTCAACGGCACGGCTATCGACTGTGACACCCCGGCTAACGCGGCGACCGAGTACTGCAGCGCGCTCGGCGGCCTGGACGCGAATCTCGGCTGGGGCATCATGGTCGCCGGGATCCTGATCGCGCTGCTCGCGCCGGTTCTCGGCCAGCGGGCGGATGCCACGGGTCGCCGCAAGCGCACCCTAGCCGTCTTCACGTCTTTGCTGATCGCAGCGCAGCTTGCGATGGCCATCGTTCCCGGCGTCCCCGCCTTCTTCTGGTTCGGCGTCGCAATGATCGCGTTCGGAAGCGTCGTGAGCGAGATCGCAGGAGCCAGTTACAACGCCCTGATCGTGTCGGTCGCGACGCCGAGAACGGTCGGGAAGGTTTCGGGTCTCGGTTGGGGCTTCGGCTACATCGGCGGGATCATCGCACTCGTGATCGTGGTCGCACTCATCCTGACCGGAGTGCTCGATGGTACCCAGGCGATCACATTCCAGTTGGTCGCCGCCGGCGCCACGGTGTGGACACTCGTGTTCGCCATTCCGATCTTCTTCAATGTCCCCGAGCCGCCTGCGTCGGCAGAGACCAAGCGCGTCGGGTTCTTCGCAGGGTACGTCGAGTTGTTTCGATCGATCGCGCGCCTCTGGCGAAACCATCGGCCGACTTTCTGGTTCCTGCTGGCATCGGCCGTGTACCGCGACGGTCTGGCAGCCGTGTTCACCTTCGGATCGGTGATCGCCGCGCGCGTCTTCGGTTTCGGTTTCCAGGACCTCGTCATCTTCGGCGTTGCGCTAAACCTTGTCGCGGGTATCTCCACAATCCTCGCCGGGCGGCTGGACGACCGGTTCGGACCCAAGGGCGTTATCCTTACCGCGATCGGCGGCATCGTCGCCTGCTGCCTCGCCGTGTTCGTCTTCGCTTCGTCCGGTCAACTCCTGTTCTGGATCGCGGGGCTTGTTCTCGCGAGCCTTGTCGGGCCTGCCCAGGCCGCGTCGCGATCTTTCCTCGCTCGGGTGACACCACAAGGACAGGAGGGGGAGATCTTCGGCCTGTACGCGACAACCGGTCGCGCTGCGAGCTGGATGGCTCCCCTGCTCTGGGGTGCCTTCATCGCGATCGCGGGAAACCAGACCGTGTACGGCATCCTCGGGATCGCGCTCGTCCTTGCCGCAGGGTTCGTGCTCCTCTTCTTTGTGAAGGCGCCCGCGCCCCGAGAAGAGATCAGCCGCTAGGCGCTCGAACGGTCATCGCGGCGGTAGGCGAACTCACGAAGGTCGGACGTTACGGGCGGCATCCGCCCTACCTGGGTGAATACTCCTACCTACGGGATGCAGCGGGGCGGGTCAGCTGGGCCAGGCGTCGGCGAGCTTGGTCAGCAGACGCGCGAGGTCGGCGCGTTCGGCATCCGTGAAGGAGGCCAGCGCCGCCGTGATCGCATCGCGGCGCTGATCGCGAAAGCCGCGAACGAAGGCCTCGCCCTTGTCGGTGAGGACGATCCGGGTTCGGCGGGCGTCGTCGGGGTCGGCCTCGCGACGCACGAGTCCGAACTCGACCCCCTGCTGTACGAGGCGTGATGCGCGAGGCTGATCGACGCCGATGGCTTCGCCGAGCTCGCTCACGGTTAGCGGATGGTCGCTGGATGCAAGCACTTCGAGCACCCGCATCCGTGCCGGACCCGAGATGCGGGCATCTCCCCGCTGTTCCCTCGGACCCATCGGTCCCGCCCACGGACCCCAGCCGCCGCCCGGCCCGAAGCCCGGGCCGCCTCGGTGATGCCCGCGCCTGCGGTGGCCACTCTCTTCGTCGGACCCGTGATCGTCCGAGTCGGAGGGTACGTGGCGCATCCATCGCCCGGGGCCGCGCCGCCCTCGTAGGCGAACGAGTGCTGCCGCGATCTGATCGATGGGGTCGGACGGCGAGCTCGGCATCCTTCCAATTTACATGCGAGTTGACATGGACTCTGATTACATGTCACCATACAACTACATGCATCATCACATGCATTTCCGAGGAGGCGGCGGCAGCGCCCACCGGAACCGACGCGGGCTTGGCCCGCCAGAGAGGATTCACCATGAACACCCACGAAGAACACCACGGAGAAGCTCCCGCTGGGAGCGACCGTCTGCTCGGCTACTGGCTGCGCCTGGTCGACGCCCTGATCAGCCGAGAGTTCGACACCCGCCTCGCCGAGTCCGGCGCGGACCGCCGAGACTGGATGCTGCTCAACATCATCGACGGCACCCACGCCTGGGCCCGAGCACCTCGAGGTAAGCGGATGCGTCGCCTCGAGGACCGCGGCTGGATCGAGCAGAACGGATCCGGCGACTGGACGCTGACCGACGCCGGCCGCGAGATGAAGGCCCGCCTCGCCGAGGCTGTGTCCGGCATCCGTGAGCGCGTGTCAAGCGCGGTCTCACCCGAAGACTACGCCACGACCATCGCTTCACTCCAGGCGATGGCCCGCAAACTCGGCGGGGAACAGGAGCACGACCCGGACCGGGGCCCCGGCTTCGGCCGATTCGGCGGCGGCCGCCACGGCCACCCCTTCGGACCCGGATTCCGCCCCGGATTCCGCCCCGGATTCGGACGCGCCTTCGGCCCCGGATTCCGTCCCGGGTTCGGTCCAGCATTCGATGCCGACGACGATGCGCGCCACTGCGACGACGGTCGTGACCACGGCTCGCACCGGAACGGTCACCGTCACGGCAAGCACCGTCACGGCAAGCACCGCCACGGCGAGCACGCCTACGAGCGCGGGTTCGACGCCGGCTTCGCGCGCGGTCGCGAGTCCGCCGCGAGCTGAGGCGACCTGGCCTCACACACCCACTTCGGTCGCGTCATGTTGCGGGTTCGGCTCAGCTCAACCCGCAACACGGCGCGACCGAACCGTTGTAGGCGTCAGGGAGCAGGTCGGGTCATCCGAACCGGCCGTTGACATAGTCGTAGGTGCGCGGGTCGATCGGGTCGGAGAACATAGCCTCGGTGTCGCCGTGCTCAACGATGACACCCGGGGTCCCCTGGGATGCTAGGAAGAATGCGCACTGCTGCGAGACCCGCTGGGCCTGCTGCATATTGTGGGTCACGATGACGATCGTGACTTCTTCCTTGAGCTCGACCATGGTCTCTTCGATCACGCGGGTCGAGGTAGGGTCCAGAGCCGAGCACGGCTCATCCATCAGCAGGACGCGGGGCTTGACCGCAAGCGAACGGGCAATGCACAGTCGCTGCTGCTGACCGCCCGACAGACCGCCGCCGGGTGCACGAAGACGGTCCTTGACCTCTTTCCACAGCCCGGCCTTGATGAGAGACGTCTCGACGAGCTCGTCCTTCTCGTCGCGACCCGCTTTCAGACCGGTGAGCTTGAGGCCGGCGATGACGTTGTCGTAGATCGACATCGCGGGGAACGGGTTGGGCTTCTGGAAGACCATCCCGATCGACTTGCGGGCGTCGACGAGCTTCTTGCTCGCGTCGTAGATGTCATCTCCGTCAAGCAGAACCTCACCCGCGAGGGATGCCGAGGGCACGAGTTCGTGCATGCGGTTGAGGATCCGCAGGAAGGTCGATTTTCCGCATCCGGACGGTCCGATGAGGGCCGTGACCTGACCGGCCGGCATCGTGAGGGAGATCCGGTCGAGCACCTTGCGCTCACCGAACCAGGCCGAGACGTTCCGCCCCTCAAGCTGCGCGAGTGGAGTGCTCGCGTCGACCCAAGCGAAACGTCCACGACGCTTGCGGGCATCCTTGCGGCCGTCTGCTTTCGCAGCCTGCACAGCGGATGCCGCCATCGGCGCGGGCTCCACGGGTGCCGGTGCGATAGTCGAGGTCGGGGCTGGCGGAGTCGTCGGGTCGACCGCGACCGCTGTCGCAGCGGGCAGGTGTGCACGTGCACCCTGCGGGGCGATCACCTCGGTGACGCTGTCGGCGTCGGGTTCAGCATCCATCGGTTCTCCTTACATGAGGTTCGGCAGTAGTCGCACCACTTCGCCTGCAACCCACAGGCAGGCAACGAGCGTCAACGGCACGAAAACGATCCAGGTGCGTGCGGGGCCGATCCTGCGAAACGACCAGACCGCCGCGATCTCGACGACGATGAGGAACTGCAGCGCGAACACCAAGGCCCACACCATTGACGTGTCCCCCGCCATCTCTTTGTCCGCCGCCGGGAGCGTTGCGAACCGGGTCTGCCTGACGCCCGACGGTTGCGGGTCGCTCACCAGTCGCGCATCGACGCGGACGAGACCGGTCGGCACGAACGGAAGTCCGCGAGCGGTGATCAGCACGAGACGGCTTTCGCCGGCCTTGACCGACGGCGGCATCGGGTCGCCGGCGTAGCGCAGCCCGATCACCTCGTAGGTGTTCTCGCCCTGACCGGTGATCACCGTGAACTCCGTTCCGGGTGTCAGCTCCTGGATGCGGCCAAACGGAGCGCCGTATCCAGCCGCGCGCCCCATGACGATACTCAGTCCCACCTGGCCGGGAAGGACGGTGTCACGCCGGTGCCCTGGACCGGACTGGGTCGTCTCGGAATCGGTCCCCTCGACGATCACTTCCCGAACCCCGATGCTGGGCATGTCGATGATCGCGACCGGCACGCCATCCGGCAGCAGGATGTCGTCAACGTCCCCTTCTGAGACTGGCGCGACAGCCTCAGCGAGTTGCTTGCGAAACGCATCGTCCAACTGCTGCTGTGCCGCGAAGTGGCGGAACTGCCCCAGCACGGTGATGCTCAGCACCAGTACGAGCAGAAGGGCTGCGAGCACCATCAGGGCGATCCTCAGGTACTGCTGCCCGGGCGTCAGCTCGACGGGCGGCCGCGGTGATGCGGGCGGCCTTCGCGGCGGCTTCGGTGGCGCGGAGCGTCGCGGCGGAACCGGCGCGGGGGGAGCAGGCGCGTCGGTTGCACGGTCGGTGGGGGGAGGCGGCACACGAGGGGATAGGAAGGGTATGCGCTGCCACCACTTCTGCGGCGGTTTCTGGCTCGGCAGCTGAGGCGTCGAGGACGGGGCTGGCTCGGTCGTCGTCATCGGGACGCTGCTCCACTTCCCACGAGTTCGCCGCGCCGCTCAGCGGGAGCGGGCGGCTCGTCATCCTCGTCGTCACTGCGGCGCCGGGCAGCGAACATCGCCTGCAACCGGCCGGTCACCAGCATCCACACGAGGATGCCGAGCGTCACGAGGATCAGGAGCGCGAGCACGGGCAATGCGGCTGGAGGGGGCACAAGAACGTCAGCCTGCCGACTCACAGGCGACAAAGCGGTGTTGTCGACAACCTCTGGGGGCGTGAACGTGGCGTAGCCGCGGTAGAGAGTCCAGTTGCCGACAGGCTCGAAGGTGGCGGCTATGAGGCGGGACTCTCCGGGCTGAATGTGCGGCACACCGATGCCTTCCACTTGCGCGACCGCGCCGCCGAATAGCGAGTCCAGGCGGAACGCGATGGTCGCATCGAACGCCTCGGGAGAGGTGTTGCGGACGATCATCGACAGGGAGACCGTGCCGCCCTGAAGATCGAATGTCGGCACCGCGGTTGCCCGCAGTGCGCTGACGGCGAAGACACCGAGATCCAGCGCGCCGGTGCCGAGATCGTCGCTGGTGGGCTCCTGTGTGACTGTAACGGGGGTCTGCGAGCCGGACGAAGCGCCGGGGTAGGAAACCGTGCCCGCGGGCCCGCTGATGGCGGGGGTCGTCGTGACTGGCGCGGCCTTCACGCGCACGCCCATTGTGATCACCGCTGGCGAACCAGCGCTGGTGTACCCGAGCAACTGAACATGGTGATCACCGACCGCGATCGCCGGCGGCACCGGGAACGATCCACTGAACGCTCCGGAGCCGTCGGTCGTGAGCGTTCCGAGCAGCGTCGGATCCGTGTAGTGCGCGACGGATGCCGGGCTGAAGGCTGCGAAGCCGGAACCGGACACGAGGTAGGAGCCATCGGTCTGAACCAGAACCGCCCCATCGGAGTCGAGCGCGACCTCGCCTCCCGACGCGGTGCGTGCCTTCAGCTCGATCGTCAGCCCCCCGACCGTGACGACAATCCCGGTGCCGTCCGCGTTGGGGCTACGGACGACACTCTGGCGCACTCCGCCGATGAGTGCAGCGGCGCCGGTCACGGATGTCGGCACCTCACTGGGCACGGGTGGCACCGGAGTGCGGGTCGGGCTCGGGCTCGGATCCGTGATCGTGACCGTGACGTTCCCGTCAATCTCTGTGTCGTCATCCGCCGCGGCGGCAACGACGCCCGACGCGACGAGAGCGAGCGCTACCGCGGCGCCCCCTGTCACAGCAAGGAGACGCCGCAGGCCCGCACCACCTGTGCGGCCAGATCGGCGCGCTGTCACTCCGAGGTCCGATCCCGTCCTGCGGTAGCGGCTGCCAGCCGCTCCTCGGCGGCCTGGCGCTGCGCCTCGCGCTCGGTGAATCGCATCCATTCCGCCGCGCGTTCGGCATCCTTGCGGCGACGCCACCACACGAGACCGGCGATCCCGGCGCCGATGGCGAGCACGATCACAAGCGGCCATGGCACTGCCCAGACGATGGCGTCGCGATTGGTCGCCGTGATGCTGATGAGATCCGTCTCGGGCGTGGGGTCCTTCACGAACGGATTGAGGGTGATCCACGGGTTCAGGTAGAGCAGGGCCGCGACGCCCGGGATCTCGACCTCGACATTGCGTCCATTGCCGGGAAGGACCTCACCGATCCCACCACCCTGCACTTCGCCGACCGGGATGCCGAACCACGTCTTCGCACCAACCTTGCTGTTGGTCGCGAGGGCGACATTCCCCGAGTTCTCGACGGTATAGAACATGTGAATCGATCCGGAGAACGGGTTCCACCAGTCGCCGACGTACTCGGCGTTGAGCGCGCTGATCGACAGTTGCGACACGACCTCGCCGGCGACTCGCACATACAGCGGAGCTGCCACGCGGTTCTCGACGTCCAGCACCACGCCGGGCGCCGTGACAGAAACGAGGACGCCGCCGATGTGGTCGCCCGGGGTCGCGTCTGCGGGAACCGCGACGGTGAAGGGGACCAGTCGCGATCCGCCGGCCCCGAGGGGGAACGTCAGCGAGCTCGCACCGCCCTCGAACGTGACCCAGTTGTCGACGACGTCGCCTGCATCGCCCGTGGCGGTGAGGTCGAAGTCGCCCTTGTCGTTGTTGAAGGCATCCGAGGCGACGACGGTGTAGTCCGCCGCGACGGAGCCGGTGTTTCGGACCAGGAACTGATCGGTCACCGTCTCGCCAGGGGACACCGAGAAGGTGTAGCGCGCGCGTCCGTCGACCACACCGTCCGTGCCCGCAGGAAGGCCCGACACACCGATCTGGTCATCTGCCGCCGTGGCCGGCAGCGAGATCGAGCCGACGACGGATGCCGCGATGAGCGCGACGGCGGCGGCACGAAGCGAAAGCGAGACCACCCTGCGGGTCGTCGTGGCAATGGTCATGATGCGGAGTATCTCTCTGGTGTCGTGTCATCAGGTGAACCGGGGGTCACACCCGGTAAAGGACAGATGAATGGACTGGGTGGGGGCCTAAGCCCCCACCCAGTCGGGTATCACCTGAGCGGCGTTTCTCAGCTCGCGGGAACGAGCGTGAGCGTCACCGACGAGGTGTAGGACCCGGCGGCAGCCGAGACCGGGGCGAGGAACGACAGATTCAGGTCGTAGTTCGCACCCGTCGCGGCCGTACCGTTGCCGGTGGTCGCCGCGAGAGCAGAACCGAACGCACCCGCGCCAGCCGTCTTGCCCGCGGTCGGAGCCGAGCCCGCGGAGTTCCCGCCGACGACGGTGGCCACGTAGCCGAGCTGGTCCTTCGAGATGGTCGCACCGCTCGGGCCCGCGAAGTCGTTCGCCGACACGTTGACCGACCAACCGGTGAGGGTCGTGCGGTCGTCGATGACGGTGAAGCCACCGAGCGGCCTGACCGCCGTGGTGTCGCGAGGGACATCACCGAAGTCGACACCCGTCGCGGGGGTCGTCAGCTGGAACGCGTTCGTGGCCGTCACGTTAGCGGTGATCGGGACCACTACTGTGCCATCGCCGATCTCGATATTGATGACCGCTACGCCCTCGAGCTGCGAGATGTCGCCGGGCTGAACGAAGACGAGGTACGCATCCTCTTCGTAGTTCAGTCCAGCCGACAAAGCGGATGCGACATCCACGACCGCCTGGCCCGAACCGTTCGCCGTCACGTTGCTGAGCGGGATCTTCGCCCCACCCGTCGTGTAGACGTATGGCTTGTAGGTCGACGCTGCCGTCAGACCGTTGACCGTGACAACAGTGCCCTCAGCGGTGTTGGTCTTGCCGTTGCCACCAGTCACGACAGCCTGCACGGTGGCGAGGTCCGGCGTGGTGGGCGGAGCGGCAATGATGATCTGGTCGGCCGCGAAGGTGTAGGTGTCAGTGTCAGCGTTGATCGTGATCTGGCGAGCCCAGGTAACGACCGGAACGACACCCGAGTTGCTGGTCAGCGAGACACCGACGTAAGCGGTCTTGGTGCCCGTTCCGGAGAACAGTGCGGCCACGCCACCGTTGTTGCTGCCGCTGACGCCGAGGTTGCTCATGCCGATGTTGGTGGCAGTCGGAGCAGCATTGGCCGGCGAGAAGGTGTACGCCGCCCACCCGTTGACACCCTGGTTGATGTTCTCGGGCGTGGTCACGAACGAGTACAGCTCGGTGTACCCGGACGTGCCACCCGCCGTGACACCGAAGTCGGTGGCAGACGGACGCAGAGCGTCGAACTTGCTCGAGGGGGAACCAGACACCTGGGCCTGTGTCGTGAGCGTGAACACCTTGTCGGCCGCAGCCAACGTGGTGCCCGACCATACGTAGAACGAGCCATCAGCAACCGGCGTGCCGCTGACGACGCCCGTGCTGGGGTCGACAGTGAGGCCGGCCGGCGCCTGCGAACCTAGCGGGAAGACCGCCGAGTAGCCGTGCGAGGTCGTGATCGAGTCACCGGGGTTGTAGGTGGCAGCCTGCGCCGCGGTCGATCCCGCAACAATCAGACCCACTGCAGCCAGAGTCGCAACTCCGGCCTTGGTGATGTTCTTCATTGGAATCAGTTCTCCTGTTCTTTCTCGGGCTTAGAAGGCGCCGAGGTTGCCGGAACGCAGCGGAGCGTAGAGCGCGTCGAGCGCGTCACGCACGGTGTGGGCGCCGAAGCCGAAGGCCTGCTTCACGCCGCCGACGGTGTCGGGGTCGGTCGACTGGTTCAGGAGCGAAGTCCCGGGGATGTCGGCCGTCGTGTAGCCAGCGGTCTTCGAGACACCCAGCAGTGCGGCGAGGGAGTTGTCGAACGTCGACGAGCCGGGGTATGTGCGCGAAGCCTGCGTGATGAGGTAGGTGTCACGGCCGAAGGTGGTGTTCGCGTAGTAGCTCGGGTTCGGGACGAGCTTGCCCGACACCGTGCTAACGGGTGCGACACCAGTGATCGAGCTGCCGAGCGTGAAGCCGGCACCACGACGGTCGGTCCCGACCCCGTTGACCTGAGCGATCCACTGGGCCACCGAGTGTACGACGACGGCGTTGGTCGGCATGGGCTGACCGTTGAAGAGCTGGTTGGTCTGGTGCTCCTGGCCGATCAGCACGCAGCTGTTGAACTTCACTCCCGACTGGCTGTCGGTGGCGGACGAGCTCAGGCCGACGATCGGCAGGAAGAACTGGCGGGTGCCCGAGCCGGACTGCGGGAGAACCGGGGTGTACTCGACGCCGTTGATCTGCGGGAGGCCGTTCGGGCCGAGGTTCTGGCAGGTGAACAGCGAGGTGAGTTGGGCCTGCGTCAACTCGGTCAGACCCGAGGCGTTCGTCGCGAACGAGAGGGCGTCACGGGCGAACGGGTATGCGGCCAGCGTGATGGCAAGGTTGCCGACCGTCGGGTCCACGGCCGTGCCGGAAGGCGCCGAAGACGAGCGGGCGATGTCGATCTGACCAGAGATCGAGAGCGTGCGGGAGCTGCTGGCGGTTGCGCCGTCGATCGAGCGGCTAAGAGCCACCTGACCGGAGCCGGAGCCGTTGGGTCGCAGGATTGCCGGGCCGAAGGGCTTCGTGTGGATGAAGGACTGCACGCCCTGGGAGACGTACAGCGGGTCGATGGCGTCATAGTTGCACGCCACCTTTCCGTTGCCGCTTGCGCGAACCGCCTGGCCGGTGGCCTGCGATCCGTTGGCAAGGCCGGTCATGACGTCCTGGATGGTGTCCGAACCGACGACGGCAAATCCGTCGCAGACCGGCTCGGCGTGGGCAGCCGGAGCTGCAACAACGAGCGACGCAAGAACCCCGAGGGCTGCTGCGGCACCGATGAACTGCTTCTTCACGGTGTTCCTTTTCTTTTCTGGGGGAGTGGGTGTCTCCGTCAGCACGAATCGGACCTGAACTCGGGCACGGAGCGTCTTCGCAGACGCACTTCACGGTCGTGGCCGGAAGTGAACGGAGGGCGAGCAGAAGTTGAAGGAGTGGTCTCTGATGCGGCACCTACGGGTTCTCCCAGAGATTGCCCAGAGCTTGCTGAGGAGCGCACGGCCGGCACGTGTCAGTGCGACCTGCCGAGGTGTTCTAGACCGGGCGACGGACCCGTGAAACGAGCGGGACCCCGAGGGCCGCCACAAGGCCGGCCGCAAGGCCGACCGGCACCGCTGCCGCCAGGGGCTCGGTCTGCGGGTCTGAAGGGGTTTCGCCGAGCTCTGCGACAGTTATCGGCGTCTCGGCTGCTGGCGCATCGCCTGCAGTGGCAGCAGGCGCATCGGGGGGAACGGCATACACGGGTGTGACGTAGCCCGCTCCTCCGGAGGATGTCAAGGACGACGGGTTCGACGAAGTTGGGCTCGGAGTCGGGGTCGCCACCCCTTGACGAGCCTTCGTCGCGGCAGCCGTCGCCTGCTTCACCCAGTCCGATGGCAGTGGCGCGTAGCCACGAGGCAGGCTTCCCGAACTCTGCCCGGGCGCCTGACCTTCGGTGGCGATGAACTCCACAAGCGACGCGTAGTCGTTGCGTTTCGTCTTGTCCGGGTCCACGGGGTTCAGCGCGGCATACACGGGCAGGGTCAGCGGGTAGGCCGCAGCCGCCTTCTTCGCGCTGTCCGACGTGTTGTCAAAGCTACGCACGCCCTTGCCGCCGGGGAACTCGGTCATGGCCGCGGCTGCTGCAAGCATGCCTTCCGTCGTAGCCGCCACAAATTGCCCCGCGGGGTTCTTGAGCAGGGCGGTGTAGGTCTCGAATCGAGCTGCCGCGGAGGCATCGGTTACACCGATGGCGGTGCGTTGGCCGACCGGCGCCGGCGCGTCCCGCACCCACTTAGGCGGCGTGGAGTTCGGATCGAATCCGCCCAGCATCCTGTCGTCACCACGCAGCACGAACTGCGCGGACTGCTCGAAGCTGTCGGAGTAGGGGCGATAGTCGATCTGGTTCATCGCGATCGCGCCATCCTTGGTAGCGGCGTTGAACGTGTCCGGGATTTCCCACGGATCGGCCTTGGGGAAACTGTCCGCGGGGAGGGCAAGACCCGTTCCGAGAGCATTGGCGTCGTCGGTGATGGCGTAAAACGGGTTGACGACCATGCCGTCGGGATCCGGAGTACCCGTGAGCCATGCCTTCGCATCGGCGTCGGCCAGGATGTAGTCCCACACCGCACGAATTGCATCAGCTCGACCGATGGGGGTGGTCGCAGACGCGATACCCACACCCAGCAGGATGTTGTTGTCCCACTCGGGATTGAGGGCGATGAACTCCGGATCTCTCGTGATGTTCTCCGGGTTCAGTTCGCCGGTCTCCGCGTTGCGGAGGTACGCGATGCGCTTGCCATCAGAATCCTCGGGGAACACCCGAGTAGCCGGCGAGGTGCTGTAGTCCAGTTCTGAAAGATCGGCCGCGGGAACGCTCTTGTCGATGCTCTCGAGGTAGGAGTCGGTCAGAAGTTTCGCTAGGAGTCGAGGCGTCAGCTTCATCGAGGTGAACGGTGTCCTGCTCTTCTTCTGCTCCTCCTCCGGCGCGGTCACATTCACGAATCGGTCGACAGAGAACGAGACTGTAACGCCCGTAAGCGCGAGCGGCGCATAGACCATGTCGTCGGTGACGCCGCTCTGCGAAAGAGGTCTCGACACGAGCGCCATCGGTGCGCCACTGGTGGTTGCCGACGCCAGAGCTGCGTCCTGGTCCGTGCCGCGAGCGTACGCGATGGCGCGCCCACCTTCCGTCCCGCAGTACGCGCCCTGCCACGAGAACATAGCCTCGGCGAGCAGCGGGCTACCCTGTACCTGCAGTTCGCCCGCCGATAGTGAACACCGTGAGCCGACCGGCTCAAAGTCGAGCTCAAAGGCGATGCGATGGCGCCACGAGTCCCACCACAGACCCGGGTAGATCGCTGCGTTTGCACCGTTATCTGCAGTGCCGCGTGGAATGACGACAAGCCAGCAGGACTGGCCGGTGACCGAATCGGTGCCGAGCCCGCGGGGCGAGCCGCAGCCAAGGGCCGACGACTCGAGCGCTGTTTGAGCCTCGAAGACAACTTCACCAGTGCCGTCTTCGGAGAAAGGCGCCCAGACGATCTCGTTCGTGTTGAACTTCGTGAAGTACCTGTTCTGGTTGACGTCGACGGGCGTGAGACCGGCCTGACCGCGCGTGAGGACCTGGCCCTGAGCATTGGTGGTGAGGTTGCTCACCAGGTAGTCCTCCGAGACCACGGCAGGATCCGCATTCAGATCCTCGTTGTAACCGATGAACGGGAGCGCCGTGTAGGCGCCCACCTGGAAGGACGTGTACTTGCGGTCATTGGCCGCCACCGCTTGGACAGGCGCAGTGCGCGCCCGAAGTCCACCGTCAGCAGAGATCGCTCCGAAGACGCAGGTTTCTCGGGCTGGGCCGGGGACGCCGTTCTCGATGACAGTTCCCCAGCACTGCGCGATCTGTAAGTAGTTGGTGGTAGTCGACGAGAGCGCCCCACCGGAGTAACTCACCCGCAGACCCTCGTTCGTGAGGCCCTTGGTCTTGGATACCGTGACCTTCAGATCCGGGAACGGCGTGCCGGTCGGGTCGAGGGCATCCTGGGCGGTCAGGGTCTTTGCCGACGACTCTTCTGTCGCGGCAGCCGCCGTGGTGACCGAGAGTTGCGAGCCGACCAGCCCGACGCCTCCACCGACGAGCACGGCCGTCAGCGAACCCGCGACGAAAGCACGCATCCAGAGCGCGATGCCGCTCAACGGAGCGCGGCGTGATCGACGGTCCCGCCTCGACGAAGACGACGTGGTGATCACTTCGTGCCGCCCTTACTCGCACCGGACCGAAGGATTCGGATCATCGCGGGCGGCGCTATCACGGCGAGCAAGAGGAACAGCACCGCGGCGAGCATCGCCGTCTGCTGCCAGCCCCATCCCTCGTCCTTAACCGTGAAGGGCGATGCGACGGCTGCTGCACCCCCACCGGTGCTCGTGCCTTCGATAGGGTTACCGTTCTCGTCATACAACGGCACACTGCCGTCGCCGGTCGCCGCACCATCCGACGTGCCGGAGGTCGTGCCCCCACCGGTTGTCCCACCGCCAGTTGCGTTGGATGCCGACCCGCCATTGCCCGAGCCGCTGACCGGCGTCGACTGCAAAGCGCCGGCCGTGCCGGTGGTGCACTGATCGGGTCCCTGCTTATCGCAGGCCGCGGGCTGGGGTGCGGTCTTGGCCAACTGATTCGAGGACGGAGAGTCACCGGCAGTGAAGGTGGGGTTGTTGCACTTGTTCGGGTCGACGTTGGCCGAGCCGGCCCCCGGGATCCGCTTGATCTGCTCGAAGCCAGCGAGCACGAGGTTCATCGTGAGTGGCGAGTATCCCAACGAGGATGCCTGTTGCTGACCCTCGCAGAGGAAGTAGCTCATGAAGGCGCCGAGGGTGTTGCCCTTTGCTGCGGTGAAGACGCCCTTTTCCTCGGTCGGCACGATCATGTACGAGTAGCTCGACAGCGGATAGGCGCGTGGATCGGCGCTGTTGTAGACGCCGTCGAGGATCTGCGTGAGGTCGGTGTTCACCTGAGCTGACAGCATCGCCACGGCGACAGACTGCGCCGTGGGCTCGATGTAGTAGCCGGATTTGTTGAGAACCTTGGCCACCGGGAAACCCGACTTCAGGGCGTACGAGTACTCGACGTAGGTGATCGCCCCCTCACCGTAGGTCTGTGCAACGTAGCCCGCCACACCGTTCGAGCCACTCTGTCCCTTTGCGCCGGAGAAGAGCGGATACTGCGACGTCAGGCCCGACCCACGACCCATGGATGCCGCGAACTCGCTCCACAGCGCGGGGTACTGTTTCGACATCCACAGGGTGAATTGAGCGCTCGTTCCGGAGCCATCAGAACGGATGACCGGAGTGATCTTCTTGTCCGGCATCGCGAGACCAGGGTTGTCGGCCTTGATCGCGGGATCATTCCAGTTGGTGATCTTTCCGGTGAAGATCTTGGTGATGACCTCGCCTGAGAGGCGCAGGTTGGTGACCTGCTTACCGCCGATCTTCAGGTTGTACATGAACGAGGTGCCACCGGCCACGATGGGCGCGTACGCATAGCCCCGGCCCGGTACCTCGGGGGCCGAGCCGTCCTCGGGCGCCGACTGGAATGGGATCTCACTCACGGCGAAGTCGACGGTTCCGAGGATGAACTCCTGCCGACCTGCCGTCGACCCGGTGCCGGAGTAGTTGATCGTCATCCCGTAGTTGGCCTTGACGTTCGCCCGCCACTGGTCCAGTGCGTTCTGCGACCAGGTCGATCCCGATCCGGTGATCGGCTCATAGGTTGCCGCGTAGGCCGGCGTCGTGTTGACAAGCGCCAGCGCCGCGACCACCGTGATCGCGGCCGTTCGCGCAAGCAGTGTGCGCCAAGAGGTCATTGCTTCTCCTCGGGCTGGTAGCCGTAAAGGGGCCGCGCAAAGCGCGCCCTGTCCATGCGGATGAGGTCGTTTTGCGACCGTCGGGCCGCAGCTCGCCGCTGCCGTGGAGTGAGCTCGCCCGGACCCCGGCCACCGATGACGCGTGCGATGGCGAAGAGGGCGAGCACCAACAGCATCAGCACGGCAGCCGCGCCGAAACCTCTCGCGATCATGTTCGGCTCTGGTGACTTGACGAAGTCGAACACTTGAAGCGGCAGGGAGATCATCGGACCCTGAAACGGGTTGAGATTCATAACCGCCGTGATACCGGAGGTCAGCAGCACGGGCGAGGTCTCGCCGATGCCGCGGGCTGTGCCGAGGATGACTGCCGTCGCGAGCCCCGAGCGCGCGGTCGGCAGCACGACGCTCCACACCGTGCGGAAGCGGGATGCTCCGAGCGCGTAGGCGGCCTCGCGCAGGTTGCCGGCAACGAGGCGCAGCACGACATCCGACGCGCGCACGATGATCGGGAGCATCATGACGGTGATCGCCAGCGACGCGGCAAAGCCCGACCGCTGACCCGTGATCAGCAGAATGATGGCCGAGTACACGAACAGGCCGGCGACGATCGACGGGAGCGCCGTCATCGCATCGGTGACGGTGCGCACGAACCGCGCGAACGGTCCGCCGACCTCGTTCAGGAAGACCGCGGTGAGGATGCCGAGAGGAATCGTGATCACCAGCGCGATCCCGATCTGGAGCAGCGTTCCCATGATCGCGTGCGCGATGCCGCCCATGTCGAGGGGATCGAGAGGTCCCGCTGACTCCATGTCGGAGAAGAAGAAGTTGGCGTGGAACAGCGCATCAGCACCCCGCGTGATCACGAAGACGACGACGAACACAAGCGCGCTGGCCAGAATGATGCCGGCGCTTGCGAGGACGACGGTCATGAGGCGGTCGATGACCTCTCGGACGTCGGCGACGACCGAGAGAAGCAGTGCGTAGAAGACCAGGAACAGGATGAAGGCGACGACGAACCAACCGACCACCCCCGTCAGGGGCGCAATCCACCCGAAGATGAGGGTGGCGGTTGCCATCGCTCCAGCGGCGGCTCCGACGACCGGGTAGACATCGTCGACCCGCACCGCTCGCAGTTCGCGCCGTCGGCCGGTCGGGGTGTCGCCCGGGTCAGGTGTCTGAGTCAGGCGCGGCTTGGTGTCGGCATCCTGTACCGGCGAGGTCTCCAGCGTGGTCGACATCATGCCTCGCTCTGGGCGCCGGAGCGCGATCTGGCGACGATGGTCGACGCGGTGAAGTTGATGACCAGGGTGATCAGGAACAGCGCGAGACCTGCCGCCATGAGTGCCGACAGCGCGAACTCCGACGCCTCCCCGTAGCGCAGTGCGATCAGCGCTGAGATCGAGTTGCTGCCGGTCTTGAGTACTTCCCAGTTGATGTAGAAGATCGGCGAGATGATCATGTAGATCGCGATGGTCTCGCCCAACGCCCGTCCGAGCGCCAGCATCGTGCCGCCGATGATCCCGCCGCGACCAAAGGGCAGGACGACAGCAGTGATCATTCCCCAGCGGGTCGACCCGAGTGCGTACGCAGCTTCGCGTTCGCCAGGGGGCGCCTGCATGAAGGCCTCGCGCATGATCGAGGTTTGCGTGGGAACGATCATGAGCGACACGACGATTCCCGCGATGAATGCCGACGAGGTGAACGCGCTCGCATCCGACGCAGGCGTCCCGTCCGGATTGGTGACGGCGAAGATCGGAATCCACGAGAAGTACGTCGAGATCCACTGCGAAACCGGGATCACGTTCTCTTGCAAGAAGAAGACTCCCCACAGGCCGAACACCACGCTCGGCACCGCCGCCATGAGATCGACCAGCGTGATCGCCCACTGCTTGATGCGGCCGCGCAACACCTCCGAGATGAGAAGCGACGTCCCGAGCGAGAGGGGGAGTGCGATGGTGATCGCGATGAGAGCGATCGAGACCGTGCCGAACAGGACGGCAGCGATCCCGAACTGACCGGTCTCGGGCGACCACTGCTGTTCGAACAAGAAGCTGATGCCCGAGACCTGCAGTGCGGACCCCGCTCGAATCGCCAGAAACAGGCCAACCGCCAGCATGATCGCTACCGTGATGCCACCAGCGGCGAACGCGACGGAGCGGAAGATGCGGTCGGATGTCGACGGTCGCGATGTCAGCGATCGTGCACCGTCGGGGTGCGCGACCGCGGGTTCATCGATGATCTGGGTGACGTCGTTGGCGAGAAAGACGTCAGCGACCTCATCGAAGACCGTGACGCCCTCATCGTGGCCGTCTTCCACCGCCTGACCCGACCCGTCACGTGAACGTCCCACTCGCGTCATGAACGACCGCCGAGTGTGCGCAACGCGGACATGGGACTTCTTTCGGGTCGAGGACGCCGCCCCTGCCGAGGAGCGACGCATGGATCAGGGCACCGCTCGGACGCGAGCCGCGGCTCGGTGACACTGGTGATCGTTATCTGCGCTGGTGAACGAAAGGCGTCGCATTCGCTAAGGCGCGCTTTCTCGCACGTGTGCGACGAGCATCGCTCGGTCATGGACTCGCCGTCGGGGTCGGGACAGCCGTCGATGTCGGGGTCGCGGTTGGCACTGCGGTTGGCGTCGGTGTCGGCGATGGTGCCGGGGCTGGTTCGAAAACCGTCACCGTCGAACCGACGACCAGCCGTGTTCCGCCTGCCGGGTCGGTACGAATCACGCCGGTCCCGACCGTCGAGGTCGGGGCCGAGGCCGTCGTGAAGCCGGCTCCTGCAACACTTTCCAGCGCCGCGTTCACCTCTCGTCCGACGACGGTCGGCACCGTGTTGTACCCCGAGGCGACCGTTACCGCTACCGTGCTGCCGAAAGCCGCCCGGTCCCCCGATCCCGGCGAGGTCTCGATCACCGTGCCCTCGGTCCAGCGGCTGTCGACCGATGTCACCGCACCGACGACGAATCCGGCGGCTGCGATTCGCTCGCTCGCCTCTGCGAGCTGAAGCTGCGCGACATCCGGAACGCGCGGACGGGTGTCGACTACCGAGGCAGGGGACGTCGGCTCCGGCGACGGCGTGGATGTCAACGGCTCGGGCGTCGGTTCGGTGGTGACGGATGCCGAGGGCGAGGTTGCCAGCGAGATCACGACACCGAGGGTGACGGCGGCAGCGACGGTCGCGAACATTGCGATGCCAGCTGGCCGACGACGACGGTGAATGGCGGCGAACGGGCTCACCGCGGGAGAGGACGCGCGCGGCGGGGTCGCTGTCGTACCGAGCACGCGGGTCACCCCCGTTCGGTCCCCGTGATTGTCGGTCGCCGCCTCGGTGGACGATGCGGGCCACGGCGCCGGCTTGGCAGGCGCGGGCACGGCGGCCCGTGTCGCCTCCGTTGCTGCGGCGACGAGCGCATCGCGCATCGCGCGCGCCGTCGGAAAGCGATCGGCCGGATCCTTGAGCATCGCCCTGACCACGACGCGATCCACAGACCGCGGGATACCCGGGCGACCCACCGAGGGCACCGGCGGAGGGGCCTCAACGTGCGCGCGCGCAACGTGGGTCGGATGATCCCGCTGGAATGGCGCGTGCCCGACGAGTGCGAAATAGAGCAACGCTCCCGCCTGGTAGACATCGCCCCGCTCGTCGACAGCGTTCCCGCGCGCCTGCTCCGGGGAGACGTAGCTGGCGTTGCCGAGGACCCCGACACCCCCCTCGTCGCGTGCGGCGAGCAGCGCGGCAGAGCCGACTGCTGTCTCACCGATGTCACCCGCGATCCCGAAGTCGAGCAGGCGAACGGTCGACGGATCGAGCTCGCCGCTAGTGTGACGAGCCACCATGACATTCGTCGGCGACACGTCGCGGTGGACCAACCCCGCCGCGTGAGCGGCATCCAGCGCCTCGAGCACGGGGACCATCACGCTGATGGCGGCCTCGGGAGAGAGCGGTCCGGCGGCACGCACGTGATCAGAGAGCGACAGACCCTCGACGAACTCGAGTGCTATCCACACGACAGGCTCGGGCCGATCGCGGTCCTCCCCGACATCCAGCACCTGCACGGCATGCGGATGTCGAAAGCGTGCGGAACGCGCAGCCTCAGCAAGGAAGTGCTCGCGGGCCGCGGCACGCTCCGTCAGGTGCGGGTGAAGGATCTTCAGCGCCACGCGTTGCCCGCTCGTCGCGTCCTCGGCGAGAAAGACGGATGCCGAGCCACCCGTCCCCAAGAGGTCGATGAGCCGGAACCTGCCGGCGATCAGATCGGCCATGACAACGCCTAGAGCACCGCGCCCTCACCGGCGCTCGTCGGACGGCGGCGAGCAGAGAAGTGCGCGGCGGGAGCCGGGAGAAGCCTCGCAGTACGAAGAGCCGAGAGCGCCGAGACGGCTGCCGCTGCAGCCGTGGACGACGAGGTGTACCACCGGGCGCACGTCATGACTGGACCTCCCTCGGCGTTGAGGACCCACCCGCGCCGAGTCGTGGCCCCATCGACGACGGCCGTAACATCGAGTCGACCCGTAAGAGTGGCGATCCGCTCGACGTGCCTCCGCGCCTGCTCGGCGTTCTGGTAGAGGTAGAAGCTCCGCCCAAGTTCGCGGTTGTTCGAGGCGACAAGGCGCCAGTACACGGCCCCGCTCATCTCACCACTCGCCTTCGCGCCTTCTGCGGAGCGACCGGACTTCTCGGGAGGATGAGCAACAGCGACTCCGGGGACTACTGCGTTTCGGAACCGCATCCACTTCTGGACCATCGGGTCATCGACCGACGGCATGACGCGAAAGCTCACTGCAGCGGCGAGCGGCGCGTGCGGGACGTGTTCGGAACCGGGCGATTCCACGCTGTCCTCCGGGAGAAGGTGATTGGGGCTCCCGGCCCAGGACATCGTCGGGTGATTCGCTTCAGCGGGCCGTGATGGTGATCATCGGCTCGCTCGCTTTCGCGCAGCTTTCGCGTAGGTGTCCGAGAAGTGTCCAGTTCGTTCTGTACGGGTCTCAGCTAGCGTCGGTTGCCCCGGCATCGCGCGCTCCGACATCCGTGCGATGGAAGTTCTGGTGAGAGCGGGAGGCGGTTGGTCCACGCTGCCCCTGATATCGGTTGCCGTAGGGGCCGGAGCCGTAGGGGTTTTCTGCCGGGGAGGACAGCCGGAAGAAGCACAGCTGCCCGATCTTCATGCCGGGCCACAGCGTGATCGGAAGGGTTGCGACGTTGGAGAGCTCGAGCGTCACGTGGCCCGAGAAGCCGGGATCGATGAAGCCTGCAGTGGAATGCGTGAGCAGTCCCAGACGCCCGAGCGATGACTTGCCCTCGAGTCTGGCGGCGACGTCGTCGGGCAGAGTCACCAGCTCGAACGTCGAACCCAACGCGAACTCGCCGGGGTGCAGGATGAACGGCTCGTCGGGTGCGACCTCGATGAGCCGCGTGAGGTCGGGCTGGTCGACCGCCGGGTCAATGAACGGATACTTGTGGTTGTCGAACAGTCGGAAGAACCGGTCAAGTCGCACGTCGACGCTCGATGGCTGCACCATCTCGGCGTCCCACGGGTCGAGTCCGACCCGACCGGCGGAGATTTCATGGCGAATGTCGCGGTCCGAGAGCAGCACGAGGCCAGCCTAGAGGACCCCCTGGTCAGCGTCAGCCGAGCTGGTCCGCGGTGTAATACCAGGTGTCGATGATCTTGGCCTGGCGAGACTGCCCGGTCACGATCTCCGGCCATACGAGGCGCGTGGTCACCGAGCCCGTGTTCGTGAAGTAGTCCTCCGTGCGCGAGAGCCCTGCCTCTGTGCCATTCAGCTCCGCGACAGCGGTTTCGGCGGCAGTTCGGGCAAGGACACGGATGTCGGAGAACACCGTCGCTTCGAGCCCGTTGCCGAGGGACCCGATAGTTGCCGGGTCGTCGCCGACGGTCGTGACGATGACGTCCGATCGGCCGGAATCGGCCAGCGCGGCACGAACGCCGTCGGCGACTTCAGCGGATGCCGTCACCACGGCAGAGAGCTTCTCGCCGTCTGCGTAAGACGATTCGAGGATCGACGTCATCCGCGCCTGGGCGGCTTCGCGCGAGCCGTCAGCCGTTGCGACATCCTCGCCGTTGATCTGGCCCGAGCCCACGACGAGATCGCCGGACTCAAGATAGGCGGCGAGGCTGTCGCGAACCGAGCTGTTGTAGAAGAACCAGTAGTCCCAGTCGTCGGTGTCTGCGCCGAACACTTCGATCCGGAACGGGTCGTCGACGACGACGCCCGTGGGATTGCCCTGCTCGTCGCTGAGTCCGAGCGCAGCGGTGGCAGCAGCCCCCGCTCCGTATCCGAACCCGTAGAGGTCGGGCGCGACGAAGAAGTCGACGCCGACCGCGTTGATCGGGAGCCGGTCGAGCGCGATGACGTCGACGCCGGCATCCTCCGCCACCGCAAGGCTGTCGACGAGGCCTTCCTCGTCAGCCGCGGTCACGATCAGCACGTCGACATCGGCAGCGATCAGCTCCTCGATCCGCTCATCCTGCTCGGCGGCATCGGCATAGTCCACGGTGACCGTGACCCCGGCTCCCTTGAGGAGCGATTCAAGTGCGTCACCGGCCATGGTCCACCGCGGCTCACCACTGGCCGGGAGCACGACGCCCACAGACCCGCTGGCGGTGCCAACCAGCGGCGTGAGCGTCGGCGACGGCAGAGGTGTCGAGGTGGCCGTGCAGCCTGCCAGGCCGAATCCCGCCATGACGACGAGAGCAACGAGTCCGCGAGTTCTCACCTCGGTCCTTTCACGATCACCGCGGATGACACGGATGACCGAGCACGAATCGCGGGCGACGCGCGAGTTTCTCTCGCGATGGTGCACCGGCCACCAACGGGCTGCGTCCAGCGGGTAAAGCACGCCTGTTGCGGCGGTGAACCGGGGCTGTGGACGCAGTGAAAAGGTTGCGGGTGATCCCCGGACCCGCCTTGATATGCTGGCGGGGCGCCTCGGCGCATGGGGCTGTAGTTCAATGGCAGAACTTCTGCTTCCCAAGCAGACAGCGCGGGTTCGATTCCCGTCAGCCCCTCCAATGGCCCGATGTGCCGCCACCGGCGGTGCAGCGGGCCATTCGCGTGGTTGCCGTAGGAACCGATCTCCGCGTGCGGGTGGGCCCCCGCCGCTGGCGGACGGGTGTCAGTCGTTTCCGATCGCGGCGGTGAGCGCCGCCTCCACTGCCGCCGCAACCTCAGTGTCGGTCGCCAGCAAAGCCGTGCCGTGCGCCGAGGATTCAACGAGCAGGACGCGCGAGTCGGGCTGGGCTTCAGCCAGGCGACGCGCTTGATCGGCGAAGTCGTCGTCGCCGGTTCCTGCGACGAGGAGGATCGGCTGCGTGATCGCGCGAATGCCAGCAAGTGCGTCGATGTCGTTGTACTGGGCAGGTGATGAGATCGCTACAACAACGGATGGCGCAGGGTTGAGCTCGCCCGCGGTGGAGAGAACGTACGCTCCTCCCATCGAGGCTCCGACCATCGCATACTCCGACACTCCAGCCGCGCCGAGCCACGCAACTGCGGCGCTCATCACGTCCTCAGGCGAGGCGGTCAGTGAGGGGATGAACACCCGATAGCCCCGCTCGGCGAGCGTGCGGCCATAGGCGTCCCACGCACAGGGCCCCTGCTCGGCTTGATGAGCGAGGATCACCGCGCGCGGCCCGTCGCCAAAGGTCAGGGCTTCGGTTGGAACTCCTGGCGCGTCGAGAACCAGGGCCGTGTCGCCCTCCTGAAGGCATCCGGATACTTGACGCGGTTCGGATGACGACACAAAGCCGGCTTGAGGTGAGGAGCTTGTGCCAGCGCTCTCAACCGCGCTGGCACAGCCCGCGAGACTGAGCGCGAGCACTGTGATGAGATCAGTGCCAGAACGCGTCGATCCGCCATCGTGAGCCCCCCTAGGTCCGGTACTCCTGCTTCAGTGTGGCACCGTGACCTGACGGTTCGCTTCCCGAAACCTCTCCCGAGAACATCGAAGGCCCACGCAGTACTCTGCGCGGGCCTTCGGGTTCAGGGGACGTCAGTCGCGGGTTGCTTCCTTGACGTCGTTGCGCGCCTTGACGGCGTCGCGTTCAGCCTCTGCCTTCTTCACGTCGGCTTCGGCAGACATCTCTTCGGCCTTGTCCTTGGCGCGGTCGACGCCGTCCTTGATGGCGTCGGCGGTGTTCTCCGCAGCCTCAGCGATGTTCTTCTTCGCATCTTCCATGAATCCCATGGGGTCTCCTTCCATCTGCAGAGCGCGGCGTGATGTCGCAAGGCTTGACGGTAGCTGGTCTCTTTGCCATGTCCCAGGGGGTTGCAAGATCCGGCCCGACCGTCCATAGTTCGCGCCGACAGTCGGGATTCCCCATCCCGAGCCCTACAGAGCCGCTAGCCCTTGACGTCACACTGAACAAGTGTTTAATGTGTTGAACATGCGTTCAGCCCCCGACGCTTCGACCCGTGATCGGATCCGCGATGCGGCAATCGCGGCCTTCGCAGAGCGCGGCTTCGACGCGGCCAGCCTGCGGGATATCGCGCAGCGCGCCGGCGTGAGCGCAGCGCTGATCGTGCACCACTTCGGATCCAAAGACGGACTGCGCGAAGAGTGCGACGCCTACGTCGTCCAGGCGCTGGTCACCGACAAGGGCCGACTCGCGGGTGGCGGCGCCTCAGCGATGATGCGCGAGGCCCTCGCCGACCGCCAGCGCTACGAGCCACTTCTTGACTACATGTCCCGGATGCTGACATCCGACACGTCGGCCGCCGATGACCTCTTCGACTCCCTGGCTGCTGCAACGCGCGCCCTGCTCGAGCAGCAGGCCGCGGCCGGGATGCTGCGCCTGCAGTCCGACATGGACGTCACAGTCACCGCGGTGACGCTGTACGGCCTCGCGCCGGTGCTGCTGCGCCGCCAGCTCGCCCGGAGCCTCGGTGAGGATGGGCTGACCGAGGCGCTGCTTCGCCGGCTCACTCTGCCGCTGCTCGAGTTCTACACCCTCGGTCTCTACGCCGACGACAGCCTGCTCACCGCCGCGCGGGATGCACTCACGCGACCCCTCGGCCCGCACTCGGGCAAGGGCGAGAACGACCCGCACCAGGATCCCGACCCGCCGCTGGCCGACTAACCCTCGGCATCCATCACACACCAGCGACGAAAGGAGCAGGGGATGACCCCCTGCCATTGAACTCAACGACCTGCGCAAGCAGTACGGGCGGCGCACCGCCCTCCATGGCCTGACCCTCTCGGTCGCGCCCGGCACGGTGTTCAGCCTGATCGGCCCCAACGGGGCAGGAAAGACCACGACCCTCCGGATGCTGGTCGACATCATCCGCCCGACCAGCGGCACCGCGCACGTTCTGGGAACGGATCCACGAACCGGCGGGCCAGCCCTCCGGCGACGCATCGGTTACGTCCCCGGCGAGCTGCGGATGGAGGGACGCGCCACGGGTCGACGCCTCCTCGATTTCTATGCGAGCGTGTCGGCACCAATCCGTCCCGGGCGCATCGACCAGCTGGCCGAGCGTCTCTCGTGCGACCTCTCCCGCCCCGTCCGCACCCTGTCGAAGGGCAACAAGCAGAAGCTCGGGCTCATCCAGGCCTTCATGCACGAACCGCCGCTGCTCATCCTCGACGAGCCCACGAGCGGACTCGATCCTCTGATGCAGCGCGAGTTCCTCGGGCTCGTGCACGAGGCGCGGCAGAACGGCCAGACGGTTCTGCTGAGCTCCCATGTGCTCAGTGAGATCCAACAGGCAGCCGACGAGGTCGCGGTGCTCAGCCAGGGCCGGATCGTCGCGGCGGGAGCTGTGGACGAGCTGCGGCTCGGCGCCGTGCGTCGCATCCGTGCCGTGCTGACGGATGCCGACCCCGGCGCGGTCCGCGACGCACTCGCACCCCTGTCGACGAGCACGCCTCCCGAGATCCGTGCGCAGGATGACCGGGTGATCGCGCACGCCACGATCGAGGGCGAGATCGACCCGCTCGTGAAAGCCCTGGCCCGCTTCCACGTCGCCGAGCTACTGATCGAGGAGCCCGACCTCGAGGAGTCGGTGCTGCGCCTCTACGGGTCCGCGAGCACCGATACCCCCACAGCGATGGGAGGCGAGTGAGATGGGCCGCCTGCTTCCCATCGCAGCTCGGAACCTGCGCGACTCCTGGCGCGGGCTGCTCGCGTGGACACTGGGTCTCACCGCCGCCCTCGCGCTCTACCTTCCGCTGTTTCCGTCGTTCGGCAGCAACGGCTCGCTCGAAGAGATCATCGCGGCGCTGCCGCCAGAGCTTGTCGACGCGCTCGGCTACGACCAGATCGGCACCGGCTCGGGATATGCGCAAGCAACGTTCTTCGGCCTGATCGGTTTCGCGCTGATCGTGATCGCGACCACCGCGTGGGGTGCGAGTGCGATCGGCGGCGCCGAAGAGAATGGCCGCCTCGAACTCGACCTGGCACACGGGATCGGCCGTGTCTCCTACGTCCTCGAGAACGCCCTGGCGATCCTTCTGAAGCTCGTCGTGTTCGTCATCGTCATCGGCGTGGTGGTCGGCATCCTCAACGTACCTTCGGAACTCGGGCTGGAGGCATCCGGAATCATCGCAGCGATTGCAGCCCTCGCGGGACTGGGCGCACTGTCGGCCGCTGCCGCACTGCTTGCCGGCGCCATCACCGGTCGCCGGATCGCCGGGGTCGCGGCGGGTGCGGGGATCGCGGTCTACGGGTACGCGCTGCAGGCTGTCGCCAACCAGTCCGAGGATCTCGCGTGGGTTGAACGGCTCTCACCCTATGCGTGGGAGTACAGCGACGCGCCGCTCGAGTCGGGATTCGCCTGGGGCATCGCAGCGGTCTGGGGTGTCGCGATCGTGTTCACGGGCGCGGCAGCTCTCGCACTGCGCTCCCGCGACATCACCGGCTGAGCGCTACCGGTATTCAGCGAGAGAGCGGAGGGGCGGCTGGGCGCCGACGTGGGTCACCGCGTCGGCGCCCACTGCACATGCCGCGGCCAGCGCGACCTCATCGGGCCAGCCGGCGTGGATGGCGAGCGTGATCGCGGCGCTGAAGGCATCCCCGGCACCGACGGCGCTCACGGCCTCGACCACGGGTGACGGAGCAGTCAGCACCCGGTCACCTTCGCGCCACAGCGATGCTCCGCGAGCTCCGTGGGTGACGACGACCAGGCGCGCTGCTGAAACTGCCGGGAGCGCGGCGAACTCCGCGTCGTTGACGATCACGAGGTCGGCGCGGCGCAGCACCGAGGCGGGCACGTCGCGGGCAGGGGCGGCGTTGAGCGCGAAGAACCCGGGCACGGATGCCGCGAGAGTCTCGATCGCGTGCGGGGGGATCTCCAACTGCGCGAGCACTGCCTCATCGGGCGCGAACGGCCCTGCCCCCTCGACCGCGTCGTTCGCTCCCGCGCACACGACGATCGTGTTCTCGCCCGCCGCATCGACCGTGATCAGCGCCGTTCCCGTCGGCTCCGCGACGACACGGATGCCGGATGTGTCGACACCGGCACGGCGAAGGGTCTCGACCATGGCCCGGCCATCAGCGTCGTCTCCGACCGCGCCGAGCATCCGAACTGCCGCACCGAGCCGAGCGGCAGCAGCCGCCTGATTCGCGCCCTTACCGCCGGCACCGCGGATCGGTCCACGTCCACGCACGGTCTCACCCGGAATCGGAAGTTCACCCACCGTGACCGAAATGTCGACGTTGATACTTCCGACCACGCAGAGCGGTCCCAGACCTCGGGATGTCATGTCGACATTCCATCACGCACCGTGGCCCCCGGTACGACTGAGGGCTGGCCGCGCGATATAACCGAAGGGGTGCGCGACGCGCCCCGGACAGCGCCGTCCGCTCATCTCATCACCCCGGGAGCGACATGACTGCGCCTCTTCCGCTGTACCTCGACTGCGACACCGGTATCGACGACACCGTCGCCCTGGCCTACCTGCTGCGCTCGCCCCTCGTGGATCTCGTCGGGGTCGGCACGGTCAGTGGCAACACGGATGCCGCGCAAGCTGCCCGCAACACCCTCGATCTGTTGGCGCTGGCGGGCTTCCCTGACATCCCCGTGGCAATCGGCGCGCACGACCACCTCACCCACGTCTACGGCGGCGGCGCGCCACACGTGCACGGCGACAATGGCGTCGGCGGTGTCATCCTCCCCGATTCGGGCACCTCACCCGACCCGCGCGACGCGGCTGATCTGCTGCTTGAGCTGTCTCACACGTACGCCGGTGAGCTTCACCTCCTGACCATCGGGCCCGTGACGAATATTGCGATAGCGCTTGAGCGCGACCCGACGCTGCCGTCGCGGATCGCCGCTGTCACGACGATGGGTGGCGCAGCCCTCGCCCCCGGCAACATCACTCCCGTCGCAGAGGCGAATATCTTCAACGACCCCGAGGCTGCTGATGTTCTCGCGCGCGCCGGCTGGGACGTGACGTTCGTGCCACTGGATGTGACCATGAACCATGTCCTCACCGATGGCGACCGGGGCCGCCTGCTCGCCTCAACCGATCCGTTCGCACGCGCGGTCGGTGAGATCCTCGACCACTACCTCGACTTCTACGTGCCGCAATTCGGCGAGCGGCTCAGCCCCCTGCACGACCCGCTGGCGGCGATGACCGCGGCGGGGGCGCCGGGCATTGGACGAAGCCTGCGTGTTCCCGTCGTCATCGATACGACTGATGGCCCCTCGCGGGGCTCGACCGTGGTCGACATGCGCGGACAACGCCTCGGCCCCCGGGATCACGACGGCGTCCGCACCCGGGTGCTCTTCGACGGGGCCGATAGCCTCACCGAGCACCTGGTTTCGACGATCCTCGGCGGCACGGCCACGCCCTAGCCGGGAGGCGCAGCACAGACCTACGGGAGGGGCTCCGCGGGAGATGCTTCCGCTCCGCGCGGGTCAGCCGCTGCTCGAGCTGACGCGGCCCGAACGGCACCGATGCTCGCGGCGATGACCAGCGCGATCCCGACGATCTCGAGCCACGTCATCCCCTGTCCGAGCAGCAGCCAGCCGGCGAGGGTGGCTGTCGCGGGGGCAAGGCTCATCAGGATCGCGAACGCGGATGCCGCCAACCGCCGCAACGCCAACAGCTCGAGCGCGTACGGGATCGTCGAGGAGAGCACCGCGACTGCCGCGCCCAGTGCGAGAAGGTCGATGCGCACGAGCGCGCCGCCTGCTGCGATCAGTCCCCAGGGCAGCGCCGCGAGTGCGCCCACCACCATGGCAAGCGCAAGTCCGTCCAGGCGTGGAAACTCACGCCCGACGCGCGCAGAGGCAAGGATGTACAGCGCCCAGCTGGAAGCCGCCCCGAGGGCGAACAGGACGCCGATCGGGTCCAGTCGGTCCCACCCGCCCCCGGCCAGCGCGATGACCCCGACCAGCGCCAGTCCTGCCCACAACCAGGCGCTGGCACGACGCGCGGCGATCACCGAGAGCACGAGCGGTCCGAGTACCTCGATCGTCACGGTGACACCGAGCGGCAGCCGCGCGAGCGCGAGATAGAACAGCCCGTTCATCAGGGCGAGCACCAGACCGAACCCGATGACCGAGCGCCAGGCGGTCGGGGTGTGACCGCGAAGGCGCGGCCGGGCGATGACCATCAGGATGACGGCCGAGAAGCCCAGGCGCAGGAACACGATTCCGAGAGGCCCCAAGGCGGGGAAGAGCAGAACGGCAAGGGACGCGCCGAGCTCTTGACACACCAGACCCGTGACAACCATCCCGACCGCGAACGGCGGCGAAGACAAGGCTGCCGCGCGGGGAGCGCTCACCCTGGGTCCGGGCTCACGGCTGAGGCAGCGGACAGACCGCCGCGCCGCGGATGGCTTCGGCCTGCTGTTCGGCGGTCCACGGCAGGCCCGCCGCGGGCGCTGTCTCGCCGGCGGCGGCCGGAGCCTTGGACGCGATCGCGGCAAGCTCCCAGGCGAGATTTGCTGCAATCCCCGCGGGGGCCGCGGAGTTGTTCAAGACGACGGCGACAGTCAGCCCGGTATCGGGATCGGCGTAGGCAGCCGTGAGGTAGCCGGGAATAGCGCCGTGCTGTCCGATCAGTCCTCCGGCGGCGAATGCTCCGCCGTCGTAGGTGTACCAGGTCGGCGCGCCGGGGTACGCCTCGCGAGGACTGTCGAACCGCGTCTGCTCATCCCCGAGCAGGGCGCCGGTGGCAAGCGCCTGCGCGTAACGGCCGAGATCGGCGATCGTCGAGACAGCTCCCGAGTCGGCGAAGCCGATGCTCGCCGAGAGCTCCGTGATCTCAAGAGGATCAGTGCACAGTAGCTGCCCGTCCTCACCCGGCAGCGAGTTGTTGCCCTGCAGCGACGGAGCATCGGTATCACCGGCCGGCGTCGCCGGGGCGGAGTCCGGCAGCCACGTGGAATCAAGGCTGAGGGGGTCGGTCACGTACTGCTCGAACAACTCGGGCAGAGATGTCGTGGTTGCGGTTTCGAGTGCGACGCCGAGCAGGAAGTATCCGGCATCCGAGTCGACGAAGGAGGAGCCGGGCGTTGTGGTGCGCTCCCGTCCCATGCCATAGGCCGCCAGCTCGAGCGGAGGCCACTGGCGGTTCGGGGTCTTGAGCCAGTCATTCCAGAGCGACGGCGCCGATGCTCCGATGCCTGACGTACTGTCGCAGAGCTGGCCCAGGGTGACGTCTTCGAGTCCCGAGGCGCCCCCCACGTACTCCGAAACCTTGTCATCCAGGGCGACGACCTCGCGGTCGACAAGCGCGTAGAGGACGTCGCATGTCATCGCCCGCGTCACGCGGGCTGCACGAAACTCCATGTCGGAGGTGACGGCCTGCGAGTTGGTCGGAGACTGCGTTCCCACACCGGCGACCCAGGAACCGCTCCACGGCGCCCAGACGCCCACAATGGCACCCGAGGAACCGGTCGCGGCCATCGCTTCAGCCAGCGCGGCATCCAGTTGCGACTGGGTTTCGGCGGGGAAGTCACCCTCGACCTGGGCCGGCACATCGATCTCGATGGTTTGGGTGGGAGCGCAGCCAACGAGGGTGGCCGCGAGGGCAACCGTCGCGATCCCGAGGGCGCTCCACCGCCGCCTGAGGATCGTCGCACCCATACCCAACCCCCGTTGTTCGTGCATTCAGCATTCAAACACATCAACATCACGCGAAGGTCACGGCCCCTACGCTGTGACCATGACGTATCGCTTCGACGACAGCATCCGCACCGGCGTGCTCGCCCACATGAACGGCGACCACGGCGGCGACAATCTCCTGATCGTGCGGGCGTTCGGACAGACGGATGCCGTAAGCGCGATCATGTCCGATCTCGATGGGGACGGCGGGGTGTGGGATGCCGAGCTCGGCGACGGTACGACAGTGACTGTTGCAGTTCCGTGGCCCGGCGGCAGCATCACCGAGCGGCCGCAGATCCGAGCCGAGATCGTGAAGCTCTATGACGCGGCGTGCGCGCGACTCGGGATCGAGCCCCGTCCGCACGAGTGAGGAACGCCGCTCGCTCAGTCTCCGGACTTTGGTCTTGTAAGGTTCGGCTTACCTGAAGGTACACTGGTGCCCATGACACCCGTGACCCCGTTCTCGACTGCCCTGCGCGAGCGCTCGAGCAATGCCCACTCGGGCAGTGAACACGCCGGCTTCATGAGCGATCTCATGAAGGGCGAGGGCACGCGCGAGGACTACATCGCGCTTGTCGCCCAGCACTGGTTCATGTACGACGCGATCGAGCGCGCCGCCGACGTGATGCGCAACGACCCCGTTGCGGCCCCCTTCATCAGCGACAAGCTCACTCGCATCCCCGCACTGGAAGCCGATCTCGAGTTCCTCATCGGACCGGACTGGCGCGAGCGGATCGCCCCACTCCCGAGCACTCAGCGCTACGTCGACCGGATCAACGAGGTCGGATCGATCTGGGCCGGCGGGTTCGTCGCCCACCACTACACGCGCTACCTCGGCGACCTCTCGGGCGGGCAGTTCATCGGCAAGCTCATGGCACGGCAGTTCGGCTTCGAGACCAACGGGATCGGGTTCTACGTGTTCGACGACATCGCCGACCCTCGGGCCTTCAAGGATGTGTACCGCGAGCAACTGGATGCCGCCCCCTGGGACGCTGATGAACAGGAACGCGTCATTGACGAGGTGCTGCGCGCCTACCAGTTCAACACCGACGTCTTCGTCGACCTTGCCTCAGCCAAGGCCTCGGGCCGCATCGCCGAGATCGCCTGAGAGTTCCTCAGGCGCGGGCCCGGACAGCGGCCATGAATCGCTGCACGTCGGGGTCTACCTGGATGTCGCGAGGCCGCAACGGCCGCGTCAGGTAGAGGCCCTCGAGCGACGTCAGGCGGCTCAGCGCCACGTAGGTCTGACCCGGCGCGAAGGCCCCCGAACCCAGGTCGATGATGGCGCGGTCGTATGTCTTCCCTTGAGACTTGTGGATCGTCACCGCCCATGCCAGGCGCAGCGGAAACTGGGTGAACTCCGCGACGATCTCGCGCGAAATCGACCGCGTCGACGCGTTGTAGGCGTACCGGAACCTCTCCCAGACGGCGGGCTCGACATCCATCTGTTCGCCGTCGACCTCGACGCGCACCGTGCCGCCCGCGATACGGGTCACGGTTCCGATGGTGCCGTTGACCCACCGCGGCGGCTGGCCGAACGTCGAGACGTCGTTACGCAGGAACATGACCTGCGCACCGACCTTGAGCTGCAGTTCGGCGTCGGCGGGGTAGGCGGCATCTCCGCGGCCGAAGTCGCCGCTGATCTCGGCGTGCGCCGTCTGAGTAGCGCCCGGCAGCGCATCCAGGTGTGCGCGGTTGATGCGGGTGACGATGTCGTTGCGTGTGGCGAGAGTGATGATCGGGGGCTCATCTGCCCCGCCCACTGGCGGGGTGCGAGCGCCGGTGTCGTTGAGAACCTGCGCGATGTCGGCGGTGACCCGCCCGTGGCGGACGGCTCCCAGCATCCGGCGAAACTCCGGGTCGGATTGCCGGTGGATCTCGGCGAGCTCGCGGATCTGCAGGGATGCGCCGTACCGGCCGAGATCCAGGAGCGAGGACCCCTCCGATCCGGGAAGCGCGGCATCCGATCCCGCCCACACGCGCGCATCGAAGAACCAGAACGATCGGTAGTGATCGCGGATGTATCGCTGCTCATCACCGTGCCGCGGCGGCACCGGCGCGAGCTGGTACGGGTCACCGAACATGACGATCTGCACCCCACCGAACGGCTCGGCGCGACGGCCGCGCGCCTGCCGCAGGGAGCGATCGATGGCATCCATCACGTCGGCGTTGACCATCGAGATCTCGTCGATCACGAGGGTGTCGATAGCGTTCAGCAGCTTGCGGGTGGCATCAGGATGGTCGAGGTCGGCATCCGCGATGAGGCCGATCGGCAGGCGCAGCAGAGAGTGGATCGTCTGGCCTTCGACGTTGAGCGCAGCGACACCGGTGGGAGCGCAGACGGCGATCTGTTTGCTCGTCCGGTAAGACAGGTGCTGCAGGAGCGTGGACTTGCCGGTTCCGGCGCGACCGGTGACGAAGACATGGTCGCGGGTGTCTTCGATGAGCCGGAACAGCGCCTCTTGTTCCGCGGAGAGTTCGGGCGCCTGCACCGGGCCATGCTACCCAGCGCGCGCCGCGGCAGGGCGTCCTCACAGCGGGTCGTTTCTAGACTGGTGCCGTGAGCACCACGGGGGAGAAGGCGTCGGGCGGTGCTGCCACCACGCCCGAGTCGCCGCGCGCGACTGACTCGTCGCCGCGCGCGTCGCGTCGCCGCCGCGGTGATGCACGTCGCTCCGTTGCCGGCGACCTCGTCATTCTCTCGGCGGTCGGCGCACTCCTGATCGCGGCCTTCATCGCAGCGGGCGCGACGCTCTACGCCCAGTTCTACGGCCCGTCGGCGTTCGTGGTCCGCTACGCCAACCTGCTCGCCGACGGCAATGCCACACAGGCGCTCGCCGTGCCCGGAGTAGCGGTCTCGTCAGCCGACCTGGAGGCTGCCGGCCTCCCCGCAGATGCCTCCGAGGACTTCCTGCGCTCGAGCGCACTCGGCGATCTCAGCGACATCCGCGTCGTCTCCGAGACGAACAACGGCAACACCTTCGCGGTGACCCTCGCCTACTCGGCGGGCGGGCACGAGGCGTCCACGACGTTCTCGGTGGTGCAGGACGGCATGGTCGGGATCTTCCCCCGGTGGGAGTTCGCGCAGAGCCCGATCGCGGTCATGGATCTCACCGTGAACGGGTCGTCGGAGTTCGCGGTGAACGGCTTCAGCGTCGACAAACGGCAGGTCTCACCGGACGGAGCCGCCGCAGACCTGTCAGCGCCGATCCCCCTGCTGGTGTTCTCGCCCGGCATCTACTCGGTGACCGTCGATACTCCCACGGCCACCTCGCCGGGCGTGGCAATGCTCTCGGACGTCCCGTTCACCAGTGTCCCGGTCACCGTCACGGCGACGGCATCCGACGAGTTCGTTGCACTCGTGCAAGACAAGGTGGATGCCTTCCTCGAGGAGTGCACGCACCAAGAGGTTCTGCAGCCCACCGCCTGCCCGTTCGGGTTCGATCTCACCGACCGCATCGTGACACTGCCGACGTGGTCGATCGTGCAGGATCCGACGGTCTCGCTCGTCGCCGAGGGCGCCGGGTGGCGTATCGCCGAGTCAGCCGCCATGGCCCACATCGAGCTTCGCTCCCGCTCCCTGTTCGACGGCACCGTGAGCGACGTGAGCGTGGATGTCCCGTTCGTCGTCACCGGAACGATCGACATCCTTCCCGACGGCACGGCATCGATCCTGCTCGGGTGAGGGAGGGCCGCGCTCAGCGGCCGACGCGTGCGTCCCGCTCGGCGAGCTGAGCCAGCCGCGCGTTGTACTCCTCGAGTTCGGCATCCGCTGTGCGATCGGCCTGTCGGTCCTCGCGCCGTTGCGCGCGCTCGTCGCTGCGGCTCCACTGGATGGCGACCGTGATCGCCAGGATGAGGGTGGGGATCTCCCCGATCGACCAAGCGATCCCCCCGCCGATGTACTGGTCCTCGAGCGGCGTCGCGCCCCACGTGCGGCCCATGGCCCCGAACCACTCGGCCACCATGAGACCGCTGTTCATCATGATCGCGATGCCGAAGAAGGCGTGCATCGCCATGACGCCGATCAGGATGAGCAGGCGGAAAGGGTACGGCAGGCGGTAGGGCACCGGATCGATACCGATCAGCGACAGCACGAACAGGTAACCCGTGATCAGGAAGTGGAAGATCATCCACTCATGCCCGAGGTGGTCGTACAGACTCCAGCGGAACAGGTCGGTGTAGTAAAAGAGCCACAGCGAGAGAACGAAGTTCGCCGCGGCGAAGAACGGGTTGGTGACGACTTTCGCGAACGGCGTGTGGATGGCCCACAGGATCCACTCTCGCCCGCCGCGCGTGCCGTCATCCCGCTTGCGAACGGCCCGCAGCGCAAGGGTCACCGGAGCACCGGCGACCAGCAGCAGGGGGATGCCCATCGTGAGCGCCATATGCCCGAACATGTGAACGCTGAAGAGGTACTCCTGGTAGACGTTGTGGGCACCGTTGGTGATCCACGCGAGCATGACGAGGCCTGACAGGAACAGCACCGTGCGGTACAGCGGCCACCGATCACCGCGCGCACGAAGGCGCCAGACGCCGGCGAGATAGAAGAACGCCGCGAAAGCGCACAACAGCGCCCACAGCAGGTCGATCTCCCACGCGGAAACCCACTGCCAGGGCGTTAGCTCCGGTGGCAATGAGGCGCCCGTGAGGAACTGCGCCGGCGTACGCAGCTCGGGCAGCGACGTGTCGACCGGGGGAGGCGTGCGGGCGAGTGCGACAGCTGCGCCGCTGGCCAGGCCCATGAAGCCGACCTCGACGAGGATCAGCCACCAGAAGAACCGGGACGCACGGCTCTCGCGCAGTCGATCGATCAGCCGAAGCCTGTACCACGCGCCGAGCAGCCCCATCGCAACGAGGGCAACGATCTTGACGGTCAGGATCGCGCCGTACGGCGAGAGCATCGCTTCCCACGTCACGACGCCGATGACACCGCGCACGTATCCGGATGCCGCGACGACGACGAAGGCGACGATCGCGATCGTCGAATAGCGGCGCAGCACCGTCGTCATCCGATCCGTCGGCAGCAACGGACGGATGACGATCAGCAGCATCAGACCGCCGAGCCAGAGCGCCGCACCCTCGATGTGGAGCACAGTCGCCATGACGGCAGCATTGTGGTTGGCTTCCTCACCGGAGTGGCCCTGCGTGCCCACCGGCACGAGGGCGGCGATCGCGAGGATGGCGACCAGGAAGGTGCCAGTCCATGAGCGGACCGCGAACGTGAGAACCGTCAGCACCGCTCCGAAGATCGTGGTGATCAGCCACGCACGGCCGAGATCGGTGTCTGTCAGGAACCTTCCGAACTGCGAACCGAACTCGGGGCCGAGCGCCACCTGGGCATTGAAGGCGTCGATGAACGTGAAGAACCCGGTGACACCGGCAGCAACGGTGAAAACTGCCGCCGAGACGGATGCCACATCCACGGCGGTATTGAAGGCTTTGTCGCCGGCCTTGAGGGCGAACAGAGCCAGGATGAGCGACCCCAGCATCCCGGCTGCGGCGAGGTTGAAGACCAGCGTCGCTGCCGGCAAACCCCAACGCACGACAGGACCCGCATCGGCGATCACCAGCGGAGCGGCGCCGCCGCCGTACGCAAGGGCGGCGACCATCACGACGACGGCGACCGTCACGAGCGTCGCCGGGCCGATCGCCCGCAGCAGGCGGGAATCCATCCCCTCAGCCTACGCGCGCGAAAGGGGAGCATCCGCGGACGGACGCTCCCCTTTCGAGGTGAAGACGAAGGGTCTTACTTGGCGGCAGCCTTGAGCTTGGCGCCAGCCGAAACCTTGACGCGCTTGCCGGCGGGGATCTTGATCTCTTCACCGGTCTGCGGGTTGCGGCCCGTGCGAGCGGAGGTGGCGACCTGCTCGAACGAGACCCAGCCCGGGATCGACACCTTGCTGCCCTTGGCGACGGCCTCGGCGACAGTGGTGAACAGCGCGTCGACGACGCCCGAAACGGTGGCCTGGCTCTGACCGGTCGCGCTTGCGATGCTCGCGACGAGCTCGGTCTTGGTGATGGACTTTTCAGCCATTGTGGTTGTCCTCCAAGGCGGTGAAGTCCCCGCCCTCGTGCATGGACCGAAAGCTGGTGGCTCTCGGCTGGTCTCTTGCCGACCGACCTCGAATATACCCACGAACCCCGGAATTCCGCGGATTTCCCCGCCATAGACATCCGATTCGCGGCGTGTCGCGTCACGGGAGTGACGCGTGTGACTGCCGTGACTTCTACCACCTCTCCCCCAGACTGCAACGTGCCCGCGAGACGGGTGCGCCGCGGCATGGTCTCGCGGGCACGTTGCAGTCTCGCGAAGGAGCGCAGGATGCGAAAGGCCCGGCATCCGTGAGGATGCCGGGCCTTGGCGTTCGCGGCTGGCTTACCAGCTCGACAGTGCTTTCTCGCGGGCTGGCTTACCAGCTCGACTTGGTCACACCGGGCAGCTCGCCACGGTGAGCCATGTCGCGGAAGCGCACACGCGAGATGCCGAACTTCGTCAGCACACCGCGGGGGCGACCGTCGATCGCGTCACGGCTGCGCAGACGCACGGGCGACGCGTTGCGGGGAAGCTTCTGCAGGCCGACGCGGGCGGCTTCACGCTGCTCGTCGGTCGCGTTCGGGTCCACGAGCTGCTTCTTGAGCTCGAGACGCTTGGCGGCGTAGCGGTCCACGACCGCCTGGCGCTGCTGGTTGCGCGCGATCTTGCTCTTCTTAGCCATGGATCAGCGCTCCTCTCGGAATTCGACGTGCTTGCGGATGACCGGGTCGTACTTCTTCAGCACGATGCGGTCAGGGTTGTTGCGGCGGTTCTTGCGGGTCACGTAGGTGTACCCCGTGCCGGCGGTCGAGCGCAGCTTGATGATCGGACGGACGTCCTGAGCCTTCTTCGCCATTAGAGCTTCACACCCTTCGCGATCAGGTCCTTCACGACCGACTCGATGCCGCGCGCGTCGATCACCTTGATGCCCTTGGCGGACACGTTCAGGGTGACCTTACGACCGAGCGAGGGCACGTAGTAGGTCTTCTTCTGCACGTTCGGGTCGAAGCGGCGCTTCGTCCGGCGGTGCGAGTGCGAGATGTTGTGACCGAAGCCGGGAACCGCTCCAGTCACCTGGCACACTGCAGCCATGGTGATGTCTCCTTCTGTACCGTGAGGCCGGACGGCCTCACCCAAGATCCCTTGTCTGCACCCCGCACTCGACAGACCATTTCTGGCCGGATGATGAGGGAAGGGCACGAACTGCGTGCTGGAGTGCGCGCAGACAAAGAGTCAGTCTAGCACGGCGGCCGCGCGCGCCCCTTCTGCACCCCGGCCCCAGCGGAACGCCGAGACCGTGGGGTCTCCCGGGATCCAGAACCGCCAGGGGTAGGCATCCGTGCCGGCGATACCCGCCACTCCGACCCGAGGTCCGGTTGCCACGTGGTCCAGCGGCTCCTCGCGCATGAGCAGCCGCGCGACGGCCCCGGCACGACCCGAGCCTGCGACGGCATCGATGCCGTCGTGGTCCGCATGACGCAGGCCGACAGCCTGACCGAGACGGCCGGGTCCGCGTGCAAGGTCCCGCGCGGGCCCCGGTCCCCGCGCCCCGAACCGGCGCCGCGTCGCGATCTCAGCGCCCTCGACGATCTCGCCGGCCCGCAGCAGCACCCCACCGGCGACGCCCGCCGGCGCGCACACGACGTTGACGCACGAATGGATGCCGTGACTGAGGTAGACGTAGAGGTGACCCGGTTCGCCCCACATCGTGGCATTACGCGGGCTTCGGCCCGACCGCGCGTGAGAGCCGGGGTCGGGAACATCGCCAGTCCCGGCACCGTGGTAGGCCTCGACCTCGGTGAGTCGGGCGACGACGCGCTCACCGCCGGCCTCGACGACCAGATGGGCTCCGAGGAGTGTCGGTGCGACTTCCACCGGTAAGGCGGAAAGGTCCGCGCGCGTCGCGAGACGCAGACCGTCGGGATTCCTCACCGCCACGACACCGACTGACGACACCACGAAATCGACGAGCCAGCCAGTGCGACAAGCTCGCGGGCTTCAGAACCATCGCCCCGCGGGAGCTCGACGATGTGGGTCTCTACCGTGGCGGGCAGGGGCAGCTGGTAGGTGTCGTACGGGTTCGATGCCAGGTCGGGCGCCACGAGCATCGCCGCGTACTGTCCGCTCGGCGACACGCACGTCTGCAGAACCGCGTCAGTCTCGGGTGCCGAGAACACCTCCGTGGACGTCCCTGCGTCATCGACGAGGACGACGGATGTCGCGCCAGTCGGCAGGCCGGTCTCGGCGATCGGGAACGTCGTGCGCAGCGTCCCACCGCGCGGGAGGGGCATGACGCTGCCGATCACCGCCGGGTCGGTGCCGACATCCAGCGGCGTCTCCTCGCCGGTCAGGAGGTCGAGTACAACGAGCCCATCGATGCGCTCGGCGATCGCCTGAGCGGTTCCCGGAGCTATGCCATCGATCGCGAGCGCCGTACCGAGAGCGGTCGGAGCCTCGCCCTCGGGGTCGGTCAGCAACAGGTTTCCGTCGAAGGCGACCAGCAACACACTGTCGGTGTCGGGCACGAACGACCATTGCGCGACGCGCTCGTCGGCGCCCGCGACGACGACCTTCGCGGGCTCGGCGGTCGGGGTGTCGAGCGATGCCGTGTACAGCGCCGATTCGTCACCCGAACCCGTCCCGACCGTCGACGAGGTGAACAGGTATCCAATCCGATCCCCCCGGTCAGCGATCTGCAGATCAGCGATATATCCGCTGCCCGGCAGTGTCAGTTCGACCGGGTTCTGCCCGTCGAGGTCGGTCATGATCAGCGCGCTTTCGCCGTCTTCATCGACGAGCACGACAAGGTGATCGCGGGTCGCACGGTAGTCCTCGATGTGCGGGTGGGCGAACACGGCGACGGCGGCTTCACCGGTGAGGTCGGTGCGGAAGATCGTGTCGCCATCGACAGTGCCGCGCTGCAGCAGGAACACCTCGCTCGGCGGGGTGGTGAACGTCTCGGTGATCGTGGATGACGGACCCCCCGACACTCCGGTCACCCCGTCGATCGTGACGGTGTACTCGGTGTCGGCATCGAGCGGAACCGTGAAGCGCACCCCGATGCTGCGACCCGAGGTGTCGATGTCGAACGGTGTTGCGGGGGTCACCGTGACAGAGGTGGGGTCGACGTCGGCGAGCGACTGCGAGGTCGTCACGATGAGCCGGGACCCGGATGCCGCGATGGCAGCTGACGGGTCGACCTGCACCGCGGTCACTCGCGGCCCCATGAGAACGGTGGCCGCGGCTCCGAGCGCGCCGACGAGCCCGATGGCCGCAGCGACCCCGACGAAGCCGAGGACGAATCCCCGCAGTCGTCGACGGGCAGCTCGCTGTCGGCGCGACGGCGCAGCCGAGTCGCGCCGACGGCCCGCGTCAGTACTCATACGGGTCCTCGGGCTCGGGTACGGTCTCGACCGAGTCGGCGGCGATGTGCAGCCGCCCGTCGGAGTCCGATCGCACCGTGCCCGTCACGGTAGCCCACTCGCCCTCGGGCGCTGCCGTGCCGCCCCACGCGATCGGCACCGCGGCCAGTTGCGCGTCGATGACGCAGTGGGTGATGACGAACCGCGACAGCAGGAAGCCGGCCCCGGCATCGCCCGGGGAGACGAAACCGGTCAGAGTGACGGCGTCGCCGTCGAAGGATGCCGGGTCTGTCGCCGTCGCGAACACCGTCGCCCACTCGCCCACCCCGAAGGTCGCCGTATCGCCCGTGGAAGCCAGGGTGACGACATCCCGGCCGCCGAACAGCACCGGCGTGGTCGAGGCGCTCGTCGAGGCGAACTGCGGCGACAGCGACGAGGGTGGCAGGGCGAGCGCGCCGACCACGACGGCACTGGCTATCACTCCTGCGACGACCGTGCCGGCGAGGGCAACCGGATGCCGGGTGTGGCCGCGCGCAGGGGCGGCGTCGTGGTCATGATCATCGGCCGCGCCGTGGCCGCTCTCGGCATCCGTGTGCCGCGCGGGAGCGGCGTCGCCATGGTCGTGTCCGTGGTCGTCTTCGGCGCCCAGCGGAAGCGCGAAGGACGCGATGGCGCCAATCAGAACGATGACCGACATACCCACCGCGAACCACGCCGACTCAGGGTTGATGTAGAGCGACAGTCGCCCCGTCACCGCAAGCCCGATGGTGAGGACGGCGAGGGCTGAGGCGAGCCCGACACCGAGCCAGCGTGTTCCGAGGGAGCTGAGCCTAGGCAAGAAGGTTCACCACCGTCCCCATCGCGAAGGCAGACAGCACGACGACCACGACGATCCCGACGAGGGTGCGGGTCGTGAAGGTCGTGCGCAGCAGGGCGAGCATCTTCACATCCACCAGCGGGCCGACAAGAAGGAACGCCACGATCGAGCCGGGGGTGAAGGTCGAGGCGAACGACAGCGCGAAGAACGAGTCGACGTTGGAGCAGATCGAGACGACCATTGCGAGCGCGATCATGGCGACGATCGACAGTGCCGGATTCGATCCGATCGCCAACAGCACGTCCCGCGGGATCAGCACTTGAACGGCTCCGGCGATGGCGGATCCGATGATAAGCGCGGGCATGACGGCGCGCAGCTCGACGACCAATTGGGCAAGGCTCCGGCGCCCCTTGCCGCCGGGCTCATGAGTCACGAGCCCGCACGTGTCGCGGAACCGGTCGGTCAGCAGCGCGTCGGGGCTCGGATGCCGGCTGTACAGCCAGCCGAGGAGGTTTGCGATCAGGAAACCGCCCACCAGGCGCGCCACCAGGATGCCGTCGCTGAACCCGAACGCCTGGTGCGTCGTGATGATCACGATGGGGTTCACGATGGGTGCCGCGATGAGGAAGGTGAGGGTCTCGGGCACCGTGAACCCGCGCATCAGCAGGCCACGGGCGAACGGGACGTTGCCGCACTCGCACACGGGAATGAACATTCCGAGCAGGGACAGCACGCCGCGTCGCAGCCACGGGGTGCGTGGCATCCATCGCTCGAGCACTCCTGGCGGGATCCACACCTGCACGACAATCGACAGCACCACCCCGAGCACCACGAACGGGAGCGACTCGATGAGAACGCTGATCGCGAGGGTCAGCCCATCCTGGGCGCGAGTCGATAGCGGTGAGGCGAACAGTGAGGGCGCGAGGGCATCAATCGCGACAAGAAGCGCGATGAAGAGGATGCCGATTCCGACGCCGACTCCCGCCCGTACTCCCGGGCTCGCACCCTCGGAGCGGACGCGTTCGGTCGCCGGAGCGTCAGCGCGCACGGTTCCCGTCGCCGGATGCCGCGCGGGCGCGCGCCGTGCACTCGGGGCAGCGTCCGAAGATGTCGACGACATGCTCGGCATCCGTGTAGCCGTGCTGCTGCGCAACCGACCGGGCCCACTGCTCGACGGGGGTCGCTGCGATCTCCACGGTCGCGCCGCAGGACCGACAGATCAGGTGATGGTGGTGCCCCGAGGTCTCGCACGCACGGTAGAGGCTTTCGCCGTCGGGTCCGTGCAGCGTGTCGGCCGCGCCCTCATCGGCGAGACTTGCCAGGGCGCGGTAGACCGTCGCGAGGCCGATCCCCGTGTCTTCATCACGAAGAACGGCGTGAAGTGACTGGGCACTGATGAAGCCGGGGGCGTCGCCCAGCGCCGTGCGCACGCGTTCGCGCTGCCAGGTATTGCGTTGCGCCATGGCCGGGAGTCTATCGACCTACCTTCGGCGCCGGCTGGGAGCGCGTGCGAGCCCTCACGCGAACCGCGCCCGAGTCACCCGACCGCGCCGACCGCCGACGAGGCGGCAGACGAGATAGATCAAGAACGAGATCGTCGTGATGTAGGGACTCACCGGGAGGGTTCCGGCGATCGCCAGCAGGATGCCACCCACTGCCGACACGAAGCCGAAGCCGGCCGCCAGCAGCGGAACGCTCCAGGGCCCGGATGCGATGCGCATGGCAGCAGCAGCGGGGGTCACGAGCAGGGCCATGACCAGGAGCGCGCCGATGATGTGGATCGCCACGGCGACGATCAGCCCGAGCAGCAGCATGAATCCGAGCGAGACCGCCGTGACCGGTACGCCGCGCGCTGCAGCGGATTGCGGGTCAAGCGAGTCGAAGCGCAACGGCCGCCAGATGAAGAGCAGTCCGAGCAGAACCAGGATGCTGATCGCGATCAACCACCCGAGCTGCGCGTTCTGCACCGAGACGATCTGACCCGTCAGCAGGCTGAACCGGTTGGCGCTGCGACCGCTGTAGAGAGAGAGGAACAGGATGCCGAGGCCGAGGCCGAACGGCATCAGCACGCCGATGAACGAGTTACGGTCCCGCGCCCGCGCACCGAGCCATCCGATGAGCCCGGCGGCGATGAGCGAGCCCACGATCGACCCCGTCACGACATCCCAGCCGATGAGGAGCGCGAATGCGGCTCCCGCGAAGGAGAGTTCGCTGATGCCGTGGACGGCGAAAGCCATGTCGCGCTGCATCACGAAGACGCCGACGAGGCCGCCGACCAGGCCCAGCACTGCCCCCGCGATGACCGAGTTCGAGACCAGCGCGAGGATCGCGCCGTAGTCGGCCATCCCCCCGAACATCGCGTCGCCGATGTCAGACCAGTTCATGCGTGCACCCCACCGGGTTCGTCGCCGTCGTCGTGGTGATGGTGCGAGACCTCGGCATCCGGCGCCCCGACGACGACGAGCCTGTCGCCGGCCCGCAGCACGGCGACGGGAGCGCCGTAGAGGTCGCTAAGAACGCTCGTCTGCAAGACCTCATCGGGCTTTCCGAGCGTGAAGCGCCCCCCGGCGATGTAGAGGATGCGGTCAACGACGTCGAGGACAGGGTTGATGTCGTGCGTGACGAAGAGAACCCCGGTGCCGCGCTGGCGGCGATGCCGGTCGATGAGCGCCACGATCGCCTGCTGGTTGGCCAGGTCGAGACTCGTGAGCGGCTCGTCGCACAACAGCAGGCCGGGGTCGTCGGCGATCGCCTGCCCGATGCGCAGCCGCTGCTGCTCGCCGCCGGAGAGTTCGCCCACGGGCCGGTCGGCGAACCCCTCGGCGCCGACGTCTGCCACCAGCACATCGACGCGTTCGCGATCGCGCCGGTTTGGAAGGCTGAAGCCGAACTTGTGGCCGGTGACACCGAGGGTCACGAGGTCGCGACCGCGCAATGCGGTTTCGGGCGGAAGGGGGCGCTGCTGGGGTACGTAGCCGATGTGCCGGTTGCCCCGGCGCTCGACCCGGCGACCGCTCGTCTCGATCGCCCCAGCGCTCAGGTGCTCGAGGCCGAGGATGGCGCGCAGCAGCGTCGTCTTGCCGGAGCCGCTGGGTCCGAGAACCGCGATGAACTCGCCGGGTTCGACGTCGAGGTTGAGCCCGGCCCACAGTTCCCGCTCGCCACGGCGCAGCGCCGCTCCGCGGATGCGGAGCGGCGGCTGGGCGTCCGAGGTCGCGCTGGAGCTCACGCGTCGAACGCGTCCGCGAGCTCCGCGATGTTCTGCTGCATCCACGAGATGTAAGTCTGGCCCTCCGGGAGGGTCTCCGTGAACTCCAGCACCGGGATTGACTGCGCGGTCGCGGCATCGATGACCTGCGTGGTCTCGGCGCCGCCGGTCTGTGCGTTGGCGATGACGACCTTGACGGAGCCGTCTTCGACGATGCCCAGCGCCTCGAGCAGAGTTGCGGGGGGCACGTCCTGCCCCTCCTCGACTGCCTCGCTGAACGCTTCGGGCGTCAGGTTCTCGAGCCCGGCTGCCACGATCAGGTAGACGGGCACGGGCTCGGTGACGAAGACTCCGGTGCCGGCGTGAGCTGCCGAGATCTCGTCGAGGGATGCCTCCAGCCCGGCGATCTGGTCGATGAAGGCTGCAGCGTTGGTCTCGAAGAGGTCGGCGTTGTCGGGGTCGAGCGTCGAGAGCTCCTCAGCGATGGCTTCGGCGAGGTGCTCCATGGTGTGTGGGTCGTACCAGACGTGCTCGTTGAATCCCTCGATGTGCGCGTGGTCGTGACCGTCCTCATCGGCGTGGTCGTGACCTTCCTCCCCAACTTCGCCCTCAGCGGGGTAGTCGTGGTTGAAGGTGGCAGCGGTGATGACGGGCGCCGTCGTGCCGCTGGCCTCGATCATGGCATCCATGAAACCGTCGTATCCGCCGCCGTTCTCGATAATGAGATCGGCTTCCGAAACCGTGAGCTGGTCCTGGGCCGTCGGCTCGAACTCGTGCGGGTCCTGAGCCGACGACGTGATGATCGAGGTGACGGTGACGGCATCACCCCCGATCTCTTCGACGATCTGACCGTAGACGTTGGTCGACGCGACGACGCCGATGGTTGCTTCGGCCGGGGAGGATGTCGCCGGCGTTCCACCCGTGCCGGCGCAGGCCGTGAGCGTGAGGGCGGATGCCGCGCCGAGCGCGAGCAGGGTGGAAAGTCGTCGGGTTGTCATGTCGACAATGATAACGGCGGTGAGAATCATTATCAAAACGGGCGGCCGGTACATTCCGGCATTCCCGAGCGCGACGGGTCAGTCGAGCAGCAGCGCGGGTTCCTCGAGGATCGACGCGACGTCGGCGATGAAGCGACTCATCCCGTCGCCGTCGATGACGCGGTGATCGAACGAGCCCGAGACCGTGGTGACATAGCGAGGACGCACCTCACCGTCCACGACCCAGGGCTTTTGCCGGATGGTGCCCATCGCGACGATGCCCGACTCCCCGGGGTTGATGATCGGGGTTCCGGCATCCATTCCGAACACCCCGATGTTGGTGATCGTGATCGTGCCGCCCTGCTGGTCGGCAGGCGTGGTCTTGCCCTCGCGCGCCGTGAGGGTGAGCTTCTCGAGGGCCCGCGCAAGCTCACGCATGTTGAGGTCCTGGGCGTCCTTGACGTTCGGAACCAGAAGCCCGCGGGGGGTAGCTGCGGCGATGCCCAGGTTGACGTAGTGCCGCACGCTGATCTGGGCGCCGCCGTCACCGTCGACCCACGCCGCGTTCACCATCGGCGTGCGGCGTACCGCCCAGATGACGGCGCGCGCCATGATCAGCAGCGGCGAGACCTTGACGTCGGCGAAGTCGGGGGATGCCTTGAGTCGCTTGACGAGCTCCATGGTGCGGGTCGCGTCGACATCCGTCCACACCGACACGTGCGGTGCCGAGTACGCCGACTGCACCATCGCGGTCGAGGTGGCCTTGCGCACACCCTTGACCGGGATCGACTCGACCCGGCCCGCCGCCTGCGCGAACGGCGAGGCGACGCCGTTGGGGGCGGGAGGCGCTGGTGCCGCTGCCGGTGTCACGGTGATGGTCTCTTCGCGCACTTCGGGCCAGTCGGGAGTCTCGATATTGCGGAAGACGCTTGCCTGCGACGCGTGCTTCACGACGTCCTCGCGGGTGACTTCGCCGGCCTCACCCGAGGGGGTCACGGCGGCAAGGTCCACGCCGAGATCGCGCGCGAGCTTGCGGATCGGCGGCTTCGCGATGACCCCGACGGATGCCGTCACCGGCCGCTCAGCGGGCTTGCGGCGACGCGAGGTGACAGCTCCACCCGTCCCGTATCCGACCAGCACCGCGCCGCCGCCCTCAGCACCACCTTCCGCTGTCTCAGATTGCGCGTCGCCGCCCCCGGGAGCGTCGGTCTGTGACAGCGGAGCGGATGCGGCGGGAGCGGTCTCGATCGTCACGATCGGGGTTCCGACGGCGATGGTCACGCCCTCCTCGACGAGCGTCTCGCCGACCGTGCCGGTGAACGGCGAGGGCAGTTCGACCAGGGACTTGGCGGTCTCGATCTCGACGAGCACGTCGTTGACCTGCACGGCGTCGCCGGGCGCGACCTTCCAGGTGACGATCTCGGCCTCGGTCAGGCCCTCCCCCACATCGGGGAGAACAAAGGTCTGCGTGCTCATGTCGGTCCTTTCGCGGTGCACGAACTCCTGCACCTCGGTGGTCTGTGCCTCAGTATCGCCGTGTCCGTGCCGACATTGCAGGAGTTAGCGCCATCGGGTGTCAGTAGGCGAGGGCGCGGTCGACGGCTTCGAGGATGCGGTCGGCATCCGGGAGGTAGGTGCCCTCGAGCTTGGCGGGCGGGAACGGCGTGTCGAACGCCGACACCCGCAGCACCGGCGCCTCGAGCGAGAAGAACGCGCGCTCGGTCACGGTAGCGGCGATCTCGCTGCCCAGGCTCGTGAAGCCCGGGGCCTCCTGTGCATAGACCATGCGGCCGGTGCGGCGCACGGAGTCGAGGATCGGACCGTAGTCGACCGGTGAGAGCGAACGCAGGTCGACGACCTCACAGCTCGTGCCCTCGGACTCGGCGAGAGCCGCTGCCTGCAGCAGTGTACCGACCATCGCTCCGTGGCCGACAAGGGTGACATCGGTGCCGCGGCGAACGATGCGAGAGGCGTGCAGCGGCAGCGCCGGGGCAGTGGTGTCCACCTCACCCTTGTGCCAGTAGGCGCTCTTGGGTTCGAGGAAGATCACCGGATCGTTCGAGGCGATTGCCTCCTGGATCATCCAGTACGCATCTCCTGCGGTGGCCGGGCTCACGACCCGCAGTCCCGGAGTGTGCGTGAAGTAGGCCTCGGGGCTCTCCTGGTGGTGCTCGATCGCGCCAATGTGCCCGCCGTACGGGATACGAATGACAACGGGCATCGACGCCGCGCCCTCGAGGCGGTTGGTCATCTTCGCCAGCTGCGAGGTGATCTGATCGAACGCGGGGAACACGAAGCCGTCGAACTGGATCTCGCACACGGGACGGAATCCGGCAAGCGCCAGCCCGATGGCGGTGCCGACGATGCCGGACTCCGCGAGCGGCGTATCGAGCACGCGGCGTTCGCCGAACTCTGCCTGCAGACCCTCGGTCACCCGGAACACACCGCCGAGACGGCCGATGTCTTCACCCATGAGCAGGACGCGGTCGTTCGTGGCCAGAGCCTGTCGCATGCCGGCATTCAGCGCTCGCCCGAGCGGCATGGGTCCGGATGCCGGGGTCGGCGGCGCAGCCGTCGCCGTGTCAGTGGAGGTCGAGACGGTGGTCATCGGGCGCCTCCCTCGAAGGATGCCTCGTACTCGGCGAGCCAGCGGCGCTGCTCGTCCATCAGCGGATGTGGGTCGGTGTAGACGTGAGCGAACATCCCGTCGCGTTCCAGTCCGCCGAGCTCATTCGTGCGCACGCGCAGATCGTCGGCGGCGGCAGCGGCCTCGGCATCCACCTCGTCGAAGAGGGTGAACGGGGCACCCCGATTCTCGAGGAAGGCCCGCATTCGCGCGATCGGGTCCCGCTGTGCCCACGACTGCTCCTCCTCTGAGGTGCGGTACTTGGTGGGGTCGTCGCTTGTGGTGTGGGCCCCGACACGGTAGGTCATCGCCTCGATCGCTCGGGGTCCCTCGCCGCTGCGCGCCTCATCGAGTGCGCGCCGCGTGACGGCGTAGCTGGCGAGCACATCGTTGCCGTCGATGCGGATGCTCGGCATCCCGTAGCCCTCGCCGCGCCGCACGAGCGGCGTCCGCGACTGGGTTGCCACCGGCACGGAGATCGCCCACTGGTTGTTCTGCAGGAAGAAGACTTCGGGCGTGCGGTAGCTCGCGGCGAAGACCATGGCCTCGTGCACGTCGCCCTGGCTGGAGGCGCCGTCACCGTAGTAGACGATGACGGCTTCGTCGCGCTCGAGGTCTCCGGTGCCGCAGCGCCCATCGAAGACCAGGCCCATGCCGTACCCCGTCGCGTGCAGTGTCTGGGCGCCGAGAACGAGCGTATAGATGTGGGTGTTGCCGTTGGCGGGGTCTGTCGGGTCCCATCCGCCGTGCGAGAGTCCGCGCATCAGCTTGATGATGCCGATCGGATCGACGCCGCGGATGCGGGCGACGACGTGTTCGCGGTAGGAGGGGAAGAGGTGGTCCTGCGAACGGGCAGCGCGAGCCGAGCCGACCTGCGCCGCCTCCTGCCCGAGGCTCGGTGGCCACAGGGCAAGCTGCCCCTGGCGCTGGAGGTTCGTCGCCTGCCGGTCGATCGCGCGGATCACGACCATGTCGCGGTACAGCGTCTCGAGGTCGGAATCGGCGAGCCCGGTCACGAGATCGAGGTAGGGCTCCGCTGCCGGATTGGGCGCGAGGGAGCCGTCAGCGGCGAGGATGCGGACAAGCTCAGGTTCTTCTGGCTGGGTCACGGTCCCTACGCTACCCGCGTGCGGGGTGCCCTTCCGGGAGGTCCTCTACAACGGAACCCGCGATCCGTAGCACTCTGTCCACAGACTCATGCTCTCCGACGGATATGCGCACCCCCTCGCCCGCGAACGGCCGGACGACGATTCCGCCGTCGTGGAAGGCGTCAGCCACCGCCAGCGTGTCGGGTCCCGTGGCGAGCCACACGAAGTTTCCTTGGGCTTCAGGGACCCGCCAACCCTGCTCACGCAGGCCCGCCGCGAGCGCGTCGCGGCGTTCGGTGATGTCGGCGACGCGCTCGAGCAACTCGGCGCGCGCGTCAAGGCTCGCGAGGGCAGCCTCTTCGGCATGGGCGGTAACAGAGAGCGGGATGGCGGTGCTGCGCGCGGCATCCAGCACCCGCGGATGACCGATCCCGTAGCCCACGCGAAGTCCCGCGAGGCCGTACGCCTTGGAGAAGGTGCGAAGCACGACGACATTCGGATGCCCGGCCTGCAGCACCTGGACTCCATCGACGGCATCCGGGGCGGTTACGAACTCCGCGTACGCCCCGTCGAGCACGATGAGCACGTCGCCCGGCACTCGCGTGACGAAGTCGTCGAAGGCGGACTGCGTGACCACCGGACCGGTGGGGTTATTGGGGCTGCACACCAGGATCATGCGGGTGCGGTCGGTGACGGCATCCGCCATCGCTGCCAGATCGTGGCCCGCGTCCGGGGTGAGCGGAATGCGCACGGATGTCGCGCCCGCCACCTCCACGAGGGAGGGGTACGCCTCGAACGATCGCCACGCGTAGACCACCTCATCGCCGGGCCCGGCGGTCGCCGAGATGAGTTGCGCGATGAGCGAGACGCTGCCGGCACCGATGTGCACGGCGTCGGGGCTCACGCCGTAGTCGGCGGCGAGTCGGTCGCGCAGCCGCGCCGCGCTCGCGTCGGGGTAGCGGTTGACCCCGGTGACCGCACGCATCGCGTCGATGACGCCCGGAAGCGGATCGTAGGGATTCTCATTGCTCGAGAGCTTGAATGCGTCGGGGGCCGCCTGCCGACCCTGTTTGTAGGGCGGCAGGGCCGCGATCGCGGGGCGTACGCGAACGGGGATCGGGTCGGGGTCGGTCATTCTGCGATTTTAGGACCGGAAGGAGTGCACGACCGGTCTGTCACCTGTCTGCACCCACGTGAAAGACTGCCGCCATGAGCTTCCTCGTCCGCATCGTCGTGAACGCCTTCTCGATCTGGATCGTGACCCTGATTCCCACGCTCGGGGTTACCGTGATTCCATTCGCCCCGGGTGAGACGCTGCAGCTCGTGCTGACGCTGCTGCTTGTGGCGCTCATCTTCGCGCTCGTGAACACGATCATCGGCACGGTGATCAAGGTGCTCGCATTCCCCATCTACATCCTGACCCTGGGACTCATCTCGCTCGTGATCAACGGCTTCCTGCTGTGGCTGACCGCCTGGTTCACCCAGTGGTGGAACTGGGGCCTGCGGGTAGAGGACTTCTGGTGGGGTGTGGTCGCTGCCCTTCTGATCTCGATCATCAACTGGTTCATCGGGATCCTGCTTCGGCCCCGCCGCAACAACGACTGACGGCTGACGATTAGCCGCTGCCGCGATCGGCGGCATACTCGGTGACCTCGACGCGCTCGGCGGAACCGAGCGTGCCCCAGAGATCTCGCAGTGCCACCGCGCGCGGGTCGCTGGAGGCATCCACCATCGCGGCTGTCTCGGCATAGCGCTCGATGCCGTGCGCTGCCAGGGTGATGTCCTGCACGCCCGCGCCCGGGTCGGCGACCCGCTCGGCGACGAAACTCCCCGGCGCCCCCACCGTCTCGGCATGACCGCCGCCGGCCAGCGCCGCGACAGGATCGTCGGTGTGACGGATGCTGATACTGAGCACACTGTCGGGAACCGCCGCCTCGACCGGCGAGCCGTACGTGACCAGAGTCTGCACGTCGTAGGTGCCCTCGAGCGCAAGAGCCGAAGCGAGCATCGCTCCCTGCGAGTGCCCGAAGACGTGCACCGGCTCGCCCGGATCGACTCCCGCCTCACGGAGGGCGAGTTCGACGGACTCGAGGGATGCCGAACGCTCACCCCGGTACAGCTCGAGGTTCGAGCGCATGTCGAACGGATCGCCCGAACCTCCCGAGAGCGTCTGCGTACCGGCGACGTAGACCGCTGCCTGCGATCCGCCGCCGGGCATCGCGTAGCGCTCGACCCGCACCCGAGCCTCGGCGGCGCCGGGCACGCGCCGCGCGGCATCCGCCAATCCCGTCACCGGCCCGGATGTCGGCGCCGGGGTGACCTGCCGCACGGCTAGCGGCGCAGGAGACAGGGAGGTCGCCGGGGCACCAGCCAGAGGATGTCGCGTCCCACTGCGCTGCCCCGCGCCGAGGGTCGGTGTGGCGTTGGGCGCCGCATCCGCCACCGGAGCACCCGGAGATACGGGTGCCTGCGACATCCGGCCAAGCCCCGCGAGCGCGACCCCGCTCCAGAGCACGCCGGTTCCCAGCGCAAGCGGGATTGCCATGCCGGGAATCCACCACGTGGCAGCCGCCACCTGACGAGCCATCTCGATCGGCCCGCCGCCCCGCCAGGCGTTCACCGCGGTATCGGCGGCGCGCGCAGCATCCGGGTACTCCTGCTGCAGCACCGCCATCCGAGCCTCGATAGCTCTCGTCGCGTCGGCATCACCGGCCGCTATCGCAACTGCCTGCTGCACGCGCAGCTCGATGAGCTCGTACGCCGCAGCAAGTGCGTCGAGCGCCCCGGCGAGCGCGGCCGGCTGCTCGGCGACCCGCTCCGCACCGCTTGCCAGCCACCGTGCCTCGAGATCAACGCCGAACCCGGTCGCGGTAGCCGCGGCATCCGTCGCCACCCAGCCAGCCCGGTCGGCGAATTCGCCCAGACTGACGCCGAACTCACGCAGCCGCCAGGCCACCGCTCGCAGTTCCTCCGTGTCGACAGCGATCGCGCCTCCGCTGCGGATCTCGAGGTCGCTCACGACCCACCTCCGGCAAGACCGAATCCCGGGTACCCGCCGAGGGCAGGCCACGGATGCGGCGCCCCGACGTCAGCACGAAGATCGAGAGCGCGCCCCCGCAAACCGCGCAGCGCCGCCACAAGCTCCGCCATCTCGGACTGGAACGCGGCGACCGCCGGCGTCTCCCACCCGCCGACCCGCGCGATCGCCTCGGCCTCCATCGCGAGGTCGTCAGCCCACGATGCGAGAGCTGCGAGCTGCGCACGGACAGTACCAGCCGACGGCGATGCGCGGAGCTCATCCATTCGTCCACCGTTGCTGACCCGCGGAGCGCGGGAGGCGGCATACGTGACGTATTGTCGACGGTTCGGCTTCCCGGGAAACAGGGGAGGAGGCGACGAATTGATGCGCTCGCCGGGCAGGAGGGGTATGAATGAACGCATGACCGCGAACGCCGTCGAGCCGTTTCGCGTCGTCTTCGTCTGCACCGGCAATATCTGCCGGTCCCCGATGGCCGAGGTCGTGTTCCGCGCCCTCGCCGACAGCGCGGGCGTCGGCGACCGTGTGCTCTCCACCAGCGCCGGCACCGGAGACTGGCATGTCGGCGAGCGCGCCGACGAACGCACCATCGAGGCACTCGCGCGGCGCGGGTACGACGGCGCCCGCCATCGAGCCCGCCAGTTCGGCAGAGCCGACTTCGACCGCAGCGACCTCGTGCTTGCCCTCGATCGCAGCCACGAGCGGATCCTGCGGGGCTGGTCGCACTCTGACACGGATGCCGACAAGATCGCCCTGCTGATGTCGTTCGATGCCTCAGCCCAGACACTGGACGTGCCCGACCCGTACTACGCCGACGAGGCGATGTTCGACGAGGTGCTCGGTATGATCGAGAGCGCCAGCCGCGCACTCTTCCGCCAGCTGGAGCCGGCGCTTCGCCCCGCGCCCTGAGGCGATCATCGCCCGGCGTAACGGGAGCCCGGACCGCAGATCCGACAGGAGTACCGTGACCTCCCTGCCCCGTGAGCACGACGCCATCTCATTCGGCGAGCAGCCGCTGAGTCCGTTGGACGGCCGGTACCGCGTCGCGGTAGCGCCCCTAAGCGAGTACCTCTCGGAGGCTGGCCTCAACCGTGCCCGCGTCGAGGTCGAGGTCGAGTGGCTGATCGCCCTCACCGACCGGTCGCTCTTCGGGACGGCACCACTCGAGGAGGCCCAGAAGGAGCGCCTCCGCGCGCTGTACGGCGGCTTCGGCGCCGATGAAATCGCCTGGCTCGCCGAGAAAGAGGCAGTGACCCGCCACGACGTGAAGGCCGTCGAGTACCTGGTGCGCGACCGCCTTGCCGAACTCGGGCTCGAGCACATCGCTGAACTCACGCACTTCGCCTGCACGAGCGAAGACATCAACTCGGCCTCCTACGCCCTCACGGTGCAGCGCGCCGTCACCCAGGTCTGGCTGCCCCGGCTCCGCGTCGTGATCGACCGGCTCGCGGGCCTCGCCCACGACCACCGGGAGGCCCCGATGCTCTCCCGCACCCACGGGCAGCCGGCAACCCCCACCACGATGGGCAAGGAACTTGCCGTCTTCGTGTGGCGGCTCGAGCGCGTCGAGCGGCAGATCGCGGCATCCGAGTTCCTTGCGAAGTTCTCGGGCGCCACCGGAACCTGGTCAGCTCACCTCGCCGCAGAGCCCGACAGGGACTGGCCCGCGCTTTCGCGCGAGTTCATCGAGTCGCTCGGGATCGGATTCAACGTCCTGACGACCCAGATCGAGTCGCACGACTGGCAGGTCGAGCTCTACGACCGGCTCCGGCACGCGGGCGGCATCCTGCACAACCTCGCAACCGACGTGTGGACCTACATCTCGCTCGGCTACTTCTCGCAGATCCCGGTAGCCGGCGCGACCGGCTCGTCGACGATGCCGCACAAGATCAACCCGATCCGCTTCGAGAACGCCGAAGCAAACCTCGAGATCTCGGGCGGCCTTCTGGCCACGCTGGCGCAGACCCTCGTAACGTCACGCCTGCAGAGGGATCTCACCGACTCGACGACGCAGCGCAACATCGGGGTCGCGCTGGGTCACTCCCTTCTCGCGCTCGACAACCTCGCCCGCGGGCTCACCGAGATCTCGCTCGCGCAAGCCGCCCTGGACGCAGATCTCGAAGCCAACTGGGAGGTGCTGGCCGAAGCGATCCAGACTGTCGTGCGCGCCGAGATCGTTGCTGGTCGCTCGCAGATCAACGATCCCTACGCGCTACTGAAGGACCTCACCCGCGGGCGGCGGGTCGGACCTGCCGAGCTCGCGGAGTTCGTACGGGGTCTCGACATCGGCGATGCCGCGAAGGAGCGCCTGCTCGCGCTCACGCCGGCGTCATACACGGGTCTCGCATCGGACCTCGTCTCCGAGATCGACGGAGCCTCGGCCGCGCTTTAGGCGGTTGGTGCTGACGAGCCGCCGGTCTCGCGGTCTTCGGGCGTGGTCGCCGACGCGGCGTCGCCGTCGGGCTCGTCGTCCAGCAGCACGGGCCGATCAATGGTCTTGGTCACCTGCGCGGGGTCGATCGCCAGCAGCAGGAGTGCGAGCGCGACGAGGGTGACCACAAAGGTCACTCCCGCGACGATGAGCGCAACGATCAGGGCGTTCTGCACGTCCTCGGCGGGGATCTGCTGGAAGAACCCCATCGATACGAGGGTCACGATCCCGGCAAACAGGGCAGCCACGAAGGCGAGGCCGAGGAGCTGGACGGGGCGCATGATCTCCCGGCGCGTGGGCTTGTCGGTCATGGCTTCCTCTCGGCCGTCGCTTCGGTGACCGGCGCCGCGGCCTCGGCATCCGTCTGGCGCGGCGAGAACGCGGCGATACCGAGGTAGACGGCGACGATCGCCGCGTAGCCCCCGAAAATGCCGACGGCGATCGTTATACCGGTCAGCGTGAAGGTCTGTCCCGCCTCTTCGATCGTGTAGGTCAGGGCATACTGCACCGGAACGGCCAGAAGGCCGATACCGAGCAGGATGCCGAGGGCGCCGATCGTGATGGCATCGCGGCTCTGCGAGCGCGGCAGGTGCGTCATCCGTCGGGCTCGGACTCCCGCGACCAGCTCGACGATGCCGCTGAGCACCGCCCACGCGATCACGACGACGAAGAACATGGTGTCGGTGCGAAGCCCCGGCATCCCGGTCGCCATTCCCGCGAGGAGGGCGAGGATGCCGAGCAGTACCGCTGCCCACCGGTTGCCCTTCGGGAAGATCAGCCACACTGCTGCGAACCACACCAGACCCGTCGCGATCGCGAAGCCGCTGAACACGGCGAGACCGACCGCCGCGGAGTGATCGGGCGAGAACGTGATCATGACCGCTGCCAGCGCGGCGAAGAAGGCTCGCGCCAGCTGAAGATGCCTCACCTCAAGGGTGCGGAGGGGTGCAGCGCTGGTCACAACACTCAAGTCTATTCGTCGATGCGGGCCTTCTCGGCGGGCCCGGGTTTCCCGGTCACCTCCTCGGACCACGCCCACAGCAGCGCAGGATCACCAGAGGGGGTGGATCGCCTCGCGCAGGTGACGGTCATAGACGGCGTGAACTGCCGCGTCGAAGGCGTCGAGGTCGAAGGCTCCGGGCTCGAGCAGCGCACCCGCGCCAGCGTTCGCCTCGGCCTGCTGGGGAGTTCGTGCGCCCGGGATCACGGAGGTGACACCGGGTTGCGCGGCGATCCAGGCCAGGCTCGCGGCCGGCAGCGAGACGCCGTCGGGCAGCGCTGCAGCCAGCTCGGATGCCGCGGCGATCCCGACCTCGAAGTCGACGCCCGAGAAGGTCTCGCCACGGTCGAAGGCCTCACCGTGACGGTTGTAGGAGCGGTGGTCGTCGCTGGCGAACGTCGTGGCTCTCGTGTACTTGCCCGAGAGCAGGCCGGATGCGAGCGGCACCCGCGCGAAGATCGCGACCTGGGCCGCGGCCGCCGCCGGAAGCACCTCGTCGAGGGGCTTCAGGCGGAAGGGATTGAAGATGATCTGCACGTTGGTCACCCCCGGGCGCGCTATCGCCGAGAGCGCCTGCTCGCACGTCTCGACAGAGACGCCGTAGGCACCGATGAGACCGTCTTCGACGAGCCGGTCGAGCGCATCGAAAAGTTCGTCGGCCGCGATGACATCGCTCGGTGGGCAGTGCAGCTGAACGAGATCGAGGGTGTCGACGCCGAGGTTCTCACGGGAGCGCTCGGTCCAGCCCCGGAACGCTTCTTCGGTGTAGTTCTCGCGCAGCTGGTCGACGCGCCGGCCCATCTTCGTCGCCACGGTGATGCCATGATCGGGCCGCTCGGCGAGGAAGCCTCCGATGAGCTTCTCCGAGCGGCCGTCCCCGTACACATCTGCGGTGTCGAAGAGCGTCACGCCGGCGTCGGCGGATGCCGCGAGCACCGACAGCGCGTCATCCTCGTCGACCGCTCCCCAGTCGGCGCCGAGTTGCCACGTACCGAGGCCGATTGCTGAGACGAGACGGCCGGTTCTTCCGAGGGGGCGCTGCTGCATGCATCCACTCTGCCACCCGCCGCCGACACCCAGGCCGGGAACCGCCCGCGAAGGCCCTAGGGTATGGCCATGCCCGTCACCTACCACCGCGCCACGGCGGCGGACATCGCGCCCGAGACGCTCTACCGCATGCTGTGGCTTCGGCTTCGCGTATTCGTTGTCGAGCAGCGCGCGGCCTACCCGGAACTCGACGGCCGCGATATCGAATCTGGCGCCGAGCTCATGTGGGCGAGCGACGGCGATGAGGTGCTGTCGACGCTGCGCATCCTGCGAGACCCGGCGCAGATGCGCATCGGTCGTGTGGCAACTGACGCCGCAGCCCGCGGGCGCGGCATCGCGGCAGAGCTCATGCGTCTCGCCGTCGCTCGATGCGAGGAGCGGGAACCCGGGTTGCCGATCGTGCTCGACGCACAATCCCAGCTCGCAGACTGGTACGCGCGTTTCGGGTTCGAGGTGTCGGGCCCGGCGTTCTCGGAGGACGACATCCCGCACGTCCCGATGCGCCGCCCGGCGCTCGGCGACTGATCCCCCGCGCCACTCCACACCCCCGCGACAGGTGCCGAGGCTACAATCCGGCGCGTGAGGCATCCGATCCGATCGACGGCGCGGCGGCGGAGTGTGCTCGTGGGTACCGCGGCGGCTGTCACGCTCGCGCTCGGTGGATGCAGCGGCGGGCAGGTCTGGTCGCAAGCATGCTCCGCGGTCGGCTGGATCAACCACGTGACCGTGACCGTGCACGGTGATTCCGCGTCGGTAACCTCTCTCGAGATCTGCGACGGTGAGACCTGTGTCAGGGGCCCCGGCGACACCGCGGCTGACCTGGCTGACCTCTGGTACTACGTCGACCGCGACGGCAGCACCTGGAACTTCGATCTCGGCATGTCGACCCCAGACCCCGTCACCGTTCGCGCCTTCGGCGTCGACGATGCGCTCCTGACAGAGGTCGTGATCTCGCCGGAGTGGGTGCGCGTCGGCGGATCCGAGCAGTGCGGCGGTCCCCACGAGGGAACCATCGATCTCACGATCTGACGGTTCGACGCCTCAACCGGCCAGGCGCTCGCGCAGGAAATCGACCAGCAGCTCGTTGGCGCGATGAGTCGGGTGGCCGGGGACCTCGGCCGAGGCATCCGTCAGCACGGAGTGCGCGTTCGCCGGGATGCCGTCGGGATTGCCCGGCGACGAATCGATCTCGAACGCGCGCCATCCGTCTCCGAGCAGACGCTCGAAGGCGGCGAAGCGCTCCGGCGGCACGCTGCGGTCCTGTGTGAACCGGAGCCCGAGGGCGCACAGGCCGTCGGCGGCGCGACGGCTTACTGCCGCCTCTTCGATGATGCTCAGACCGGTGGCTGCGCGGCCCGCCCCGATGGGAGGCGGCATTGCCGGCTGCGAGAGCACGGGGGCGAGGACGCTGTCGTCGGCGGCTGCAGCGAGCGCGAATCCGCCCGAGAAACACATCCCGATCACGCCAACACCGGGTCCACCGCATTCGGCGTGGAGGTGACGGGCGAGCGCCCGCAGATAATGGGCGATCGGTCGGTCAGCGCGGCGAGCGAAGGCTGCGAACTCCCGTGAGACACACATGCGAAGGGCCGACGCGGCGATGTACCCGCCGCTCATGGGACGCTCCGGCGTGCCGATGACCGAGGGCATTGCGACGCGGAAGCCCGCCGCAACCAGGCGCTCGCCGAGTGCTATCACCTCGGGGGTCGCGCCGGGCAGCTCGGGAACCAGGATGACTCCGGGCCCGCCTCCCCGGTAATAGACGTCGTGACGCACCCCCTCGTGCTCGAAGGGGATCATCTGCCACTGCGCGAGAAGCTCGCTCACGCGCTTAGTCAACCACCCGGCGGCACCGGACGGTGCCAACGGCGCATCATCCGGTGCGTCCGGGGCGTCGCAACGGCGCACCCTTTCGCCAACACGCCGCGCCCTGGCATCCATCACCCGGCGCGTCGCATCACCCATGCGCCGTTGCGACCGGTGGCGAGACGGATGACGGATGCCGGATGCCGCGCGGGTCGGATGCCTAATCGCTTCAGCTCACAGCGGCATGAACTCCAGGCCAGACGGCACCGGGCGCTCGCAATGGCGCCTTATCCGGAACGACCCGGCCGTCGCAACGGCGCACCCTTTCGCCGACACGCCGCGCCCTGGCATCCATCACCCGGCGCGTCGCATCACCCATGCGCCGTTGCGACCGGTGACGAGACGGATGACGGATGCCGGATGCCGAGCAGGTCGGATGCCGGCGGGAGGGATGACGGATGCGGTCAGTCGGCGGCGGCGAAGAACTCCAGGCCGGCGGCGCGGAAGTCGCGGGAACCAGGCGTGTTGAAGTGGTGGCGGCCCGGGATCTCGACGAACGTGCCGTTCGGGGTCGCGTCAGCGAGGCGGCGGGATCGCGGCAGGATCGCGTCCTCGCTGCCGGTGGCGAACAGCACCGGCTGCTGGGGTGGCCGGGCAGGATCGGGGTCGCCCGCCTCGCCGAACCGCATCCCCTCGGCGAGCGCCACGAGTGCCGACAGATCGTTGCCCGGCACCCGCTCGGCCAGCGTCACGTAGTTGTTGGTCACCTTGTCGGTGACCGGCGTGCCGTCGGCGACATACGCCTTCGCCTGGTCGAGCTGGAGGCGGGCCAGCGGCGTACCGTCGGGGATGCCGCCGAGGACAGCACGGGTCACCAGCTGGGGGCGGTCGACGGCAAGCTGCCATCCGACTCGCGCACCGAGGGAGTAACCGAGGTACCGCGCGGAGTCGATCAGGTACGTGTCAAGCACTGTCGCGAGATCGTCGATGAACGCCCGCATCTCGTAGGCGCGACGGTCGTGCGGCTTGTCGCTCGCCCCGTGACCCCGCTGGTCGACACCAAGAACGCGGAAGCCAGCGCGGGTGAGGTCGCGCACCCAGCCCGTGTTCACCCAGTTGTCGCGGCAGCTCGACGAAAACCCATGGACAGCGAGGACAGTCTCGGCGTGAGGGTCTCCCCACGAGTAGGTGGCGATGCGGTACCCCTCGCCCACCATCACGTACTGCGGGTCGGGCATCTCGGTCAGGGGGCGCGGTGCGGCATCCATGCGCCCATTCTTCCGCCGTCCGTGCACGGTGCGGGGCGGATGCCGAAAGTCAGTGCGCGTCGAGTGCCTGTGCTGCCCGCTGAATCGCGGCGAGCGCTGCTCCGACTGACGGCACTGACCGGGCACTGCGCCGGGTGATCGCCGAGACCCGGCGCGGGGCGTGGTCGGCGAGGGGATGGACAGTCACGTCGGGGTTCCGGCTCGCACGCAGCGCGAGGGAGGGCAGCACGGCAACTGCCATGCGCGTCGCAACCAGCGCCTGCACGACGACGTAGTCATCGGTGCTGTGACGGATGTCGGGAGTGAACCCTGCGGCTGAGGTGGAGGTCAGCAGGTGTCGACGGCAGCTGATGCATCCGGTGACCCACTGCTCGTCGGCAAGGTCGTCGAGGCGGATCTCTGCTCGTGCCGTCAACGGATGCCCGGGGGGAAGGACGATCTGCAGCGGATCGACGGCCAGCGGCGTGCGGTCAGCGTCAGCCGGCACTGACACGTGCCCATCGTCGTACTCGAACACGATCGCGATGTCGCACGCCCCCTCTTCGAGCGCGCGAAGAGCCTCGGGTGGTTCGAGTTGCTCCAGCCGCAGGTCGATCCCCGGGAATCTCTCGGCCAGGTCGCTGACGGCACGCGCCGCGATCGTCGCGCTGGCCGACGGGAAGGATGCGATCCGCACGCGGCCTGCGCGCAGGTGCGCGTGGTCGGCAAGCTCGTGCTCGGCATCGTGCAGAGCTGCAGCGAGCGCGTCGGCATGGCGCAACAGGGCGCGCCCGGCATCCGTCACCACGACCCCGCGCCCCTCGCGCGCCAAGAGTGGAACGCCGGCCGCAGCCTCGAGGCGCCTCACGTGTTGGCTCACCGCGGGCTGGGTCCAGCCGAGCACCTGCGCAGCGCCGGTGAGCGATCCGGTGCGTCCGACCTCGCGGAAGATCAGGATGCTGCGGGGGTCGAGGGCCGGCAGTGCCCGCGGCGCGTCGAGGTCTGCGTGCGGCTCGTGCGGCTCCATCGATCCCCATTCATTAGCGGTGCTTTGGTTTCTCCATACAAGTATGTCGTTGTGCTGAGGTATCACGCAGTGGTCTCGTTGGAACATGAGAACGATCGGGCTGCTGGGCGGCATGAGCTGGGAATCCACGGCGGAGTATTACCGCATCGCGAACCAGACTGTGCGCGACCGGATGGGCGGGCTGCACTCGGCGAAGATCCTGCTGGACTCCGTCGACTTCGCCGAGATCGGGCTCATGCAGCGCGAGGATCGGTGGGGCGACGCCGCCGATCTTCTCGCGACCCACGCGCGTGGGTTGCAGGATGCCGGTGCCGACATGGTGCTCATCTGCACCAACACGATGCACAAGGTCGCGCCTGAGGTCTCGGCGGCGATCGATGTTCCGCTGCTGCACATCGCGGATGCCGCTGCCGCGGCCGTCAAAGCGGCTGGGTTGACCCGCGTCGGGCTCCTCGGGACGGCGTTCACCATGGAGCAGCCCTTCTACCGGGAGCGCCTCGCCGAACACGGCCTGGACGTCGTGGTCCCCGGCGACGAAGACCGCGAGCTCGTGCACCGCGTGATCTTCGACGAGCTCGCGATGGGCATCGTCAGCGATGAGTCCCGCGCCGCGTACCGCCGGATCATCGAAGACCTGGTCGCCGAGGGCGCGGAGGGAATCATCCTGGGCTGCACCGAGATCGAACTGCTCGTGACAGGGGAGGACTGCCCCGTACCGGTCTTCCCGACAGCCCGCCTGCACATCGAGGCAGCCGTTGAGGCAGCCTTCGCGTGAGCCGCGCGGGATCCGGACGCGTCAGTCGGTGAGCTGCTGAATGCGGATGAGGTTGCCGGCGGGATCACGCACTGCGCAGTCCCGCACGCCGTAGGCCTGGTCGATCGGCTCCTGCACGATCTCGGCGCCGGCAGCCTCGAGTGCCGCGAAGGTCTCGTCGAGGTCGCGGGTTGCGAGGTTGATCCCGAAATACGAGCCCTTCGTGATCAGTTCGAGTAGCGTCGTGCGCTCCTGGTCGGTCAGTCCCGGGGTAGCGGCCGGCGGATGCAGCACGATCGCGGTGTCGGGCTGGCCGGCCGGGCCCACCGTGATCCAGCGCATGTCCTCGTACCCGACATCCAGCCGCACCTCATATCCGAGGACGTCACGGTAGAAGGCGAGCGACTCCTCGGGGTCGAGGTGGGGAAGAAAGCTCGAGTGGATCGTGGTCTGCATACCGGTCACGGTAGTCGCCGCATGCTGTCTGCGCTTCTCGATTCGTGACCGATCGGGCTCCTCACGACCCCCTGTTGCGTGTCGGCGACCTGCCCTAACCTTCGGGCATGAACCGTGACGAACTCGAGCAGTGGCTGCTGGATTCGGATCCGACACTGCGGTGGCAGGTGCAGCGCGATCTGATCGGAGCGCCCGAAGATGTGTGGCAGGCGACGCGGGCGAGCATGGCACACGAGGGCGATGCTGCTCGGCTGCTCGCGGTGCAGGATGCCGATGGCCAGTGGGCGGGAGGAGCTTACTTTCCGGCGGGGTATCGGGGGGAGGGACCCGGTCAGCCGTGGACCGCGACGACCTGGACCCTCACGACGCTTCGCGAGTGGGGACTGGATGCCGCAGCCCTGGCCGGCACTGCCGAGAAGCTGCGCGAGAACGCCCGGTGGGAGTACGACGATCTGCCGTACTGGGATGGTGAGACCGATGTCTGCATCAACGCAATGACCCTCGCCAACGGTGCCTGGCTCGGGACCGATGTGTCACCGATCGTGGAGTTCTTCGCGACGAAGGCGCTCCCCGACGGTGGATGGAACTGCGAGTGGGTCGAGGGGTCGACGCGGTCGTCGTTTCACTCCACGATCAACGCGGTGCGCGGCATCCTGGCGTATGAGCAGCTCACGGGCGATGACGCCCTGACGGCGGTCCGTCATCGGGGCGAGGAGTATCTGCTCAAGCGGCGCCTGCGCTATCGGCTGTCGACCGGCGAGCCGGTGGGACCGTGGGCGGATCTGCTGATGTACCCGTACCGCCACCCGCATACGGCGCTGAAGGCCGTCGACTACTTCACCGAGGCGGCGGCGCACGACGACATTCGCCCTGACCCCCGCGTCGCCGAGACCATTGACCGGATCCGCGGCGCACGCCAGCCCGACGGTAGATGGCTCCAGGGCGAGAAGCTCGACGGTGCGGTGTGGTTCCCGCTGGATGTCGAACCGGGCGAACCGTCGAAGTGGGTGACATTTCTCGCGCTGCGTGCGCTGCAGCGCTGGGATGCCGCGGTCAGCGGCGAATCGGCCGCGTGACCTGCTTCGCGACACAGGGGATGAGGCCCGCGGCGTCGTGTTCGGCGCGCGCCCGGTAGACGCTCGGCGGCATGCCGACGAGCTCAGTGAACCGGGTGCTGAAGGTGCCGAGCGACGCGCACCCCACGGCGAGGGACACCTCGGTGACGCTCAGGTCACCCCGTCGCAGCAGTGTCATGGCGCGCTCGATCCGGCGGGTCATGAGGTAGGAGTACGGACTCTCGCCGAAGGCCGCCTTGAACTTTCGGCTCAGGTGCCCCGCTGACATGTGGGCGCCGCGTGCGAGTTCCTCGACGTCCAGGGGCGCGGCGTACTCGCGGTCGATGCGGTCCCGGACGCGGCGCAGGAGCACGAGATCGCGAAGCTCGTCGGGAGTCGGAGGCATGGTGCTCAGAGTTTCACACGACGCAGCGCCCAGTGTCGACGCGGGTGCGGCAGGATCGAGGGCATGACTACGGCTCTCACCGCCGACGGGCTGCGTTTCGTCACGGAACATCACCTGGCGACGCTGTCGACCCTCGCACCCTCGGGCCTGCTTCACGTGGTCGCTGTCGGCTTCACGTTCGCGGATGGCCTGGCGCGGATCATCACGATGGACGGCAGCCAGAAGGTGCGCAACATCGAACGGGATGGCCGCGCGACGGTCGCACAGATCGCGGGCCCCCAGTGGTTGAGCATCGCGGGGCATGCGACGGTATCGCGCGATCCGGATGCCGTCGCGCGCGCCGTGGAACTCTATGCGGCGCGGTACCGGCAACCGCAGCCCAATCCGCGCCGGGTGGCTATCGAGCTGCGACCCGAGAAGATCATGGGTTCCGCAGGACTCGTCGCACCGTAGCGTCGTCGTACTGAGTCAGGAGGACAGTCATGGCAAACGCTCGCCGCCACGATGTGGTCGTGATCGGTGCCGGGCTGGCAGGACTTCGCGCGGCGATCACGCTCGGGCACGCGGGACGCGACGTCGTGGTGCTCGAAGCCGCGGCGGCCGTCGGTGGACGGCAGCGCACTGACGCCGTCGACGGTTTTCTTCTCGACCGCGGGTTTCAGGTGCTCAATCCGGCCTACCCGGCAGTGCGTCGGTGGATCGATGTTCAGGCCCTGCGCCTGAAGCCTTTCCCCGTCGGCGTGCAGGTGCGACGCGAGAACGGTGTCGAGGCGTTGGCCGACCCGCGCCGGCATCCGTCGATGCTCGCCGCGATACTTCGAAGTGGTCTTCTCCCGCCACGGGATGCCGCGGCCCTCACGCGCTGGGCGGCGCCGGCTCTCGTCGCTCCCCGAAGCGTGATCCGCCACGCCGCTGCCGGTGGCGATCTGCCGGTGCGTGAGGGCTGGGATCGCGCCGGGCTGACCGGGCCGCTGCGGCGTGAGGTGCTCGAGCCATTCCTTTCCGGTGTCATCGCCGACGGGAGCTTCGAGACCTCAGTCGCCTTCGTCCGGCTGCTGATTCGCATGTTCGCACGGGGGGCGACCGGGGTTGCCCGAGCGCGGCATCCAGGCTCTTCCCGAGCAGCTTGCCGCCCACGCTCGCACGCTCGGGGTGCGCATCGAGGTGGGCCATCGCGTAACCGGTCTCCGAGAGAGCCGCTCGGGTGTCGAACGTCGCGCCCTCGTACGCACCGAAGGGCATGCACCTCGTTCAGGCAACATGTCTGCTGCCGCCCGCGACACCCGGTGGTCCCAGCGAGGTGCCGACCGAGGCGCAGGTGCGGCGGCACGTCACTCAGATCTGGGGCGCGGATGCCACCGACTGGAGCCTGCTGCGACGCGATGACATCCCGCACGCGCTGCCCGCGCAGTCAGCACCGCTGCGCACCGTCACGCCGGCGCGACTCTCGGAACGCGTTTACATCGCAGGCGATCACCGCGACACAGCCTCGATTCAAGGCGCTTTGGTCTCCGGCGACCGCGTTGCCCACGCTCTTCTCGCCGGGATGCCCTGCTGAAAGACGCCGCCAGCGCGCTACGGCGCGGGCGGCGGAGCGAAGTGGTGCGAGCGCGCGATGTCCTGGGCAGCGCCGGTGCGCAGAAAGGCGAGGATTGCAGCAGCGTCCTCCGGGTCCGACGACGTCGTGGCGACCGCGCCCGAGAACACGGTGTCGATTGCGCAGTCCTGTGGCAGAACTCCCAGCACCGTGACACCCGGGCTGCCCACAAGCTCACTCAGCTGCTGAAAGCCGAGGTCGACCTCGCCATCGGCAAGAAGACGCGCGACGGGGATGCCGGGCCTCGCCTGTACCAGGCGGTCGCCGACCTCCGCGCTCAGGCCCCAGTCCTCAATCATCGACACCAGCGCGGTGCCACTCGGGCCGGTCGAGTATCCGATCCTGGTCGCTGCTCGGATGGCCTCGCGGACACCCTCAGCGTCCGGGAACGCGGCATCGGAGACCGCGGCCGCCGGGGCGCCAGAATGCGACGGAATGCCGACTGCCACTTGCGACAGCACGAGGGGAGAGACGGTGCCCGGCACGACGTGTCCGCCGACGGCGAGCTTCGCGAGCGCGCCGTCGGCGAGAAAGACAAGGTCAAACTCTTCGCCGGCCGCGACCCGGTCTGCAGCATCCACTCCACCGACCGACTCGATCTCGACGTGTCCGAGCCCAGCGTCGTCAGCCGCCGCCATCAGGTCGGCGAGCAGCAGCCGGGTAGCCATCGACGAGATGGCCTTCACGCGGCATCCTCGAAGGTCTCGGTGTCAACCTCGGCAGCGTTGCTCGCCGAGTACCGAGGACCCGAGATCGTTGCCGTGTCGATGAGGCGCCCCGCGTGCTCCAGGATGTCGGCCGCGACCTCGAGCTGGGCAGCGGCGATGATCTCGCGCAGGTGCTCGATGTTCGTCGTTCCGGGAATCGGCACGACGTGCTCGCCTCGCGACGACAGCCACGCGAGGGCGAGCTGGGCAGGGCTCACCCCTGCCTCGGCAGCGAGAGCGCGCCATGCCGGCAGCAACGCGGCGTTGGCCTCCCAGTGCGGCGACTGGAACCGCGGCATCCCGCGACGGATGTCTTTCGCCACGAGCTCGTCGGGATCATGGATCGCGTCGGCAAGGAACCCTCGCGCGACCGGCGAGAACGCGACGAGCGCGACGCCGTCGGCCTTCGTCGCCTCGAGCATGCCGAGCTCCGCGTTGCGGCTCCACAGGGAGTATTCGTTTTGAACCGCGGCGATAGGCGCTACCTGCTGCGCTTCCCGAAGTCTGGCCACCGAGACCTCTGACAGTCCGATCGCTCCGATCTTGCCGGCATCCCTGGCTTCCGCGAGCGCCGCGACGCTATCGGCAATCGGTACCGACTTGTCCCAGCGGTGCAGGTAGTAGAGATCGATGTGGTCGACGCCGAGTCGGCGAAGCGAGGCATCCACCTGCGCCCGGAGCGTCTCCGGGCGTCCGTCGATCACCCGCGCACCGTCGACAATCGCCATCCCGCCCTTACTGGCAAGGATGATCTCATCCCGTCGACCCGCAATGGCCTTGCCGACCAACTCCTCGTTGCGGCCGCCTCCGTACAGGGTCGCGGTGTCGAAGAGCGTGACGCCTTCGTCGAGCGCGGTCTGCAACAACCGCAGCCCCTCTTCAGGCGACGGCGCCACCCCGTACGCGTGGCTGAGCGACATGCACCCGAGCCCGTAGCGGGGCAGGTTCATGCGAGCTGCTCCTCCAGCATCCCGAGCACGCGGTAGCAGTCGAAGACCTGCCGCACTGACGAGTTGGGTTCGCGGCCCTCACGGATCGCAGCCACGAACTCGCGGTCTTGCAGTTCGATGCCGTTCATGCTGACCGCGACCTGCGACACGTCGATCGGCTCTTCCTTGCCGTTGACGAGGTCGTCGTAGCGGGCGATGTAGGTGCCGGTGTCGCCGATGTAGCGGAAGAACGTGCCGAAGGGTCCCTCGTTGTTGAACGAGAGCGAAAGGGTGCAGATCGCACCGGTCTCAGCCTTGAGCTGAATCGACATGTCCATCGCGATCCCGAGTTCCGGGTGGATCGGGCCCTGGATGGCATTGGCCTGCACGATGCGTCCCGCCTGGTAGGCGAACAGGTCGACGGTGTGGGCGGCGTGGTGCCACAGCAAGTGGTCGGTCCACGAGCGCGGCTCGCCCTTCGCGTTCGTGTTGGTGCGACGGAAGAAGTAGGTCTGCACATCCATCTGCTGGATGTGGAACTGGTCGCTCTGGATGCGCTGGTGGATCCACTGGTGCGACGGGTTGAAACGGCGCGTGTGCCCCACCATGGTGACGCGATCGGATGCCTCGGCGGCGGCGAGGGTGGCTTCAGCATCCGCAAGCGAGTCGGCCAGCGGGATCTCGACCTGCACGTGCTTGCCTGCGGCGAGCGCGGCCTGCGTCTGCGACGCGTGCAGGCCGGTGGGGGTGGCGAGAATGATGGCGTCCACGTCGTCGCGCTCGAGGACGGCGTCGTAACCGACGACGGCATTCGTAACCCCGTACTTTTCGGCGACGGCCTGCGTGGCCTCGGGCTTGGTGCCGCTGACGACCGTCACCTCTGCGTCGGGGATATTAGCCAGGCCGTCGAGGTGCTTCATGCCGAAGGCGCCTGCCGCGCCGACGACGGCGATTCGGACCTTGTCACTGCTCATTCGGTGTCCTCCTTCGAACGTGGTGCGCTCCGTGGGGATCGCGCGATCGATCCCCACGGAGCGGGTCTATGGTCAGCCTGTCAGGCCGTTGCGCCGACGGGAACCTTCTCTTCCTCGACATCGGCGGCCGCGGTGGAGGCTGCGACGGGATTGGTGATGACCAGGTGACCGACCGCGGTGTTGGAGGCGGGCACGTGGTAGAACCGGTGGTTCACCTCGGGAGCGCCGCCACCGAACTGGTCGTCCATCGCGCCGCGGGCGATGAGCCACATGACCAGCTCAATACCTTCCGATCCGGCCTCGTCGACATAGTCAATGTGCGGCCATTCGGTCAGGCCCAGCGGGTCGGAGATCAGCATGTCGAGGAACGCGTTATCCCACTCCTGGTTGATGAGGCCGGCGCGGGGGCCCTGCAGCTGGTGGCTCATGCCGCCCGTTCCCCAGATCTGCACGTTCAGCTCGGGGCCGTCCCACTTGTCGATGGCGCGGCGCAGCGCCTTGCCGAGCTCGTAGCAGCGGCGCCCCGAGGGCACCGGGTACTGCACGACGTTGACCGCGAGCGGGATCACCTTGACCGGCCACTCCTCGACCTGGCCGTACACGAGCGAGAGCGGCACCGTGAGCCCGTGGTCAACCACCATCTCGTTCACGAGGGTCAGGTCGAAGTCATCCTGGATGACCGACTGTGCCAGGTGAGCAGCGAACTCGGGGTATCCCTTGACATCCGGCACCGGGCGCGGGCCGTAGCCCTCGTCGGCAACCGCGTACTCAGCGCCGGTACCGAGCACGAAGGTCGGAATCAGGGATGAGTCGAAAGCCGTCGCGTGGTCGTTGTAGACCAGGATGACGACATCCGGGGTGTTCTCCTTGGCCCACTTCCGCGTCCAGGTGTAGCCGTCGAAGACCTTCTTCCAGTACGGCTCTTCGGTCTTGCCGAGGTCCATCGCCGCGCCGATTGCCGGCACGTGCGAGGTGTACAGCGCCGAGGTCAGCTTGGCGGGAGCATCCGGCCGCATCGTCTCGGCCTTCTCGCCGGGCTGCGGCGGCGTCCAGCCGTCGAGGTCCTTCATGCGGTTGCCCTCGGGGCGGCGGCCACCCGAGATCATCATGTCGCGGTATGCGGCCTCGCTCATGCCGGTCATCGAACCGGCCATCTGCTGGAAGCTCAGACCGTGGGTGGCTCCGAGCTTGGCGAGGAAGTAGATGTTGCCACCCTCTTCCATGGCGGAGTTCAGGTCGAGGTCGAGGATCGCCTGCCGCGCCTTGGGGGTCAGCTGCCATTCGTCGAGGTAGGCCTCACGGTCGGCGAGGTACCGCTCGCGGTTCTCCGGCTTCATGAACGACATGCAGAGCTGGTTGATCTGGTAGCCCTTACGGGCTTGCTCGGCGTCGAAAATGATCGTGCCGGGGACGTTCTTGTACGGCTTGTCCAGTGCCATGGTCAGTCTCCTTCTGGCCAGTAGAGTCGCCGCGGGTTCTCGACCAGCAGCTTGTGCTGCAGCTCGGGGGTCGTGGCGATCTGAGGGATGTAGTCGACCAGCAAGCCATCATCGGGCATGTGGTCCTTGAGGTTGGGGTGGGGCCAATCGGTTCCCCACAGCACGCGGTCGGGGAATTCCTCGACCACGCGTCGGGCAAACGGCACGACATCGGTGTAGGCGTGCTGTTCACCGTCGAGAGCCCGAGGCCCGGTGATGCTCAGGCGCTCGGGGCATGACACCTTCGTCCACACATTCGGGTTCTCGCGCATGAAGCGCAGGAACAGTCCGAACTCGGGACCGTCCGGATCCTTGCTGACGTCGGGGCGGCCCATGTGGTCCACGACGACATCGGTGGGGATGGCGGAGAAGAAGTCGTAGAGGCCAGGAAGGTCCTCGGCCTCGAAGTAGATCACCACGTGCCAGCCCAGGGGGGCGATCTTCGCGACGATCTCGTCCAGCGAATCGGTCGGTACACGATCGACCAGTCGCTTGACGAAGTTGAAGCGCACCCCGCGGACCCCCGCCTCGTGCAGCTCGGCGAGCTGCTCGGCGGTGACATCGCGGCGCACGGTGGCCACGCCCCGAGCGCGTCCCGCACTGCGCTCAAGCGCATCGACGAGGGCTCGGTTGTCGGCTCCGTGGCAGGTGGCTTGCACGATGACGTTCCGGTCGAAGCCGAGCTGGTCGCGCAGGGCGAAGAGCTGGTCGGCTGAGGCGTCGCACGGCGTGTACTTGCGCTCGGGGGCGTACGGGAACTGCTCTCCGGGACCGAACACGTGGCAGTGCGCGTCGACCGCACCGGCCGGTACCTGGAATCTGGGCGTGGAAGGACCGTCGTACCAGTCCAGCCAGCCGCGGGTCTTCTCGAACCCGCCGCTCGTGTCGCCGTGAGCCATCGTCAGTCCTCCACGTACTCGAGGCCGGCGGCGGCAAGCGGCTCGCGCATGCCGTAGATGTCGAGGCCCAGCACGCCCTCGCGGAACTTCTGGCGCTTGGCCTCTTCGTTGTCTTCGCGCTTCTGGCTTGCGTCAGCCACCGCGCCGACGAGCTCGCGCGGTACGACCACGACACCGTCGACATCCGCGACGACGACATCGCCGGGGTGAACCAGCGCGTTCGCGACGACGACATCGACGTTGACGGAGCCGAGGGTCGCCTTGACCGTTCCCTTCGAGTTGATCGCGCGGGAGAAGACGGGGAAGTTCATCTTCTCGAGGTCGGCGACATCGCGCACGCCCCCGTCGATGACCAGGCCCTTGCATCCGCGGGCCGTCAGCGAAGTGGCGAGCAGTTCGCCGAAGAAGCCGTCTTCGGACTCGGTGGTGCACCCGGCGACGATCACGTCACCCTCCTGCACCTGCTCGGCAGCAACGTGGAACATCCAGTTGTCGCCCGGCTGCAGCAGCACGGTCACCGCCGGCCCGCAGAGCTTCGCGCCGGTGTAGGCGGGACGGATGTAGGGACGCAGCAGTCCGACGCGACCCATCGCCTCGTGGATCGTCGCGACGCCGAACTGCGAGAGGCGCGCAACATCGGCGGGGTCAGGGCGCTCGATCTTCGTGCGGACGATGCCCAAATTGTTCAGTCGCATGATGGTCCTCTCACTTCCCCTGCTTTGCGAGCGCCCGGTGCAGTCGCGGGTAGACCCGGCGAGCGTTGCCCTCGAAGACGAGCTCGCGTTCGGCATCCGTCAGATTCGGGGTGGCGTCGACGTAGCGCTTGGTGTCGTCGAAGTAGTGGCCGGTGCGCGGGTCGATGTCGCGCACCGCGCCGATCATTTCGCTGGCGAAGAGGATGTTCTCGGTCGGAATGACTTCGGTCAGCAGGTTGATGCCGGGCTGGTGGTAGACGCAGGTATCGAAGAAGACGTTGTTCAGCAGGTGCTCTTCGAGTTCGGGCTTACCGAGAGCCATCGCCAGGCCCCGGAAGCGACCCCAGTGATATGGGACAGCTCCGCCGCCGTGGGGGATGACGAACTTCAGGTCAGGGAAGTCGCGGAACAGATCGCCCTTGAGCAGCTGCATGAAGGCAGTCGTATCGGCGCCGAGGTAGTGATCGCCGGTCGTGTGGAACTGCGGCTTACACGAGGTGCTCACGTGGATCATCGCGGGGATCTCATACTCGACGAGCTTCTCGTAGATCGGGTACCACGAACGGTCGGTGAGCGCCGGGGCTGTCCACAGCCCGCCGGAGGGGTCGGGGTTGAGGTTGATCTCGACGGCGCCGAGCTCCTCGACCGCACGGACGAGCTCGGGCACCGACGTCGCCGGATCTTCGCCTGGCGACTGGGGGAGCATCGCGCCCATGATGAAGCGGTCGGGGAAGAGCTCACTGACCCGCGCGACGAGGTCGTTGCAGATGCGCGCCCAGGTCTGGCTGACCGCGAGGTCGCCGATGTGGTGGGCCATGAAGGACGCCCGCGGGCTGAAGACCGTGAGGTCGGAGCCACGCTCATTCATGAGCTTCAGCTGGTTGGCTTCGATGGTCTCGCGGATGTCGTCGTCGCTGATGTGCAGCGTCGCGGGGTCGGGGGCCTCGCCCTGGCCGTTCGCGAAGGCGATCTGCAGGTCACGCCATGCGCCGAGCTGGGCCGGTGCGGTGGTGTAGTGGCCGTGGATGTCGATGATCACCGAGTGTCGTCCTTGTCACTGGATTGGCGCTGTCACTGGGGGTAGTCCCTGGGGCAACGCGGGGAGGGAGCCTGTCTCGAGGGTAAGTCGGGGCTCCGGTGTGGTCCAATAGATTCCGGAGTCCCTCTCCATAGATGGAGTCAATGCGTGGCCATTCCGGATCTCAACCAACTGCGCACGTTCGTCGTGCTCTACGAACTGCGCAGCCTCACAGCCACAGCCGAGTTCCTCCATGTCACCCAACCCACCGTGAGCTACACGCTCGCGCGTCTGAGAGAGCGCTTCGGCGACGATCTGTTCCGGCGCGAGGGGCACGTCATGGTGCCGACGACCCGCGCGACTCAGCTGTTTGGACCGTTGCACGAAGCACTCGCGCAGATCGAGTCGACGGTGAGCGAAACGGCATCCTTCGATCCGTCAGCCTTCACCGGCGAGCTCTCCCTCGGGCTGACCTCGATCGGCGAGCAGACGTTCTTGCCCCCGATCATGGCGGCGCTTGCCCGCGAGCGATCGACCGCGCGCCTCGCGGTGAAGCGGCTGGATGCCGACGAGGTGGAGGAAGAGCTCGTGCGCGGGCACCTCGACCTCGCCATCACCGTCGCCCTGATGGATGCCGCGCGCCTCTGGCGCACGCCGGTGCGCGCTGTGGAGTACGTGGCGCTCACGTCGCGGCGGCATCCGTTGCCCCCGCCGGGGCCGGACATGTTCGCCGGGCGGGGGTTCGTGCGGGTGTCATCGCGAGGCGGGCACACCTACCCGCTGCAGCTGTTGCTCGAACACGGACTCATGCCGCAGGTCGCGTTGACGGTCGAGGAGTACGGCACGCTCCCGGCGGTGCTGCAAGACACCGACCTCGTCACGTTCCTCCCGCGTCATGTTGCCGAGGTCTTCTGCGGCTGGTTCCCGGCGCTCCGCATTGCGGACCTGCCCTGGCCGGGCCAGAGCACCCCGGTGGCGATCTTCACCCGACGGGAGTCGAGCCTCACGCCGGCACAGCGCTGGTTCCGCCGGCTTGTCCACGGCGCGGTGGTCGAGCCCGGCACCGAGATCTAGCCCAGCACGAAGATTTAGCCGCGTCGGGTGCGGTTCCAGCTCGCCTTGGCGGGAGCGAACGGGCTGCGGACGTGGATTGACCACGTCGAGTGTGGATGGATCGACAGGATCGCCTTTTCCCACCAGGTCCGTGCTTCCTCGGGAAGCGCGGGAAGGATGACGTCCTTGTCGGCTTCGTCATCGGGGTAGGGACGCAGCGCTTTCCAGACCAGCTGCACTTCAGGTGCACCGGTCGGAATGTCATCGATGTCGAGGACCGCCTTCTCCCACGGGAGCTGCAGTCGAGGATCGCGCCGGTAGACCCAGCGGTCCGCGGTGCCGTCTTCGAGGTTGATCTGCAGCACCCAGGCATCCATCGCCTCGTCGAAGATCCAGGCCGACGGAATATCTGCGCCGTCGGGCAGGTCGGACCACCGAACGAGGTCGTCACCGATCCGCGCCCAGCAGCTCATCCCGTCGGGGAGCGATCCGACGAGATCGTCGAGCTGGGTGTAGACGGTGCTGATCGTGGTGCGGTCACGCTCGCGTAGGGCCTCGCCGCGCCACTGGTCGTAGGCGCTCCCGCCCGAGAGCCACCAGCGCGCCTCGGTGTCGGCGAGCAGGTCAGCGACGGATGCCGCGTCGAGCCGCGTCCATGGAGTGTCGAGGCTCGGCAGTGAGTCGGTCATGGTCCTATTGTGCTCCGCCGTCGGGGATGCCGCTCAGGAGCGCAAGGACTCGGCGAAGCCGCGCACGTGAGCGATAAGTTCGGTCGGCGTCGTGACCATCGGGAAGTGACCCGTCGCGATCTCGACGACCTGCCATCCCGGCTCCTCGCGCACGAGGCGCCGCACCGGCTCGATCGTCGGGTAGGCAGGATCCGTGCAGTCGACGAACAGGCGTGGGACCTCCTCGAGCAGGGCTGCGTCGTAGTCCAGCGGCTGCCGGTACATCCCGAACGGATGCGGCACGTGCCGGCGGTTCAGCCACGCAGCATCTTCGGGACTGAGGTCGAAACCTGCTTCGGCGTTCGGCGCCGGCAGGGCGTTGTCGTTCTCGGCAGCGGCCGCCAGGCGCGCGGCAGCAACCTCGGGCGAATGCGAGACACCCCATCCGTCACCCGGCTTCGGGAACATCGCGTCGACGTAGACCAGGCCCGAGAGCACCCCAGGATGCCGCTGCTGAAGTTCGACGGCGGCGCCCGTGATGACCATGCCGCCGTAGCTGTGCCCGACCAGCACGACGTTCTCGAGTTCTTCCATCTCGACGAGGCCGATGACGTCCGCGATGTGCGTGTGCAGATCGATGTCGGGTCGGCGCAGGTGTGCCCGTTCACCGTCTCCGGTCAGGGTCACGGTGTGGACCTCGAACCCGGCCTCACGCAGCGGCGCCAGCACTCGACGCCAGACCCAGCCGCCTCCCCAGGCGCCGTGGACTAGAACGAGGGTGGGGGCGGATGACGACATGGACGAACCTCTCAAGACAGTGCCGACGCGACGACGCGGACGACGGGAGTCAGGGTATCGGGAACAGCACTGCCTTGCCGCCCGGAACGGCGGCCGTCACGAGGCGGGCATCGAAGGTGGCCAGCAGCGCGTCGTGGGACGCAGCCAGGTGCAGCAGGTAGGTATCCGTGACCTGCGAGCTCGCGAGCAGTCGCTCCGTGTGGATGGAGGAGTCGAGAAGACTGACGGAGTCGGCGAGGAAGACGTGATCGTCTCGTGCGGTGAGACTGGCCAGGCTCGCGAGCACGACCGGCACCGGCTGGGTGTTCGGGTATTTCGGGTGACTGACCACCCGCACGACGCCGTTTTGCACGATGGGGCACGTGTGCCACGTGCTGTCGTCCTGCGACTCGGGCCGCGCGGCGAACCAGGCGTGCGCGCGTTCGTGATGGACGTGCAACGGATCGATCAGAGCGATGATCGCGTTGACATCCAGCAGATGACGGCTCACTGGTTATCGTCTCGCAACGCGTTGACATCGTCGAGGGTCGCGCGTCCCGCCGCAGGCGTGGTCGGCAGCAGAACGATCCCATTGCGCTTGTCGAAGCGCCTGCGCTCAGTCAGAGTGGCGCGAGCCAGCTGCGAGACCGCCTCACCGAGGGTGATGCCCCGAGCGTCGGCGAACTGCTTCGCCGCGGCGAGAACGTCGTCGTCGATCGTGAGGGTCGTGCGCATGCATCAAGCATCACGCATCACGCATCCGCGGTCAATGGCGTCGTGATCGTTACCGCGAACGGCCCCATAGAGCCGATCGACTATCAGCGCGATGTTCCACCACAGGTCGCCCATCAGCGGTTCTCGACGGATGCGTCACTGTCGGCATCCGTCTCGGCGGTCTCGCCGGCAATGGCGGCTCTGGCATCCTTGCGGGTCTTCGCGAGACTCGCGATCGTGGCGACCGCGATCGTGCCCGCGATGAACAGGAGCGAGAGCCAGATCGGGATCTCCGGGATCACCGTGATCGGCTCACCGCCGTTGAGGAACGGCAACTCGTTCTTGTGCAGCGCGTGAATGAGGAGCTTGACGCCGATGAAGGCGAGGATGACAGCGAGCCCCTGCGCGAGGTAGACCAGGCGCTCGAGCAGGCCGCCGATGAGGAAGTAGAGCTGGCGCAGACCCATCAGCGCAAACGCGTTGGCGGTGAAGACGATGTAGGCCTCTTGCGTGAGCCCATAGATCGCGGGAATCGAGTCGACGGCGAAGATGAGGTCGACGAACCCGATGGCGATGATGACGAGCAGCATCGGGGAGACGAAGCGTCGTCCGTCTTTCTTCACCGTCAGCTTGTCGCCGTTGTACTCGTTGCTGACGGGCAGGATGCGTCGCATGAAGCGCATGAACCGGCCGTTGGCTGGGTCGGACTCACCGTGAGTGAACGCTTGGCGATAGGCCAGGTACAGGAGCAGTGCGCCGAAGACCCAGAAGATCCACGAGAAGTTCTCGATGAGCGCGGCGCCCACCGCGATGAAGATCCCGCGCATGATGAGGGCGATGACGATACCGATCATCAGCACTTTCTGCTGGTAGATCTTCGGCACCGCGAAGCCGGTCATGACGATGAGGAAGACGAATAGGTTGTCGACAGAGAGGGCCTTCTCGGTGAGGTAGCCGGCGAAGTACTCGCCGCCGAAGTCCCAACCCGAGACGAGCCCGACTCCGACGCCGAACAACAGCGCAAGTCCGATGTAGAAGGCCGACCACCGGGCCGATTCGCCCAGGGTCGGCTCGTGGGGCTTGCGCACGTGCGCATAGAACTCGTACACGAAGAACGCGATAGTGACCGCGATCGTGATGAGCCAGACCGTCAGGGTGACGTTCACAAGGGACTCCTGCCTTGGCGTGATGATCAGATCTACGCCAAGGTCTTCTCCATCCCCGTCGCCGAGGACCGGTGACCCGGGACGCAAGAGCGTCCGTAATGACGAGCCGACCGTGGCGGAGTACTCCCCTTGGTTACGCGCGACGATACCGGAATCGCAGTTCCTGTTTCTGGGAAGGCGCTGGGAGCTGCCGCTACCAGCGCATCTCCACTACTGGCCGGCGCTTTCTCCGTCACCCCGGCAGCTGGGGTCGAGGCGCTCACCGAGGAGGCGGGTGATTCGGGCGAGATCGGCGAGATCCTCGTCTGAAAGCACGTCGATCACCAGTCGACGCACCGTCTCGATGTGACCCGGCGTTGCCCGCACGAGCTCGCGACGGCCCGCCGATGTGAGGGTCACCTCGGTCACGCGCGCATCCGACGCTGACGCGCTCTTCTCAACGAGACCGCGCTTTTGCAGACGCGTGCACACGTGCGAGAGACGCGAGAGCGTGGAGTTCGTGGCCTCCGCGATCGCCGTCATCGAGGCTCTTGACTCCGGCGCCCATCGCACGAAGGTCAGGACGGCGAACTCGAAGTGCGTCATCGAGGAATCGCGTTGGAGCTGCGAATCGAGCTCGGCAGGAAGAAGCATGCAGACGCGGATCAGGCCGGTCCACGCTTCGGCCTCGCTCGGGCTCATCCGCGGAACAGGGAAGGTCATGGTCCACCTATCCTCGCTCCCGACGCCGGGCGTCAGCGCATCTCACGCGTCCGGCGCCTCCGGTGCGACAGTCAGCAGCGTTCCCCAGGGGTCGCGCAGGCTGACGACATGCCCGTCATCCTCCACCGCGACGCCAGCATGGCGGGCCCTGTCGGCCAAGGAGAGGATGTCGTCGCGCGCGGGCATCCGCAGGCGTACATCTCCGAGCCCCAGGGATGCTGCACGCGGCCCGGCACCCGCGCTGTGCCAGGTGTTCAGCCCGATGTGGTGGTGGTAGCCGCCGGCGGAGACGAACAGCGCGCTCCCGAGATCGAACGTGATGTCGAGCCCGAGGGTATCGACGTAGAAGCGGCGCGCCGTGGGGATGTCCCCCACCTGCAGGTGGACGTGCCCGACCGTGGCGTCTTCCGGTTCCGGGCGCTCGGTGTCGAAATGTGTGCGCAGGAACGCGTTCGGATCGATCGCGGTGTTGCGCGGCATCCACCCCGCGGGCATGTTCTGCCACTGCTCTGCGGGCCGGTCCCAATAGAGCTCGATACCGTTGCCCTCCGGGTCTTGGAAGTAGAACGCGTTGCTGAACGTGTGGTCGGTGGCGCCCTGGTAAATGTGAGACGGATGCTGCGCCATCTTCATGACAGCCGCCGACAGGCTGACCCGATCGGGGAACGCGATAGCTGTGTGGTAGAGCCCTGCACCTGATCGGTCGAACGGCGGCAGGTCCGGCGTGTGCGTCATAGTCACGACGGGAGTACCGGAGCGGCCGAGGGTCGCGGACGCGCCGGACTGTTCCATCACGTCGAGGCCGATGGCGTCGCGATAGAACGCTGTCTGCGCGTCGAGGTCGCCGACGAGAAGCTCGACGGTGTCCATGCGCGTCTCGTCGGCTGCCGCTCCCGCGGTGTGGAGCGCCTTCGGGCGCCAGCCGAGCAGGGTGCCGGTCATGACCACACCAGGAATCCGAGGATCGCCGCGGCTGCCGCTAGGGCCGCCAAGACGAGGTTCGCCGGGATCATCTTGGCCTCGCGTCGACGCCCGTGGACGATCATCGCGCCGAGTTGGACCAGCACAAGCCCGATGGCGGCGATCGGCGCCAAGATCGGCGCGATTCCGGTGATGGGCGGGAGGATCAGTCCGACAGCACCGAGCACCTCGACAGCGCCGATGAGCTTGACGACGCCAGCGGGGAAGTCTGCGGCCCAGCCCATGCCCGATGACGCAAGTGCTTCCCGCGGACGAACGAGCTTCGTCCCGCCGGCGAAGAGGTAGATGAGCGCTAGCAGTCCGGCGATGATCCAGTAGGCGATGAGCATGATGGTCCTTTCGTCAAGCCAGCGCGGGACTGCGCATCGGCTATTAGTTGACGCAACAACCTTCAGAGCGCGCCTATTCCGCAGTCTGGTGACGCTGCTGCGCACCGTGCGGACAGGCGAGCTGTTTGAGTGCTGGCGGCGCAAGAACGCCGGCCGCGCTCAGCACCTGAGGCTGGCTCCGCGCGTCTGTCAGCGACGCATCCGCCGGCGACGTGGGCGTATCGAGGGGAGCCGCCCGAACACCCGCCCACGCTGTTCGGGGACAACCACCGGCACGGGGGCAGTCACGATCGCATCCACCGCCAGCGATCCGTTCGTGGGTCCCACGATCGGGATGGGCGTCGTCGGGGTCGGCGCGAGCGGCGAGACCGGCATCCGCAGAAGTGCGCGCCGAGCGTGCAGGTACGCCGGCACGAGCACGAGGGTGGCGCCGATCCAGGCGAGCGGGTTGCTCCAGACGACCCCGATGAATCCGAACATCGCGCCCAGCACGATCGCTGCCCCCACGCGCATGACGAGCTCGACGATCCCCGTGATGGTGGGTATCAGGGCGTGCCCCAGCCCCTGGAGGGCGCCGCGCAGCACGAACAGGATGCCGAGTGCCGTGTAGCTGAAGGCGTTGATGACGAGCATCGTGGCCGCCATCGAGACGACATCCTCGACCCCGCGACCGACGAACAGCTCGACGATCTGCGTGCCGAAGGCGACGAGAATGACTCCGAGCACGACAGCGGCGACCGTCGCAATCACGAGGGATTGCGTAACGCCGCGCAGGATGCGATCTGGTCGCCGAGCGCCGAAGTTCTGGGCGACGTACATCGATACCGCGAGACCCAGCGACTGGAGAAGAGCCACCGCGAGGCCATCGACCCGCGAGGCTGCGGTGTAGGCGGCGACTTCGGCGGTACCCAGCTCGTTCAGGCGCACCTGCACCGTCAGAGTGCCGATCGCGATGATCGACGCCTGGAAGCCCATCGGCAAACCGAGCCGCAGGTGGTCGAGGACCTCCGCACGGCGTAGTCGCCAGTCGGCGCGGTGCACATGCAGAGCAGGAGCCCGCCGACGCACGTAGTCCAGACACCAGATCACCGAGAGAGCCTGGGCGATGACGGTGGATGCCGCGGCTCCCGCGACACCCCACTGGAGGGGTCCGACCGTGACGATGACGAAGGCGACGTTGAGGGCGCACGCGATGCTGAGGAACACCAGGGGAGTGCGCGAGTCGCCGATCGCCCGGATGATCGCCGACAAGTAGTTGAAGAACATGATCGCGCCCGACCCGAGGAAGCTCACCTGCGCGAACACCGTGGCTTGCGGAATCAGAGCGGCGGGCGTCTGCATCAAGACGAGGAGCGGCTCGGCGACCAGCGGTGCGACAACGGTCAGAACCACGGATGCCGCCGCCGTGAGCACTGTCCCGACAGCGACCGACCGGCGCACCGCGGCGGCGTCGTGCGCGCCGAAAGCCTGCGCCGTCGGGATCGCGAACCCCGTCGTCATGCCCCACGCAAATCCGAGCAAGAGGAACAGCAGGCTACCCGTCGCGCCGACCGCCGCTAGCGCGTCCACGCCGAGCTGACGCCCGACAACGATCGCATCCACGAACTGGTAGAGCTGCTGCACCACGTTGCCGATGAGGAGCGGCACCGAGAAGAGAAGGATCACCCGCCAGGGGTGTCCGGTGATCAGGCTGCGCGCCATTCGTGCCCTCGAGCCGTGCGTCGGAGATGGGATGACGGTGTCGTTGAGGGCACCGTTGCTCAGTTTATCGAATCGATTCGACACACTGGAAGGGAGGTCCGGCGGTTCGCACGGCGGCGAACTCCTGCAACCGGAGGCCAGGCCTTCCTAGGTCTCAGTCACGTCCCTGACGCTCTCTCATCCTCAATCGCCTCGTCTGGAACCCTGACACGGCACCGAGAACGAGACACACCGCGGCAAGCGGAACTGCGACCTGCCACCAGGAGTTTCCTGCGAGCAGGTTCGAGAACAAGATCAGCAGACAAAGGCCGTTCAATCCCAAGGCCACGTAGGCGTATTCAGCAGATGTCCACTTCCGCCGGTCGGATCGACGTGAACCGCTCGCGCTCACCGGGTTCCTTTCCATGTCGTGCCACTGATAGCCAATCCGGCCGTTGCCTATGCACGGATTCTGAACCCGCCCCGCTAACCCCGTTTGGATTCGGAGGCGAGGTGAGACAAATGGCCCACGGCCTCATCCAGAAGTTCTGCAACATGCTCGTCGTACAACACGTAGTGCACGTGGCGTCCGTCCCGGCTTCCCTCCACGAGGCTGAGGTGTCGCAGCAGCCGCAGGTGGTTGGATACGGTGGTCTGTCCCGACCCCAGTTCTTCGCTGAGCTCGGTGACTGTGCTCGGCCGGGCGCGCAGCACGCTCAGGATACGCAATCGCACGGGTGAGGCGAGAGCCTGCATGATCTCCGAAAGTCGCTCGGCGTCCGCAACTGATAGCACGCCATCCGCTTCGTGCAGGATCTCATCAGTCATGGACACCATTCTGCCCCCGCCGAATACGATAATCATACACATTTACAACATATCATGATGTTGTGATGTATGGTGAACGCATGACAGGCACCTCTCGAACTGCAGCACCTTCCACAGACGCACATGAGCATGCGCATGGCTCGACACGGTGGGAGCTGTGGTTTGCGATCGCGTCCGGCGTGACGTACACGGCCGGGATGATCACGGAGTTCGCGTTGGGGATGCCCTTGCTCGGGATGCCGCTGGCGTTCTTCCTCGCCACCTACTTCTTCGGCGGGTTCTTCACCTTCCGGTCGGCGATCACCTCGACGTTGCGAGGCAAGTTCGAGGTCGATTTCCTCATGCTCGTGGCCGCGATCGGCGCCGCACTGATCGGAAAATGGGCCGAGGGAGCGGTGCTGCTGTTCCTGTTCAGCCTGGGACACGCCCTGGAAGAGTACGCCCTGAGCCGGGCGAGCAAGTCCATCGAGGCCCTCGCGGAGCTCGCTCCTCGCACGGCGCTGGTCCGCCGCGACGGCGGGGAGCCGGTGGAGGTGCCGGTCGAGCAGATCGCGGTCGCGGACATCATCGTGATTCGCCCGAACTCACGAATCCCCTCGGACGGCTTCGTGATCTCGGGCGTCTCTGCCGTCGACCAGTCGGCGGTCACCGGCGAGTCCATCCCCGTGGAGAAGGAACCCGTCACCGATCCCGAGCGTGCGATGCGCACCATAGACACCCTGCCGGCCGCAAACCGAGTCTTCGCAGGAACCGTCAACGGATCAGGAGTGCTCGAGGTCGAGGTCACCGCCACGGCGGCCGACTCGACCCTGAGCAAAGTCGTCGAGCTCGTCCGGACCGCCGACCAGGCCACATCCCCGACCCAGCAGTTCATCGACCGGTTCCAGCGCTGGTACGTGCCCGCCGTGATCATCGGCGTCGCGGCCACCTTGCTGGTGGCGATGTTCGGGTTCGGGCAGCAGTTCAGCGACGCGTTCTATCTCTCGATGACCGTGCTCGTCGCCGCAAGTCCCTGCGCTCTCGCGATCGCCACCCCCGCAGCCGTACTCGCGGGGGTTGCCCGCGCCGCTCGCGCGGGCGTGCTCGTCAAGGGAGGCGCGCCCCTGGAGACCCTCGGCCGGGTCAAGGCGATGGCATTCGACAAGACCGGCACGCTCACCTGGGGCCTTCCCCGCGTCACCTCCGTCATCCCGGTCGACGGCGACGACGGAGCGCTGCTGATCCCGACACTGGTCGCGGTCGAAGCCCTCAGCGATCACCCTCTTGCCACAGCGATCGTCCGCGATCTCGCCGACCGCGTCTCCGAGTCCGAGCGGGTCGACGCCACAGATCTGAACGCGGTGATCGGCCGCGGTGTGCGCGCCACAATCGACGGTGAGACGGTGGAGGTCGGCAACCTCCGCATGTTCGACGAGCAGCAGATCACCCTCCCTCCTGCGCTCGACGCGGCGTACGGACATGCCCGCGACTCCGGGCAGACGCTGATGATCGTGCGGCGCGGCGACCGGTTCCTCGGTCTCGTCGGCGTCATGGACGCCTCCCGCGCGGAGTCGGCCCAGGTGCTCGCCGCGCTGCGCGGCACGAACGTCGGGCGGCTCGTGATGATCTCGGGCGACAATCAGCGGGTCGCTGACGCCGTCGGGCGTGAAGTCGGAGTCGACACGGCCATCGGAGAGCTGCTGCCCGAGGACAAGGTCGCCGAGATCACCCGCCTCGCCCAGTCCCACCGCCCGATCGCCATGGTCGGCGACGGGGTGAACGACGCCCCAGCGATGGCGCGCGCCGATATCGGCATCGCGATGGGCGCCGCCGGCTCCACCGTCGCGCTCGAGACCTGCGACATCGCCCTGATGAGCGACGACCTCGGGCGCGTGCCGTTCGCCGTGCGGCTCAGCCGTGCCACCAGCCGGATCATCCGCCAGAACCTGATCGCCAGCCTCGCCGTCGTCGTCTTCCTCATCATCGCCACCTTCGTCGGCCTGAACATCGGCGCCGTCGTCCTCATCCACGAGGGATCCACCCTGATCGTGGTCGGCAACGCCCTCCGGCTCCTCGCCTTCGAGCGCGGTAAGGAACACCACGGCATCGACCACGAGGACAAGCCCGCCCTGTGACCTGCGGGTCGAGCGCTCGACCCGTGCGGTGCGCCTGGGGTCAGCTCAGGCCGGAGTAGGCGTGAAGTCCTTTGAAGAACATGTTGACGACCGTGAAGTTGAAGAGCACCGCGAGGAAACCGACGATGCACAGCCACGCGGAGCGGGCACCTCGCCACCCCCGTGTGGCGCGGGCATGGATGTAGCCGGCATAGAGCACCCAGATCACGAAGGTCCAGACCTCCTTGGTGTCGAACCCCCAGTACCTTCCCCAGGAGTCATTGGCCCAGATCGCGCCGGCAACCAGTGTGAAAGTCCAGAACACGAAACCGACGATCACGAACCGGTACGCGAGAGACTCGAGCGCTCCCGAGGGCGGCAGCGTGGCCAGGACCCGCGGTCCGCTGTGTGGCGCGCCATCCGCAGGGGCGGCTGCCGTGAGGCGTTCGCGGCGGGCTTGCGGGAGCTGGGTGACCGACAGGCCGCAGGCGATCGCGAACAGTGCGGTGGCAAGGGATGCGACGAAGACGTGGATGACCAGCCACACACTTTTGAGCGGGTCCATGAGTGGGACGACGTCGACGTAGAAGGTGATGGTGGCGCCACCCAGCAGCAGCACCACCATCCCGATGAGGAACGCGCCGAGGAAGCGGAGGTCGTAGCGGCGCAACACAAGCAGGTACACCGCGACGATCAGGACGGTTCCGGTGAGCGCGAACTCGTACATGTTGGCCCACGGCACCCGTCCGGCCGCGATCCCTCGCAGGACTGTGCCGGCCAGGTGGAACAGGAAACCGAGCATTGTCAGCGCCGTTCCGAGCCGTGCCCACAGCGGCCTCGGTTGAGAACGTGCCGGCTCCGGGCTCACCGGGCGCCGTTCCTGCCAGGCATCTGTGACCGCGGGTGCCGTCGCTGCTCCGACCAGCGCCGAGTCCCTCAGCGGCACGGCAAAGTCCCTCAGCGGCACGGCAACGGGAACGGAGCGACGAGCGAGGTCGATGGTGTACGCGATGAACGCGAGGACGTAGGTGGCGATCGCGGTCCAGACCAGCAACAGTGAGATGCCATCGAGCGTGAGCGCAGATGATCCGGTCATGATGTGGGGGCCTTCTTTGTCAGGGGTTTGGGCCTCAGCCGGCGTTCGCTTGCAGCCAGATCAGTGAGTCGACGGCGGTTTCGTCGATGTACACCTCGAAGTGCAGATGGTTGCCGGTGGAGCGTCCCGTGGTTCCGACCAGTCCGACCGTCTGACCGGCAGTGACGGTCTGGCCGACAGAGACCAGTCGGCTCCCGGTCTGCATATGTGGGTAGACGGTGCGGACGCGCTGACCGTTCAGGACGGACTCGATCATGACGGTGACGCCGTAGGCGCCATAGCCATCCTGCGAGACGCTGACGACACCGCCTAGGGACGCGTAGACCGGGGTGCCACCGGCGGCGGCCATGTCGGTGCCCATATGCGCACCGCCGCGGTCGCCGAACCGGTCGGTCACGGTGAACGGGCCGCCTACCGGCCACCGCACGATGCCGCTGCCGGGGGTGACCATGCTGTAGTCGAACGGCACCAACGCCACGCGCTCCGAAGCGCGAGCACGAGACGCGGCGGCCTCCGCCGCCTCCCTCCGGTCGATCTCCTCCGGGGTCGTAGCCGAGTAGCTGTCGCGCGTGAGCTGTGTCTGCGTCGCGTCGGACGCCACGATGAGAGACTGCGCGTCTTCCGAGGCGACCCGCTGCATTGTCGGTGGCAGGGGGTCTGTAGACCGCCAGGCGCCGTATGCGGGCAACGCCACGGTCGTGATCAGTCCGCTGACAATAGCGAGCGCAGTCAGTCTCCGCACCGGATGGATCGTCCGGGGACCGCGCGATGGCGCTGCCGCGACGGCCGGCCGCGGGGTGGGGTCCACGATCGTGCGCGACGGGGAGCCTTCTTGCCGGAGACTGCGACGTGTGGGGAACGCGCGAGGCTGGTCGCTCGACGGTTCTCCACCTGGCGGGCTGGACCAGGCCTCCGCGACGGGTCTTGGTGCTCTCATAGCGGTGTCGACCTCCGTGGTTCGGCGTGCTTACGCGGGATGAGGGGCCGGACGCGGTCCTGGATCCCGAGCCCGATGAGGGTGATGGCCGCGAGGACGGGGACCAACCCGGTCAGCCACGGCCCGATGAACACGGCTGCGGTGAGCCCGGTGCGCAATGGAATCGTGCTGATCTCCGCGGCCGTGGTGTCGACGCCGACGCTGTCGGTCGTGCCGCCGCCGGGCGCGATGACTTCGCTGGTGCCCACGGTGGAGACGTTGACCACAGTCCGGCCGGTTTCGATGGCGCGCATTCTCGCGAAGGCGAGCTGTTGCAGGTTCTCGTCGGTCCCTCGGAAGTCGGCGTTGTTGGTCTGGAACACGTAGAGTTCCGCGCCGGCGCGGGCACCGTCCCAGATCACCTGGTCGTAGATGACGTCAAAGCAGATCGCCAGCCCGACGCCGACGTCGTTCACGGTGACGATCGGCGGGTTGCTGCCGGGGGTGTACTCCCGCTGGATCAGCCCGACGAGGTCCGGGGCGATGCGTTCATACAGCCAACGGTCGGGTACGTATTCGCCGAACGGAACCGGGTTCACCTTGTCGTGCCACTGGCGGGCATCGACATCGGCTGTCCACAGCAGCGACGTGTTGAACACGTCCGCACCGCGGGTGGTGGCCGCGTTCATCAGCAGTGGCGCCCCCGCCTCGGCCACGACACGGTCCAGCCGAGTCGCGACCGTGGGTGTCCGCAGGGGGTCAGCATCCACGCTGCCTTCCGGCCACACCAGCAGGTCCATCTGCTGTCCGAGCAGCGGTCGGGAGGCGGCTGCCTGCACGTCGAGCATTTCGCCGGGCGCCTTGGTGTCGAAGTAGCCGGCGGGGCCATTGCCCTGAACCCACCCGACCCGAAGCGTCCCAGCGTCAGTGGTGGGAAATTGCGGGGTTCCGACGAGGACGAGTGTAAGGATCGCGGCGGGGATGATCCCGCGCAAGAACCGAATGCCGCCCGCGCGAACCCATTGCAGAATGCCCGCGCACAGGGCCACGATCAGCAGACTCAGTCCCGTCACTCCGGTCCATGAGACGGCCTGAACCAGGGGGCCATCGACCTGTGTCATACCAATCCGCAGCCAGGGGAATCCACCGTAGGGCCACGACCCCATCACGACTTCACGCGTGGCCCAGAGCCCGCCGATCAGCAGCGGCACGGCGATCAGCTGCACAGCCCCACGCGATCGATACCGCTCCGTCCACCGGTAGGCGAGGGTGATCGGGATGGCCCCGGCACCGAACAGCACGGCCTGCAGGCTGGCGAGAGCCACCCAGGGCACCGGGCCAAGGAACTGCCCGACCCAGACCAGATGGGTGAAGAAGAACACGACGCCGAAAACCGTGCCGACGAGGAATGCGGTGAGGGCGCTGCGGCCGATCAGGCTAACCAGCGACATCGTGACTGCCACCAGCGCCAACGGCCACCACCCGATCGCCGGAGTGGCCAGATCCAGCACGAACCCGCCAGCGCCAGCCACCGCAATCGCTGCCCACAATGGCAGCCGTGCCGTGCGACCCAGAGGGGGCGCGGTGGTCGTTTCCGGCGGAAACGCGGTGGCGAGAGTGGTCGTGGCCATCAGCTGCTGTCCTTTTGACGAAGCGTGTCGAGGTAGGCGTTGTAGGCGTCGAGTTCGGGGTCGCCATGGGTGTCGGCGTAGCGGGCGGCAGCGGCATCCCGGGCGGTGTCATCGCGGAACCAGCGGTGCATGACGAAGATCAGCATCAGCAGGGTCGGCGCTTCTCCGTATGACCAGGCCAGGCCGCCGGCGAGACGCTGGTCCTCGATCGGATCGATGCCCAGCGCCAGCGTGGGCGCGGCGAACGCGTCGACGAGCAGAGTGGTCGCCACCATCAGGAACACCCCGAAGAACGCATGCAGGGCGGCCTCGGCGAACACGTCCAGCGCGCGACCGCCATGGCTGAGTCGCACCGGCAGTGGGTCGGCGGAGAGCACCGGGATGGTGAACAGGATCCCGGCCACCAGGAACCCGACCTCGAGGCCCACGTGTCCCCCGGGTGCTTGGAGGATGCGGTCGGCGGCATCGGCGAGGTACAGCCCGTAGAACGCGAACAGGTACAGCGGAAGCGCCACCCAGGGGCTCAGTGCCCACCGCGCGACGCGGCTGCGCAGTCCCGCGTGTGCTATGCGGAGCATGAGCCGGCCGAGCCCGTGGTGGGGTGTGGCTCGAAGCAGGAGTGTGCCCGGGGATCCGAGCACCAGCAGCGGGGGGATGGCCATCATGAGGGTCAGCTGCTGAAACATGAACACCGAGAACAGTGCGTACCCATATGCCTCCACACCCAGACCGGTGACCGCAGCCAGAGCAACGCAACCGAGCAAGAAGCTGACCGTGCGCCACACCGGCCACCGCCGCCGGCCGATCCACAGTCGGATCGCGCCGGCGAGGTAGGCGGCAGCAAGCACGGCGGCGACCAGCGGCAGCAGCGGGAACGGCAACGGCGCGGGGCTGAGCAAGCTGAGCAAAGTCGGCGGCGTGCCAGGGATCCAGTCGTTCACGATGTCATGTCTGGTCAGGCGATCAGAAGTCGAACAGCTCTCCCAGGAGCCCGTCGCGGCGACGACGCCCGTTCCGGCCCTGGTGCGAGTCGCCCCTGTCGTGGCGGATATCACGGGTACCGGGTTCCGGATATCGCGGGGCACGAGTGTCGGTGGCCCGGTCGAGGATCTTGTCCAGTTCGCCGCGGTCCAGCCAGACGCCGCGACACCCGGGGCAGTAGTCGATCTCGACGCCGGCGCGCTCGCTCACCAGCAGCAGAGTGTCATCAACGGGGCATTTCATCGGGTCTCTCCTTCGGGGTTCGCGCCGCGCGCGCGGTTCAGAGCGGCGGCGTGGTCGTTCGCGATATCACGGACGGCCGTGTGGAGCGTGGGGTCTTCGCCGCGGGCGAGGCCCGCGTATTCGAGGTGTACGCCCGCGGGGACGGTTCGGGCTTTGACCCAGATGCGTCGGCGGGGCACGAACAGAGCGGCGAACAGTCCCGCCATGGCGAGAATCGCAAAGGCGAGCACCCATCCGCTGGTGGGATCGTGCTGGATCTGCAGGGACGCGAACCGTTTCACCGGCTCCTGCTCGGACGCTGCCTCCCAGGTGATCGTGCCCCACCCGTTGGGCAGGTTGACGGTGGCGCCGGGGGTGAGCTCGAGGGAGTCCAGCCCCGTGTCGCCGCCGGTGTGCTGGGTGAGTCCGTCGACCTCGAGGGTGTACACCGACCGGGGTGTGCCGTCATCGATGCCGAGGTCTCCGCTGAACACGTTGAGAGTGAGCACCGGGTTGACCACGTCCGGGTAAACGGAAGTGAACGCTCCGGAGGGAAGCACACCCTGAGTGGGGTAGAAGAAGCCGACCAGCCCAAGCTGCTCGGGAAGCCCGTCCGGAATCTTGATGATCCCGAGCGATGTCATGTTCGAGTCCTGCGGCAGGAACGGCTGCGATTCGCTCCACACGACCTCTCCTGCGGCGTCACGGACGGTGAGGGTGGGGGCGTAGCCGTTGCCGAGCAGGTAGATGCGGTCACCGGCGACGGTGATCGGATAGTTCACGATCACGCTCTCGGTCCGGTCGTCCCGACCGGAGCTGCGGATCGTGACGTCGGCGGAGAAGTCACCCGCTTGCCCGGCACCGGGCATGCCGGGCAGCTGATAAGAGACCCGGAAGTCGTCGAGGGTGATCGAGTACGGGGCCAAGCGGGTGCCGTCGATGAAGCGGCCGGGGTTGAAGGAGGAATAGTCGCTGAGCGCGTTGACGAACGTCGTGCCCTCCACCACGACCCGCTGGCCGGTGTAGGCGAACCCGCCGCCGATCGCGACCGAGACGAGCACCCCGACCAGAGCGATGTGGAAGACCAGATTGCCGGTCTCCCGCAGATACCCCCTCTCGGCCGAGACCGAAGCCCACCCCGGCTCGTCGTAACGGTGGACTCGGTAACCGGCTCGACGCAGCTGGTGCTGCGCTAGCCGTACCGCATCCCCGGCCGGATCCGCAGTGGCTTCGTCGGTCGCGATCATCGTCTCCTGATAGTCGACCAGGCGGGACAGTCGTGCGGGAGTGCGCGGCGGCACGGACCGGAGCGCCTTGTAGTGGTGCTTGGCCCGGGGGATGACGCAGCCGATGAGGGATGCGAACAGCAGCAGGTAGATCGCGGAGAACCAGGGGGACGAGTACACATCGAACAGGCCGACCGCGTCGGCAAGGGGGAACACGTCAGGGTTGTCGCGCTGCCACTGGGTGACCCCGTTGGGGTCGGCGGTGCGCTGCGGGAACAGCGACCCGGGGACGGCGGCGATCGCGAGGAACAGCAGCAGCACCAGGGCGGTGCGCATGCTGGTCAGCTGCCTCCACGCCCACCGGGCCCAGCCGCCCACACCGAGGGCAGGACCGTTGATCTCGGACGGGGCGTCGGAGTCGCGGTGATCAGCGGGGCGCAGCGGGTCGACAACCGTGCCGGTCTCAGAGCGGGACGGGGACATTGATCACCACCTGCTGCAGAGCGGACATCAGCATGGTCCACAACCCGGTCACCATGAGAACCCCGAGCAACACCAGCAGGACGCCACCGATGATGTTCAGGGCGCGGATGTGGCGACGCAGAAGCGACACCGAGCGCGAAGCCCACCCCCAGCCCATAGCGAGCAGGAGGAACGGGAGACCCAGCCCGAGCGAGTAGGCAAGACCAAGCAGGCCGGCTCGGGTGGGATCGCCGAGGTTCCATGACATCGACAGGATCGCCGCGAGCGTCGGACCGATACAGGGGGTCCACCCCACTCCGAGCGCAAACCCGAGAAGCGGGGCGCCGATCAGGCCGGCGCGGCTCTGGATCCGAGGACGGAGGCTACGTTGGGCGATACCGAAGAACCCGATGAACACCAGGCCGAGGACGATCACAACCGCCCCCAGGAGTCGGGTGAGGATGTTGGCGTACTGCAGCAGCAGGAGCCCGAACGTGCCGCCCAGGATCGTCACGGTGACGAAGACCACCGTGAACCCGGCGATGAACAGGCCCACGCCGAGCAGCAGGCGGGTGCGCTCCGCCCTTACCGTCGACCCGGTCCCGGCGGCACCCGGGTTGCTGCCGGCGGCGCCGCCGAGGTAGCCGAGGTAGCCGGGCACCAGAGGCAGCACGCAAGGGGAGATGAACGAGACCAGGCCTGCGAGGGCCGCGATCGGGATCGCGATCCACAGAGCACCGTCGACGACCAGAGGCCCGGGGTTGATCACGGATTCTCCTCGGCGAGGGTGTCGGCGACCAGGGTGGCCAGGATGGAGGCGCTGGCCAGCTGGCCGATGACCCGGGCAGCGACTCTCCCGTCCCGGTCGAGCACCAGCGTGGTGGGGGTGGCCTGGATCGGGGTGACCTGCGCGAACGCTAGCTTGACCTTGCCGTCGTTGACGTCGATCACGCTCGGGTACGTGACGTTGTTGTCGCGAGCGAAAGACAGGGCGGTGGCGGGCTGGTCGTAGGTGTTGACGCCGAGGAATGCGACGCCTTGGTCCTGGTACCTCTGCCAGACCTCTTCGAGCAGCGGCGCCTCGACGATGCACGGACCGCACGCGGCATACCAGAAGTTCACCACCAGCACCCCGCCGCGGTAGTCGTCGCTGGTCACTCTCTCGCCGGTCTCGGTGAGCCCCTCGAAAGCGACCGGTTCACCGCGGTCGGACTCCAGGATCTGCACCACTTGGAAGTCGCCGGCGATGTAGCCCTTCTCGTTCCCGTCCCGATACTGCTGGGCGAGCGAATCGTTGCTCGCACAGCCAGTCACCACGCTGACCGCGAGCAGCGCGAAGACGGCGGCGAAGACGCGGCGGCGAGTCACGAGCGACGCACCTTGATCATCGCTCCGGCGACCAGGAAGATCACCGCGGCAGCCGGTTGCGCGAACGACCAGAGTGGCCCGGAGAACGGAAACGGGAATAGCGGGTTCCACAGCACCGCTATCGCGGCGAACGCCGGAAGCCACCACCACTGCCTGGCCTGTACGGCGAACCAGCCGACGATGACAGCGAGGATCGCGGTGACGAACAGCACCAGGAGGAACCAGTCTCCGCTCATCAGCGCCGGGGCCAGGAACAGGACGACGGCTGCGAGCAGCCCCGGGGCGAAAGCATTGCGCTGATAGACGGACGGCATGCGTTGCTTGGCCATCATGGTCTCCGCGCCTCCGCGACAGGCTCGGGCTCGTTCGTCGCCGCTTCGGCGCGGCGCCCGGTGGCTGCTCCCCGGTGTGCCCAGAGAACGCTGGCGAGGAGGATCACGCCAGCGCCGAGCGCGACGTCGGCGAGGTTGCCGATGAACCAGGTGCCGTAGGCGAGGAAATCGGTGACGTGCCCGACGCCGAACCCGGGTGGAGAGAACAGCCGGTCGATGAGGTTCCCGATCGCACCGCCGAGGATCAACCCGAGTCCCACAGCCCACCACACGGTGCGAGCTCGGACGACGGCGATCACCAGCAGCACCACGGCAGCCACCCCGACGAGCGTCAGCAGCCCGGTGAAGCCAGCGCCCAGGGAGAGGATCGCACCGGGGTTGAACGCGAGCTGCAGTCCGAGCAGATCACCCAGCAGGGGGATGCGCTGCTGGGTGCTCAGCCCCGACACCGCCGCCGCCTTGGTGGCCTGGTCGATCACCACGACCACCGCGGCGATCATGCAGGCGACCGCGAGTCGGGTGCCGCTGTTACGAGCCATCGGTCTTCTCCTCCGTCGAGGGCTGTGCCCGGGTCGCTTCTGTCGCGGCGCGGTCGCGGCGGCGGCGTTCCCAGGCCACCATGAGCACCACGATCAGTGCGCCGCCGATGATGACCACGCCGCTGATGACAGCAAGCACGGGAAAGAGCTCTCCCCCGCCGGAGGCCTGACCGCCGTAGCCGTCGTCCGTGGATTCGGCGGTGGAACGGATAGGAGATGGCTCAAGCGCCTGCTTCGTGGCGGTGAGCTCGGGAGTGGGGGCACTCTCGGGAACCGCGGCCGATTCGAGGGTGAGCGAGATCTCCTGCGGCGCCACGCCGATGGTCGCGTCAGCATCGGGGGTGGCCGAGACGATGCTGTCATGTGCGGCCGCGGATGATGCGGTCGAGAGCACCATGCCAGCTGCCAGCAGCAGGCTCACCCCCAGGGCGACGAATGCGGCAGGACGACATCTGAGCAGCATCGGGGTGGCCTCGGTGGGCGGGGAGGATGACATGGCGTGGCTTTCAGGGACGGTTGATGATGTGATGGGCGATTGTGGTGGCGTCTCGCCAGACCCCGGTGATGGTGTCCGCACCGCGGCCGCTGTACTGCGGCATACCGGCGACGAACAGTCCCGGGATCCCGGTCCGGGTACGGGCTCCCCGCTCGGCGTGCGCGGCATCCGGCAGCCAGTCATCACCCGGTGCGTAGCCGGTGGCGAAGATCACGGAGTCCGGTGAGAGCTCACTGCCATCAGCGAGCGTCACCACGCCGCCGTCTGCGGCAGTCGCCGCGGGAACGATGGAGACCCCGGCGCGGCGCAGCCGCTCGTAGCTGTCGCCGAACACCGGTTCGGGATGCCGCCTGCGGGTGAGCCACGAGACTGCCTGTCCGGCAGCTGACGGGTAGCTGCCGCTCGGCCGGTGCCCCCGCGGGGTGCGTATAGACAAGGTGATCGTGTGAGAAGTGGTCAGCTCACGTGCCAGCTGCACCCCGCTGTTGCCGCCTCCGACGACGAGCACATGTCCCGGCTCGATCTGGTTTGGGTACAGGTAGTCGCTGCTGTGCATCACGACGCCTGGAACGCTCAGGGTCGCAGCCCACTCCGGCACACGCGGATACGCTGCCGCGGCGGTCGCGCACACGACGTTGCGGGTCTGTACGTCCCCTGCGGTCGTGGACAGCAGCAGAGTGGTTCCGGTGCCGGGACGCTCTATTCCGGTGGCGCGGACCCCCCAGACCGTCTCGACACGAAGTCCCCCCTCGACGAAGGCCAGATAATCGACGATCTCGTCAGCGCGGGGACGCCGACGCTGATCGCCGGGGAGCCCTCGAGGCGGGATCACGCTATGCCGGGCGTCGCTGAGCAGCTCCATCGAATGCCATCGAGATGCCCAGCTGCGCTGCCCCTTGCGAGCCGCGTCGATCACGACGAAATCCTGCTGCGGGCGCAGGCCCTTGGCATTCAACGCTGCGGCAACTGCCAGTCCGGACTGCCCGGCTCCGACGATGATCACTCGTCGGTGCGACAGGCTCGTCTGCATCACCGACCACCGGAGAGGGCAGCCGCGATTGCGTCTTCGAGGTCGTTCAGCGTCTGCAGCTCGAGCTTCTCCCCGCCGACGAAGAACGTCGGCGTGCTGCCGACCCCCAGAGCGCGTCCCTCGTTGAAATCGAGCTCCACGCGTTCGGTGGTGGCGGGATCGGCAACGGCCGCATCATAGGCGGTCATGTCCAATCCGAGCTGTTCGGCGAAGCCGCGGAACAGCTCGGCACGAGACTCCTGCGCCTCACCCCACTCCGCCTGTGTCTCGAACAGTCGGTGATACATGTCCTCGAATCGGTCCTGCTGTGCGGCAGCCTCCGCGGCGATCGCCGCGTTCTTCGAGTTGAAATGACCGGGCAGCGGGAAGTATCGCACCACGTAGGTGATCTGGCCGGCGTACCTCTCCCGGATATCCTCGACGATCGGGTAGAACGCGCCGCACGCCTCACACTCGAAGTCCAGGAACTCCACCACCGTCACCGCATCCGGACCACCGTCATCCAGAACGTGCGAGCTCTCTCCCACCACGGAGGTGCCGGTGCTGCTTCCTTCGCCGGGAGGCGGGGTGGGGTTCTGATTGACCAGCGCATAGATGATCGCGACCAGCACCATCACGACGACCACAGCCAGAGTGACCAACGTCGCCTTCACAGGGGTTTTCATTCGAGTACTCCAAACCAAGACACGACACATGACAGAACCCGGGCGTGAGCCCGGGGCGAATCGCCGTCCCGGAAGGACGGCACGCCGAATGTCAGGTTCGGGAGATGCTCAACTGCGTCAGCGAAAGGATGCTCACCCGCGAAATCGTCGACGGGTGGGGAAAGAGCGAGAGTACCCGCGGCCAGATCCCACGATCAGGGAGGACGCGGCTGCGCCACAGCCGGTAAGTCAGCACCGCGAGCACCAGCCCGCACAGCATTCCCAGAACACACAGCGCTGCCCCCATCAGCGCGCTGGCCCCCGAGGATTCGCCAACCACCGTCTGCTGTTCTCTGCCGTCGCGTGCATCGGTGGCGCCGCCACTCAGCGGCTCGACGTGCGGGTCCACGAGTGCGGACATTCCCAGCGGCACCGGCGTGGTGCCATCGGTCTCGAGGTGTCCAGCAGCGGCGATGCCCAACATCAGCAGGAGCGCCAGGCCGAGAGCAGTAACGATCCTCGTTATCAGAAGACGCTCGCTCAGCACGGCTGCGCGCTGAGTTCGAGTCGTCGGGGTCATCACCAAAAGCCTACCGTGGGCACCCATTCTAGGCTATGAACAGGCTCAGACACCGACCAGCTGACGCTCCTTCACCGCCGCGAGCTCCTGCCCCCGGCCACGCCGTGCCGAAAGGTCCTGCTCGTGTCGGACGATTGGGCTGCCCGGCGCATCGTCGGCGCGACATGCCGGATCCGACTCGGGAGTGGTCGGCCTGGCAACTACTACTGTAGGAACCGCTGGAAGATGTCCATGTGGCCCGTGTCGGGGATGGATTTACAGCGACAGATGGCCGCCGATTCGCCTCCACTCTCCGGCTTGAGTTGTCCATGAGACGACCGCGTGCCTCACTGACGCGGTGAGGGCAGCAGGCTGAGTCCGCTGTCGTCGACGACGAGCACGTCGCCCTCGTCGGTGATCGTGATGGCTTGGGCAGTGCCGTGTACGGTGCCGACCTCCTGCCATGACCCAGCCCCCGTGACGGTCCAGATCGTGTCGTTGGCATCAACGCCGACCAACCGCTGGCGGTCCGGGGAGGCTGCTATGAGGAACAGGTTGGGTGCGTCGGTGAGAGCCGCGAAGCTCTCACCGCGGTCCGTGCTGACCTGCGGGCCGTCAGGAGTGACCGCGATGATCCGACCGACTGCATCCACCTCCAGACCGAAGGCGAGCAGGGTGCTACCGGTGGGCGACCACGAGACACCGCCGTCCGTGCTGATGAGCACGGCGCCGTCTCCGGCGTCTTGCCCATAAAGGGTGCCGTCCGGGCCGGCGGTGAGGGCGTGGAAGTCCTTCTCTCCGGTGAACGCGACCGGCTCCCAGGTCTCGCCGCCGTCTTGGCTGCGGATGATGCCGAGGTTCCCCTCCCCCAGCTCGGCGGGTGTGTTGCGGCCGGGGTGGCCGGAAGCGATCAGATCCCCATCCAGCGCGGTGAGCCCCATCGCGTCGAAGTCGTTACCGCCGACACGAGGACCGATCTCGCCGTCCGCGGTGGCAGTGAAGATGCCTTCGTGGGTGCCGAGGAGGAACCCGTCCCCGTCAGGTGCGGGAACGATGGCGTGCACGTGGGCAACAACCTGGGCGTGTTCGGCACCGGTGGAGGGCGGTGCAGCAGCTGCACAGCCGGTGAGAGTCAGAGCAGAAAGCGCGACAAGACTCGTTGTCGCGCGCAGGGGCATGCGCATACGCACCCTTTCGAGTCCAGGGTGAGGACGCCCTCGGGTGGGGCGTCCTCACCGGGTGCGGTCAGAGCTGCGCGAGCAGCTCCTGCATGGTGGCGATCTCCGCGGTCTGCGTGTCGATGATGGTCTGCGCCATCGCGATCGCGTCCGGATTCTGCCCGTTGTCGACTTCATCCTGCGCCATAGTGATGGCGCCTTCGTGGTGCATCGTCATCTGTTCGAGGAACAGCCGCGACGCCTCCGCTCCGGTAGCCGCTTCCAGCGCCGCCATGTCGTCGCCGCTCATCATGCCGCCGCCGTGGTCCATGCCTTCCATGGAGCCGGTGTCGCTATCGGCACCCCACTCTTCCAGCCATGATTGCAGCTGGTCGATCTCGGGCTGCTGGGCGGCTTTAATATCGGAGGCCAGGGCGAGGACACCCGGGTCGATGCCTTCCTTGTCCAGGACCATGTCCGACATCTCGACGGCCTGTTCGTGGTGCGGGATCATCATCTGCGCGAACATCACATCCGCGTCATTGAAGTCCGCCGTCGCGGCAGACGAGGAGGACGACGGGGCCGAGCTGCCGTGGTCCATGCCAGGCATGGACTCTGAGCCGGAGTCGCCGGCGCAGCCCGCGAGAGTGAGCGCAGCGGCGAGGGTGAGTGCGGCGGTTGCCGCGGTACGAATCTTCATCAGAGTTCTCCAATACAGGGGTACGTGAAGCAGCGCCGGTCAGGATGACGGGCGTGCGGGTGCAAGAGCCAGCACAAAGGTCCGGCCCCGGACGCATCACGTACGGCTGATGCAGAGAACGGTGAGTGAAGGAGGCCGCAGGGCCGGCCCGGTAAACAGCGCCGACGCGACCGAGGGTCTTGGTCGAGGGAGGATCGACAACCATCGCATGGCCGCGCCGGGCCGCACCAGCAACAGCACGGTCACCAGCAATGCCAGCACGCACGCCATCGCGAGCATGGTGGAGTGTCCGTTGCCGCAATCCGCGCACGGCTCATCAGTTGCGGTGGTGCCGGCGTGGTGATCGCCGGCACCTGTCGTGGCAGAAGCGGTGGCGGTGGTCTGATGACTGGTGTCGGTGGCGGTGTGGGTGTTGAGGGAATGCATGGCCAGCAGGCCCACGATGATCGCGCCGGTGACTGCGACGAGCAGCAGGAGGGTGCGAGCCATGGAGCGGCCGGTGTGGATCCGGTCCGTCAGTGCGATCAGCGACATGTCACCTCCCTCCCTTACACGCTACGTCAGACCGGTCAGCGACGGATGACCGCGTCGGGGCTGAGATCCAACCGGCGCAGCAGCTGAGCGTTGAGAGCGACGACGATCGTGGACAGCGACATGAGGATCGCGCCCACCGACATCGGCAGCACGAACCCGATCGGGGCGAGGATGCCGGCGGCCAGCGGCACCGAAATGAGGTTGTACCCGGCAGCCCACCACAAGTTCTGCTTCATCTTCCGGTAGCTCGCGCGGGACAGCTCGATCACCGACAGCACCGAGCGGGGGTCATCGCTCGCGAGGATGACGCCGGCCGACGCGATCGCCACGTCCGTGCCGGCACCGATGGCGATACCGACATCCGCCTGCGCGAGAGCGGGCGCGTCATTCACACCGTCGCCGACCATCGCGACCTTCCGGCCCTCATCCTGCAGCTGCTTCACCTTGGACGCCTTGTCCTCCGGCCGCACACCCGCGAAGAACCGGTCGATGCCAAGTTCAGCGGCCACGGACGCGGCGACGGCCTCGGCGTCGCCGGTGATCATCACGACCTGCACGTTTCGGGCGTGCAGTGCGTCGATCGCCTGCCGGGACTCGGGACGGATCTCATCGGCCAATCGGAGCGCGCCGGCGACCTTCCCATCAACGAGGACGTGCAGGATGATCGCACCCTCCTCCCGCCAGGCGTCCGCGATCGGCAGCTCCTGGCCACCGGTCTGCTCGAGCAGGTACGGTCCGCCCACCTGCACCACCTGGCCGTCGACGGTCGCGCGGACACCGACCGCGGGTGAGGACTCGAAGTCCGTCGACCTGGGCACGGACAGGTCCTTCTCCCGCGCGGCGGTGACGATGGCACGGGCCAGCGGATGCTCGGAATCAGACTCCGCAGCGGCCGCGAGAGCCATCAGCCGGTCCGCATCCATCCCGTCGACCGGTTCCACCGCGGTGACGGCGGGAGCGCCCTTGGTGAGAGTGCCGGTCTTGTCGAACAACACCGTGTTCACGGTGCGCATACTCTCCAACGCCAGACGGTCCTTGATCAACACCCCGCCCCGGGCAGCGCGCTCGGTGGCGATGGACACCACCAGCGGGATCGCCAGACCCAGGGCGTGCGGGCAGGCGATCACCAGAACCGTGATAGTGCGAATCACCGCGTCATCGGGGAGCCCGACTACCGTCCACACGACCGCGGTGATGGCCGCGGCGATCAGCGCGAACCAGAACAGCCACCCGGCGGCACGGTCGGCGAGACGCTGCGCTTTCGAGGACGAGTTCTGCGCCTCGGTAACCAGGCGTTGGATGCCGGCGAGGGCAGTGTCCTCCCCCACCGCGCTGATCTCGACACGGATTCCGGAGTCGGTGGCGACGGTGCCGGCCACGACCGCGTCCCCATCGCTGCGGCGGACCGGCTTGGATTCGCCGGTGATCATCGACTCGTCCATGCTCGCCGAACCCTGCACCACCCGACCGTCAGCCGGAACCCGCCCACCAGGGCGGACCACTACAACGTCACCGACCTGCAGATCCGCGGGCGCGACGGTGACAGTGGTGTCCCCGTCGACCTTCTCCGCCTCGTCGGGGAGGAGCGCGGCGAGGGAGTCCAGTGCCGAGGTGGTCTGCGCGAGCGACCGCATCTCGATCCAGTGCCCAAGGAGCATGATGACGATCAGCAGCGCCAGCTCCCACCAGAAGTCCAGCTCGTGATCCAGCAGCCCGAGACTCGCCCCCCATGACGCGACGAACGCGACGGTGATCGCCAGCCCGATCAGCAGCATCATGCCGGGCTTACGGGCACGCAGTTCGCTGACCGCGCCGGTCAGGAACGGGGCACCACCCCACACATACATGACGGTGCCGAGAACCGGGGAGATCCACCCCACCAACGCTGCGTCGGGGAGGGAATAGCCGAGCAGCATCGAGAACATGCCCGAGAACGCCACCACCGGGACGGCGAGGATCAGGTTGATCCAGAACAATCGACGGAACCGTGCGACATGGTCCGCGCCGTGCCCGGCATGCCCACCATGAGCACCGTGCTGCATCCCCGCGTGCGCGCCGCCGTGTCCCTCATCAGGGCTGTTCTGCGTGGTGTGGTGTGCGTGCGGGTTGTCGACGGTGTCGGATTCGGCGACGGTCTCGCGCAGCTCCTGCGCAGTGTCATCACCGCCGGCGCCGGTAGCCGTGGGGTGGTGGTGTGCGTGGTGATCGTGCTGGCTCATGATGAGCGTCCTTCCACTGTTCACATCCAGCAGATGCAGGTCAGACCCGGGCGGAAACGCGGGCCGGTTCAGGGGTAGCGGTCGTCGAGCTCGCCGGGATGGTGCGGAACCCGCGCAGGCGCAGACTGTTCGTGACGACGAACACCGAGGACAAGGCCATCGCGGCCGCGGCAACCAGCGGGTTCAGCAACCCGGCCATCGCGACCGGGATCGCGGCGACGTTGTACGCGAACGCCCAAAACAGGTTGCCCTTGATCGTCCCCAGGGTGCGGCGTGCCAACCGGATCGCGTCAGCGACGACCAGCAGGTCACCCGAGACCACGGTGATATCGCTCGCAGCGATCGCGGCATCCGTTCCCCCGCCCATCGCGAGACCGAGGTCAGCGGCAGCGAGAGCAGCGGCGTCGTTGACCCCGTCACCGACCATCGCCACCACACGCCCGTCGCCCTGTAGCTGGCGGACCACGTCGAGCTTCCCGGCCGGGGTTACCCCGGCGTGCACCTGGTCGATGCCGACCTGTCGAGCGATCTCCCGTGCAGCGCCATCGTTGTCGCCGGTGAGCAGCACCGGTGTCATACCCAACGCCCGGAACCGGGCGACCGCCTCCGCGCTGGTGGGTTTGACTGTGTCGGCGACCGCGATGATGCCCAGGTGGGTGCCGTCACGACCGATGGCGACGACGGTCGCTCCCGCGGTTTGCAGCTCGTCGGCGTCGTGCTGCAGCTGCGCGGTGGGGTGAATGCTCCACTGCTCCTGCAGCCAAGACGGACGGCCGGCGACGACGAGAGAGCCTGCGACGATGCCCTGCACCCCGAACCCGGCGTGAGAGTCGAACGTCTCCGCCGGCGGGACGGGGACGCTTCCGGCGACGATCGCGCGGGCAACAGGATGCTCCGACCCGAACTCCACCGCCGCGGCCGCGGCCAGCAGCTGCTCCCGGGTGACTCCGGGTGCGGGGTGGACGGCTGTGACGGCCATGGTTCCCGTGGTGACGGTGCCGGTCTTGTCCAGCACGATCGTGTCGACCGTGCGGGTTTGCTCCAGTACCTGCGGTCCCCGGATGAGGATTCCCATCTGAGAGCCGCGACCGGTGCCCACCAACAGAGCGGTCGGCGTGGCCAGCCCGAGCGCGCACGGGCACGCGATGATGAGCGTCGCGATCGCGGCGGTGAACGCCAGCTCCACAGACCCGCCGACCAGCAGCCAGCCCGCGAACGCGGCGATAGCCAGCATCATCACGATGGGCACGAAGATCCCGGACACCCGGTCCGCGAGACGCTGCACGCGGGCTTTGCCGGTCTGCGCCTCCTCCATCAGCCGCCGCATCCGCGACAGTTCGGTGTCCACGCCCACGCGGGTGATCTCCACCGTAAGCCGGCCGCCGACGTTGACCGTCGCACCCACCACACGGGAACCCGCACCGACCTCAACCGGGGCCGATTCGCCCGTGAGCATGCTCGCATCAATCGCCGAGGACCCGTCGACGACGAGTCCATCGGAGGGGATCTTCTCCCCCGGCCGCACCAGAACGGCATCCCCCACCATCAGCTGGCTGACCGGGACTCGCTGTTCCACACCATCGACGAGCTTGACGGCGTCTTTCGCTCCCAGCTCCAGCAAAGCGCGCAGCGCCTCAGAGGACGACTTGCGGGCGCGGGCCTCGGCGTACCGGCCCGCGAGGATGAACACCGTCACCAACGCGGCGACCTCGAGGTAGATCTCATGCCCGCCCGCCCGCGGGGTGCCGATGAGAGTAAACGTCATCGTCATCCCGGGCATACCGGCGCCACCAAAGAACAGGGCATACAGCGACCAGCCGAACGCGGCAATCACCCCGACGCTAATGAGCGTGTCCATCGTGGCGGCACCGTGACGGGCGTTAACCGCCGCAGCACGGTGAAACGGCCACGCGCCCCACACCGCCACCGGGGCGGTGAGGGTGAGCGCCAGCCACTGCCAGAACTCGAACTGCAGCGCGGGAATCATCGACAGCACCGCGACCGGCACCGACAAAGCGGCGCTGATCAGCAGACGCTGCCGCAGCGAAACCAGATCGCGGTCCACCGGCGCACCGGGTTCCCCCGCAGCCTCGACGACCGTCGGCGCAGGAAGCGCCGCTTGGTAGCCGGCGGATTCGACCGCCGCGATCAATGTGGCCGAATCGACGTCCTCACCGCGCACGCGAGCCTTCTCGGTGGCGTAGTTGACGGTCGCTTCCACACCCGGCAGCTTGTTGAGCTTCCGCTCGATCCGCGTCGCACACGACGCGCAGGTCATCCCGGCGATGTCGAGCTCGACATCGACCATGCTCATGACGGGCTGCCGGCCACGGCGTAGCCAGCCTCCTCCACCGCCGCCTCCACGGCAGCAGCAGGGATCGCCGTCGAGCTGCGGATCGTCACCCGCGACGCGCCGCCCGCGTTCAGGTCCACCGACACACCCTCGACCCCGTCGATCGCGGACAACTCCTCGGTGACGCTCGACACGCAGTGCGAGCAGGTCATCCCCGTCACCAGCACGTCAGCCGTCACGGCCGCCGTGGCCGCATCCGCGGTCTCGGGGGTTGATGCGGTCGCGCAGCAGGCGCAACCAGCGCCGGTGTCCTTCAAGCCCAGGTCGTTGCGGTTCTCGGTGTTCATCATCGTCTCCTCGTCGTGAGTGGGCAGGTGGGTCAGGAACGGACCAGACGGGCGATCGCCTCGTTGGCTTCGCGGATCTTCTCGTCCGCAACGGCACCACCCTCGGCGCTGGCTTCGGCAACACAGTGCGAAAGATGGTCACCCAACAAAGACAGCGCGACGGACTCAAGGGCCTTCGTGGCCGCCGAGACCTGCGTGAGGATGTCGATGCAGTACTTGTCCTCCTCGACCATCCGCGCGATCCCACGAACCTGACCCTCCACGCGACGCAGCCGCTTCAGAAGGTCATCCTTGCTCGCCGTGTAACCATTCATGGCAAGTACCATACCCCCCTACCGTATGTAGAGCAAGCGATTCGATTCACGGACTCACCCAGAAACCTTCAGTCACTTGGGGGACGGAGATCGCCGGGCAAATGCGGTGAAGCGACAGCAGGCAGCACCGCACGGATTGGTCAGTGGCCCTTGGTGCTGCTTGCCGCCATCAATCTCCGCGGAGGACGAGGATGCGCGACTGACCAAAGTTTGCTCATCGCCGAAATGTCCGAATGGACACACCGTGGACACTTCATCTGCGAAATGGACAAGTTCAAGAAAGACCTACACCTATTGTAGGAACCGCTCAGAGATGTCCATTACAGTCGCGCCATTGCGCAGGCTGACTCGGCAAGATGTCCACGGCGGCGGAGCCTCAGCGCCCAACGACTTGTCCATCCAGCGCCTCGGTCGCGCGGCGTGGATCAAGTGCGGGCCGGCACACGCGGCTGCTACGGGGCGAACAGCGGTGTACTGCCGATGCTCTCGCCCTCGCGGTACGCAGTCGACTGGATCGTGATGCCATCGATTAGCGTGAGCACGATCGTCCGGTGTCGCCCCCTGCCCGCCATCCGTGCGGCCGTCGCAGGCAGCGCCGGCGAAACCGTTGCCCACTGTTCCTCGAAGGGCTCGCATTGCGTGTCGATGCGCTTCCCGGGGTACGTGTGTCGAGCAAACTCGACCCAGTCGTAGAAAGCCATCATCAGCCCCTGCACTTCGTCCCGGACAGCCCTGGTCAACTCGTCGCGCCGCTTGGCTCGCTCATTGATGAGTGTGATCGTTTGCGCTACCAAGACACCCAACAGCGCAATTACGGCGACCACGATGGCGAGCGTCGCGGAATCGATCCAAGGGTCGGCGGACGTCTTCGTGGCTTGGACGATCTGCATCACGGGAACGACCTCGTAACGCTCACCATCGTTGCCTGCCTCGCGTTCTCAATTCGCTCCGCTGTCCTGAGGGTCTCCTCGGCTACATAATCGATCTGCCTCGAGAACCGCAGTTCTTCATTGAGGGGATCATCCGCCAGCGGGGCAAAGTTGTGCAGCACGTCGTACGAGTGGCCACAGCTGAACCAAAGGAATCGATTCTTGAGGGGCGTCGCCTTAACTGCTCGCACATGAACTGTTAGTGGATCGGTGCGCCCGCTCAGAGCCGTGGCGAGAAAGTCGGCAATCCTTGCCTCTTGATGGATTCTCTCGTCGCTATCCCAGTGCCACTGCAACTTCCCAAGCACTGACAATGTCGCGTTCGGAGGCATCGCCATCCCCAATGTCGTCACAAGCCACTCCGTGTGGGGGATAGTTGCACTCCCGTTCACGATGTCCTCAAGCAGGTGGGGGTCAACTGCCTTAACCGCGTGGGATCGCCGTGCAAGCGGTTCGAGAAAGCGGCTCGCAACGGCGCGCCTGCGGGACTGGCCGGCAGGGAAGATGCCTACCGTCTCCGAGGCCTGAAGCAGAGCAGCCCGATGAAGGGTGCCCGCCAAGACCACCTCCGTGGCACCAACGACACGGGACCCCACCGCGTAATCGACGCCCTTCGCGGCCGCAGCCGTGCCCCCTGCTACCAGGAGACGGATCCTGTTCGCGGCATCGCTTAGACCGAGCTCGTTCAAGAGGCTTGCTACCGATAGAGCGTCGGGATCCTGGTCTAGCCGGTTCAGGTCATACAACGCGCCCAGCAACTTGACCCAGAGTGTCTTGGGAAGGTCGCTCAGCCCTTTGATCGCGTCGTAGAAGTCATCGAGGTCGCTGTCTGAGATCGTGAGAACGCCACGATCCGATATCCAGTCCACGAGCGTATTGTGCACGGCCTCGTCCGAGTCTCGGGGGTGGTCGCGGAGGGCATCGGGGTCGACGCTCATCGGGATCAGCGCCTCTGCTGATGGACTCACTTCGTGATCCCGAGGATGTCCGCGAGACCATCGTCGAAGAATCCCGTCGGCCAAGGATCGAGCAATTCGCCACGATCTCCAAGCCGCAGGCGGCGAACCGATGCACCAGCTTCATCCACGTTGTCCACGTACAGGACTGCGACTTCTTCAGGACGCAACTTCCCGTTGCGAATCAGCCTTCGAACACGGAGAAGGATGTTCTCCGAGTGGGTCTCGACGATCACCTGGTTGCGCCCGCGAACTACAGCCGTGGCGAACAAGTTCCCGAGCCTCGCTTGAAGGCGAGGGTGGAGGTGCAACTCGGGCTCCTCGACACAGATGACCTGCCTCTCGGCATGGACGGCTACGTCAACGACCGGCAGTAGCTGGCTCACTCCGTAGCCAACCTGATCCAATGCCACTGGCGCGCCAGAGCGGACGTCCTTCATGATCCACGTCTGCTGGATCGGGCTCCGAAGTCGTGCAAGTGCGTCCTGTTCGAAGACATACGGCACCTCGAGCTGAGCGAGCATCTGGTTCAAGAGGTCGAACTCACTGAATCCGGCGCGCCGAGGCTTGCCGAAGAACTCAAACCAGTCCGAGTTGTAGACACCTCGCTCCGGGTCGTAGCTCTTGCCCGGCTCGCCACGGTGAGGCCCGCAGTAGCGAAGCAGGAACGCCATCTCGAATAGATCAGACTGCAGCTTCCGGTCCTCGTGTGCGAACAGCTCGGCATCCACAAGTCGTGACTCTTCTACCCAGTCGGACCCTCCGCGGCTCTCGCCGACGCGATAGCGCGTGAGAAGGCCGTTGCCGAAATCAGATGGGTGGAAAGGGTCGCGGTCATCCGCGAAGTCCTCCGGGATGAATCGCTTGCGGGAGGCCTGACCTTCCCCGACCACCGCCAGGGCGGTGGAGTGCATATCGATCGACCCGACGGGGTTGAGGTCGTAGCTGAGTTCCGCTGCAGCGAGACGCCCGTCCCGGGTCCGGAATTCAACACCCAGGACGAGCGGCGACTGCCACTGGAACCCACTCGGATCCTCGGGATCGGGCTCGGTGTAGGTAATCAGGTTGCGCGCGCTTGCCTCCTCGAAGGCCTTGTCCCACGCACGAAGAGCATCAGTCCGTCCTGCGTCGACGGTCTGCATCAGAAGCTTGAGTGCCTTGAGGACGGTCGATTTCCCAGCGGAGTTCGGCCCGTAGATGAGGGTGAGCGGCGCCAGCTCAACGTCGTGAGCCCCTGAGAACGACCGGAGGTTCTCGATGTGGAGCCGCTCGACCAATGCCGTCGGTCGCGCGCGATGCTGCGGAGCGCGCGGAGCCGGTGCGGAATCGTGTGGAGCGGGATTGACGGAGACCGGGACATCGTCGACTGACATCGCGAGGATCTCCGCCTCTTCACGCTCGCGACGCTCTCGCTCTTGAGCGACTGCTTCCTTCGCCCGCCGACGCTGGGCGTCCCGACGTGCACGCATGGCTCGTCCGTCAATCCCTACCCAGTCCGATCCGTAAGCCTTGCGCGCCACGTCAACTGGGTCGCCGGCCGAGTCGCGTTCGACTACTTCATCTTGGTTCTCCACCCTGCGCCCTTTCGTTCCCGCGGTCTGATGCTATTGAGTCGGCCACTGCTTGCGAAGCAGAGTGCGAACGTGTCCCGCTCGCTGACGCCGAGCCGTCGAGCGAGCGGGACACGCGGGGCCACTAGTGCGTCTGGCGCATCCAGTACGAGCCGTCCCCGTTGCTGACCTTCTCCCAGCCGCCGAAAGCGTGCTGGGGTCCGGAGTGCTGGTGCAGACGGGCGTCGCTCACCTCCCCACGAGACCAGCAGTTCTGGTCGCGGTTGTACTTCCCCATGAGTTCACCTCCCTTCGAGTTGAGTTATCGCCCGTTGATTCCTTGAGCCGCGCGGTTGGTGTCGAAGACAGGTCGGCGCGAAGCAAAGTCGATCAGGATATGGGCTGCACGCACGCACCGTCAACACCCAGTCGCAGGCTGATGCCTCGCCGCTTCTTGACCTGACCGGCCGGCGGGCATATTCTGATCGACTTTGCGTTCTCGGTCGCGCGTGCTGGGCGGTCCGAACTCGAAGTCACGCGGCCGACTGCCGACCCAGCGTGGTCCTTGCCGGCACCCACGACTTTTGGGAGGAGGTGAAACCATGGCACTCATCGACGCAACCCCGCGAAGCGCCTTCGCGACCGCTTTCGCCAGCGCCGCCCAGCATGCCCTCGACGTGTGGCGCGAGCCAGGCTTCCAGACCGCGCTTCGACGCGAAGCGAAGCACTTCCTCAAGAGCGTCGCCTCAGAGGCCGGTGCCGCGTCGCAGCGCGTCCGTAGCTAGCGAACGTGGGGACTGGTATGAAGTACCAACTCGGGCCCAACCGTGTCGTCGCCGGTCGATTCTCGCCGTACACGGCGAGAGCCTGCACGCGTGCACGTGCAGGCTCTCGTGTCACAGTCAGACGCGCTGGCTGATCGTGCCGCTCGGGTTGCGGTTGGCGGTCGATTCGGTCACGAACCGGCCCGTCGACGCGGAGCGGTGCACCGTTGTTGAGTTGCTCGTGCCGGACCCGACACGTTCGGTGGTGGTCTTTCCGGGCCAGCGGGCCGCGGCGGCCTTGGAGACGAAACGACCTGTGGATGCGGAGCGACGAACGGTTCCCATGGGAACTCCTTCACTGATTGAGCCGGGTGCTCTGAGACGGAGCGCCGCTAGTCTGCGGCTGCCAACTCCGGTACAGTCAGTGCTCTGGATGAGACCTGACGCTCTCAGGGCTTGTGAGCCGTCCCGTTACCGCGGGGCGGCTCTATTCAGTTGTGATCCCGACATCTCGGTATATGTCCGCCGCCGGTTACTTCCCCTCGCGCCCGCTCGACTTCTTCGTCGTCGCGTTGGCCGTCATCGATCTCGAAACCAGCGACTGCGCCTTGCTGGCCGGCACGCTGCGTCGCGCCGCCTTCGCGCTCTGGGTGCCAAAGGACGAGCGCTCGATCTTGCCCCGAAACTCATTGCTCATGCGGACTCCCGGTTCTCTCGTACTTGCTGGCGTGCTCGCGCGATCGCCGACTCCACCGCTTTCGCGGTCATGCCCAGCTTCTCGCCAATCGCGGCGTGCGTGAACCCATGCGTCACGCTCAGGTAGAACGCTGAGCGGACACGCTCATCCTTGATGCTCCCGAACGCGCGTCGTAACTCGTCCTTCGCCTGCGCCGCTTCGCTTGCATCAGGACCTACCGGCGTCGACGGGCTCTCCTCGAAGTCGTCAGCCCAGGCCGCCGTATGCGGAGCCTGCGGCTCCGCATACGAACGCAGCTCTTCTCGACGCCAACGTTTGTAGACGTTGCTGAACTGCAGCAGGCACTGGCCCACAAAGAATGTGCGCAGGGACGCACCTTTGGCGGGGTCCCACTTGCCAGGGACGAGCACCTTGTCCCGGAACGCGCTGAGCGCCAGGACAACCGTCTCATCGGCCAAGCTCTCGGCGTCTTCGATCATCGACCCGATGCGAGGCTCGGCTTCCAGTGCTCCGAAGCCTTTGCGCTTCACCTCGCTGCGGATCTGACTCTTGTAGATCCAGCCACGGATGACGGCCCAGCCGTACTTAGCGATCTCGTTCGCGAAGAGATCGTAGTTTCGGCCGCGATATCCCTCGGCGCGAAGGGCGGCCGCAAGATCGCGGTCTCCGGCGAGCCGGTCGACTCTTTCCTCGGCTCGATCACGATCCGCGTCGGCCAACCAGGCTTGATCCGCTGCCCATTCCCTGAGAGCGGGAACGCCATCGGAGGATGAACCATCGGGCTCGTCGCTACCGGTCATGGCGTTTCCTCGCGATCCTGATCAACTCATAGTCACCACGATCCCTCATATGTCCGACATCGGGGAGTTCCCCTCGCCGCTCGCTAGAAAAGTTGAGCGCGTGATCGGATCACGAATCGTTGGCAGACGATCGCGCAGTTCTTCACCCCTCGATTCCTGGCAATGGCGATCCACTCGTCACCCTAGAACTAGAGGCCATACCGATTAGGCCATACCGACACGCGATCACAGGAACGCTGGACCGGTGGCGAAGCGCACCGGATCCGAGGACGCTGCGTGGAGCGACTATGCCGGCCAGCTGGCCGCGAACCTCCGGCGACTACGCGCCGAAGCGGGTCTCAGCCAGGAGGACGTCGCCTACCGTTCGGGGCTGACGCGCTACACGTACCAGAAGTACGAGAAGGGCGAGTCGAAGCCGGGCACGCCGGCGAACCCGACGATCCGCACTCTGCTCGCGATGTCGCAGGCCCTCGACGTCGAGCTCACTGAGATCCTTCCGCCGCACGCGCCGGATCTTCGACTTCGCTGAGGCCGAAGGCGCGCGACAACTCGTTGTGTGCCTCCACGCCGAGCTCGGTGAGGGTGAGGGGCTGACCTCGAAACGCACGCTGGATCAGCGGGCCGCCGGCGTCCACCCCGATGCGCCTCATCTGGTTCGCAAGGATGCTCAGCGTCACTCCGAGCTCGGTCGCGGCTGCCGTCATCGTGTCGTGGCGGGCGACGATGAGGAATCGTTCGGCGCGCTGTGTGGCGTCCTGTCCGACGAGGATCCGGCGCAGTAGCGGCGAGTCGCCGGCGCGTGGGTCAACCCGGATCGCGGTCGCTCGGCTCGCGCTGCCGCGGGCTCGGCGCGGGATCCCAGCGGCCTCGAGGTGGCGGTTGATCGTGGTCATCGTCACGCCCACCTCCGCGGCTATCTCAGGGATGGTGCGGCGCTCGTCGATGTAGCGGCGCCGCAGCCACTCCACATCGATGTCAGCCCTCCGTCGACCGATGCGAATCTCGACTCCGACCTCCTCGAGCACGCGGCTGACGGTCTGACGGGCGACCCCGTGTTCGAAGGCGATCTCTCTCACCGACTGCCCCGCGGAGTACGCCGCGACCGCGCGGGTCGGCTTCACCACGGCGCGTGCCGGGCGAGCTTGCGGCCATTCGTTCCCACCTGACATGGGGGCATCCGCGACCACACCGGCGAGCTCGAGGTGCGGCATCCATGCCACGGGCTCGTCGACGCGAAAGGCCTTCAGGAACGCGGCCGCGGTATCCATGAGCGCACGGGACACGACCTCGGGCAGTCCGTCACGGAACGAGCGAACTTCGGCAAACGCAGGGAAGCCAGCCTCTTGAGCGAAGGGCGCCCGCGCCACGCGATTGCCGCTGAGTAGGGCGTAGAGATGCGCACGGGCGGTCTGCCATCGCCGATCCCCACCGGGCAGGACGTTCGCCGTCCGGCAGATCTCGTGCCCACTCGTCGCGGGGCAGGATGCCGGAGTAGTCGATGACCCGCCGGCGTGCGAAGTCGATCGGCGTCGAGGTCTCATCGAGGAACGCGACAAGCCGAGCGATCGCGCGGATAGTGTCGGCCTCGGGTCCGTTGCGGCCGAGAGACCGCATGACGTGGCTGACCTGGCGTCCCTGAGCTGCGGGATCGAGGAGCGTGATGGCCGAGCCGTGAGTGAGGCGGGTGCCCACGAAGACCACGGCCGCCGCCAGCGCACCGCCGGCGATCTCCGCATCCAGGCGCCGCGGTGCGAGGCGTGAGGTCCATTCGGGCCACAGGACGGCGGGGAGCTTTGCGGCTCGCGCGGCCGGATCCACCACCGACATCGTCACCGCCTGAAGGGTCGCAGTAGGACGCCTCATTCGTCCGAGCGCACGGCTCACGTGATCGCGCAGTGGCGGGGAGTAGTGGTCGAGCGCGGTGTGGACGCTGACGCGTCCGCGCAGCAGGTCAGTGATCCGGGCGCCTGACTGTAGCGCCACGAAGGCGATCGTGTTGCCGAGAGCAACTTCTCGGGCAGCGCCTGGCCGCAGATCCACCTTGCCGGTGCGGTTGTGAGACGCGATCAGGCTCACGTCAACCTGACCCGCAGGCATCCACTCGAAGTGCTCTCCGTCGACGAGCGCCTGTCGTGCCGCTCGTGACAGCAGCAGCATGTCGGACAGCACCTGGACGGTGCTCGGTCGCCCGTCGGCGTAGATGCCGAACTCGCCGACGCCGGTGGCGATGACCCTCAGGATCGCACGTTGCGCCTCGCGAGTCTCGGTGTCCGCCGCCACAAACTCCTCGCTCGTGGTGAGGTCGGCGCCGCAACGCGCGCCAAACGCTGGCGATTCGGTCGGCGGTCTGTTGTGACAGTGCCCGGGTTCCGGAACGAGCGTGAGGGGATGCGCGAGGAGCCGGGGAGGCTGGGCGCATCCCGGGCACCTGTCGACGAGGAGACGCCTGTGGCGTGGGCAGGCGAACCCGAACGGGAACTGCCAAGAAAGGCGCCAGCGGCCTCCCGAGTCGGCGAGACACTCGGGGCAGTAACGGGCGGCAACTCCCGTGGCCGGACAGGACGCGCTGATGCGTCCCTGAGGTGTGAGGCGGATGGCGTTCGCGGCGAACATGGTGCGGGTCATCGCACGGAACTCGTCACCCGACCGGCCGGTCGTCAGCTCGAGATTGCGCAGTTGCTGGGGTTCGAGCGCGGTGGACCACGCCCGTGAGGACTGGGATCCAGCGGCGGGAACCTCGTCGCTCCCGATCAGTCCGAGCGCTCGAGCCATCTCGCCGACAGTCGCCCCATAGCTGTGGGCCATGAACTCTACCCACGAGTCGAAAGGTTCATCTGGGAGCGGCATCGCGACGTGGAACAGGCGTCGGAGGCTCATGCGACGGACCGAGGCTTGCTCCGTTTGGCGGCGGCGAGCTTCTTCTCCTCGAGCTCCATTGCAACGACCTCCCGCGCATCCTCGGCCGCCACGTCGATGTCGATCTCGTCCAGCACCGCACGGGTCAGTTCCTCAGTGCCGTCACGCATGGCGTGCACGGCACCGAGGGTGATCAGCTTGAAGAGCGAGCCGATCATTCCGGTTGAGCGTTCGTAGAGGTAGTCCGCTTGCTCACGGAGCATGTGCGGTCGCGCGTTGGCCAGCACGAGGCGCGCATCGATCGCGCCCAGCAAGGTCATCCAGGTCTTTCGGTGCTCACCGACCGGGTGCGCGAATGGCGGGAGGGTCAGGCGTGTCCAACGCCGCGCGATCTGCGACATCGCGAGCTTCTTGTCGGTCTTGCTTTCGCTGAGCAGTCCTGTGCTGCTCATGTTGACGCCGGTGAAGAGGAAGGTTGCCGGGTACTCGTTGGCGAGCCACTTCAGCTCGTTGGCCAGCGCGACTCCCTCGTCGGTGTGGATCTTCAGGAAGTGCACGTCGTCGACGATGATCAACCGCGTGCCGTGACGGCGGACCGACTCGGCTGCCAGCGCAGCCAGGTTTCGGTTGCGCAGGTATCGGCTCCTAGAGGCGTCGGCGGAAGGATGATTGTAGAAGTTCAGGATGGACTCGTTCAACGCGCGCGTCGTCGTGTTTCCGGAGAACGCCACTCTGCAGACGGGGATGTGGAGCGTCTGCCCGTCGTCGAAGTCACGCCCGTGCCGCAGGATCTGCCGTTGGTGGAAAGCTCGCCCGAACGCGTCGACTGCGGTGGTCTTGCCCAGTCCGGGTGGCGAGTCGATGACTGCGGCGCCCTTCACCCGTGACGGGCCCTGTTGGTTCGCATCGAGCAGGTCCCAAAGGCGTCCGTTCAGCCTCACGACCTGCGGAGTCTTCACCAGGAAGTTCGCGTGGTATCGCTCGCGGTGGTAGTCGTAGGCGACACGCGCGTCCTCGCTGAGCTGCTCGATCTGTTTCACCGACAGCCGCTCGGGCTGCTCAAGGGCTGGCGCTTCGGCGAAGTCCCGCCACCCCTCCCAGCGAGAGAGGAGTTCGTCGCGCTCGAGCGGAAGGATCACAGGTCCTCCAGGAGGTCGATGTCGTCGAGGTCCTCGTCGACGAGCTCGTCAGCGGTGAGGGCGAGAGGATCGTCGTTTTCGCTCGCCGGTGCTGGTGAGAGCGAGACCATGCCCAGCTCCTCGCTCAGATCCGGTCCAGCCACTTGCTGCGCGATCTGCTTGGCGATGTGCGGGAAGAACGGGCTGTCCGGGCCGTCCGCGGTCTCAGCGAGCTGGGCGGCAAGTCGCGCGCTGATGCGCTTCTCGGCGGGCGTGCTCGCACGACCTGCACCCCATCGTTCGAGGAGTTCACCGAGCACTTCGGACACATTCACACCGTTGCGACGGTCGAGAGCGATGCCCTTGGCGTACTCGAGGGCGTCGAAGCTGAACGGCACCGGGACCTTCGGCGCGTGCTCCCAACGCAGCACGTGCCAAGCGTTGTCGTCGGGGTCGTTGAAGTAGATCTGCGAGAAGTCGTCGGGGTTCACCGAGAACTGCCACTTCCGCTTGCTCTTCGCCATCGCCCGCGATCGGTCGTAGTACTTCCCGACGATGTCGCCGTTGTAGCGGAGCGTGCTGATCTCGACGCCGTAGTGATTGAACTTCCGCTTGACCACCGGGAGCATCTCCAACAGCAAGTTCGGGTTCGCCGGCACGCGGATGCGACCGGCCACGGCCACGCCCTGCTCGAACTTCTGCGCCGGGCTCATCTTCGCGGCAGGTAGCTGCGAGTCGACGAGTCCGCCGTGCGGGCGCAGGTGGTAAACGGTCGCAATCCACTCGCGGATGATCTGCTCGAGCTGAGGGATCGTGTAGACCGCCTCGCTCTCCGGCGCCTCCCCTCGGGAGGCGATGTCCTTGCCCTTGTAGCCGGGCAGCTCCTGCAGCATCTCGTCAATGGTGCGGAACCAGCGTTCGACCCACGCCTTGTCTGTGCCGGTGTAGACATGTGCGGGCTGGATGGAGATCCCGAGCCGCTGGCACACGCTTGCGACATGGATCGACATGAACGGCTTGCCGTGATCGATGATGATCGTGTCGGGAAGGATGCCGGGACGGCGGAACCGCAGCGCCTTGAGGTTCTCGACGTCGATGACGATGTTCTCCGGCACGCCATGGAAGGGCCAGGTGGCTCGGTCGCCCCACTCGGCCGGCATCTCGCGGGGTGAGAGAGCCTCCATCAGCACGCCCGCCACGTCGACCGCCTTGGTGGAGATGGGTGCAAGACGGAGGCCGAGGATGGATCTGTCGTAGAGGTCGAGGGCGACGGTCAGCTCGGCGCGCATCCACTTGCCGGTGACCGGCGCGACGCCGAAGACATTGAGGGGTGTGGTGTCGAGGACGACGTACTCACCGGGTCTTGTCGCAACCAACCGTCCGTACGGCACGGGCGGCCGTGTGTCGATGGATCGTTGCGCGCGCATGCTCGCGCCGAACGTCCCCTTGCCACGGGTGAGTTCGGCGACCGCGTCGCGAGCGGTCGAATCGGAGGGGATCCGCACATCGGCATCCGGGTACTCCCGGTTGACCCTTGCCAGCACGATCGCGAGCGTGGTCGTGACGCTGCGCTTGGCGCCGCGCACGTTCTCCTCGACGACGCGGCGGCACATGTCGACCCAGCGCGGATCGAGGCCGGAGAGCGCCGGCGTCCACGATGTCTTCCGGAAGTCGAGCAGCGCGAGATCTTCACCTTCGTCGAACCGATCGTCCCAGCGCTTCAGCGTCTTCGGGCTGACACCGAGCTCTGCAGCCTTTGTGCGGCGGCGCTCGTGGATGGTTGTGAGCTTCGGGTTGTACTCCGGTCGCGGCTCGTGCGGCTGAGCGAGTGTCGGCAGCCCCGACGCGAAGCCCGTGCGCATCTCGCGGATGTGCGCGGCCTTTGTTCGCGCCTCATCGCGTTGCGCCTCCGTCGCGTCCGCCCAGATCAGGGCGAGCGGTGTGAGTGCAACCTCCTCGGACGGTATCCCGAACGCATCCGTGGCGTCGCGCAGAAGTTCGACGAGTCGCACGCGTCGGGTCTTCTTCGCGCCGTCGACGAGGACAAGGGCGTCGCCGGCGATCTCGATGACAGTGCAGAGACTGCCGTCGAACGAGACGGTGCTTCCGATGCGGATGTCGAAGGTGTGGCTCATGGCGTCTCCAATGCGGTGTGGTTGGCAAGGGCGGAGGTGAGGTCGCAGAGAATCGAGCGGCGCCAGAGCAGGTGCAGCACGACCGCTCGCGCATAGGGAGCGTCACGCAAGGCGGCGCCAGCACTCCGTAGACCCGCGCCGAGTGTGGGTGCCTCGCGAGTGGCTTCTTCGACCAGGTCGACGTCTCGCTGAGGGAACTGCCATGGACGCCTGTAGCCCGCAAGGAACCGGACGTTGGAGAGCAACGCCGGGTCGGGTTCGGTGACGATCCGATATCCCCATCCGCGGGATTGGACGATGTCGCCCGCCCACCGGAGAGCACCCGCGATCTCCGGGTCTTCCAGCCGGCGCTTCGGCTTGACCTCGATCACCGTGAAGCGATGGTCATCGTGCTCGATCATGTAGTCAGGCACGTAGCTTCGCTCAACACCGTCTCGATCGGCGATCAACTCAAACGGCTGCGATGCGATCCGAACCGCCCGATGGTCGAAGTCCTCGAGGAGAAGCGCCGCGAGCTCGAGGCGACTCTCGTACCCGACGAAGCCTTCCGTAGTGGCGCACCAGTAGCGCCCTGGGTAGTGCCGCTGTCCCCGATGCCAGCGGAACGTCCGCCGAGGCTCGGCCTCGAAGACGTGTCGAGCCTCGAGATCCGCGAGTTCGCCCCGCTCGAGGTCATTCCCGTCGAGTCGCAGCGTGTACTGCGGTGGCGATGTTGGCACGTCAACTCCTACGAGTCGCGAACAATGAGTCATAACTCTTGATTCGTTAACGTACGGAGGTCTCTACTGTTCTTGAGGTTCGACACGCGGGTCGAGTTCTTCGCGTTGGAGCTCTCTCGCATGCCGATGGCTGCAAGCAGTGAATGTGACATTTACGCTGGGGAAGTCAGATACACAACACGCGCCACGCCGTCGGACCACGCCCTGCGATGCTCCTGCTGCGCTGAGCGCCTCATGCGAAAATGAGGCGGTGGAGACCGTGCCGAGCGAACAGAGCGAGGAGCTTTCGAAGCTTGCCTTCGGGAGCAACCACATGCTCGCGCTCATGGCCGAGATCGCACGGTCTCCCGACGGAAAGTTCTCCACGCCCTCCGTCGCAACCGCCACGGGGCTGTCGACCAGCACCATCCACGCCCTGCTGAAGCGCCTCAAGCAGTTGGGGCTTGTCCGGCGAACGGATGAGGTCACCCCCGAGCGGATCAGGATCTATCAGCGCGCAGTGCACCCGACATGGGACTACGCACTACGGCTTGAAGCAGAGGCAGACGCACGCGCAGCCGGAACTTTCACCATCCAGTGGGAAGCAACCACGGCGCGTCGCTAGTAGACACTCACGAAGGCCCTCGGATGCCTAATCGGTATGGCATCCTTCCTCTATGAGCGTTGCCGAGGACCACTACGAGGCATTCGCGACCGCGGCTGAGGACCCGTACCTCGGCGCCCTCCTTGGGACGATCGATGAGCCCGGCGGCACTTCGACCGCCAATCGCGCCGGCATGCTGACGTTGGCCTGGTGGGACGAACATGGCAACGGACCGACGTGCGCCGAACTCATCGAGGCGGTCTTCGAGATCGATGATTGGGATGCCGCGATCGAGGATCCCGGACGAACACTCTTCGAACGCCACGAACAGCGTGACCTGCTCCAGCGATGGCTCATCAGCTACTGGACCCGGCTCGGAACGATCGCGTTCGTCCCGGGATTCGACGACATCGTTCGGCCAGGACGCGTCGGGGTGATGGCCGAGGCGAACCCAATCGAGTCCGAGTAGATTGGCCAGTTCGGATCGAGGAGGACGCGTGAGAGAGATCATCATCGGCGGGCGCTCCATCACGGTCTCCCACGTCGAGACCGAGACGACTGAATATGGCGACATACAGCGCTACCGCATCGAAGTGTCTGGCGCGGATGCCGTCACCCACCTGTCGAGCCTGCGCTCGTCGCCCAACATCGACGCACGTGTCATGGCGTCGGTTATCGACACCGAGCTGCTGCTCGGCTACGAGGGGAGCGCAGCATCCGGCCTCCTGCGCGACTCTGGGATCCGCGCATGGCGCGACCAACACCGCCCACTCATCGAGCAGGCACTGGACCGGCTCCGCGACGAGATGAAAGACCTTCCTCCTGAGCCGGTGAGCGACGTGGAACGGCTCCTGCTACGCGCCTTTGACATGAACGACGACGAGGTTCGCGGTGCTTGACTATCCGACGTTCGACTTCGATCAAGTCGACTTCGTCACCTCCGACACGCACTTCAGCCACGCTCGCATCAGCGGACTCACCGGTCGGCCATACGCCACGGTCGATGAGATGAACGACGACCTTGTGCGCCGGTGGAACGACACGGTCTCGCCCAGCAGCGTCGTCCTCCACCCCGGTGACGTGGCGCTCGGCCCGATCGAGGAATCGATCGCGCTCACCGCGCGGCTCAACGGCCGCAGGCTGCTCGTGCCCGGGAACCACGATCGCGTCTCGCCCGCGACACAGTCGAAACGGGCGATCGAGAGATTCCTGCCCATGTACGAGGCGGCGGGGTGGGAGATCCTCCCAGAGGTCATCGAGGGAACCCGCCACGGGTACAGGATCATCGCCTCGCACTACCCCTACGCCGGCGACAGCCAGGAACAGGATCGACACACGTCGCATCGCCCACGCTGGGACGACGGCATCCCACTCATCCACGGGCACACCCACGCCCGCGACCATGGCCCGAACGGTCACCAGTTCCACGTCGGCGTTGACGCCCACGGTTTCGCGCCGATCCCGTTCAGCGTGATCGACGACTGGATCCAGAGCCTGCCCGGAATCGAAACTCCGCTCCAGACGGCGATCCGCGAAGCTCGAGAGGTCGTCGCCGATCTGGACGACACGCCGTGGCCAGTCATGGACCAGATGTTCTACATGCAGGCCTACGAGGTGCTCCGCGTGCAGCTTGACGAGCTGCTCGATGCGTTGCCACAAGGGATCGACAATCAGTCGCCTGACCCTTGAGACAACACTCCAGCTGCCGCCGTCTCTCAGTCGCGCTTCGATGTGAACCGAACATGTCGATCCGCGTCTGTGAATTGGATTCACTTGCATCGCGGATCAATCTGTTCTACAGTGATCGAACCCGGAGGTGGGAATCGGATTCACAAACTGATTGGCAGATATGATGTACACAACAGCGGCGCTGCGTCGCATCGTCCTTATCGACATCGAGAACATCGTGGGAGGTGGAGTTTCATTGCCGGGACAGGTTCACGGTGCTCAGGCCGCGATCGCGGAGGCAATCGGTCAGCGCGACAACGATCACGTCGTGGTCGCGTGCGGACGGTTTAGCGTCAACGTCGTCGGGTTCGAGTGGGCAGGTCCGCGCCGTCTCGTGTTCCGAGGCGGCAACAATGGCGCGGATTTGGAGCTCCTCGACATCCTCGAGACAGAAAGGGTCGGCGACCGTTTCGATGAAGTTGTTGTGGTCTCCGGCGATGGGATCTTCGCGGACGTCGTCTCGTTTCTGGGGCTCGGCACCGATGTCACTGTCGTGTCGCGCCCCGAATCCTGCTCCCGCCGGCTTCGCATGGCGGCGAAGTACGTGCTCGACCTGGACTACGACCCGTCCGTGATCACGGAGGCAGCATGACTATGCAGAGCCATGAGGGACTCCTCGCACCGAGCGATGTCGCCGACCTCGCCGGCGTCTCCCGCGCCGCTGTCAGCAACTGGCGCAAGCGCATGAAGGACTTCCCAGTGCCAGTGGGGGGTAGCGCAAGCAAACCGCTCTTCGCTGCCACTGACATCGAGTCGTGGCTCGCGGCCCACCCGGAGAAGCGGAAGGCCCATGCCTCCGCCAACTCAGACGCGAGAGCGTGGGAGTCACGTCTGTGGGGCGTTGCGAACCTCTTCCGCGGGCATGTTTCCATCCACGCACTCGGCGAGCTTTTCGTCAGGACCGCGATCGAACTGATCGAAGGGCGGCCCTCATACGCGCCGCGGGACATCGGACAACGATCCATCGATGAACTGCGCTATGCACTCGACGACATCCCGCGCGAAGAGCTCGCCAGGGCCATCGACGGGCTCCTCGAACGAACATCTCGAGCACTCGGAAAGGCAGCTGGCGAGAACGGATTTGTGGGCTCGCGTACCAGCACACTGCTGGCGTCGCTGGCGAAAGATCTTGATGGTGGGACTCTGTATGACCCCGCGTGCGGAGTGGGCGTGGCGCTGCTGCAATCCCTCGACATGGGCGCGCGCCCGGATCACATCGTCGGCCATGAGATCAACGCGACTGCCGTAGACATCGCCCGCGGTCGCGCGGAGTTGCGTGGCGTCAACATCGACCTTCGCGTGGCCGATGTACTCGACCATGATCCGGACCCCGAACTGCGTGCAGACTTGATCATCGCCGAGCCCCCGTTTGGGCTGCGTGTCGACCGACAGACCACGATGCTGGACCCACGCCTGCGCTACGGGATTCCGCCTCGCTCCAGTGGTGACTCTTTCTGGCTTCAGCACGTCGTCGCGCACCTAGCTCCGAGCGGCGCCGGCTACGTCCTAACGTCGCCCGGCATGCTCTTCCGTGGCGGAGCCGAGGCCGAGATTCGGCGCAATCTCTTGCTCAGCGGCTGTGTCCGTGCTGTCGTGGCGCTCCCGGGTCGGATGCTGCCGCACACCTCAATTGCGCTCGCGCTTTGGGTGCTCAGCGAGCCAGCATCCACCTCCCGCGAGGATGTCTTGCTCATCGACGCGACTTCGATCGAGACACCTGAAGACGAGGTGGCCGGCTGGCTGACCGAACGGGGGTCGCTCGCAGAGGTTCCGCACGCACGTGTGTCCATCGACGAGCTGGCGGCTGGCAACGCGGACCTCAGTCCGGCACGCTGGGTGCTGACCGATGCGATCGACGACGCCCAAGTCGTCGAAGCCTTCGAGCAAGCGAACACTCAGTTGCACCAAGCAGTCGCTGCGCTCGCGGCGACCCTCGGGCGCGTGCGCCCCCCCAAGGTCGCCGGCGAGCCGCCGATAATGACAGTCGCCAAACTCATCGAAGCCGGGGCGGTCGAAGTCTCCGCGGTGCGACCGCAACGCGTCGAGGTCGCTCCCGAGTACGAGGATCGTCAGGTATCGACGAGCGATGTCCGAAGCGGCAACCTTCCGCCGGTCGCCGACCTCCCGTCGGCCGACACCTCAGGGCTCCTGACGCAGCCCGACGACGTGCTCGTCACGACCGTGCACGGCATTCGGGCAGTCGTCGACGAAGCGGGCGGCCACTTTCCCATAGGTCATGGCCTCTTTCGAATCAGGGTCGTCGATCGCGCCAACCTAGATCCTCACTACCTAGCTGACGTCCTCGCGGGCGGATGGAATCTCCGGTTCGCCGCGGGAACCGCCATTCAGCGCATTCCGGTGCGAGACATCGAGATCCCTGTTCCCCCGCTCGAAGATCAACGTGCCATCCACGCCGCGATCAACAACGCACGCAAGGCGAAGCAGCTGGCCAACCAAGCGTCCGAAGCCGCCGATAGCCTGACGACAGCGATCCTCAATGCTGTCCGTCATGGCACTTCCCTGACCAGCAACACCACCGAAGGAACCACCCGATGACGGAGCAGCTCACGCTGACCGAGCTGGAGCAGTACCTCGCCCGAGCGGCCGACCTCCTCCGCGGCAGCATCGACCAGGCCGACTTCAAGGCCTACATCTTCCCGCTCATGTTCTTCAAGCGGATCAGCGACGTGTATCTCGAAGAGTTCGAGCAGGCGCTCGAGGAGTCCGGCGGCGACCACGAGTTCGCCTCATTCGCCGAGAACCACCGGTTCGCGATCCCTGACGGCAATCTCTGGTCGGACGTGCGCGAGAAGACCGAGAACATCGGCACCGCCCTGCAGACCGCATTCCGCGAGATCGAGAAGGCGAACCCCGAGACCCTCTACGGCATCTTCGGCAACGCCAACTGGACCTGTCCCGCGTCAAGTATTTGGCAGGATTTCTTCTCTTTCGAAGTTGGGGATGGTGGGGTCGGCAAGGCCCAGGTGCACGTCCATCGGCCGGTTCCAGGCGATCGCCTCGTGAGGACGGATCTCGTTGTATTCGATCCGGTAGTCCTCAGCGCGTTCGACGAGCGTCATCGCGTCGGGGATCTCGTCGAGGAACAGCCGCTCGTACTTCAGCGTCCCGAACCCGCGTTCGCGTGACCCGTTCTGCCCGGGCGATTTCACCCGAGTGCGGACGTGCCGCAGCTCGGGGTGACGCAAGATGAACAACTCGAAGTTCATCGACCGGAACGGGCCACCATTGTCAGTCACGAGGGTCACGACCGGCAGCAGCTCGCCGGTCTCCGGGTCGACCTGACACTGATCAACGAGGGGGTGCCCGAACATGCGCTCGTAGTCGGTCAGGGCGAGCTCGACGGCGGCGATCGCGTCATGCTGGTTCGCCGTGGGCGAGGTATGGAAGGGGTGCTCGACCTTGGAGAACCAATCCCGGCACCCCGCGATCCGCCACGTCCCACCCTGGGTGGTCTCGAACTCGCTGAAGTCCAGCTGCCACACCTGGTTCGGGCCCGTCGGGTTCCTCGCGAACGCCGCCTTACGGTCTCTCGCGAGCTCACGGCGCTGCTTCTGATACTCCGACGGCAGGATCAGCCCGTCATCGCGCAGCAGGCGCAGCACGGTCGCCTGCGACACCCGGTGCCCGTCGTGGCGGGTCATCGCCCAGATCTTCCGATGACCCCACGCCGGATGCGCCAGCGCGTGCTTGGTCGCGAGCGGCCTGGCCGCGTCCCGCGCGGGCTGCGGCCACGGACCCTTCGGCGGGCGATCCGCTCTCGCTTTGGCCTGCCAGCGGCGATACGAACGCTCGGGCACGCCCGTCAGCTTGCAGAACCTCGACGTCGGCATGCCCGCCTCCAAACGGATCACCTCGAGGTCCTCGAAGGGCCCAGCCGGCCCTCCGCGCTCTTCTTCCACACCCGGATCTCGACCGCCGCCTCACCGAGGGCCTGCGTCAACTCCGCGACCTCATCCTCGAGCTGCTGCTCCCGGGTCGAGGGTTTGGACTTGCCCGCCTCGATGCCGGCCTTGCCGCCCTCGAGGAACTGGCGCTTCCAGTTCCCGATCGCTTGCTCGGACACCTTCTCGCGGCGGGCGGCTTCGGCGATCGTGATCTCGCCTTGCAACACGGACAACACGATGCGGAGCTTCTTCTCTACCGGGATCGTCGGGGGACGACTCATGCTTCAGACCTCTCAGCTGGGGCGTTGCATCAGCAACTAACTACCCCTGCCAAACATTCTGACGCGCGACAGACCAACAAGGACAAGCTGCCCGACCGCAAGCTCGCCGACCTCATCGAGCACTTCTCCACCAAGACGCTCAGCAACGCGAACGTCGCACCAGATGTCTTCGGTAACGCCTACGAGTACCTCATCAAGCGGTTCGCCGACCAGTCGAACAAGAAGGCCGGCGAGTACTACACCCCGCGCTCAGTCGTCGGCCTGCTGGTGAACATCCTCGATCCGCAGGAGGGCGAGAGCGTCTACGATCCCGCGTGCGGGACGGGTGGCATGCTGATCGAGGTCATCGAGCACGTGAAGGATGCCGGCGGCAGCCCCAAGACGTTGTGGGGCAAGCTCTACGGTCAGGAGAAGGTGCTCGCGACCTCGGCGATCGCGCGCATGAACCTTCTCCTTCACGGCGTTGAGGACTTCAAGGTCGTCCGAGAAGACACCCTGCGCAACCCAGCGTTCTACACCGGCAACCGGCTCGCGCGATTCGACAATGTTGTAGCCAACCCGCCGTTCTCGCTCAAGGCGTGGGGCGACGTCGAGTGGGCATCCGACCGGTGGGGACGGAACCAACTCGGCGGCGTCCCGCCGAAGGGCTACGCCGACTGGGCGTGGGTCCAGCACATGCTCACCTCCGCCGACCCGAACACGGGCCGGGTAGCGGTCGTGCTGCCACAGGGCGCGCTCTTCCGCCAAGGGGCAGAGGCGCGCATCCGCACCCACATCCTCAAGGCGAAGAAGGTCGAAGCCGTCATCGGTCTCGCACCGAACCTCTTCTACGGCACGGGCCTCGCAGCCTGTGTGCTGATACTGCGTCATCAGCGACCCATCGACCAACAGGACAAGGTGCTGTTCATCAACGGCGAAGACCTGATGAAGAAGGGCCGCAACCAGAACACCCTCGAGCCTGCGCACGCGAAGGAGCTGTTCGACGCGTACCGCGGATTCGCCGACATTGAGGGGCGTGCCCACGTCGCCGACCTGGCCGAGGTCGAGCGCAACGACTTCAACCTGAACATCCCGCTGTACGTGGCACCCGCCGACACGGGCGAGAAGCTCAGTCTGGCCGACGCCCTCGCGAACCTCGAAGCGGCGCACGAGCGTGTGAGGCGGACCAGAGCGACCCTCGAAGCAGAGCTCGCGAAGTGGGGGTTGAGCGCGTGACCGCGCAGATCAGCCAGCGCGAGCTGGAGAACTACCTTTGGGGCGCCGCCGTCATTCTGCGCGGACTCATCGACGCCGGCGACTACAAGCAGTACATCTTCCCGCTGGCGTTTCTCAAGCGCATCTCGGATATCTACGACGAAGAGCACGCGGCGGCTCTCGAAACTTACGGCGACGAAGAACTCGCCGACCTGCCCGAGAACCACCGCTTCGCGATCCCGAACGGATGCCACTGGCGCGACGTTCGCGCGGTGACTGAGAACATCGGCGCGACCGTCCTGCGGGCCATGCGGGCGATCGAATCCGCCAACCCCGACACGCTGCCCGGAGTGTTCGGCGATGGGGACTGGGGCAACAAGAACCTGCTGCCGGACTCCACGCTCGCCGACCTCATCGAGCACTTCTCGACGCAGACGTTGTCGATCGCGAACCTGCCTGAGGACGAGCTCGGCAACGGATACGAATACCTGATCAAGAAGTTCGCCGACGACTCTGGCCACACGGCACAGGAGTTCTACACGAACCGCACCCTCGTGCACCTGATGACCCTCATGCTCGAGCCCCAGCCCGGGGAGTCGGTGTACGACCCGACGTGCGGCACCGGCGGAATGCTCATCTCGACGGCGGCCGAGGTGAAGCGCCAGGGCAAGGAGTGGCGCAACCTCAAGCTGTACGGCCAGGAGCTCAACTACGGAACCTCGGCCATCGCCCGCATGAACCTCTTCCTCCACGGCATCGCGGACGGTCAGATCGCGCACGGCGACACCCTCGCAAGGCCTGCGTTCCTGAACAGCAAGGGCGGGCTGCGCACGTTCGACGTCGTGCTGGCGAACCCCCCGTACTCGATCAAGGCCTGGAATCGGGATGCCTTCGCGAAAGACCCGTACGGACGCAACCTATGGGGCGTGCCCCCGCAGGGCCGCGCCGACTACGCGTTCTTCCAGCACATCGCCAAGAGCCTCGACCCGAAGACCGGGCGCGCCGCGATCCTCTTCCCGCACGGTGTGTTGTTTCGCCGCGAGGAAGCCTCGATGCGCGAGGCACTCGTGACGTCTGACCTGATTGAGTGTGTGCTCGGACTAGGGCCAGGGCTCTTCTACAACTCACCGATGGAGGCGGTCGTCATCACCCTCCGCGCCACGAAGCCCGTTGAACACCGCGGCAAGGTGCTGTTCATCAATGCCGTCAATGAGGTCGCACGCGAACAGGCGCAATCATTCCTGCGGAACGCACACCAGGAGAAGATCCTCGACGCATACCGAGGATTTGCAGACATCCCCCAGTTTGCGGCGGCCGCGACCCTTGACGAGATCGGCAACAAGTCGTTCAGCCTGGCCATCCCGCTGTACGTCTCCGGCGTGAAGACTGGGGACGCGGGCGAGCCAGGCAACCTGGTCGACACTCTCGGCGTCTGGCGAAGTGCGGCGCATGCTTCGGAGGACGCGGTGTCGCGCTTGCTCGCTCTGTTTCGCGCGGAGGTGGACGTATGAGCCTCAAGCTCGACAAGTCCACATGGATGCGAGTCGCCTTCGGCGACGTGGTGCGCAACGTCAACGAGACCGTCAAGAATGCGTCCGGCAATGGCATCGATCGCGTCATTGCGATGGAGCACATGGACCCGGGCGAACTGAAGATCGAACGCTGGGGTGATCTCGCCGACGAAACCACATTCACTCGCCGCGTGCGACCGGGGCAGACCTTGTTCGGCAAGCGCCGTGCCTATCAGCGCAAGGTGGCCTACGCGGAGTTCGACGCGATCTGCTCTGGCGACATCTACACGTTTGTGGCGGACGAGACCCGGATGCTGGGCGAGTTCCTTCCGTTCCTCGTGCAGTCCGATTCGTTCTTCGAGCATGCGCTGGCAACCTCTGCCGGGTCGTTGTCGCCTCGTACTAACTGGCGAGAGCTCGCCGACTTCGCATTCGACCTGCCTCCACTCGAAGTACAGAGGCAAGTTGTCGGTCTCCTAACCGCCGTCGAAGGGCATGCGCGCGCCCTCAAGCAGTCCCGCGAGATCGTCACGGAACTGCTCTCGGCGCAAGCTAACTCTCTCTTCGATAGACACAAGGAGAACCTCGTACGCCTCCGGACGGTCGGCGCTACGTCGGCCCAGTCGGTGCAGGTTGGCCCATTCGGTGGGAGCCTCTCAAGCCGCCACTTTACCGAGTCGGGTACGCGAGTCCTGAAGATCCAGAACATCACGGACGACGGCAGTTGGGACCTCGATCACGCCGTCTACGTCGCCGACCAATACGCGTCAACACTCGAGCGCTACATGGTCCAGGCAGACGACCTGATATTCGCAGCGCAGGCAACTGTTGGGCGTTGTGCTCTTGCACCCAAGGCGATCGTGGGCGCCCTCATCTCCCAGCACCTCATCCGGGTACGACTCGACCGCGACAAAGCCCTCCCCGCGTTCATGCACGCGATGGCGCTCTCGACAGGTGTTCAAGATCAGATGCGCGCCATCAAGACGAAGACCACACGCGACGGACTAAACACTGCGGATGTCGAGAACTTCGAAGTCCCCATCCCGACGATGCCGGAGCAGATCGCGTTCGTCGAATTGCGTGAGCAGGGGGTATCAGCGATCGAGGCGATCACCCGTGAGCTTCACGACCTGATGCAAGTTCGCCGGGAAACCGTCGGACGGTTCTTCGGAGGTAACTGATGGCGCAGTTCAACGAGGCGAACTCCGTTCGTGACTTCACGCGCGATCTCATCGAGTCACCCGACGTGCAGTTCCTGCCGGGCAGTCAACTGCCGCGACGGACCGATGAAGTGCTGCTCGAAGGCCTCGTGAGCGCTGCGTTGATCCGTTTGAACCCGGAGATCGCTGCCGACCCGCGCAAGGCTGATGAGGTCATCCATGTGCTGCGGGCGATCCTGATCTCGGCGCGCAGCAGCGCACATCCGGTGGTCGCGAACGAAGAGTTCATGTTGTGGCTGACGGGCCAGAAGTCGATGCCGTTCGGTCCGCAGGGCGAGCACACCACGGTGCGTCTGATCGACTTCGACAACCCGGAGGACGACTCATCGAACCAGTGGATCGTGTCGACCGAGGTGACGTTCCAGGTGGGGCGGCTAGGGAAGCGGTTCGACGTGGTGCTTTGGTGCAACGGCTTCCCGCTTGTCGTGGGCGAGGCGAAGACGCCGATCCGCGCGGCCTACACCTGGATCGACGCGGCCGCGCAGATCCACGACGACTACGAGTCGAGCGTTCCGCAGTTCTTCGTGCCGAATGTTCTGTCGTTCGCGACCGAGGGCAAGGACTTCCGCTACGGCTCCGTTGGTATGCCGGTCGAGCTGTGGGGCCCGTGGCGCGAGGAGGGAGCCGACCCCGACGCGCCGGCGAAGGTTGGCCTCGAGGTCGTGAAGGACGCGGTGAAAGGCGTGCTGGCGCCGGCATCCGTTCTCGACTTCTTGCGGTTCTTCACGGTGTTCGCGACCGATGCGAAGCATCGCAAGATCAAGGTGATTGCGCGGTACCAGCAGTTCCAGGCGACGAACCTCATCGTGGAGCGTGTGCTGCACGGGCGGATCAAGCAGGGGCTCATCTGGCACTTCCAGGGGTCGGGCAAGTCGCTGCTGATGGTGTTCTCCGCGCTGAAGCTGCGCGCGATGGCCGAGCTGACGAACCCGACGATCCTGATCGTCGTGGACCGGATTGATCTCGACACGCAGATCACCGGCACGTTCAACGCCTCCGACGTGCCCGGTCTCGTCTCGACCGACTCGCGCAAGGAGCTGCAAACGCTCCTGACCCAGGGTGCTCGGAAGATCATCATCACGACGATCCACAAGTTCGGCGAGATCGAAGGTGTGCTTGATGACCGGCACAACATCATCGCGATGGTCGACGAGGCCCACCGTTCGCAGGAGGGCGACTACGGTCAGCGGATGCGCGAGGCGCTCCCGAACGCGTTCCTGTTCGGCCTTACGGGTACGCCGATCAACAAGCGCGACCACAACACGTTCATGTGGTTCGGGTCGCCTGAGGACGACGGTGGGTACCTGTCGCGGTACTCGTTCCAGGATTCGATCCGCGACGGCGCGACACTACCGTTGCACTTCGAGCCGCGGTTGAGCGAGATCCACCTCGACCAGGAGAAGATCGACGCCGCGTTCGAGGAGCTCGCCGCGGAGCGCAACCTGACCGAGGCCGAGAAGATCACGCTGTCGAAGAAGGCAGCGTCCATCGAAGTTCTCATCAAGGCCCCCGAGCGCATCCGCCAGATCGCCGACGACGTGGTCACGCACTTCACGGAGAAGGTGCAGCCGGAAGGGTTCAAGGCTCAGCTGGTCGCCTACGACAAGGCATCCTGCGTCGCGTACAAGGAAGCGCTCGACACGATGCTGCCGCCCGAGGCATCCACCATCGTCATGTCGAAGGCACGCACCGACCCCGCGTCATGGGCGCAGTGGACACCAGGGGCCGACGAGCTGGAGCAGGTCGTCGCACGGTTCAACGACCCGGCGGATCCGCTGAAGATCATCATCGTCACGGCGAAGCTGCTCACGGGGTTTGATGCGCCGATCCTGCAGACGCAGTACCTCGACAAGCCGCTCAAGGAGCACACGCTCCTCCAGGCGATCACCCGCACCAACCGGGTGTACCCGCCGAGCAAGACACACGGACTAATTGTCGACTACCTCGGCATCTTCGACGATGTCGCCAAGTCGCTCGCCTTCGACGAAGCCGCCGTCCAGCGTGTGATCTCGAACATCGAGGAGCTGAGGGCGGAACTCGCGCCGGCCATGGCCGCAGCCCTCTCCTTCTTCCCCGGCGTGGATCGCTCGATCGGCGGATACGAGGGCCTGATTCAAGCGCAGGCTGCAATCGCCGACGATGGGGTCAAGGATGCGTTTGGGCTCGCCTACAGCGTCGTCTCGCAGCTGTGGGAGGCTCTCAGCCCAGACCCGATGCTCAAGGATTTCCGGGACGACTACAAGTGGCTGACGGACGTCTACGAGTCCGTGCGGCCTGCCGATATCACCGGACGCCTCGTGTGGCATGCGCTCGGTGCAAAGACCATCGAGCTGATCAACGAGAGCGTGCACGTCGAGATCCCGCAGGGCGACGAGACGATCGTCCTCGACGCGCAGACCATCGAAGACCTGATGACCGGCAAGCGCAAGGACGTCTCCACCGAAGAGATCGAAAAGCAGATCACTGCACGTATCGCCCGGCATCTCAACAACCCGGTCTTCATCGAACTCGGACAGCGCCTCAACACGTTGCGCGAGAAGTACGCCGACATCCAACAGTCCAGCCTCGACTTCCTCCGCGACCTCCTCGAGCTCGCGAAGGACACGGTCGCTGCCGAGAAGGCTGAGAAGGAGATCCCGCGTGAGGAGCGCGGGAAGGCTGCGCTCACCGAGCTGTTCGAAGCCCTCAAGGGCGACGAGACGCCGCTCATCGTCTCGAACGTTGTCGATCGGATCGACGAGGTCGTTCGGGCCGTGCGGTTCGACGGGTGGCAGTCGACGATAGCGGGCGACCAGGAGGTGCGGAAGGCGCTGCGCCAGACGCTGTACATGCAGTTCAAGATCCGCGACAACGACGTGTTCGAGAAGGCACTGGGGTATGTGCGCGAGTACTACTGACGCCGAGATGATTCATGCTCCCCTGCTCGATGGAGGACACTGTCGATGAACGCGCTCCCCCCGCTTCCGTTCACAGATGCTGACGTCTGCGATAGCTTCCCTGAGCTCACAATCTCCACGCCACCCCTTGGGCAGGGATCGTTCAAGGTCGCGTATCGCGCGAAGTCGAGCACCGGAGATCTTGTCCTGAAGGTCATCTACAGCTTTCCGATCACAGATGATCCGGATGAATTCGATCTCGACCAGGTGCCAGAGCGGATCGCTCGCGAGCTGTCGGGCATGAGCGCAGTCAATTCGCCGCACATTGTGACTCTCGTGTCGGATCCGGCAGTGACTCGAATCGGCGCTGCAAGCTTTCTTTGCTACGAAGAGCCGTTCTACGGTGGTGGCACTCTCGAAGATCGACTCCGAGGCGGAGCGCTTGACCGCATTGAGACGAAAGAGCTTCTTGTAGCGCTCCTGCGCGCGTCGAGCGCGCTTTGGGCGGCAGACAAGATCGTCCATCGTGACATCAAGCCGGGCAATGTCGCCTATGCCGACGACGGTACCCCGGTGTTGCTGGACCTCGGCCTCGTCCTCTTCACCGAGATGTCGGCCCTCACTGATTCGGGGTTCATGTCGCCGATGACTCCCCGGTATGCCGCACCTGAGCAGTTCGAGCAACGCCGAAACGCCCAGATTGACTTCCGCACCGATCAGTATCTGATCGGACTCACCGTCCTGGAGGCGGCCCGAGGACGGCATCCGTTTTTCCGTCCTGGCATCTCCACTCCTGCGTACATGCAGGCGCTACGGGACTTCAGCGTCTCAAGCATCGCTCAGGACGATGTTGATGAAGATGTTCGCGAAGTTCTGGGGAGGCTCCTCTCCCACGCAATGTATGGCCGGTATCGCACACCGGAGATCCCTCTAGAGAAGCTCGGGGTTTCACAATGACGTTCTACGTGCAGCACGGCTATGGCAAAGGGCAGAAGCTTCCCGCTGTGCTCGCCGACGGGAATCTCGGCGGCGTAATCCTCAGCCCCGGGGACGAGGACCCCGGGAATCTCGGCGATACAGCTCGCTACTGCCACCAGGCTAATCTTGAGGTGCTTGTCGACCCGCAGACGTACCTCTATTCGACCCAGCCTGCCGGTCGCGGGCGAAACCACCCCGCTCACGAGCTTGCCTTCGACCGGCTCTCTTGGGCGCAGGATGCTCGTTCCGTCGCGGCGCACATCGACCGAATCGGTCGACTCAATGGCGCACTGAACCCGGACGGGCTTTGGACCGCTCCAGGGCCCCTTCAGGATTCGTTTGCGGACCTCTGGACCCCGCTCTCCGTGCAGTTCGCCCGTACCGCTAGTCAGGCATGGGGCCAGGATCGAACTGTCGCGACGCTGGCCGTGGATGAGGCCGGTCTCTCGGATTGGCTGGCAATCGAGCGCTGGCTGGATGTAGCCACAGCACTGCCCGTGCGTGGCTTCTATGTGCTTGTGAGCCGTCCCTCAACCGCGTATCCCAACACACCGTGGGCGCCGGCAAAGCTCGCGAACCTGCTGCGGCTCATCCACGCGTTGCGCGAACTCAATGACTTCGATGTGACGTGGGGGTTCTCGGACTTCGAGGGTCTGCTCGGCTTGGCTGCGGGCGCAACCGCAATGGCAACGGGCTGGTCCTACACACTGCGACAGTTCAGCTCCTCGAAGTGGATGTCGCCTGCATCGGGAGGACGCGCACCCGCTGTTCGCACTCACCTGGCGCGCCTGTGGTCGCTGCCGCGAGCCGAAACCGAAACCGCGCCACTCTTCGCATCTAGTCTGCGTGATGCGATCTTCACGGCTGATGAGATTGCCCGCTACAGCGCCACTCCGTTTGACGCCCTTGGTCGAGTTGACGCTCAGATCGAGCACATGAACGCATTGGCGGCCCGTGCGTCTTGGCTGAGCTCTCAGCCTGATATTTCATCTCGCGTTGGCACCGTCACGGACAGTCTCGAGAGCGCCGTCGCACTCTGGGACTCAATCGGGAACACAGGGATGCTGCCCGACCCGAGCTACCGCAATCGAGTGGTCGCGCTCCGAGACGCATTGCGGCTCTTCGCCGATCAGGTCGCCCTGTGAGCAGTCCCGGACTCGAGTCCTCGAATGAGGAGCTCAAGCAACCACGCCCGGTGGCTCACCCCAATCTCGGCTCGTGGTGCTGGAACCTTCCATTCGATCCGACCACGATCCTCCACCATTAGCCCAACGCCGTGGCTCGCGAGATTGCGCTCCTCGACGAGAGCGCCGACCCGCGCAGGCAGTAGCACCGCCGATCGCCCAGCGCCAATCCGATAGCCGGCTGCCTGGCGAATGGCACGCCTCCATTCGGCCAGCTTCGCCTCAACCGCGAGCGAATCCGTTATCAGCCCGCCAGCATCCTTCAGAGCGCGTCCCGACCATCCGACGCGCTCAAGCTGACGAGCCAGGGCACGTGCGTGCTTGTCGGTGAGGCTCGTTCCTGCACCAGCCAGGCTCTTTGCCGCATTCAGGCTGGGCAGCCGCAACCCGCGGCGAAGGAACGTGTTGAGCGACGCGACTGAAACGGTCACCACCACAGCGTCAGGTCGACCAAACCCCAACTCGGGCTCACTGAGTAGGAAGACGCTACGCCCAGCACCCGGTTTGAACATGCGAGAGAACTGACGATCGAGCGCGTCGTGGAGGACGAGTTCGTGGGTTGGAACACCGACCGGCGGCCGCGATGTGGCACCAATCGCGCCAACATCCTCAAGCATCACCACCGAAGTGAGTTTAGTCGCCTGGCACGTTGACCGCCTCGGCGGGGGTCGCGGTCGGTCTCCCAGCGCCCAAAATGTCCAGATGGACACACCGTGGACATTTCGTCTGCGAAATGGACAACTTCAAAAAAAACCTACACCTATTGTAGGGATCGCTCAGAGATGTCCACACTGTCACGGCGGCGAGGGGCACCTGACGGCGAAATGTCCACCTCAGGGCACACGCCGCTCGACGGGACTTGTCCATGTCAGCCCAACGACAGCGGTGCCGACTCCCCTCGATCCGAGGGATGCCGTGCGCGGCGAAGTAACCGATCGCACGGTGGAGGAAGCCGGCGCAGGTGGCGCCCTTCTCGTCGGGCAACACCTCGGAGTACGCCAGCCGCGAGTGGTCGTCCACGACCGAGTGCACGTAGTCGTAGCCGATGACGATCTGCTTGCGCGTCCAAGACGAGCCCATCGCCCTGCCGTGCGCTTTCCAGCCGCCACCGTCGGGGATGCGGCCGAGCTTCTTCACGTCCATGTGCACCAGCTCGCCGGGGCGTTCCCGTTCGTAGCGGACCGCGGTGGTCTTGGACGCGCGGATCCGCTCCCCGGTCATCGGGTCCAGCTCGGCCAGGCGGGGCAGGCCGGCGCGGGCGATGATCCGCGACACTGTTCGGGCGGGCACTCCTGTCCGCGCGGCAAGCTCGTCACGCCCGAGCCGCTCCTTCGTGCGCAGCGCGACCACTTCAACCTCCCGATGGTGCGGGGTGCGGTTCGCGACCCGATGCGGACGCGACGACCGCTCACGCAACCCGCCCACGCCCTCCTCTCGGTAGCGGTCCAACCACCGCTTCACACAGCGGCGGGACACCCCCATAGCCGCGGCGATATGCGCCTGCTTCCACCCCGCACGGGCGCGTTCAACGATCAGCAGCCTGCCGCGCACGGTCAGGCGGGCATTAGCGTGGGACATCGAGGACCTCCGGTCAGTAGAGACGTCAGACATCTCCACTAAGCCCGGAGGTCCTCCCCGTTCGCAACATCCCCGCCGCCACCAACCTCATGGCCGGGTACATCTAGTCGCTCCGTCATTGGCCCAGAGTCCCACGCGACGTCCGTGCATCACGCGGCGTACTCGCGGGCGAACGCTCAAGAACGCACGTGCGCGTCTCACGCCTAATGACTATGCCTACCGACTTGCTTCCTTCAGCGAACCCGGCCACCGACTGGGCCGGCGCAACTCAGCGGCTGCTTACGTTTCCGAACAGGCGGGCTATGGGGGCGAGCACCAAGGGGCGCGCCGCCACCCACGCTGCTGCGATGAAGACGATGGAACCGGCGAAGAGCCAGAAGCCCGTCCAGTTCTCCGCGTACTGCGCGCCGTCCACGCTGCCTTGGGCGGCGTACATGTGGTTGAGGTTCCGTAGCGCACCGGTCGCGAACACGAGTGAAACGTGGACGACGATGAACACGACGAAGTACAGCATCACGGGGAAGTGCAGAGCACGCGACCATTCGATTCGATACGCCGTGCTGAGGCGCGTGGCGTTACGAGGCCAAAGGCTGCTCAAACGGAAGCCGGTCAGAGCCGCGAGGGGTGCGGCGATGAAGATCGTGGTGAAGTAGGCGATCTGCTGGAGTGAGTTGTAGTTGACCCAGCCGTTCTCGGTTGGCCAATCGAGCGAGACGTACTGCATGAGCGCCGACAACGCGTTCGGGAAGACCTCCCAGCTCGTCGGTACCACCCTCATCCACTGGCCTGTCACGAACAGCAGCACGATGAACACTGCACCGTTGATGAGCCAGAGCGCGTCGAGCGACTGATGGAACCACGCCGTTAGGCTGACCTTTCTCGTCTCGTCACGTCGCGGTGCCCAGTACGCCTCGGGCCGCTTTTCCGTGCGCACCCGGAGTCCCGACCGGATGATCAGCACCATCAGGAAGACGTTGAAGAAGTGCTGCCAGCCGAGCCATGCGGGGAAGCCCACGGGCGCCCTTTCGGGGAGGTGGTATTCGCCCGGGTAGGCGGCGAGGAAGTCCTGTCCGAACGGCATCGACAGCAGCACACGTACGAGGAGCACCGCCATCGCGGCGGCGAACAGAAGGCCGCCGCCGCCGACCGCGACGATGCCCAGCCACTGCCCGCGGGTGAAGGGGCCGAGCCGCTTCGGCTCCCGCGGCGGAGCGGGGCGGTGGGTCGCCGCGCGACCTGGCCAGACGGTGCGGGGCGCGGTCAGTGGCGGGCGCGGGCCGGATGCCACCGCCACCCCCGCCGCACCGATGGCGGCATCCGCGACGGTAGTGGGCGCGGGAAAGGTCTCGGGCGCCGGTTCTGCGATCGACGAGGAGGCTTGCCCCGCGACCGGCCCTGAGGGCTGGTGTTCCGCGGATGCTCCCGAAACGGTGCCCGATGGTGGCCACGAGTCATCGCCCGGCACGCGCGGCAGACCGCGCCGGAGAAGCAGCCGGCCGTCCGAGGCGGGCGTAGATACCGGCGTCGGCGGCGCTGACCGCGCGGACGCCGCTCTGGTGGCCCCGGAGCTAAGCGAGTCGGGCTCATGGGGAACGCTGACAACGACCACCCCAGTGGCGTCGTCGGCTGGCGCGGCGGCCGGCAGACGGGCATGTCCGGGAACGTCTGGCGCGAGGACTCCCGATGCCTTCGCAGGCGCAACGTCTGCGGGCGGCCAGGGGTCGTCGCCCGGGCGGCGCGGGAGTCCGCGGCGGAGCGTCGAGCCGTAGGTCGCCATCAGGAGTTCTTGGCCTCGAGGGCCGCGATCAGCTGCGGGACAACGGTGAACACGTCGCCGACGACCCCGAAGTCGGCGATCTCGAAGATGGGCGCGTCGCCGTCTTTGTTGATGGCGACGATGGTCTTGGCCGTCTGCATGCCGGCCTTGTGCTGGATCGCGCCGGAGATGCCCAGAGCCACGTACAGCTGCGGCGAGACGGACACACCCGTCTGTCCGACCTGGTGGGCGTGGGGGACGTACCCAGCGTCGACCGCTGCGCGGGAGGCGCCGACGGCGGCGCCCAGCGCGTCGGCGAGTTGCTCGACGAGCGCGAATTGCTCCGCCGAGCCGAGCCCGCGGCCACCGGCGACGACCCTGGTCGCACCGCGCAGCTCGGGTCGCGACGAGGCGACCGCGGTGGGGGCGAACGACTCGACCGTGGCGGCCGGGGCGCCGGATGCCGTGACGGTCAGCGCCTCGGTGCGCAGCTCCTGGGCGTCGGCGCGTGCCTCCACCGCGCCCTGGCGCACGGTGATGACGGGTGCGCCGAAGGTGGGGGCGGCGGTGACGGTGTAGGCGCCGCCGGACACCGAGTGCTCGGCCAACACGCCCTGGTCGTCGCGGGTCACGCCGACTGCGTCGACAGCCAACGCGAGAGACAGCCGCGCCGCGAGGCGGCCGGCGACGTCGCGGCCCTCGATCGAGTTCGAGATGAGCACGGCGTCGGGCTGCACGAGCGCGCAGGCGGATGCCATCGCGTCGACGAGGGGCACCGTCAGCTCCTGAGAGCCCCGCGGGGCGGTCAGCACCGTCGCGGCACCGAGCGCGGCGGCCTGCGGCGCGGCTCCCTCGTTATCGCCGACGACGACGGCGACGGGCGTGCCGACCGACGCGGCCGCGCCGAGGAGCCCGGCCGCGGAGGCGACGAGCGCACCGTCGGGCGTGGTGTCGAGGAGCACGAGGATCGAGTCCTCAGCGAAAGCGGTCATCGTCGTCTCCAGCAGTCTCGGTCAGGCCAGTCGGTTCTCGATGAGGAAAGCGGCGAGCTTCTCGCCCGCGTCGCCCTCGTCGCCGATCTTGACGCCGCCTTCGCGCGGCGGCTTCTCGCTGATCGCGGTCATGATCGTCTGCGGCGCGGCCGTCACGTCGACATCGACCCCGAGGTCTGCCAGCGACACCGTCTCGAACGGCTTCTTCTTGGCCGCCATGATGCCTTTGAAGTTCGGGAACCGGGCATCCGGAAGCGCCTCGGTGATCGAGATCACCGCCGGCAGTGCCGCGGTCACCTGGGCGGTGCCCGCGTCGGTCGCGCGCGTGCCCGACACCGCGGCCTCGGTGATCTCCACGGAGGCCAGCGCCGTCGCGTGGGCGACGCCGAGGTGCTCGGCGAGCATCGCAGGGATCACCCCGCCCGACCCATCGGTCGACACATTCCCGGTGATCACGAGGTCGAAGCCCACTCGACGCACCGCCGCGGCCAGCACCTTCGCCGTGACGCCCAGATCGGCACCGGCAAGCTGCTCATCCACCACCTGCACCGCAGAGCCGGCCCCCATCGCGAGCCCCTTCCGAACGGTCGCCGCGGCAGCCTCGGAAGCCATCGACACCACGACCACCTCAGTGCCCTCGTGCGCGTCGGCATACGACAGCGCCACCTCCAGGGCACGCTCGCCGATCTCATCGAGCACCCGCTCCGACGCCTCCCGATCGACCAGGCCGGTGTCGAGACTCAACTTGCGATCCCCATAGGTGTCGGGAACCTCTTTGACCAAGACGACGATCTTCAACATGCTCTCCCAGATGCTGTTCTCACTCCCGCGCGCACCGTCGCCACGAGTGGCCCGTTACGTCGACCAAATGCCACCCATCAACCTCGGGCGCGAAGTGCCTCCGGTTGGATGATCGAAATCTCCTCTGCCACGGCCCGCTGAGGACGTCCAATGGATCGCTCCGCTCCGCGGGCCACGCTCGCCGCACACCGCGCGGCTTCGACGCCGTCGAATCCCAGGGATGCAACGACCAGCGGCAGCGGTTGGCGCCGCAGACCAGTCCGAGAAAGCACAGGCGCACCGACTTCGAGCCAGTCGATGTGCACGAAGTCCGCCAGAACTCGGCCCGCAAGCCTGTGGACGGCTGCTTCGAAGGCTGCACGTTCGCCGATGACATGTGCCCAGAGCAGCCAGAGCTTACCGCGTCGCTGAGGGCTTGGGTCTGGCCCGGTGACAGCAGCACCCGTGAGCCCCGACAGGAACTGGCGCTCATCGATGATGAGGCGATCGGCCACGTCGGACCGAAGCCGGCTTCCGCTGCAGTCCCGTTTTCAAACCACAGTTCGACTATCCCGTCGACGTCGAAGAGTCGCGCGTCGACATCTTCCTCGTAGTGCACGACATGGTTTTGCCGATACGCGACCACACCCGGCAAGTCGCGAGCAATGTCGGCGTGAATCGTCGACCAGTGGCCCCTGAACTGCGCCGGCGTGAGGTCCGGGCGCCGAGTGAGATACGTGATTCGCTTGACCATCAGACCCCCGCCTCCAGAGACGAGCGAGCGCTGACATCGAGCGGCACATCGACCCGTTCGTCGGCGATGAACCAATCAAGCCCGCCAAGGAACGCTTCCTCGTGCGCGAACAGTTCGCGCGCCGCCGGCGACTCGAACGCGCGGGCGACGGCACCCACCGAATCGAACTGCAATTCGGCCATCCCGTCGAACGGCCAGGCCTTGCGATGATCGATGGCGGGGCTTTGGCGATAGCCGCGAATACCCGGCAACCGGCGCACATAAGCGGGGTGATCGTCACGCCAATGGCGCAGGAACTCTTCGCGCGACATTCCCGGCTTACGCCGGATGACGACGATGACGGTGACCATCAGACGGGAGTGACGGCCTGACGGCGCTGCACGGGCACCGCGTCGCGTTTTCTGTAGAGGCGCAGGCGGCTCGTGAGCTCGTTGCGCAGCTCGTCGGTCGCGACGACCGCTTCGACGGCGTTGGCGTCGGCGATCTTGAACACGTCGATCCCCTCCGCGTACTCGGCCTGCTTCTGCGCGACGAAGGCGGCGCGCTCCTGCGGGTCTTCGATCGCGTGGATCTGGTTGTAGTACACGCCGTTCACGGCGGCGTCCGGTCCCATCAGAGCGGGCCGGGCCGTGGGAAGGGCGATGATCGCGTCGGGATGCATGGGCGCTCCCGACATCGCGAGGTAGCCGCCGCCGTATGCCTTGCGCACGAGCACGGTGATGCGGGGCACGCGGCACTCCGAGACGGCGAAGATCATCTTGGCGCCGTGTCGGATGATGCCCTGGCGCTCCACGGCCGAGCCGATCATGTATCCGGCGATGTCGACGAGGAACAGGATCGGGATGTTGTAGGCGTTGCAGATCCAGATGAACCGGGCCGCTTTGTCGGACGAGTCGGGGAAGATCGTTCCGCCCATGTGCTTGGGCTGGTTGGCGACGAGGCCGACGGGCTGGCCGTTGATGCGCGCGAAGCCGGTAAGCATCTCGGGCGCGAAGAGCTCCTTGTAGGGGAAGTAGCTGCCCTCGTCGACGAGCGACTCGACGAACTCCTCCATGTCGAACACCTCCGCTTCGCGCAGCGGCACGATGTCGCTGAGCTTGCGCCCCTCGCGCGGCTCGGCGGCGGGGGCGACCGGAGCGGGCGTCTCCCAGTTGGCGGGGAGGAAGCTCAGCCACACACGGATGGCGTTGAGCGCTTCGATGTCGTCTTCGACGAGCACGTCGCCGAGTCCGGAGACGGTGCAGTGCATCTCGGCGCCGCCCATCTCCTCGAGGGTCACCTGTTCGCCGGTGACCATCTCGGCCAGGCGGGGGGAGCCCAGGTAAGCGGTGGCGTGGCCTCGCACCATGATCGTGAGGTCGCACAGGGCGGGCACGTACGCCGAGCCGGCGGGCGACGGCCCGAACAGCGCACACACCTGCGGGACGCGGCCCGAGATCTGCACCTGGTTGTAGAAGATGTTGCCCCACGCGTGGCGGCCCGCGAAGCTGTCGAGCTGCTCGTCGATACGAGCGCCGGCTGAGTCGAAGAGGTAGACGATCGGGATCCCGGCGGCAGTCGCGGTGTCCTGCGCGAACGTGATCTTCTCGAACGTGCGGTAGCCCCACGTTCCCGCCTTGACGCTGTAGTCGTTGGCGATGACGCACACCTGGCGCCCGTCGATGTCGCCGTAGGCGCATACGACGGCGTCGCCCGGCATCCCCTCGGAGAAGCGCGCCAGCAGTCCGTCTTCGACGTATTTGCCGTCGTCGAAAAGGTAGGCGAGCCGGTCGCGCACGAGCATCTTGCCCGAGGCGGTGATCTTGTCGCGGTTCTTCTGCGAGCCGCCCAGACGGGCGGCGGCGGTGACCTCGGCGTGAGTGTCGTGCACGGTGCGCTCGGCGGGAGCGGCGGTCTCCTCGGTGCTCGCGGCGGCGAGGTTCGTCATCATTGACCTCCATGTTCGAGGGTTGTTCTACTAACGAGCGTACGCTAGTTTAACCGTTGACGGAAGTGCGGCGATGACGCTTCGACTTTCGGCCGACAAGGAGAATGACTTCATGACAGAGCCGTTGCCCCGCGCCTGGAAGGGCGCCCCCGATCACTACTGGGAAGACCTCGTCGCCGGCGACGAGATCCGCACGAGCGGGATCACGGTCACCGAAGCGCACCTGGTGAGCTGGGCCGGACTCACGGGCGACATCGTCGAGTTCCACCTGAACGCCGCGTACGCCGAGCAGACGCCGTTCGGCGCGCGGATCGGCCATGGCCCACTCACGCTGTCGCTGTCGCTCGGCCTGCTCACCCAGACCGGATACACCCGCAACGTGGTCGCCTGGCTCGGACTCGACGAGGTGCGCGCCACGAAGCCCGTGCTCATCGGCGACTCGATCACGGTGACGGCCACCGTCGCCGAAGCGCGCCCCACCTCCAAGCCCGGGACCGGCGTGTGGACGCTCGCCTATACGACGCTCAACCAGAAGGGCGAGACGGTCATGACGTTCCGCTCCTCGTTCCTCGTCCGCCGCCGCCCCGAAGGAGAGTCCGCATGACCACCCTGAGTCGAATGACCACCCTTGCCCCGACCGCTTCGACGATCGCCGACCGCATCGTCAGCCGCAGCCGCGTGAGCGACATCGCCCTCGTCACGGCGGGCGTCGCGCTGGTCGCGCTGCTCGCACGGGTGGAGGTGCCCATGTGGCCCGTGCCGATCTCCGGTCAGACCCTCGCCGTGCTGCTCGTGGGCGCGACGCTCGGCGCCAAGCGCGCCGCGGCGAGCATGACCACGTACATGCTGGTCGGCCTCGCGGGAGCACCGGTGTTCGCCGGCGGCGCGGGTGGCCCGGCATACCTCTTGGCCCCGTCGTTCGGGTTCATCCTCGGATTCATCCCCGCCGCCGCCTTCATCGGGTGGCTCGCGCAGCGCACATGGGATCGCACGCCGCTCCTCGCCCTCGTCGGGTTTCTCGGCGCCAGCCTCATCCCCTTCGCCGTCGGAGTCCCCTATCTCGGCTTCATGCTCGCCCGCCTCGGCATGGCGCACGACCCGCTGACGCTGTGGACTGTCGGCGTCGCGCCGTTCCTCGTGGGCGGAGTGGTCAAGTGGCTCATCGCCGCGTCGGTGCTGCCCCTCGCGTGGCGCGGGGTTCGGGCGTGGGAGTCTCGCACGCGCGCCTGACCGCGCGAGTGGAGAAGGGCCGGCGACCGCAGGGTCGCCGGCCCTTCTCGTGTGCGAAGCAGCTCAGGAACGGGCGAGGCGGAGGTGGGCAAGGTGAGCCGCCGACTCGACGAGGGCCATGCGCTGCGACGGGACCTCGAAGCTCTCGAACGGACGCGACCACGTCAACTGGCGCGCGATGTCCCAGGCGGACGCGTCGGGGGTGCCGGCCGTCGCGGCAGCCACCTCGTCGAGGCGCTCCTCGATCCCCGCGGTGAGCTGCGCCAGACGAGCGTGGAGCCCCGAGAACCGGTATTCGTGGGCAGGGAGCACCTCGGCATCGGCGAACGGGAGGAGCGCCTCGAGCGAGCCGAGGTACTGCCCGAGCGGGTCGGGAGAGCCGAAGGGATTGAGGGCGACGTGGGGGGTGATGCGGGGCAGCACGTGATCGCCGCTGAAGAGCAGCTTCCGCTTCTCGTCGTACAGGCAGATATGGCCAGGACTGTGGCCCGGCGTCCACAGCACGCGCAGCCGCTCGCCCGGAACGGGCAGGAGGGCGCGGTCGCGCAATCGATGGGTGGGCTCGACATGCAGGCGCGTGAAGCGATAGTCCTCGACGGCGGCGAACGCCTCGGCACGATCCGCGGGTGCGCCGTGCGCACGGAAGCGCACGGCGGCCGCATCAGCGTGGAGCTGGTCGGAATCGAGCCGGTCGATCCACTGCTGCTCGTGCTCGCCGATGCCGATCCACGCACCGGTGCGCGCCGCGAGATCATCGGCGCCCTCCCAGTGATCGAAATGGTAGTGCGTCACGACGATTCCGCGGAGGGCATCGAGGGGCACGCCCGCCGCGGCGAAACCGGCGTCGAGAGCCGCCTCGGCTTCCGGCCCCGATGCGCCTGGGTCGATGAGCACAGCACCGGCGGCGACGTTGATCAAGTACGCGTAGGTGAAGCGGATGGGGAGGTCGAGCGGTACCGGGATCGCCCACACGTCCGGGCGCACGCGGTCGACAGGCGGCAACGCCCGCCGAGCCCAGGCTTCCGCCTGCGCCGCAGCCGTGGGCACCAGCTCGCGCATCGCGTTCATGCCTCGTCTGCGAGCTCCCGGGCGAGCGCCGCGTCGACCGAGGGAGCGATGGGGTCGCTGAAGGCCGCACCGCCGAGGTAGATGTGCCGGATCATCGGATCATCGCGGAGCGCCGACGCCACGCCTTCGAGCACGAACTCGCCGCCGTTGAGCAGGTAGCCGCGGTCGGCCAACTCCAGCGCGGCGTGCGCGTTCTGCTCAACCAGGACGATCGTGAGCCCGCGGTCTCGGCGCAGCTTGCCGAGCACCGCCATCACCTGCGCGGTCATCTGCGGCGACAGGCCGAGGCTCGGCTCGTCGAGGAGCATCACGGTCGGCTCGCTCATGTAGGCGCGCCCGACGGCAAGCATCTGCTGCTCACCGCCCGACAGCGTGCCCGCCAGCTGGTCCTTCCGCTCGAACAGGCGCGGGAAGTACCCGTACACCTCGTCCACGAGACGCTTGTGCTCGCGACGGTGAGTGTACCCACCGAGCTGCAGGTTGTCGGCGACGGAGAGCGTCGAGAACACTTGGCGACCCTCGGGAACGAGCACACACCCGGCGCGCACGACGCCGGCCTGCCGCATGCCACTCGTGTCGGCGCCGCCTACCGACACCGACCCCTTTCGGAGGCGGTGACTGCGGGCGATCACGTTGAGAAGGGTCGACTTGCCGGCGCCGTTGGGGCCGATGATCGTGACGATCTCGCCCTCGTCGACCGAGAACGACACGTCGCGGAGCACACGGGCACGCCCGTACGAGAAGCTCACATTCGAGACGTTGAGTGCAGCGGTCATCGCTTCCTCCGCTTGGTCGGGACGACCGTGACGTTGGCCGTCGTGATGGGCTCGTTCTCGTGCGAAACGCCGAGGTACGCGTCGATGACCGCCTGGTCGCCCTGCACCTCCTCGGGCGAGCCGACCCGCAGCGTCGCACCGAAGTTCAAGACATGCACCCGATCGGCGCTCGCCATGACGAACTCCATGTCGTGCTCGATCACAAGAACGGCAAGTCCCTCACGGCCGAGATCGCGAAGGAGCAGCATGAGGGCCGCCTTCTCCTGCTTGTTGAGGCCCGCGCAGGGCTCGTCGAGCAACAGCACGCGAGGGTTCGACACGAGCGCGCGGGCAATCTCAACCTGCTTCTGCTGACCGAGCGACAACGCCTTCGCGTCGCGGTGCGCGAGGTGGTCGAGTCCGAGGCGCTCCAGCACCCGGCCGGTCTCCTCGGCGAGACGTCGCTCCTCGTTGACCGAGCCGATCGTCGGCACCGACGAACGGAGCATCCCGACCGAGCCGCGCAGGTGCGCACCGACCTTGACGGTCGCCTCGACATCCATGCCCTCGAACAGGCACGGAGTCTGGAACGTCCGGGCCAGCCCGTGCCGTGCCACCTGATGCGCCCGCAGGCTCGTCGTGTCGGTATCGCCAATGCGCACCGTGCCGGAAGTGGGAGCGAGGTTACCCGAAAGCAAATTGACGAGCGTCGACTTCCCGGCACCGTTCGGGCCGATCACGGCGAGCACCTCACCGGCCCGGATGTGGAGCGAGACCTTGTTGACGGCCTTCACTCCGCCGAACCGCTTCACCAACTGGTCGGCGGAGAGCACCGTCTCGCCGAACTCACGGGTGGGCTCTGCAGCCTCCGCACGTCGCGCGGCCGCCATGTCTGTGGAGATACCGTCGGCCACCTCGGCCACTCTCGCGGGCGTTGCGGAGCCGTCGTTCCGACGGCGTGCGAGTGCGTGGAGCGCGGAGGAAATGGCGCCGACCAGGCCGTCGGGACGCACCACGAGGATGACCACAAGGAGGAGGCCGACGACGAGTTGCTGACCGGCGCCGACTGCGGCCGTGCCAAGGAGCCCGGGTAGCACGGCCTCGATCGCCAGCTGTAGTGCCTCGAGCACGATCGCTCCGACGATCGCGCCCCATGGGCTGCGCATGCCGCCGAGCACGGCGATCATGAGCACGTCGATCGCGGTTGCGAGACCGAACGGCGGCGGGTTCACGTACATCACCTGGTGTGCGTACAGCGAGCCGCCGATGGCGGAGATGACGGCCGAAGCGGTGAACACGCGCGCCTTCGACGACACGATGTTGATGCCAGCCGCGGCCGCAGCGGCCTCGTGCCCGCGGATGGCGAGCAACGCGCGACCCTCACGGCCGTTCCGCAGCATGAGCGCACCCCACAGCACCACGCCGACGATGACCCAGTTGAGGATCATGTGGCTCTGGCTGGTCGCGAATGAGAAGCCGAGTATTTCGAGCGGCTGGATGCCACCGAGCCCGGTTGATCCACCCGTGAACTCGGCGTTGTTGACCAGCAGGTAGAACACCTCGGTGAGGGCGAGCGTCGCCATTGCGAGGAAGTGACCACGTAGCCGGAAGAGTGGACGGGCCAGCAGGAACCCGACGAGTCCGGCCACCGCGGCGGCCACCACCATGGCGAGCAGCCCGTACCAACCGAACTTCACGGTCAGGAGCGTCGAGCCGTAGGCGCCGATGCCGTAGAAGGCGCCGACAGCGAGAGAGAACTGCCCGGCGTAACCGGTGACGAGCACCATGCCGAGGCCGAGGAGGGCGAGGATGCCCACCGAGGCGCCGAGCCCGGCGTAGTAGCCGTTGGTCGTCGAAGCGAAGACCACCACGACGGCGACCCACACGACGGCCGCGACGGCGTGCTTCCACGTGAGCACAGGACGGGTGCGGAGAGTCGATTCAGACACGATCGGCAGCCACCTTCCGGGTGAGGCCCTGAGGGCGGACGATGAGGAGCACGATCAGCAGGGCGAATACGACCGTCGGAGCCTGGGCCGCGTCGACGAATCGGGCGAACACCACCTCAACGAGTGCGACGAGTATGCCTCCTACGAGAGTGAGCCCCAGCTTGTCGAACCCTCCGAGGATCGCTGCGATGAAGCCCTTGAGCCCGAGGGCGACGCCCGCGCCAGCGGTGATGAACGACGTCGGCACCTGCGCGGCCAGCACACCGCCGGCGATCGCGCCGGAGAGCGCGAACGCGATCGTCGCCATGCCCGTGAGGCTGATGCCGACAATGCCCGCCGCGTAGGAGTTGACCGAGAAGGCGCTCAGCGCCTTCCCCGCCACCGTGCGGTCGAAGAAGAGGGCGAGCCCGACGTACCCGATCACCGCGATCGCGATGAGCCAGATCGACTGCTGCGGAATCGAGCCGCCGAAGATGTTGACCGCTGGGCCGTCGGTGACCGGCGCGAACTGGCGCGGGCCGGTGCCGAAGATCAACTGCAGCAACGACCGGATGACGATGCCGACACCGAGCGTGACGATCGTCTGCACCATGAGACTCTGGTGGCGCAGCGGATGGATGGTCAGGTGGTACATGATGACGCTCACGAGCCCGCCGACCAACGCTCCGACGAGGATCGCGGGGAGCGGAGGCATCACCGCCGAGGCCACGACAGCGCCAAAGGCGCCGGCGACCGCGATGTCACCCATGGCGAAGTTCACCATCCCGCTCAAGCGGTGCACGATGACGAACCCGATGCCGATGGCGCCGTACAGCGCACCCGTGGCTAGGGCGGTGAGAAGCAGTTGCATGGCTACATCCACCTGAAGCCTCCTTGATTCAGTGTTCCGCTCACGAGCCGTCTCGATAGCAAGATCGATATTGACATACAAACGACCGTTCGCTTAAATCAGGTTAGACGCCTCGTCGATGTACGTCAATGCAGGATCAGCTCCCGCAACGAACTCTCGACAGTGACGTTCAACGAGGAACTCACCACCAGGAAAGGCATTCACATGCGTCATCACCCGACACGCGGTCGCGGCCTCCGTCACACTGCCCTCGCCGCCGGCGCCCTCGCCGTGGCTCTCACGCTCGCCGCCTGCGCCGGCGGAGAGACCCCCGCCGGCAACGACGGCGAGGGCGACGCGACGCCCTACAAGATCGGTGTTCTCGTCGGCCTTACCGGCAGCTACGCCGCCCTCGGCGACCCCGAGCAGAAGGCCATCGAGCTCTACTTCGACGAGGTCAACGCCAACGGCGGCGTCGACGGCCACCCGGTCGAACTCGTCGTTCTCGACAGCGGCAGCACGGAAGGCACCGCGGTCAACCAGTTCCGCAAGCTTGCGATCGAGGAGAACGTCCACGCCATCCTCGGCCCGTCCTCCAGCGGCGAGTCGAGCGCTCTGCGCACGTTCGCCCGCGACCTCAAGGTGCCCACGATCGCCCTCGCCTCGTCGAGCGCCATCGTGCAGCCGGCAGAGGAAGCGACCCACATCTTCAAGCAATACACCGGCACGAACGAGTCGCTCATCGCGCAGCTGCAGTTCGCCGAGGACAACGGCTGGAAGAAGATCGGCCTCCTGTACGCCAACAACGGCTACGGACAGGACCCGGCCAACCGCATCAACGACGTCGCCAAGGACTTCGACGTGACGATCACGGGCTCCGAGGCGTTCGACGACACGTCGACCGACGTCACCGCACAGCTCGCCAAGCTCGGCGAGGCCGGCCCCGACGCCGTGCTCGTGTGGGCCACCAACCCGGCCAACGCGGTGGTCGCAAAGAGCGCCGAGTCGATCAACTTCGCCCCCGTTCTGTTCAACTCCCCCGGTGCCGGCTCCATCGCCTACATCGAGAACGCGGGAGCCGCCGCCAACGGCACCTATCTGCAGGGCTCGGTCGTGCTCGCCCCTTCGTCGCTTGAGGAGAGCAGCCCGCAGTACGCGATCACGAACCGACTCGTCGACGAGTTCCAGACCAAGTACTCGGAGATCGCCGGCCAGTACGCGGGTAACGGTTGGGACGGCGCGATCCTGCTGGAGAACGCCATCCTGAAGGCCGCCGACCACGACCCCTCCGACGTGCAGGCCACGCGCGACGCGATCCGCGACTCGCTGGAGACGAACACCGTCGACGTCGTCGGAGCCAACGCCATCTACACCTTCACGCCGGAGTTCCACGGCTCGACGTCGCTGGGCGGCCTCGCGGTGCTGAAGGTCACCGACGGCAAGTTCGAGGTCGTCAAGGAGTACTGAACCCCGTCCGACCCGATCGGACAGTCCGAAGGGGCCGGAGGCAGACACGCCTCCGGCCCCTTTCCGCACCCCCGCAAACCCCCCGCATAGGAGCAGAGACATGACCCGCCCCCTTCCCGACCCGGCCGATGTGCTGGCCGTGAGCGACCTGAAAGCCCGGTACTTCGAGTACCTCGACGCCAAGCGGTGGGACGAGATGACCGATGTCTTCGCGAGCGACGCCCGCTTCGAGGGCTTCGCGTTCGACGCCGACGGCCGCGACGACTTCATCGCCACCGTCGCCGCCTTCCTCGCCGATGTGCGCAGCCAGCACTTCGGATACATGCCGCGGTTCTCGCTCGTGCGCGAGGGCACGATCCGCGGCGTCTGGCGGATGCACGACTATCTCACCTGGACGCCCGACAGCCGCGTCTACAAGGGGATCGAGATCCCGGGCATGCACGGCATCCGCGCCTGGGGGTCGTATGAGGAGGAGTACGAGCTGCGCGACGGCCGCTGGTGGATCACGTTCTCGCGGCTCGTGCGCACGCGCATCGACCCGCTCGTCGGCTCGGCGCCCCTGCACCCCGACTACGACGTGATCGGCCCCGACCCCGGCTGGCTCGAAGGCTGAGGCGCTACTCCGGACGCGGTCGGCGGGCTCCGCTCACGCCGACCGCGACCCCCACGAGCACCACGACCGCACCGGCGATCTGGTTGAGCGAGATCGGCTCGTGCAGCACGAGGATGCCCAGCGCGACGCCCACGAGCGTCGTCAGGTAGGTGACCATCGACGCCGACGCCGCGCCCCACGTGTCGATGATGCGGAAGCTCCAGATGTACGCGACGCCGGTGGCGAAGATGCCGCTGAGGACCAGCGCGGTGCCCACGCTCGCGTCCCACGCGATCGGCGGCGGCGCGGTGAACGGCAGCACGATCGTGAGCGCGAGGGCGCACACCAGCATCTGGCCCATGGCCATGCCGATCGGGTCGATGCCGAGGGGTGTGATGGCCTTGCGCGTGTACGAGAAGGCGAAGCCGAGCCCCAGCACCGCGATGATGCACGCCACCTGTCCCCACACGTCGAACGCCGACGAGTCGAGCTGCCAGGGCGCCATCACCACGAGGATGCCGAGCGCCCCCAGCCCGATCGCGACCAGCTTGCGCGCGCCGAGCCGCTCCTGACGCGTCGCCACGATCGTGACGAGCGCCGTGGCCACCGGCACCGCGGCGTTGTAGATGCTCGAGAGCCCGCTCGGGATGCGCTGGCCCGCCCACGCGTAGAACAGGAACGGCAGGGCGCACCCGACGATGCCGAGGGTCGCGATGCGCCGCCAGGCGACCACCCCGCGCGGCCACCGTCGCCGCAGGATCAGCATCGCCGCCGCCAGCGACACCGCCGCCAGTGCCGTGCGCAGGAGCACGAACTGCACGGGTGTCATGCCGGCGACCGCGAGCCTGATGAAGAGGAACCCCGCTCCCCAGACGATCCCCGTCAGGACGAACGCGACGAGGGTCCCCCCGTCGACGCGGCCCTTCACGGACGATCGAAGAGCTGGAAGTAGCGGGTCGCTCCGCCGTCGATCAGGAGGTCGGCGCCGTTGATGTTGCGGGCGTCGTCGCTCATGAGGAACAGGGCGAGTCCGCCGATCTCGTCGGGGTTGACGATCTGCTCGGTGGGCACCTTGCGCGGCACCTGGTCGCGCACCTGCTGGATGACCATCGGGGTGTCGACGACGCCCGGGCAGATGGAGTTGACCGTCACGCCCGTGCCCCAGAAATCGATGACGAGCGAGCGGGTGAGGTTCGACAGCCCCGCCTTCGACGCGGAGTAGCTCGGGTACGGGTAACCGGTGACGCCCGCGATGGAGGAGATGTTGATGATGCGCCCCCATCCCTTGCGCACGAGCTCGGGGGCGAAGGTCTGGATCATCCGGAACGGCCCCACGAGGTTGATGTCGAGGGTGCGCTCGAACGAGTGCGCGTCGTGATCGGCGAGGTACTTGCGGTCGAGGATGCCGGCCGCGTTCACCAGCACGTCGATGTCGCCGGCACGCTCATGCACCGCGTCGGCCAGCGCGCTCACGGAATCGGCGTCGGCCACATCGACGGCGAACGCCTCCGCCCGTCCACCCGCGGCGCGGACGGCCTCGGCGGCCGACTCCGCCGCCTCGAGCGACAGGTCGGCGCACAGCACCGTGTGCCCTGCGGCGGCGAGCCGTGCGTTGATGCCGCGGCACATGCCGCCGGCGGCACCGGTGACGAGCACCGTGCGGGTCGGTGAGCCGTGGGACATGAGGCCTCCTTGCTTTGTCGTCGTGCGCGCTCAGTACGAGCGCGGCAGGACGAGGTGGTGCTCGGCGATGAAGTTGGTCATCATCTCGTCGGTGAGCGGTGCGAACGTGTAGAGCCGCGCGTCGCGCCAGAAGCGCTGCATCGGGTACTCGCGGCTGAGCCCCGAGCCGCCCATCGCGCGCATCCCGTTCTCGGTCGCGGTCGTCGCCGCCTCCGATGCGGCGAGCTTGGCCATCGCCGAGAGCGTCTCGGCCGCGCCTCCGGCGTCGGCCACGCGGGCCGCGCGCTGGAGCAGTCCGCGAGCGGCCTCGATCTTCACCGCCTCGTCGACGAGGCGGTGCTGCAGCACCTGGAACCCGCCGATCGGACGGCCGAAGGCCTCGCGGCCGCGGACGTAGTCGAGAGCGGCGTCGTGCGCCCCCCGCGCGATGCCGAGGGCGACGGCCGCCGCGTTGAGCCGCTCGCCGTTGAGGGTTCCGATCACCTGCCGGAATCCGCGGTCGACGTCGCCGAGCACGGCGTCGTCACCCAGCACGACGTCGGCGAAGCCCACCTCGCAGGTCGACAGACCGTGGATGGCGACCGTGTCCATCTCGTTGACGGTGATGCCGGGGGCGTCGGCCGGCACGAGGAACATCGTGATGCCGCCGACCGCCGAGCCCTCGATGGGCGACGTGCGCGCCAGCACGATGAAGAAGCCGCAGTCGGTGGCTCCTGAGATCCACATCTTGGCGCCGTTGAGGGTCCAGCCGCCGTCGGCGTTGCGGGTCGCCCGCGTCTTCATCGCGCGCGCCACGTCGGTGCCGCCGCCGGGCTCGGTGAGGGCGAACGCCGCCCGGTGCGCACCCTCGAAGAGCGGCCCGAGGAAGCGGTCGCGCTGCGCCGGCGTCCCGTGCTGGGTGAGGAGGGTGACGGCCATGTACTGCACGACGAACGACACGGCGGTCGACGTGGCGGTCGCGCCGAGCTCTTCGAGCACGATCGCCTGGCTCTCGTGCGAGGCGGGCGTGCCGTCGAGGTCGCCCTCGAGCTGCACCAGGCCGCTCTCGGCGAGGGCCGCGTAGAGCTCCTCGTCGAACGCCTCGTTCTCGTCGGTCTCACTCAGTCGCTGGGGGGTCGCGAGCTGTTCGAGGATGCTGCGGACCATCGACCGCAGGTCGGCCTGGTCGTCGGTCTGGTCGAAAGGCAGAGGGCTGTACTCTCGCATGTCGTTCTCCCGCAGTGGATCTGGTGGTCGGACGGCCGGTCAGGCCGTCGGCTCGGGCTGGTCGCGGCGCTTCATGAGGGCTGTGCGGCGCACGACGCACACGAGCTCGTCGCGCTGGTTGTAGGCACGGTGCTCGATGCCCACGATGCCGGTGGTGGGGCGCGACGCCGACACCCGGGTGTCGAGCGCCTCGGTCTCGACGCGAAGCGTGTCGCCGATGAAGACGGCCTTGGGGAACTCGATCTCCCGGAAGCCGAGGTTGCCGAGGGTCGTTCCCAGCGTCGTCTCCTGCACCGGGATGCCCACCGTCACGCCGAGCGTGAACACGCTGTTGACGATCCGCTGGCCGTACATGCTGGCAGCGGCGAACTCGCTGTCGAGGTGCAGGGGCTGCACGTTCATGGTGAGCGTCGTGAACAGCAGGTTGTCGGTCTCGGTGACGGTGCGCGTGACAGCGTGCGTGATGACCTCGCCGACGACGAAATCCTCGTAGTACATGGACATGGGGGTCTCCTGTTCAGCCGGCCTGCGAGACCGGGACTCCGGCGCGCTCGAGGAGCGCGCGTGCGTTGGTGGCGTGGGCGAGGTCGATGTGCTCGCCTTCGAAGCTGACCGCTCCGTGACCGGCGTGCACGCCGTCGTCGAAGGCGGCGATGAGGCGGCGGAGGTAGTCGGCGCGCTCGTCCGACAGACCGTATTCGTCGTTGACGACGGCCGCATGGGTCGGGTGGATGAGCACCTGGCCGGTGTATCCGAGTCCGGCGTTGTCGCGGGCGAACGAGCGCAGACCGTCGAGGTCGTGCACGTCCTGCCACAGTCCGAGCACGATCATCTCCAGCCCGGCTGCCCGGGCAGCGACAACGATGCGGCTGCGCAGATAGAGGGTCTCGAGCCCTTCGGCCGTCCAGCGGAAGCCGACGGACCGGGCGACGTCGGCGTCCTTCGCGGCGGCGGCCATCACGCCGCCCACGCGGGGACCCGCCACGATGTCATCCACCCGTACGATCGACTCGGCCGTCTCGAACGACGGCACCACCTCGATCGTGCCGCGCGGCACGCCGTTGCGCAGCTCGCCGGCGGCGATGACGGCGTCGAACGCCACGACGTCGTCGCGCGTGCGGAGCATCGGGAGCAGGAACCCGGTGAGCCCGGGCACGGCCACCGCCAGTGCGTCCTCTCCGAAATGCGGGGTGTCCAGGCCGTTGATGCGCACGAGGATCCGCTTGTCGCCACGATGGGCGAGGATCGCCTCGCGCGCGTTCTGCCGCGCGGCGCCCTTCTCCTCCTCGGGCACGGCGTCTTCCAGATCGATGATGATCGCATCGGCCGGTGAGGCGAGCGCCTTGCCGATCCAGTCGGCCTTGTGCCCGGGAACGAACAGCACGGAGCGGAGCGCGTGCATATCAGGCGACGGCCTTCTCGAACTCCGCCAACAGCGTGCCCGACGGTGTCGACTGCCCCACCTCGGCGTGGACGGCGGCGATCACGCCGTCTTGCGTCGCCTGGATCGGGTTCTCCATCTTCATGGCCTCCAGCACGAACAGCACCGTGCCGGCCGCGACCTCGTCGCCCGGCGCCACGTTGACCTTCACGATCGTGCCCTGCATCGGCGCCTTGACCGTGCCGTCGCCCGCCTTCTTCTTGGCGCGCCCCCCGGAGCGCTTCGCTCCGCTCGGGCGCCCGCCGGCGTCGGTTGCCGCGGGTGACCCGGGCACCGCGGACGCTGCCGCCGAGCCCGTCACCACGCCTTCGGGGAAGAACGGGATGCGATACCAGCGGCCGCCCACCTCCACCTCGAAGCGGCCGCCGTCGGCGTCGGGCTCGTCGTCGAACTCGGGGAACTCCACCGACGACTCGAGCCACAGTGTGTTGATCTCCATGCGGCGGAACGCCTCGATCCCCAGGAGGTGGGCCGCCGCGGGGGCGGTGGTCGCGATCCCGTCGACGCGCAGCTCCGCGAGCCCTGCGCGGAGCCGGTCGATCGCCTCCTCCCGTGTGGGCGCCGCTGCGATGAGCTTGCCGACGAGACTGTCGTAGAGCGGCAGCACCTCGTCGCCGGACTCGTAGCCCGCGTCCCAGCGGAGCCCGTCACCTGACGGAGCCGTGAGCTCGTCGATCGGTCCGGGCGAGGGGAGGAAGCGCCCGCCCGAGGCGTCTTCGGCGTTGATGCGCGCCTCGATCGCCGCGCCGATGATGCGCACGTCATCCTGCGTGATGCCGAGCGGCTCACCGGCGGCCACACGCAGCTGGAGCGCGACGAGGTCGAGGCCCGTGACGGCCTCGGTGACCGGGTGCTCGACCTGGATGCGCGTGTTCATCTCCAGGAAGTAGAAGTCGTCGCCCTCCACGAGGTACTCGACGGTTCCCGCGCCGCGGTAGTCGACCTTGCGCGCCAGGCGCACCGCCGACTCGCCCATGCGGCGTCGGAGGTCATCGCTCAGGCCGGGCGCGGGGGCCTCCTCGATGAGCTTCTGGTGGCGCCGCTGCACGGAGCAGTCGCGGTCGCCGAGGTACACGGCGTTGCCGTGGCTGTCGCCGAACACCTGCACCTCGACGTGGCGGGCGTTCACGAGGTAGCGCTCGCAATAGACCTGCCCGTTGCCGAAGGCGGCCGTCGCCTCGCGCACCGCCGCCGCGAACGCGTCGGCGGCCTCCTCGGCGGAGCGGATCTCGCGCATGCCGCGTCCGCCGCCGCCGTACGACGCCTTCACGAGCACGGGGTAGCCGAAGCGGCCGCCGAAGGCGATCACCTCGTCGGCCGTGTGCACCGGACCGTCCGAACCGGGCGCCAGCGGGACATCTGCGGCGACGGCGACGGCACGGGCCGACACCTTCTCGCCCATTGCGGTGATCGCCGCGGCCGACGGGCCGATGAACACGAGCCCGGCATCCGTCACCGCCTGCGCGAACGCGGCGTTCTCGGCCAGGAAGCCGTAGCCGGGGTGCACCGCCTGCGCACCCGTCGCGCGGGCCGCCTCGACGATCTTCGCGATGTTGAGGTAATTCTCGCTCGCCGGTCCCGGCCCCAGGTCGACCGCCTCGTCGGCGACGCGCACGTGGAGAGCGCCGGCGTCGGCCTCCGAGTGCACCGCGACGGTGGCGATGCCGAGGTCGCGGGCGGTGCGGACGACGCGCGCGGCGATCTCTCCGCGGTTGGCGACCAGGATCTTGTCGAACATGGGGTTACTCCTCGATGCGGTAGTGGGTCAGCCCCAGCCGAGCTGCTGCTTGAGACGTTCCTTGACGAGCTTTCCCGCGCCCGAACGGGGCAGGTCGGCCGCGTCGAGGAACGCGAACTGCTTGGGGACCTTGTAACCGGCCAGGTGCTCGCGCACGTGAGCTGAGAGCTCGATGGCGTCGGCGTGCTGGCCGTCGCGGAACGAGACGACGGCGCGCACCTCTTCGCCCCACTCCTCGTTGTCGACGCCGACGACGGCGGCTTCAAGCACGGCCGGATGCAGGTAGAGCACCTGCTCGATCTCGACGCAGTAGACGTTCTCGCCGCCGGTCTTGATCATCTCCTTCAGCCGGTCCTTGAAGAAGTAGTAGCCGCGCTCGTCGCGCGTGGCGAGGTCTCCCGTGTGGAGCCACCCGTCGACGATCGTCGCGGCGGTCGCCTCGGGCCGCCGGTGGTAGCCGGTCATGATGCTTGGGCCTGCGACGCAGATCTCGCCCAGCTCGCCGGGCTCGACCTCGCGGTTCTCCCCGTCGAGGCTCAGAAGCTTCGACTCGACGAGTGTGTACTCCTGGCCGATCGAACCGTCGACCGAGGGGTCGAGGATATCGTCGTGGTGCAGGCGCGTGACCATGGGGCCAGCTTCACTGAGGCCGTAGCGGAAGAAGAGCCGCGCCTCGGGCATCGTCTCGACGAATTCGAGCTTGTTCGGCATGCGGAGAAGCCCCGCGCCGGTGTGGAGCGCCTTGAAGTGACGCTGCACCTCGGCGGCCGAGAAGGCACCCGCCTGCATGAGCCGACGCATCATGTTCGGGATCATGAAGCTGTTGGTCGCCCGCTCGCGGCCCACCCACTCGACGAAGTCGTCTTCGCTGAACTTGTCGACGAGCACCGTTGTCTTTCCGGCGACGAAGTGGGTGACGAGCCACGTGAGCAGGCCTGCCGAGTGGAACATCGGCGTGACGAGGAGGCCGCGTTCCTCAGGCAGGGCGCCGATCCCCAGGTCGAGGTACTCGTTGAGCGCGTTGGCGGTGCCCGCCCGGTGCGACAGAACGACGGCCTTCGACGTGCCGGTGCTCCCACCCGTGTAGATCAGGCACAGCCCGTCCTCCGGGGTGAGGTCGTCGACGTACGGCCCGTCGCCGATGCGCAGGCGGCTGACCTCGTCCTGCTCGATGATCCTGGGCAGGGCGACCGTGTCGCGACGGGCGGCGATCAGCGCGAGCGCGTCGGTGAGAAGGGGCAGGAAGCGATCTTCGACGATGACGATTGCCGTCGCGCTCTCCCGGATGCCGTCGGCGAGCTCTTCCGCCGCCCAGCGCCAGTTGTACGCCGTGTAGACGCCGCCTGAGACGGCGACTCCGAGGAAGACCTCGGCGTTGAACACCGTGTTGCCGCCCAGGACGCCCACGGTGTCTCCCGTGCTGACGCCGGCCTCGCGCAAGCCACGGGCGAGAGACCAGGCGCGCGCGGCGGCGTCGCCGAACGTCACGCGGCCGTCGACTCCGACGAACGCCTCTCGCCCGGGATGCCGTGCTGCGTTCAGCCGCGTCCAGTCTCCGATGGTTCGCATCTTTGCTTCTCCATGTCGTCAAACAAACGTACGAGCGTTTGTCTCTTTCTGAGTGTAATGCATCCCCACCGTTTCGCAAGACGCGGCGGGGACGACTCAGTTCGCGAGCGCGAGGTGCGCGTCGACGCGTTCGTCAGCGTCGGCGACGCCTAGCCCGCGAAGAATGATCTTCGTGTAGGTGTCGATGATCTCGTCGAGCGAGAACCCGCCGTCGGCGCGATACCAGCTCGACACGTGCGTGCCGATCGCCACGACACTGAACGCGTGCAGTCGCGGGCTCAACGACTGCCCCTCGGTGTTCTTCGTCACCTCGATGATGAGCTCCTCGAGCACCGCCCGGTAAGCGCGCCTCTTCTCCGTGATTTCGGCGCGCGCGTCCGGCGGCAGGGAACGTAGCTCGCTGTTGCCGATGAAGACCTCCAGCGCCCGCTCCGCGTGGAATCGGATGTGGCACTCGACGAACGCGAGCAGGCGATCGAGCGGGTCGGTCTTGTCGGCGAGCGCGGTCTCCATCAGCTCGGTGAGGTCGTCCATCGTGCCGCCCATCACCGAGAGCAGGAGGTCCTCCTTGCTCGTGATGTGGTTGTAGAGGCTGCCCACCTTGATGCCCACCGCGGCCGCGACCTGGCGTAGGCTCGTCGCCTCGTACCCATGGGCGAAGAAGCTCGCAGCAGCCTCCCTGCGGATCGCCGCTGCCGTCTGCTGTCCGCTCAACGTGACTCCGGTCATGGATCAGTTCCCCTCGACGTGACCAACTGCGCTATCGCCGCGTTCCCAAGAGCGATCGCCCGTTCATGAATATGGAACCACGGTCCGATCAGGGAATGCTGCCTTCGAATCGCGCCATGCGATATTGGCGTGGCCACTCGAGCACGCCGCCGAGCTCCGCAGCGGCCCGCAGGGCGAAGCCGGGCTCGCGGAGGAACTGCCTCGCACCGAAGATGACGTCGGCCGCACCGTCGACCAGGGCGCTCTCTGCCTGCTGGGGCTCGGTGATGAGCCCGGCCGCCCCCACGGGCACCCCCGCACGTTGTCGCACCGCACGCGCGAGCGGCAGCTGATAGCCGGGGCCTATCGGAATGTCCTGCCGGTGGTCGTTGCCCGCCGACGAGACCGAGACGAAGTCGACCCCGAGTTCGACCAGTTCCGGGACGAGGGCGACGGTGTCGTCGATACTCCAGCCCCCCTCGACCCAGTCGGTCGCCGAGAGCCGGATGAACAGCGGCATGCCGTCGGGGATGACGTCGCGCACGGCCTGCACCGTCTCTCGGGTCAGGCGAGAGCGCCCCTCGGCGTCGCCGCCGTACTCGTCCGTGCGGTCGTTCGACAGAGGGGAGAGGAACTGGTGCTGCAGGTACCCGTGGGCGCCGTGGATCTCGACCGCGTCGCATCCGGCGGCGACGGCACGGCGCGCGGCATCCGCGAAGTCGCGGACGACCTGCTGGATCTCGTCGACGCTGAGCGCCCGAGGCGGCGGGAGCTCGCCGAACGCGCGCACGCTCGGGCCCACCGTCTCCCACCCTCCGTCGGAGGGCTCCTGGTAACCGCGGCCGAGGTATGGGGGCTTGGTGGACGCCTTGCGGCCGGCGTGCGCGAGTTGCATCGCGACAGGCACGCCCTGCGAGTGGATGAAGTCGACGATCTCGGCCCACTTCGCCGCCTGGTCGTCGGTCCAGATGCCGGCGTCCTCCTTGGTGATGCGACCCTCAGGTGACACCGCTGTCGCCTCGGTGATGATCAGCCCCGCGCGGCCGATGGCGAACGAGCCGAGGTGTGCGAGGTGCCAGGCCTGCGGCATGCCGTCGATGGCCGAGTACTGGCACATCGCCGCCACCCACAGCCGGTGCGCGACATCGAGGTCGCGGAGTCGGATCGGCTCGAACAGCCGCGGGGGATTCTGGTGTTTGGGCATCGCGTCACCTCATCGTGGGAAACGAACGGTCGTTCGCTTTTTAATTCTGCCCGTGTCTCTGCGCTGAACGCAACCCCACCCCGCCGTCGTCACGCCCGCGGCAGACGCCACGGCGTGACGACGTCACGTCGTGCGAACTCCCCCACGGTCTGCCGCGCCGCCCGCGCCAGTTCGTTCAGCCGCCCCTGCGACGCCCGCTGCGCCGGCACCGAGACCACGAGGGCCACGCGGTCGCGCCAGTGAGAGCCGTCGAGAGGCACGGCGATCGAACACACCCCGGGCTCCGACTCATGCATCGCCCGCGCCCACCCGGCCCGGCGCGTCTCGGCCAGCGCTGCGAGGAATTCCGCAGCCGAGCGGATCGTGGAGCCGCCGGGCTGCGGCAGAGGGTCGGAGGGGAGCAGTGCCGCGACCTGTTCGTCGTTGCACGCAGCGAGCAGGAGCTTGCCGGCGGCCAGCGCATGCGCCCAGGCCGTCATCCCCACGCGCACTCCGATGTCGTCGGCGTGCACCGAGCGGCGTCCATCCACCACCAGCACGCGCGCGCCCATCAGCACGGCCGTGTGCACCGCCTCCCCGGTGCGGTCCCTCACCTCGGCGAGCACTGCTCGGTGCCGCGGGCGCGCGAGCGGGTCGAGGACGGCGTCGGTGCTGAGCGCGAGCAGGCGGGGGCCGACGAAGTATCCCCGGCCCGTCGAGGAGAGCGTGACGAAGCCCCGCACCTCGAGCGTGCGGAGGCACCGGTGTGCTGTCGCGCGGGCGACTCCGGCAGCTCGGGCGACGTCTCCGATGCTGACGCGATCGCGCGATTCCAGCATCTCGATCACCTGGAGGCCGAGGTCAAGGGCGCCGACGTGGTAAGGGTCTTGGTCTCGCATGACGAGACAAGATTAACGAACGGTTGCACGTACGTCTATGACCCGGTGAGCTTGCCACGTACCCGACCGAAGGAGAGCGGATCATGCGACTCGTGTCGTTCACCCACGCTGGCACCTCATCCTGGGGCGTGCTCGACGGAGACCAGGTCCGCGACCTCGGCGAGGCGGCCGGCGGGCGCACCCTTGCAAGCGTCCTGCGCGACGACGCCCTCGACGGCGTGCTCGCACAGTCCGGCAAACCCCGGCCGGCCGATGCGGTGCACCTCCTTCCGCCCCTCGTCGACGCCGAGAAGATCATCTGCATCGGCCTCAACTACGCCGACCACATCAAGGAGATGAATCGGCCCTGGCCCGCCAAGCCCGTCGTCTTCACCCGGTTCAATGACACTCTCGTCGGATCGGGCGAAGCACTCGTTGCCCCGCGCAACAGCACGACCTTCGACTACGAAGGCGAGTTCGCCGTCGTCATCGGTCGCGGCGGCCGCCACATCGCCCTGGAGGACGCGCTCGACCACGTCCTCGGCTTCACGATCATGAACGACGGCTCGCTGCGCGACTACCAGCGTCACACCCAGCAGTTCACGCCCGGCAAGAACTTCCCCCGCAGCGGTGGCCTCGGTCCCGTCATCGTGACCGCCGACGAGTTCGGACCCGTCGGAGCGCAGCGCATCACGACCTCGATCAACGGCGAGACCGTGCAGGACTCCTCCCTCGACCAGCTGGTCTTCGGGGTCGCCGAGCTCATCGTTTACTGCTCCGAATGGACCCGGCTCTCACCCGGCGACATCATCGCCACCGGCACGCCCGGCGGGGTCGCCGACGGCCACGATCCCGCACGCTGGCTCTTCCCCGGCGACGTCGTCGACGTGACCGTGGAGGGCATCGGAATCCTCACCAACCCCGTCGTCGAAGAAGAAGACTGACCCTCGCAACAGAAAGGCACCACCGTGACCGACGCACCCCAGACCCTGAAGAAGCTCACCGTCCAGCGCAAGGACGAACTGCCCATGGCCCCCGGCCAGACCTCGAACGCCCGCCGCTACTCCGGGGTGGCCGTCGAGAACACCGAGGTCGAGAACCTGTGGTTCGGAAAGGTCTACACCGGGCCGGGCGAGGTGTCCGACCCCCACCACCACGGCGAGGCGGAGACCGGCGGCTACGTCTTCAAGGGCAATGGCTTCATCCGCTTCGGCGAGCGCTACGAGCAGATCATCTACATGTCGGAGGGCGACTTCGTGTACGTCCCACCATTCGTGCCGCACATCGAGGGCAACCTCAGCCACACCGAGGAGCTCGTGTGGATGACCACGCGCACGCCCGACAACATCGTGGTGAACCTCGAAAACCAGGACGTCGCCGACATCGAGATCGCCTACGTCGACTGATCCCCCGCGCGCGCAGGAGCCCTTGGCATCGCCGGGGGCTCTTGTCGTCCGCGCCCCTCGATGCCCGCTGCGAGGAAGCAGACGAGACCGTCGACGTGCGCGGTGCGGATCCCATGCTCGCTGCCGGCTGACCGCTCGCGTTCGGCGACCGACTGGTGCAACGCCAGGGCATGGATGCCGCTCGCCAGGGCCAGCGACCACCGGCCGTCGAGCGGGATCCTCGCCGCCTCCGACAGTGTCTCCCCCAGCCGGTACCGGAGCACGCACAGCGAGGGTGCGATCCCCGGCGCACCGAGCGAGCCGTCGAGCCCGCGCTCTCGGGTGAGCTGCGACAGGAACATCAGGTACCGGTCGCCGCGACGCAGATGCACCGACAGCGGCCGCAGCGCGGCGTCCACGATGTCGGTGACGGCCGGCGCCGACATCGATCGGGCGAGTCGGCGCACCCGGCGGGCACGGAGCGCCTCGCTCTCGGCGGCGCCCCGCTCGAGAACGGCGCGGATCAAGCGGTCCTTGTCGCCGAAGTAGTAGTGGACGGCGGCATTGTTGCGCTGCCCCGCCGCCCGGCCGATCTCCCGCAGCTGAGCTCCGGCGATGCCCCGCTCCGCGAACACCGTCTCGGCCGCGCGCAGCAGGCGCTCCCTGGTCTCATGCCCGCGGGCGGCTCCCACCCACTCCCCGCCGGTCGCGCTCTCCCCGTACGACAGGACCACGCGTCCTCACGCTCCCGCCGCGGCAAGCGTGACCAGCGCGACCGTCGCCGCGAGGACCGTCGAGGCCGCTCCGAGCACGAACGGCTGCCACCCCGTCTTCACGAGCTTGCGCAGGTCGACGCCGTAGCCGAGCCCGAGCATCGCTGCGGTGAGGAGGAGGGTGGACGTCACATCAAGACCGCTGAGCAGCTCACCGGGCATCGGCACGAACGTCCTCACGAGGACGGCGGCCAGGAAGCCCGCGACGAAGAGAGGAAGGATCGGCGGACGCTGCGTCCTCCCTGCCGACGACCGCCGCTGCTCGATGGCACTGGCCACGGCGATGAGCGGCGCGAGCAGGACCACGCGTCCGAGCTTCGCGAGCGTCGCCACGGCCAGTGCCGCCGTCGACACCATCGCGCCGGCCGCGACGACCTGCGCCACTTCGTGCACACTCGCACCGATCCAGATACCCGCCTGAAGGTCGCTCAGGCCGAAGACGGGGACGAGAAAAGGAAGCCCGAACAGGGCGATGGTCCCGAAGATGGTGACCAGCGCCACCGCCTGCGCTGTCTCCTCTTCTCGTTTCCCGTCCGGATCGACGATGCTGCTCATCGCCGCGACCGCCGACGCGCCGCAGATGGCGAAGCCGGTGGCGATCAGCATCCGCGAACTGCGGGGGACCTTCAGTGCCGCACCGATCGCCAGGCTGCCGACGTACGTCGCGATCACGGTGACGATCAGGGTAACGACACCCTCGGCCCCGATGACGGCGAGGCTCGGCAGCGACAGCTTGAAGCCGAGGAGCACGATCCCCAGGCGCAGTAGCCGCTTCGACACGATGTTGAGGCTGGGCGTCAGGTGGCGCGGCAGCACGCGGAGGTTGCGTGCGATCGCCCCGGCGATGATCGCGATCAGGAGCGCCGACACACCGGGCATCAGCCCGGATGCGCCGAGGATCAGCGCGCCGACGATCAGCATTCCCACCACCGTGACCCCGTGCTTACGGACAGCGGTGAGCGCGGTGTTCGTCATGCTTCCACTGTCGAGCGCGCCCGACTCCACGGAAACGCCGAACTTCCACGGTGGGGCATAGGCTCGCTCTATGACAGGCTCCGGGCACGACGCCCACGTGACGGCACTGGACCCCCGCATCACCCTCGCCGTGATGCGACAGCTGGTCGAGCTGCAGCGCCTCGGGTCGGTGGGTGCCGTCGCCCGAGAACTCGGTCTCAGCCAGCCGACCGTGTCGGCGAACCTCACGCGGCTCGAGACGGCCATCGGCCACCCAATCCTCATGCGCAGCACGACGGGCACGAGCCTCACCGGCGAAGGCGAGACGGTGGCCGCGGCTGCGCGGCCGGTGCTCGCCGCAGCCGAGGATCTCGCACGGACCATCACTGGGCTCTCCGAGAGCGCGCCGTCACCGGTGCGCATCGCCGCAAGCCTCACGGTCGCCGAGCAGCTCGTGCCACGCTGGCTGGCCGACCGCCGGATCGCCGGACACCTCGCCCCCGGAAACGCCTCACTCGACGTCGGGAACTCCGACGAGGTCATGGACTGGATCAGGCACGACCAGGCCGACATCAGGATCAACTGTCAAGTACGACCTTCTGGGAGAGATTGCGGAGAAGACGCAGCTCACCCGCCGCACGTGCGCGTCGATACTCACCGGCATCCACCCGGGTACGTTTGCGAAGTTCAAGCAGAACCCCGAGCAGTTCATCACCGAGGCCGCCCGACTCATCAACGAGCAGAAGGCGACTGCCATCGTCGAACACCTCAGTTACGACCCGCTCGACAACCGCTACGACTCGTCGATCTTCACCGAGAACCAGACTGCGCACGACCTGTCCAAGGCCGGCGACAAGCTGAAGAAGAGCGTCTACGAGTACGTGGTCACCGACTCCAAGGTCGAGCGCTCGTTCGTCGAGAAGCTCGACGTCAGCGACGAGGTCGTCGTCTACTCGAAGCTCCCACGCGGCTTCTTCATCCCCACGCCGGTCGGCGACTACAACCCCGACTGGGCGATTGCATTCCGCGATGACGACACAAAGATCAAGCACGTCTACTTCGTAGCCGAAACGAAGGGGTCGCTCTCGACTCTTCAGCTCAAGGGCGTCGAGAACGCCAAGATCGAGTGTGCGCGCAAGTTCTTCGCTGCGCTCAGCGCGAGGACCAACCAAAACGTCACGTATGACGTCGTCTCTGACTACTCCGAGCTGATGCAGTTGGTGATGGGTTGAACGCACCAACAACGCAGGAGCGAGACATCCGCGTTACCCGACTCCGGATCGAGAAGTTCCGCGCGATCGCGAAAGCCGAGATCGAGCTTGGAGAGACGGTCGCGTTGGTTGGCCAGAATGGCGCCGGGAAGTCGACCGTTCTCCGAGCCCTAAACGCGTTCTTCAACTTCGACGACGAGAGACCCGCTTTCGAATCTGGCGCGCACCGGTACTCAAATGCGACGCAAGCGATCATCGAGCTCACGATCGAGGGTCTCGAGGGGACAGCTCTTCCCACTTCGGGTGTGAGCGGAGAGTTCCGGGGGCGCCTCAAGTACCAGAGAAAGCCCGTCTGGCAAGTGTGGCGGGCTGGCGAGTGGGAGACAGTCGCGAGCTTCGCCGACACGCTGCGGGAGCACATCACCTATGCCCTCGTGCCAATTCGACGCGACCACGAGGTTGCCCACAGCTCCACGGGTGGTTTGCTCGAGCGGGCAGTGGAGGAGTGGGTCAGCCGCCATAGCCAAAGAGATCGGCGAAGTCCCGAAATCGCAAAGGTGGCTGACCGTCTTCGCGAGAAGTCGCTGTCAGGGCTCGAGAAGCAACTTCGATCCATCGCGCCTCTCGATGGGCCGTTCTCGTTCGAGCTGAGTTACGCCGTGCCCCCGGACTACCGGCTGCTCCTGCAGAACTTGGCACTGGCCGTGCGCGAAGGCGGGCAGACCATCCCACTCTCCGACAGCGGGAGTGGGACGCAGAGCATGGCCGTATTCGCGCTCTATGCCTACCTGGCCGAGTTACAGAGCAAGAAGTATCTGCTAGGGCTTGAAGAACCGGAGCAGAATCTCCACCCGCAGGCCCAACAACAGCTGATGCGAAATCTTTCGCGACTCGGGCTCCAAGTCATCTTCACCACACACTCTCCGACCATCGTGGACATGCTCGATCACGAGCACGTCGTTCTCTGCAAGAGGACAAGCAGCAACCGTCGAGACCTCGAGGTCGAGCTCTCTCAGATCAGCCGGACGTTCTTCGCCGATCACGGGCTCGATCGGGACCGGTACTACAAGTTCCATCGACGACGGAACTCCGAGTTCCTTTTCGCGGACTTCGTCGTTGTTACTGAGAGCCCGATCGACGCGTCCGTGATCGAGAGACTGCTTGAGGACGCGGGCACACCCACGGATGAACTTGGCGTGAGCATCGTCTCGCTGGATGGTGGGGTTAGCAAGGGCAATGTGGACTACATGTTCCACCTACTCCGGGGACTCCAGATCAATGCTGCGTACGTCGTAGATCGTGACTACTTCGTTCCGTACAAGAACGGGTCACGAGATGCCAGCCTCGACAGCCGCGGCTTCCCGCAGTACGAAGCGCGCCTCCAACCGGGTTGTCTGCTGACCACGGTTGTACCGAACCAGTCGGCTCGCGCACGGCTGATTGACGATTTGGTACAGCGCCCCAGCGAGGCTCTGAAATCTCTGGCAGCTCTCGGCTTCTTCTGTTTCATGTGGGCCTTGGAAGTCGACCTCGTGAATGCGGCAACGCCGCGTACACGCATGTTCGACCACTTCCAGGTGCCGGAGGGTCAGCGCACGACTCGTGAGCTTCTTAAGAGCCGCGGAAAGGCCATCAAGAAGCAGGAGGTGTTGATCTCCGCAATCTCCGAGCTGTCCGCCAACGCGCTCCCCAACTCTTATAAGGCACTTCGGAGAGAGATCCCCAGGCTTGCGGCCAGCTCCCGAGGACGAGCGTAAGTCGGGAACATACGACCTACTCCTTTGGGGATGTCGGCGACGGTTGAGAACCAGGCCAAGACGACGGGCGAAAACTAGGCCACCGATTCGTGTTGTTAGTCTGCCGGATCCTGGGTTCTGATGCTCGGAAGGCTGTCGATCCCGCGCCCGCGGAGCCGGTAGCTCGCGCCCTTCAAGGTGAGGACGTCGGCGTGGTGAACGATGCGGTCGATCATCGCGGCGGCGACGGCTTGGTCGCCGAAGACCCCGCCCCAGCCGCTGAACGGCAGGTTTGAGGTGAGGATCAGGGAGGCGTGTTCGTAGCGGGATGAGACGAGCTGGAAGAAGAGGTTGGCGGCGTCTTGCTCGAACGGCAGGTAGCCGACTTCGTCGACGATGATCAGCCCGTAGCGGCGCAGCCGGGCGAGCTCTTGCGGGAGCCGGCCTTGCCGGTGGGCGTCGGTGAGGCGGGTGACCCAGTCCGTCGCCGTCGCGAATAGCACCCGGTGCCCGTGCCGTGCGGCGACGATTCCGAGCGCGGTCGCGAGATGCGTCTTCCCGGTGCCGGGCGGGCCGAGCAGGACCACGTTCTGCGCTTCGAGGAGGAAGCCTCCCGATGCGAGAGCGGCGATCTGCTGCCGGGTCGCCGGTTGCGCGTCCCAGTCGAAGTCCTCGAGTGTCTTCCGCGCGGGGAACCCGGCGGCTTTGATGCGCAGCTCGGCGCCGGACGCGTTCCTAGCTGAGACTTCGCGTTCGAGGACGGCGGCGAGGTAGTCCTCGAACGACCAGCCCGCATCCCGGGCCTGGTCAGCCATGCGGCCGGCCGCTTCGGTGATCCGGGGAGCTTTGAGCGCGCCGGCGAGATAGGTGATCTGCTTGACCGACTCGGTCGACTTCGCGGTGACCATCAGGCGACTCCTTCGATCCCGAACGCTCGGTCATAGTCCGCGAGATCCCTGGTGAGGTCGTCGCCGGCCGCCGCCGGTCGCGGCTGCTGGAACTGCTGCCGCAACCGCTTCGCGATCTCGACATGAGCGGGGTCAGTGATCGTGCTCCCGCGCGCCCAGACGCGGGCGTGGTCAGCGACGATCCGGCCGTCGAGCCGAACCCGAACCCGGTCGAGGTCGGCGGTGACGTCGACGAGCCGTCCGATCGCAGTCGGGTCGACGGAGTAGTCGGACGCATCGAGGCGGACGTAGTAGTCGCGCCCCAGCCTCACTCGTTCTCGCCAGCCGAGCTGCAGCGGGATCGGCGGCAACGGCAGCATCCGAGACCGGTCATGCTCGATCAGGTCAACCGGGCGGGCCTTGATCGTCCGCACGACCCTGCCGTTCGCTCTCTCCAACCAATCGGTCAGCTGAGCGTTGAAGTCTGCCGGTGAGGCGAACGTCCTGCCGGGCATGAACGAGGTCTCCATCCAGCCGTTGCGCCGCTCCACGATCCCCTTGGACTCCGGGTCGTAAGGCCGCAGCTGCACGACCTTCGTGGCGAGGGTTCCGGCGAACGCGGCGACACCCTGCGCGAGCCGACCCTTCTGACCGATCCCGGGCTCGTTGTCCCAGATCAGCCTGCGCGGAACGCGGCCGAGTTGCTGGATCAGCTCCCACGACCCCAGCAGCAGATCCTCCGTCTTCCGCGTCGGGATCATCCTCGCCGTCACGAAACGCGAATGCGCCGCGACGATCACCAACACCGGCAGCAACACGGCCGTGCCATTCTCGAGCGGGATCTTCCGCGGCGGGAACCAGAGATCACACTGCGCCGCATCACCCGCAGCCCAGCTCAGCCGATCCGCCGGGTCGACCGGGCGATGCTCCGGTCGTAGCCGTCGGACGTTCTCGCGGAACCAGGTGATCGACCCGTCCCACTCGACGCGTTCTGCGATCACCGTCGCCGGCATCGACGGATGCTCCGCCAGCAACGCCCTCACCCGCGCTTCGAACGGCGAGAACGACGTCGGCTGCGACGGCCGCTCATACTTCGGCGGCCGGTCCGACCTCACGGCTGCGGCCACTGTGTCCCGCGCGATACCGAGATCTCGAGCCACCTGACGCTGCGGAACACCGTCCGCGACAAGCCGCCTGATCAACGCCCAATCTTCCAAGGAGATCACCCACCCAATCTGGTCTGGGTGGCCTAGTTTTCAAGCGTCGTTTTGGACTAGAACTCAAACGTCGTCGACAGGCCGATGCGGTCGTGCAATCGATTGGCTGGGGTGTATCGGCCCGAGCAGCGGTCGGAGTGGTCTCCAACGCGGCGGCGCTCCCGCCTCGGAGCCGGTGAGATGTCCAGATGGACACCACGTGGACATTTCATCTCCGAAATGGACAACTTCAAAAAAAACCTACACCTATCCGAAGTCGCCGGGGGCCATGTCGGCGAAGCGCGAGTAATGGCCCTGGAATGCGACGGTGATCGTGTCGGTGGGTCCGTTACGGTGCTTGGCGACGATCAGGTCGGCCTCGCCAGCGCGGGGTGAGTCCTTCTCGTAGGCCGCTTCACGGTGCAGCAGTACGACCATGTCGGCATCCTGCTCGATCGAACCCGATTCACGCAGGTCAGACAGCGCCGGCTTCTTGTCGGCACGCTGCTCGGGACCACGGTTCAGCTGCGACAACGCGATCACGGGAACCCCGAGTTCCTTGGCGAGCAGCTTCAGCGCACGGGAGAATTCCGAGACCTCCTGCTGACGCGACTCGACCCGCTTGCCGCTTGTCATGAGCTGCAGGTAGTCGATGACGACCATCTTCAGGCCGGCGCGCTGCTTGAGTCGGCGGCACTTTGCCCGGATCTCGACGAGGGTCATGTTCGGGCTGTCGTCGATGTAGAGCGGTGCCTCATTGATGCGGCCTCGGGTGGCGGCGATCGTCGTCCAGTCTCGGGAGTCGAGCGTGCCCTTGCGCATGTTCTGCAGCGGCACGGCGCCCTCCGCACTCATGAGGCGCATGGCGATCTCGCTGCGCCCCATTTCGAGTGAGAAGAAGATCGTCGGCATGTTGTTCTTGATCGCCGCGGCCCGCGCGAAGTCGAGGGCGAGCGTCGACTTACCCATCGCGGGACGAGCGGCGATGATGATCATCTGCCCGGGGTGCAACCCGTTCGTGAGCTGATCGAGACCGCTGAAGCCCGTCGGGATGCCGGTCATCTTGCCATCGCGGCCACGCGCGGCCTCGATCTCTTCGAGTGCGGCATCGACCGCGGTCTCGAGCGGCACATAGTCTTCGGCTGCCTCGGCGCCGGTGACCGAGTAGATCTCCGCCTGCGCGGAGTTGACGAGGTCTACGGCTTCGCCCTGCCCGGCGTATCCCATTTGGACGATGCGGGTACCGGCCTCGACGAGACGACGCAGGAGCGCGCGCTCTGCCACGATCGACGCGTAGTAGGCGGCGTTGGCAGCGGTCGGGACGATCGAGGTGAGCGTGTGCAGGTAGTCGGCGCCGCCGGCGCGCTGCAGTTCACCCGTCTTGATGAGTTCGTCGGTGACCGTGATGACATCGGTCGGTTCACCGTGCGAGTAGAGCGTGAGGATCGCCTCGAAGATCAGTTCGTGCTTGGGGATGTAGAAGTCAGCGCCGCGCAGGGTCTCGATGACATCGGCGACGGCATCCTTCGACAGCAGCATGCCGCCGAGTGCGCTCTGCTCGGCGAGGATGTCGTGCGGCGGAGTGCGCTCGTGCTCACGGGGTCCGCCGAGCCGATCCTCCGAGATGTCCGCAATCGACATGTATCCCCCTTCGCTGTTCGTGCTGTGCTGCACCGTGTGGCTGTACTGCACCGTGGCTGTGCCATCCGCGGGTGCGGTAGAACGCCTCTTCCGCAGCTGTTGAGGCGCTGGTTTCGACGCTGAATCCGGAGCGCCTCGCCACCGGCCAGCACAACGCTATGGACGGGTTCCGACACCCGCAACACCGCCTGTGGATAACTCTGTGTAGAACCTGCGGGAAACGCCGCTGTGCTTGTGAGCAGTGCCTGTGGACAAAGGTTGTGAGATCACAGATCCAATCAGAAGAAAGGGCATCTGACCTGGAGTTTTACTTCCCCACACGTTGTGGACAAGGTTGTGGTTGAACCTGGCGTTGAAGGTTGTCTGTGCTGTCTCTCGCTGTGTACAAGCGGCACAGAATTCGCCTATCAGGCGGCAACCGAACGTGCAAGCCCAGGAGCACAAAACCACCCGCGACATCACAACAAATGAAGGGCGGATGCTGCAGACTTTTCAGCCTGCGGCATCCGCCCTTCGGGGCGTCTCGCGATTACTTCGCGGCGACGACCTGCAGCGTGATCACGGCGGTCACGTCGTCGCGCAGACGGATCGTGGCCTCGTGCTCGCCGACCGACTTGATCGGCGACGTGATGTGGATCTTGCGCTTGTCGAGGTCACCAAAACCGGCGGCCTTGACAGCGTCCGCGACATCCGCGGGCTTGACCGAACCGAACAGGCGGCCTTCGGCGCCAGCCTTGATGGCGAGCTTGACCTTGTTCGACTCGAGGTTCTGCTTGAGCGAAACAGCCTCTTCGTGGTCGTGGATCGCACGAGCCTCGCGTGCAGCGCGGATCGAGGCGACCTGCTTCTCGCCACCGCGGCTCCAGGCCACGGCGAATCCCTGCGGGATGAGGTAGTTACGGGCGTACCCGTCCTTGACCTCGACAACGTCACCGGCGCTACCGAGCCCGGCGACCTCGTTCGTGAGAATGAGCTTCGACATGGGGACTCCTTAGCGGCCAGCGCCGGCGTAAGGCAGGAGCGCCATTTCGCGCGCGTTCTTGATCGCGCGGGCGATCAGACGCTGCTCCTGCACCGAAACACCGGTGATACGACGGGCGCGGATCTTGCCGCGCTCCGAGATGAACTTGCGGAGGGTTGCGACATCCTTGTAGTCGATGACGCCGACCCGGATTGCCTTTGCCGGTGCTACCGGCTTGCCGCCCTTGCGCGGCTTGCGGCGATCGCCGCTTGACTTTCCAGCCATGGGATTTCCTTACGTGTGAACGGATGCCGCGGCATCCGTAGTGCTTAGAACGGGGTGTCGTCGCCGTAGCTGCCGGGGGCAGCCCAAGCGTCGGCGTTCGAGGAACCGGGGGTCGACCAGGGCTCGTCGGCAACCTGACCGCGGGACTGGCTACCGCCACCGCCGCCACCGCTGCTCGCGGCGCGCGTGACCTGAGCTGTCGCGTAACGCAGCGACGGGCCGATCTCGTCGACCTCCAGCTCGATGGCGGTGCGGTTGTTGCCTTCGCGGTCCTGGTAGCTGCGCTGCTTGAGGCGCCCGGTCGCGATGACGCGGGAGCCCTTGGTCAGCGAGCCGGCGACGTGCTCGGCGAAGTCACGCCAGACGCTCGCGCGAAGGAACAGCGCTTCGCCGTCCTTCCACTCATTGGCCTGACGGTCGAAAGTGCGCGGCGTCGATGCGATCGTGAAGTTCGCGACCGGAAGCCCGTTCTGCGTGTAGCGCAGCTCGGGATCAGCCGTGAGGTTGCCCACAACGGTGATGACGGTTTCGCCGGCCATGACGATTACGCCTTCGCAGCCCGAGCCGGTGCGGCAGCCTTGCGGGCAGCCTTCTCTTCGGCGCGCTTTGCCTCCGACGCGACCATCGCAATGGCCTCCTCGGCACGAAGCACCTTGGTGCGCATGATCTGCTCGTTCAGCTTGAGCTGACGGTCGAGCTCCTGCGCGGCATCGCTGGTCGAGGTGAAGTTGACGACGGCGTAGATGCCCTCGGTCTTCTTCTGGATCTCGTAAGCCAGGCGACGGCGGCCCCAGACATCGACGTTCTCGATCGAGCCACCATCGTTGGTGATGACTGCGAGGAACTTGTCGAGGGTCGTGGGGACCTGGCGCTCGTCGATCTCAGGGTTGATGATCACCATGAGTTCGTACTGGTGTGTGTGCGTCACTGACCCACCTCCTTCGGACTAGAACGGCTGTCGGGCATTTCCCGACAGCAGGAGGGTGTGTGCACGTGCCCGGACGGATTCCGCATGAGCGGATGCCGGACAACCTTCACAGTGTATCGGATGCGGCATCCGCGGCCCAACCGGCCGTTTTCCGTCAGGCGCGGGGCTGGGTCCTGCGATCCCGCGTGCGCACGACGATCGCGTAGATCGGGCGTGTCAGGAACAACACGAACAGCCACCAATAGTTCAGGGCCGGGATGGCGAACATCAGCAACAGTGCCACCCCGAACAGGACCGTGATAATCACCCCGACGGCCAGGCCGTCCCGGAATTTGGCCTGCGATTCGTGATGCAGTTCCGGGTGCCGGATGAGGTAGACCCGCGTGAGCGTCAGGACGAGGCTCGTGAGGATGAGCGAGCCGACGTAGAGGAGCTTCTCGATCGGGTCGGGATCGAAAGTGCTCGTGATAGCGGTTGCGACCGGGAGCCACACGATCGTGAACATCCACACGATCGTGAGCCACAGGAGGCCCTGGTCCACATGGGTGACTCGAGCGAACATTCGGTGGTGGGTGAGCCAGAAGTTGGCGATGAGCACGAAGCTCAGCATGAATGTGAGCAGGCTCGGCCATTCCGCCGCCACCCAAGCCCCCGCGCTCGACTCCGTTGCATCGGTGACACTGTCCATGAGCGGAAGGATCAGGAGCGTCATGGCAATCGCCACGACGGCATCCGTGAAGGCCTTCAGCCGTTCCGCAGAGGGCAGCTCGGCATCCGCCGCCCGCTGCTCATCGGCAGCGCGAGACTCGGCATCCGTCATCCCGCCACCGTACTACCCGGTCCGCCCAGCCGTATCGCCGAGACTGCAGCGTGCCCGCCAGACCGATCACCGCGCACGCTGTCTCGCGGGCACGGTGCAGTCTCGCGGAGGTCGGGCGCCCGAGTCAGGCTGTGGGGCCGAGGCCAAAGTACTCGAGTTCGGCGTCGTTCAGCATCCGGGACCGAATGATGAACCTCTTGCCCGTGGGACTCTCGACGCTAAACCCCGCGCCGCGGCCCGGAACCACGTCCACCGTCAGGTGCGTGTACTTCCAGTACTCGAACTGTGACTCCGACATGAAGAACTCGATCGGATCGATCCCGTCGATTTCCAGGATGCCGAGCTTCACGTCACTCGGACCGGTCACAAACATCCCGACCGGGTAACACATGGGTGCGCTGCCGTCGCAGCATCCGCCCGACTGGTGGAACATGAGCGCGCCGTGCTGCCGCGCAAGTTCCCGCAACAACGCCGCCGCCTCCTCGGTGACCGCGACGCGTTCGTACGTTCCGATGCTGACCATGGTGTCTCCTTGATCGAAGTGGCCGGTGCCGAACGCAGGATGAACGCGCGCCAGCTGAGTGGTTCGTCGGCTCGACGGCAGATTCCTCCTGCATTCGGCACGCGGGGCGACATCGGTGATGGATGCCGCCCCCGCTGTGTCGGCTTAGAAGAAGCCCATCGGGCCTTCGGCGTACGAGACCAGGAGGTTCTTGGTCTGCTGGTAGTGGTCGAGCATCTTCAGGTGGTTCTCGCGACCGATGCCGGACTGCTTGTAGCCACCGAACGCGGCGTGGGCCGGGTACTGGTGGTACGTGTTCGTCCACACGCGGCCTGCCTCGATCGCTCGGCCCGCACGGTAGGCGGTGTCGCCCGAGCGGCTCCACACCCCGGCGCCCAGACCGTAAAGCGTGTCGTTGGCGATGTGGATGGCGTCATCGAACCCGTCGAACGACGTGACCGAGACGACAGGGCCGAAGATCTCCTCCTGGAAGATCCGCATGTCGTTGGTGCCCTCGAACACGGTCGGGGCAACGTAGTAGCCACCCGACAGGTCGCCGCCGAGGTCGACACGCTCGCCACCGGCGAGCAGCTTGGCCCCGCCATCCTTGCCGATCTGGATGTACGACAGGATCTTCTCGAGCTGGTCGTTGGATGCCTGCGCCCCGATCATGGTGGTCGGGTCGAGCGGGTTGCCCTGGATGATCTTGCCGACCCGCTCCAGGCCGTCGCCGAGGAACTGGTCGTAGATCGAGCGCTGGATGAGCGCACGTGAGGGGCACGTGCAGACCTCGCCCTGGTTGAGCGCGAAGAACGTGAAGCCTTCGAGCGCCTTGTCGTAGTAATCGTCGTGGCGTTCGCGGGCGACATCCTCGAAGAAGACGTTGGCGCTCTTGCCACCAAGCTCCAGGGTCACCGGGATGAGGTTCTGCGACGCGTACTGCATGATCAGGCGCCCGGTCGTGGTCTCACCCGTGAACGCGACCTTGCGGATGCCCTTGTGCTGCGCGAGCGGAGCTCCTGCCTCGATGCCGAAGCCGTTGACGATGTTGACGACACCCGCCGGCAGCAGGTCGCCGATGAGGTCGAACAGGAACAGGATCGACGCGGGAGTCTGCTCGGCGGGCTTGAGCACGACGCAGTTGCCGGCAGCGAGCGCGGGGGCGAGCTTCCATGTGGCCATCAGGATCGGGAAGTTCCACGGGATGATCTGGCCGACGACACCCAAGGGCTCGTTGAAGTGGTACGCGACGGTGTCTTCGTCGATCTGGCTGAGCGACCCCTCCTGAGCACGCAGCACGCCGGCGAAGTAGCGGAAGTGATCGATCGCGAGGGGGATGTCGGCGGCCAGCGTCTCGCGGACGGGCTTGCCGTTCTCCCATGTTTCGGCGACGGCGATGGCCTCGAGGTTCGCCTCCATGCGGTCGGCGATCTTGTTGAGGATCACCGCGCGCTCGGCGGGGGTGGTGCGCTTCCAGCTCTGGAAGGCCTTCCATGCGACATCCACTGCGCGATCGATGTCTTCCACGGTGCCGCGGCCGACCTCGCAGAAGGGCTTGCCGGTGACCGGGGTGATGTTTTCGAAGTACTGGCCCTTGATGGGTTCGACGAACTCGCCGCCGATGTAGTGGCCGTAGCGGGGACGGTAGGTGGCGACGGAGCCGCGCTCGCCCGGCGCGGCATAGACGCTCGAAACGCCCTCTTCGACGATGGTCATGCTGAGTCTCCTTCGACTGCGTCGCGACGGCCGTCGTCGCGATGGGTCGACGGTAGGTGAGGCAACGTTGCATTCCGTTGCAGACCAGCTGCCAGCATCCGTTGCACGTGAAACGGATGCCGCGCTACCGCCCTGGCCAGCGGCGTTCGCGTCAGGGTTCGGCGCGCTCGAGTCGGTCGATGCGTGCAACCAGGCCTGCGCGCTTGGGTGAACGCGCTGGGAGCATGGACAGGCACAGGCGAAGAACCTCGACGTCATCGGCTCCGGCATCCGTGTCGGCGAAGGCGAGCAGCACATCCAGACTCGCCTCAGCGAGCAGCGCTTCGCGGAGTGTCACGCGAACGGTGTCGCGGAACTCCTCGACGCCGGGGGCCGCCGAGTCGGGGAGCACATCGCCGCGATACGCCGCGAGCGCGACCCGGTGCGCGCCCCGGTCAAGAAGCGAGAGCACCTGGTGCGCGTCGGTCTCGAGCGGCATCGTGAGCCGGTACGGGCGGGACTCCGGGGCGAGCGACGGCGCGATCCGCTCCAGGATCTTGCGCAGCCGCACCATCTCGGCCCGCAGGGTCGTTCCCGCATCCGGATCGCCGTACACGAGCTCACCCAGGGCTTCGGCGGAGACTCCCTGGCGGTGGGTCGCGAGGCACAGCAGAATCTCTGCGTGGCGGGTGGTGAGCTCGTTTACGCGCAGGTGTCCGTCCGAGAGGGTCTCGAGTAGCGCACGGTCACGGCCAAGCACCCGAAGGGTCGCCACGACGGATGCCGAAGCCGGCCGGGTTCGCCGGGGTTTGGGTGTGTCGACGTCAGCCGTTTCCCCCGTAGCGCGCGGTCCGGTCGCCCGCTCCCGGAGGCGCGAAAGCAGCAGCTCGCCCTCGACGGCGCGGGCTGTCGCATCCACCAGAAGCTGGGCTTGGGCCGACGCGGCTGGGTCGTCTCCGGTGACGTCGATGACCCCGAGGAGCCGACGCGTCTCAGGGTCATGGACGGGCGCCGCAGTGCACGACCAGGGTTGGACGAGTCGGTTGAAGTGCTCTGCGCCGCGGATCTGCACCGACCGGTCGAGTGCGAGCGCGGTCCCAGGGGCGGCGGTCCCGACAGCCGTCTCCGACCAGTCGGCGCCGGGCACGAACCCCATGTCACCGGTGAGGGATCGCAACGTGCGGTCTCCCTCGACCCACAGCAGCCGTCCGGCGGCATCCCCGACCGCGACGATCACGCCCGAGTCCTCGGCCGCTCCCGGGATCAGCAGTCCCCGGATCATGTCCATGACCGAACCGAGCGGATGCTGCGCCCGAAGCAGTTCGAGCTCTTCAGCGCTCAAGGCGAGGGGAGGAAGACCCTCGACGCCGACGCGTCCGTCGCGCGAACGCCGCCAGCTCTCGCGCACGACGCCCCGCACATCGCCGACTCGCGCGTCAGACTCGTTGCCGAGCACGAACTCCTCGCGGGCGCGCTCGATGATCAGCCTCGAGGCGTCGGGGGTGGTACCCGACCCGGGGGACCACGGCGAGGGCATGCGGACTCCGATCGGCACTGATCGTGATTGGCGCGAGCGTCTGTGCGCGCCAGTGCGGTCCAGTGTAGGCGCGGCGGCGTCCGGTGTCGCCGGGTAGCGTGGCTGCGTGCAGATCACGGTGCTTTCGGGTGGTGTCGGCGGCGCGCGCTTCGTGATCGGGGTGCGCGAATGGGCGCGCCGGGATGCCGCGGCGCGGGGCCTTCCCGCTGACGCTGCTCACGACATCCGGGTCGTCGTGAACACCGGCGATGACTGGTGGCTGGCGGGCCTGCGAATCGCGCCCGACCACGACTCGCTCTTGTATTCGCTGAGCGGTCAGAACGACCAAGACCGGGGATGGGGTCGGCGCGACGAGACCGAGCGAGTCGCGTCAGAGCTCCAGGCCTGGGGCGTGACACCCGAGTGGTTCACGCTCGGTGACCTCGACCTTGGCGTGCACATCGCGCGCACCGCATGGCTTCGAAGCGGGATCCCGCTCGGCGAGGTATACCGCCGACTCGGGGCGCGCTGGCCACTCGGCGCGACGCTCCTTCCGGCGACAGAGGACGAGATCGACACCCACGTGCATACCGCCGACGGTCAGCGCATGCACTTTCAGGAGTGGTGGACCCGCCACCGTGCGACGATCCCTGCGGTGAGCTTCGAGAACGCCGGCATCGACACGGCGCGGCCCGCCGCCGGGGCCCTCGAAGCCATCGCGGCTGCCGACGTGGTCCTCCTCGCACCCTCGAACCCCGTCGTCTCGATCGGTCCGATCCTCGGCATTCCAGGGATGCGCAATGCGCTCCAAACGGCATCCGCTCCGGTTATCGGAGTCGCGCCGGTCATCGGCGGCAGGGTCGTGCGCGGCATGGCCGACGCGTGCCTCACGGCGATCGGAGTCGACACGGATGCCGCCGCCATCGCCCGCCACTATGAAGCTCGCGGCGAGAGCGGGGTGCTCGATGGCTGGCTCGTCGCTGAGGAGGACGCCGCATCGGTCGATGGACTCGTCGCGGACGGCATCCCGTCCCGCGCGGTTCCGCTGTGGATGCGGGATGCCGACACCTCGGCCGCTCTCGCCGGCGACGCCATCACGCTCGCGCACGACCTGCGCTGACGCCCCCATCGCCCGTCCCGCTGTCACAGACTCCGACTTGCGGGGCTCGGAATCAGCGTTCTGTGACAGTGAAACGCCCGGGGATCAGCCCCGGGCTGACCACCACTCGCGTAGGCGCCTCTCGGCCTCGACCTCGCCGAGCACTCCCTCGTCCAGCCGCAGGTCGAGCAGGAACCGGTAAGCCTCGCCGACCTCTCGGCCGGGACCGATGCCCAGCACCTCCTGGATGCGGTTCCCGTCGAGCTCGGGGCGCATCGCGTCGAGCTCCTCTTGCGCGGCAAGTTCAGCGATCCGTCGCTCGATGTCGTCGTACGCCGATGCCAGACGCGAAGCCTTGCGCTTGTTGCGGGTCGTCACATCGGCGCGCGTCAGGATGTGGAGGCGCTCGAGCTCGTCGCCGGCATCTCGCACGTACCGCCGCACGGCAGAGTCGGTCCACGCCCCCTCGGCGTACCCGAAGAACCGCAGATGCAGCTCGATCAGCGCCGTGATCTTGTCGATCGTCGCTGCATCGAACCGCAGCTCCTTCAGGCGCTTGCGCGCCATCCGCGCGCCCTTGATGTCGTGGTGGTGAAAGGTCACCCCGCCCCCGGGCTCCAGGCGACGCGTGGCCGGCTTGCCGATGTCGTGCAGCAGCGCTGCAAGCCGCAGCGGCACATCGGGGGCGGCACCCGGATGCCGCTCGTGCTCGAGCTCGATCGCCTGGCGCACGACGGTCAGCGAGTGTTCGTAGACATCCTTGTGGTGGTGATGCTCGTCGATCTCAAGCCGCAGCGCCGGAATCTCGGGCAGGAACTGCTCCATGAGACCCGTCTCGACCAGCAGACGGATGCCGCGCAACGGGTCATCGGTTTGCATGAGCCGCACGAGCTCACCGTGGATGCGCTCAGCGCTGACGATCCGGATGCTCTCGCGCAGCTGGTGCATCGCCGAGACGGTGTCGGCATCCACGTCGAACTCCAGCTGGGACGCGAACCGAGCGGCGCGCAGCATCCGAAGCGGATCGTCACCGAAACTCACATCGGGATCGGCCGGTGTTCGCAGCCGCCGCCCGAGGAGGTCCTCGACTCCGCCGGACGGATCGACAAGCTTCTGCGACGGAACCCGCAGCGCCATGGCGTTGACGGTGAAGTCGCGCCGCACCAGGTCGCCCTCGAGCGTGTCACCGAACTCGACGGTCGGTTTGCGGGTCACGCCGTCATAACTGTCGGCGCGATACGTCGTGATCTCCACCTGCTCAGCACCGCCACCGGGAAGCGCAATCCGCGCCCCGATCGTGCCGAAATCGCGCCCGATATCCCAGTGCGCGGTGCTCAACGGAGCCACGATGCGCAGGATGTCGTCGGGTCGCGCATTCGTCGTGAAGTCGAGATCGTGCGTGGTTCGTCCCAGCAGCGCATCGCGAACGGGACCGCCGACGATCGCCAACTCGAAGCCCGCTTCCTCGAACGCCACCGCAACGGCAGCGACGACGGGAGAGGTGGCCAGGGCGCCCAGGCGCGCGACACCCTCAGCCATGTTCAGCATGGATCGAGCCTACCGGTGGGGGTTCGGCCACCCGCGGCGTCGGGAGTCCGCTGCGCGGTCAGGGAGTCCGCTGCGCGGGGCGCCGGGGAGGGGGACATGCCCTCGCCGACTACGTCGGCTCCCGCCAGACCCGGTGCCAGCCCCCTCCCGGGCACCCCGCTCCGCTTCCAGCTTCGAGCCGGATGCGCCTCCCCGCGGTTCAGGGACAGCGTGGATGCAGCTTCGGGCAGACCCGGTGCCACCCGGCTCAGGCGACGGGGTCGAGGAAGCCGAGGAAGGCGAGTTCGCGGACGCGGGGCAGCAGGTCGGCGCGAAGTGCCGCAGCATCCACCTCGAGGAGCTCAGCGATCGCATCGACCAGCACCCCGACCGGAAGCTCACCGTCGCACGCGCCGACGAGCGCCGCGAGACCCGGGTCGACGGTGAGCGTGCGACCGAAACCCCGACCCTGGCGCAGCTCGATGACGGTGGGGTCCTCGGCGCCGGGAACGAAGTGGCGTGCCTCCGTGACATCGGGCGCGGTCGTGAACGCTGAGGCCGCAAGGCCGACGTCATCGCGAGCGCCAAGCACATCGTGCACCGCGAGGGCCCGGGCAAGATCCGCGCCGAGCCCCTCCTGCGGAGCGGGCGAGCTCACGCGCTCAAAACGTGACAGGGGCGCCGTGCCCGAGCCGGGCCGGCGCAGCAGGATGTAGCCGAAGCCGATGCCGGTGACCCCGCGCTCCTCAAAATCCTGCAGCCACAGGTCGATGAGCGCATCGTATTCCGGTGAGCCCGGCGGTGTGCCGCCATCGCGCACCCACAGCTGCGCGTAATCGAGCGGGCTGAGGATCTCGCGCTCGATGACCCAGGCATCCATCGAAACGGATGCCGCGGCCACCCATTCCCGCACGCAGTCGAGGCCATCGCGGCCGTTGCGATACTCCCAGTTGCCCAGGAACTGCGCGATGCCGCCGTCGGCGAGCACGCCAGCCACTCCGGTGACGACCTGCCGCACGAGATCGTCACCGACCGCGCCGCCGTCGCGGTATTCGTAGGCGGGAGCCGACACACCGTCGGCGGTTGCACCGCGTGGCGTGATGACGAAGGGCGGATTGGAGACCACACGGTCGAACCGTTTACCGGCGACCGGCTTGAACAGACTGCCGTGGCGCACCTCGATGCCGTCGACGCCGTTGAGCGCGGCAGTGAGGCTGGCGAATCCCAGCGCGCGGGTCGAGATGTCGGTGGCGATGACCTCGTCGGCGTACAGGCGGGCGCGAAGGGCTTGGATGCCGCATCCGGTGCCGAGGTCAAGGACTCGCTGTGCCGGCGTGGGCAGCTGCAGGCCCGCCAAGGTCAGCGACGCTCCCCCCACGCCGAGCACGTGATCGGTCGGCAGAGCGCCCCCGAGCGCAGCTTCGTCGAGGTCGCTCGCGATCCACCACTCGCCGGCACCGGCATCCGCCTCGCCGCTCCACTCCTGCGGTCTGATCAGGGCGGTCGGTGTGGCAGTGTCACCGTCGATCACGGCGAGGCCGAGCGCGACGAGTCCTGCCGCGCCGGTGCGCGGGAGCGCAGCATCGACGGTGTTCACCGGCTGCGGCATCCCGAGTCCGAGCAGGCGTGCGAGCGTCGCAAGAGCGTCGCCCCGTCCCGCGAGCGCACGGACTGCTGGTCCGCGCAGCCCGCGCCCGATCGCGGCATCGCCGACAGAACCCCAGGCGTTGCGCAGGGCCTCGGCCGTGTAGCCGGCAGCGGTGAGGTCAGACGCCAGGGCGGCGCAGATCGTGGGGTCGGGATGAAGGGGCATCGTCACGGATCCATTCAAGCGCGGACGGCCTGCGGGATGCTCCGAGCCGCGGACCGTAGAATTCCGGCGGGATCCGCACGATCAGCGGTCGTCCCGCGACACGACATGACCGCGCCCACCCCGCTCCCCGCATCCGTGCCTCCCGGCCGCGCCGCGCCGCGCCGCCGCACCGGCCTGACGAGACTCGTTCGGCGCCTGTCGGCAACGGTCGCAATCGGGGCGCTTCTGGCAGCCGGTGGGCTCACGACGGATGCCGCGCCAACCGCTGCGGCAGCAACGCCGGCCCCGACCGCAACGGCCGTTGATCCGCAGCTCGTGGCCGCTTCACTCGGCGGCGGTGTCGTCTCACCCGGCGACTCGCTGGCCATCTCTCTCGGTCTCACGGCCGGGTCCGCACCCCTGGCCGCAACACAGGTGTCCGTCGCGATCGGCACGGAACCCCTCTCAACCCGGGCGGATGTCAGCGACTGGCTCGCGTCCCCCCGCGCCGAGCGCGCGCCGACGATCGTCGGCACCGCCTCGCTCGACCCCGCCGCGGCCGGCGAGCGAGCAAGCGCCATCGTGCGCGTCCCGGCAAGCGACCCGGTGCTCACCGACCGAGCCCCGGGCGTGTATCCCGTGCTCGCGAGCGTCACGGTTGCGGGGAGGACCCTGCAGTCGGCGTCAGTGTTCGTCGTCCCCACCGGGGCCGCCGCGGATGTCGCGGTCATCGTGCCGATCACGGCCCCACCGACGGGACGAGGTCTGCTCAGCGCCGAGGCACTAGCGTCACTGACGGCTGAGGACGGCGCACTGACGGCAGCACTCACCGGGGTGCAGGGCACTGACGCCATCATCGCGATCGACCCCGCCATCGTTGCCGCGATCCGGGTGCTCGGCACTACCGCCCCGGCGACCGCACGCGATTGGCTCGCACGTTTCGAGGCGCTGCCCAACGATCGGTTCGCACTGCAGTTCGGCGACGCCGACACCTCCGCCCAGGTCGCCGCCGGGGTGGTGCCGCCGCTGGCGCCGACCTCGCTTGCCGCGTACATCGACCCGGCCGGCTTCTCGGGAAACGATCCCAAGCCAACCCCCACCGGCTCCACGACTCCGTCCGAATCCGACACGGATGGCGAGTCCGGGCTCCCCACGCTCGACGAGCTGCTAGACGTCGGCGCAACGACTGACATCTGGTGGCCCGACGCGGTAACAGCCGACGTCGTCGCGGCGCTCGGCACCGGTGGCGCGCTGACACTCACCGACACGACAGCCGTCGCGACCTCCTCGCCCGCGGCGCATGCCCGCGCTGGTGGTGCCGGACTACTCGTCGCCGACGCCGACGTGAGCGCTGCACTGTCAGCGGCCGCCGCCAGCCCCGATGCCCTGGACCGCGCGGCATCCCTCGCCGAGGCATCCGCCCTCGAGACTCTCCCACTGACCGGAACGACGACGGTCGTTGCGCTCCAGCGCGACCCGACCCGCACTGCCGTCGCGCTGCGTGCGGCCATCGACGGCGCTCAGACCTTGCCGGGTGCCCAGCCGCGCGGACTCAGCGCCCTTATCGGCAGCGAACCGACCGAGGTTTCCATCGCCGACGAGCCTCTCGCGACAGCCCGGGTCGAGGCCGTGCCCGCGCTCCTGGCCGGGGAGCAGCGCATCGAGTCTTTCGCCAGTGTCATTACTGAACCGTTGCTGCTCACCGGCGTCGAGCGCGCGGAGATCCTGCAGCTCCTGAGCCTCGGCTGGGCGGGGCAGGATGCCGCGTGGGAGGAAGCTCTCGATGCCCACGCCGCTGCGACCGAGGCTACCCTGTCGTCGGTGGCGATCCTGCCGCCGAGCCCGATTCAGCTGGTCGCTGCCGACGCCGAGATCCCCGTGGGCATCAAGAATGACCTGCCCTATCCCGTCACCGTGACCCTGCACGCTCACAGCGACGACCTGCGACTCGAGGTGACGGAGAGCATCGATGTTGCGATCGGTCCCCAGCAGAGCACGCGGGCCTCGCTCCCGGTTAAAGCACGGGTCGGTAGCGGAACCGTTGAGGTTGATCTGTCGCTGACGAGCCCCACGGGCGTTCGGATCGGCGACGACCAGTCGCTGGAAGTCAACGTGCGCGCCGACTGGGAGACGATCGGGCTCGTCATCCTGTCGGTCCTGGCGGCTGCGTTCCTCGCTATCGGCGCGGTCCGAACGGTGCGCCGCGTCCGGCGCCGCCCTGAAGCAGAGGGCCCTGAAACAGAGGGCCCTGAAGCAGAGGGCCCCGAAACAGACGATGCTCAGGCTGCGACGGATGCCGACAGCACCGCAGCGGAGGAGCAGTCGTGAGTTCCATTGGGCGTGCGAGCACCCTCATCGCCGCCGGTACGCTCGTGTCGCGGCTCACCGGGTTTCTTCGCTCGGTCGTGTTGGTCGCAGCCGTCGGCTCCGTGGGCAGCCGCGCAGCCGACGCCTTCACAATCGCGAACCAGCTGCCCAACAACCTCTACGCGATCATCTCGACGGGCCTGCTGACAGCGGTCGTCGTGCCACAGATCGTGCAGGCCGCCGCGCACGCCGACGGCGGCCGCGCCTTCATCTCGAAACTGTTCACCCTCGGCACCGTCGCCCTGGTTGTGACCACCGCCATTGGCACGGTCGCGGCTCCCCTCCTCGTGCAGCTGTATGCGTCGCAGTTCACGCCCTCCCAGTTCGCGCTGGCTACCGCATTCGCGTACTGGTGCATCCCGCAGCTGCTGTTCTACGGGCTCTACGCGCTGCTCGGCGAAATCCTGAACGCCCGGAGGGTGTACGGCCCGTTCACCTGGGCCCCGATCGCCAACAACGTCATCTCGATCGCGGGATTCGGCGCCTTCATCGTGATCTTCGGCGGCCCGGTCACCGAGGTATCCGACTGGACACCGACGATGATTGCGCTGCTCGCCGGAACCGCCACCCTCGGCATCGTCGTGCAGGCAGCAGTGCTCATGGTCTTCTGGGTGCGAGCCGGATTGCATCTGCGCCCCGACTTCGCGTGGCGGGGCGTGGGTCTTCGCAACATCGGTCGCCTCGCCGGCTGGACCTTCCTCATGGTGATCGTCGGGCAGATCGCCGGGATCGTGCAGAGCCAGATCATGTCGGTCGTGTCTGGTGACGCGCCCGCCGCCACCGTCGCCGCGAACGCGTGGCTGCTGTACATGCTGCCCTTCTCGGTGTTCGTCCTGTCGATCGGCACCCCCTACTTCACCCAGCTGAGCGAGCATGCCGCCGCTGGCCGAGACGAAGAGGTCCGCACCGACATCGCGCGCAGCATCCGTCTTCTCGGCCTGTTCATGGTGATCTCCACCGCGGTCCTCGCCGCCGCCGCAGTACCGGCCTCCCGAATCTTCACCACCACTCCGGACTACGCCGTGGATGCGTCGTGGGTGCTGCTGGCTTTCCTCGTCGGGCTCATCCCCCAGACCGTCCTGTTCATCATCGGACGCGTCTTCTACGCCTACAACGACACGCGAACCCCGTTCTTCTTCACCCTCGTGCAGGCGAGCATCGTCATGATCACGGCGGTGCTCGCACTGAACCTGCCGACAGCATTCGTCACCGCCGGCATCGCGCTCGGTCAGTCCCTCGCCGTGTGCGTCCAGCTCTCCCTGGCCACCTGGTTTCTGCGTCGGCGTCTGTCTCGCATCGGAATCCGGCGATGGATGCCGTCCCTTGCCCTGTTTGCCGCAGCTGCTGTTCCCGCGGGTCTCGTCGGCTGGGGCGTGTACCTCCTGTCCGGCGCTGAAACCAGCTGGATGCTCGAGAACCAGGTCACCGGCGCACTCGGCTCTGCTCTGATCGGCATCGTCGCCCTGGCGGTCTACGTCGGCATCCTCGCCCTGCTGCGCGTTCCCGAGCTCACGACGGCATGGCAGACCGTCCGGCGGATCATCTCTCGGCGGTGAACGTCGCTCGACTGAGCCGTGAACGACACTGCGGGCAACCAGGCCCGGGGAATGCCGCGCGGATAGCATGTGTTGAAGCATCCGGAACCGCAACGAAGGGTCGCTCATGCGCAATGTCATCATCATCGGGTCCGGTCCTGCCGGGTACACCGCAGCTATCTATGCGGCCCGGGGTGGGCACCAGCCGCTCGTTATCGCCAGCTCGGTGGAAGCCGGTGGCGAGCTCATGAACACCACCGAGGTGGAGAACTTCCCCGGCTTTCCCGACGGCATCATGGGTCCCGACCTAATGGCAAAAATGCAGGCCCAGGCCGAAAAATTCGGCTCCGAGATCGTCTATGACGACGTCGTTTCCGTCTCGCTCGACGGCGCAGTGAAGTCCATCACCCTTGGGTCGGGCGCGACCCACGACGCTCACGCCGTGATCTTCGCGACAGGTTCCGCCCCGCGCAAGCTCGGCATCGAGGGCGAGAAGACCTTCTCGGGTCGCGGCGTTTCCTACTGCGCCACCTGCGACGGGTTCTTCTTCCGCGAGCGCGTCATCGCGGTCGTGGGCGGCGGCGACTCGGCGATGGAGGAAGCGACGTTCCTGACCAAGTTCGCCTCGAAGGTCTACATCATTCACCGTCGCGACGAGCTTCGTGCGTCCAAGATCATGCAGGATCGTGCGTTCGCCAACGAGAAGATCGAGTTCATCTTGAACAGCGAGATCATCGACATCAGCGGCGGGGACCAGGTGACTGGCGCGACGCTGCGTAACACCGTCTCCGGCGAGACCTCGGAGCTCGCGCTCGACGGGATCTTCGTGGCGATCGGTCACGACCCGCGCACGCACCTCGTTCACGGCGTGCTCGAACTCACCGAGGACGGCACGATCCAGCTCGAAGGTCGGTCGTCGCGCACGTCGGTCCCCGGCGTTTTCGCCGCCGGCGATGTCATCGACCCGACGTACCGACAGGCTGTCACCGCCGCGGGCTCCGGCGCCGTCGCAGCTCTGGATGTGGAGCACTACCTCGCCGCTCTTCTCGAAGACGCCACCGACCCCCTCCCTGACGAGCCCGTCGACGTCCCCTCCGAGGCATTGGCCTGAGCGCCGCGCACGCATCGGAACAATCGCGCCCCCTGACGCGTTTTCATAACTGAACGTTTTGACGAAGGAGAACACATGAGTGCCTCAGCTACGACCTCGGCGACGTGGGACCAGGATGTCCTGCAGGCCGAAGGCCCCGTTCTTGTCGACTTCTGGGCAGCCTGGTGCGGCCCGTGTCGCATGGTCGCCCCGGTGCTGGATGAAATCCAGGCCGAGCACCCCGACAAGATCACGATCCTCAAGCTCAACGTCGACGAGAACCCCGACCTCGCGATGAAGTATCAGATCACCTCGATCCCCGCCATGAAGGTCTTCCAGGGCGGCGAGGTCAAGACGACGATCATTGGTGCAAAGCCCAAGTACGCACTGGAACAGGATCTCGCCGAGTTCATCGGCTGACCCTTCGTTCCCACAGGATGCCGCGGTTCCCTCAGGGTCCGCGGCATCCGTCATTTCTGGGCCCTGCGCGGTGTGCGTCTTCCGCGCGGGGTCGCGCTGACGGATCGCCTCACGGAACGTCGGGAAGCAGGGAATCCCACGTGCGGTGGCGCGCGGAGCCGAGAAGCCGCCACACCGCACGGGTGAGCGGCGGGTAGTCCAGCGCGATCTGCCGGAGCACCCGGTAGTGACGGATGCCGGTTGAGGGCAAGCCGGTGGTGAGGATGTTCTCGGCACGCAGCATCAGAACGACGAGTTCATCCACGGTGGGGAGATCGTCCATGAACTCCCAGGGATCTTCGCCCGCGCGCAACCGCTCCTCGACCAGAACCGACAGTTCATCAGCCGCTTCGGCGCGCAGCAGCTCGAGACTCGCCCGACGAGTCGGGGCCGAATTCTCGCGCGTCATTACTCCAGCGTACGTCGCTCTGAGGCTACGTCGCCCGGATGTGGATGATCAGGAACCGAAGCCCTCGACACCGAGCTCGTCGAGAATGCGGTTGAGGTCCTGAATACTTGCGAAGTCGATGCTGATCTGGCCTTTTTTTGCAGCGAGTGTGATCTTCACCCGAGTGTCGAGGCGATCACCGAGCCTCTCAGCCAACTCGTCGAGGTGACCGCGGCGGCCCCCAGCCTGAGGCTTCGTAGGCTTACGGCCAGCGGATGCCGCGCCCTTCGCTGCAGCTTCAGCCTCACGGACCGACAGGTCTTCGTTCACGATCTTGTCAGCGAGACGCGCCATGGCGTCATCTCCCTCGACCGACAAGATGGCGCGCGCGTGTCCGGCGCTGATGACCCCGGCTGCCACGCGCTGCTGCACGGGGATCGGCAGCTTGAGTAGGCGGATCGTGTTGCTGATCTGGGGCCTGGAGCGACCTATGCGTCCCGCGAGCTCCTCCTGCGTGATGCCGAAGTCCTCGAGCAACTGCTGGTAGGCCGACGCCTCTTCCAGCGGATTCAGCTGTGAGCGGTGCAGATTCTCCAGCAGAGCGTCCCGCAGGAGATGCTCGTCTGCAGTGTCGCGGACGATCGCTGGGATCGAGTCGAGTCCCGCCTCCCGGGAAGCCCGAGTGCGTCGCTCGCCCATGATGAGCTCATAGGTCCCGTCACCGCGATCGCGGACCACGACGGGCTGGAGCACACCGAACTCGCGCACACTGTGGACGAGCTCCGCGAGTTCGTCAGGGTCGAAGTTCGTGCGGGGCTGGCGCGGATTGGGAACTATCGTGTTCGGGTCGATGTGGATCAGCCGGGCTCCCGGTACCGTGACGAGATCCTCCGCGGGAGGCGCCTCCGGGAAGAACACGTCTACCGGCCGACTCTCGCCCTGATCGGCGGTAGGGATGAGAGCGCCGATTCCTCGACCGAGTCCCGTTCGCTTGGCCATCACTCGTCCCTTTCCTCAGCGTCGCGATCCGGGGCTGAACCCTCGGCGTCGACATCCGCGCTATCCGCACGGTGATCCCGTCGGACGATCTCCACTGCCGCCTCGCGATAGGCCACCGCCCCGACCGACTGACCATCGTAGGCGATCACAGTCTGCCCGAAGCTCGGGGCCTCGGAGATGCGCACCGAACGGGGGATGACGGTGGTGAGCACCTGGTTCGGGAAGTGCGCGCGGACTTCGTCAGCAACCTGCTGCGAGAGGCGGGTACGCCCGTCGTACATGGTGAGAAGAATCGTCGAGAGCGTCAGTGTGGGATTCAGATGCTTCTGAATCATCGACACCGTCCCCATCAGCTGGCTGAGCCCCTCGAGCGCGTAGTACTCACACTGGATCGGAATGAGTACTTCGTCTGCGGCGGTGAAGGCGTTGATCGTGAGCAGGCCGAGCGAGGGCGGACAGTCGATGAGCACGATGTCGATATCCGCGCCCTTCTTCGACAGGTACTTCTCCAGCGCGGTACGCAGCCGTCGTTCGCGAGCAACGAGCGAAACGAGCTCGATCTCGGCGCCAGCCAGATGGATCGTGCTCGGTGCACAGAACAACCGGGGGGACTCGGGACTCTGCTGGACGACCTGGGACAGCGGTCGCTCCTCGACCAGAACGTCGTACACGCTCGGGGTCTCCGCGTTGTGCGGGATGCTGAGCGCCGTGGATGCATTGCCCTGGGGGTCCAAGTCGACGACCAGCACCCGGGCACCCATGTGCGCGAATGCCGCTGCGAGGTTGACGGTCGACGTTGTCTTACCTACGCCGCCCTTCTGATTCGACACCGTGAAGATCCGTCGTCGACCCGCGTACTCCAGCGGGATCGCGTCAAGGGCCCGACGACGGGCGGTGAGGTCTGCGAGCTCGCGTGCCAAGGGGGTGTCGTAGAACGAGTCCGTCGCGGGATCCTCGTCGTGTTTCACGTGAAACGCTCCGATCGGGTCAAGGGCTTCTCTACTCTACGTGCGGCTTCCGACCCGGCCCGGGGTCGATCCGATGGCTCACCGTTCCACGTGAAACATGCTGCCGCACTCATGACTGCCTCGAGCGGCTCAGCCACCGACGGTGGCGTGAACGACACGGGTTGTCTCGTCGAGAACGCCCTCTCCGAGAGTGAGTACCCCGACGTCGGTGAGTCCGAATCGACGGATCTGCTTCTGGGCGGCTTCGATCTCCGCCTCGGCACCTCGCCCCTTGAAGAGCATGAGCCTTCCTCCGGGACGAACCAGCGGAGCCGTCATGGGAATCAGCGTGCGAAGCGCACTCACAGCACGCGCAGTGACGACATCGACGGATGCCTCGGGCACCCATTCCTCCGCACGAGCACGAACCACGGTGACGTTGCCGAGATCCAAAGCGTCGGCTTGCTCCGTCAACCAGGCGACGCGCCGCTCCATCGGCTCGACCAACGTCCACGTGACGTCGGGTCGGGCGATAGCCAGGACGATTCCCGGGAGGCCCGCCCCCGAGCCGATGTCAGCAGCGCGCCCATCGAAGAGGGGGGCAGCGATCGCACTATTCAGAATGTGCCGCGTCCACAGTCGCGGAAGCTCCAGGGGACCGATGAGTCCTCGGGTCTCGCCCTGCTCGGCCAAAGCCGCCGTGAACTCACGGGCAAGGTCGATCCGCTCACCGAACAGGGCAGCCGCTGCGGCGGGTTCGGCCTCAAGAGTGGTCATCGATGTTTCACGTGAAACGCGCACTCAGGCGCGGCGGATCACGGTGTGTCGATCGGCGCCCTCGCCGTACGACTCGGAGACAAGGCCACGCTCGGCGACAAGGTCGTGGATGAGCTTGCGCTCGTAGCTCGACATCGGGGGGAGCGAGGCCTGCGACGCACCCTCGTCCAGCCGAGCGACAGCACGATCCACGAGGGCATCGAGCTCTCGCTGACGCGTGTCGCGAGAACCGCCGATGTCCAGGATCAGGCGCGAGAAGCGCCCGGTACGGTTCTGCACAGCAATGCGCGTAAGTTCCTGGAGCGCCTGGACGGTCGTCGGGTCGGCTAGAGCACCCAGATCTGCCGCTCCCTCACCGCCGTCCTGCTCGATAGAGACGTACGCGCGACCGTTGCGAACGTCCAGGGCGAGGTCGCCATCGATGTCCGCGATGTCGAGGAGTCCTTCAAGGAAGTCGGCGGCTACGTCGCCTTCCTGCTCCAGGTCTTCGATCGTCGCCTCTGCGCGAGACGAAGCGGTGCCGGGGGTCGTTGTCATCTCCACCCTCTTGTTCCTACTTGTTCGATTCCGGTGAGGGTGATGGGCCCTCCGCTGCACGGCCCGTGGGGCGCGGATTCTGTGGCCGAGAGGTGGCGCCGCCAGCGGAGCGGTTACCCTGCTTCTTCGCGCGCTGCTTACTCATCGGCTGCTCACGCTTCGGAGCCTGAGCCTTCGCCTTCTCAGCCTCTTCCAGCAGTCGCTGCTGCTCGGCCAAGTACTTGTCCATCGGCACGACCTTGCCGCTGGAGTCGATCGCCTTGCCCTTGCGAGCCAGTCGCTCCTCGCGCTGCTTCGCCGCCTCGGAGCCCGGGGTCGGCATCTCACGGATGACGATGAACTGCTGAACCATCGTCCAGATGTTGCTGGTGAACCAGTAGAGCACGACACCCAGCGGGAAGAAGACACCCGAGAAGACGAACGCGAACGGCAGGACCCACAGCATGATGCGCTGCATCTGGTAGGCCTGGCCGGTCTTGGCCTCGGGGGAGAGGTTCTTGGAGATGATCTGGAGCTGCGTGAAGAACTGCGAGGCGATCATCAGGATGACGAGCACGACGAGGATCATCACGGCAGGCGTGTTGCCGGTGTTCCAGGCGTCGATGAGGGTCTCGTGCAGGGACGCAACTCCGAAGAGGGAGGCGTCGTAGAACTGCTTGGTGAGCTCCGGGCCGAGCACGCCGACACCACCGAGACCGAGTTCGGCGTTGACCTTGACGCTGCTGAGCACGGAGTACAGCGAGAAGAACACCGGCATCTGCACGAGCAGCGGAAGGCACCCGGAAACGGGGCTCGTCCCGTGCTTCTTGTACAACGCCATCGTCTCGCGGCTCATGGCCTCGCGAGAGAGCTGATCCTTCTTGCCGCGGTACTTGTCCTGGATCTTGCGGAGCTCGGGAGCGATCTCCATCATCTTGCGCTGCGACTTGATCTGCTTGACGAACAGCGGGATGAGTGCGGCACGCACGACGACGACGAGGCCGACGATCGCCAAGACCCAGGTGATGCCCTCGGCCGGAGGCAGTCCGATCGCGGTGAAGAGCCAGTGCCACGCGACGAGGATGAGTTCGACTACCCACTTCAGTGGCCACAGGATGATGCCGAACAGATCGAAGCCGCCGCCGGCCGCCGCGGTGGGCGACGGAGAGGGGGTCGCATTGGCGAGGAGATCCAGCAAGGATCAGTCCTTTCTGCGTGGCACGACGAACCCGTGCCGGGTGAGATCGAAGGGGAAGTGCTCGTGGGGTGGAACGTCATCGACGCCACCCTTCGCCCACGGATGGCATCGACTCAGCCGTGCCGCAGCAAGCGCCGCTCCCTTGAGAGCGCCGTGCTGTTGTACTGCACCCACGGCATAGGCCGAGCACGAGGGATAGTACCGGCACACGTCGCCGTAAAGGTGGGAGATCGTCGCGCGGTACCCGTGGAGCAGCGCGAGCACAGCGTTACGGGGAACAAGGGGGAGCGCACGCGCAGCGTCGACAGCGTTGAGGTGAGCATGGCCGAGAGCGTACGAGGGCAACTCACTCATCGGTGCTCTCCCGTGAGGCAACGCCTTACCTCGCCCGCGAGGACCTCGTACGGTGCGTCGGCTGCGGCGGGCAAGGCACGGATGACGACCTGCGAGCCGGGGCGAATCTCGTCCAGGAGACCCGCGCTGATCGCCTTCAGCCGGCGGCGCACCGTATTGCGGGTGACAGCAGAACCCACCTGCTTACTGACGATGAACCCGAACCGCGACGGAGTGGCATCCACCGAAACCGCCGTGTAGCTCATGAGATGCGCGCCCACACACCGGCGACCCCGGCGGACGACGGAACGATAGTCCGCGCCCCGGGTGATCCGGTGGGCGCGCGCAAGCACTGTGAGGTCAGGCCGAAAGTTCGCTGCGACCCTTGGCGCGGCGAGCCGAGAGGATGGCACGGCCGGCGCGGGTGCGCATGCGGGCGCGGAAGCCGTGCTTCTTGGCGCGGCGGCGGTTGTTGGGCTGGAACGTACGCTTGCTCATGAGATCACTTCCGGATGAGGTGTCGCCGGGATGCTCACACCGGGACGATGAATCGGGGACTGCCGCGAGGGCACAAGTCAACCGACTAAGGGTACGTCGCGCAGCGCTCGAACTCAAACCGAGCGGAGGGGAAGAGACATTATCCCCAGCGTCATCCACCATCTGGAGACGACACGCGCATCGCGTCTACAGTTGATTTTGCGCTGACGGATGCCGCTGACTACCGTTGCTCCGAAAGTTATCCACAGCCGGGGACGGGCTCGCCGCACCGATGCCGCTGAAGCCTGAGGGGGGCCATGTCGACCCACGAGATTCCGGATGTTCCGGTCTGGACCGCCGCGCTGGAAATCATGCGTGGAGACGATCGGATCACCCCGCAGCTGGAGGGGTTCCTCAATCTCGCGGTAGCTCAAGGCGTCATGGGCGGCACCCTCTACCTCGATGTTCCGAACGAACTGACCGCCGCGCAGATCAACAAGAGGATGCGCGCGCCGATCCTCGAAGCCCTCGCACACGCCGAAGATGGCAGTGGCGAGAGCGTGTCGGCCTTCCGTGTCGTCGTGAACCCTGACCTGGCCGAGTCTCACCTGACTGCGGTCCTGCCATTGGCGGCGGCGCCCGCGGCATCCATGCACCGCGCAGCAGACGAACCCGTCGTCGAATCCACGAGCACCTCCTCACGCACCGACACGCGCTTGAACCCGAAGTACACCTTCGACAACTTCGTCATCGGCCAGTCCAACCGGTTCGCGCACGCGGCAGCCGTCGCCGTGGCCGAGGCTCCCGCAAAGGCCTACAACCCCCTCTTCATCTACGGAGACTCCGGGCTCGGCAAGACCCACCTCCTGCACGCGATCGGCGACTACGCGATCAGCCTCTATGCCGGCATCAAGGTTCGGTACGTCTCGAGCGAAGAGTTCACGAACGACTTCATCAACTCGATCGCCAACAACCGCGGCGCCGCGTTCCAGGCTCGATACCGGGATGTCGACATCCTGCTCATCGATGACATCCAGTTCCTGCAGGGCCGCGCCGAAACGCAGGAAGCGTTCTTCCACACGTTCAACCAGCTCCACGACCACGACAAGCAGGTCGTGATCACCAGCGACGTGCCGCCCAAGCACCTCACCGGTTTCGAGGATCGGATGCGGAGCCGGTTCGAGTGGGGGCTCATCACAGACGTTCAAGCGCCCGACCTCGAAACCCGCATCGCGATCCTGCGCAAGAAGGCGCAGAGCGAGCGGCTCCACATTCCCGACGACGTCCTGGAGTACATCGCCACCGCAGTCTCGTCGAACATCCGTGAGCTCGAGGGCGCCCTCATCCGGGTGTCGGCGTTTGCCAGCTTGAACCGCTCGAGCCTCGATATCTCGCTGGCTCAGACAGTGCTGCGCGACATCATCGATCAGGATGACGCAAACGTCGTCTCACCGACCGACATCATCGCGGCCACTGCCACCTACTTCAAGCTTTCGGTCGATGACCTGTACGGATCGAGCCGCTCGCAGGCCGTTGCCACGGCTCGTCAGATCGCTATGTACCTCTGCCGTGAACGTACGAGCCTGTCACTACCCAAGATCGGTCAACTTTTCGGAAACCGCGACCACACCACAGTTATGTACGCGTACAAGAAGATCAGCGACCTCATGAAGGAGCGTCGCTCGATCTACAACCAGGTCTCTGAGATCACCGCCCAGCTCGGTCGAAACGGTCGCTAAGGCCTCTTCTCGCGCGCGCCATCCGGGTCTCATAGGAGGCTCATGGATTCTCACTTGACACCGCGCCGTCGCTGGCACAAAAATACGCGTTCCCCACAGTGTGGATAACTTGTGGATAAGTGTGGAAGCAGCACGCTCAGCTGTGAGTGAAGCTTCCGTGACCTGTGGAACACGAGCGTGAGATGTGAGCTCGAGCCCGAGGCTTCACACGACTCATCCGCAGCCCCTCCACAAATGACACGAATGTGGTTTCGGCTCGGCGCAAGGGATCGCACGATTCATCCACAGTTCCCACAGGTGTTAACACCATGACAAAGAACTTCTTGAATGAATCCGATTCGATGACCTTAAGTCCGAGCGTGCCCTTCGGACGTAAGCGCCCGTGGATCTCTTGAGGTCACAAGACATGTGGGCACTAGCATGGGAGAGCCCAACCGGATCGAGGGAGCGCACGTGAGGTTCGAAGTAAACCGCGATGTGTTCAGCGAGGCTGTGTCGTTCGTCGTCAAGCTGCTGCCACAACGCAACCCGCAGCCGATCCTCGCGGGCATCCTGATCGAGGCCAGCGCAGACGGCCTCTCGCTCTCGGCCTTCGACTACGAGGCATCGGCGCGAACCCTCATCGAGGCGACTGTCGATGACCCGGGCACGATCCTCGTCCACGGACGACTGCTGTCCGAGATCGCGAACCGACTGCCGAACGCTCCCGTCACCGTCCGCGTCGACGATGACGGCGGCATCCTGCTCACCTGCGGGTCAGCGACCTTCACGCTGGCATCCATGCCGGTCGCTGAGTACCCCGCAATCCCCGAGGTCACCGGCGAGTCGGGTCTCGTCCCGGCCGAAGATTTCGCCACCGCGATTGCGCAGGTCGCGTTCGCGGCCTCTCGCGACGATGTCACCCCGGTGCTCACCGGCGTTCAGCTCGAGGTTTCGGGTACCCGCCTGAGTCTCGTTGCCACCGACCGTTATCGTGTCGCGCTGCGCGAGATCCCGTGGGATCCCGCTGGAGGAGCATCCGAAGAGGGCGCGACGGCACTCGTTCCCGCGCGCACTCTCACCGAGGTCGGCAAGACTTTCGCGCACTCGGGGCAGATCTCCATCGCGTTCTCGGGTAGTGGCGATCGCGAGATCATCGCGTTCACCGCGGGCAACAAGACCGTCACGTCGCTGCTGATCAAGGGCAACTTCCCGCCGGTGCGCAGGCTCTTCCCGGAGCAGACCGAACATCACGCCGTCGTGAGCACCTCGGAGTTCGCCGAAGCGGTCCGGCGTGTATCGCTGGTCCTGGACCGGTCGGCACCGCTGCGGTTCACGTTCACTGCAGAGGGCGTGTCGATGGATGCCGCCGGCACTGAACAGGCGCGGGCTACCGAGTCTGTCGATGCGACGCTGAGCGGTGACGATGTCACGCTGGGCCTCAACCCCCAGTACCTGCTCGAGGCGCTCGGTGCGGTTCGCAGCGAGTTCGCACGGGTGACCTTCACCTCCAGCGACAACGCCAACAAGCTCAGTCCGGTACTGATCACCGCGCAGACCTCGGTTGATCGCTCGGGCGAGGACTCCTTCAAGTACCTGCTGCAGCCCAACCTGCTGCTGCGCTGATCCCCGACGCGGGTTGCGCGTCCCTCCTGGCGGATAGCCTGTACCGATGATCGTCGAGCGGCTGAGTCTCACCGACTTCCGCAACTACGCTCGCGCCGAGCTCGAGCTCTCCACCGGACCGACGGTGCTGGTCGGAAGCAATGGTCAGGGCAAGACGAACCTTGCGGAAGCTGTCGCGTACCTCGCGACCGCCGGCTCCCACAGGGTGTCATCGGATGCTCCGCTGGTGCGCGATGGTTCGGAGTTCGCGATCGTTCGGGCAACCCTTGCCCACGGTGAACGTCGGTTGAACGTCGATGTGCAGATCAATCGGCAGGGATCGAACCGTGCGCAGGTGAATGGAACCGGCATCCGCACCGGCGAACTTGGTCGCTACGCACATGTCGTGTTGTTCGCGCCGGAGGACCTGCAGATCGTTCGCGGTGATCCGGGCGCGCGGCGCCGATTCGCTGACCAGCTTCTCGTGCAGAGATACCCGCGACTGTCGGCGACGCTTGCCGACTACGATCGCGTTCTCAAGCAACGGGGTGCGCTGCTGAAATCGGCCCGGGCCCGGCGCCTGGACGCTGAGGCCTTGCCGACCCTGGATGTGTGGGATGACAAACTCGTCGCTCTCGGGGTCGAGATCATGCGCGCGCGCGAGGCGCTCGTGCGGGACCTCGCGGGACCCATCGCTGATGCCTACGCATCGATAGCCGGCGCGGATCACACGCCGGACGCGCGGTGGGTGCTGTCTGTGGATGGTGCCGATCCTGATGACGATGAGGGACCGGCTCGTGTCACCGAAACCGGTGACCTGTTCGAGAGATTCCGCGCCGCACTGCGCGAGAAGCGCGCGTCGGAGCTGGAGCGCGGGGTCAACCTTGTCGGTCCGCACCGGGACGATCTGTTGCTTTCTCTTCGAGGTCTGCCCGCACGCGGCTACGCCTCGCACGGCGAATCGTGGTCGCTGGCCCTGGCCTTGCGCATTGCGTCGGCTCACCTGCTCCGAGCTGAGTCGCAGCTCGGTGACCCGATCGTCATCCTCGATGATGTCTTCGCCGAACTCGACGCGGGTCGTCGGGTGCGCCTCGCCGACATCGTGGGCCAGTTCGAACAAGTCATCGTGACTGCCGCGGTTGAGCAGGATGTTCCTACTGAGCTTCGCGTCGGCACTGTCCGTGTCGAGGCGGGCACCCTGAGTGGTTCCGGAACCTCACCCGGCACCGGGGCAGACGGTCCGGTTGTGGGAGGTTCGTCGTGAGCATGGATGCGGAACAGACATCCTCGATACCCGAAACCATCGCCACGTACCTGCGCCTGCGAGGGCTCGCCCCCACTGCCCGTGTCGCGCGGCGACGCCGGCGTCGAACGGATGACGAGAACGAGCCGTTCACTCCGGGCCGGGATCCGAAGGGTGTCGGCGATGTTCTCACCGCTCTCACCCGGGAAGCCGGGTGGGACGCACAGCTTGCTCGGGAAGATGTGGTTCTCACCTGGAACGAGGTGGCGGGGGCCGAAACAGCGCGCCACACCCGTCCGGTCGGTTTTGTCGACGGCATCCTCACCGTCCAGGCCGATTCGACAGCGTGGGCCCGGCAGCTGCAGAACATGCGCTCACAGATCCTCACCGAGATCATTCGTCGCTTCCCGGATGCCGGGGTCGAGAGCGTCCGCTTCATCGGGCCGGACGTCCCCTCCTGGAAATGGGGGCCGAGAGCCGTTCCAGGCCGCGGTCCACGCGATACCTACGGCTGAACCACCTCCCGGGACGTCGCGACGAATTTCATCGCGCCACAGGCCCGTAGAGCGCTCGAACGGAGCCTGGACTTGATAGACTGACCAACAGTCCTATCGTCGATGTGGAGCGCCTCTCACCATGCCCTCAGAAGTCCCGGAAAGCGTTCCCGAAGATCCGCAGCTCGCAAACGCCGGCAAGGTCCAGAACGAGTATGGAGCTGACGCGATCCAGGTCCTCGAGGGACTGGAGGCGGTGCGCAAGCGGCCCGGTATGTACATCGGTTCGACCGGTGAGCGCGGCCTTCACCATCTCGTGTACGAGATCGTCGACAACTCGGTCGACGAAGCGCTCGCCGGCTACTGCGACACGATCACGGTCACGATCCTCGAAGACGGTGCCGTGCGCGTTGTCGACAACGGCCGCGGAATCCCCGTCGACATGCACCGCACCGAGGGAAAGTCCACCGTCGAGGTCGTGCTGACGGTGCTGCACGCCGGCGGAAAGTTCGGCGGCGGCGGATACGCGGTCTCCGGTGGTCTGCACGGGGTCGGCTCCTCTGTCGTCAACGCCCTCTCGACCCGCCTCGAGGTCGAGGTCAAGCGCCAGGGATTCGTCTGGCGCCAGTCGTTCCGTGATGGCGGCACCCCGCTCGCGCCGCTCGAGAAGGGTGAGCCGAGCGACGAGACCGGAACGACCATCACGTTCTGGCCGGATGCCGGGATCTTCGACACCGTCCACTTCGACTACGACACCCTGCGCACTCGTTTCCAGCAGATGGCCTTCCTCAACAAGGGGCTGCGCATCACGCTTCGAGACGAGCGTCCGGAGTCCGCCTACGTCGTCGACGACCAGTCCAGCGGCACGGCTGCTACCCAGCCCCACGATGACTTTCTTTACGAGCGCGGGCTCGTCGACTATGTCGAGTACCTCAACAAGGTGCGCAAGACCGAGGTCGTCAATGACGAGATCATCGAGGTCGAGTCCGAAGACACCGATCGCCACATCTCGCTTGAGCTCGCCATGCAGTGGACGACGAGCTACACCGAGAATGTGTTCACCTTCGCGAACACGATCAACACCCACGAGGGCGGAACTCATGAAGAGGGATTCCGCGCGGCGTTGACGACCCTGGTGAACAGGTATGCCCGTGCCCAGGGCATGCTCAAGGAGAAAGACGACAACCTCACGGGTGAAGACATCCGCGAAGGACTCACCGCCGTCATCTCGGTGAAGCTTTCTGAGCCGCAGTTCGAGGGCCAGACCAAGACGAAGCTCGGAAACACCGAGGCAAAGGCTTTCGTGCAGAAGGTGGTCGGCGACCAGTTGACGGACTGGTTGGACCGCAATCCCGCGCAGGCCAAGAACGTCATCCGCAAAGCCATCGACGCCGCGACCGCGCGACTTGCCGCGCGCAAGGCTCGCGAGACGGCACGGCGCAAGAGCGTCTTCGAGTCGGCAGCGATGCCCGACAAGCTCAAGGACTGTGTCTCGAAGGACCCGTCGATCAGTGAGATCTTCCTGGTGGAGGGGGACTCGGCCGGCGGTTCGGCTGTCGGTGGTCGCGATCCTCACACGCAGGCGATTCTCGCCCTTCGCGGAAAGATCTTGAACGTCGAGCGGGCGCGCCTGGATCGGGCTCTCGGCAACAAGGAAGTGCAAGCGATGATCTCGGCCTTCGGCACGGGCATCGGTGAGGACTTCGACATCGCCAAGGCGCGGTACCACAAGATCGTGCTGATGACGGATGCCGACGTCGACGGTCAGCACATCACGACGCTGCTGCTGACCCTGCTGTTCCGCTACATGCGCGGGCTTATCGAAGCCGGCTACGTCTACCTTGCGCAGCCTCCGCTGTACCGGATCAAGTGGTCCAACTCTCCGCACGAGTACGTGTACTCCGATCGGGAGCGTGACGCGCTGTTGACCGAGGGAGCTGCCGCGGGCAAGCGCATCCCGAAGGACAACGCGATCCAGCGCTACAAGGGTCTCGGTGAGATGAACGCCGAGGAACTGTGGGAGACCACGATGGATCCCCAGACCCGGACGCTCCGGCAGGTCACGATCGATGACGCGGCGGCCGCCGACGAGATCTTCTCGATTCTCATGGGCGAGGACGTGGAGTCGCGCCGCGGGTTCATTCAGCGAAACGCGAAAGACGTCCGCTTCCTGGACATCTGAGTACGCGAGCACATCGAAACGACGAAGTAGAGACAGACATGGCAGACGAACAACGTCCCGAGCCGGAGCACAACCACGGTCGAATCGACCAGGTCGACCTGCAGCTGGAGATGCAGCGGTCCTACCTCGACTACGCGATGAGCGTCATCGTTGGTCGCGCCCTTCCCGATGTGCGCGATGGCTTGAAGCCCGTGCACCGCCGCGTGATCTACGGCATGTACGACGGTGGGTACCGCCCCGACAAGTCCTTCTCGAAGTGCTCGCGCGTCGTCGGCGAGGTCATGGGTCAGTACCACCCGCACGGTGACTCGGCGATCTACGACACCCTCGTCCGGCTCGTGCAGCCGTGGGCGCTGCGATACCCCCTTGCGCTCGGCCAGGGGAACTTTGGAACCCCGGGAAACCAGGGCGCTGCTGCACCGCGATACACCGAGACCAAGATGGCGCCGCTCGCGCTGGAGATGGTCCGGGACATCGAAGAAGAGACGGTCGATTTCCAGCCGAACTACGACGGTCAGACCCAGGAGCCCGTGGTCTTGCCGGCCCGCTTCCCGAACCTGCTGGTCAACGGATCGGTGGGTATCGCGGTCGGCATGGCGACAAACATCCCGCCGCACAACCTGCGCGAGGTTTCGGCCGGTGCACTGTGGGCGCTCGAGCACCCCGATGCCTCCCGCGAAGAACTTCTCGAAGCGCTCATGGAGCGCATCCCGGGGCCTGACTTCCCGACAGCCGCACAGATCCTCGGAACGAAGGGCATCAAGGATGCCTACCGCACCGGCCGTGGCTCGATCACGATGCGTGCGGTGGTCAATGTCGAAGAGATCCAGGGGCGGACGTGCCTGGTCATCACCGAACTGCCGTACCAGGTCAACCCCGACAATGTCGCGGTCAAGATCGGGGACCTTGCCCGCGAGGGCAAGATCACGGGCATCGCCGACATCCGTGATGAGACGTCGGGTCGTACCGGGCAGCGCCTGGTCATCGTCCTCAAGCGCGACGCGGTTGCGAAGGTTGTGCTCAACAACCTCTACAAGCACACGCAGCTGCAAGAGAACTTCGGCGCGAACATGCTGGCCATCGTGGACGGTGTGCCGCGGACGCTGCCGCTGGACGGATTCATCAGCTACTGGATCGAGCACCAGGTCGAGGTCATCGTCCGGCGCACCCGATACCGCCTGCGCAAGGCCGAAGAGCGCATGCATATCCTGCGCGGTTACCTCAAGGCGCTCGACGCGCTCGACGAGGTCATCGCCCTCATCCGTCGCTCCGCAACCGTCGATGATGCGCGCGAGGGTTTGAAGGACCTGCTGGAGATCGACGACATCCAGGCCGACGCGATTCTGCAGATGCAACTGCGTCGGCTCGCAGCGCTGGAACGACAGAAGATCATCGACGAGGCCACCGAGCTCGAGGCTCAGATCCTGGACTTCCAGGCGATCCTCGCCGACCCGATGCGCCAGCGTTCCATCATCCGTGAGGAACTCACCGCGATTGTCGACCGTTTCGGCGACGACCGACGCACCGAGATCATGCCCGGCTACGACGGCGATATGTCGGTCGAAGACCTCATCCCCGAAGAAGAGATGGTCATCACCGTCACCCGCGCCGGGTACATCAAGCGCACGCGCAGTGACAACTACCGGTCGCAGCACCGCGGCGGTAAGGGTGTGAGGGGTGCGCAGTTGCGGGCTGACGACGTCGTGGAGCACTTCTTCGTGACGACGACCCACCACTGGCTGTTGTTCTTCACGAACAAGGGCCGCGTGTACCGCGCGAAGGCGTACGAGCTTCCCGAGGCCGGCCGCGACGCGAAGGGCCAGCACGTCGCGAACTTCCTCGCGCTCCAGCCCGAGGAAGAGATCGCCCAGATCCTCGACATCCGTGACTACCAGGCAGCGCCCTACCTTGTTCTTGCCACCCGCAGCGGCCTGGTGAAAAAGACGCGCCTGACCGAATACGACACCAACCGCCAGGGCGGCGTGATCGCCATCAAGTTGCGCGCAGGCGAGGGTGAGGATGCCGGAGACGAATTGACCTCCGCGATGCTCGTGGACGAGGGCGACGACATCCTGTTGATCAGCCGCGAGGGCATGTCGCTGCGGTTCACGGCGACGGATTCGGCGCTTCGCCCCATGGGACGGGCGACCGAGGGCGTCAAGGGAATGTCGTTCCGTGGAGATGATTGCCTGCTGTCGGCATCCGTGGTTCGCGACGAGGGGTACGTGTTCGTCGTCACCGAGGGCGGCTACGCGAAGCGCACGGATGTCGCCCAGTATCGTGAGCAGGGCCGCGGCGGCCTCGGCATCAAAGTCGCGAAGCTGACCGAGGATCGTGGGGTCCTCGCGGGCGGTTTGATCGTCTCGGAGGACGACGAGGTCTTGGTGGTTCTTGCCAGCGGCAAGGTGGTACGCTCTGCCGTGGCCGAGGTCCCCGCCAAGGGTCGCGACACCATGGGTGTCGTCTTCGCCCGCCCCGATGACGAGGATCGCATCATCGCGGTCGCGCGTAACGGAGAGCGGGTTGTGGCAGAAGTCACCGCGGCCACGGATGCGTCGGATGACGCCGCCTCCCCCCAGAACGTTGAAGGAAGTCCCGACGCATGACGACGGTAGCCGACAAACTCGCCAAGAAGTCCAGCAAGACCACGACCAAGCAGGTGCGCCTGCGCCTTGTCTACCTTGACTTCTGGTCGGCCGTGAAGCTGTCGTTCCTGGCTGCCGTGGCGATCGCGATCGCAACCGTAGTGTTCTTCGTGCTGATCTTCCTCATCCTGCAGACGACGGGCCTGATCGGTCAGGCTGACGAGTTCATCGGCAGCTTCACCGACGGCACGTTCTCGCTGTCGGCAGTGCTGTCCCTCCCGCAGGTGCTGGCGTTCTCGGCGATCGTCGCGATCCTGAACCTCGTGGTCGTCACCGTCCTGGGTGCCGTCGTTGCCGGTATCTACAACCTCGCGGTGAAGGTCACGGGCGGCTTGCTCGTCGGATTCACCTCGAACTGACGCGGCGCTCGCTCGCGGCATCCCCGGTGGAAGCCGGGCTATACGACGGTCGTGCCCAGCAGTGTGCCGATCGCATAGGTTGCAGCTAGCGCCAGCGCACCGCCGATGACCAGGCGCAGCACCGCGCGTCCCTGCGATGCGCCTCCCAGGCGTGCGGAAATCGAGCCGGTGACGGCCAGCGCAATGAGCACTGCCACGACGGTGACCGGAACCCGCCACTCCGGCGGCGGAAGAAGGATCGCCAGCAGGGGGAGGAGCGCGCCGAACGTGAACGCGACGGCAGAGGAGAACGCTGCCTGCCACGGGCTCACCAGGTCGTCTTGGTCGATGTGCAGCTCCACCTCGAGGTGAGCAGCGAGCGCATCGTGGGCCGTGAGCTCCTTGGCGACCTTCACCGCAGTATCCCGACTGAGACCTCGCTCCTGGTAGAGCTGGGTCAACTCCTCGAGCTCTTCCGCGGGCATCTCGGCGAGCTCACGCCGCTCCTTCGCAATGAGCGCTCGCTCGCTGTCGCGCTGGCTGCTGACCGACACGTACTCGCCGAGGGCCATCGAGATCGCGCCACCCACGAGGCCCGCGACACCTGCGAGCAAGAGGGCCGGCGTATCCGTCGTGGCGCCGGCGACGCCGACCACGAGCGAGGCGACGGAGACGATGCCGTCATTGGCACCGAGAACGCCCGCACGTAGCCAGTTCAGTTTCTGGCTGACGCCGGTCGCGTGCGGTTCGTGGGTGTGCGTAGCGTCTGTCACGCCGCTCAGTCAACAACGAGCCATGGCGGCACGCAATGAAGGATCGGCTAAG
>NZ_JBBWSA010000003.1:0-333910 GCF_038150145.1 Microbacterium schleiferi
TCTGAAGCGGGCAGCGTCTTTCTTCGGGGCGGAGCTCGACCGCCAACACCGGAAGTAGTCGCGTTCATCGACGCGAACAAGACCGACGTCGTCGAGGGTCGCCCGCTGGGAGTCGAGCCCATCTGCGCTGTGTTGCAGGTAGCTCCGAGCACGTATTACGCCGCGAAAGACCGCGCCCCGTCAGTGCGGTCGATCAATGACGCCGTCCTGACCCCTGAGCTTGTCGCTCTCTGGGAAGACAACTACCGCGTCTACGGGGTCCGCAAGCTCGGGAAAGCGGCTCGGCGCGCCGGGCTCGAGATCGGCCGCGATCAGACGGGCCGGCTCATGCGAGCGGCGGGTATCGCCGGGGCGACCCGGTCGAAGCGGGTGAAGACGACCAGACCAGATCCGACCTCACAGCGGCACCCTGATCTGGTGAAGCGGGAGTTCACCGCGGCCGCGCCGAACCGGCTCTGGGTCACCGACGTGACGTTCGTGCCGACGTGGGCCGGCGTCGCATACGTCTGCTTCATCATTGACGCGTTCAGTCGGATGATCGTGGGGTGGCGGTGCGCGTCACATATGGGTACCGAGATGGTTCTCGACGCGATCGAGATGGCCCGCTGGTCCCGGGGCCGCCATCACGAGGATCTGCGTTGCCACAGCGATGCCGGGTCTCAATTCACGTCGATTCGCTACGGCGAACGCCTCGCCGAGATCGGCGTGACGCCATCGATCGGAACCGTCGGCGATTCGTATGACAACGCGCTGGCCGAGACGGTCAACGGCTACTACAAGACCGAACTGGTCCGCGGACCGGCCAGATCTGGCCCCTGGAAGACGGTTGAAGATCTGGAACTGGCGACCCTCGGATGGGTGCACTGGCACAACCCACAGCGCCTGCATGGCTACCTCGGCGATGTCCCACCGACCGAGTTCGAGGAAGCGTTCTATGCTGACCAAACAGCAGCCGACCGGCTGCTGGGAATCAAATAACGCGAGTCTCCATCAAACCCAGAGCGCTTCAGGGCATCCGTCGCGAGCTTCTTGTGCTGGCCGCCACGCAGGGCTCCTTGATGGGCGTAGGCCTCGACCAGGATGCTGAGATCCTCGGTGGCGCCATCCAACTCCACACGTCCGCCGTTACCCGTGGGGATCGACGTCTTTGTGAGCGCGACGTCGAGTCGCTCGCCGAGGGCGGCGATGATGAGCACCTCGGCGCCCCGCTGTGTGTGCGAATCGGAAGGATGAACTGCTGGCAGCTCTTCGTTCACGTTGGCCCATCGAGCTGCGCGTTGGGAACCGCGGGGGAGAGCTCAGGTGTCATCCGTCAAACTCCCACGGCTCCCGATATTGAGCGCCATCACCCAACGCATCCACAAGCTCCTGAGGACAGACGAGTCTGTCCTCTCCATAGTCATGGGAGCGACTCTGATCCCACACGCTGCCAGCCACGGAGGTCACCGAAAGCCGGTAGCAGGTGTAAACGGACGACTGGGACGGCGCAAACCATCCGCCTGTGTCGGAGCTGCCGCCCGGACGGTGCCCGGAGGTCACGAACAGATCAAACCCCACGACCGGGTCATCGAACCTATCGGAGCTTTCGGACACGTTGTAGAAGACGGTCGCGCCGACGGCAGGATCGATGAAGTCGGGACTCGAGACCCCATCCCAGTAGTCCGCAGCATCGCCGAGCGACTCGATGAAGCTCTTCGGGTCAGATCCCGCGAGAGCGCGGTCACCGATGACTCCGTAGACGACGTTCTCCTGCCGATCGAGCTGCAACCAGAGCCTGGAATCGATTGGGGCGGGCGCGCATGCCGCGCACATTAAGAGCGCGCCGACGATCGTGGCGCTCGCGACCACCCGCCTCGCATCAAGGAGCATCGGTCCCATTATCTGCGCATGTGAGGAAGGTCCGTCGCCATCAAAGACTGAACCGGAGTGACACATGCTGCCCGCGAGGTCATGGATCCTTGCCTGCTCGTGGTTCGATCGCCGATGGCCTCGCAACTCGCGATGTCAAGTGGCACGCGAGCGTCGTCGGTCAGAGGTTCCGCAATGCGTCGCGCACCCTGCCTGCTGCTTCCTCGGGGGTAACAGCGGGGATGCACTGGTGATCCAGCGATGCACTCCATTCGGCGGCCGATGGAAGGTGCGCGAAGGACACCTTGGAAGCTCTCGTGTACGGACCCCACCGCCCGAATACCTCGGATGCGGTCGCATCGATGTAGCCGGCCTCGGCGAGTGCCCAGAGATCGTAAAGGTCTCGTGGGGCTTCCCGGTCGTTCCACGAAGACAGCTTCGACGCAACGAACGCTGCGGGGGTGAGTACTCGTAGACGCGCGGGTGGAGCGTCGCTGTAGCGCTGCTCGATATCGACTATCTCGGTGGGCCACTGCGGATAGCCCTCTGACGACAGCAACTGGATCTGCACGCGCACATCCCCTACCTGCATCACGGACGGATGCGGGTGTCTCGCCTCCCTCAGCCGCGGGGTGAACGTCACTGTGCCGAAGCTGCGGCGCAGTTGACGGGTGACAGCCTCCTCGATCTCGTCGGCAATTGCTGACCTGTCGCCGAGTGCAATGAGGTCGATGTCCTCCGAAAGACGTAGTTCCGTGAGGTGTGTGCGCGAGAGCGCGGTACCGCCGAAGAAGACGATGTCGTCGGTGCTCACGCTGCTGATGGCGGCGAGCGCGTGTGAGATGACGTGGTCCCGGGCGACCTGTTCTGAGTCAACTCCGAACGTAGCCTCGACCTGTTCGCGTTCGCCGTCATCGAGGACTCCGGGGACTGGCTCAGCCATTCGCCGTCTCCAGTCGCTTCAGCATGTCCCGTGCGCCGGCCGGCACGATACGAGCGCGCGCGACGATCTTGGCAAACTCATCTGGCTTGACCTGGGGCGTAAGGTTCTCAACGGCGCCCGCGACTTCTCGACCGAGTCCATCGCGATCCATGCGGCCCAGGAGGTCGAACAGGGTCTGCTCGGGTGTCGTGACGAGTCCCTCACCGAGTCCCGTGCGTTCCAATACGAGCTCAAGGGTGTCCATGTTGCGAGGAACGAACTTGACGAGCCCACCTCCCTCAAGGGTGACGGGTGCGTAGCCGCGTCGAGGCACCGCAACCGTGGCGACGCCGATAGCCCGTGGGATGGCAGCCCAGTGGCGCGCGGCGCTGACTCCCATGAGGGCAACTTCTCTCGCGCCGAATCGCGCCGTCGCAAGCGCGAGAGCGGCCGCCTCCAACGGTGGCTTCCATGTCCGACCATCGCGGCCATCAGGAACCGCCGTGTAGACGCCATGAGCTAGCCGCACCAGCGCGCCCTGCTCGACTAGCCGGTCCGTTGTCCGCCAGGTGTTCCGTGCCAGCTCGGGGACCTCCTTCAGGCGCAGGGTGCGAAGCGGTGCCCGCGCGACAGCGCGCACGATGTCAACGTCCGCGGCCATACTTCCTCCTCTTCTCATCGGAAGTATACGCCGGGCGTCTATTTACGATGAGTAAATTGGTGACGCATCCACCCGCGGCAGGCGGAGGATCCTCGCGCCGGGCGCTGGATGGGCTCAGGCTCCGCCGGTGTAGACGAACGCGACGCGGGCGGAGCCGTCTCCGCGGAGGTGCCAGCGGTTCCGCAGCGCACCGGGGTGGGCGACAGCGTCCCCGGCGCCGAGTTCCCAGATCCCGAGGCCTTCGATCTCGAGCGCGATGGCGCCTTCGATGACGTAGTGGATGACTTCGCCATCCGTCTCGAACCAGTCGCCGACCTGCTCGCCGGGGCGGATGACGTACTCCTGCAGCGAGGATTCACCGGCGTGGATGACGCGGGTATGGGCGGTGTCGGATGCCTCAGAGACCGGCACCCACGTGGCATCCGCTGCCCGTGAGACGTGCACGACCTCGGGGTCAGGGTCGGCGGGCAGGAGCGCGGAGGGGGAGATGTCGAGGGCGTTCGCGATGCGATACAGGGTCAGCAGCGACGGCATCGTCTGGCCCGACTCGATCTGACTCAGAAACGGCTGGCTGATCTCGGCGGCCGAGGCGAGCGCCCGCATCGACAGCTTCTTCTCGGTGCGTGCCTGCCGCACCTGCCGCCCGATTCCGACGCCGATCTGCGTCTCGTCGGATGCCGCACCCGACGCACCATCGGAGGTACGCGCGGGAGTGGACACGGCTCCAGAATAGGCCGACCACGCAGTGAGCGCCGGGCCGAGGCATCCGCCCCCCGCATTCAGTCGCGCCGAAGTGTGGGTGGCCGCCACGCGCACTCGCATCATGGCGCGACCGAAAGGCGGGGAGCGTGACGGCATCGCGCTCCGCCAGCCGACCACGCAGTAGCCTCTCGTCAGGGCGATCGGAGCCCGGACTGGATGGGGGTGGGCCGATGTCGGCATCCGGGGAGCGGGAAGCGCTCGCGGCGCGCATCCGCACCGTCGTGTCCGACACCGACGTGCGGGAGATGCGCATGTTCGGCGGCGTCGGCTTCATGGTCAACGACGCGCTTGCGATCGTCGCCGAGCACGGCGGAAGCGCCCTCGTGCGCACGGATCCGGACCTGCGTGACGACCGGCTGAGCCGCGGCGCGATCCCCGCGGTGATGAGCACCGGCCGCGTGATGGGCGACGCGTGGCTGCGGCTTCCCGCGGCGCTGCTCACCGACGACGCCGAGCTCGCCGAATGGGTTGCTGTCGGCATCCATGCGGGCGATCGCCTGCGCGAACAGGGCCGCTGAGCCCGCACAGGCCCACGCGGGGGCTAGTGCCATTCCCGTTGAGTCGCGCCATGTCGTGGGTCAGGATGCCAGACACCCGCGTGGGGGCGCGACTGAACAACCTAGACCCGACGCAGCCAGACTCCGACTGCTGTTGAGTCGCGCCATTGTGCGGGTCTGGATGCCGCACACCCGCGTTTCGGCGCGACTGAACGCGCCCGAACCTCTGAACGAAGCTGGGCTACTCGCCGCGGGCGTTGTAGACCAGGGAGTCGCTGGCGCCGTACGCGCGGTAGACCTCCAGGGCCTCCTCACGGCCGACATCCTGAGTCACCCGGATGCCGCGGGCCTCGAACTGCTCCGCCCAGTCGGCCACCATCGGACCCTCGTCGAATCCCGAGAGCTCTTCGAGCTCGGGACCGGACCCGGCCACGACCAGAGACCGCACGCCACTCCACATCGTCGCTCCGTAGCACTGCACGCACGGGCGCCAGTTGACGACGAGCGACAGGTTCGCACCGTCCTCGCCGAGGTCCCAGCGGCCCAGGCGCTGCTGCGCGAGCCCGAGGGCCATGACCTCGGCGTGCCCCGACGACTTGCCGGTCGAGAGCACGACGTTCACGCCAGCCGAGACGAGCTCGCCCGTGGTGTCATCAACAACGATCGCGGCGAACGGACCGCCGTTGCCCTCGCGCCAGTTGCGGTCGGCGAGCCGGTTCACGAGGGCCATGCGCTCCTCGAGCGTCGGCAGCACGGCGGGCAGCGTGTCGGCCTCGTCGACCAGCCACGTGGGCAGGGTCATGGTGAAGGAAGTCGCGATCGTCATGGTCACTCCGGGTTTCGGGCTGGGGTCGGGTCAGGATGCTGCGCGTCGCCGCTCTGCGCGAGGCGCCACACACGCTGGCGGGTGAAGGGCTGGTGGAAGGGTCGCTTTCCGAGCGCCCGGGCGATGGCGTTGCCGATCGCGGGGGCGACGGGGTTGTAGGGCGACTCGCTCATGGACTTCGCCCCGAACGGCCCGACAGTGTCGGAGGTGTCGGCGAGGAAGACCTCGGTCTCGGGAACGTCCGCGAACTGCGGCACGCGATACACGCGGAACACGGGGTTCAGCACCGCGCCGTCCTCGACGAGCACCTCTTCATACAGGGCGCTGCCCACGGCTTGCGCGACGCCACCTTCGATCTGCCCGCGCAGCTGGGCCGGGTTCATCACGGTTCCGGCATCCGCCGACTGCACCGACTGCAGAATCCGCACGACGCCGGTCTCGGCCTCGACCGCGACCCTTACCGCGTGCACATTGAACGACACCGAACGTAGGTGCCCCTCCTCGTCACCCGTCGCGAACAGTCCGTCCTCATCGCGCTCCTCGTCCGATGCAGCGGCGACCAGATCCGTGAACGACACGACCCCCGCGGGCGTCGCGACTCCCGCATCCGTCAACAGCCCAGCGCCCGGGTCGGTCCCCGTCTGCGCGGCGGCGAGCTCCAGCATCCGTGCCCGCAGGGCCTGGCACGCGGCGGCAAGCGCCTTGCCCGCCACGGTGATTCCCGTCGAGGCGAAGGCGCCGGTGTCGTGGGCGACGGCGTCGGTGTCGGCAGTCCACAGGTGCAGCCGCTCGAACGGTGCCTCGAGCACGGATGCCGCGATCTGCCGCAACACGGTCGTCGTGCCGTTCCCGAACTCGGCGGTGCCGGCGCGCACGACGTAGGTGCCGTCGGGACGCAGTGCCACCCGCGAGCGTGAGACATGTCCGCGCGGGGCGATCGTCGCGATCATCGCGACAGCCATGCCCTCACCGACAGCCCAGCCCTCCGGCGCCCCGACGCCGTTGCCGCGGCGCAGCGCATCCTGCGCGAGATCGAGGCACTGGTCGAGGCCGTAGCTGCCGATGATGAGGTCGCGTTCGTACGGGTCCTCATCCGGATGCAGCGGGTCATCGGCCCGCACGATATTGCGCCGCCGCAGCTCGAAGGGGTCGAGATCGAGCTTCTCGGCGAGCATGTCCATGGCGGATTCCACGCCGAGCATGACCTGCCCGAGCCCGTACCCACGGAACGCTCCCGAGGGCACGTTGTTCGTATACACGGCCTCGGCGTCGATGTGGCGCACCGGCGTCCGGTACACGGTGGTCGACTCGGCAACACCGTGGAACATCACGCCGATCGCGTGGTTGCCGTACGCACCGGTGTCGCTGAGCACGTCGAGCTTCATCGCGGTGAGCGTGCCGTCGGCATCCGCCCCGAGAGTCACCGAGACGCGCATCGGATGCCGCAGCGACGCCCGCGTGAACTGCTCGGTGCGGCTGAACTCATAGGTCACGCGCCGCCCGGTGCGCAGCACGGCCAAGGCGACGAGGTCTTCGGTGAAGATCTCCTGCTTGCCGCCGAACCCACCACCGACCCGCGCGGCGAACACGCGGATCCGTTCGCGCGGCAGGTCGAAGATGTGCGCGAGCTCGTCGCGGGTGAGGAAGGGCACCTGGGTGCTCGAACGGATGACGAGCCTGCCGTCGTCGTCGAGCCAACCGACCGCGCCGTGGGTCTCTAGCTGGGCGTGCGTGACGCGGGAGGTCTGCCAGGTGCCGGTGACGGTGACAGCACTGCCGGCCAGCGCCGCGTCGATGTCGCCCCCGTGCCCCTCGTGCAGCTGCGCGACGACGTTGCGGGATGCGTCGGCGACCCGGTCTTCGGGGGTGCGGCCCGGATGCAGCACGGGCGCGCCCGGGGTGCGAGCCTGCTCGGGGTCGAAGACGGCGGGCAGGATGTCGTACTCGACGTGCACGAGGCGGGCTGCCGCGTCGGCTGCCGCCGCGGTCTCGGCGACGACCGCCGCGACCCGCTGCCCGATGAAGCGGACGGTGTCATCGAGCACGCGCGTGTCATCGGGGTCGTCGGTGCGGTGTTCGTGCCGGGCCGTGGAGAAGCGGGTGGCCGGGGCATCTTCATGCGTGAGGACGGCGACCACGCCGGGAACGGCGCGGGCGGCATCCGTGTCGATCGAGACGATGCGGGCATGCGCGTGCGGCGAACCGACCACGCGCAGCACGAGCGAGCCGGTGACCGGCTCATCGAGCGTGTACGGCTCGCGGCCCTGCACGATACGGCGGGCCGGCTCGGGAATAACCGACGTGCCGATGCCGCCCGAGGCGACAGGCCGCGACGCGGAACCGGTTTCGCGCACCGGGCCGAGCACGGCCGCCGTGATCGCCTCGCGGATCGGACGGTAGCCGGTGCAACGGCACAGGCTCCCCTTCATACGGCGGTCGAGTTCGGGCAGGTCGGCTTCGGTGAGGGTGGATGCCGTCACCGCCATCCCCGGGGTGCAGAACCCGCACTGGAACCCGAAGTGTTCGACCAGCTGTTCCTGCACCGGATGCAGCTCGTCGCCTGGAGCTAGGCCGCCCGCTGTCGTCACGACAGCGCCATCCATGCGCTGCGCCGGCACGATGCACGAATGGACAGGGGCGCCATCCACGATCACGGCGCACGCCCCGCAGTCGCCAGCGTCGCAGCCCTTCTTGACCTCGGTGTGTCCATGCTCGCGCAGGAATGTTCGCAGGCACTGACCCGGAGCGGGGTCGCCGGTCAGCTCGGTGCCGTCGACGGTGAGTCTCATGCGTCCCCCTTCGCGACATCGGCGCGCACCCGCTCGGCGAGCAGGGCGGTGATCGCGCGCCGCCAATCCGCTTCGCCCAGCGCATCGGTGAAGAAGTCGGTCGGACTCGTGACATCCGCCCGCAGCTGCGCGAGATTGGGAAGTCCGGGGTACCGAAAGACATGGGGGGTGAGAGTGGATGCCGTGACCGCGATGACCGTCGACCCGTCCTCGTTGCGGCGGCCGCTCACGACGATCCCCGAGCGGCCGAGCTCGGCGAGGGCCATCTTGTGCAGGCTCACGCGGGCGCGCATCGCGGCCGCGGGAACGTCGAGCGCGCGCAGTACCTCGCCCGGCTGCAGGGTGTTCTTCGCCTGACCGGTGATGAACTCCGAGACCGGCTGTCGACGTTCGCCGCCATCCGGTGTCCAGATCACCGCTTCCCCGCCGAGGGCCGCGAGAAGGGACACCATTGCGGCCGCCGTGAACGACTGGCAGACGTTCCCGCCGACCGTTGCGGTGTTCCATACCTTGAACGACATAAGTAGCGCGTGCGCGGCATCCGGGATCGCTCCCGCGGCGTGCCAACCGTCAGGCACCGACGTCTCGAGCTCGCCCCGCGACCAGGCGACGAGACGTGCGATGGTGCAGGTCGCGGCGACGCGGAGCCCGGCATCCGTGATCTCGACCTCGGGCCAGCCCATGCGCGTGATGTCGACGAAGCCGGTCACCTCGGGTTGCGGTTCGCTCATCAGCCACGTGCCGCCGGCGAGGATCTTCTCGCCAGCCGCGAGAGCGAGGTCGTCGCGCGTGCTCGCGAAGCGGTAGGAGGTGACCGAGGTGATGTCCATGAGCCCCTCCCTCCGGCATCCGATGTTGACTCAGCGAACACTCCGAGTGAAGCAGTCGAGGATTTCGCGAGTGTTTCGCCGCGGCGCGTGCCAGGCTAAGTGAGTCGAGAGGAACCCGGATGCTCATTACCGGAATGGTCTTCGCCGCACTTGCCGCCCTGCTGCACGTATACATCTTCTGGCTCGAATCCCTCGCCTGGGGCGGAGCCCGCAGCCGAGCGACGTTCGGGGTACGCAACGACGCCGAGGTCGAGATCACCCGCGCCTTCGCGTTCAACCAGGGCTTCTACAACCTGTTCCTCGCGATCGCCGCGATCCTCGGCATCGTACTGGCCGCGATCGGCTCGGTGGCTGTCGGTGTGACCCTCATGCTCGTGGGAACCGGCTCGATGCTTGCAGCAGCCCTCGTACTGTTCGTCACCTCGCCCGACAAGCGCCGCGCCGCTGTGACGCAGGGCCTCTTCCCGCTGCTGGCTGTCGTGAGCCTGGTCATCGCCCTGCTGATCGGCTGAACGCGGGACTAAAACCCGACTCTCCCGGCGTTGTGCTTCGGGTGCGCTCGTTCCGGGTGATCCTCGAGAAGCGCCGCACTCGACATCCGTACGAAGGAGAATCATGCGCGCACTCGTGCAGCACCAGTTCGGTGACCCGGCAGAGGTCCTCGCCGTTGAGGAGGTCGAGCTCCCCGAACCCGGACCGGGTCAGGTGCGGTTGAAGGTCGTTCTCAGCCCCATTCACAACCACGACCTCTGGACAGTGCGCGGCGACTACGGCTACAAGCCTGAGCTTCCGGCGCGCGCCGGCACCGAGGCACTCAGCGTCGTCGACGCGCTCGGTGAAGGAGTGACGGGTGTCGCGGTCGGTCAGCGCGTCGTGACGGCATCCGTCTTCGGGGTCTGGTCCGAATACGTGATCGCTCCCGCTGCAGCGCTCATTCCGGTGCCGGATGCCGTCGCCGACGAAGCCGCAGCGCAGATCATCTCCATGCCGCTGAGCGCCGCGAGTCTGCTCGAGTACCTCGAGGTCGGCGAAGGCGACTGGACCGTGCAGAACGCCGCGAACGGCGCCGTCGGACGCCTGGTCGCCCAGCTCGCCGCCTCACGCGGAGTTCGGGTGCTCGGCCTCGTGCGTCGCGCAGCCGGTGTAGACGAGCTCGCTGCTGTCGGCATCCACGATGTCGTTGCGACGGATGCCGAGAACTGGCGCGACCGCGTCGCCGAGATCACCGGCGGCGCATCGATCCGCGCCGGTGTCGACTCGGTCGGCGGTGCTTCCGCCGGAGACGTGACCTCGCTGCTCGGCGAGAACGGCACGCTCGTGGTGTTCGGGGCGATGGCATCCCCGACCATGGAGATCCCGTCGGGCGACGTGATCTTTCGTCAGCTCACGGTCCGCGGATTCTGGGGCAGCAAGGTCAGCGCCGCCATGGATCCCGCCCATCGCGTCGAGCTGATCCGCGAGATCATCACCCTCGTCGCGCAGGGCAAGCTCGATCTGCCCGTGTCGCAGATCTTCGGCCTCGAGCAGATCGCCGATGCCTCGCGCCTGAACTTCGAGCCCGGCCGCGTCGGCAAGGTCATGCTGCGCCCGTAAGCCCGGCGCGAGGCTGACGGAGACCGCCGTCAGAGCTCGAGTTCGACAGCAGTCTCGAGGGCTGCCTCGATCGAACGCATCCACCCCGCCTGCAGGTCTGCCTTCGTGCCCGAGTAGAGCGATGCGCCGTCGACGAGGTTGCTCGAGCACGCGCACACCATGCCGGCGCGAAGGCCCCGCAGCCGCGCGACGATGTAGAGGGCTGACGCCTCCATCTCGACGTTCAGGATTCCCATCGTGTTCAGTTGCGAGATCCACTCCGGGGTCTCGGCGTAGAACGCGTCGTCGCTCACGCTGATGCCTCGGTGTGACGTCGTGTCCGCAGCCTCGGCGATGCGTTCCGCGTGGCGGGCGAGCGTCGTTGTCAGCTCCAGGTCCGGTACGGCCGGGAAGCCCTTGGGGAGGTAGGCGTCAGTCGTGCCGTCATTGCGGAAGCTGCCCTCGCTGACGAGCAGGTCGCCGGGCGCAATGCCCGGCTGCAGACCCGCCGAACTGCCGACGCGGATGAAGGACGTGACGCCCACGCGGGCGAGCTCCTCGACGGCGATCGCGGTGGAGGGGCATCCCATGCCGGTGGAGGTCGCGGTGATGTGACGCCCCTTGTACCAGCCGGTCATCGTGCGGTGCTCGCGGTTGTGTGCGACCTCTTTCACGTCGGTGAGGAACTCGGCAACCAGCGGCACCCGGAACGGATCACCGGGCAGCAGCGCGACGCTCGAGACCTCTCCGGGCGCGATGGCGATGTGATACTGGCGGGCGTCGAGACCTGCTGCTGATTTGTCGACGACTGACATGGGTACCTCCTGGGTTCTGAGACGATCGGGTCGTCGCAGTCCCCGCCCTGGCGCCGGAGCCATGGTTGATAGGACGTGCTCTGCCGTGACGCTAACACCGCGCTGTTTCGCGCCTGTTTCTCGTGCGAGATCAGACCCCGATACGCTCGCCCGCATGACCGCGTGCGGGATTGTGTTGGCTGCCGGGGCGGGGCGTCGATACGGACACCCCAAGATCTTCGCGACGAACGCTGATGGTGTGCTGTGGCTTGAGCAGGTCGTCGTCGCGCTCCGCGAGGGTGGATGTTCTGAGGTACTCGTGGTCATCGGTGCCGAATCAGAGCGCGCGATATCGATCGTTTCGACGCTCGGCGCGGTGAGCGCGGTGGTTGCCGCCGACTGGGAACTCGGGCTCTCGGCGTCAGTTCGTGCGGGACTGGCGGCTGCCGCGAACACGGATGCCGACTCCGCCGTCATCGCACCCGTCGACGTGCCTGGCATGCCGGCATCCGTCGTTGCGCGCGTGCTTCAGGCTGGTGCTGGACGGGAGGGGCTCGCCCGCGCGATCTACGACGAGCGGCCCGGTCATCCGGTTGCGATCGGGCATGATCACTGGGAGCTGGTGGCGGCATCCGTTCACGGTGACTCGGGCGCGAACCGATATCTGGTGCAGCACGCAGCGGTCGCGGTCGAGTGCGCCGATCTCTGGGATGGTTCCGACATCGACGCCCGCTCGTGACGCAGGGAGTCAGGTGCGGAGCACGACGTTGATCGGCTCCTCGCCGCGCTGCATCCGCTCTGCCTGCGTGCGCACCAGTGCCGCGATCCGGGGCCGCATCGCCGCTGACGCCCCGCCGACGTGCGGCGTCAGCAACAGACCGGGGGCCTCCCACAGCGGGTGACCCTCCGGCACCGGCTCCGGGTCGACGACATCGAGTGCCGCGCGGATCCGACCCGCGTGCAGATGGCGAAGCAGGGCATCGGTGTCGACAAGGCTCCCGCGTCCGACGTTGACGAGCAGCGCGTCATCCGGGAGCGCCGAAAGGAAGGCTTCGTTGACGAGCTTCGCTGTCTCTTCCCCACCAGGCAGAGCAAGGATGACGATCTCTGTCCGGGGGAGCAGGCCCGGCAGCTCGTCGAGCGCGTGCACGACCATCCCGTCCTCGGTCCGCGCGTGCGTGGCGACAGCCTCGACGTGGGCCTCGAATCCGCGCAATCGCGCTGCAATCGCCTTTCCCACTCCGCCGAATCCGATGATGAGCACCCGGCGGTCGGCGAGGCTCGAGGGGAATGCATCGCCCTCGCGCGGCCCCGCCCAGCGACCGGCATCCTGCGCCGCGACGAAGCGCGGGATCTGCCGCTGCGACGCGAGCGTCAGCGCGACGGCGAGCTCGGCCGTCGACCCCTCGTGCACTGACGCCGCGTTCGCATAGACGATCCCGGGCGGCAGATGACGCGCGGCAGCCTCGTACCCGATGGACTGACTCTGCACGAGCCGGACCTCGACACCCTCGAGCCGCGCGAGCACCCGGGGGCTGCGCATGTACGGCGGAACCACGATGTCGAACGCCGCCCGCGGCGCCGAATCGCCCATGTCCCACCGCACCACCTCGATGCCGGGAAGCCCTGCGAGGTCTTTCTCGAGCTTGTCGTCGGGTACGGAGATCACGAGAGCGCGCGCGTCGGAAGTCACCCCTTCACGCTACCTATCGCGGCGGTACGGATGCCGATACGCTCGCGTCAGCGCGCGGCATCCATCCTCGCGCGGCGAAGGAGCAGGGATGGAACTGGCGATCAACTACTGGGCTGTGCTTCTCGCAACCCTGTCGACGATGGTGGTCGGGACGATCTGGTACACACCCAAAGTGTTCGGGACGCGGTGGGCGAAGCTCGCGAACGTCGATATGAATCGCCCCGGATCCAGTGCCACACTGGCGATCATCGTGACGGTTGTGGTGAGTTTCGTGTCGGCCTGGGTGCTCGCCGCAGCGACAGTCGTTGTGTGGCACGCCTTCGGCGGCAACTTCCTGCTGACCGCGGTCGGAACCGGCGCCGTGCTCTGGGCAGGCTTCACCGCCGCGCGCTTCATCACCCATGACGCGTTCGAGGGGCGTCCCACCTCGCTGACGGTGCTCAACATCGCGCACGAGCTGGTGACGGTTCTCGTGATGGCGCTCATCATCGGCGTCTGGCCGCCCGCGGGCACCGTCTGAGTTGCCAGCGATGTGAGTACCCTCCTTCAGTCGCGCCGAGATGTGAGTTGCGCGGGTGCGAACCCGCAGGATGACGCGACTGAACTAGTGGGGCGCGCGGTCCAGCACGATTCAGGCGCGCAGTCCGGCGCGATTCGGTAGCGCCGATGTGTGGGTCCTACGGTGCTCGACCCGCAGCATGACGCGACTGAACGATCAGGCTTTGGTTGGGTCGCGTCGTTGTGCGAGTTGCCCGGTGTGGGAGCCGCAGGAAGGCGCGACTGAAACGGGGGGTCAGGCGGCGGCGCCCACGACTGCCGAAATCGCGGACGTGAAAAAGCTCAGGCCGTCGGTGCCCGAGCGCATCGCCGCGCGCGTGTCGGGGCCGAACCCGGGCTCGACGGCGTGCTCCGGATGCGGCATCAAACCGACCACGTTGCCCCGCTCATTCGTGAGCCCGGCGATGTCATCGAGCGAGCCGTTCGGATTGACTCCGAGGTAGCGGAACGCGACGAGACCCTCGCCTTCGATCCTCTCCAGCGTCTCGGCGGAGCAGATGTAGCCGCCGTCAGCGTTCTTCAGCGGGATGACGATCTCTTGCCCGGCCTCGAAGCCGCTCGTCCACGCGGTGTCGGCGTTCTCGACGCGCAACCGCTGGTCGCGACGGATGAACTGCTGGTGCGCGTTGCGGATCAGGCCCCCGGGCAGCAGGTGAGCCTCGACGAGCATCTGGAAGCCGTTGCAGATGCCGAGGATCGGCATCCCCTTCGCTGCGGCATCCGCGACCTCGCGCATGATCGGCGCGTGGGCGGCGATCGCACCGGCGCGCAGGTAGTCGCCGTAGCTGAAGCCGCCAGGAAGGACGAGCGCATCGACGCCAGCGAGGTCGTGGTCGCCGTGCCACAGCGCAACGGGCTCGGCCCCAGCGACACGGATGGCGCGCTGCGCGTCGCGATCGTCGAGCGAACCGGGGAAGGTGATGACCCCGATGCGGACGGTCACTCGATGACCTCGATGCCCACGACATCCTCGATTACCGAGTTGGAGAGAATCTCGTCCGCGATTCGCTGAGCGGACTCCAGGAGCGCGTCGTCGACCTCGCCCTCGACCGTCAACTCGAAGCGCTTGCCGATGCGCACACCGGCGAAGCCGTCGATTCCGAGCCGGGTCAGGGCGCCGGCAACGGCCTTTCCCTGGGGGTCGAGCAGCTCGGCCTTGGGCATGACGTCGACGACGATGGTCGGCATGGGGCGCTCCGGATGTCGAGGGAGGGGGCCCTCTCAGTCTACCGAGCCGCCTGGATGCCGCGCTGACGGCCCGTGATCAAACCGTTACCTGAAATCGTGGGAGCGCTCCCTTGACGATGTGGGAGCGCTCCCGTACCGTGTTCCGCAGTCGTGGGAGCGTTCCCACGGCGGCCAGGGTTCCGCCCTCCCTCGGTTCCCAGGCACAAGCCAACGGGTGCCCGTCCGGCATCCATCACACAAAGGAGTGACTGTGTCATCACGTGCCTTCCGTCGCAGCGCGATCGTCGCCGCAGCATTCGGCGCCTCCGCGCTCGTCCTCGCCGGCTGCTCGGGCAGCGGCGGGGGATCGGCATCCGTCGACCCCGACGAGCCGATCACCCTCACGATCTCGACGTTCAACGACTTCGGGTACACCGATGCGCTGCTTCAGCAGTACATGGATGAGAACCCGAACGTCACGATCGTCCACAACATCGCCGCCACGTCGAACGACGCACGCGCGAACTACTTCCAGAAGCTCGGCAAGACGGGTCTTGCCGACATCGAGGCCATCGAGGTCGACTGGCTGCCCGAGGTCATGCAGTACGCCGACCTCCTCGCGCCGGTTCCCGCCGACCTCGCGAGCCGCTGGCTCGACTGGAAGGTCGAGGCCGCGACCGACCCCGATGGCAACCTCATCGGGTACGGCACCGACATCGGTCCCGAGGCCGTCTGCTACCGCACCGACCTGCTCGAGGCCGCCGGTATGCCCACCGACCCGGATGCCGTCGCTGAGCTCCTCACCGGAGACTGGGACACCTACTTCTCGGTCGGTCAGCAGTACGTCGACGCAACCGGCAAGGCATGGTTCGACTCGGCCGGCGCCACCTACCAGGGCATGATCAACCAGGTCGAGGCCGCGTACGAAGACCCCGAGACCGGGGAGATCATCGCCACCACCAACCCCGAGGTTGAGGACATCTACAACGCGGTGCTCGACGCGAGCGCCACGCAGTCCGCTCACCTGCAGCAGTGGGGAGACGACTGGTTCGCAGGGCTCGCCAACGGCGACTACGCCACGATGCTCTGCCCCGGCTGGATGCTCGGTGTCATCTCGGGCAACGCTCCCGACGTCACCACGTGGAACATCGCCAACGTGTTCCCCGGCGGCGGTGGAAACTGGGGCGGTTCTTACCTGACCGTTCCCGCCAACGGCGCGAACGTCGCTGCCGCGCAGGCGCTCGCTGACTGGCTGACCGCTCCGGAGCAGCAGATCACCGCCTTCGAGGACGCCGGAACGTTCCCGAGCCAGGTGGAAGCTCTCGCTGACCCGATCCTGCTGGACTCCACGAACGAGTACTTCAACAACGCTCCCGTCGGTTCGATCTTCACGGATCGTGCCAACGCGGTGACTGTTGCACCGTTCAAGGGCCAGTACTACTTCCAGATCAACGACGCCATGCAGCAGGCGCTGACCCGTGTCGAAGACGGCACGCAGAACGCGCAGCAGTCGTGGGACCAGTGGGTGTCTGAAGTCGACCTGATCGGCTGATAACCCGGCTGCGGACCCGGCGATCCCGCCGGGTCCGCAGCACATCCCCCTCGATCTCAGGAAGCTCTCGTGACCAGCACACTCAGCCGCCCGGCATCCGACGCCCCGGCGCAGACCCCCGGCCGCTCGCCTCGGCGCATCGGCTTCGGGCACCGGCTCAGCCGGTGGGACCTGAAGCTCTCGCCCTACCTCTACATCTCGCCGTTCTTCATCCTCTTCTTCGTGGTCGGACTCTTCCCGATCGCCTACACGGCAGTGATCTCGTTCATGGACTGGGATCTGGTCCGCAACTCCGGCGAGTTCATCGGCTTCGAGCAGTACACGTGGGTTCTGTCGAACCCCAAGTTCTGGATTGCGCTGCGCAACACCTTCAGCATCTTCTTGCTCTCGAGCGTGCCGCAGCTGATCATCGCGATCTTCATCGCGGCGATGCTCGACCAGAACATCCGCGCCAAGACCTTCTGGCGCATGGGCGTCCTCGTCCCCTACGTCATGGCACCGGTCGCGGTTGCCCTCATCTTCAGCAACATGTTCGCCGACCAGTACGGCCTGGTGAACAACCTCCTCGCCTCGATCGGGATTCCCCCGGTGCCGTGGCACTCGGATGCCTTCGCCAGCCACATCGCCATCGCGACGATGGTGAACTTCCGCTGGACCGGCTACAACACCCTCATCCTGCTCGCTGCTATGCAGGCGATCCCACGCGACTACTACGAAGCGGCGACCGTCGACGGTGCAGGCAAGATCCGTCAGTTCTTCTCGATCACGGTGCCGAGCCTGCGCCCCACGCTGATCTTCGTGATCATCACCTCGACGATCGGTGGCCTGCAGATCTTCGACGAGCCCCGCATGTACGACCAATACGGCACCGGCGGTGCCAACTCGCAGTGGCTGACGATCACCCTCTGGCTCTACAACATCGGCTGGGGCGAATGGAACTTCGGCCGTGCCGCAGCCCTCGCCTGGATCCTGTTCATCATCATCCTCGTGATCGGTGTCATCAACCTGCTCGTCACGCAGAGCGTCGTGCGCACTGAAGGCGGCCGTGGTGAAGTCAGCCGCCGTGAGAGGCGCGCACAGAGCCGCGCCGCGCGCGAACGTCTGGCGGCCGACGCAACCGCCGATTCGACATCCAAGGAGGACGTGCGATGACCGCCGTCGAGCCGATTCCGGTAGCCCCTCACGACGAGCACCCGCCGGAGGAGCGCAAGCCTCGCCGCCGCCGCGGCATCCGTGGCCAGCGCCCCGGGTGGGTCACGTACGCCGTTCTGGGTGTCTTCCTGCTCGGATGCTTCTTTCCCTACTACTGGTCGCTCCTGATCGGTTCGGGCGACTCGAGCACCATCCGCGACCCCAACATGTCGTGGATTCCCGGTGGCAACTTCTTCGCGAACGCCGCTGCCGTGGTCTCTAACCCGGCTGTGAATTTCTGGCTGGCCCTGTGGAACAGCATCTGGAGCTCGGTGGTCATCGCGGCATCCGTCGTGTTCTTCTCGACGCTTGCCGGGTGGGCCTTTGCGAAGCTGCGCTTCGCGGGGAGCCGCTGGCTGCTCGTCTTCGTGATCGCGACAATGGCGGTTCCCACGCAGCTCGGCGTCGTGCCGCTGTACATCCTGTTCGCCGACCTCGGGTGGACCGGCCAGATCGGCGCGATCATCATTCCCGCGCTCGTGACGGCGTTCGGGGTGTTCTGGATGACGCAGTACCTGCAGCAGGCGGTGCCCGATGAGCTGATCGAGGCCGCCCGTGTCGACGGTGCCAGTTCGTTCCGCACGTTCTGGACGATCGGCATCCCGGCGGCGCGTCCCGCCGCCGCGATGCTCGGACTATTCACGTTCGTGACGGCCTGGAACAACTTCTTCTGGCCGTTCATCGTGCTCGACCGGCAGAACCCGACCCTTCCCGTTGCGCTGTCGCTCCTGCAGTCCAACTACTTTGTCGACTACTCGATCGTTCTCGCCGGAGTGATCCTCGCTACGATTCCGCTCCTGATTCTCTTTGTTTTCGCGGGCAAGCAACTCGTGAGCGGCATCATGGCAGGAGCAGTGAAAGGCTGAAATGACCACCGATTTCTCGACCGAAGCCGTGGCTACGGCATCCGCGTCGGCTCGCCCGTTCCCGACCAACTTCCTGTTCGGCGCAGCGACAGCGGCCTATCAGATCGAGGGTGCTGCCCACGAAGACGGGCGACGCGATTCGATCTGGGATGCCTTCAGCCGCGTCCCTGGAGCGGTGATCAATGCCGACAACGGCGACGTCGCGTGCGACCACTATCACCGGTATCGCGAGGATGTCGCGCTCATGCGTGACCTCGGGCTGCAGACGTACCGATTCTCGACCTCGTGGTCGCGGATCCGTCCCGACGGCGGTGCGCTCAACCCCGCGGGGCTCGACTTCTACAAGCGCCTCGTCGACGAGCTGCTGGATGCCGACATCCTGCCGTGGCTCACGCTCTACCACTGGGACCTGCCGCAGGCGCTGCAAGAGCGCGGCGGCTGGGCCGTGCGCGAGACCGCAGACCTGTTCACCGAGTACGCGCTCGATGTGCACGACGCCCTCGGTGACCGGGTCAAGGTCTGGACCACGCTGAACGAGCCCTGGTGCTCGTCGTTTCTCAGCTACACCGCCGGCATCCATGCCCCGGGCCGCTTCAGCGTCGCCGAGGGGATGCTCGCCTCGCACCACCTGCTCCTCGGTCACGGCCAGGTTGTGCGGGAACTGCGCGCGCGCGACGAGTCGCTGAACCTCGAGATCACGCTGAACCTCACGGTTGCCGAGCCCGTTGCCGACGCTCCGGCCGATCTCGACGCCGCACGTCGCATCGACGGCCAGTTCAACCGGTGGTTCCTCGACCCGATCTTCCGCGGTTCGTACCCGGCCGACATCGTCGAAGACATCCGTGCCGTCGACGGGGCTGCGGTAGCCGAGTGGGAGGGGGCTGTCTCGGATGCCGACCTCGCCGTGATCTCGACGCCGATCGACAGCCTTGGGGTGAACTACTACCACGGCGAGCTCGTCGGCGGCACGCCACCGGCGGTCAGCCCCGGCGGCGGCGAAGCGCCCACCGAGCGGGAGACGGCATCCCCGTTCCCCTCGCACAAGGGCATCTTCTGGCACGACCGGGGGCTCCCTCGTACCGCCATGAACTGGGAGATCCAGCCCTCGGGTCTGACCACCCTGCTGCGACGCGTGTGGGACGACTACGCCGAGCCGGCCGGAGTCACGCTGTACGTCACCGAGAACGGTGCTGCCTTCGACGACATCCGTGTCGACGAAGACGGGGTGGCGCGCGTCCACGATGCCGCCCGTACCGCCTTCCTCGAAGACCACCTCGCGGCGATCCTCGACGCTGCGGATGCCGGCGTGGATGTGCGCGGGTATTTCTACTGGTCACTCATGGACAACTACGAGTGGGCGTGGGGATACGAGAAGCGGTTCGGTATCGTACGAGTCGAGTACGACACGCAAGAGCGGGTCGTCAAAGACAGCGGTGCCCGGTACCGCGAGATCATCGCATCGAGGGCGCTACCCGAATCGCCCTAGGCGAAGCGCCCCGTCGAGGGAGGATACCCACGTGGACGGTGGAACGATGAGCGAGGCCGTCGTGGGCGAGGAGCTTGTGCGGGCTACTCCGTATCGCGGTGCTGTGACGATCGAAGAGGTAGCTGCGGCCGCTGGCGTGTCGCGATCGACGGTCTCGCGCGTTGTCAACGGCTCCACCGCCGTGAGCCCCGCGGCGCTGGATGCCGTCAATCGCGCGATCGCCGAGTTGAACTATGTGCCCAACCGCGCTGCCCGGTCGCTCGCGAGCAGGCAGACGCGCGCTCTGGCACTGGTCGTGCCCGAAGACACGACCCGCTTCTTCGGTGACCCGTTCTTCGCCGCCATCGTCTCGGGGATCAACGCGGGGCTGCGCTCGTCTGATTACGTGCTGAACCTCTTCATTGCCAGCGACGACCCGGGCGACAAGACGACGAGCTACCTGCGGTCGGGAAGCGTCGACGGCGCGCTGATCGCCTCGCACCACACGAGCGACACGTTCATCGATCGCATCGCCGCGGCCGTCCCGGTCGTCTACGGTGGTCGTCCGGTGCGCGAGCGCGGCACCGACTACTACGTGGATGTCGACAACGTCCGCGCCGGCTACGACGCCACCCGGTACCTGATCGAGAAGGGTTACACCGACATCGGAACGATCACCGGACCCCTCACGATGCCCGGCGGTGTAGACCGGCTCGCCGGGTACCGGCAAGCGCTCGCGGAAGCCGGCCTTCCGGAAGGCGCGCACGCCGACGGCGGGTTCACGACCGACGGTGGCGCAGGCGCGATGCGCCGCATCCTGAACGCCGGGCCCCCGCCGCGCGCGCTGTTCATCGCGAGCGACCTCATGGCCCAGGGTGCCATCTCGGTGCTCGCCGGCGCGGGGCTGAAGGTGCCGACGGATGTCGCCATCATCGGTTTCGATGACTCGCCGGTCGCCGAAACCGTGGACCCACCGCTCACGACGATTCGCCAACCGTCGTTCGAGCAGGGGGAGCACATGGTGAGCGTGCTGCTCGACCTGCTCGCCGGCGGGACGCCCCCGCACGCGACGATTCTCGACACGGAACTGATCGTCCGGCAGAGCTCCTGAGGGCAGTCCCGCCGCCGGGTCGGGGTCAGGAGCTCGTCAGGCGGTCGATGAGTTCGCGGTACTTCTCGGCAGTCCGCTCGACGATCTCGGCGGGCAGTTCGGGGGGCGTGCCGGTCTTGTCCCAGGCTGCGGCGAGCCAGTCGCGCACGATCTGCTTGTCGAAGCTTGCCATGCGCTCGGCCGGAGTCGTTCCGGTGCGCCAGGCCTCGGCGTCCCAGTAGCGGGACGAATCGCTCGTGAGCACCTCGTCGGCGAGGGTCAGCTCTCCGTCGCGGATGCCGAACTCGAACTTCGTGTCAGCGAGGATCAGTCCGCGCGCAGCGGCGGTGTCAGCGGCGCGGCGGTAGGTCTCGAGCGACAGGTCGCGCAGCTGAGCCGCGCGGTCGGCGCCGACGAGCTCGACTGTCTGCTCGAAGGTGATGTTCTCGTCGTGTTCGCCCAGCGGCGCCTTGTACGCGGGGGTGAACAGGGGCTCGGGAAGTCTGTCTCCGTTGCTGAGCCCCGCAGGCAGCTGGATGCCGCACACCGTGCCGCTCGCGGTGTATTCGGCCCAGCCCGAACCGGTCAGGTACCCGCGCACGACACACTCGATCGGCAACATCTCGAGGCGGTGAACGAGCATGGCCCGGCCGCTCACGGCATCCGGTACCTCGCCCTGATCGCCCGCGAGATGATTCGGAATCGGCACACCGCCGTCAGCCCCCGCGAGCTGCGCGAACCACCACAGGCTCAGCGTGGTCAGCAGTGTTCCCTTGCCGGGGATGCCGGGCTCGAGCACGTGGTCGAACGCGCTGACGCGGTCGCTCGCGACCACCAGCATCCGGGTGTCGGCGTCGTCGTCAGGAAGGTAGAGGTCACGGACCTTGCCCGAGTAGACGGGATGCCATCCGGGCAGCGAAACGGGAGCGCCGTGATCTGTCACCCGAGCATTCTCGCAGGTCGCCTTCTGGTGCCGGGGACCGATCACAGGCGAGCGAGCGACTCGATGTCTTCGGTGAACTCCGCTGCTGCTTCGGGCGATACTGTCGCGCGAGTGGATGCCAGCGCCGCGAGGTAGTCCTCGGTTTCGAGACCTGTCGCGGAGTCTCCCTCGCGCATCGCGCGCCCCAGCGCCTCTTGTGAGGCGCGCCGCGCGGCGTACTCAATATCCGCGGGTGTCAGCCCTCCACTGGCCTGCACGAGCTTCGGCAGGTCGAGTTCGCTGAGGGAGTCGATCGGGATGTAGCGCGTCCAGATTGCTTCGCGGGCCTCGGCATCGGGCAATCCGATCGGCAGGACGTAGTCGAATCGCCCATGGCGGAGGAAGGCTGCATCCAGCGCTCGCACGAAGTTCGTCGCGCACACGAGCAGCCGACCCGGACGGTCGCGGAACTCGGCGATGAGCTTGAGCAGCTCGTTGGTCACGCCCTGCGTGGGCGAGGGTGGCGTGCCGCCGCGGCGGGATGCGATCTCTTCGACCTCGTCGATGAACACCACCGCGTGTTCGAGCTCACCGATCTTCTCGAATGACGTGCGTAGGGCGCTGGCCATACCGCCGGGGGCATCGCCCAGCCGAGACGGGAACAACTCGACGAACGGCCAGCTCAGGCGGGAGGCCACCGCGCGGGCGAAAGTGGTCTTTCCGGTTCCGGGCGGACCGAACAGCATGACAGCGCGCGGTGCCACGACCCCGAACCGTGCAGCCAGCTCGGGTTGCGCGAGCGGGGCGACGAGGCGCTCTTCGAGCAGGTTCTTCTCCTGTCGCATCCCCGCCACCGCGTTCCACAGGTCGCGGGGAAGAACGCGGCCACCGACCTCCTTCAGCAGATCCAGTTCGCGCCGCTGCACGGGGAGTCGGCGCTCGAAGTAGCGCAGGTGACGCTGCTCGTGGAAGCCGTTTTGCACCAGGTGCTGGGCTCCGCCGCCCTCCTCGGACACGAGGGCCGACAGCGTCCCCAACCCCAGCGGTGCCATCCGGCGTTCGAGGGCATCGAGCAGCTCGCCCGCGACACCCGGATCGACCTCGTCGTCGAGGGCGAAGAAGACGAGCCACCCCTGGGCGTGCGCCGCCCGACCGACGGCGGCGCCGACGACCTCCTCGCCGACGACGGCAACGATGGCGACGTCTTCGCGGCACGAGGCGATGACTTCGGCTAGCGAGTAGACAGCGCCACCCGAGCCGGCAACGGATTGCCACAGCCGCACGACGCCGTCGATGTCATCTGCGTGAGCCTCCCGCACGCGCGGGTGCTGCCGGATCCGAACCATCGGTGACCTCCCCACTGAGACCTGGCATCCGCGGCGACGGCGGATCTGAGCCGATCTTGGCGGGTGCAGGAGTCGCCTGTCTACTGGCATTCGATGGGAGGGCCCTCGCCGGGTTGTTCGGATGTCGAAATGAGCGTATAGTCCATATGGACTAGCCAACATGGACTACTTTGGACGGACGAGCCCAATGAAATCCGCGCACCACCCGCTGACGCCCATCGCGATCATGGCGATGGCGCTGCTGCGTGAGCACGACATGCATCCGTACGAGATGATCCGGCTATTGCGCCACCGCCGCGATGACCGCATGGTCCCCATCACGAACGGCACGTTCTATCACACGATCGCGCGCCTGCAGCGGGCGGGCTTCATCGACGAAGTCGGCAGTGATCGCGATGGCAACCGCCCCGAGCGCACGACCTACACGCTCCTTCCCGCGGGCGCCGAAGCGGTACGCGCGTGGCTACGGGCCGAACTGCCGCGGGTCGATCGCCCGATCGAGTTCCGTGTGGCCCTTGCCGAGGCGCACAACCTCGAGCGCGGCGAGGTGATCGAACTCCTCCGGCAGCGAGGAGCTCAACTCGACGCCGACTACGCCGAGCACCGGACCGGGCTCGCCGAAACACGCGCCGGCAGCGTGCCCGAGCAATACCTGATCGAGGTCGAGCGGCAGGAAGTCCTGCTCGCCGCCGAGACCCGGTGGCTCCATCAGACGATCGACCGCCTCTCCGACCCCGGCTACGCCTGGGGCGGCGACCCGAAGCCCCACGAAACCGTCTACCGCGCGCAGAGAGAAGCCGCACGCTCATGACTGAGACCACCCGCCCCGCTGCGCCGCCGGCATCCGACGCTCCGGCACGGAGCCCCTGGCCCGCGCTGTTCGCGCTCGTCATCGGGTTCTTCATGATCCTCGTCGACACGACGATCGTCGCTGTCGCCAACCCCGCAATCAAAGCGGCCCTCGACCCGAATACCGCCAACCTCGACAATGTGGTGTGGGTCACCTCGTCCTACCTGCTGGCCTACGCGGTGCCGCTGCTGATCACCGGCCGCCTCGGTGATCGGTTCGGGCCCAAGACCATCTACCTCATCGGACTTGTCATCTTCACGGGTGCTTCCCTGGCCTGCGGCCTCTCGCCGACGCTCGGTGCACTCATCGCCTGGCGTGCGGTTCAGGGGCTCGGCGCCGCGCTCATGACCCCCCAGACCATGGCTGTGATCACGCGCACGTTCCCTCCGCACCGCCGCGGTGCTGCCATGGGCCTGTGGGGAGCCACCGCCGGCGTCGCAACCCTTGTCGGCCCGCTCGCCGGCGGCCTGCTTGTCGACGGACTCGGCTGGGAATGGATCTTCTTCATCAACGTTCCCGTCGGCGTCATCGCGTTCGTGCTCGCGGCGGTCCTCGTGCCCCGACTCGAGACGCACCGCCACCGCTTCGACATCGTGGGCGTCGTCCTGAGCGCAGCTGCCCTGTTCTGCATCGTCTTCGGGCTGCAAGAGGGAGAGGCCTATGACTGGGGCGTGATCTGGGGCCCGATCTCGGTCTGGGGACTCATCATCGTCGGGGTCATCCTGCTCGGGATCTTCATCTGGACGCAGGCGCGCACCCGCAGCGAACCCCTCGTGCCGCTTCCCCTGTTCCGTGACCGCAACTTCTCGCTCGCGAACCTCGCTATCGCCGCTGTCGGCTTCGCTGTCACGACCATGGCGCTTCCGCTCATGTTCTTCCTGCAGCTGGCACGCGGCCTGACGCCAACCGAATCTGCCCTCTTGCTGATTCCGATGGCGGTGCTCTCGGGAGTGCTCGCACCGCTAGCCGGGCGGTGGCTCGACCGCACCGACGCCCGGTGGTTGCTCGTGCCCGGCATCCTTCTGGTCTCGGTATCGCTGTGGTGGTACGCCGCAATGCTGAACGTCGACACCCCGATCTGGATGTTCCTGCTCCCGTCGGCCCTGATGGGAATCGGCAACGCGGGAATGTGGGGCCCGCTGGCTACCGCCGCCACGAACAGCCTGTCGCCCCGGGAGGCTGGCGCGGGCGCCGGGATCTACAACACCACTCGCACCGTCGGCTCGGTGATCGGTTCGGCTGCGATCGCGGCGTTCATGCAGTCACGGCTCGAAGCGAATCTTCCGGGAGCTGCAGGCAGCACCGAGAGCTTCGGGGGCGGTGTGCTTCCCGCGCCCGTGGTCGATGGCTTCTCGACGGCCATGGCGCAGACACTGATGCTGCCGGCATCCGTGATTCTCATTGCTGTCGCGGCGTCGCTGTTCATCCACCGCAAGCCGCGCGAAAGCGCTAGCTGACGCGGGCGGCGATGTCGGAGCGGAACTGGCCACCCTCGAGCGTGATCTTCGAGAGCGACTCGTAGGCACGCGAGCGCGCCTGGCCGAAGTCGTCACCGATCGCCACGACATTCAGCACTCGGCCGCCGGTCGCCACGAGCCCCTCGGGTCCGGCGGCCGTTGCGGCATGCGCCAGGTGAACGCCCGCAACGGATGCCGCGGCGTCCGTGCCTGTGATCGGCCGGCCCACCTGCGGGGCCGCGGGATAGCCCTCGCTCGCGAGCACGACGGTGACTGCTGCGGTGTCGTGGAAGGTGGGCTGCGCTACGTCCTCGAGGTTGCCGGAGGCGGCCGCCAGCAGAAGCCGCGACAGCGGCTCGACCAGGCGCGGCAGCACGACCTGCGTCTCGGGGTCGCCGAAGCGCGCATTGAACTCGATGACGCGCACGCCACTGTCAGTGAGAATGAGCCCGGCGTAGAGCAGTCCGATGAACGGCGTGCCCTCGGCATCCAGCTGACGGATGACGGGCTCGGCGACCTCACGCGTGACCTGCTCGACAAAGGCGGCCTCGCCGCCCCACCCCTCATCGAGCCACGGGAGCGGTGAGTAGGCGCCCATGCCGCCGGTGTTCGGACCCTCGTCGCCGTCGCGGAGGCGCTTGAAGTCCTGGGCGGGACTCAGCGCGCGCACGGTGTCGCCGTCGCTGAGGAAGAAGAGCGAAACCTCCGATCCTGACAGGAACTCCTCGACCAGCACACCGCCGGTGCCGAGGTATTCGGCAGCGTGCTCGAGCGCCGCCTCGCGGTCGTCGGTGACGATGACGCCCTTGCCCGCCGCGAGTCCGTCGGCCTTCACGACGTGCGGGGCCCCGAATTCATCGAGGGCAGCGGCGACCTCGTCGAGCGTAGCGGCATGGGTGGCACGCCCCGTGGGGACGCCGGCTGCCGTCATGATGCGCTTGGCAAAGGCCTTGGATCCTTCGAGCTGTGCGGCGGCCTTACCCGGCCCGAAGGTCGGGATGCCGCGCTCGCGCAGCGCATCGGCGACCCCGGCGACCAACGGCGCTTCGGGCCCGATCACGACGAGTCCGATCGACTCGGTCTGTGCGAACGACGCGACCGCGACGGGGTCGTTTGCGTCAAGGGCGACCACCGTGACGTCCTGGGCGATGCCAGCGTTTCCCGGGGCAGCGAAGATCTCGTGCGCCTCCCCTTCGCTTCGCAGCGACGTGATGATCGCGTGTTCACGGGCACCGGAGCCGAGGACGAGGATTCGCACCCGGTCAGCCTACCGACCGGCGTAGCGTGGAACCGTGCCTCCCAAGATCACGACCGAAGCCGGACGCGCCGCCCTGGGAGCCGTTGCAGACGGCACGGCCGGCCGACCCGAGACCGCGACAGCTGTGCGGTATCTGTTGCAGCTGCTCGCCGAGAAGGCCCCGGGCGCGACCGTCGAGGTCCGCGTTCCGCCGTTCGGGGCGACACAGATCATCGAGGGGCCGCGCCACACCCGCGGAACCCCACCCAACGTCGTCGAGATGGATGCCGCCACCTTCATCGACCTCGCGACGGGGGTAAGCGGGTGGTCGGATGCCGAAACCTCCGGGGCGCTCCGAGCCTCCGGAGTGCGCGCCGACTTCTCGCATCTCCTCCCGCTCCGACCGTGAGCGCAGCATCCGTGCCGGGCTGGGCCGACTACCGGCGATCGATCGGCGATCGGTCGTCCCTCTTCGCCGCGCTCGCCCAGCGGTGGCCGATCGAGCGTGCCCTTTATCGCGCCGGGCGGACTGCTCCTGGCCAATACGAGTCACGGCGATGCCAGTGTTGCAGCGCTCGATCCGCGCCCCGACCTCGTCGCGACGGTGCACCACCGCGCAGATGACTACCGCCTCGACGAGCGACATCTCGAGGACTACCTCGTTCCCACGAAACCCGCCAGTGCGGATGCCAACCTCATCAGACAGAGCGGACGGGGCATCGCCTACACCCGAACCGCCTGTGCCTACGTCTTCCGGTTCACACCCGGCGCCTGAGTGTCGGGGCAGTGCGAGAATAGACACCATGTCCCCGACGAGTGACGACCACCTCGAGCAGGTGACGGTGCGGCGCAGCCCGAAATACTCCGTCTTCCTGCTGCTGGGCGGTGCCGTGGGCCTGCTCGTCGCGATGATCCTGACGTTCCTGTTCGACGGGACGACACAAGAGAGCCCGAACACGGGCCTCGTCTACTCCCAGATGCAGGTCTTCGGGTTCCTGCTGTTGATCTTCGTCTCGGCAGGCGTCGCCCTCGGCGGCGCGGTGGCCCTCATCTTCGACCGGATCTACGCGCGTCGCGCCCGCACGATGCGGGTCGAGCACGAGCGCATCATCTCGGCCGACTGACCGGAACCGGGTGAGGGCAGTCACATGGCAGTCCAGCGCGAGTCATCCTCACCCGACCCCCACGAACACGTCATCGACGTTCAGGTGCAGCGGGTTCACGTGCGCCGATCGCCACGGTACGGGCGCATCCTCGGCGTCGGCATCGCTGTGGGCCTCCTCATCGCTGCGGTACTGACCACTCTCGGGGCGGTGTCGGGCGACGGTGTTGCCTCGTCCGGCGAAGCGGGGGTCATCTGGGCGTTCGGGCTGAACGCGATGGTGTCGGTGGCAGTGTGCCTGCTGATCAGCGCGGGCATCATCCTCATCGCCGAGCGACGCACCTTCCGCCGCATCCGCGACGCACGTGCTGCGCAGGAGGTCACCTTCGTCGACGACCTCGCCCAGCCGATGACCGATCAGCCGCCACCATGGATGCGCGACGAGAGCTGAGGACGCGCCGGTAGGCTGTTCGGGTGGAGTCCCACAACGCCCCCAGCAATCCATACACCGCGGCCGGTGTCGACACGGCAGCGGGTGACCTCGCCGTCGAACTCATGAAGGCAGCGGTCCGTCGTACCCAGGGCCCCGAAGTCCTCGGTGGCGTCGGTGGCTTTGCCGGCCTGTTCGACGCGTCGACCCTGCGCGCCTATCGGCGTCCGCTGCTAGCGACGAGCACCGACGGTGTCGGCACGAAGGTCGCGATCGCGCAGGCCATCGACAAGCACGACACGATCGGCCAAGACCTCGTCGGTATGGTCGTCGACGACATCGTCGTGGTCGGTGCGCGACCCCTCTTCATGACCGACTACATCGCATGCGGCAAGGTCGTGCCCGAGCGCATCGCCGACATCGTCGCCGGCATCGCGCGCGGTTGCGAAGAGACCGGAACCGCCCTGGTCGGCGGCGAGACCGCTGAGCACCCGGGCCTGCTCGGGATCGATGACTACGATGTCGCGGGAGCTGCAACGGGCGTCGTTGAGGCTGACGCCGTGCTCGGGGCCGATCGCGTCGAGAGCGGCGACGTGGTTCTCGCGCTTGCTTCGAGCGGACTCCACGCCAACGGCTACTCGCTCGTGCGCCACATCGTCTCGGCATCCGGGCTGTCGTACACCGACACGGCGGCGGAGTTCGGTGGCGCTTCCTGGGGTGAGGTTCTTCTCGAGCCCACCCGCTTGTACACGGCGCCACTGCTTCGCCTGATCGCACAGTCCGGCGGCGGCGTCCACTCGCTCAGCCACGTCACCGGTGGCGGAATCGCCGCGAACCTTGCTCGCGTGCTCCCGGCGGGCACCTGGGTCGATGTGGACCGTGCGACCTGGACTCCACCGGTGGTGTTCCAGTCACTTGCCGACCGTGGCGGCATCCCCCTCTCAGACACCGAGGGCACGTGGAACCTCGGCATCGGCTTCGTTGCGGTCGTCGCGGCAGATCGGGCGGCGGATGCGGCATCCGCGCTGTCTGCCGAGGGTATCGCCGCGTGGCAGATCGGCGTTGTCTCCGACGGGCCGAGGCCCAGTGGTACGTACGTGGAAGGGGCGAAGGGCGTCGACGGCGGTGCCGTGCGCCTGGTCGGATCGTTCGCCGAAGGAGCGCAGTAACACCCCATGTGTGGAATCGTCGGCATGGTCGGGCGGGGTCCCGTCAACCAAGAGATTTACGACGCGCTTCTGCTGCTGCAGCACCGCGGGCAGGACTCCACCGGAATCGCCACGGCGGAACCGAGCGGGGTCTTTCACATCACCAAGGCGCGCGGCCAGGTCCGTGAGGCGTTCCGTACGCGCGACATGCGGTCACTGCTCGGCACGATCGGGCTCGGCCACGTGCGTTATGCCACCAAGGGCACAGCCTCCAGCGAAGAAGAGGCACAACCCTTCTACGTCAACGCGCCGTACGGCATCGTGCTGGTACACAACGGCAACCTCACCAACACGCGCGAACTCACCGACGAGCTCTTCCACAAGGATCGCCGACACCTGAACACGAGCTCTGACACCGAGCTGCTGGTCAACGTCCTCGCCGGCGAGTTGCAGGCGACGGTTTCGGGGATCGATCTCGAGCCCGACGAGATCTTCGAAGCCGTCTCCCGCGTCCACGCCCGCGTGGAAGGCTCCTACGCCACCATCGCCCTCATCGCGGGCCACGGCCTGCTCGCATTCCGCGACCCGTTCGGCATCCGTCCCCTGATCCTCGGCACGCGACGGGCCCCCGACGGGTCGTACGAGTGGGTGGTCACGTCCGAGTCCCTCGTGCTCGAGAACGGCGAGTTCGAGGTCGTCCGCGACGTCATGCCGGGCGAAGCGGTGTTCATCGACATCGACGGACACCTGCACACGAAGCAGTGCGCCGAGGACCCCCAACTCGTACCGTGCTCATTCGAATACGTCTACCTCGCGCGGCCGGACTCGATCATGAACGGGATCTCGGTCTACGAGGCGCGGCTGCGGATGGGTGACCGCCTGGCCGACACGATCGCGAAGTACACGCCCGAGGGGACGATCGACGTCGTCATGCCGATTCCGGACTCATCCCGGCCCGCCGCGATGCAGGTCGCGCGCAAGCTCGGCATCGAGTACCGCGAGGGGTTCTACAAGAACCGTTACGTCGGCCGCACCTTCATCATGCCGGGGCAGTCGGCCCGTAAGCGCAGCGTGCGCCAGAAGCTCAACGCTATGTCGAGCGAGTTCAAGGGCAAGAACGTGCTGCTCATCGACGACTCGATCGTGCGGGGAACGACCTCGAAGCAGATCATCCAGATGGCACGGGATGCCGGTGCGACCTCCGTGACCTTTGCCTCGGCTGCACCTCCCGTGCGCTATCCGCACGTCTACGGCATCAACATGCCGACCCGCCACGAGCTCGTCGCCCACGGGCGATCCATCCCGGAGATCGCTGAAGAGCTGGGTGCCGACTACGTCGTGTACCAGGAGGTCGCCGACCTCAAGGCTGCGATCCTCGAAGGCTCGGATGTCGAGGATCTCGACATGAGCTGCTTCGACGGGCGCTACATCACGGGAACCGTGACGGAAGAATATCTCGACTGGGTCGAGTCCAGTCAGGAATCCTGAGCGGGAGCGCGACGACGGGACGAGGCGCGCTCAGGCGGTCTCGTCGAGTTCGTCATCCTCGTCGTCGAACTCATCGGCCCACTTGTCGACGTACAGATCATCGTCGGACGGGTGACCCAGTTCCTTCTCGAGCGCCGCATAGTTGACGCTCGGGCTGTAGGACTTGAGTTCGCGGGCGATCTTGGTGTGTTTCGCCTTTTGACGGCCACGCCCCATGCGAGACCCCCTCATTTCTGACCCGCGGGCTGAAGCGCGGGTCTCCGCACTCCGCAGCCCGTGCATTCACGAATCCGGTCTTTCGCCGGGAAGAGTAGCATTCAGAATATCACGGAGCCCTCGAGGGCCCGCGGCTGTGCGCCCCTCGGCTCCGCATGTCGAGGAGGGAATCCCCATGGCGGACGAACGGCCAGAGCTCACAACGGCGCCCCTGGATGCGGAGGCGGTCCGTGGCGCGGTCATCGTCGGGGTCGTCCCCGACCAGAACCCCCGCGTCGTGAAAGAAGCTGCGAAGTTCGCCGCGATGATGAAGGCACCGCTCGTGGTAGCCCATGTCGACGTCACCCGGTTCGTGACCTACGAGGATCCCGACGGGTACGTGCACACCGCGCCGATCGACGTGAACATCGCACCGGGCGAGGCAGATATCGACCTCGTTCGCGCCTCGGTGGCCCACGCGCTGGAAGGGATCGACGTCGACTGGCGCCTCCATCAGCTCGTCGGCGACCCGGCCCTGGCGCTCAAGCATCTCGCCGAGCAGGTCGACGCTCGGTTGCTCGTCGTCGGGACCCGCAAGCGCGGTATCGGCGAGTCGATTCGAGAGTTCTTCACCGGTTCGGTCGCGGCGCGGTTGGTGCACCGGCAGGCGCGCCCGATCCTCGTGGTGCCCCTGGGCGAGCCGGCCCCCGACGACGAGGACCTCTGGCCGACCAGCTGACCGGCCCGATCGCAGGATCGACCGAGCCGCGACGGCCCCGGAGCATGCGAGAACGCTGATCCATCCTGCAATCGGTCCGCGGGGTGAGCCGGCCTCAGCCGCGCAGTGAGCGGGTGATGGCGCGGGTCACCTCGTCGAGGCCGGTTGCCAGCTCGTCGACGACGGATGCCGCGAGCGTGCCGCCCTTGGCAACGTGCGTGCGCAGGTCGGCGCGTACCTGGGCGCGGAACTCGCTGATCGCGACCTCGGCCCGGTGCAGCTGCTCCCGCGAGAGGGAGCGCAGGTCGTCGGTGACATCCCGCACCTGCTGATCGCGATCCTCTCGCTCTGCCTGGCTGGCGGCGGCGAGGTCTGCGCGCAGACTCTTCATCGCCTCGCGCACCGATCCGCGCACTTCGTCGGCGATCAGGCGCACCGAATCGGCGAGACCGTCCTCGATGCTCTTGAGGTCGCCGGCCCGGGATGCCACCTCAGCACGGCCGGCATCCGTGATCTCGTAGATCGTCTTGCGGCCGTCGACGGTCTTGGTCACCAGGCCCTCCTCCTCGAGCTTCGCCAGCCGCGGGTAGACCGTGCCGGCACTCGGGGTATAGGTGCCGCCGGTGCGATCCGACAGGGCCTGCATGATGTCATAACCGTGCCGCGGTCCCTCGTCCAGGAGAGAGAGCAGGTACAGGCGTAGGTCGCCGTGTGAGAAGACGGGGGCCATCACAGGCCCTCCGCCTCGCTCGAGGCATCCGCCGGTGTCGCAGCGGGGGAGCGGCGCAGCACCGTGAGTCCGCCCGCGACCGAGTTCGTGCGAACATCGACGAACGAGCCGCTGAGCTCGCCGGTTGAGCCGGTGTAGTTGGTCACACCGCTTCCCGACCGCATGACCCCATCGATCTGGACGCGACCGCTGACGCTTCGCACGACGAAGTTCGCCGGGAGCCCCTCATCGAGTCGGATCGTCGAGCTACCGCTGACGGTGTTCAAGCTGATGGCGTGGGCGTTGCCGGTGGTGTCGACGAGCATGTCGCCCGAAACGGTGTCGATTGTCGCCTTGCGGATGCTGCCGGTCGCGGCGACATCTCCCGAGACGCTGTTTGCCGACAGAGTGCCGGCGAGGTCCCGGATCTGCACATCGCCCGAGACCGCATTGACCGTCACGTCGCCGCTCAGACCGTCGACGATGATGTCCCCCGACACGGTGTTGAGGCGCGCACCGGCCTCGAGGCCCGATACGAGCGCGCTCGCGTTCACGACGCCGAGGTTCAGCGCGACCGATCGGGGGACTGCGACGCTGACTTCTGCCTTGGGGCCGCCGGATCCGAAGTTGCGGAAGGCTTCGAGGAAGTTGTCCCAGCGCAGCTGTGGGTGATCGATCTCGACTGTGTCGCCGGTCGCCTCGATGCGGAGGTCTTTGACGGTCACTCCGTACACCTCGATCCGCACGCCAGGCTCGTCGTGGGCGACGACATCGACCTGGCCGCCGACGAGGCCGATCTTGAGGGTGCGCACGTCGGCGAGGTCGATGACGCGCGTTTCTCCCGGGTGAATGAGCCACTTCTCGAGGGTCACGGTCCGCTCCGTTCTGAACACATGAAAGCAAAGACGCGATATAACGCGATTTGAGAATAACGCGATATAACGCGTTAAGCAAGATTCACCGTCCGCCTTCTTGACATTGACGCAACGTCAACTTCTAGCGTGGAGGCCATGACGGAATGGACCATCCACGAGGTAGCACAGCGATCGGGCGTGACCACACGCACGCTGCGGCACTACGACGACATCGGCATCCTGAACCCGACGCGTACGGGCGCGAACGGGTATCGGTACTACGGGGCTGAGGCCCTCGTGCGACTGCAGCGGATCTTGCTGTTGCGGGACCTGGGGCTCGCGCTCGGGGACATCGCCGAGGTCCTGGACGCGCAGCAGGACCCCGCCGCAGCGTTGCGCACACACATCGGATGGCTCCGTTCCGAGCAGGCAAGACTCGCCCGGCAGATCGCCGCGGTGGAATCCACGATCAGGTCATGGGAGGGAGGTGAATCGACGATGAACGACGACATGTTCGACGGCTTCGACCACACCGTCTACAAGGATGAGGTCGAGCAGCGCTGGGGCGCCGAGTCCTACGCCAGCTCGGACGCGTGGTGGCGCTCACTCGGCGCTGAGCAGCAGACGGCGTGGAAGAACACGACCGCTGAACTCGCGCGGGCCTGGGCGGCAGCCGCTGAGTCCGGCATCGCGCCCGGCTCGGCCGAGGCGCAGACTCTGGCGGAGCGTCACGTGGCGTGGCTACGGGCCATCCCCGGCACGCCCGCTCATGAGGATGAGACGGCGTTGAAGCCCTACGTCCTCGGCCTCGCGGAGATGTATGTGGCTGACCCTCGGTTCGCGGCGAACTACGCGACATCCGCCGGCGGCAACGGCGGCGCCGAGTTCGTACGCGACGCGCTCACGGAGTATGTGAATACCCGGCTGTAGCCATTTGGAGCCGCCACGGCAAACGGATGCCGCGCCCCTCCCCCGAGGAGCGCGGCATCCGTTCGTTGCGTCTGCGGTCAGCTGCGGCTGCCGCTGATGACCCTGAAGAGGAAGGCGATCAGGGCGATCACACCGACAATGAGGGCAACCCAGAGCAGCCAGTTCAAGGCCGTGTTGAGACCGCCGACGATGGCCAGCACGACGGCGATAACGATGACGAGCAGAAGTGCGATGTTCATGGGACACCTTTCGTTGGACGTCGGGGAGCATGCTCGACACGTGTCGGGCGTGCTCGCCACCCCGAGACGATGTCACCGTCGCCGCTGCACGACAATGGGGTTGTTTCCGCGCCCCGAAACCGGTATGCGAGACCTGCGATGCGCCGGTCGGAGCGTTAGCCTGAGCGGATGGCGACCAGACCGCGCTTATCGGGTGCTCACCTGTGGCTGGTGTTCGCGGGCGGCACGATCGGCACCGCCGCGCGACTTGTCATCCTGCTCATCGAAGACCCCTCGATCCAGTGGCTCTCCATACCGCTCATCAACATCATCGGCTCCTTCCTGCTGGGCCTGGTGACGGGACGGGCCGAGGCTCAGGCCGACCCCGCCCGCGCAACGAGAATGCGCATCTTCTGGGGCGTGGGCGTAATGGGAGGGTTCACGACCTACTCCAGCTTTGCCGTGCTTGCGGTGGACCCGGCGTCGCTGCCGCTGGCGATCGTCACGGTGCTCGCCGGGCTCGCGGCCGCTGTCGCCGGGCTCTGGATCGCCCGTCCCCGTCCGGCCTCAGCACGCGGACACTCCGCATGAGCCCGCTCCTGCTCGCTCTCGGTGCGGTCGCCGGCGGAGTCGGTGCCGCGCTGCGCTACAGCGCTGACGTCGCCATCCTGCGCTGGTGGGACCCGCCGTGGGGAGTCTTTGTCGTCAACGTCGTCGGATCGTTCGCGCTCGGCATCCTGACCGGTGCCGCTCCCTCCGCTGACCTGCAGCTTGTGATCGGGGGAGGCCTCCTCGGCGGCTTCACGACCTTCAGCGCCGTCTCGGTCACGACGATCCTGCTCGCCGAAGAGCGGCGGGGGCGGATGGCGATCGTCAACGTCGTCGGAACCTTCGTGCTCGCGCTCGCTGCCGCCGCGGGCGGGCTTGCTCTGGGCGCGGCGCTCGCCACCGGCGCGGGCTGATCGGGACTTTTCGGGATATCCCCCGGAATCACCGTGCGAAGATGGGGACGATACACCCGCGTATCGTCGCGTCCCGACAGCACCAAGCACAGCAAAGGCCACCGTGTCGAAACTCGCCGTCCTGAGCCTGAAAAACCGCGCCCTCATTGCGCTGGTCACGATCGTCGCTGCCCTGTTCGGCAGCCTCGCGTTGACCAGCCTGAAGCAGGAACTGATCCCCTCGATCGAGTTCCCCGCTCTCATCGTCGTCACGACGTACCCGGGAGCCTCGCCCGAAGTCGTTGCCAACGACGTATCGACACCGATCGAGACAGCCATCCAGGCCGTGCCCGGGCTCGAGTCGACAACTGCGACCAGCACGACCAACGCCTCGATCGTGCAGGCGTCGTTCACCTACGGCACCGACCTGGGCACCGCGGAGCAGAAGATCACGCAGGCGATCAACCGGATCTCATCCCAGCTGCCCGAGAACGTCGATCCCAACGTGCTCTCGGCGAGCATCGACGATTTCCCCGTCATCCAGATCGCCGTCACCGGCTACGACGACCAACAGACCATCCAGGCGACACTCGAATCCGTCGCGATCCCCGAGCTCGAGGATGTCGACGGCGTCAACGCCGCACAGATCGTCGGTGGCACCGGACAGCGCATCACGATCACACCCGACCCAGCGAAGCTCGCCGCGACCGGCTACACGCAGCAGGCGATCCGTGACGCCCTCGACCAGAACGGCGTGCTGTTCCCGGGCGGCGAAATCACCGAGAACGAGCAGACCCTCACGGTGCAGACCGGCTCGAAGATCACCTCGGTCGATGCGGTGGCGGCGCTGCCGCTCGTTCCCACGGATGCCGAGCAGTTCCAAGCCGGTACGGTGACGATCGCCGACGTCGCCACGGTCGAGCAGGGACAGGACCCCGTCACGACGATCTCGCGCGTGAACGGCGAGCCGGCAGTGACGATCGCGATCACGAAGCTTCCGGCAGCCAACACCGTCGATGTCTCGCACGGCGTCGTCGACATCCTGCCTGAACTCGAGCAGCAGCTCGACGGAGTGACCCTCACCGTCGTCTTCGACCAGGCGCCCTACATCGAGCAGTCGATCGAGACCCTTGCTGTCGAGGGCGGATTCGGCCTGCTGTTCGCCGTGCTCGTCATCCTGCTCTTCCTGCTGTCGGTGCGCGCGACGCTCGTGACCGCGATCTCGATCCCGACGAGTGTGCTGATCACCTTCATCGGCCTACAGGCGTTCGGGTACTCGCTGAACATCCTGACCCTCGGGGCGATCACGATCTCGATCGGCCGCGTCGTGGATGACTCGATCGTCGTGATCGAGAACATCAGGCGCCACTACGTCGGCAAGGCCGACAAGCTGACGTCCATCGTGCGCGCTGTGAAGGAAGTCGGGTCGGCGATCACATCGTCGACGATCACGACTGTCGCCGTCTTCTTGCCGATCGCCTTCGTCGGCGACGTGACCGGCGAGCTATTCCGGCCTTTCGCCCTGACCGTCACGATCGCGCTGCTGGCTTCGCTCCTGGTCGCCCTCACGATCGTGCCGGTGCTGGCTTACTGGTTCCTCAAGCCCGGCAAGCCGCTGCTCGACGAGGTCGGGCGCGAGATCGACCCCGAGAACCCGGCGGCTCCCCTCGATCGGCTGCAGCGCGGTTACACCCCGATCCTGCGGTGGACGCTGCGCCACTCCTGGGTCACGCTCGGTCTTGCGGTTCTCGTTCTCGTGGGCACCATCGCCGTGGCGCCGCTGATGAAGACGAACTTCCTCGGGGATTCCGGGCAGAACACCTTTACGATGACGCAGGACATCGGGCCGGCCCCGAGCCTCGAGGCAGAATCTGCCGCCGCGGAGCCGGTCGAGGAAGCCCTCATGGGTATCGACGGGATCGAGACCGTGCAGGTCTCGATCGGTTCCAGCGGCAACGCACTGCGGGATGCCTTCACCGGTGGTGGCAGCGGAATCACGTACTCCATCACGACTGAGGCAGGCGTCGATCAGGTCGCGCTTCGCCAGGAAGTCCAGGACACCGTCGAGGCGATTCCGGATGTCGGCGAGATCACTGTCGCGGGCAGCAACGGCGGATTCGGCTCGACCGACATCGAGGTGGACGTCACTGCTCCCGACGCCTCGACGCTGCAAGAGGCGACGGATGCCGTCGTCGCGAGCCTCAGCGACCTCGACGACGTCAGCCAGGTCACGAGCAACCTGTCGGCATCCTTGCCCTTCATCTCGGTGCAGGTCGACAGCGACAAGGCGGCATCCCTCGGCCTGTCGGAGGTCGCAGTGGGAGCGATCGTATCGAGCACGATGCAGCCGCAGAACATCGGCAGCGTCGAGGTAGACGACACGTCGCTGACGGTGTACCTGGCCTCAAACGACCCGCCCACCACGATCGACGAGCTGCGTAACCTCCAGGTGTTCACGGCCCAGGGGCCGGTGCCGCTGTCAGATGTTGCGACTGTCGAGGAGTCGCAGGGACCGACATCGATCACCACGCAGGACGGCACGCGCACCGCGACAGTGACGGTTACTCCCGCCACTGACAACCTCACGCAGGCGACGACATCCGTCACGGAAGCGCTCGACGCGGCTGATCTGCCGTCTTCGGCCAGCGCTGATCTGGGCGGTGTCGCGACCGACCAGGCCGACGCCTTCAGCCAGCTCGGTCTCGCGCTGTTGGCAGCGATCCTGATCGTGTACGTCGTCATGGTCGCGACCTTCAAGTCGCTGCGCCAGCCGCTGCTTCTGCTGATTTCGGTGCCGTTCGCGGCGACCGGTGCGATCCTGCTGCAGATCGTCACCGGCATCCCGCTGGGGGTTGCATCGCTCATCGGCGTGCTGATGCTCATCGGCATCGTCGTCACAAACGCGATCGTTCTCGTCGACCTCGTGAACCAGTACCGCGAGAAGGGCCTGAGTGCCCACGACGCGACGATTGCCGGTGGCACGCGGCGTCTTCGTCCGATCCTGATGACCGCGCTCGCCACGATCCTCGCGCTCACGCCGATGGGACTCGGGATCACCGGCACGGGCGGGTTCATCTCGCAGCCGCTCGCGATCGTCGTGATCGGCGGACTCATCTCGTCGACGGTCCTGACGCTGCTCGTGCTGCCGACCCTCTACAACCTCGTCGAGGGCGCGAAGGAGCGGCGGCAGGCCAAGCGCGCCGCGCGATCCGGTCAGACGGATGCCGAGGGCGGGCTCGTGCTCGCCGGGGTGGGGGCGGGTGCCGCCGCTGCCGGCGCCGCGGGTGGTGCCGAGGACGTGCCGCTGACGCGGCGCGAGTTGCGCGAACGTGAGGCACTGCGGACCGGCCAGATTCCGATCCAGTCGCCTGCCGGATCCGAGGGGGTCGAGGACCAGGTGGGCGAGGACCAGGTTGGCGAGGACGAGGTGGCGACCGAGTCCGATGCCGGTGAGCCGGAGGGTCTCGAGCCCGCGGCCGATGGTCCAGAGCCAGCCGTCGACGAGACCAATGAGCCTGATATCACCGAGCCTGACGCTGTCGAAACAGACGCTGTCGAATCAGACGCTGTCGACCCCGAGGCCGTCGAGTCGGAGGGCGACGAGCCGGAATCTGATCAGACCGAGACCGACGGTGGAGCCACCGAGGAATCAGCCGACAGCGCCGAGACTGCCCACGCCGAGACAACCGATGCCGGCGACATACCGGGCGCCGAGAACTCGGACGACGACCAGAACGGACGTCAGCCCGAGTAGGCGATGCCCCAGCTCACGGTCCAGGTCTCGCCGGGCGCCAGCCAGCGCAGACCTCGACCGGAGTTGAGGGCGTCAGGCACCGCGCTCATCGGTTCGATGGCGACGGCCAACTCGCGGTTCGGGTAGCGGTCAGTCGTGTATACCTGCACGTAGTCGAGGTCCGGGCCCTGCCAGATCGTGACGGTCCGGCCATCCGGCGCGCTCAGGTGGTGGCGCAGCATCCCGTCGGCGTCCCGGGCGATCTCGGTGTAGCACGTGTTGAGCGAGACATCCCCAAGTCGAGCGCCGTCCCGAAGGTCGGATGCTGCGTCCACCGGAACCTCATCGACGGGAATCAGCGCGTCATCGAGCACGAGCATCTTCGCGCCCGGCGAGGTCAGCACGAGATCGGCGGTCGGAACATCACCGAGCGTGAAGTACGGGTGGGTGCCGAGCGCTGCGGGTGCGGCATCCGTGCCGACGTTCTCGATGACGTGGGTGACCTCGATGCCATCGGCAGTCAGCGCATACGTGACAGTCGTATCGAGCTGGAAGGGGTAGCCGCTCTGCGGAAAGACCGTCGCCGCGAGCGTGATCTTGTCGCCGGACTGCTCGGCGACGGTGTACGGCATGAAGCGCAGCAGCCCGTGTGATGCGCCGCCGACCGACGGATCGGTGAGCCACAGCTGGTAGGAGGTGCCGTTGTGGCTCCATTTGCCGTCGCGGACGCGGTTCGGCCAGGGGACGAGCACGGTTCCGGATGCCGCGGGCGCCGGCATCCCCAGGGGGTAGGGCGCAATGAGGTCGACGCCGTCGACGGTGAGCCCGCGAATCGTCGCGCCCACCTGCGTGAGGTGCGCCGTTACGCGACCGTCGGCGCTCGAGAGGTGGAACTGCTCCCCGGTGGGGTCGTGGCGCGTGTCGGTCATGGGTCCTCCTCGGCGGGTGTCGTGCCCATGCTAGAGGCCCTGAGTGACGCATCCGTTCCGGTGGTGCCGGGGTGCCGACGTGGGGGTTTCTCAGGGTGAGCCTGTACCCTGGATCGGTCGGCTCTGGACATTGCCTTGTATGGCGAGTGGGTTTGTGAGTCCTTGGGGCCGATGGTGAGCGCTGATCGGCGCACATGACCATCACATGAATGGCCCCCGGCCAAGAGAGTCCGGGCCTGTCGAGCGCGTCTCGACTGCTGTTCTCGTGCGAGAGAACCCAGGAAGAACACACCCATGCCCAAGAGCAAGAAGCCGGCTGGCGGCCGCGCAGCCAAGAACTTCGAACCGCGCTACGGCGAGAAGACCGCGTACCAGGACCGCAAGCGTCGCCCCGGTACGTCGTCGGCCGGAAAGCCCGGCAGCAAGAGCCCCAGCCACCGCGGCTACCGCCCCGAGACCGCTGAGTCTGGCGGGGAGCCCAAGCGCCGCTGGACGGCGCAGGAGCGCGCAGGGCGCGACGAGGCCCGCGCCATCCGTACCCACGCCCGTGACGACCGTCCGCGTCGGGATGACCGTCCCGCACGCGATGACCGCCAGCGCTCCGGCGGTTACGACCGCGGGTCGCGTGATGACCGTCCGCGTCGGGATGACCGCCCCTCGTACGGCGATCGTCCCCGTCGGGATGACCGCCCGTCTTCTGGTGATCGTCCGCGTCGGGATGACCGTCCGCAGCAGGACCGCTACTCCGATCGTCCGCGTCGGGACGACCGCCCCGCCTACTCCGATCGTCCGCGTCGCGATGACCGTCCCTCGTACGGTGACCGCCCGCGTCGGGATGACCGCGGTGGCTATGGCGACCGCGCGCGCCGCGACGACCGTCCCGCGTGCGCCGACCGCCAGCAGCGTGAGGGTCAGGATCGCTACTCCGATCGTCCGCGTCGTGATGACCGTCCCTCGTATGGTGACCGTCCGCGTCGGGATGACCGCCCGGCATACGACCGCCCCCGTCGGGATGACCGCGCTGGCTACTCCGACCGCCCCCGTCGTGATGACCGACCGCGCCGTGACGACCGTCCGAACCGCTCCGACTGGAACGCGCCGGCCCGCTCGGCTGCCCACGAAGAGCATGTCGACGTTGTCCACGAGCGCCTGCAGGCCGAGGCCGTGCAGGCTGACGCCGTTGACGGTATCGGCTTCGGTGACCTCGGGTTCGGACAGAACATTGTGAACACGCTCGCCGACCTCGGCGCAGCCACGCCGTTCCCGATCCAGGCCGCGACGATCGCGCCGATCCTCGAGGGCCGCGATGTGCTCGCGCGTGGACGCACCGGATCGGGCAAGACCATCGCGTTCGGTGCACCGCTGGTCGAGAGCATCCTGCGCTCGCAGGCGGGAAGCCGTCGTGAGTTCGGCCGATCGCCCAAGGCGCTGGTGCTCGCTCCCACGCGCGAACTTGCGCTGCAGATCGACCGCACGATCCAGCCGATCGCCCGCAGCGTCGGCCTGTTCACGACGCAGATCTACGGTGGCGTGCCCCAGGCGCGCCAGGTCGGTGCCCTCAAGAAGGGCGTCGACATCATCGTCGGCACGCCGGGCCGCATCGAAGACCTCGTCGAACAGGGCAAACTCGACCTCTCCGACATTCGGATCGCGGTCCTGGACGAGGCTGACCACATGTGCGAGCTGGGCTTCCTCGAGCCGGTGCAGCGCATCCTGCGCCTGACCGCCGACGGTAGCCAGAAGCTCCTCTTCTCCGCGACGCTCGACCGTGAGGTTGCCGCGCTCGTCGACGAGTTCCTCGTCGAGCCCGCGGTCTACGAGGTTGCAGGTGAAGACCAGGACTCGAGCACCATCGAGCACCGCGTGCTCGTGATCGATCATCGCGACAAGGCTGAGATCCTCAACTCGCTCGTCGACCGCGACGGCAAGACCCTCGTCTTCGCCCGCACGCGCGCGTACGCCGAGATGCTCGCCGAGCAGTTCGACGACGCCGGCATCCCGTCGCTGGCGCTGCACGGTGACCTCAACCAGGCCAAGCGCACGCGCAACCTCGAGAAGCTCACCTCGGGCCGCGTTCGGGTGCTCGTTGCCACGGATGTCGCCGCGCGCGGCATCCATGTCGACGACATCGACCTGGTCGTACAGGCCGACGCCCCCGACGAGTACAAGACCTACCTGCACCGATCGGGCCGCACGGGCCGCGCGGGCCGCGAGGGTCGCGTCGTGACCCTCATCACCCGTCAGCGTCGTCGCCGCATGACCGAGATGCTCGACCGCGCCGAGATCGACGCACCCTTCGAGGAGGCCCGCATCGGCGACGACCTGCTCGAGGAGATCGCGGGCCGTCAGCTCGCCGACGTCGACGCCTGACGCGCCGCCGCCACCTCTCTGACGTAGGCAATATCCCGCAGGCAGGACGAATCCTCACCGGATCGTCCTGCCTGCGGGATGTGTCCTACCTCCATGCGTAGAAGCGGCGGGCTCAGAACAGCATCGCTGCCGCGTCAGCTCGCGTGCCGCGCGAGGTCGTGACGACGGATGCCGCCGCGCGGCGCGCAGCCAGACCGGGGACCGGCTCGCGTGGGGGTGCTTCTTCCTCGGCGTGCCCGGTCAGGCCGTGAACCCGCAGCAGCGGCCGAACGCGCTTGGCGAGCCACTGACGGTACGGCTTCGGCGCGTACGCGGAAGCGCCCGGGTACAGGCCGCGATACGACCCGACGAGTTCCGGATGCTCCCGCTCGAGCCATTGCCAGAACCACTGCTTCGCCCCCGGGCGCAGGTGCAGCGCGCCGAAGACCACTCGGTGTGCGCCGGCCGCTCGGATGCGCCCCAGCGCATCATCGAGCGAGGCAATTGAATCGGTGAGGTGGGGGAGGATCGGCATCAGGAACACGGTGACGCGGAATCCGGCATCCGTCGCCGCTCTCACGGTCTCGAGGCGCGCGGCTGCGCTCGGCGTCCCCGGCTCGAGCGTGCGCTGTAGTGCATCGTCGAACACGGCTATCGACATCGCCAGTGAGACATCGACCTCATACGAGGCTTCTGTCAGAAGCGGAAGATCCCGGCGTAGCAGCGTGCCCTTGGTCAGGATCGAGAACGGGGTGCCGGCATCCGTCAGCGCCTGGATGATGCCGGGCATGAGTCGGTACCGTCCCTCGGCCCGCTGATACGGGTCGGTGTTTGTGCCGAGCATGACCGGATCGCCGGTCCACGACGGCCGTGCGAGCTCTGTGCGCAGCACGTCGGCGACGTTGACCTTGACGACGATCTGCGAGTCGAAGTCGCGCCCGGCATCCAGCTCGAGGTACTCGTGCGTGCCGCGGGCGAAGCAGTTGTGACTGATAACGCCGTTCGCGATGAAATCACCGGTGCCGGTCGTGATGTCGACCATGTCGATGCTGTGCCCGAGATCTTCGATTTCGACGACGCGGAGGTCACTCGATGTCTTCACCGCAGTGTCGACTATCGAGAGCTTTCTCGTGATCGCGGGTCGTGAGATCTCGAAGAAGCGCATCCGCGAAGCCAGCCCGCCCGTGACCCGGATAGCGCTCACCCCGTTCGGTCGCGGCCCCTCGGTGACGGCAGGGATGGCAAAGCACGCGAGTGCCTCGCGGACCGTGCCGAGCACGTCCGCGCTCTTGTTGCTGATTCTCAGCACACCCCGGGAACAGGAGCCTTCGGCGTCGAAGATTCCGCCCAGGTATCCAGCGAGCCACTCCTCGCTCAGGTCTGCGGGTCGCTTGATGAGGGCCTCAATTGCGGCGACCCCCTCTTTGCGTGCTGTATGGATGGCGAGCATGGCGCGCCGTTGCTCGGTTGCGGCTGTGAACGGCCTCACGTTGGTGGGGATTCCCTCGAGCGCTAAAAACGCCTGGGTGCGTTCCAGAGCCTCCGTGTCCGCAAGCGCGAGTCGAAAGGCGTGAATCGCGCCGGTGCGACCCCGACGCGGGTAAGTCCTGTGCAGGATCATTCCGTCGCCCTGGATCATTCCCGCCAGATAACCCAGTCGCCACAATCTGTCGGCGCCGTCACGGCTCACGGCTCGCGCTGCGCCCATGCCGAAGCCCATGAGGCGGTTGTTAGCGGTCAGGTAGGGACGCTGCTCCGGTCCACTCATCGCACCCTTCACGTGCTTCCAGCCCCGCTCGGTCAAGAAGCGGTGATCGGCGCTTGCGATGAGCTCTGTCCCATCGGCGAGGGTCACGCGGTGCGCGCGTCGATTCGTCGTCCACTTCGCGCGCACCGTTGTGGCGACGTACCGGCGGTAATCTCCGCGGCGTTCGGTGCCGATGATCGAATCGCCGACCCGGAGATCGCCGAGGGTGCGGGTGCGGCCGTCGGCGAGCAGGATCGTGGTTTCCGGAGCTAGGCAGTAGGAGCACGCATGACTGCATCCGCGATAGGGGTTCACGGTCCAGTCGAAGGGCATCGCCGATGCGCCAGGGACGTGGTTGAGGGCGCTCTTGGCAATGACCTCGTGGAAGGTCATGCCCGCAAACTCGGGTGTCGTGACGGACCGGACGAAGCCCCCGAGGTGCTCCATCCCGGGCAGCGCGTTGGCGTCGCTCGCGCCGATCGCCTGCCCGTTCCATCGCATGCGCATAGTCGAACAAAAATACGATTGACTGTCAACCCGCGACGCGGATAATCCGAACTGGATACCGAACCTGGAGGCATCCTACAAACGCGAGACGCAGTACCGCCCCACGTGAACCGCAATCCCACACCGGGTGCGAAGCGCTGACAGCCCGCGGGCATAGAATCGCGTCGGCGACGGGGCCGAACCGCCGATTCCGGCAGGCCCGCGCCATCGATGTGGAAGGAAGGGCTCACATGGAGCGCGACATCTACGACGAAGACCACGAGGCGTTCCGCGACGTCGTCAAGGAGTTCGTCAAGCGATACGTCACGAACGAGGCAATCGCCCGGTGGGATGCCGACGGCGAGATCGACCGCGACACGATGAAAGCTGCCGGTGAGTCCGGACTCATCGGACTGTCGGTGCCGGAAGAGTTCGGCGGTGCCGGGATGCTGCAGGACTACCGCTTCCGCGCGATCGTCATGGAGGAGGTCATCGCCGCGGGCTCGGGATCCCTGGCCGGCGCTTTCGGCATCCAGGATGACCTCGCCGTCCCCTACCTCGTGCACATGGGCACTCAGGAGCAGAAGGAGAAGTGGCTCCCCGGCATGGCAACCGGCGAAGTGATCGGCGCGCTCGCGATGACCGAGCCCGGTGCCGGCAGCGACCTGCGCGGCATCAAGACCACGGCCAAGAAGGTCGACGGCGGTTACATCGTCAACGGCGCGAAGACCTTCATCTCCAGCGGCAAGACGGCCGATCTCGTCGTCACGTTCGTCAAGACCGGCGAGGGCAACCGCCCGGATGCCTTCAGCCTGCTGCTCATCGAGAACGGCATGGAAGGCTTCGACCACGGCAAGAAGCTGCACAAGATGGGCTTTCACGGTCACGACACCGCCGAGCTCTCGTTCAGCGACGTGTTCGTTCCCGAGGGGAACCTCATCAGCGGCCGCGAAGGCATGGGCTTCGTGCAGCTCATGATGAACCTGCCGCTCGAGCGCATGTCGATCGGCGTTGCAGGTGCCGCGGCGGCGCAGGCAGCTCTCGACTGGACACTCGCGTACACGAAGGACCGAGAGGCGTTCGGGGAGCGGATCGCCGACTTCCAGAACACCCGGTTCCGCCTGGCCGACATGGCTGCCGACGTGGAAGCACTCTGGGCATATACCGACCGCGTTATGCGCGCCTACAAGGACTCCAAGCTCTCGGCCGAAGAGGCCGCGAAGTACAAGTTCTGGGCGACCGAGCGGGAGTGGGCAGTGCTCGACCTCGGCGTGCAGCTGCACGGCGGCTACGGCTACATCACCGAGTACCCGATCGCCCGCGCGTTCCTCGACGCTCGCGTCCACCGCATCTACGGCGGCACGAACGAGATCATGCGCGAGATCGTCGGACGAGACCTCGCCGGCAAGCGCTGATCACGCTTCACCCAGCGGATGCCGCGACCCAGACCTCTCAGGAGGTGCGGGTCGCGGCATCCGTCGTTTGTGGCGCCCGGCTGGGCGAGGAACAACGCGACTGACTAGGCGAGGCCCCAGGGGAAGAAGAGGGTGAAGAGGGCTGCGGATGCGAGCCAGAAGGCCGCGATGAAGACGACATCCCGCGCGCGGAACGGGACGAGGTGCCGCTCGGTGCGATCGGGGTAGGCGCCGAAAGCGCGGGAGTCCATCGCGAGGGCGACCCGCTCGGCGTGACGGATGGCGCCGGCAAGCAGCGGCACGAGGTAGCTGGCCCACCGGCGTACGCTCGCGATCGGCCCGCGTCCGCGGTGGGCGCCGCGCACCCGGTGGGCCTGCCGGATGATCTCGAGTTCGTGACCGAATCGGGGTACGAACCGGAAAGCCGCCAGCGCCGTATACCCGATCCGGTATGGGACGCGCAGCTGCTGCACGCAGGCGCGTACGAGATCGGGGCCGGTCGTGCTGAGGCCCGGGATCAGCGAGAGCGCGAGGATCGCGGCGAGCCGGAGGCCCGTTGCGAGTCCGATCTCGAGCGCGCCGCTGTAAAGCGTCCACGCGCCGATCTGCAGCACGGGCGGGGTGTCCGCGACGAGGGCGGCATCCGTCCAGAGCGAAAAGCTGAACCCCAACACTGCGACAGCGCCCGGTATCGCGAGCACGAGAAGGACCGCGGCCCGGATGCTGAGGCTGACGCCCACGAGCAGCACGAGGTACGAGAGGGCGAGAAACGCCAGAGGTGTCGCAAGGTCGCGCACGAACACGAGCAGCACCAGGGCCGGGAGCACCGCTGCGATCGTGGCGAGCGGGTTCAGTCCGTAGAGGAACCGCACCGCAGAGGTCTGCCGCACCGGGGCATAGGGATCATCGGCGACGGATGCCGGGAGCATTGTCGGCGCCGTCGTCACGACGCACCCCCGGGGAGGTCAGTGACGCGCGTAATCGCGCGAAGCTCCGGGTGCGTGACAAGCGGTGCGAGTGCGCGCGCGAGTGGCGGAACGCGCAGCCCGGCGCGGGCGATGAGGTCGGCATCCGCGAAGACCTCACCCGGCGTTCCGGTCGCGGTGACCCGACCCGACTCCATGACGGCGACACGGTCGGCATACTCGGCGACCAGCTGCATGTCATGGGTGACGACGATGATCGTCGTGCCGTCCCGGTTGAGGTCGCGCAGCAGTCCGAGAAGTTCGTCGGCTCGGGCGCGGTCTTGTCCGAACGTCGGCTCGTCCAGGGCGAGCACGGGGGCCCCGGCGACAAGGGCGGTCCCGACCGACAGGCGCCGCTTCTGCCCGCCCGACAGCAGGAACGGATGAACGTGCGCCCGCTCGCGCAGCCCGAAGCGGTCGAGAAGATCGAGTGTCCGCCGCTTGATCTCGGCCTCGTCGAGGTGCTGTCGGCGCAGGCCGTGCGCGATCTCGTCGAACACCGATCCCGCGATGAACTGGTGCTCCGGATTTTGGAACACGAACCCGACGTGGGTCGACAGTGACCGATCGTCCTGTCGCGCAACGTCGAGTCCGTCGATCCGGACCGTGCCTCGGGGTGGGGCGAGAACCCCGGCGAGGGCTTGGATCAGCGTTGTCTTGCCCGCCCCATTGGCACCGACGATCGCGAGGAACTCGCCGTCCTGCACATCGAGTGCGACATCCGTCAGCACTTCGGTCTTCTTGCGTCGTAGGGTCAGCCCCCGCACCTCGATGCGGGTGACGGATGCCGACACCGGCGCCTCCGAGGCCGCGGCCGCCTGGCGCAGAGCGGGCGGCGCGGGCTGCTGATCGAGCGCCGCGCGCAGTTCCTCGGGGTTGATCGGCAGCGGATCGAAGTGATATCCGCCCTCCCGCAGCCGCAGGGCCGCGAGCGTCGAGGTCGGCAACCACACCCCGAGATCGTGAAGCTCCGCGGCGCGCTCCCGCAAGATCTCGTCCACCGCCCCGTCGGCGATCACCGCGCCGGCAGCATCCAGCACCACGACGCGGTTCACGAACGAGGCAGCGGCGTCGAGGTTGTGCTCGATCAGCACGATGCCCTTGTCACCGGATGCCGCGAGTTCGGCGAGGGCCGCGTACACATCGTCGATACCTTGCGGATCGAGGTTGGCCGTCGGCTCGTCGAGCACGAGAAGCGGCGAACCCATGGCCAGGGCGCACGCGATCGCGAGGCGTTGACGGCCGCCGCCGGAGAGGCGATCAGGGTTCTCGGCCCGCCTCTCCCACAGTCCGACGCGACGCAGCGCCGCTTCCGCGCGGGCGAGCACCTCGGCCACCGGGAGACGCAGGTTCTCGGGCCCGAAAGCTACCTCGTCGAGCACCGTGCCTGTCACCAGCTGGGCATCGGGATCCTGGAACACGATCCCGACGTGTGTCGACAGCTGCGCCACGGAGTGCGTCGCCGCATCCATCCCGGCTACCTCGACGCGCCCCGACAGCGTCGCGGGCACGGCGTGCGGGATGAGTCCGTTCATCGCGAGCGAGAGCGTCGACTTACCCGAACCGCTCGGTCCGAGAAGCAGCACGACATCGCCGCGCGACACCTCGAACGACACGGATGCCGGGGTGGTGGCATCCTCGCCCTCGTGCGTGATTCCGACCTCACGCAGCCGCAGGAGCGGAGTGTGCTCGGCCCCGACACTCGCCTCCGGCGCCACCGTCTCGCCGAGCGAGGGGGCGACGGATGCCGAGCGCGCGGCGGAATCGGGGGGAGCTGTCACGGGTCCTCGTCGGAAAGGGAAGTACGCCCTAACTTAGCTGAACCTAACTCCACACGCCCCGAGATTCGGGTTTCGCGGGAGTCTGGCTCGGAGCATCACGAGCGGCGGGCGACGCCGGCGCGACGCAGCGATACGCCGATCCCGAGGCCCGCGGCCGTCCACGCGACGGGTCCGAGCACCGCGACGATGAGGTAGATGATCTGTGCCCACAACGGCAGCGAGGCGAGGTCGGCGGCGAACGCGACGACAACGGCGACCAGGACGCCGATGATCACGGCCGAAATGAAGAACCGCCAGGCATCCCACACCCGATAGCGGGTGAGCGCGGCGACGAGCTCCTGGATGCCGCCGAAGAGGATCGCCGTACCGAGGAATCGCAGCGCCCACTGGGGAGCCATGGCGCTGGCTACCAGCGCTGCGAACACATGGCTGAGAAGCGCCACCCACGGGAGCCGAATGACCTCCTGCGCGATGATGCCCGGCAGCACGTGGGCTCCGAGGACGAAGCCATACAAAATCGGTGCAGCCCCGAGGACGAGCGGCGTGACCCATCCCGCGATGCCCGCGAGCAGCCCCGTCGCGACGCCGATGGCGGCGGTCGTCAGGAGCACACGCGTCGTCAGGACGGAGGTTCGGGCCACCGTATCAGCGTACTGCCGCGTTCGGGACCAAAGTCGGTCTCAGAGGCGTCTGTGTCGCCGCGTCAGGCGCACCCCCGGCAGCGGTGGAGCGGGGATGCGCTCCGAGCCGTGGTCGACGACGTGACCGAACCGGGCTGTGGAGTTCTCCCAGTCTTCACGGGCGGCGACGATCTCATCGTGCGAGCGTCCGACGAAGTTCCACCACATCACGATCTCGTCGGGGAACGGCTCACCCCCGAGCAGGAACACCCGGGCTCCGGAGTCCGTGCGGAGGGTGATCGCGTCACGATGCGTGCCGAGATACAGCAGGTGGTGAGCGTCCAGGTCGGCGGTGCCGTGCGCATCGCCACCCGGCGCATCGCTGACCGTCGCGTCACCATCGATCAGCAGCAGCGCGTGCTCCCATGCCTTTTCGAGTGGGATGAGCACGTCGGCTCCGGGCGTCAGGTCCAGCTCGGCGCCGACGATCGGGGTGTGCGTCGTCGCGGGGGAGGGTGCCTCGCCGAGCGTCCCGAGCACAACGGTAGCCTGCGCGCTTCCCGCGGCAGCGGGCAGGTCGACCACCGGAAGATCCGCGTGCTGTTCGAAGGATGCCGCCCCGAACCGGGTCGCTTCAGGGAGGGCCACCCACAGCTGCAGGGCGTCGAGCTCGACATCCGTCTCGCCAACCGAGTACTCGGAGTGGGAGATGCCGGCGCCGGCGGTCATGAGGTTGAGAACGCCGCGGCGCACGATCACGTCGCTGCCGACCGAATCGCGGTGGCGCACCTCGCCGCTGATCGGCCAGGTCACGGTCTGCAGGCCGATGTGCGGATGAGGTTCGACGCGCATCATGGTGCGCTGCGGCCCGAACCGGTCGAGGAAGCACCAGGCTCCGACGAGCGGGAGGTCGCGCTGCGGGAGCGCGCGAGAGACCTGCATGGCCCGTATCCCGCCGAGCGGGACATCCCTCATCTCGAGGTTCAGCAGGCGGGGTCCGTCGCAGTCGGCTGCCCCTTCTTCGGCCACCGCTGCGTCCGAGTCGAGTCGGGTCATCCCCGTGGCGCCGAGCCGTGGGGCCACGCGACCTCGAGCCCGTTGACCTCGTGCTTCTGCAGGTAGCGCACCACGAACGAGCACTCCGGCACGACGGTCTCACCACGGGACGCGACATCGGTCATTGCCTGTCCGATGAGTTCGGTGCCGAGGCCTCGGCCCGAGAAGGCCGGATCGATCTCCGTGTGGGGGAAGACCAGGCGACCCTGATCGTCGGCGACAAATTCGGTGAAGCCGGCGAGGGCTCCGTCGAGGCTGATCTCGTATCGTCCCTTGTCGTCGTTGCGCACGACCTCGGGGGTCACGTCAGTATCGGTCATCACCTGTCCTCTCGTTGCTTCCTCCCAACGTAGGCGGGGGCTGTCGTGTTCCGCGAGGGTCAGTGCGCGTGGGGGCGAGTCGCTCGCGTCAGGCAGACTCGGGGGGTGACTTCCCCGCCCACGCTCACGGACGCCGTGACAGGCGCCGCACCGGATGCCGTCTATGACGCTTTCGTGTCGTGGGCCGAGGGGCGCGGCATCCGTCTCTACCCCGCGCAGGATGAAGCTGCCATCGAACTCGTGTCGGGTTCGCACGTGGTGCTCTCGACGCCGACCGGAACGGGCAAGTCCCTCGTCGCGATCGCTGCTCACACCGCCTCGCTTGCCCGCGGCGGCCGCTCGTACTACACCGCGCCGATCAAGGCCCTCGTGGCCGAGAAGTTCTTCGCGCTCGTCGAGATCTTCGGTGCCGAGAACGTGGGAATGATCACGGGAGACTCGTCGGTCAACGCCGACGCACCGATCGTGTGCTGCACTGCCGAGATCCTCGCCAACATCGCGCTACGACAGGGCACGGATGCCGACATCGACGCCGTCGTGATGGACGAGTTCCACTACTACGGTGATCCCGACCGCGGCTGGGCATGGCAGGTGCCACTGCTGCTCCTTCCGCGTGTGCAGTTTCTGCTCATGTCAGCGACCCTGGGCGATGTCGCCCCGATCGTGACTGACCTCGAGCGCCGCACCGGCCGCGAGGTCGCGCAGATCACGGGCGTCGAGCGTCCCGTGCCGCTGCACTTCTCCTACGAGCGGCGCCCGGTTCACGACGTCATCGAGCGATTGCTGGAGGAGTCCGAGACCCCGATCTACATCGTCCACTTCTCGCAGGCCGCAGCCCTCGAGCGCGCCCAGGCGCTCATCAACACCAAGATCGCATCGCGCGAGCAGCGCGATCAGATCGCTTCCGAGATCGGCGGGTTCCGGTTCACGACAGGCTTTGGGAAAACGCTCTCGCGGCTCGTACGCGCTGGGATCGGCATCCATCACGCCGGCATGCTGCCGCGTTACCGGCGCCTGGTCGAAACCCTCGCCCAGCGGGGGCTGCTCAAGGTCATCTGCGGCACCGACACCCTCGGCGTTGGCATCAACGTGCCGATCCGCACGGTGCTCATCACGGCGCTGACGAAGTTCGACGGGACGCGGATGCGGCAGCTCACCGCCCGCGAGTTCCATCAGGTCGCCGGCCGCGCCGGCCGAGCCGGGTTCGATCCCTACGGCAATGTCGTCGTCATGGCTCCCGAGTGGGAGATCGAGAACGCCGTCGCGCTCGCCAAGGCGGGCGACGACGCTTCCAAACGCAAGAAAATCGTGCGCAAGAAGGCCCCGACCGGCCAGGTGAACTGGGGCGAGGGGTCGTTCGAGCGTCTCGTCGCCGCCGAACCCGAGCCGCTGACCCCGCACCTGCAGCTGACCGCCGCGATGCTCATCAACGTCATCGGACGCGGGGGCGACGTCTTCGGCAACGTGCGCTCGCTCGTCTTCGACAACCACGAGCCGCGCGCGCGGCAGTATGAACTCGCCCGCCGGGCCATCGCGATCTTCCGCACGCTCGTGACGGCAGGCATCCTGGATACCGCGGCTGACGGCATCCGTCTCACGGTCGATCTGCAGCCGAACTTCGCCCTCAACCAGCCGCTCTCCCCCTTCGCCCTCGCCGCGATCTCCCTGCTCGAGCCCGATGCGCCCGCCCCCGCGAACTCCGCAGAATCGCAGGAACTCCGCAGTCCTGAGCCAGAATCCTCCGAACGTGGCGCGAATCTGCGAACGTCGAGTGCCAAGACGACGGCCGGCACCGGGCACTACGCGCTGGATGTCGTGAGCGTGATCGAGGCGACCCTCGACGACCCGCGGGCGATCCTTTCGCAGCAGGAGTTCCGCGCGCGGGGTGAAGCGGTGGTGGCGATGAAGCGCGACGGGCTCGAGTACGACGAACGGATGGCGCTGCTCGAAGACATCACCTCCCCGAAGCCGCTCGCCGAGCTTCTCGCTCAGTCGTTCGCTGTCTTCGCCTCGAGCCAGCCCTGGGTGCTCGATTTCGAGCTCTCGCCCAAGTCGGTAGTTCGCGACATGTACGAACGGGCGATGTCGTTCGGTGAGTTCGTCTCGTTCTATCAGCTCGCCCGGAGCGAAGGTCTCGTGCTGCGCTACCTCTCGGATGCCTACCGCGCCGTCCGCCAGACCGTGCCGGCCGAGGCGCAGACCGACGAGGTGCTCGACCTCATCGAGTGGCTCGGCGAGCTGGTCAGGCAGGTCGACTCGTCGCTCGTCGACGAGTGGTCGGCGCTCGTCGATCCGTCGCCCGACCCCGAGGCGCCTGTCGTGCCACCCGCGCCGCCCTCGGTGCTCACCAACCGCCGCGCGTTCATGGTGCTGGTGCGCAACGAGCTGTTCCGCCGCGTGCAACTGGCAGCGCTCCAAGACGACGACGGGCTGGCAGAGCTCGATCCGGGCGTCGACTGGTCGGCCGCGATGGACCGGTACTACGACGAGCACGACGAGATCCTCACCGGCGGTCCCGCGCGCTCGCCGCAGCTGTGCGTGATCGATACGACGGATGCCGACACCTGGCGCGTCGAGCAGATCATCGACGATCCGGCCGGAGACCACGACTGGCGCATCCGTGCCGAGGTGGACCTTGCGGCATCCGTCGAGGAGGGAACCGCTGTCGTTCGCGTCGCTGAGGTCGTGCGGCTGTGAGCGGCGACGGTGCTGGCCGTGGCAGCGTCAGCGGCGCCGGATACGGTGGAGCGGTGAGTGCGCCCGAGGATCCCTACGCCGACCTGGTGTGGGATCCGGACGATCTCGCTCCACCGCCCGACGGCGACGAGCCGCCCGAGGACTGGGCGCCGGCCGCCGCCGGCATCCAGGCCGCACCTGCGGCTCCCGCCCGCTCGTTCGCAGGTGCAGATCCGCTCGCCGTGCTGGGCGAGGTGTACGGATACGACGCCTTCCGCGCCGACCAGGCCGACATCGTCGACCATGTCACCGCGGGCGGGGATGCCGTCGTCTTGATGCCGACCGGCGGCGGCAAGAGCATCACGTACCAGGTTCCCGCGCTCGTGCGCGAGGGCACGGGCCTGGTGATCTCGCCCCTCATTGCCCTCATGCACGACCAGGTTGAGGCGCTCCGAGCGAACGGTGTGCGCGCTGCCGCACTGAACTCCACGCAGTCCGCATCCGAGCGCTCCGAGACCGAGCGCGCCTACCTCAGTGGCGAGCTCGACCTGCTCTACGTCGCTCCCGAGCGCCTGTCGGGCGCCGCGACGACGGCGCTCCTGCAGCGGGGTCGGCTCAGTGTCATCGCGATTGACGAAGCCCACTGTGTCTCGCAGTGGGGCCACGATTTCCGCCCCGACTACCTCGCCCTGGGGGATCTCGCCGAGCGCTTCCCGGGCGTCCCCCGTATGGCGCTCACGGCGACTGCCACGCGCGAGACGCACCGCGAGATCACCGATCGGCTTCACCTGCCCGATGCGCGCCACTTCGTCGCGAGCTTCGATCGTCCCAACATCCAGTACCGCATCGAGCCCAAGACCGATGCGCGCCGCCAGCTCACCGCGTTCGTGCGCGCCCAGCCCGCCGGCGCCTCGGGCATCGTCTACGCCCTGAGCCGCAAGAGCGTCGAGCAGACCGCCACCTACCTGCGTGGTCAAGGCGTTGACGCACTGCCGTACCACGCGGGGCTGGATGCAGGCATCCGTGCCGCGAACCAGCAGCGGTTCCTTCGCGAAGACGGCGTCGTCATGGTCGCGACGATCGCGTTCGGGATGGGGATCGACAAGCCCGACGTCCGTTACGTCGCCCACATCGACCTCCCGAAGTCCGTCGAGGGCTACTACCAGGAGACCGGCCGCGCCGGCCGCGACGGCGAGCCGTCGGTCGCGTGGATGGCGTATGGCCTCGCGGATGTGGTGCAACAGCGCCGCCTCATCGACGGGGGCGAGGGCGATCTTGCCCGCAAGCGTCGCCAGCACCAGCACCTGGATGCCATGCTCGCCCTCTGCGAGACGGTCGAGTGCCGTCGCGTGAACCTGCTCGGGTATTTCGGCCAGCCCGCCGAGCCGTGCGGCAACTGCGACACGTGCCTCGAGCCGCCCGAGACGTGGGACGGCCTCGTTCCGGCCCAGAAGCTCCTGTCGACGATCGTGCGCCTGCAGCGTGAGCGTGGCCAGGCGTACGGGGCGGGCCAGCTCATCGACATCCTGCGCGGCGCCGACACCGAACGGATCCGCCAGCTCGGTCATCAGACCCTCGCGACCTACGGCATCGGGTCCGACCTGTCAGACCAGGATTGGCGCAGCGTCGTGCGCCAGCTCCTTGCCCGCGGCATCCTGGTCGCCCGCGGCGAGTATGGAACTCTCGCTCTCGGTGAGGCGGCCGGCCCCGTGCTCAAGGGCGAACAGGCAGTGCCCCTGCGCCGCGACGTCGCCGGCCGTGCGGGGTCTGCCCGGGTCCGCAAGACTGCCGCGACGGATGTCGCCCCAGCCGACCGCGACCTGTTCGAGGCCCTCCGGGCCTGGCGCGCCGAGACCGCGCGTGAGCAGGGAGTCCCCGCGTACGTCGTCTTCGGCGACGTGACCCTGCGAGCCCTCGCCGCCGCCCGCCCGACCTCAGCCGCAGGGCTGGAGGGAATCACCGGGATCGGCGCAAAGAAGAAGGATGCCTACGGCGACGCCGTCCTTGCGGTCGTTGCCGCCCACTCACCTTGAAAACCAAACATCGCTCGGTTTAGTGTGGGGGGGAGGCCGCCTTCGGAATCGCATCGAGCCGCGAATACGTCGTGGAGCGCCACCTCACGCACTTCAACCTGCTGGGCGCAGCGCCCACGGCACGCGAGATCGCGCGCTGGCACAACAAGCTCCAGGAACTCGCAGCCTCGACGCGCCTGGGCATTCCCGTCACGATCTCAACCGACCCGCGCCATTCGTTCAGCGAGAACCCGGGCGCGGCGATCTTCGCAGGGCCGTTCTCACAGTGGCCCGAGCCGCTCGGCCTTGCCGCGACCCAGGATGCCGAACTCGTCGAGCGTTTCGGTGACATCGCTCGCCAGGAATACACCGCCGTCGGCATCCGTGCTGCCCTGCACCCCCAGGTCGACCTCGCCACCGAACCCCGCTGGGCGCGTCAGTTGCAGACCTTCGGCGAAGACCCCGACCTGTCGGGACGGCTCGGCGCCGCCTACATTCGCGGCTTCCAGCACGGCTCAGCCTTCGGGTCGGGCGCCGTCTCGACGATGGTCAAGCACTTCCCCGGAGGCGGCCCGCAGAAAGACGGCGAAGACCCCCACTTCGCGTACGGCCGTGAGCAGGTCTATCCCGGCGGAAAGTTCGAACTGCACCTGAAGCCCTTCGAAGCGGCGTTCGAGGTCGGCGTGCGGCAGGTCATGCCGTACTACGGAATGCCCGTGAGAAGTTCGTGCTCGGGCTCTTCGACAACCCCTATGTCGACGAGGATGCCGCGGACCGCATCGTCGGCAATGCCGAGTTCCGTGCGGCGGGTGTCGCAGCCCAGCAGGCGTCGGTCACGGTGCTCACCAACGGCGTCCAGCGCGCCGCGACAACGCCCACGCTGCCGTTCGCAGCGGGACTGCGGCTCTATGTCGAGGGCATCGATCCTGCCGTGGCAAGCGGGTACGGTGAGGTCGTCGAGAGTCCGGACGATGCCGACCTCGCGATCCTCCGGCTGCAGGCTCCCTTCGAGCCGCGCGCCACGGCGTTCGAGAACTTCTTCCACGCCGGCTCGCTTGACTTCGCCGACGAGACGATTGCCCGCGTCGTGAAGATCGCGGCGGTGACGACCACTGTCGTGGATGTCTTCCTCGATCGACCCGCAATCCTCGCGCCGATCGTCGAGGCCGCGCACGCGGTCGTCGTCACCTGGGGCGCGAGCGCCGACGCGCTGCTGTCGGTCCTCTCGGGGAAGGTTGCTGCCCGCGGAAAGTTGCCGTTCGACGTCCCGCGCAGCATGGCCGCGGTTGAGGCATCGAGGCCCGATGTGCCATTCGACACCGCCGATCCGATGTTCCGGTTCGGTCACGGTCTCACGGTCTCACGCTCTGAGCGGCGATCCGGGTGCCACGTTGCTCGACGAGCTCGAACGAGGCGCCCCGTAGGCTGACACCATGACCCGACCCGGCCCCGCGATCGTCGTCATGGGGGTCAGCGCGAGCGGCAAGTCGGTGGTCGGGATCGAGATCGCCCGGCGCCTTCACTTCCCCTTCGTCGACGCAGATGACCTGCATCCGGCTGAGAACGTCGCGAAGATGTCGCAGGGCATTCCGCTGACGGATGCCGACAGGATGCCGTGGCTCGACCTCGTCGGCGAGCGCTTGGCGCTGCGCTCTGCAGACGGAGCGGTGCCAGACAGCGCGGCAGCAGCGGCATCCGGTGTCGTTGTCGCGTGCTCCGCGCTGAAGCGGTCGTATCGTGATCGCCTGCGTGCACGCGCTCCGCACACGGTTTTCGTGCACCTCACCGGCGATCCGGAGCTCCTCAGCAACCGGGCGCTCGCCCGCACCGGACACTTCATGCCCCCCGCGCTGCTTGCCTCGCAGCTGGCCACGCTCGAACCCCTCGGCGACGACGAGCCGGGTCTGGTGATCGATGTCGCCGAGGACGTGGCCACCGTCGCCGAGCGCGCAGTGGAGTGGGCGCAGCGCACTGACGAGGGCTGAGGCGGCCTCCGCGCTGAAGGCTCCCTGAGTGCCCTGTCGCAACGCCACAACCGGCCCGACCGGCGGGGTCGACCCTCGTTGTAGGCATCGTGAAGCGATTTGAGCCGTCTTTGTGGGATGCCTACCGTGGGTCCTGACGTTCCCTTCCCCCTCATCGAGAGGTGATCCCATGGTCGACGCTGCCGTCCGTCCGTCCGAAACGCCCACCGCCGAACCGCACATCGACACCGAACTAGTCACACGGATGCTGCTTGGTACATGGGCAGATACGCGCCGCGAAGCCCGCGAGATGATCAAGGACCCCGCGTTCTGGCAGATCAACGGACTGCCCATGGATGAGCACCGCGAGCGTGTCCTCGGCCAGCTGCATCTGCTGGTCGACGCCGGGGGCTCCCGCCGCGCGTTCCCGAAGAAGTACGGCGGCCTCGAAGACAACGGCGCGAACCTCGCCGGCTTCGAGGAGATCGTGCTCGCCGACCCGAGCCTGCAGATCAAGTCGGGCGTCCAGTGGGGCCTGTTCGGCTCGGCGATCTACCAGCTCGGCACCGAGAAGCACCACGACCGCTGGCTTCCCGACGTGATCTCCCTCGCCCTGCCGGGCGCCTTCGCGATGACCGAAACGGGGCACGGGTCGGACGTCTCGGCGATCGGCACGACGGCGACCTACGACCCCGACACCGAAGAGTTCGTCATCCACACGCCCTTCCGGGGAGCGTGGAAGGACTACCTCGGCAACGCCGCGCTGCACGGCAAGGCCGCGACGGTGTTCGCTCAGCTCATCACCGGCGGCGTGAACTACGGCGTGCACTGCTTCTTCGTGCCCATCCGTGATGACGAGGGCGCCTTCCTGCCCGGCGTCGGCGGTGAGGATGACGGCGTCAAGGGCGGCCTCAACGGCATCGACAACGGTCGCCTGCACTTCGACCAGGTTCGTATTCCGCTTGAGAACCTGCTGAACCGCTACGGCGATGTCGCGCCCGACGGCACCTACTCGAGCCCGATCGACAGCCCCGGCCGGCGCTTCTTCACGATGCTCGGCGCTCTCGTGCAGGGCCGCGTCTCGCTCGACGGCGCCTCGACGTGGGCATCCGCGCTCGCCCTCACGATCGCGGTGACCTACGGCAACCAGCGCCGCCAGTTCGACAGCGGCGCAGGAACTCCCGAGGTGACCCTGCTCGACTACGGCAAGCACCAGCGTCGGCTGCTTCCCCGGCTCGCACAGGTCTACGCGCAGGCCTTCGCGCACGACGAGCTGCTGCAGATGTTCGACGGTGTCTTCAGTGGTCGCACCGACACCCCCGAGGAGCGCGAGGACCTCGAGACCCTCGCTGCCGCGCTGAAGGCGCTGTCGACGTGGAACGCGCTCGACACGATCCAGGAGGCCCGCGAAGCGTGCGGCGGTCAGGGCTTCCTCGCCGAGAATCGCCTCACGGCCTTGCGCGCCGACCTCGACATCTACGTCACCTTCGAGGGTGACAACAACGTCTTGCTGCAGCTGGTCGGCAAGCGGTTGCTCTCGGACTACGCCAAGCAGTTCAAGGGCAAGGATGCAGCATCCCTCGCCCGTTTCGCCGTCGGGCAGACTGCCGGCAACGTGGTGCACGGCGCGGGGCTTCGCCAGTTCGGACAGGTCGTCACCGACTTCGGCTCCACCGCTCGCGCCGTCGAGCGCGGACTTCGCGGTGACCAGCAGCATGAGCTGCTCGGCGACCGCGTGCAGCAGATGGTGGCCGACATCGCCGGGCGGCTGCGTCCGGCATCCAAGATGTCGAAGACGGATGCCGCAGCACTGTTCAACGAAAATCAGGCAGAGCTCATCGAAGCTGGTCGCGCCCACGGCGAGCTGCTGCAGTGGGAGGCATTCACGGATGCCGTGAACCGCATCGAGGATGCCGACACCAAGCAGGTCCTGACCTGGCTGCGCGACCTGTTCGGCCTGACCCTCATCGAGAAGCACCTCTCGTGGTACCTCATCAACGGGCGTCTCTCGACCCAGCGGGCCGCTGCGGTAACGCGCTACATCGACCGGCTGCTGCGCAGACTGCGCCCGCACGCACAGGACCTCGTCGACGCGTTCGGCTACGAGCCCGAGCACGTGCGTGCCCCCATCGCTTCCGGCGCAGAGCAGGCCCGTCAGGAGGAGGCCGCCGACTACTACGCGGGCCAGGCGGCCGACGGTTCCGCGCCGATTCCCGAGAAGGTAGCCAAGTCCGGTCGGTGAGGCCGCTCACACCGGCGCACTGTCGATGTCGGCGGCGGGGCCTAGCGTGTGAGCATGAGTCCTGAGGTGGTTCGCTCCGATCTGGTCGTCGAGGCTGACGGTCTCGCCCGCTGCGGCTGGGTCGGCGCCGATCCGGATTACATCCGCTATCACGACGAGGAGTGGGGACAGCCGCTGCACGGTGACCGTGCCCTGTTCGAGAAGATGAGTCTCGAAGGGTTTCAGGCTGGGTTGTCGTGGATCACGATTCTGCGCAAGCGTCCGCGCTTCCGCGAGGTGTTCGAGGGCTTCGAGCCCGAGGTCGTCGCAACGTTCGGCGGCGACGATATCGAGCGCCTCATGGCGGATGCCGGAATCGTGCGCAACCGGGCCAAGATCGAGGCGACGATCTCCAACGCGAGGCTCGTGGCCGACATGGCAGCCGGGGAGCTCGACGCGCTGCTGTGGTCGTTCGCCGTGTCGGGCGGGGAACGGCCCCGTCCCAGGGCGCTGAGTGAGCTGCCGGCGACCACGGCGGCATCCGATGCCCTGAGCCGTGACCTCCGTCGCCGCGGGTTCCGATTCGTCGGGCCGACCACGATGTACGCCCTCATGCAGTCGGCCGGGATGGTCGACGATCACCTCGAAGGGTGCTGGCGAGCCGCCTGAATCGAGTCCTCGCGCGCTCGGATGCCTACCGCGACGCGTCGGTGTCCGGATCTGTCAGCTCGGGTGCGGCAAGCGCGACCCCGGTCTCGATCAGATGCGGGGCGTCATGGTCGACGACCTTCACGATCACCCCGCGGCGACGCAGTTCAGCGACGGTGCGGAGTTCTTCCCTGACGTCGCGCCCGAGAGCATGCACCGTCGCGACGACGACGACATCGCCGTGGCGCAGGCGCCCGAACAGGCGCGCGAGCCTGTCTTCCCAGGACTCGAGGGTCTCGGGAGACGGATGCCGAAAGCCATCGATCGGCACCCCGAACCGTGTCAGGGCGTCGCGCTGAGTCGCCACCGGCGGCATCCCCTCGCGGGACACGACGACACCGACCAGCCGAGCGTCCGAGGGGCGCGCCCGCCACCAGGCGCTGTCGGCGCGTTGCGGCGCGAAGCACGTCGGGCACTCCGCCGCCTGGTGCGCGCCGGGGGATGCCTCGACGGGCCCGCCGTGATCGTCAGTCATGGAGGCCTCCACGGCTATTGTGCCTGACGGTGTCGACACCGGCGTCGCGGCGACCGAATCAGTCTGCGCTCTCCAGTCGCAGTTCGACGTTGAGCTGCGAGGCGTCGAGTTCGGCGAGGGCCCGTCGCAGCGCCGCGCTGCCGAACTGGCCGCCGCCGCTGAGTTCGATCAGCCGCTCCCGGCGCACCCTGATGAGGGCGAGCCGCAGCTCGAGGATGTCGCGCGCCTCGTCGTCTTCTGCTTCACCGGCCTGGAGGAACAGGGGGCCGACGCGCTCGGTGAACTCCGGTGCGAAGGACGAGCCGTCGCGTCGGGTGAGCGAGCCGTCCTCCGCAGCCAGGAGGGCGGCCTGGTGCATTTCGCGCACGATCCGTTGCTGCTCGGATCGCACCAGGTTCTCGTCGTCGTCGTTCGAGACGCGCAGGAGGCGAACCAGAGCGGGGAGCGTGAAGCCCTGCAGCATGAGGCTCGTCAGGGCCACGGTGAAGGCGACGAAGATGAGGAAGTGCCGTGAGGGGGCATCCGCCGGCAGGGTTTGGGCTGCGGCGAGCGTGACGACGCCGCGCATACCCGACCAGACGATGATCGTCCCGTGCTTCCAGCCGAGGGGGGCGGTGCGGTAGTAGTTCAGGTCCGACATCGCGCGAGAGATCCGACGACGGAAGATCGCGAGGCGACGGTTCCAGCCGGCCTCGGTGATACGGCGACCGCGGTCACCGAGCTGTTGTGGGCCGCCCGCTTCGATCTCATCGATCCGGTCGGAAATGGCGTTCAGCCGCTCGGCGCGCCGGGGGTGCAGACGCCGGCCCTGACCCCACACCAGCAGCGTGACGTACCCGGCTCGGACCGCGAGCAGGATGCCGAAGGCTGCCCCCGCGATCCATAGGCCATGGGCGATGCCGTGGATGCCGTTGGCGGTGCCCGTGACGATCTCGCTCATCTCGAGGCCCATGATGAGGAAGACCCCGCCCTCCAGGATGAGCTCGACCGTGCGCCACGTGACGTGGTCGGACATGCGCTGTTCGGGCGTGAACCAGCGCGCAGCGCCCTGGCCCGTGACGATTCCCGCGACGACAGCGGCTACGAGGCCCGATCCGCCCAGCTCCTCGGTGGGCAGGTAAGCGACGAACGGCACGATGAATCCGGCGGCCGTCGTGGCTGCCGAGCTGCGCAACCACGACCTCAGGCGGAGGTTGGCGTAGCCCACGATCGCACCGATGACGATCGCGATGAACACCGCCCAGAAGAAGCCGCCGACAGCGTCGATGAGGGGCGGTGGCTGTCCCGTCGACGCGATCAACACGAAGGCGGCGACCGCCGAGTTCAGGATCACGAGCGCGCTCGCGTCGTTGAGGAGGCTCTCGCCCTCGAGCATCGTCACGACCCGTCGAGACACGCCGAGTCGTTTGGCGACCGCCGTCGCGACGGCATCCGTAGGGCTCAGGATCGCGCCGAGCGCGAGCGCGAGCGGGTAACCGAGGTCGGGGATCGCGACGTAGAAGAACGTGCCCAGCACGAACGAGCTCACGAACACGAGCACGACAGCGAGCCCCGCGATCGGGAGGAGGTCGCGACGGAACTCGACGGCGGGTAGTGACACCGCGGCCGAGTAGAGCAGTGGGGGCAGCACCCCCACCAGGATCCATTCCGGGTTGACGGTGATGTCGGGGAGGAACGGAAGGTAGCTCGCGACGATCCCGATGAGAACGAGAAGCAGCGGACCCGCGACTCTGATGCGCGGAGCCACTCTCGCCGTCATCGCGACGACGAGGACGCCGCCGATGACGAAGAGGAAGGCTTCCGTTGTGGTCACAGCAGTCCTCGTGCGGCCACCGCGTCCCGCTCGGCGACGAGCTCTGCCACCGACGCGTCGATGCGCGCCCGCGCGCGGGCGTCGACTTCGAGTCCCTCGATCACCCGGTAGCCGGTACCGTCCGAAGAGACCGGGAACGAGCAGATGAGTCCCTCCGGAACTCCGTACTCGCCGTGGGAGACGACTGCCGCGGAGGTCCACGCGACCCCTGCGGTCTCATCGCGGACGTGGTCGATCGCCGCCGCGGCAGCCGAGCCCACCGATGAGGATCCGCGGACCTCGATGATCTCGGCCCCGCGTTTGGCCACCCGGGGGATGAAGGTCTCATCGAGCCACGTCAGCGCCGCTTGCTTGCCGCCGAGTCGTGCCGCCAGCGCCGCGCGCGCCGGCATCCCGTCGACGACGGCATGGTCGACGTCGGGGAACTGCGTCGCCGAGTGGTTACCCCAGATCGTCATCCGGGCGATGCTCGCCGCCGGTCGCTCCAGGGCGCCCGCCACCTGTGCGAGCGCACGGTTGTGGTCCAGGCGCGTGAGCGCGGCGAACCGCTCGGCAGGCACGTCGGGAGCTGACGCCGACGCGATGAGGGCGTTCGTGTTGGCGGGGTTTCCGACCACCAGCACACGCACGTCAGGTGCTGCCGCGTGCGCGATGGCTGCCCCCTGCGGGCCGAAGATCCCGGCGTTGGCCTCGAGCAGATCGGCGCGTTCCATGCCTGCCGTGCGGGGTCGGGCTCCGACCAGAAGCGCGACGTTGCACCCGTCGAAGCCGGTGCGGGCGTCGTCGGTGACCTCGACGTCTGACAGCAGGGGAAACGCGCCGTCCATGAGTTCGAGTGCGGCGCCCTCAGCCGCTCGCATGCCCTGCGGTATCTCCAGCAACCTCAGCCGCACGGGCCGGTCGGGTCCGAGCATGTCGCCTGCCGCGATGCGGAACAGCAGCGCGTAGCCGATCTGCCCGCCTGCGCCGGTGATGGTGACTGTCGTGGGCGTCGCGTCGGGGGCCATGATCCAGAGCGTAGCCTTCGACCGCGTTGCGGGGTGGCCCGATGGTCCTGCCTCAGCGGCTGCCCGTGGGCGCACCAGGGTCGCCGGCGCGCAGGAGGTCCGCTGCGATCTCCCCGATCACGATCGCCGGAGCGTGGGTGTGCCCGCGGATGATCGTCGGCATGACCGATGCATCGGCCACGCGCAGGCCCGAAACGCCGCGGACACGCAGTTCGGGATCCACCACGGATGCGGCGTCTGTCCCCATGCGAGCCGTGCCGACGGGGTGGTAGAGCGTGTGTGAGTACCGGCGCAGCGACAGCTCGATGCGCTCGGCGCTTCTCATCTGCTCCCCGCCCTCTGGCTGAACCCACCCGCCGGTCGTCATGGCGCTCAGGGACGATGTTGCGATGAGCTTCTCGCACACCTCGAGACCGGCGCGCAGGGTCGCGGCATCCGTGCCCTCGGGGTCGCTGAGATAGGCGGGGTCGATGAGGGGGTGGACGTGGGGATCGGTGGAGGCAAGACGGATGCTGCCGCGACTGCGCGGGCGCAACAGGATCGCGCCGACAGTGATGCCCTCGCCCGGGAGAGGAACGAGGCCCTCGCCGACATAGGGGGCTGCAGCGAAGATGATCTCGATGTCGGGGAGGCCTTCGGGCATACCGACACGGTCGGCCAGTTCGGTGCGGACGAAGCCGTGAGCCTCGGCGACGTTCGAGGTGAGCATTCCGCGCCGCGCGGTGAGGTAGCGAAGCAGCTCGGCCGGCCGTTCGGCGCCGTACAGCGTGCCACCCGACGCGGCAGGGGCAAGCCCCGCGACGAGGTGGTCCTGCAGGTTCTTGCCAACCTCGGGGGAGTCCACGAGTGGACGGATGCCGACCTCGGCGAGCTCGTCTGCCGGCCCGATGCCCGAGAGCATCAGGATCTGGGGCGTGTTGATCGCGCCGCCGCACAGGATCACCTCGCGCCGGGCGCGAGCGTGTCGCGTCGTGCCAGCGATGTCGACGTAGACCCCGGTGGCCCGCGGCTCGCTGTCGCCGTTAGCGGTGACCGTCACGCGGCGCACATGGGCATTGGTCACCACGCGGAGGTTCGGCCGTGAGGCGGCGGGCCGCAGGTACGTGTCGGCGGTCGACGCGCGGGCGCCGCGCCGCTGCGTCACCATCGTCTGCGAGAAACCCTGACCGGCAGGGAGGTTCGCTTCGGTGATGGCGTATCCGAGCTCCCGTGCTGCACCGAGAAACGCCGTGGTGTGGGGCCGCGGGTCGCGCTGCCGTTCGACATCCTGTGGGCCCGACCGTCCAAGCGATGGGTCCACGGCATCCTGCACGTTCTCGATTCGGCGCAGCACGGGCAGTACGCCATCCCACGACCAGCGCGCGCCCGCAGCCGCACCCCACTCGTCATAGTCGGCCGCAAACCCGCGTACCCACATCATGGCGTTCAGTGACGACGAGCCGCCAAGCGTCTTGCCGCGCGGCCAGTAGACCTGGCGACCCTCGAGCTCGGGCTGGGGCACGGTGTCGTATCCCCAGTCGTATGGACTGCGGAACAGCTTCTTGAAGGCGGCCGGGACGTGCAGTTCCAGGGCGCGGTCGGGGCCTCCCGCTTCCAGCAGCAGCACCGTGACGCTCGGATCCTCGCTCAATCGTGCGGCCAGCGTTGCACCGGACGATCCCGCACCGACGATGACGTAGTCGGCCTCGAGCTCCCCGCGACGTCGCCGCGTGCTTCGGGGGCGTCCGCTGTTGGTCACGACCGGAACGCCGATTCGAGAATGCCGAGCAGCGTCGTCAGGCGCGGGCGAATGCGGAACCGTGTGAGCAGTCGCCCGCCGTCGGCGGCGCCGGGACTGGTGACGAACCAGGGTGGGCGCGGAAGGGCCGAGAACGTGCCCGCGCCGACCAGAGAGCCGGCCGAGCGGGGGAAGGGACGGAAGGGACCGCGCATGACCCCCCGCTCGATGTCATCGAGCAGCAGCGCATTGTGGACCACACCGATGCCGCTCTGGACGTCATCGAGCGTCCCGCCGGGGTAGGCACCCCACGGCATCGTCGGGATGCCGAACGCGACACCGGTCCAGGTGTTGATCGCCACCGTGCCATAGCGCAGCTCCGCGATCGCGTTCTCGAAACCGTCGCCGAGTGCTGCCTCAGTGACGGGATCGATAAGGAGGTTGGCGCCGAGGGTTCCGGTGAGTCGGTCGTTCGCGTACTCGACAGCCGCGTCGAGGAACTCCTGGCCATTGCCGGGGAGTGTCACCACGCCCAGCGCCGGCGCGAAATACTCCGTGGTCTCGATCGGCGTCGGGTCGGCATCCGTGCCAACCGCGATGACCGCGCGGGTGTGGCCCGACGACCAGTGTGCGCTCGGGTAGGTGTCGGCAACCTCGGCCAGACGCACCTGGGCCCCCGGATACCAGACCGGCCGTTGCGGTGCGCGGGCCATCGCCGATTCCACCTCCGCGAGGAACTGCTCGCGCTGGGCCCACTCGGCACTCAGGATCACGACCTGTCCGGCTACGCAGTTGTGGCCGCTGTTGTGCAGGCGCATCGTTGCGACGTGTTCGGCCTGGAAGCGCAGGTCGGCATCGGACCAGGGGCCCGGAACGACGATGATCGGCGATACACCGCCGAGTTCGGCGGTGATCGGCACCGACAAGCGCGGGCGGGCGCGGCGCTTGCCCGTCGTGGTGCGGCCGAACACGATCGTCTCGAACGTGCGGGCGGCTCCCGTGATGTGCACGTGGTCGATGCCGGCGTGCTCGGTGAGGGCGGCGCCCACCTCACCGCCGCCCTGCACGATGCGCAGAAGGCCGAGTGAAATCAGGGGCGCCAGGGCGCGGCCGAACACCGGAGCAAGCGGGTCCTGCGTCGGGTTGATCTTGAGGATGCTGACCCGGTTGTGCGCGATGAGTTCGTACAGCACATCGAGGACGGGGATCGAGGTGATGTTGCCCGCACCCAGAACGAGCCCGACCCCACCGGACTCTTCTGCCGAGAGCTGACCGAGACCGGCCTTGCGTTGTGCCTCGGCGAGAGTGACTCCTGGACGCAGCCACACCTCGCCGGTGTAGCCCGAGACGAGGAGGCTATCGACCGCGCGCGTCGGGAACGCGTGCACCCGGACCCGGCCGCCGGGCGCCTGATCGACTCGCACATGATCGAGCGGGCTGGCGCCGACCCGCAGGCTCAAGAGAGTCTCGAGGTACGCGTCGATCGCGACAACCGTCGCGTAGGGCCCCGTGAGCCACTCCTCGCCGACGAGGGGGCTCCTCGGATCAAGGCCCTTCGACCGGGCTGCGGTGAGCGCCCATTCCTCTGCTTCAACGGCCACGGTGGCGCGGATGCTGCGAAGCAGACGGATCCGCTGCGTGAGGGTCAGTGCGCTCCAGGTGCGAGTCCCCGCACGCAGCTCCTCGATCTCTGCGTCGAGCGACTCGGTGACCGAGGCGTTATCGGCCACGGTGCTCGCGGCGGGACGAACGGATGACGGCATGGGCGCGCTCCTTCGGACGTGCCTCCAGCATATGTCCGCGGCACGGCGTCTCACCTGCTGTGAAGCGCCGTCTCACTACCCGATCAGGGAGTCAGGAGATCAGTGCGAGCTCGCGCAGCTTCGCCTCGACATCCGCGTTACTGGGCTCGACATGGTGCGTCGCATCGGGATAGACCACGACGGGAATGTTGGTGCGACCAGAGATGTCGCGCGCGACATCCGCCGCCGCCGGGTCGGTCTCGAGGTCGACGTACTCGTAGGAGACGCCGAGTTCATCGAGCTGCGCCTTGGTGCGTCGGCAGTCGCGGCACCAGTCAGCGCCGAACATCGTCAGGGTGCCAGAGGTTTCCGAAGTCATGAATCCAGCGTACGACTGCCGCGCACCCGTCGGCCGGTCAGTCTGTGGATGCGCTATGGATCGGTGGACAGCGTTTCAGTGAACTCGCCACGGCATGACAGCATTGATCCATGGATCTTTCCATCGTGGTGCCGACATACAACGAGGCACCCAACATCGCGGAACTCGTGACTCGGGTTGCATCGGCGACGAGCGGCATCCGTGCGGAGATCGTCTTCGTCGATGACAGCACCGACACTACCGCTGATGAGATCCGCCGGGTAGCCCGTGAAGCGGCGATTCCGGTGCGCCTCATTCACCGCGACATTCCCACGGGCGGCCTCGGCGGAGCGGTGATGGTGGGGTTCGATGCGGCGACCTCCGACATCTGCGTGGTCATGGATGGCGACCTGCAGCATCCGCCCGAGGATATTCCTCGCCTGTGGCGTCGCTACGGAGTTGGCGACGTCGATGTCGTCGTCGCTTCGCGATACAGCGGCGAGGGCACCAATGACGGACTCGCCGGAGCATCCCGTGTTGCCGTATCGAAGTCGGCGACGCTTCTGACCAAGGCGATGTTCCCGGGCCGCCTCAAGGGCGTCACCGATCCGATGACGGGCTTCTTCCTCATCAATCGACGCCGCCTCGACCTGCGCACGCTCAAGCCGCGCGGCTTCAAGATCCTCCTCGAGATCCTCGCCCGCACCAACCTGCGGGTCGCTGAGGTGCCGTTCGATTTCGCCGACCGCAACGCCGGCGAATCCAAGGCCTCGTTCCGACAGGGCGTGCATTTCCTTGCACAGCTGACGATGCTGCGCTTCGGCAAGATGTCGATGTTCGCCGTCATCGGCGGCCTGGGTGCCGTCGCCAACATCGTGATCGTCTGGCTGTTGACCCGATGGGGAGTCCATGACATTCCCGCGATGATCGTCGCGGCCGAGACCACGATCATCGCCAACTTCCTGCTGCAGGAACGGTTCGTCTTCCAGGACATGAAGGCCGAGGCATCCGGTGTCTGGGCGCGCTTTGCGAAGTCGTTCGGCTTCAACAATGCCGAGGCGATCGTGCGGATCCCGCTGACGGCGCTCCTGGTCTCGACGTGGCATATCTCGGTGGTCATCGCGACAGCGATCACGCTCGCGCTCGCCTTCGTTGCACGGTTCCTGTTCCACGCGCTCGTGGTCTACGCACCCTCGCGCAGCCGGCGTACGGGCGCCAAGACCCGCACCCGCGAGGTTCTCGAAGAACTCGACGAGCAGGTGATGGCTCCCGGCGAGCTCTGAGCCGCCGGATCCGGTAACGCGGGGTCAGCCGATCTGCCGCGCGAGGTCCCCGACCGACATCCCGTAGTTCATGCGGATGACGGGGAGCGCGAGCTTGTCGGTGCCGATGTGCACGTAGCCGTAGTCGATCGTTCGCGCCATCTCGAACCCGGCAGCTGCGACGCCCGCCTTGGCGGTGTCGTTGTAGTGGCCGAACGGATAGGCGATGACTTCCTTCGCGCCGATGTACGCGGCGGAGGCCTCAAGATCGGCGGCGATGACGTCGGCGGACTCGTTGACCATCCGTCCCTTACCATCCGCGCCGGCTCGGTGCATGTCCTCGGTGTGCGACCGGACGATGACGTACGGAGACGGATGCAGGTCCCGCCGATCTCGCGTGATCATGAACGAGGTCGTGAGCACGTGGTGCGCGTCGACTACGGGGACTGCCAGCTGGTACCAGGTGTCGTCGGCGTCGTCATCCGTCACGATGACCGAGTGGTTCGGCAGGAACAGCCGACCATCGATGAAGGCGCTCAGCTCATCCCACGTCGGAAGGTAGAAGCCTTGGTCGGCGATGTAGGCCATCTGCTGCTCGAAGTCGCCGATATAGGCGAAGTTCAGGCGCAGCCAGCCTGACTCCCCCTCGGGCTTCGAGGTGAACTGGTGGTACATGAGGATCGGGATCTGCGCGTCCTCGGCGGCGTTAGCCTCGGGAGTCGTCCACGCACCATAGAGAGTGCGCTCTCGCTCGTCGCACGTGACGAGCTCCGACCCGTTGACGCGGTCGGCGATGCTGAGATCCTCGGCGCCGGCGGGCGTGGCGTACCATCCGGCGAAAACCGCCCCCTCGCGGGACGGGATCGGAAGCCCGGTGTAGAGCTGACCCTCGTGCTGCAGCATCGGCGGCACGTCGAGGTCGGCGGCCTCGAACGACACCGCGCAGGTCGTCGTATCGCCGCTGTCAACGAGCATCTGCTGCGTTGCGCTCAAGGGTGGAGGAGTAGCGGGCTGCGTGGGTGTTGTGGCGGGTGCTGCCGATGTCCCCGGATCTGTCAGGCTGATGGTTGCTACCGCGCCGACGATCAGTGCCACCAGCGCCACGGCCACCAGGGCAGCCCACAGAACCATGCCATGGCGCGGGTGCGCGTGTGCTGGTGCACGATGCACCGGACCCGCAGTCCCCTGCCCGCTCATTGGCTACCCCAGTCAGACACCGCGGCCCCGAGCCGCGCACCGCGTACGGCGCGGCGTCCGACGCGCACCATCACGCGCGATAGGAGGATTGTATTCGTGAATGATGTCCCAACCATCGATGTTGTGGCCGCTGTCGTCACAGACGGTGACGAGATCCTGGTGTGCCGGCGTGCGGCTCACATCGGTCAGTCGGGCCGCTGGGAGTTCCCCGGGGGCAAGGTCGAGCCAGGGGAAGACCCGATCGATGCTCTCGTGCGTGAAGTGCAGGAGGAGCTCGGTGTCGGCATCCGTGTCACGGGACATCTGTCGACCGACGACACTCACGTCGGCGACCGCATCATTCGCCTCGCCTGCTATCGCGCGGAACTGGAGGGCGAGCGACCGACGGAAAGTACCGATCACGACGAGCTGCGGTGGGTCGGTGTCGGCGACCTCGACCAGTTCTGGTGGGCTGAGCCCGACCTGCCAGCTGTGCGGATTCTGACCGCGGAGTAGCATGCGAGCGTGCCTCGCTACGTGATCACGCTCGTCGGAGAGGACCGCTCGGGACTGGTCTCGGCGGTTGCGGATGCTGTCAGCGCCCACGGGGGCAACTGGGAGGGAAGCCAGCTCGCCGAGCGCGCCGGCGTGTTCGCCGGAGTGATCGAGATCTCGGTTCCCGAGGAGTCGGCGGCGGTGCTGCTGGATGCGCTGCTAGCGCTCGATGAGACCCTCACAGTCACGGCGCTCTCGGGGGCCGATGCCGCAGCGGCGAACCGCGCGGCCAGTTCCCTCGTGATCTCGCTGATCGCCAACGACCGCCCCGGGATCATCCGCGACGTTTCGGCCGTGCTCGCGGCGCACGAGCTCAGCATCGACGACCTGTCGACCGAGGTGCGGGATGCCGCAATGTCCGGAGGGCGCATCTTCGAGGCATCCGTGCTGGCCCACGCTGCCGCAGGCACAGACCTTTCCCGCGTGAAGGAAGACCTCGAGAAGCTTGCTGCAGAGCTGCAGGTCGAGATCGCCATCGGCTGACGCCGGGCGTCACGTTCAGGTCACTGACGCGCGAGGGCGTCCCAGTTGATCTCGATGTGCGTCGGGTCGCTCGGTGAGATCAGTGCCGGGAGGGTCGAGCCGACGCGCGGCCAGTACTTCGCGCTCGTCACGACCTCGGTGCTGATCCGTGTCTCCGGGATGCCTGCAGTGGTTGTGACGACCTCGAGCTGACACGCCTGGTAACGAGCGCGACCCTCACGGTCGGATACCGAAACCACCCGCACCGTGCCGCGCACCGCATCGGCGAGCGGATCGCGGGTGTACTTCTCGAGCATGTGCGCGGCCTCTTCGACCCAGGGCTCCTCCATGCCCGCAGCCTACGGGACGCGCCGTTACGCCCGTGTCACCGGGTGAGCTCAGCTTGCCCGGGCGGGCGCGGTGCCGGATGCCTCGAGCCGACGCAGTCGCCGCCGCGCCATGTCATGCGCTCGCGGACCGCTACCGAGGCTCTTGCCGGCGACGAACAGCACGAACCGGGTCATCGTGACCACCGGCAGCCATGAGCGGCGAAGCCCCAGCATCCGTCGGTACTCGCGGGGGATCGTCGCCACAGCGCCCGCGAACAGCAGACGGTAGGCCCACCGGAGCGACCCATCGAGCGGGACTCGGCGGAGGAACCGCACGACATCCTGCACGCGCTCGTCGCCGCGCAGGATGCCGCGGTCGAGGCATCCGTGCATGCGGGCGTGCAGCTCTGCGGCGGTCTCGGGCGGATCAGTCACGCCCATGAGTCGGCCAGCGGTAGCCCACTCGCGAACGTAGGCGTCAGGCCCGCCGGGGATCGGACCGCCCCAGGTTTCGTGGCAGGTGAGGAAGGCGTCAGTGAACGCGAGGTGCACCCACTCGACGAGGTCGGCGTCGGCTGCCGAGTATGCCCGAGTCGCGCCGGTGCTGTCGCGATACTCGCCTGCCACCTCGCTGTGAAATCGCGCGACGCGGCCGAGTTCGGCATCCACCTGCTCCTGCGACCCGAACGTGACGCAGATCACCCAGCGGACGGTTCCGGCCAGGCGCCCCAGAGGGTCTTCGCGGTAGCGCGACCAGTCGTGCACCCCTGCCATCGCACCCGGATGCAGAGCCTGCATCAGCAGGGCACGGATGCCCGCGACGAGCGTTGGCATGCCCGCGTGCACTGTCCATGCTGCGCCGTCTTCGGCGAACAGGCCGGGATCGTCGCCGCGCTCGAGGCGCTGAACCCACGGCGGCATCCCGTTCGGATCCCCCGACAGCGGCACGAGCAAGCGGGCTCGAAGTCCGGGTCGGCGGGTCACTCTTTCAGGATGCCATCGCCGTGGAGCGGTGGCTCCGGATCAGGCTTCCACGGGATGGGATGCAGCAAGTGCGGCATCCAGGTCGTCGAGAATCTGTGCACAGTGGGTGACGTCTTCGGGGGTGCCCGCCAGTTCGAACTCGAACAGCACGGGTCTGCCCGACTTGGTGGCGAGTTCGCGGGCCGCGGCCTGGTAGTAGACGCCGAAGTTGCGGTTGCCCGACCCGATGATCCCGACCATGCGGCGCCGGTTTGCGGGAGAGCGCAGGAAGCTACGGACGCCTGCGGGCAGAGTCACCTCGTCGGCGTTGCCTGCCTTGTACGACGGGGTCAGCAACACCCAGGGGCCGGATGCCTCGGTGCGTCGGACGTTCGCGTCGGCGAGGTTGTGCACGGCCCGGCCGGTCGCCTCGGCCAGGTGCTGCGCGAAGCGCCCCGTGAGGTTCGAGGTCGACGAGTAGAAGTAGACAGGCGTCTTGTCCACGCATTCAGTGTCTCGCGTGAGGGGCACGTCGGGGGTGGTGCAGGGCCGGGGATAAGGATCCGCGGTGCGAGCAACCGTCATCTCCTTCCGAGGCCTGTTCGGTGTCCGCGGCGAGGTCTACGCTCGGCCGCATGGACACGACCATCTCGGCCGACGGTACGCGCATCGCCTACGAGACCTTCGGGTCGGGACGGCCCGTCGTCATCGTCGGCGGAGCCTTCTCAACCGCGAGCGACGGAGTACCGCTTGCGGATGCTCTCGCCGCTCCTGGTCTTCACGGGGTGACTGGCGATCGTAGTGCCCGAGGTAGCAGCGGAGATACCGCGCCATACGCACCCGAGCGCGAAGCGGAGGATGTGGCAGCAGTCGTGGATGCCGTCGGCGGCCGCGCGGCACTTCTTGGGCATTCCTCGGGTGCGGTGCTCGCGCTGCTGGCGGCATCCCGCGGCGCTCAGGTGTCGCATCTCTTCCTGTCGGAGCCGCCGCTGGGCTTCGGGAAGTCGCACCTCCCTGCCGACCTGCCCGAGACGCTGCAGAGTCTGCTCGACGAGGGACGGCCCGAAGAGGTCGTCACGATCTTCCGACCACGGTGCTCTGCGGCGCCGAGACGTTCCCCTTCCTTGAGGTCTCATCTCGCGCGCTCGCCGAGGCGATGCCAGCTGCACAACTCGTCATCGTGCCCGAGTCCCGCGGGCATCGCCCCGATCCTGCCGCGACGGCTCGCGTGGTCGCGGAGTGGCTCGGCGCGGTCTGAGAACGACTCAGTCAGCGAACACGGAGTGGATGTCTGACGAGAACGTCTGTCCGTTGATCTCGAGGTACAGGTGCTTCTCGGTGACCGAGACGGTCAGTGCCGTTCGCCGCTCGATACCCGACGCGGCCGACTCGAGGAAGCCGCGGTCGAAGCTGATGACGGGAATGTCTTCGCCACGGTGGATGCGTTTGCCAGCCCAGCTCGCAACGAGCTTGGCCGGATCCCGGTGCGTGTACACAGCCACACGCTCGGCCTTCATGCTGCCCTCGTGAAGTCGCGCGGCATCCGGGGCCCCGACCTCGATCCAGGCCGTCAGGGCGCCGGTAGCGTCGCGGACCACAATCGCCGGCTCATCCGTCGAGGAGAGGCCCTCGGTGAAGGCGATGCCCTCTTCGTACTCGAAGGTGTAGGCGAGCACGCGCGTGAGCATGAAAACGTCGGTCTCAGATGGATGCCGCGCCACCCGGAGCGACAGGTCGTCGTAGACGCCACGGTCGACATCCGCCAGTGTCACCGTGAACGTGTAGATCGTCGCGCCCGCAGCCATCTCGCCAGCCTAGGGTTCGATTACTCGTCGGCGTAGCTCATCGGCATCTCGATGACCTCGAAGATCGCGGGTGAGTACCAACGTTCGCGGCCCCCGCGTCCAAATGTGCCAAGCGATCGAAGCCAGCCGCGAGTCTCTGCGTTCTTGATGAGGTTCCGAGTCCCCTGGTTTGTGAGTTCGAGTTCGTCTTGCACGGACTTCACGGTCACGAAAGGGTTGCGCACGATGATGTCCACGAGTCTGGGCAAGCTCGAGCGTTCTTTGATCGCGTCGGAGTGGTAGCTCTCGCGAATGGAGATGAGGCGTCGCGAGCGAGTCACGGCGTCGTCAGCTTGGGCGCGGACTGCTGTGAGAAAAAAGACGAGCCACCCCTCGATGTCAGCGCTCTCACGAACTGATTGAAGCCGTTCGTAGTACTCGTCGCGGTGGGTTTCAAAGTAGTTCGAGAGGTAGAGCAGAGGCAGCGGCAGACGCTTGCGCTCCATGAGCAGAAGGTTGATGAGTAGTCGACCGATTCGGCCATTTCCATCGAGAAACGGGTGGATGGTCTCGAACTGGTAGTGCATCAAGGCCGCCTGGATGAGTGCGGGTAGTGCGCGCCCGTCATCGTTGACGAAGCGTTCCCAGTCCGCGAGCAGGTCACCGAGGTGTTGGGGCAACGGTGGCACGAACGTCGCGTTACTCGGGGTGGCGCCCGCCCGGCCGACCCACACGGGGGAACGCCGAAACTCACCGGGCGACTTCTCCTCGCCGCGCACCCCCGTCAATAGGGTCTCGTGAACCCGAAGAATGAGCCGCTGAGTTATGGGAAGGGTCGCGGCCAACTCGTAGGCCTGTCGGGTCGCTTCGAGGTAGCGCTGCACCTCGGCCGTGTCATCGTTGCGCGCGTCGGCATCCACCTCCGCTTGGAAGACATCCGACAGTGAGGCTTGGGTTCCTTCGATCCGAGAGCTGGCAAGTGCCTCGCGGCGAAGGTACGGGCCGATGAGCAGGCTGGGGTCGGTGATGAGCATCCCCAGACCCTGCAGGTGCCCGAGGGCGGCGTCCGCTTCCGAAAGGGATGCGACGACGGGACTCGTCAGTTCGAGATTGCGAGGGATCGGCTTCGGCAAGTAGTAGACGAAGGCGTCCTTCCTGCCGGGCTCGCGCGTTGCGCTACCGAACACGGAATCCACGAATTGAGTTGCATCCACAGGGTTACGCTACAACAGATACAGCCTTTCAGTTGGAGCGTAAGTGACGTGGGGCAACTGCAGTTGGAGCGTCACCTGGAGCCTTCTACTCGCACCTGTTCGTAGTTGGAGCGTGGGCTCCGGCGGCTCGTGAAAAAAGCAAAACCCCCGCCATGTAGAAGCTAGGCGAGGGTTTCTGGGACCGTTGTAACGACGGTCCTTGTGGCTCCGACGGGCGTCGATCCCGTGACCTCACGATTTTCAGTCGTGCGCTCTACCAACTGAGCTACAGAGCCGCACGGCAGCCGAAGTTGCCGCGTCCTATACGCGAAGAGCCCTCTCGAAAAAGGGCCCGTCGCTTTCGGAGCGACCCTGACGGGACTTGAACCCGCGACCTCCGCCGTGACAGGGCGGCACGCTAACCAACTGCGCTACAGGGCCATGCTTATTCAATTGTAGGGTGACCCCAACGGGATTCGAACCCGTGCTACCGCCGTGAAAGGGCGGCGTCCTAGGCCGCTAAACGATGGGGCCGGATGAACTCCAGCATCCTTCGAAAAGGACCCCGGGGGCTCACGCTTACCGACGGTCAAGCATACGCAATACCCGAGGGATCCGCCAATCGACGGTGCGACACACGGATGCCGACCTGCAGCCTCCCACGCGGGTCTACCCGCGACGCAGCTGAGCCGGCGGTAGCGTCGGGCTCGTGCCGGTGCCGCCTCCGCAGAGATTCCGCCGCTCTCCCGCGTGGTTTCTCGGTCGCATCGTGCGCCGCATCCGTCTGTTCGCGAAGCCCCGTGTGGATGTCGCTACCGATGAGCCGGACTGGATTCTCGAGCGCGATGTGCCGGTCGCGATGCGCGACGGGACGGTTCTGCGCGTCAATGTGTTCCGGCCCCGTGGCGAGGAGCCGGTGCCGGTCATCATGTCGGCACATCCTTATGGCAAGGATGCCGTGCCGGCGCGCTCGCGCAGCCGCCGCGCACTGAACCCGCAGTACCGGATCATGCCGCAGCCCGACCGGGTCGGGATCTCGGCGTGGACGGGATGGGAGGCGCCCGACCCGGCGTTCTGGGTGCCGCGAGGCTACGCGGTCGTGAACGCGGATGCCCGGGGCGGCGGCACGTCGGAGGGACAGGCGCACCTGTTCGAGGCGCAGGAGGCAGACGACTACGAAGACCTCATCGCGTGGGCGGGAACCCAGCCCTGGTCGACCGGAAAAGTCGGGCTCGACGGGGTCTCGTACCTTGCCCTCTCGCAGTACGCGGTAGCGGCCCGAGCGCCCGAGCACCTTGCGGCGATCTGTCCGTGGGAGGGATTCAGCGACCTCTACCGCGACTTCGTCTGGCCCGGCGGCATCCATGAGAACGGATTCTCGGTGCTGTGGTCGACCCTGACCTCGCGCGCTGCCCGGGTTGCGCCACCCTCGCTGCGCCGGGAGTTCGCGCGGCACACCACGCGCGACCAGTGGTACCGCGACCGCACCCCCGACATCGACAACATCGGCGTCCCAACGCTCATCTGCGGCAGCTTCTCGGACCACAACCTCCACACCCGCGGATCGTTCGAAGTCTTCGGCCGTGCGGGCCAGGCGCTTCCGGAGCGTCCCCGCCGCTGGCTTTACACCCACCGCGGCGGCAAATGGGCCACGTACTACAGCACGGATGCCGCCAGCATCCGTGCCCGCTTCTTCGATCACACTCTTCGTGGACTCGAGAACGGCTGGGATGCGCTTCCGCCAGTGCGCCTGGCCGTCTACGAAAGCGGGCCCACACCGGTCGCCGTCACCGCGGAGTCCGCGTGGCCACCGGCGGACCTGAGGATGCGCCGGCTGTTCCTCGACGGGATGGACGGTTCACTCCACGACGATCCATCTCCCGCGACCGTGCAGACCGGCTTCGCGATGAACGGTCCGGGACTCGAGTGGACGTGGCGCATCCCTGAAGGCCTGGACGTCATTGGACCGATGTCGCTGCGGCTGCACGTATCGGCACGGGCTGCCGACGACCTCACGCTGTTCGTCGGCGTCCGCAAGGTCGCGGATGGCGCCGTCGTGCCGTTCGAGGGGTCGTACGGATTCGACCGGGCGTGGATGTCGTACGGATGGCAACGTGTGGGTTACCGCGACCTCGATCCAGACCTCGCAACCGACCTGCGCCCCGTCCACACCTTCGAGCACCGAGCACCGATCCGCCCCGGCGAGATCATCCCGGTCGACATCGAGGTGCGCGAGCACGCAACCCGGTTCCGGGCGGGTGAGCAGCTGAGACTCGTCATCCGCGGCCGTTGGGTCCACAGCCGCAACCCCGTCACGGGGAGCTTCCCCGCTGGGTACGTGCGCCGTCGGGGCGGGACCGCGATCATCCACACCGGTCCGGAGCATCCGTCGTCGCTGCTGCTGGGGCACCGGCCACCAGCCGGATCGCCCGGCGAGCCCTGGCTCGAGAGCGCTTCGTGACCGGATGCCGAAGTCCGACGTCCCTCGCGAAACCTGTTGTTTGTGTGACTGATGTTGTTAGTGTGAAGACGTTCTGTGTGACAGGAGGAACTGGTGGAGCTCGAATCGAGCGCTGAGGAGTGCGGCTGCGCGCCCACACCCCGAGAGCGTCGTGCGCTCTCGCGCCGCTCCGCACTGGGCATCGGAATCACCGGAGGACTTCTCCTGTTCGGCGGCGCATCGGCGTTCAGCCTCGCTCCCGCCTTCGCTGAGTCGTACCCCAGCTGGGATGACGTGCAGAACGCGAAGGCGAACGAAGCCGCCAAGTCTCGCGAGGTTACGCGCATCGAGGGACTGATCCGCGACTTGACCGCCGAGGTCGAGCGCACACAGGCCGAAGCGCAGCGACTCTCGGATGAGTTCTACGTCGCGCAGCAGGCGTACTTCGACGCCGCCAAGCGTGCCGATGACCTGCAGGCGCAGGCTGACGAGCAAGCCGCGGCAGCCGATGAGGCTGCGCAGAAGGCCGGTCGCGTCGCCGCGCAGCTCTACCGCGACGGCGGCGATGACACCGCCATGCAGTTGTTCTTCTCGGGATCCGCGGTCGGGGCAGACGAACTGCTCGCGCGCCTCGGGACGATGGACAAGCTGCTCGAGCGCAACCAGACCGTGTACGACGACGCGGTCAGGGCACGGGATGCCGCCCAAAGCTACAGCGACCAGGCAGTCCAGGCCCGCAACGAGCGTGACCGGCTACAGCAAGAGGCCGAGCAGAAGATGATCGCAGCCCAAGAGGCTGCCGCGGCAGCGCAGGTGGCCCTTGACAATCAGACGACCCACCTCGGCAACCTGCAAGCCCAGCTTGCTGCGCTGAAGGACGAAACGGCCAAGACCGTCGCCGGCTACCAGGCCGGCGTGGAAGCAGAACGCAAGGCTCGCGAGGAGCGGGAGCGCAAGGCACGGGAAGAGGCTGCGCGCATCGCACGCGAACAGGCCGCGAACGGCGGTGGCAACGGTGGTGCCGTCACGGGCGGAGGATGGGCGCGTCCGTCATCCGGGTACGTGTCTTCGGGTTACGGCGCCCGCTCGAGCGTGTGCAACGCGAACTACTGCTCTTCGAGCTTCCACTACGGCTACGACTTCGCTCCCGGCTGCGGCGCTGCGATCTACGCGGCGGGCGCTGGCCGAGTCGTCTACGTCGGACGAAACGGCGGATACGGGAACTACATCAAGATCGACCACGGCGGCGGCATCGGCACCGGCTACGCGCACATCGTCGACGGTGGGTTCTGGGTGAGCTACGGCCAGCAGGTATCCGCCGGGCAGGCCATCGCGGCGACCGGAAACACCGGCAACTCCTTCGGCTGCCACCTTCACTTCGAGACGTACGTCAACGGAGCAGCGGTCAACCCGTCCGGGTTCATGGCAGCCCGCGGCGTCTACTTCTAGGCCGCCCGCGGCCCCGAGAAACACGAAGCCGCGGCATCCGTCTCAGACACCGCGGCTCGCGTGATGGGTTCAGAGCGTGTTGGGCGCTTCGCCCTCACCCTGCGTGCGGGTCTCGCCCTCGTGCTCATCGAAGCGCTCGGCGGCTTCGATGATCAGGCGCTCAGCCTCGGCGGCATCCGCCCAGTCGTCGACCTTGACCCACTTGCCCGGCTCGAGGTCTTTGTAGTGCTCGAAGAAGTGCGCGATCTCCTTCTTCGTGTACTCGGGGATGTCGGCGACATCCTGGATGTGGTCCCACCGCGGGTCCTTCGCGAGGACCGCCACGACCTTGTCGTCGCCGCCTGCCTCGTCGCTCATCTTCAGCACGCCGACAGGGCGAACCTTGGCCAGGATGCCGGGGTAGAGGTCGCGGTCGAGCAGGATCAGAACGTCGAGCGGGTCGCCGTCCTCGCCCAGCGTGTTCTCGAAGAAGCCGTAGTTGGCGGGGTAGCCGAAGACGGTGTAGAGGATGCGGTCGAGGAAGACGCGGCCGGTGCCGTGGTCGACCTCGTACTTCACGCGGCTGCCACGCGGGATCTCGATGACGGCGTCGTACGCGCCCATGCTCTGTGCTCCTTTGTCGATGACGGATGCCGCCGACCAGCCTAGTGCGCCGGGTTGACCCGCCCGAGCCCTCGCACTTGTCGCTAACTCCGCAAGATCGGCGCTGATTCGCGCCTGACCCGCCCGCCGAGCCTGCCCGGCGGGCGGATATGAGGAGTTAACGACGGCGTGCGGCCGGTAGCGTGGCGGCGTGGACGTTCGGCCTGGCCTCGATCCGGCCGTCGCGGAGGTGCGGCGGGCGGTGCGGCGCGCCCTCGAGGCCCTTCCCGAGGACTCGACGGTCATCGTGGCCTTGTCGGGTGGGCCGGATTCCCTGGCTCTCGCGGCTGCGACGGCCTTCGAGGCGCCCAAGCGCGGGATTACCGGAGTCGCCGTCACCGTCGACCACGGACTGCAGAAAGGGTCGGCCGACGTCGCAGCGGCCGCCGCCCGCGCGGCCGAGGGCTTCGGACTCGTCGCCCGCGTCACCCGGGTCGACGTGCGGGAGGGCGGCGGACCTGAAGCAGCGGCGCGGGACGCGCGCTACGAGGCGCTCGACGCCGTCGCGCGCGAGGTGGGCGCCGAAGCCATCCTCGTCGGCCATACCCTCGACGATCAGGCCGAGACGGTGCTGCTGGGGCTTGCCCGCGGGTCGGGGGCGTCGAGCCTGCAGGGCATGGCCCCGGCCGCCGAGCGGCGCGACGGATGCCGCATCCTGCGCCCCTTGCTCGAGGTGCGCCGCGAAACGACGCGGGCCGCGTGCGCCGCGCAGGACCTGGAGCCGTGGCTCGATCCCCACAACGCCGACCCGCGGTACACCCGGGTCCGGGTTCGCGAAACGGTGCTGCCGACACTCGAGCGCGAGCTCGGCCCGGGCGTTGCGGAGGCGCTTGCGCGCACGGCGGCGCAACTGCGCGAGGACGCTGAAGCCTTCGACGAGATGATCGACGAGATCATCGAGGACGTCGTCGAGCACGCCGAAGCCGGCATCTCGCTCTCGATCGGGGCGCTGGCCGCCAACCCGGCGGCGCTGCGGCACCGGCTCATCCGCCACGTCGTCGCCGCCGAGTTCGGGCAGAGCCTCACGCGCTCGCAGACCCTCGACGTGGCGCGACTCGTGACCGACTGGCGCGGGCAGGGGCCGATCGATCTGCCCGGATGCCGTGCCGCCCGGATCAATGGTCGAATCGAGTTCACGGCGCGTTAGCGGTCCGCCTATGCTCGGAGGCATGCGTGCCGAGGAGGTCCAGTCCGACATCACCCGAGTGCTCGTGACGGAGGAGCAGATCCGCGCGAAGCTCGACGAGGTCGCGGCGCAGGTGACAGCTGATTACGAGGGCAAAGAACTCCTGCTCGTGGGGGTACTCAAGGGCGCGGTCATGGTCATGGCCGACTTCGCTCGCGCGCTGCCGACGCACGTGACGATGGACTGGATGGCAGTTTCCTCCTACGGCACCGGTACGCGCTCGAGCGGCGTGGTCCAGATCCGCAAAGACCTCGACACCGACCTCCACGGCAAGCACGTGCTGATCGTCGAAGACATCATCGACTCGGGCCTCACCCTCAGCTGGCTTCTGACCAACTTCGCCTCGCGGGGCGCGGCATCCGTCGAGGTCTTCGCCCTGTTCCGCAAGCCGGATGCCGCCAAGGTCGAGGTGGATTGCCGGTACATCGGCTTCGACATCCCGAACGAGTTCGTCGTCGGCTACGGACTCGACTACGCCGAGAAGTATCGGAACCTGCGCGACGTCGCCGTGCTTGCTCCCCACGTCTACAGCTGAGACACCTGCGATCGCGCCCGCTCCGGCGTGCCAGGCGGTCGGTCGCGCCGTCTTGCGGGTGTGCGCTTCAGCGGGTGACGTCTCGGCGCGACTGAGTGATGTCGTCCAGCGGGCACACTGATTCGGTCGCGTCATGCTGCGGGTGCGCGCTCCCGGAGGCCGCAGGAAGGCGCGACCGAACGAGGGTCACAGTGCCGATACGCACGGCATTCGGGGTACGCCGTGGGCGAATGCTCAGACGTGGCATAGCAAGCCCGCGATAGCCTGTCTGCACCGTTTCCGCGTTCCCGCGCGGATCGGCGCCTGATCGACGGAGGGACCGGGTTCGCCCCGAACCATGGATTTCAAGAAGCTCACACGCAACCCGCTGCTGTATGTCGCGCTCATCGCGGTGTTCCTCATCATCGGATTCACGCTGATGTCGAGCCTGGGCGGTGCCAAGCAGATCACCACCCAGCAGGGTCTTGACCTGCTCGCAGGCAACACGGTCACCGAGGTTGTGAACACCGACGGCGATCAGCGGGTCGACATGACGCTGTCGACGCCGTTTGAGGGCGCCACCGACGTCCAGTTCTATTACGTGACCGCGCGCGCCGAAGAGGTCGTGAACGCGATCGATGCGGCAAACCCCGCCGACGGATACAACGACGTCGTGCCCCGGGCTACCTGGTTCGACGGCTTCCTCTCGCTCTTCCTCCCGATCCTGCTGCTGGGTGTGCTCTTCTGGTTCCTGCTCTCCTCTGCCCAGGGCGGCGGCAGCAAGGTCATGCAGTTCGGTCGCTCCCGCGCAAAGCTCGTCACGAAAGAGAGCCCGACCGTCACCTTCGACGATGTCGCCGGGTCGGATGAGGCGATCGAAGAACTGCAGGAGATCAAGGACTTCCTGAAGGAGCCGGCGAAGTTCCAGGCCGTCGGCGCGCGCATTCCCAAGGGCGTCCTGCTCTACGGTCCTCCCGGAACCGGTAAGACTCTGCTTGCGCGCGCTGTCGCTGGCGAGGCGGGAGTGCCGTTCTACTCGATCTCGGGTTCGGACTTCGTCGAGATGTTCGTCGGCGTCGGCGCGAGCCGCGTCCGCGACCTGTTCAACCAGGCCAAGGAGAGCGCGCCAGCGATCATCTTCATCGACGAGATCGACGCCGTCGGTCGTCACCGCGGCGCCGGTATGGGCGGTGGCCACGACGAGCGCGAGCAGACGCTGAACCAGATGCTCGTCGAGATGGACGGGTTCGACCCCAAGGCCAACGTCATCGTCATCGCGGCCACGAACCGTCCCGACATCCTCGACCCGGCGCTGCTGCGCCCCGGCCGTTTCGACCGCCAGATCGGTGTGGACGCCCCCGACCTGCAGGGACGCAAGCGCATCCTCGAGGTGCACGGGCGTGGCAAGCCGCTCGCCGACGGTGTCGACCTCGAGGTCGTCGCTCGCAAGACCCCCGGCTTCACGGGTGCCGACCTCGCGAACGTCCTCAACGAGGCAGCCCTGCTGACGGCACGCTCGAACGCGCAGCTGATCGACAACCGCGCCCTCGATGAGGCGATCGACCGTGTGCTCGCGGGTCCCCAGCGCCGCACGCGCATCATGAAGGACAAAGAGAAGCTCATCACGGCTTACCACGAGGGTGGGCACGCCCTTGCTGCGGCAGCGATGAACTACACCGACCCGGTCACCAAGATCACGATCCTGCCGCGCGGCCGCGCTCTCGGCTACACGATGGTCATGCCGCTGGATGACAAGTACTCGGTGACCCGCAACGAGCTGCAGGATCAGCTTGCGTACTCGATGGGCGGCCGCGTGGCCGAAGAGATCGTGTTCCACGACCCCACCACGGGTGCCTCCAACGACATCGAGAAGGCGACAGGCATCGCCCGCAAGATGGTCACCGAGTACGGCATGACCACCGATGTCGGGCCGGTCAAGCTCGGGCAAGGCTCGGGTGAGGTGTTCATGGGTCGCGACATGGGTCACGGTCGTGACTACAGCGAGCGCATCGCCGAGCGAGTGGACGCCGAGGTGCGGGCCCTCATCGAGCAAGCCCACAACGAGGCCTACCAAGTCATCAACGACAACCGCGACATCCTCGACAAGCTCGCTCTCGAACTCCTCGAGAAGGAGACGCTCGACCACCTCGAGATCGAAGAGATCTTCAAGGATGTCAAGAAGCTGCCCGAGCGCCCGCAGTGGCTCTCGAGCGAGCAGCGTCCGGTGTCGGTGTTGCCTCCGGTCGAGGTTCCGCGTCGCCCCGCGCCGGCAGGTGTCGCCGCCTCGACCGAGGCCGACACGGGCTCTGCCGAGAAGGCGCCGCGTCGCCGGCCGACCGGGCAGGCGCGTCCCGCAACCGCGTAGGCTCGCCTGGTGGCCGTTGATCGTGAACGCGTCGCCGCACTGGTGCGCGAACTGCTCGAGGCGATCGGGGAAGACCCTGATCGCCCCGGTTTGAAGCTGACCCCTGAGCGGGTCGCGGATGCCTACTCCGAGTTCTTCGGAGGCATCGGCGAAGATCCGGCTGCCCCGCTTGCCCACACGATTTCGATCTCGCGGGGACCGGCCCCCGAGACGCTGCCCTCGGGGGCGGTGATGCTGCGCGACATCCTGTTCCGCTCCGTGTGCGAACACCACCTGCTGCCGTTCCGCGGCCACGCCCACATCGCGTACCTGCCGGGCGAAAAGGTGGTGGGTCTTGGCGCACTGCCGAAGGTCGTTGACGTGCTCGCCGCGCGGCCGCAGGTGCAGGAGCGCCTTGCCGAACAGATCGCCGACACCATCTCGGAAGCACTCGATGCTCGCGGGGTGCTCGTCGTGCTGGATGCCACCCACGAGTGCGTCACGATGCGCGGAGGCCGCCAGACCGACGCATCCACCGTCACGATTGCCGCTCGCGGAGCCTACGAAGAGCCAGTCGCGCGCGCCGAGCTGATCGCGCTCATCGGGGCGAGCTGACATGTCCACGCTCGTCATGGGGGTCGTCAACGTCACGACCGATTCGTTCAGCGACGGCGGCCGCTATCTCGACACGGGAGCGGCGATCTCGCACGGTCTGGCATTGTGGGCTGCCGGGGCCGACATTCTCGATGTCGGCGGTGAGTCGACCCGCCCCGGTGCCGAGCGTGTCGACCCCTCGGTCGAACGCGACAGGGTGGTGCCCGTCATCCGTGCCCTCGCCCAGCGCGGCGCCTGGATCAGCATCGACACGATGAACGCGTCGACCGCCGTCGCTGCTGTCGAATCGGGCGCGAGGATCGTCAACGACGTCTCGGGGGGACTCGCGGATGCCGCGATGCTGCCCGCCGTCGCTGAGACTGACGCCGAGATCATCCTCGGGCATTGGCGTGGGCACTCGCGGGAGATGTACGCACCGGCGCAGTACGCACACGTCGCCGCCGAGGTCGCAGCTGAGCTCGCCGAGCGGGTTGCGGCTGCCCGCGCGGCGGGCATCGCTCCCGACCGGATCATCGTCGACCCCGGCATCGGCTTCGGCAAGCGTCCCGAGCAGAACTGGGAGGTGCTGCGCGCCCTGCCAGAGCTCGTCGCGGCGGGGCAGCGTGTGCTGCTGGGCACGAGTCGCAAGCGGTTCCTCGCCGAGGCGCTGGCCGCGGCATCCGTTGACGCCGAGCGCCGGTTCACCGAGCACACGGGAGCCGCGGCTACCCGCGCTGGCGGCGAAGACTCGTCAGGCGACACGATCGGCACGGTCACCGAAGCTCGGCGCGATGGCGCGACGGCCATCACGAGCGCTCTTGCCGCGCGCGCCGGGGTGTGGGGTGTGCGGGTCCACGACGTCGCCGGTACGCGCGACGCCCTGCGGATCGCGGAGCTGTGGGGAGGTTCGGATGCCACAGCTCGATGAGATCCGGCTCGAGGGGCTTCGCGTCTTCGGCCACCACGGCGTCTTCGATCATGAGCGCGAGAACGGTCAGGACTTCGTCATCGACCTCGCCCTGACCGTGCGCGCCGAGCGCGCCGCCCAGACAGATGACGTTGCCGACACCGTCCACTACGGCGAGGTCGCCGACGCTGTCGCGGACATCGTCGCCGGTGACCCGGTCAACCTCATCGAGACGCTCGCTGAGCGGATCGCCGCTCGTGTGCTCGCGTTCCCCGGTGTTCTCGCGGTGCGGGTCACGGTGCACAAGCCGCAGGCTCCCATCCAGCAGCAGTTCACGGATGTCTCGGTGACGATCACGCGCAACCGTGCGGAGGGCGGAGCGTGAGCCGCCGCCTGGCCGAAGGCTTCGACGGGGCCGCCCACCCGGATGCCGCTCCCGCCGTAGACGCGGTCATCGCGCTCGGGGCGAACCTCGGCAATCGGCGCGAGACGCTGGCTGCCGCTGCCACCGCGATCGAGCGGCTTCCGTTGGTGTCGGCGGTGAGGATGTCTGAACCCATGGAGTCGGTCGCGGTCACCCTCGACGGCCCCGATCCGGACGTACCCGGCTACCTGAACGCCGTGGCCGTCGTCACGACGCGCCTCGCGCCTACCGTGCTGCTGAGCTACCTGCACGCCATTGAGGACCAGCACGGACGCGTGCGGCGCGAACGGTGGGGCGATCGCACCCTGGATCTGGATCTCATCGCCTACGGCGACCTCGTCTGCGACACCCCGACGCTGACGCTTCCCCACCCGCGCGCAGCCGAGCGCGATTTCGTGCTCGCGCCGTGGCTGAGCCTCGACCCTGATGCATCCCTCGTCGGCGCCGGGCGGGTAGCCGACCTCCTCGAGCGCCTCGGGGATGCCTCGTGAAACGCACCGGCGCCGGCATCCTGATCGCGACCGCCGCTATTGCGCTGGCAGGCGGCTTCCTCGTGAACCAGCTGCTCACCGCGACAGGACGCGCAACCTTCACGCCGCTGATCACGCTTCCGGTTCTGCTCATTGCGTTGGGGGCCATCGTTGTCGCGCTCGCGATCCCGGTGTGGCGAGCATCCCGGGGGCACACCCGCGCGCCGATCAACCCGTTCCGGGCCCTGCGCATCGCCATGCTCGCGAAGGCGTCGAGCCTGCTCGGCGCAGCATCCGTCGGCTTCTCGGGAGGATTGGTGGTTTTCCTCCTGACCCGACCCGTGGTCCCGCCGTTAGGCTCGATGGCGACCCAGTTGGCAACGCTCGTCGCCGGGCTTCTGCTGGTCGCGGCGGGGCTCGTGGCCGAGTATCTGTGCACGATCCGGAAGGATGACGATGACGAACAGCCCGGAGGCGTCGACCCCGGCTTCGGAGCCCACAGCCACTGAGCCCCCAACCGCTGAGCCCCCAGCCACTGAGCCGCAAGCGGCGGAGGGCGCCGAGACTTCCGCGCTCGACGAGGGCACGTTCTCACGGATCCTCGAGCCGCGATCTGCCAACCGGCTTCCGATCGGCGACGGCACCTGGCATCAGCTCGCCCGGCAGTACGTCTGGGTGCAACTCATCTCGTCGGGCATCCTTTTCCTTCTCGTGCTCGCGGCCGCACTCGCGATCTGGTTGATCGTGGGGGTGGGGTGGGTCTGGATCCCCGCGGGGATCGTGCTGGTGATCCTCGCGATCACGCTTGCTGTCACGCCGCGCCAGGCCCGTGCCTACGGCTATCAGCTGCGCGAGGACGACTTGGTCTTTCGTAAGGGGATCCTCTGGCAACGAGTCGTCGCTGTGCCCTACGGGCGCATGCAGCTCGTCGACATCACGCACGGTCCGCTGGATCGCGGGTTCGGAATCGCGCAGCTCAAGCTCGTGACCGCGGCAGCCACGACCGGGGTCGCGATTCCCGGCATCCGGCAGGACGCCGCCGAGCAGCTGCGTGACACGCTCATCGCGGTAGCCGAGACCCGCCGGACCGGCCTGTGACCGACGCCACCCCCGCCCCGCCTCCCACCCCGCCGCCCGCCGCGGAGGTGCGCTCGCCGCTCAGTGACGGCGAATGGCATCGGATGCATCCCCTGACGCCACTGTTTCGCGGTGGGCTGGTGCTGGTGATCGTCGCCGGCGTCATCATCGCGAACCTGCGTGACCGGCTCATCGCGATCTTCCTGCCCTGGCTGGCTCCCGGTTTCGAGGGAGAGTCGATCCCCGGCGACCCCGTCGACTACGTCGTCTCGCACAACCTGATCCTGGTCGCGACGCTCGTCGTGCTTGCCGTCGTGATCGTGCTGATCGGCCTCTTCTATCTCGCCTGGCGCTTCCACAGTTTCCGCATCACGGATGACGATGTCGAGGTGCGCTCGGGCGTCGTCTTCCGGTCGCATCGCCGCGCGCCGCTTGACCGGGTGCAGGGAGTGAACCTGACACGCCCCACCGTTGCGCGCCTGTTCGGCCTGGCCAAGCTCGAGGTCGTGGGCGCGGGCCTGGACGCGAACGTCAAGCTCGAATACCTGTCGACGGCGAACGCGGAGGCGATTCGCGGCGACATCCTGCGGCTCGCATCGGGCCGTCAGCTCGGCGAGCGGGGCCAGGCGCAGCGGCGTGCCAAGGCATCCGAGACCGTTTCTGCTGGGATCACCGGCCTGATCGCGGGGGCAGAGGCGCCCGTTGCTGAGCCCGAGTCGGTTGTGTCGATTCCGGTCGGCCGGCTGGTCGCTTCCCAAACCCTGTCGGGCACCACGATCTTTCTGGTCGCGGCGATCGCTGCGATCGTGACCGGGGCGGTCACGACGACCGGGTGGGTGCTGTTCGCCGTCGTTCCGGCGGTGCTCGGTTTCGGTGCCTACTGGATCCGCTCGATCACCCGGTCGCTGCGCTACTCGATAGCCCCTACCCCGAGCGGTGTGCGAATCACGTATGGCCTCCTCACGACGATCACCGAGATCATCCCGCCGGGTCGCATCCACGCCGTCGAGGTGACCCAGCCGCTGATGTGGCGCCCGTTCGGTTGGTGGGCGATTCGTATCAACCGGCTCTCGGGTCGCAGCTTGAGCGACGGCGCCAACGACCAGTTCGGCACCGTCCTGCCGGTGGGCAACCGCGCCGATGTCGAGCGGGTGCTGCGGCTCATCCTGCCGACGATCGACCAGGATGACTGGCCCATGATCGTCGACAACGGCGCCCTCGGTCCCGTCGCCGACGACCCATACACAACCACGCCGAGACGGGCCCGGCTGCTTCGACCGCTCTCCTGGCGCCGCAACGGATACTGGCTCGGAACTGACGCGTTGTTCCTGCGTCGGGGCCGGATCTGGCGCACTCTCGCCGTCGTACCGCTGGCACGGATGCAGAGCCTCGAGGTGAGCCAGGGTCCTGTGGATCGCGCGCTTCGCGTTGCGAACATCCGCGCGCACACGGTCATCGGTCGCGTGTCGGGCAGCCTCGGCATCCTCGATCGTGACGACGCGCTGCGCCTGTTCGATGAGGGTGAGCGTGCTGCTATCGGCGCTGTTGCGTCCGACCGCTCGCACCGCTGGGCGGGGGCGGAGTGAGCGACAGGCTGCGCGTCGGGATCGTCGGCGCAGGAAAGGTCGGTCCTGTCATCGGTGCGGCACTGGCGGGAGCGGGGCACGCCATCGTCTCGATCACGAGCGGATCCGACGACGACCGCGTCGCCGCGATCCTTCCGGGCGTCCCCATCCGGGACCCGCAGGATGTCGTGCGGGAGAGCCAGCTCGTCGTGATCGCCGTTCCGCACGATCAGCTCGAGGGACTCGTCACCGGCCTCGCCGAACTCGACGCCTGGCAGCCGGGTCAACTCGTCGTGCACACCGATCCGGCGTTCGGGACCGGCGTCCTCGCTCCGGCGCTGGCGCGCGGCGTGATTCCGCTGGCGATTCATCCGGCGATCGCGTTCACCGGCACCTCCATCGACCTGCGCACCCTTGTCGGTGCGTACGCGGCTGTCACTGCGCCGGCGCCCGTCCTGCCGATCGCGCAGGCGCTCGCGGTCGAACTGGGGTGCGAGCCTGTGATCATCGCCGAGAGCGACCGAGCCGCCTACGCCGAGGGAGTGACGACCGCCACCGACTTCTCGCGCTCCATCATCCGTCAGGCCACCGACCTGCTGCGTTCGGCCGGCGTTGCCGAGCCGGGGCGCTATCTCGCGGCGCTCATGCATACGACGGTCGACCACGCGCTCGTCGAGGCGGGAACCGACGACATACGCCCGCCCGTGGATTGAGCCGGAGTGACCGCCAACGGAGTCCCGACGGCCCGCCGATAGACTGGGCGACGATTTTCAAGGAGCCCCCCTCATGACCGACACGCCTGCCGCCGTGCCCGCGGACGCCGCCCCCGAAGCATCCGACGAGGACGTCTTCGAGCAAAAGGCGGTGCGGCTGGCCAAGCGCGAGCGGCTGCTGGCAGAGCGCACGGACGCCGCGGGCGGCGCCTATCCGGTGAGTGTGCCCGTGACCGCCTCGATCGCGGAAGTCCGCGAACGTTTCGCCCATCTCGAGGCAGGAGACGAGACGGGCGAGGCCGTGTCTGTCGCGGGTCGGGTCGTCTTCAGCCGCAACACCGGGAAGCTGTGCTTCGCCGCGCTGCAGGCAGGCGATGGCAGCCGCATCCAGGCGATGGTCTCGCTTGCCGCCGTGGGCGAGGAATCGCTGCAGCGATGGAAGGAACTCGTCGACCTCGGCGACCACGTCGCCGTCACCGGCGAGGTGATCTCGAGCCGCCGCGGCGAGCTCTCGATCATGGTGGCCGAGTGGGCGATCGCCGCGAAGGCCCTACTCCCTCTTCCGAACCTCTACGCAGAACTGAGCGAAGAGAGCCGCGTCCGCAGCCGCTACCTCGACCTCATCGCGCGCGATCAGGCGCGCCAGACTGTGCTTGCCCGCGCGGGCGTCAACCGGAGCCTGCGCGACACGTTCGCCGCTCACGGATTCGTCGAAGTCGAGACCCCGATGCTGCAGGTGCAGCACGGTGGGGCGTCAGCTCGGCCCTTCATCACCCACTCGAACGCGTTCGACACCGAGCTGTACCTGCGGATCGCTCCTGAGTTGTTCCTCAAGCGCGCCGTGGTCGGCGGCATCGACCGCGTCTTCGAGATCAACCGCAACTTCCGCAACGAGGGAGCGGACTCGACCCATAGCCCCGAGTTCGCGATGCTCGAGGCTTACCAGGCCTACAGCGACTACAACGGCATCGCCGACCTCACGCAGGAGCTCATCCAGAACGCCGCGATCGCCGTGACCGGCTCGACCGAGGTGACCTGGGCCGACGGCACGGTCTATGACCTCGGCGGGGAGTGGGAGCGGATGTCGATGTATGACTCCCTCAACGAGGCGCTGGCTGCTGCCTGGCAGGGCACGGATGCCGCCCCCCGCGTCGACGCCGCAACACCGCTCGCCGACCTGACAGCCATCGCCGAGCGCTTCGGCGTCGACGTTCCCGCGCACCCGATTCCCGGCAAGCTCGTCGAGGAGCTCTGGGAGCACTTCGTCAAGCCGACGCTCGTGCGCCCGACGTTCGTCATGGACTTTCCCCTCGACACGAGCCCGCTCGTGCGCGAACACCGATCAATCCCCGGCGTCGTCGAGAAGTGGGACCTCTACGTGCGCGGCTTCGAGTTGGCGACCGGATACTCCGAGCTGGTCGATCCCGTCATCCAGCGTCAGCGCTTCGAAGCGCAGGCCAAGCTTGCCGCGCGCGGGGACGACGAGGCGATGCGGATCGACGAGGAGTTCCTGCGTGCCCTCGAGCACGGGATGCCGCCTACCGGTGGCATGGGGATGGGGATCGATCGGCTGCTCATGGCGATCACGGGTCTCGGCATCCGTGAAACCATCCTCTTCCCCCTTGTGAAATAGGCGGGCGCGCGGTCACCGCCCCGGTTCATCCAGCCGGAACGCCCAGTCGGGCAGGTGGCCGGCGCCCACGAACGAGCGCACGATCTCGGCGAGGCCATGCTCCGGCTCGATCGCCGTCGCCTGCTGGGCGAAGAGGTCGGCGTGCGTCGACCTGCCCAGGGCCCACGAGAACCATGCCGCCGCCGCGAGCGGCCCTGGGCGTCGGGATGCAGGAACGGCGCTGGCGACCTGGCGTGCGAGCAGCAGGGCGCGGCCCAGCCGCTCGGGCGAGGGTCTCGCGCCCTCACCCCACAGTCGCATCGCGATCTCGCTCGGGTACTCGTCCCCGTCTTCCCAGCGCGCCTGCGCGTGGGCCGCCTCATCACCGGCATCGATCCCGTCGATCCAGCAGATGAGGGCGATGTCGCGCAACGACGGCCTTCCGAGCGCCCACGCGGCGGCGGCGATCTCAAACGGGTCGAGGGTCGCAGCATCCTCGCTCAACAGCCGCTCAACGAACGCCGGAAGGTCATCGAGAAGGCATGCCGCCGCGAACGCTCGGGGGTCGATCCGCGCGGCATCGGCCGGTGGATGTTCCGCGTCGGTGAGCACCAATGCACGAATCGCCGCATCGAGCGCCGTGCACGCATTCTCGACTGCGTCCGATCGGGCGGCATCGAGGGGGAGCAGATCGGCGCCGGCGAACTGGTTCGCTTCGGGCGTCGCGACATCGCCGAGCCCCGGGGGCAGATCATCCGCTGACGGAACCGAGCCCGCGTCCGACCCCGCATACGAACCCCACCGTCGGCCGGCCACCCACAGCGCCTCGACGATCACCACTCCGCACGCCTCGGCTCGACGCTCGATCCCCTCGACAAGGGCGCGAGCCGGGGCATCCGTCTCGCTGTAGACGACGATCGCGCAGCCGTCGGCCTCGGGCACCCGGCACACGAGCCCCATCATGGTCGCGGCGATCTCATCGGCGCGGTCGTCGTCGGGTGGGAGGTCCAGGCGTAGGGCCCCACGACTGCGTCCGCGGCGGAACGGCACCAGAACGACGCTGCGCTGCGGAACGAACCCGAGGAGGCGAGGAACGACGGTCAGGAACTCGGCGGGTGAGGTCGCATGGATGATCGGAGTCATGGGATTGAGCATGCGAGCGGCGCTCAGATGGACGGCAGGATCACCGGCATGCCGGGGATAGGTGAGGCTCGGGGCGACCTGGGGAGAGGGGGCCGCGTATCCTGGAGGCGTGGACAACTTCTGGGTGGCAGCGCTGTGGGCGATCCTGCCGACCATCGTTGTAGTGACGCTCTTCTTCTGGGTCCTGCGCAGCATCATCCGTGCCGATCGCAACGAGCGCCGCGAGTATGCGCGCATCGAAGCCGAGGAACGCGCGGCGCGGGGGCTTCCGCCGGCGCCCGCTGCAACCGAGCAATAGCCCGAGTTCCCACTACGCTGGCGTCAGACCGTCAGACCGTCACAGCGGAGGGAGCTGACGCATGGTGCTTGCAGGACTTGTGCCGTTGACGTCCGGCGGAGATGTCGATGTGACAGTCGACCTCCCCGACATCGCGTTCTGGTGGCTCCTCGCGCTCTTCCTGTTCGACCTCAGCATCCGTATCGCGGCGATCATCGTGATCCCGCGCAATCGCCGCCCCACCTCGGCGATGGCGTGGTTGCTTGCCATCTACTTCATCCCGATCGTCGGTGTGTTGCTGTTCCTGCTCATCGGGAACCCGCGACTGCCTCGAAAGAAGCGCCAGCAGCAGGAGCAGATCAATACCGCATTGCGGGAGAACGGTGAGAGCATCGCGGTCGGAACGCTCCGACCCGGTGCGCCGGCCTGGTTCACGGGGCTTGTCGATCTGAACACGAACCTCGGAGCGATGCCGCTCACCGGTGACAACCAAGCCACCCTTATCTCGGAGTATCAGGCGAGCCTGGATGCTATGGCCGATGCCATTCGCGGCGCCCGGAGCTACGTGCACGTCGAGTTCTACATCCTGCAAACCGACGCATCGACCGACAACTTTTTCGCAGCCCTCGAGGAGGTCGCTGCGCGCGGCGTCACCGTCCGTGTGTTGCTGGACCACTGGGCCAACCGCGGCAAGCCGTTCTACAAGAAGACGCTGCAACGGCTCGATCGCATGGGTGCGGCCTGGCACCTGATGCTGCCCGTGCAGCCGCTGAAGGGTAAGTGGCAGCGACCCGATCTGCGCAACCACCGTAAGCTGCTGGTCGTCGACGGCGAGGTAGCCTTCGTCGGTTCGCAGAACGTTACTGACTCGACCTACAACCTGAAGAAGAACATCAAGCGAGGCCTGCACTGGGTCGACCTCATGGCCCGCGTCGAAGGGCCGGTGGTCTCGTCGATCGACGTCGTGTTCCTCTCCGACTGGTACAGCGAGACCGGCGAAATCCTCACCGACCAGGTCAACCTGTCATCCGCCTCAGACTCGGGTGGCAATCTCGACTGCCAGATCGTGCCCTCCGGTCCCGGGTTCGAATACCAGAACAACCTCAAGCTGTTCATGGGACTCCTGTTCGCGGCGCGCGAGAAGATCATCGTCGTCAGCCCCTACTTCGTGCCCGAAGAGTCGCTGCTGCTCTCGCTCGTCACCGCCTGCCAGCGCGGCATCCACGTCGAGCTTTTTGTCTCTGAAGAGGGCGATCAGGCGATGGTCTACCACGCCCAGCGCAGCTACTACGAGGCCCTCCTTCGTGCCGGCGTCAAGATCTGGATGTACAAGAAGCCCTTCATCCTGCATTCGAAGAGCCTCACGATCGACGACGATGTTGCCGTCATCGGCTCGAGCAACATGGACATGCGTTCCTTCGGCCTCAACATGGAGATCTCGATGATGGTGCGCGGCGAGGAGTTCGTCGCCGACATGCGTCGCGTTGAGGCCGAGTACCGGTCGCTCAGCCGCGAGCTCACGCTCGAGGAGTGGATGAAGCAACCACTCAGGTCCACGGTGTTGGATAATCTCGCCCGACTCACCTCTGCGCTCCAGTAGCAGCGCCGCATCAAGGAGCCTCATGAAACGCCGTGTCCTTGCATCCCTCGTCCTCGGCGCGGTAGCCGCGCTCAGCCTCACCGGCTGCCTCAGCAGTTCCGACGCCCCCGCCGGCCAGGAGACCGACGTGAACGCCGCCTGGCTTGACGACGGTCGAATCATCGCGCTCGTGACCACCGGATCCAGCAGCTGCGTGCCCGTTGCCGAGAGCGCCGAGATCAATCAGGACGGCGCGCTCGCTGTCGAACTCTCTCTGCCCGATGCCGACCAGCCCTGCACCGCGGACCTCGCACCGCGCGCGACGCTCGTGCAGGTGCCCGAGGGCGTCGACCCGTCCCAGGACCTCGTGATCTGGGCTACCGGCGAGGGCTACTACGGCGATGTGACACTTCCTGGAGTCTCAGGCCTCGCCGGCCCGGGTGGTTCGACGGACTACGAGCCGACAGCGGGATGGACTCAGGAGCAGGGCCAGTTCGTCATCCTCACCTGGGGATCGTCGAGCTGTGTGCCGGTGGTTGAGACGAGCGAGGTCACCGCGGAAGCCGAGGTGACGGTCACGTTCCAAGAGCCGCCGGCAAACCAGGCGTGCACGATGGACATGGCACCGCGCACGAACTTCGGTTTTGCCGACGGTCTGTCGGGCGTTTCGGACGTTCAGCTCGTGTTGAGCGGCGACTCCCTCGACAGCACGATCCCGATCTACGGCACCAGCGACTGACGCATCCGGCCGCGAGCCCGGGGGTGGCGGCGGTGGCGGCGTCCGTTCGTTTGCCGCAACACGCCGCGTACGGCTGACCGCCACCGCCGTATACGGCAACTGAATCCGGTTTCGCGGCTTGCTGCCCCGTTCGTTTGCCGCAACACGCCGTGCAAAGGTGCGTCACGATACGGTTTGGGGCAACCGAACGGACGTTGACGCCTACAGCATCCGGCCGACCTCGCCGCCGGGGGCTCCTCGTCGCTCGTCAGTCCCTCTTCGTTTGCCGCAACACGCCGCGTCGCGATGCTTCAGCATGCGGTTTGGGGCATGCCAGGCCTGACGCGTCGTCGATCCCTTCCTCCCCGCACGGCGGTTCGGCGCGAGTTATCCCCGGACCCGCTCCTGGCGCACCGTCCCATGAAAGACGCGGGTGATCCTGAACGGATGCCGCAGCCGACGCCGCTTCCCCCTGGACTCGCGCCGCCGTTTGCCGTGGCGACCGCTCGCCGTCTCGGTGTGCCGGAGGCGCGCTTGCGGCGAAAGGACCTCGCCCGCCCGTTCCACGGCGTGCGCTCAATCGACCTGGACGCGCCGGATAACGGCGAAGAGTCAATTGTGCGACGGGCCATCGAGTACTCACGGCGGATGCGGGAGGAGGAGTTCTTCAGCCACGTGACCGCCGCCATCCTGTGGGGGCTGCCACTGCCGCCACAGAGGATGCTCACGCGAAGCCGTGGCGATGCGACAATGCCGCGTCCGCTGGACGTCGCGGTCAGGCTCCCGGCACGGGCGGGGCGGGCTCGCGGCATCCGGGGCCGGTCGATCTCACCGCACCTCGCGGAGGTGTGCACCCACCCCGCAACCGGCCTGCGGGTATCGACGCCCGCCGCGGTATGGGCAGAACTCGCCACTGAACTCGCGCTGGAGGACCTCATTGCTGTTGGCGACGCGACGGTGCGCGAGCCCATGTGGGAGACGGATGCCGCAGCTCTGGCATCCGTTGCGGATCTGGACCGCGCTCTGGGGGCGGGCCGCCGGCTCGGGGTGGACCGGTTGCGAGCAGCGCGCCCGCTGGTTCGTACGCGCTCGAGATCTCGGCCCGAGACACACCTCAGGCTCGCGTTTGTTGAGGCGGGGTTGCCGGAGCCTGAGTGCAACTGGCCCGTCGCGGAGGGGGATCGACTACTCGCTCTGCTCGACCTCGCTTACCCCGGCGCAGGTGCGTGCTTCGAGTACGAGGGAGAGCATCACCTCCGCGACCCGGAGCAGTGGGCGCGGGACATTCGGCGCCACGAGATGCTCGTCGAGCGTGGCTGGCGGATCGTGAGGGTCACGAAGGACGATCTCTATCGCCACCGCGAGGAGCTGTTCACCCGCATCCGTCTCGCCGTCGCTGCCCGCTGCTGACGGGGTTGGCCCGCCGCCAACGGTGTTCACGCGCCCTGTTCAGTTGCCGCAACACGCCGTGGCATGCCGGGCGCGGGCGCAGTTTGCGGCAAACGAACGGCTGCTGGGGCGGAGTGCGGAGTTGAGGGGCTCAGTCAGCCGATCCGTCGGCGCGAACGAGGACGTCGCCGACTTCGCAATCCAGCGCCCGGCAGATCGCCGAGAGGGTGGAGTACCGGATGGCGCGGGCACGATCGTTCTTGAGGATCGAGAGGTTCACCACCGAGACCCCGACCATCTCCGACAGGCGAGTGAGGGTCATCCCGCGTTCGGCGAGCAGCTCGTCGAGGCGACAGTGGATGCCGCTGGGGCCGTCATCCTCGATCTCGGCGGGGCTCACACCAGTCCCTCGGTGTCGCGCTGGAGTCTGCGCATCGCCTGGAAGACGTAGCCCAGGGCCAGGACCGCGAACCCGACAAGGGGAACGGCGAGCCCCCAACCGTCGACGCCGAATCCGGCCAGCAGGATGCCGCCGAGGGCATCGTTGGTCGTATGGGCAGCCTCCATCGAACCGAAGCCCTGTGCGGTGGTCCCCAGCAGCGGCCCCAGTACGAGAGCGAATCCGGCCGCAAGCGTGAACCGGTACAGCGTGACCGGGAAGCGCATGCCCGAGGCGATGGCCCACAGCATCCACGCCGCCGCCGCGCCGACGACGAGCGCCGTCACGGCGAAGGCGAGGTTCCCCGCAGCGAACAGCAGCCGCGCCGACTGTGCGAAGTCTGCGGTGACGGATGCCGATTCCACCGACGCTGCCGTCACCCCGGCATCCGGCGCAACGGGTAGCGGGGTATCGGCGAGGAGGGTGAGAGTGACCTCCGGGGAGAAGAGGACGGTGAACGCCCGCGCGACCTGGCCGGCACACAGAACGAGCGCCATGAGGGCCGCCAGAACTGCGATCGTTCGGATGGCACCCCGGTCGGCGCGGCCGGGCCTAGTCCCGACATCCTGCGACATGCTTATCACGCTCCTTATTGCTGTTCGCTGCGTCACGACTCATACGAGACCTTCGGTGTCGCGCTGGAGTCGATCGCCGACCACGAATACCGTTGTGCCCAGGGCGCCGAGGAAGGCGATGCCGAAGAGCTGCACGAGATTCGCCGACACGATGACGTTGTCAAAGTCGCCACCTGAGATTGCGGCGAACGCGCCGTTCGCGCCCATGTTGCCGAAGAACGGGGCGAGCGCAACTCCTGCAAACCCGGCCGTCGCCGCAGTGCCGATGAGAGTTGTATTGCGGCGGCCGAAGACCCGGCCGCGCAGGATGCTCCACATCACCAGCAGGAGAGTCGTCACGACCGTTACCACAGCGGCAACGACCACGACCTGTTCCAGGACCAACGCCACCACGGACGCGAACGGGAGCCGGTCGGCAAGGAGGAATGCGGAATCGAGCTCGACTGTCACGCTTGCGCCATCCGGTCCGATCGGCGCTTGAGCCGGGGTTCCGGCGAACTCCGCGAACACCCGTGTCGTGGAGTCGGCGAAGAGCCCGATGACGTTCGACACCGCGCTGATCGCGGTGCCTACGACGAAAATGGCCCCGACGACGAAGAACACTGACATTGCGACGGTGTCCCCTCGGGACAGGGCTCGGTAGGGGCTGGTTGTAGATGCCATTCGGATCTCCGTGCATATCGATAAACGTTGTTATTGATAAACGATATGACGAGGACAGGAACGCGTCAACTGCGACTCCGGCGCCCACGTGCGGGATTCGATTGCCCCAATCTGTTCTCGGCGGCCTGAAGCCGCGGCGTGTTGCGGCAAGCGAGCGCGGGCGGCAAGCGAGCGCGGGCGGCAAGCGAGCGCGGGCGGCAAGCGGGCGGCAAGCGAGCGCGGGCGGCAAGCGAGCGCGGGCGGCAAGCGAGCGCGAGCCGCGCCGGATGCCGCAGGCGGCCGCAGGCGGTATGCCCCTGGCGAACACGGGCATAGCGTTCCCGCTCCGTCGTTACTCTCGATGTACGACGCCAGCAGTGGGTCAGCATCCAGCGACTCACCGGCCGAAGGAGTAAGCGGATGTTCGAGAGATTCACCGACCGTGCCCGTCGCGTGGTTGTGCTCGCCCAAGAAGAGGCGAAGATGCTCAACCACAACTACATCGGCACCGAGCACATCCTCCTGGGTCTGATCCACGAGGGTGAGGGCGTTGCTGCCAAGGCGCTCGAGTCGCTCGGGATTTCGCTCGATGCCGTGCGCGAGCAGGTGCAAGACATCATCGGCCAGGGCCAGCAGCAGCCGACGGGTCACATCCCGTTCACGCCGCGTGCCAAGAAGGTCCTCGAGCTGTCGCTGCGCGAAGCGCTGCAGCTCGGCCACAACTACATCGGCACCGAGCACATCCTCCTCGGCCTCATCCGCGAGGGCGAAGGTGTTGCCGCTCAGGTGCTCGTCAAGCTCGGCGCCGACCTCAACAAGGTGCGCCAGCAGGTCATCCAGTTGCTTTCGGGTTACCAGGGCAAGGAGCCCGCAGGTGTCGCATCCGGCGCCGGCGAGCAGGCCCAGGGAACCACGCAGGGCGGCTCGCAGGTGCTCGACCAGTTCGGTCGCAACCTCACGCAGGCAGCACGCGACAACAAGCTCGACCCCGTGATCGGGCGCGAGAAGGAGATCGAGCGGGTCATGCAGATCCTGTCGCGTCGCTCCAAGAACAACCCCGTGCTGATCGGTGAGCCCGGCGTCGGCAAGACCGCCGTTGTCGAGGGCCTCGCGCAGGCGATCGTCAAGGGCGATGTCCCCGAGACGCTGAAGGACAAGCAGCTCTATTCGCTCGACCTCGGCTCGCTCATCGCCGGATCCCGCTACCGCGGTGACTTCGAAGAGCGCCTCAAGAAGGTCACGAAGGAGATCCGCACGCGCGGCGACATCATCGTCTTCATCGATGAGATCCACACCCTCGTGGGTGCCGGTGCCGCAGAGGGCGCGATTGACGCGGCATCCATTCTGAAGCCGCTCCTCGCGCGTGGTGAGCTCCAGACCATCGGTGCCACGACGCTGGATGAGTACCGCAAGCACTTCGAGAAGGATGCTGCGCTCGAGCGCCGCTTCCAGCCGATTCAGGTCGCCGAGCCGAGCCTGCCCCACGCGATCAACATCCTCAAGGGGCTGCGCGACCGGTACGAGGCGCACCACAAGGTGCAGATCACGGATGGCGCGATCGTGGCGGCCGCGAACCTCGCCGACCGCTACATCAGCGACCGGTTCCTGCCCGACAAGGCCATCGACCTGATCGATGAGGCCGGTGCGCGCCTGCGGCTCAGCATCCTGTCGAGCCCGCCGGAGCTTCGCGAATTCGACGAGAAGATCGCGAAGGTCCGCGAGCAGAAGGAAGCTGCATCCGAGGACCAGGACTTCGAGAAGGCTGCGTCCCTGCGTGACGAGGAGAAGAGCCTGCTTGCCGAGCGCCTGCGCCTCGAGAAGCAGTGGCGTTCGGGCGAGGTCTCATCGCCCGCCGTCGTCGACGAAGGCCTGATCGCCGAGGTGCTCGCACAGGCCACCGGCATCCCGGTGTTCAAGCTCACCGAGGAGGAGTCGAGCCGCCTCGTCTTCATGGAGAAGGCGCTGCACCAGCGCGTCATCGGCCAGGAGGAGGCAATCGCGGCCCTGTCGAAGACGATCCGTCGTCAGCGGGCGGGACTGAAGGACCCGAAGCGTCCGAGCGGTTCGTTCATCTTCGCCGGACCCACCGGTGTCGGAAAGACGGAGCTTGCCAAGGCACTCGCCGAGTTCCTGTTCGATGACGAGGGTGCCCTGATCTCGCTCGACATGAGTGAGTTCGGCGAGAAGCACACCGTCTCGCGTCTGTTCGGTGCCCCTCCCGGATTCGTCGGCTTCGAAGAGGGCGGCCAGCTCACCGAGAAGGTGCGCCGCAAGCCGTTCTCGGTCGTGCTGTTCGACGAGATCGAGAAGGCCCACCCCGACATCTTCAACTCGCTCCTACAGATCCTCGAAGAGGGCCGGTTGACCGATGGTCAGGGTCGCGTCGTCGACTTCAAGAACACCGTCATCATCATGACCACGAACCTCGGTTCGCAGGCGATCGCCGGCGGCCCGGTCGGGTTCCAGGTCGAGGGTGACACCTCGACGTCGTACGAGCGGATGAAGGGCAAGGTGAACGAGGAGCTCAAGCGCCACTTCAAGCCCGAGTTCCTGAACCGCGTCGACGACATCATCGTGTTCCCGCAGCTCGACAAGGACGAACTGCGCCAGATCGTGGATCTGTTCACGAAGCGCCTCGGCGAGCGGCTCCTTGACCGCGACATGACGATCGAGCTGTCGCTTGCCGCGAAGGATCGCCTCATCGAGGTCGGGTTCGACCCGGCCCTCGGTGCTCGCCCGCTGCGTCGCGCGATGCAGCACGAGATTGAGGACCAGCTGAGCGAGAAGATCCTGCACGGCGAACTGAACCCCGGCGACCACGTGAAGGTGGATGCCGAGAACGGCCAGTTCCTGTTCGAGCACGGTCCGCGCGGTGAGAAGGTCGCGGTCGGCGTGATCTCGGGCGGCGACATCTCGATCACGCCTGACCTGGCGATCACCTCGGACTGATCCCGGCACAGGCTGAGAGGGGACGGATGCTTCGGCATCCGTCCCCTTCGTCGTTAGGCTCAGGCCGCAGCGGAAGGCGCGAGGAGCGCCGCGACCGCTGTGTCGAGGACGATCGACTGCCGCACCTCGACCGCATGGTCGTAGCGGGGGCCGGCGAGGGCGACATAGACGCCGCCGACGATGTCGATGTAACCCACGACCCGATCGGCTCGGTGCACTTCGTACGTGGTGGGACCGATGAGAACGACCGATTCAACCGGCGGCGCGGTGGCGCGGGGCGGGGCAGCGGGCGTGGGGGTGGATGTCGTGGGGACCATGGTGGCTCCTCCCGTTGAAGGGAACTGCTCCTGAAGGGTCCACCCGCACCGGGCGAAACGGTGGGGGCTTGACATCACCGCGCGATCGGTGGTGCTACCTCGATCATCCGCCGCGCCGGTCAGTCAGGGAAGGGGGTGCGCCTGGCAGATTCCATGGAGAGTTCGCGCTCTAGGCTGGGGGGATGACCGAATTCAGCGTCCGACCGGCACGAACGGCGGACGTTCGAGCCATCCAGGCCCTCCTCGAGCCCTGGGTGCAGCGGCGAGTGCTCCTGGGTAAGGACCTCGTGGTGCTGTTCGAGTCGGTGCAGCAGTTCACCGTTGCGGAGGATGCCGACGGCAACCTCATCGGCTGCGGTGCGCTGCACGTCATGTGGGACGACCTCGGCGAGATCCGCACTCTCATCGTCGCTGACGAGTGGCTGCATCACGGCGTCGGCCGAGCGATCGTCGACCGTCTGGAAGAGAACGCGCGTGCGCTCGGGCTGCGACGCCTGTTCTGCCTGACCTTCGAGGTGGAGTTCTTCTCGGCCCGTGGTTTCGAGGTGATCGGCGAGCAGGTCGTCGACCCGGATGTCTACTCCCAGCTCGTCCGTTCCCCTGACGAGGGCGTCGCCGAGTTCCTGGACCTCGCCCACGTGAAGCCCAACACCCTCGGCAACACCCGGATGCTGAAGACCTTCGACTGAGGCGCGCCGATCCGGCGTCGCGCGGCCCCGCGCCTACCCTGGAGGCATGAGCAGCCAACCACCGCGTCGCCGCCCATCCCCGGGCGTGTACCGGCGACGACGCCTCGTCGTGCTGCTCGCGCTGATCGCGATCATCGCCGCGATCGTCTGGTTGTTCGTCGCTCAACCGTGGTCGAGCGCCGCGCAGCCGGATGCCGGTCCCAAGCCGACCCGCACGTCATCCGTCAGCCCGACCCCGAGCGCGACAACTCCTGCTCCGACTGACTCGTCGGCGCCTGAGGCTGCGGCGACCACCGACCCCGGCCCCCTGGAGACCGCGCCTCCGACGTGCACGCGCGGAGACGTGATCGTTGAGGCACTCACCGACCAGGACGAGTACGCCTCGGGCCAGAACCCCCAGCTGTCGATCCGGCTCACGAACACCTCGGATGCCTCGTGCACGATCAATGTCGGAACCACGACGCAGTCGTTCACGATCACCAGTGGGAGCGACACGTGGTGGCGTTCGACAGACTGTCAGACCGAACCAAGTGACATGATCGTGACGCTCGAGGCGGGTCAGACCGTCGAGAGCTCGACCCCGCTGATGTGGGATCGGACCCGGTCATCCGTCAGCACCTGCGATTCCGAGTCGCGGCCAGCGGCAGGCGCTGGTGGTGCGTCGTACCACCTCGCCGTCGAGATCGGCGGCATCGCCTCGGACCAGACCAAGCAGTTCTTCCTCTACTGACGCCGACCGCACGTCGGGAGCCTGCCGGTGGGGTCATCTACCCTGGAAGGATGGCTGGAAAGAAGGGCGCGAAGCCGCTGGAGTTCCGCAACACGCAATTGGCTGATGCGCTTCAGACGCAGGACGTCGCAGCCGTTGCTTTTGCCCTGCGGCACGGTCCGACAGTGGTGCCGCTCATGAAGCCGGGGCAGCGCGACAATCCGCTCGACGTCGGTGAGGTTTGGACCTTTCGTGACCCGAACACCGGCCAGGTCGCTCTTCTCCTCTTCAGCGACGCGGCGAACAAGCCGGCGACCCTTCCCCCGGCGGTCGCGCTGATGCCGCCGGCAAGCCTGAAGACCTTTTTGCAGGCGCACCGCGACGAGATCACGACAGTCTTCTTCGACCTGGCGGGGCCCCATCCGATGCAGGCAAGCCCAGTCGACGTGCTTGCCGCTCTCGAGGTTCGGCTCGAGGACTGACCCAGCCGGCAGTTAGAAACCTGGTCCATCGTCGGAGCGCCCGGAGCCGGGTCGCCGGCCCGGCCGCACCGTGTGCAGACTCAGGTCCCCGAGGGCGCCGCGCAGATTCTTGGATGCGGCATCCACGACTGTGCGGTAGCCGAGACGCTCAGCCTCTGCCCGCCGCTGGGCTGCCTGCATCACAGGTCTGATCTCGCCGGCGAGGCTGAGCTCGCCGATGGCTGCTGTTCCCCTGGCGAGGGCAGTCTCACTGACGGCGTTGGCAACCGCGACCGCAATGGCGAGGTCCGCTGCGGGCTCGGCCAGGCGCACCCCGCCGACGGTTGACACGTACACATCGTGGTCGCTGACGATCACACCTGCACGGCGTTCGAGCACGGCGAGCACCATGGCAACGCGTGAAGCCTCGACGCCGTTGACGATGCGCCGCGGGTTCGGGGCCGAGGTCTTGATCGTGAGTGCCTGCACCTCGACCGGCAGCGCGCGGCGCCCCTCCATCGCGATCGTGACGCACGTCCCGGCGACCGGGTCGCCGTGGCCGAGGAACAGCGCGCTCGGGTCTGCCACTTCCTGGATGCCGTCGCCGGTCATGTCGAAGCATCCGACTTCGTCCGTCGGGCCGAATCGGTTCTTCAGAGCGCGCACGAAGCGCAGCGAACTTTGGCGATCGCCCTCGAAGTGGCAGACGACATCGACGAGGTGCTCGAGGATGCGGGGGCCGGCGATCGAGCCGTCCTTGGTCACGTGCCCCACGATGATGACCGGCAGGCCCCGTTCCTTGGCGACACGGATGAGGGTCGACGCCACCTCGCGCACCTGCGACGGATGGCCCGCCGCACCCTCATGCAGTGCCGACGACACAGTTTGCACCGAATCGACGATCAGAAGGCTTGGCTGCACATCGTCGACGTTGCCGAGAATCGTCGCGAGGTCTGTCTCGCTCGCGAGGTAGAGCTCGTCGTGCAGGGCACCGGTGCGCGATGCCCGCAGCCTGACCTGCGCGACCGACTCCTCAGCGCTCGCGTAAAGAACCCGGTGACCGGATGCCGCGGAGTGCGCCGCGACATCCAGCAGCAGTGTCGACTTGCCAACGCCGGGCTCGCCAGACAGGAGGATCGCGGCGCCGGGGACAAGCCCACCGCCGAGCACGCGGTCGAACTCGCCGATGCCGGTCGTGCGGCGGGGCGCGTCGGATGCCGAGACCCGCGTGATCGGTTGCGCAGCGCGATCGGCGCTCGGCGCCGTGGGGGCGAGCGTTCGCACGATCCCGGTCTGTTCGGCTGCCTCGACCACCGTGCCCCACTGCTGGCATTCGCCGCAGCGGCCGACCCATTTGACCGTCGTCCATCCGCACTCGGTGCACCGGTACGGGGCGGCGGTCGTTGGGCGTTTGGCCATGCGATCAGGCTAGCCGCGGCATCCGACACCGCCGCCCGGCGCGCCCTCGCCTGTGGCTAACTCCTCACATCGGGTGGTTGTGCGCACTGACGGGCGGCGTCGGGGGCCCGGGACACCGCAGATTTGAGGAGTTGGCCCCGGACACCAGCGACGGATGCCGCGGATCAGTCGGTCGCGAGGACTGCCTCGCCGACGACCTGTTGGGTCAGCGGCACCGAATATGCCATGAGGGCGCCGGCCTGGGCGTCACGGAAGATCCGCTGAATCGGCGAGCTCAGCAGGAAGCTCCCGCCGCCACCGACGCGGAGCGCCTCGGCCGCTGCCTGCTTTGCCACCTCGTTGGCGAGCATCTTCGACTCGGCGGCGGCGGGCATCGCTTCCTCGGACCGCTCGTCGGCAAGCCAGGCGACGCGCTCGGCGAACAGGCGTGCTGCCTGCAGCTGCGTCCACAGCATGCCGGTCTCCATCTGCACCCACTGGTTCTCGGCCTGGGAGGGCGCGCCGCCCTTGCTCTTGCGGGCGGCGGTGGCATAGGCATCCATCGCCGACTCGGCGATGCCGATCGAGAGCATTCCGAAGCCGACGGTGATGAGGTTGGCGTAGTCGGCAGGGGGGAAACCGCACCGGCGGGATGCCAGCAGCGGTGTGTTCTCGAACAGCACCGTGCGGCTGCGCGTGGCGCGCATCCCGACGGTCTCGTCGATGGGCGGGAAGCTGATGCTGTCGTCGACGGTCACTCCGAAGAAGGCCGGTACCCCGTCGATGCTCGTGTTGACGAGCATGTGGTCGGCGGCCTCGGAGCCCGAGACGAACACCTTGCGACCGGTGAGTGTCCAGTTCTCACCGGTGGGGGTCGCGTTCTGCTGGGGCGCGAGGAAGAACCTGCCCCCCGCGGGCTCGGAGAGGGCATTGACGAATCGCTTTCCCGCGCGCAGCTCGGCGGCAAAGAACGCCGCCTCGTCGGGACTCGACATCGTCACGAGCGCGTGGGCTGCGCCGATGTGCATGAGCCAGACGGTGGCGACGGCGGGATGGTGGGCGGCGAGGATCCGGACCGTGTGCGCCAGCGTCACATAAGACAGGCCCTGGCCGCCATGCTCCACGGGCAGGAACGCGGCATCCAGTCCCGAGGCCGACAGGGCGCGCAGGTGCTCGATCGGCAGCCGGGCGTCACGGTCGTCGTCGGCTACGGTTGCCGCGAACTCCTGAGCGAGCGTCGTGACTGTGTCGATCCAGATCTGCTCGGCAGCGGGGACGGCGAACGGGGAGCGTCGGGTCAGCATGGGTGTTCCCTTGGTCGAATGAGGTCAGGCGGGGGTGAGGCTCTGGGTACGGCCCGGCTTGCTGCGCACGTGCCGGCCCAGGTGACGTCGGAGCGCTGCGCGAGAGGTGAGCACGAGAACGATCAGTGTGATGGCGTAGGGGAAGGTCTGGTACAGCTCGCTCGGAAGCTGGATCGCGGTCGACTGCGCCAGCAGCGAGAAGCTCTGCAGGAAGCCGAACAGCAGCGCCCCGATCGCGATGCCGACGGGAGTCATCCTCCCCATGATCACGATTGCCAGCACGATGTAGCCCCGGCCTGCGGTGATGTCGGGGCTGAACGCGCCGATCGAGCCGAGGGTGATGACACTGCCCGCGAGCCCCGCGAGCGCCCCGCCGATCAGCAGCGTCTGGGCTCCGATCTGCCGCGGGCGGACACCCCGAAGCGCCGCCGAGGTCGGGTCGGCGCCGACGGCGCGCACCTGCAGGCCGAAGCGCGTGAAGCGGAACACCGCCCAGGCGGCGATCGCGAGCACGAGGGCACCGTAGACGAGGGGACTCTGCCCGAACAGGGCAGGCCCGATGAGCGGGATGTCGGTGAGGATGCCGAGATCGAGCTTGGGTGCCGTCGGTACTGAGACGTTGGTCTGACCGGCGGGCACCCACAGTTGATAGAGATAGGTGGACAGCCCGAGGCCGAGCATCGTGATCGCAAGCCCCACGACGATCTCGTTGGCGCCGAGTCGGTATACGACGAGGTTCATGAGGGCGGCCAGGACGAGTCCGGTGAGCATCGCTGCGACAAGGCCGGCGACGAGCCCCGCGAAGCTCGCGACGAATACGGCGACGAACGCGCCGAGGATCATCATCCCCTCGATGCCGAGGTTCAGCCGGCCCGCGCGCTCGACGAACCCCTCGCCGAGCCCGGCGATGACCAGCGGCGTCGCGAGCACGATCGCGCCGGCGAGGATGGAGGCCCACAGCTCGATGCTCATGATCGCTCCTCCGTCCCTGCCGACACCGACGCAGCCGTCGGGGTGGGTTCACCGTCGGGAGCGACTGATGCGACATCCGTCAACGGGGGCGCCGCGGCGGGCCTGGCCGCCCCCGACCGGGCCGTGACACCGGCGACCGCGGCGACCCCGAGCAGCAGGACCCCCTTGATGACGTCGGCGATCGAGGAGGGCACGGTGCCCGTCGCCGATTGGATGCCGAGTGCTCCCGCGGTCAGCGCCGAGAAGAAGAGAGCAGCGAGCAGGATGCCGCCGGGCAGGAGCGCTCCGAGAAGGGCGACAGCGAGGCCGGAGAACCCGACGCCTCCCGAGACCGAGTTGAAGAGGCGCTCATTCACGCCGGCAACCTGCAGCCACCCCACCACGCCAGCTCCGGCGCCGGAGACGAGCATCGTGCCGTAGAGAGTCCGCGCGCGGGTCGTTCCCAGCCGGAGGGCCAGGCGTGGACGCTCGGCGAACACGCCGATGCGGGTTGCCTGCGAGGTGCGCCGCCACCACTCGAACAGCACGGCGACCACGATGATCAGCAGCACGCCGATGTGCGCGCGCGTGCCGGGAATCAGATCGGGCAGGGCGGATGCCTCGGGCAGCTGGGGGCTCTGCGGGGTAGCTGTGTTCTCATCACTTGCGAGCCATGTGCGAAGCGTCCAGCCGAGAAAGCCCGCAGCGATGTAGTTGAGCAGGAGGGTCGACAAGATGATGTTCACGTGCCAGCGCTCGGCGAGCCACGCCGGCAGCAGCGCGAACGCGGCACCGCCGAGGGCGCCCGAGACCATGCCGATGACCCAGTACACCGGGGCGGGAACCCCCTCGCCGAACAGGCCGGCTGTGCCGAGGGTCGCGGCGGTTGCGAAGATCGCGCCGAAGATCACCTGGCCCTCGGCTCCAACGGAGAACACGCCGGCGCGCAGCGCGGGGATGAGCGTCAGCGCGACGATCGCGATCGGCACCGCCCCGACGAGCAACTCACCGACGCGATAGGGGGAACTCGAGACCCCGGCGATCAGGCCCTGCAGGCCGGTTAGTGGGTCGGCGCCGGCGAGGAGGATGAGCACTGTCGCGACGACCAGGACGGCGACGACGACGCTTCCCGCGAGCATCCACCCGCGCACCCTGCCGCTCATGTGTGCGCCTCATCGTGGGGGGGATGCGTGTGACCGCACGCGCCGGCGGGGCCGGGGAGAAGCACATCGACAAACGATTGCGTCGCGGCGTCGATCAGACCCCGCTCGGTCAGCCCGAGGTCGGGCACGACGTAGAGGCCGACGAACGACAGGATGATGTAGGGCGACGGGATGCGGCATCCCAGCGCCGCCGTCGCGGCGTGACCTTCCGCGAGGGCTGCGGCGGTCTGCTGCCAGGGCTCGGCGCTCATCATTCCGCCGACGGGAAGCGGAACCCGCCCGACGACCTCGCCGTCAGCGACAGTGACGAAACCGCCACCCATTCGCCCGAGCTCTTCGACGGCCATGAGCATTGACGCATCGTCTGCGCCAACCACCGCGATATTCATGTTGGGGCAGTTCATGGTGATCGCCACAGCCCCGCGAGTCAGGCCGAAGCCGCGCACGAATCCGATGCCGGTCTCGGCAGTCCCATGGTGACGGTCGACGACGGCGATCTTTAAGACATCGGTCTCGGCGTCCGAGACCACGCGCCCGTCGACGACCTCGAGGCTCGCTTCGAACTCCCGTTTGAAGTAGCCGTTGTACATCTCCATCGCCCGCACGCTCACCCGCTGCGCGCCCTCGGGAGCAGCCAGCGCGAAGATGTCAGCCGGGAGCTCGGCCGGCAGGTGCACCGTGTCCAGGGTCCACGCCGGAATGTCGTCGGTGTTGGTGAACAGCGGGGCGCCGTCGTGCCCCTGCAGTTGGCCGGCGACGATGACGTGCGAGGGGCGGACCTCGGCGAGATCCGGGATGATCTGCACGTCGGCCAGGCGCGAGGGGGCGAGGATGCCGAGCACCTGGTCGAGGCGGTAGTAATGGGCCGGCTGCGTCGTCGCCATTCGGTAGGCCAGCTGCGGATCCACACCGAAGCGGATGGCCTGACGGATGTGGTGATCGATGTGACCCTCTGCCGACAGATCGAGCGCGTGTTTGTCGTCGGCGCAGAAGCACAGGCTCCGAAGTGCCGGTGCGATGGCTTCGAGGTCGGCGAACAGCGGCAGCGTGTTGTCGGCGAGGGACGAAGCCATGATCGTGATCATCGCCCCGAGTCGCGTGCGCTCGAGCACCTCATCAACGGTGGACGCGTTGTGGTCATCGCTGATGCCGGCGGCGAGGTATCCCCAGAGCGACTCGTGCGTTTGAGCGGCGGTGTGGCCCGTCATCCGGCGTCGCGCCGCCAGCGCCTCGCGGAACCTTCCGGTCGAGCGCTCGCTGTAGTCGAACGGGTTCGTCTCGCCGAGGGTCGCGGTCACGTCATCCCACAGGCGTGCGCGTACCGTCTCCTCGGGGATGACGGCACCGCCGAGCTCGAGGTGTGGGGCGCCCGGCGTGGTCGGTGAGACCTGTTGGAAGATGTGCAGCGGCGTGCGGGTGGACAGCATGAAATCCATCCCGTCAGCCCCCCAGACGTTTGCGGCGCCGTTGGGATCGACGAGGACTGTTGTCGTGCCGCGCGGGACGGACAGGCGCGCGAGTTCGCCGGGGGTGAGGTTCGTGTACTCGATGTGCAGGTGCGCGTCGATGAAGCCCGGAACCACGTAGCTGCCGGATGCATCGATCTCGCGGTGCGCCTCGGGCATGTGGCCCCAGGGGGTGAGTGTGGCGATGTGTCGTCCGCTGATCACGACATCCCGCTCGAGCCACTCCTCGGTGCCCGGCGACTGCACCAGGCCACCGCGGATGATGAGGTCAGGGGTGTCGTTCCCCGACGCGACGGCGCGCAGGCGCACCAGTTCCTCGGTCGTGGGGACCAGACTGCTCAGCTCGGTCACGGGAGATCCTCAGTGGTAGGAGTGGTGGTGGTGGGGGATCCGGCAGGTGTCAGGCCCGCCATCGCCGCCCCGACCTTGTCGGTCGTGACCTCAGCGATCGGCCACTCGGCGGCGACGCGTCCCGAGAACATGACGAGGATGCGGTCCGCGAGCTGCATCAGCTCCTCGAGATCGTGCGATGCGACAAGAACTGCGGCGCCCGATTCGGCGGCAGCGACCAGCCGCTCCCGGATCGCCTGCGCTGCGCGCAGGTCCAAGCCCTGCGTCGGACCGTAGGCGAGCACGACCCGCGGGGACCCCGTGCCGAGCTCCCGCGAGACCAGGAGCTTCTGCTGGTTCCCGCCCGAGAGACCGCCGGCGGCGAGGGTGGGGTTCGCCGGGCGCACGTCGAAGTCCTGGAGTGTCGCTGCTGCATCGCGACGTTCTTTCGGGCGCCGGGATGCCGAGCCCACGGCGTTGTCGTAGAGCGAGAGGGTGTCTCCGAGGCTGAGGCTCGGCACAAGCCCGTCGCTGCGCTCCTCGGGGATCCAGGCGACGCCGCGTTCGAGCAGGTCCACGGCCCGCGGCCGGTCGAGGTCGTCGATCCGCACTGTCCCCTCGCGGGGGACAGTCAACCCCGCGAGGACATCCATGAGCGTGTTCTGGCCGCTCCCGGCCACCCCGGCAACCCCGACGATCTCGCCTGCGCGTACCTGGAGGCTGACGGCCTCGAGGTCGGCATCCGTGTCGGAGACCGCGGTGACGTCCCGGAGTTCGATGACGGTGTCCCCCGGGGTTCGCGGTGCTCGCTCGGCAGGAGGCGGTAGCTCGCCGACCATGAGGCGCGCGACGCGGTCTGGGCTGAGCTCCTCGGCGGGACCGTGGTGCACGAGGCGACCGTGGGAGAGTACCGAAACGTCGTCGGCGACGGCCCCGACCTCCTCGAGGCGGTGCGTGATGAGCACGATTGCCGTGCCGCCCTCGCACAGCGAGCGGAGGTGGTCGAACAGGCCGCCGACTTCGCGGGGGCCAAGGCTTGCCGTCGGTTCGTCGAGGATCAGGGTCGTCGCGCCCTCAGCCAGAGCGACGACGATCTCGCCGAGCTGGCGGTGCGCCTGCGTCAGGGTGCGCGTGGGAACGGTGAGATCGACATCGACCTCGGCGCGCTCGAGCGTGCGCGAAAGAAGGGTGTGGGCAGCGCGACGCCGCAGGAGGCGGTCGGGGCTCACGAGCAGGAAGTTCTCGAGCAGCGAGAGTTCGCCGACGAGGCTCAGCTGCTGCGGAACCATGTTCACGCCACGCGCCTTGGCCTCGGCGCGGTCCCGGGGAGCGTATGCGGCCCCTCCGATGGTCATCGTGCCGGCATCCGGGTCCTGAATACCCGCGAGGATCTTGGCGAGCGTGGACTTGCCCGCGCCGTTCTCGCCGACCAGGGCGTGCACCGTGCCGGGGCGTACGAGGATGTCCACGCCGTCAAGGGCGCGGGTGGTGCCGAAGGTCTTCGAGACCGACCGAGCCTCCAGGGCCCGGTCGGTCTCGAGTGCGGAGGTGATGGTCAAGAGATCGTGATGCTTCCGTCGGTGAGGCCTGCGATCAGCTCCTCGACCTTGGTCGCGACATCGGCGGGAATCGTGCCGTCGACGTCGTTGATCTCCTGGTAGGCGATACCGCCGTTCTGGAGCGTGGAGACCACGCTCTTGCCGCCGAAGTCACCGGCAGCGACCTCTTCGACCCACGCCTTCACGATGGGGTACATGTCGAGATCGACCGTGGACACGTTCACCGAGAGTGCCTCTTCGCCGGCAGCGGGCGAAACGCCGACGGTCGGGACGCCCGCGTCGGCTGCCGCAGCCCCGACACCGGCGGCGATCCCGTCGCCGGTCGTGTAGACAAGCTGGGCGCCCTGACCGATGAGGCCGGTGGTGGCGGATGCCGCCGCCTCGGCGTCGTCGAAGCTTCCGGCGTAGACGACCGGGAGCAACTCCGCAGCCGGGTTTGCTGCGGTCACACCCTGCTGGAAGAAGGCGTCAGTCGCCACGACGAAGTCGAGTTCCATGCTCTCGACGCGTCCGATCGGCGAGAGCTGCGTGAGCCCGGCGATGTAGCCCGACAGGTAGCCGACCTGCGCGACGTCGTACGTCCAGGTCTCGACGTTGTCGGTGTACTTCTCGAGGATGTCGGCACCGCCCGATGCCGTGAACGAGACGTCCGGGAAGTCCTCGGCGACCGAGAAGATCGCGTCGCCGAGTTCGATGCCGTGGCCGATGATGAGGTCTACGCCCTGGCTGGCGAAGTCGGCGATCACGGGCTCGCTCTCGGCCGGGTCGGCCATCTGCTCGCGCAGCTCGTACGTGATCAGACCCTCCTCCTCGAGTTGTGCGAGGGCGTCGGCGAGCGCCTGGTTGAAGGCGCCGTCGTTCGCATTGCCGGGGGTGAGGGCTCCGACGGTGATGACCTCGGAGGCGGGCTGGTCGGATGCTGCCGGCTCGGTGGAGCCCGAGCATCCGGCGAGAACGATCGCGGCTGTCGCGGCGGTTGCGAGGAACGCAAGGGAACGGGAGATACGCATGCTGTGTCCTTTCGGGAGGGTCAGGGAAGTGGTGGTGCAGGGGTGGTGATGCGGAATCCGTCGGCGAGGGTGGCGCCGACGAACGCGTGGGAATCGGGGGACCATTGCCCGAGGACAGCGCCGGAGGCGATGTCAAAGCAGGGGTGAAGGGAGACGACGGACGGCGCGGGGTACAGGGCGGCGTCGTCGATGCAGACGACATCCGTGCCGTGCAGATCGCGCACGACGCCGGATGCCGGGAGCGTGCCTGCATGCTCCGCAGCCACGACGAGCGCGGTCGTGAGGAAGCCGCGAAGAGCGGTGTCGTGCTCACACTGGGCGTCGGTCTTCGTGCACCCTTCGACCCAGCGAACAGTGCCGTCATCCACCGACACGGTGCTGGTCTGGGTCCCGAGCGCAACGTCGCCTTGCGAGAGAACCTCGATCGTGAGCGTGAAGTCGTCACCGGACCGCGCGAACGAAATGCGCTCGGTGTACAGCGGTTCCGCCTTCGTGCCGACGACCGCGAACTGGTCGGGCCAGTCGGCCACGATCGGTGCGAGCGGCGTGGTGCCGTCGGCAGCATGCGCGCTCGCCGCCCACGCCAGGGCGAGCGCTGTTGACGCGACAAGGGCCGCGGAAGCGATCGTCACCGGGGGGCGAAGTGGGCTCATGATGTCGGCGCCGCCACGTGCGTATCGAGCTCGAGGAAAAGGTCGCGTTTGAGGTCGTCGGATGCGAAAGATGCCTCGATCGAGCGGCGGGCGAAGCCCGCAAGGTCGGCTTCGGTGAAACCGAACTGCGCGGCAGCCACGGCCCAGTCGGCCTCGAGGGTCGTGCCGAGCGGCACCGGGTCGTCTGTGTTCAGCGTGACACGGACACCGGCATCCAGGAGCCGCGGCAGTGGATGCGAGACCCAATCGGGATAGATGCCCAGCGACACGTTCGAGCGCGGGCACACGCCCAGGCTGATCTCGTCGCGCACCAGTCGCTCGATGAGGGCGGGGTCTTCGATCGAGCGCACCCCGTGGTCGATGCGCTCTGCCTGCAGCAGATCGATCGCATCCCAGACCCCCGCCGGGCCGCTCGACTCTCCGGCATGGACGGTGCGGCGAAGGCCCGCAACGGCGGCGCGGGAGAATGCCGCCTGAAACTTCTCGCCGGTGCGACCCGTGACCTTTTCGTCGCCGTCCACGGAGAGTGCCACCACGCGCTCGGGTCGGCGGTAGGTGAGCGCGGCCACGATGTCCTCGGCTTCACGGGCTGTTTGGCTGCGCAGCAGGGAGTACGCGATGCCGGTTTCGCAGAGGCCGTCCTGGGCTGCCTCGTCGAATCCTTCCGACAGGGCGGCGAGCAGATCGAGCTCGCGCCCGCGCCAGGCGTTCCAGTGAGTCGGATTGACGATGACATCCGAGTAGCGGATTCCCGACGCAGTCTGCCGGGCAGCGAACGCGTACGCCACGCGCGCAGCCTGTTCCGGCGTGCGGACGAGGCCGCACTGCCAGTCGAGGAAGCGCAGGAAGCCGGTCAGACCCGCAGACCCGGCGCCCGTGCCGCCGCCCGTGGTCACGCTCGGCGCGGAGAAGTCGTCGTGGGTGGAGATGTCGAAGATCGTCCGGGCCGGCCCGGGGAGCGTGACGCCGCTCTCTTTCGCCAACACGAGCATGTCGTGCAGCGAGAACGTCCCCTCGAGGTGGATGTGCACCTCAGCTTTCGGGAGCGCGCGAATGGCCTGCTCGTCAATGCGGGGGGCGGCAGGAACGGGGGTCGGCATGAGGGTGCGGTGCCTTTCGGGTCGGCTGTCAGAACGCTATCCGCTGGGTGGTACTTGTTGACAAGTTGACCCGTAACCTTTCGACACCTGTAACAGCGTCGTAATCGACGCGCTAAATTACGGCTTGTTACGACGTAGACTCGGGCCGACCTCATCGACTTGTTCACAAGGGAGCTTCTCCGTGTCTGATCTGACCGACCTCGACCTCGCGCATCTTCGGGCATCCATCGATATCGCCGCCCAGACGCGTGAGGCCGGCGCCCACCCCTTCGGAGCACTCGTGGTCGATGCGTCAGGTGCGGTCGTTGCCACGGCGGGAAACAACTCCCTGCCACCGGCCGGTGACCCGACCCAACACGCTGAGCTGCGGGCCGTCGCCGCGGCTGCCCGGGCGCTCGGCATCGAGGGCATGAAGGGATCGACTCTCTACACCAGTGCGGAACCCTGCGTCATGTGCTCGGGGGCCGCCTATTGGGCAGGGATCGACCGGGTCGTCTATGCACTCTCGGAGTATCGACTTCTCGGTCTCACCGGTGACCACCCCGAGAACCCGACGTTCTCGCTGCCGTGCCGTGAGGTGTTCGCCCGAGGACAGCGCGCGATTGAGGTCTCAGGGCCGCACATCGAAGATGAGGCCTCCGTCGTGCACGAGGGCTTCTGGCTCTAGCGGGCGACGAGCTTACAGCGCGCTCCACGGCGGGCGGACGGTGCGCACGAGCGAGTAGGACACGATCCCGGGGTCGTGGTACTCGACGCTGTGCAGGATGCGGCGCGCGCTCGCGCCGATGCCGATGACCTCCAGCGTCATGACCGGGGTGCCCTCGGGCTTCTCGAACAGCTCGGCGAGTTCGCCCGACAGCGTCGCCACCCCGGGCGTCGTGACTTCCCACACGACAGGCTCTCCCCATACCCGCGCCGCGAAGGTGAACACCGACTCGCTCGGGTCGAACTCCGGGGGTAGCTCACCCGGAATCGGCACCGTGTCGTCGGCGATCATCGCGACGGCGCCATCCGCGCGCCACCGCTTGCGAACGGCGAGTCGAGTCGTGTCTGCGGGCCGCTCCATCACGGCACCGATCTCAGCGCCGAGCGACAGCGTGCGGGACTCGAGGACCTCCACCTCGGCGTGATAGCCCAGGCGGTCGAGAAGCTCGGTGTGTTCGAACTGCTCCTCGAGGCGGACGCTCAGCCGCAGCGCGATGGGATCGACCGTGGTCACGGTCCCCTGTCGACGACGCACGATTCCCTGCGCCTCGAGCTGTGCCATGGCGTTGCGCAGTTGCTGGCGGCTGCACTCCAGCCGCGCCGTCAGTTCCAGTTCGCCGGGCAAGGGTGCCCCGAGCGCGGCAGCCTCGCGCACATAACGCAGCAGCCCGTGCTGGACACGCATCGTGTCCGCGTCGCCACCCGGGCGCGGCAGCGGGAGGTAGGTGGTCACGGGGTCTCCTCACACAGGCGCGGTGGCAGTGGGGCTGACCCACACGCTATCGGTCGGCCATGTCATGGGCGCTCACCGAAGCCCAAGACTTCGCAGAGTGCGCTCGATCGCGGCCAGCGACTGCGTGACGACATGCGCGATGATCTGTTCGCCCTTCGCGGCGGTCGCCGCGCGAGGGTCGCCGAACACTCCTGTCTCACCAAGTGGCGCCAACGCCTGGGGCCGCTGTCCGAAGTCGGGCGGCAGTTCTGGATATTCAGCGACGAACCGCTCGGGGTGCACGGTGGCGGGAGAGATGGCGAGCATCATCGACGTCTCGAGCTCGTCGGCGTGGCACAGGCCCGGGGCTGCCCAGGGGCTCTCTTTGACCTGATCGCCGATGTCGACAAGCCCGGGATAGTCGAGCACCAGGACCGGCATCCGTTCGCCTGCCTCCGCCCGCTTCTCGGCGGCGAGCTGGAGGGGCAGGCGGTTGCCGTAGTCCCCGTTCACCACGACCAAGAGGGCAAAGCCTGCCGCATCCAGCGACGCCGCAATATCGCCGCAGATCGCCGCCACAGTGTCGACCGAGAGTGACACGGTGCCGGGGAAGGCGGCGTTTCCCCACGTGTTTCCGTACTCGATGCTCGGGAGGAGCACGGCATCCAGGCCCGAGGCGATTCCGCGGGCGATCGCCTCTGCTTGGCGGGTATCGGTATCCAGAGGCAGATGCGGGCCGTGCTGCTCCAGAGCTCCGAACGGCAAGACGGCGAGGGGAGGACCCGAAGCCAAGACATCGCGCATGTCGGTCCATGTCGACGAGCTGAGTTCGATCACAGAGTCTCCGCGGGGTCGGGGCGAGCGTGTCGCCGCTGAGTCGGATGCGCGTTCCTGGCCCAACGGTAGCGGGCTGCGTGGCCGTCAGTCATCGAACAGTCCCGGCGGCCTCTCGATCGAATCGAAGTATGCGGTGCGTCGCGCGAAGAGGCCCGGGATGCGGCCGCGCGCATCGTCGATGATGCGAGACAGGTCACCCGAACGCAGGTCACCGTCCTCGACGAGTACGTGACCTGCCACCATCGTCAGCGAGACATCCGACCCGCGCACCGCGTGAACGAGGTTGTGGTGGATGTTGGCGTAGGCGCCGGCAGGAAGCAGGGGCGTCATCCGCGGCGTGTGCGAACGCACGGCGATGAGGTCTGCCTGTTTGCCCGGCTCGAGGGAACCGAGCCGATCCGCCTGCCCGATCGCGCGGGCGCCCTCGATCGTGGCCATCCGCAGCACCTGCCAGGAATCCATGGCCGCGGCATCCATCTTTCGTAGCTTGCCCAGCAGGGACGCGACCTTCATCTCCTCGAACATGTCGAGGTTGTTGTTCTCTTTCTCACCATCGGTGCCGAGGGCAACCGCGACGCCGGCCTCGATGAGCTCAGCGATAGGGGCCATGCCGCTGGCAAGCTTCATATTGCTCACGGGGTTGTGCGAGATGCTCACGCCACGATCTGCCATCAGGGTGATCTCGTCGGCATCCAGCCATACCGCGTGGGCGATCATGGTCCGCGGCGTATCGAAGAATCCCAGCTTCTCCAGTGCGTGCATCGGCCGCATGCCCATGCGCTCGTGGAAGATCTGGACGTCCCATTCGGACTCGCTGCAGTGGGTGTAGATCCCGGTGTCGAAGTCCTTTGCCATCGCGATCGCGCGCTGCTGGCCCGCCTCGTCGGCGTAGAACGGATGCTCTAGTCCGACCCACGGCATGATGCGCCCGCCTGCCGCGCCGGTCCACTCCCGGAGGACCCGTTCGTTGTCGTCGAGCGTGTCGAAGTAGTCGTAGTCGGGGTGCTCGCCCACGTAGTTGACGGTGACGAGCCGGTTGCCGAGTTCGGTGGCAACTGCCGCGGCGCGATCCATGTACCGCCACATGTCGACGACAGTCGTCGTGCCCGACAGCAACCCTTCTGCGTAGCAGAGTCGGGCTGCGGCCTCGGCGTCGTCTGGCTCGAGCACGCGGTGCATCGGGTCGATGTGCAGCCGCAGCCACTCCCAGACGGGGAGGTGTTCGGCGGTGCCGCGCAGGAGGCCGGAGTGGTGGTGGCCGTTGATGAGCCCCGGGAGTAGGACATGGTCGGCCAGGTGTCGCTCGGATGCACCGGGGAATCGCGCGCGCAGGGTCGCGATGTCATCGACCGCGACGATCGTGTCGCCGTCGATCGCGACTCCCGCATCCACGAGGACCTCGGTTTCGCGCGTCATCGGCACGACGATGTCGGCCGTGATGAGCTGGATCCCCGCGCTCATGCCACGACCGCCGGCAGGGCGCCCGCCTGTACGCGCCCCCGCGCGACGACCGCGCGAATCCGCGCCGTGTCGAGCTCGGCGATGTCCTCCCACGGGCGCCCCTCCAGCACGATGAAGTCGGCTGCCATACCTTCGCGGATCGTGCCGACGAGCCCCCCCAGGTTGATCGAGTCTGCAGCATCGCTCGTTGCTGCCTGCAGCGCGCGCTCGGCATCCCAGCCGAACAACTCCGCCATGAGACGAACCTCCTCCATCTGGTCGCCGAAGAGGGTGAACACCCCGTTCGCATCGGTGCCGAGGACGAACCGTACCCCCGCACGCCCGGCGTCACGCAGGCGGGTGCCGCGCACCCGCGCCATCTCGGCCGATTTCTCCCGAGCATCGTCGGGGATCCCCTCGGCGCCCGATTCGAGGCGTTCGTGGATCAGGAGCGTCGGGCCGACCGGGATGTTCCGCTCCGCCAGCACGCGCATCTGGTCGGGCGTCATCCCGGTGCCGTGCTCGATGGAATCGACCCCGGCAGCCAGCGCCCGATCGATGCCCTCCGCGGTGTGGCTGTGCGCTGCGACGAGCATGCCGAGGGCATGCGCTTCGTCGACGGTGGCGGCAAGCTCGGCATCCGTATGGTTGCGCCACGTGACTTTGTCGCCCATCGAGAGGATGCCTCCCGACGTGTAGATCTTGATCGACTCTGCCCCTGCTCGGGCCCAGGTGCGCACGAGCTTGCGGCACTCGTCGGGGCTGTCGGCCGTCGCGGGCCGGTACGGGTAGTTGGGCGGCGTGAACAGGTCGCCGTGCCCCGCGGTCATCCCCACGGGGCCTGCGCCGTAGAGGCGGGGGCCCTCGACAATGCCGGCGTCAAGGGCTCGGGAGACGGCGAAGTGGCAGGACTCCGAGGCGAGGTCGCGGAGGGTCGTGACGCCGCCCTGTACCGCGCGCTGCGCGTGAGCGAGGATGTGGAGCGAGCGCTCCTCGGGCGGGGTGATGAGTGCCCACGAGCGATCGGGCTTGCCCGAGATCGCGTTGGTATCCAGGTGCACGTGGGTGTCGACAAGCCCCGGGATCACACTGAGACCCGATACAGGCGTTCCTGCAGCAGTGGGGGTGACCGCTGTGATGGTGCCGGACTCCCAGGTGAGATCGACGCGCCCGAGGGCACGATGGCCGTCCCAGACGTCGACGCCGAAGATCGTGGTGCCTGTCATGGTGTCTTCCTCTGCGATCGTGTGGCGCGGCGTCAGGGGGTCGTGAAGTGGAGGCTGGTCAGCCCGAACGCTTCAGTATCGTGCCGCAGCACGAAAGTCGGTGATATCACCTCGATCACCGTCACCTCGACGGTGTAGTGCACCTCGCCCCGCAGCAGATGCCCGGCATACGCGGTCGACCCCTGTGACTTCACGCCCGCGGCGACGTGGATGTGGGGTCTGGGCGTTCCTCCGACGCTCGTGATGGTGCCCGAGCCGACGCCCTCGAGATAGGCGATGTCGACGGCGTCGGCCAACGGAGGCTCCTCATCGGCGAGCGGCGCATTGGTGCCGATGAGACGCACCGAGCGGAACGCGCCGAACAGGCTCACTGTCGCCTGCGTGACTCCCGCGCTGACACACCAAGCGGTGATCGTCTCGAGGAGTTCCTCGCCGGGATCGAGCACGAGCATCCACTGACGACCCGTCGTGATCTCTGCACTTCTCACCGCGCACCTGCACGCGGGTCCGAGTCGCCCGCCCATCCAGTGATCTCCTCCGCGGAGGTGGAGGTCGGTCCGGGCGGTGTGCGCGAGAGGTGGGGGCGTCGCCGTGCTATCGGGTGCATGGCTCCACCGTAGGTTGTAGCGCGGTGACCGGCTCAGCGCAGGGAGCCGGCGACCTCGCGCAGCGCGTCGGCCGACCGACGCAACAGTGCGAGTTCGTTCGGGGAGAACGGCGTTTGGCGGATCGGGAACGCGCCGCGTGAGTTCACGATAGAGGGCACCGAGAGGGCCACCCCGTCGATGCCGTGGAAATCCCGCAAGACAGTGCTGACGGGAAGCACGGCGTTCTCGTCGCGCAGGATCGCCTCGATGATGCGGGCTGACGAGAGCCCGATCGCGTAGTTTGTCGCGCCCTTGCCCTGGATGACCTTGTAGGCGGAGTCGCGCACGTCCACCGTGATGGCATCGAGCTCATCAACCGTCATCCGCGGGTGGCCCTCGGACTCCCACTCCAGGAGCGGAACAGTACCGATGCTCGCGTGGGACCACAGCGCGAACTCCGTGTCGCCGTGCTCCCCGATGATGTAGGCGTGCACGCTTGAGGTGGCAACCCCCGCGCGCTGTGCGAGTTGCCACCGCAGGCGCGACGTGTCGAGGACGGTTCCTGACGCGAAGAGTCGCTCCGGGGGAAGGCCGGTTTCCTCCTGCGCGAGCACGGTGAGCACGTCGCACGGGTTCGTGACGATGACGTAGACGGCGTCGGGGGCGACCTCCAGGAGCTGGGGGAGCGTCTTTCGCAGGATGCCCGCGTTCACGCCCGCCAGCTCGATGCGGCTCTGCCCGGGGTTCTGCTTGGCGCCTGCGGTGATCACGACGACGTGGGAGCCTTCGGCCACGGAGATGTCGCTGCCACCGCTGATGTCACTCGACCCGGTGAAGAGGGTGCCGTGGGCGAGATCGAGAATCTCGGCATCCACCTTCGCGGTATTGATGTCGTACAGGGCCACGTGGCGGGCCGACCCGCGGATGAGGGCGGCGTAGGCGACGCTGGATCCGACGCTGCCGGCGCCGACGACGGTGACTTTCGAGTTCTCGATCACACTCATGGGGGACAGTCTTCCAGGTCGGTGTTACGCGCCGGTAGCCGGCTCCGCCCGCTCCTCGGCTGGTGCGACGTCGGAGTTCCGGATGCCGAGGAACGACACGATCCCGCCCGCGACCATGAGTCCGGCCGTGACGATCGCGGCGCGGTGGAATCCGTCAAGATCGAGGCTCCCGGCGACGATCGTCGCGAGCGTCGCGATGATGAGAAGCCCGGCGATTCTCGCGACCGCGTTGTTCACCGCCGACGCGATCCCGGAGCGAGCCGGGTCGACGGCCCCGAGGATCGCGGCAGTGAGCGGCGAAACCGTGATCGCGAGTCCCAGACCGAACAGAATGAGCCCCGGCAGCAGTTGGAGCCAGTAGTTGACGGGGTCGGTGACCGTGAGAAGCAGCAGCGATCCGCCGGCCATCACGAGCGGCCCGACGGTCATGAAGACCCGCGGCCCAAAGCGGTCAGACAGGGACCCCATCGAGGCGCTCAGCAGCACCATCATGACGGTGGTCGGCAGGCTCGCAAGCCCCGCGAGGGTCGCCGAGAACCCAGCCTCCTGCTGCAGGTAGACCGTGACGACGAAGCCGTTGAGCGAGAGCGCTGCATACACGAACAGGGTCGCGATGTTCCCGGTCCAGAAGTTGCGGATGCGGAAGAGGTCAAGCGGCAACATCGGTGCCGTCGCCGATCGCTGACGCCACAGGAAGAGCGCGAACAGCAGGATGCCGGCCGCGAACGTCCCCCAGATCACGGGCGATCCCCATCCGAGGTTCGGTTGTTCGATCAGCGCGAAGACCGCCCCGCCGAGTCCGAAGGTGCACAGGGCGGCGCCGATCCAATCGATGCGAGCGTCGGGGCGGCGCTCGTCGCGCTCGCCGAGCCGGTGCAGCAGCCACAGCGTGATGCCGATCGGTACGACATTGATGACGAACGCGAATCGCCACGACAGGTAGTCGACGAAGAGGCCGCCGATGAGGGGCCCGACGATCATGGCGCCGGTGGTCATGGCCGTCCAGATGCCGATCGCCCGGCCGCGCATCGCGCCGTCGAAGCGGGAGGTGATGAGCGCCAGCGAGCTGGGAACGAGGAACGCGCCTGCCGCACCCTGCACGGCACGGGCGATGATCAGGATGACGGGGTCTGGCGCGATCGCGATCACGACGGATGCCGCGGCGAATCCGTAGAGGCCGATGCGCAGCACGAGCAGCCTACCGAAGGCATCCGAGATCGAACCGGCGAGCAGGATGAGCGATCCGAGGGTGATGAGGTAGGCGTCCACCACCCACTGCTGGGTCGTGAGCCCGCCGCCGAGCTCGGTCTCGATCGCGGGGAGGGCGACGTTGATGAGCGTGCCGTCGAGGAACGCGACGAACGACGCCAGGATCGCGATCGTGAGGATGAGTCGCTGCGATCGACTCATGCGAGGTGCCACATCGTCACGCTACGCGCCCTGCGCGACGGTGGGGTCGCTCAGGTCAGAGTGCGCCGCCGGCAGCGGGCGGGGCGTCGGCTTCGGTCGAGTCGCCGTTTGGCATGTCGCGAGCGACGAAGTTCTCAATGTCGAAGAGGTTCGTCGTGCGCTCGGCGATGTTGAGGAGCGTCGTCATCGACGCGACCTCCTCGACCTGCTCCTTCAGGAACCACAGCATCGCCTGCTCGCCCAGTCCGTCGCTCTCGGCACGAGCCGCGGCGAACAGTGCCTCGATCTGCGACGAGACCCGCTTCTCCTGCTCGAGTGCGAGGCGGATCGGCTCGGCGTGGTCGGCGAAGTCGGTGCGAACAGCCGGAACGCCGGGGATGGTCACACCCATGTCGCGGTCGAGGCGGTACTGGATGAGCATCATCGCGTGGTTGCGCTCTTCGACGGACTGGCGGTAAAAGTGGCGCGCGAGCTGCGGCAGGTCGTGGTCGTCGTACCAGACGGCGATGGCGATGTACTGCTGGCTGGCCGCGAACTCGTGGCCGATCTGCTCGGACAGCAGCTGGTCGAACGTGGTCATGACACTCCGATCGGGTCGCGAAACTCTCCCTCCCATCCTGTCAGACCGTGGTCTGGCGAAGACAGCGGTGAGGGCGTGCGGGCGATCATGGCGAAGCGACCCGGTGCCGGATTTCGGCGCGAGTGCGGCGTGTCGTAAACTGGAGGACGGTGACGTGTCCGAGCGGCCGAAGGTGCAACTCTCGAAAAGTTGTGTAGGGTAACCCCCTACCGTGGGTTCAAATCCCACCGTCACCGCCATTTTTCTCCCAGATCAGCGCCTCTTTTGGGGCGCTGTTCTGTGTGTGGGTAAAGATTCGGGTAAACGCGTCCTCCCTGCGGAATTGTCCACTGACCTGGCGTTTGGTGGTCGACGAGTCACCCGTGCCCGCCCTGGGCAATCTCACCCCACCGTAGGTGGGTCCTTGTCTGGCGAGCGTCTCGTCGGCGGCGCCGCCTTCCGGTTGTCCACACCGGACATCCGCGAGGATCTCGACGAGGCCCTTGCCTCTGACGCAGTGCCGCACAGCGCCGAAGAGACACGTGCCCGTTAGGGGCTCAGGCCGAAGTGAGCTGGGCCGTCCAAGGCGAGTACCGCGTGCTACTCAGGCTCGAGCCGCAGAACCAGATGCTTCGCGTGCTCCGTGTAGGTCATCGCGAGTTCGCTTACACACAGCCCGCGATCCGCTGAACTGTACCGAAACCTCAGCCGGGGGTGACGATCAGCCTCCCTCGCCGATGATGATGATGGGGGCTGCGCCGGCGGATTCGCACTCCATCATTGCGTGCTCGAACTCTTCCGGGAGGACCATCGCTTCGCTGGTGAAGTCGGGGAGCTCGGTGAGTTTCACCGCCGCCGACGCTGCTGCCTGGATCGCGGCAAGTCCGCGAGCATCGACTGTGGTGACGGTCTTACCAGTCTTCAGCGCCCCGCTCCCCCCGTCTGCCCGTGTGGTGGACACCGACAGGTGCTCACCTAGTGGGGCTCCGCGGGAGACCTGGCGATTGGGTGAAGACCCGCGAGAACTCGTCAGCATCTTCGCGTGAGTTCATCACCTCGATCAGCGACGGAGCATCGGCTCTTGCGGCGCGCTCCAACGCCGCGCGGAGCTCGGTCGCCGTGTGCACGCGGCGCGCGTCGAGTCCAAAGCTTGCCGCGAAGTCCGCGTGCGCGATGCTGGGTTCGCTGAACTCCCACCCGAACTCGCGCTCGGCGTCGACAAGCGGTGAGTTTGCGACGCGGGCGAGCGCAGCAATGTCGCGCCACCCGCCGTTATTCAGCACCACGAAGACAACAGGAGTGCGCAACTGGGCCGCAGCGTATACGGCGGTGGAGGAGAACATGAATCCGCCGTCTCCCAGGATGGCGACGACACGCCGACCGGGGTTCGCAAGCTGGACGCCGATGGCTGCAGGCCCGCCCCATCCTTGAGCGCTGGCCTTGCTCGAGATGCCGTAGAAGCCACTGGGGTCGGCGACGGCAACCAGTTCCTCAACGAACGGCTCGCCTGACGCGCAGTGATTCACGATGATGGTGTCGGCGGGCATCGCTTCAACGATCTCGGTGACGATCCGTCCGATGGCCAGCTCCGGTGCGTCAAAGCGGATCCGGCGGATGGCCTCAGCGCGCTCCGCTCTCTCGCGGTGCCGCTCCTCGGCGGCGTGGCGACGGGCGCGCCGCACGGTCTCATCGAGCGGATTCTCACGGAAGCGTGCGGCCAGCGCATCGAGCGTGGGGCCGGCCGCGCCGAGCACCGCGACATCGGCGCGCACTTGCCGCGTGAGCGCGCTCGGATCGGCCGACACGACTGCCGTCGTTGTGCCTGCCAAGTCGATCCGCTCGGTCAGTCCCGATTCGGTCATCTCGACGCCCCAGAGAATCGCCGCATCAGACGCGCGGAGGAAGTCGCGGTTCGACCCCAGCTTTCCAATAAATTGCGGATGCGTCGTCGGGAAGCCGAGGTCGGAGACTTTGTCTTCGCTGGCGGCAGCGACGCCCGTCGCCTCCACCAATTCGACGAGCGCGTCGAACCCGCCGTACCGACCGACTTCGGCACCGGCCACGATGATCGGTCGATCCGCCCACCGCAGCATCGACTCGAGCGCGTCGAGGGCGCGCGTTTCCGCGCAAGCGTTGCCGAACAGTTGCAGAGGACGGATGGCGTCAGAGCGGTCCTCCACCTGCTCCTTCCACACGTCCATCGGAATGGCGACGTGCACGGGGCCGAACGGCGGGGTGTTAGCGATTTGGAACGCACGCGCGAGAATCTCGGGAATGCGCGCCGCGTTCGGTACCTCACAACTCCACTTCACAAACTGCCCGCTCATCTCCGTCGCAGCGCGCGGCACTGCAGCGTACTGGTCGCGGCCCGCGAGTTCGCGGCTCGAGGTGGTCGTCGTATAGACGAGCGGCACTTGCTCCGCCCACGCCGTCGTGACAGCCATCATCCCGAGCGCGGTTCCCGACGCATGGTAGACGTTGACGAACGCGGCCGAGCGCTGCGCCCGCGCGAAACCGTTCGCGATGAGGGCGAGGTTGGTCTCGTTCAGCGCCGACACGTAGCGGATTCGGTTGCGGTGGGCGTACAGCGCCTCGGCGAGCGGGAACAGCCCAAGGCCCACGATGTTGAACGCGTGGTCGACCCCGAGTCGTTCGAGCGTTCGTACCAGGTGCTCCGCCCCCGAGACCGTCGTCTTCTGCTGGTCCAGCGCCATGTGCGACTCCTCCTCACACCGACCTCGTCGTCGGGTTTCCCTCGCGGACGCGGCAAGTCAACCTGACGTCGGGGGCCAGGCGAAACACAATTCTGCGCGTCAGAATTACCCTGCCGACAGTGCTGCCTCTAGCTTGTGGCGGGCGTGGAACAGTGGCGCGAGGGCGGCATCGCCGCCTTCGAGGAAAGCGGACAGCCGCTTCGCCGTCATTAGGAGGACGATGGCCGCCGGCGGCCCCGGTTCCGGTAGTACGGGCACGGCGATTGAGGAGATGTCGTGTTGCACCTCTTCGTGGCACACGGCATAGCCCGCTACGCGGGTGCGCTCGAGTGCCCGACGCAGGATGCCGAGGTCAGGTGGATTGCCGTACAGCACCGCGCGACCGTCGGTCGGGTCGTACAGCCGATCGACGAGAGCGGGTGGCTCGGTCGCCAGCAATACCTTCCCTGCCGAGCTGGAGTGTGCCGGGTAGACGTGCCCTGTCCGGTCCCCTAGTGCGTCCGGCCCGCCGAGGATCGTCTGTAGTACACGGGTGTGGATGCCGATACGTACGGCCAGATTGACGGTCTCGCCGCACGTATCGCGCAGTTCCTCCAGCACCGGACGCGCACGGACCGCTAGGTCTTGATTGCGCTGAGACATGACAACCGGTGCGCACAGCGCTGGCCCTGCGACGTAGCGCCGGGCGTTGTCCTGCACCGCGAACCCCTGATAGACGAGCATCGACAGGATCCGATGGGCCGACGACACGGCCACGCCGAGGCTTGCGGCCAGATCGGTGACGCGCATCGAACCAGAGTCGCGCAGCAGATGAATGGCGCGAAGCGCGCTGTCGACGGAGGCGATCGCGTACGGCGGCGGTCGGTAGTCAGTTGGCACGTCTTCGTCCCATCGGCTCGTGTCCGTCGACGCGCGATCGCGCGCTTGTGCTCAGCCGATCCCCACCGGGTAGCCGATCGGAGGATCGAACGCCGCCATGTCGGTGAGACTGAACTTCTGCAGCCAGCTCCAGAACAGCTCGCGCCCCATCGCGCTCAGGTGCACGTCGTGGATGGGGAAGATGTGGCGCGGAGCCACAGCATCCGCGAAGTCGATCGCTTCGCGCAAGCTTCCCCACGGCCCGAGGAGCGGCAGCGCAAGCGCGGTGATGCCGCTAGGGGCGCTCTCATAGCTGTCGCCCGGGTGGAACAGGCGTGCCCCACCCAAGACGCCGAGCACGTATCCCACGTTCAGGCCCTGCGGAATGCGCTCGTGGATCAGTTGGTGCAACGAGCCGACGACCTCGATGTCCACCGCCCCGACGCGATACGCCTGGCCGTCACTGACCGGGATGGCGCGATCCGCGCCGACGGGCAGAGCGTCGAGAACCTCGGCGGGCGCCAGCACGAGCGCGTCGGGGCTACGAGCGACGAGCCGGGCGACTCCGTCCGGATCGAGGTGGTCGGGATGGTCGTGGGTGAGCAGCAGCGCATCGAGCCGGTCGAGCGCGAACACGTGCTCACCCGAGAGCGAGCCGGGATCGATCAGGATGCGCGTGCCCTGTTCCTCGATGAGCAGCGCCGATTGGCCGTACCGGGTGATATCCATGCCTCACTCCTCAGTTGGTCATCAGGGCCGGCAACCACGTCGAGATAGCGGGAACCAGCACGATGATGACGAGCCCCACGAGCAGCACGCCGACGAAAGGCAGGATGCCCTTGAACAGCTCGCCCATGCTCGCGCCGCCCGGAATCGCGTTCTTCAGGATGAGTAGGTTCATGCCGACCGGTGGTGTGATCATGCCGATCTCCACCGCGATCGTCACGATGACGCCGATCCAGATCGGGTCGAACCCGAGCTGCATCAGGACGGGGAAGAACAGCGGCATCGTGATGACGATGAGCGACACGGGGTCGAGCACGGTGCCCAGCAGCAGCAGCACGATGATCATGAAGATCAGCACGGCCCATGGGCTGATCGCGGCCTCTGTGATCATGGAACCCACGCCCCGCGCGATGCCGACTCTCGCGACCAGGAACGATAGCCCGAAGCCGCCGATCACCAGCAGAAGAACCATCGCGGTGGACTCGGCCGCGTCCCGCAGTGATGCGAACAGCTTCTTGAGTGTGATCGAGCGCGTGGCGAGTGCGATGAGCAGTGCACCGATCGCGCCCACCGAGGCGGCTTCGCTCGGCGTGGCGATGCCCGAGTAGATGCTGCCGATCACCGCAATGAACAGCAGCGCGATCGGCCACAACCCGCCTAAGGCGAGGAAACGCTGGCGCCACGTGAAGCGTGCGTCGGAGCGCGGTGCGAGAGCAGGATTCAGCTTGGCGGCCGTCATCACGTACACGACGAGCAGGACCGCCATCAGGATCCCGGGCAGGATGCCAGCGATGAAGAGCGCTCCGATGGAGGTCTCTGTCGTGAGCCCGAAGATGATCATCGCGACGCTCGGCGGGATGAGGATGCCGAGCGTTCCGCCCGCAGCGACCGCGCCGACCGCGAACGACTTCTTGTAGCCGTGTTTCATCATCTCGGGGATGGCGAAGTACCCGACCGCCGCCGCAGTCGCGGGGCTCGAGCCCGACACGGCGGCGAAGACCGTGGCCGCGCCCTGCGAGCTCACCGCGAGCGCGCCGGGAAGCCGCCCGAACCACGCCATCCCGGCGCCGAAGGCCTTCTCGGTGATCCCCGCGCCCGCCGCGACGACGGCCATCATGACGAAAAGGGGTATCACGCTGAACAGCTGGTCTGAGCCTTTCTCCGCAGCGATCTGCGGCATGATGATCAGTCCCTGCGGGCCGACGAACAAGATGATGCCCACGGAGACCGTGGCGATCATGGCCAGCGCAACCGGCATCCCCGTCGCGATCAGGAACAGGAGCAGCCCGAAGATGATGGTCGCGCTTGCACCCCAGGCAACATCGAGATTCATACGAACTCCTCACCGTGGAGAGGATCCTTCGGCCGCTCGCGGCGCCAGTTGTGAACCCAGATCAGAATGTAGGTGGCGAGCATGAGGGTGAAACCCAGAATCTGCAACCACTGCGTCGCCCACAGCGGGATCCTCAGAACGGAGATGTCGGTTTCGCCCGTCCGCAGCACGTTCGAGAAGTGCTCAACGCTGAGCCAGGCGAGGAGCGCAACCACCAGGATCCCCACAGCATCGCCGAACTGGCGCACGATCAAGCCGACCCGCTTCGGCATCATGTCGGTCACGAAGTCGATGCGCACGTGCCCGTCGAGAAGCAGGGTTCCCGACATCGCCAGGAACACGATTGCAAGCAGGATGTACTCCGACACGGGAAGCACGAAGTCGAGCGGCGAACCCAGCACGTAGCGCCACAGGACTCCGCCGAACACGATCACGGCGAGCAGCAGCACTCCCACGGACGCGACGGTGAGCAGACCGAGGTTCGCTCCTCGGATGATCCGGTCGATCATCAGCAGCGGTCCAGGGGCCCGAACGTCGGTGCCTGGTAGGCGTCCTCGCGGAACTTCTCGGATATCTCCGCGAGGCTCTCGCCCCGTTCGCTGACGGTCTCGCCGATCTCATCGCGCACGTCGTCGACGGTCGCGAGTTTGTCGTCGACCGATCCGTCGGAGGGGACGCACAGTGTCGCCCCCGCTTCGACGAGACGCTCGACCTCCGGCTCGACGGTCTCGGATAGCAGCTCGAATCCGTACTCCTGTGCGGCTGCGCCGGCTGCCAGCACCGCCGTCTGGTCCGCTTCGCTCAGGCTGTCCCACGCCTGCTGGTTCATCGTGATGGCGTTGTAGTTGGCGCCGAAGTCGAGGCGGTACACGTAGGGGGCGACCTCGGCGAGCTTCAACGAGCTGTAGAGGTTGTAGACCATCAGTGTGCAGTCGACCGTGCCGTTCTGGAGCGACGTGTACAGTTCCGCTGTGCCGATCGTCGCGGGCGAGCCGCCCCACCCGGCGAGCGTCGCCGACTGCCACGGACCTGCTGCGCGGATCAACTTGCCGCTGAAGTCGGCGTCCGCCCCCGCGGGCTCGGAGCATGCGATGATCCCCGGCATGATTCCCGGGTTCGAGAAGATGAACTTCTGGTTGTGTTCGGCGAAGATTTCATCGAGCACGGGGTCGACCTCGGCGCTGAACTCGGCATATCCCTCGCTGTCGGCGGGGCGGGCGTACGGCACCTCGAGGATCGCGAGGTCGGGGATCGCTCCTGAAGCGAACGACGTCGTGACGTGCCCCAGATCGACCGTGCCCGACTCCACTGAGTTGAGCACCTGGTCGGGTGACACGAGTGATCCCGAGTAACTGGGGTTGATCACGATGCGCCCGTCGGTGCGTTCTGCCACTTCGTCGGCGAATTTCTGGTCGATCCGCGACATGAGGTCAGACTCGCCGGTGTGAACTGTCAGTTCGAACGATTGCGTTGCTTCGCCGCCAGATGAGTTCTCGCCCGAGGTGTTCGCGCTCGAGCATGAGCTTGCGGTGATGATGACGCCCACGCCTGCGGCAAGAGCGACCAGTGAACGGCGATACTGCGTGATTCTCTTCATTGAGATCCCTCTGATTCGGTGACTTCTCGTGACGGTCACGGATCCGTGTCCCGAGATTCGGGCGCACAAGCCAGGTGGCAAGCTCGACCGTCGAGTCAAAGTTCCCTGAGGCGTTCGGGGAGGTCCACCGTTTTCCCGCTGGCAGAAAACGGTGGGTCATGGGTTGCCGCACGTAGGCGCGGGTCTGTCGTCCGTCAGTCTGTCGCGGCGCCGCGAAGCGGTCGTCGTGAGGTTTCCGGAATGCAGAATGCCGACTGCCGCATCTCAAGCCGCCGGTAGCGTGGGTTGGATCGCAGAGAGGCGGTGTCCATGACGCAGGGCGAGCGACCGATTGATCGAGTTGTGGCGGCGCTCCGGGCCGATCCCGTGGATCTAGCTGATGATCTTGCCCGTGTTCGGGCGCGCTTCGAACAACTGGGTGAACGAGACCCGCTGGCCACCGGCGCGGAGTCATACCGGGCACGGATCGGCGGAGTCTCGGTTCTGGACATCCCGGTCTCGCCGTCGGAAGCCCCGGTGGTTTTTGTCCATTCGGGAGGGTTCATCGCGGGGAGTGCTGCCGGCTCGTTCGCTCTCGCCCGCCGCCTGGCCGACACGGTCGGCCGACGTGTCGTCTCGGTCGACTACCGACTTGCGCCGGAATTTCCGTTTCCCGCAGCGCGTGACGATGTGATCGCCGTCCTCGACACTCTCGGAAGAGGGATAGCTCCGGAGCGGATCGCGGTAGTTGGCGCATCGGCCGGTGCGGCGATCGCATTGCACGCTCTGCGGGAGTTACGGGATCAGGGGCGGGGGCTTCCGGGTGCGGTGTCGCTCCTCTCGCCTTTCACCGACCTCACCCTTAGCGGATCGTCTTTCGCCTGGAACCACGTGCGCGACCCCTCACTCACGAGGAGTGGACTCGCAGCTGGCGCCCGCGCGTACGGTGCCTCCGACTCGGAAGGGCTGCGGCCGACCATGACGAACCTGCGTGGTTTTCCTCCCCTTCAGGTTCAGGTGGGTTCGCGCGAGATCCTGCTGTCTGACTCTCTTGACTTGGTGCGGGAGGCCGCGCGTGCAGACATCCCGGTGAGTCTCGAGATTTGGGCCGAGATGGTGCACGTGTTCCCGACTTTCGCGGCGGTGCTCGACGAGGGGGCGACGGCGCTACGCAGAATCGGGACGTTCCTAGAGCGTTGGATACCCGCGTGAGGCGGGCTAGTCTGTGCGCGTGAGTCACGCGGTCGGCAAGCTACAGCCACCGGCGTACGCGCTGGGGTCGGTGGACAAGGCGCTGCGTGTCCTGCATATGCTCAGAGACGGCGGGCCAGTTCGCATCAGCATCGTTGCCCGCGACCTCGACATCGCAGTATCCACAGCGCACCGCATCATGTCCATGCTCGTCTTCCACGGCTTCGCCGTGCAGGACGAGCAGCGCCGATACACCCCCGGTCCGGCGCTCTCGGCGCCGGTACTGAAGACACAGGATGTCGATCGTCTCTGCGCGATCGCCGAGCCGGTTCTCGCACGACTTGCCGCGGATGTGGGTGAGACTGCCAACCTGACGACGAGAGTAGGCCCCCACATCCGGGTGCTCATGGCCGTGGGAACCCGGGGTAGGTCGGAGATGGATCGCAGCGGAGCCGTGCTCCCAGCTCATTCCACCGCGGCGGGACGAGCATCGCTCGCTCTGCTCAGCTCCGACCAAATCGAGCACCTCTACCGCGGTCCGGCCGCCGAGCGCGCGGCGTCGCTACTCGATGACAGAGCCTTCTCGGACTTGAGTCGAGAGCTCGCGCTCACTCGTTCGCGCAGCTATGCCGTATGCCGTGTCGAGGCCGTCGAGCGCCTCAGTGCGGTAGCCGTGCCCGTGTCCGCGCTCTCGACGCGGGCGGTCTCGATCGCGCTCCTCACGACCGATCAGCGTATCGATCCGCTGCTGCGGGACTCCTGGCGGATGGGTCAGTTGTATGCCGCTGCGGACGAGCTCGCGGCACGCCTCGACGACGCGGGCGACACCCTCGCCGCCACCGATTGACGTCACGCCGAGTTCCTTCCTGCAGAAAGTGCTGCAGCAATGCTTCGGCGCCCCCGTAGCGTGCTCGATAACGCCCGGCGATGTCGCCGCACGAAGGGAGCGCTCGATGACGAGTCACACGGTCGCCAACGGGATCCTTGCGCCACAGCCGAGCCCTGTTGACCCATCAGCGGGACACGGAGGGGTCCGGGATCGTCAGTTTGCGTTCCTCGTTAACGGCGAGCTCCGCGGCGCCGTAGGCGGCGCGACCTACCAACGCGTCAGCCCGTTCACACGGGACATCATCGCGACCGCGCCGCACGGCGATGCGCGGGATGCGAATCTGCTCGCGGACGCTGCCGACCAAGCACGACGGGGCTGGGCCCGGACCCCGATGGCGGAGCGCGCCGCGCTTGTCGCGAAGGCCGCAGACCTCGTCGAGGCCCACGCCGAGGAACTCGCCTACCTCGAGTCGATCGACTCGGGCTCATCTCTGGTCAATTCGCGGATGGATGTCGGGCTCACACTGCAGCACATGCGACTTTTCGCAGGCATCGCTTTGGAGGTCAAGGGGGCCACGATCCCGGCGAGCGCCGGGCTTCATTTCACCGTGCGTGAGCCGGTGGGAGTGGTGCTGCGGATCCCTGCCTTCAATCACCCGCTCATGTTCGCCGGGAAAGCGTTTCCCGCGATCGTGGCCGGCTGCCCCGTCATCGTGAAACCACCCGCGGCGGCGCCCCTGTCGACGCTCAGACTCGGCGAGATCCTTCGCGACGTCTTCCCCCCCGGGGTGCTTCAGATTGCGACAGCCTCGAACCGTGGGCTCGCCGACGCGCTCGTGCGACACAAGCACGTGCGCCGGATCGCCTTCATCGGCTCGACATCCACGGGATTGGCGATTCAGCGTGCCGCGTCCGAGTCGGGGTACGTCAAGGAGGTGTCTCTCGAGCTAGGTGGCAAGAATGCGATGGTCGTCTTCGACGACGCGGATGTCGATGCCGCCGCGCGCGGAGCGATTGCCGGCATGAACTTCGCGTGGTCGGGCCAGTCGTGCGGCTCAAACTCCCGTTTGCTCGTGCAGCGCGGCATCCATGATCGACTCATCGAGCGCATTGCTGAGCTTCTCAAGGGCCACCGGATGGGAGATCCTCTCGACCCGAGTACGCAGCAGGGCACCCTCATCAGCGAGGCCCACTTCGAGACGGTGACCAACTACATCCGGATAGCCCAAGATGAGGGCGCGCGGGTGGTTGCAGGCGGCGAGCGTGGTGACGACCCGGCCCTGGGCGAGGGCCTGTTCGTGCCGCCGACAGTCCTGACCGATGTGCCGCTGAACGGTCGGATCGCGAGGGAGGAGATCTTCGGCCCGGTGCTGGCCGCGATCCCCTTCGACGATGCCGACGAGGCGCTCAGAATCGCGAACGACTCGGAGTACGGACTGACCGCGAGCATTTGGACGCAGGACATCACTCGGGCTCTCCGCTTCGCTCGCGACATCGAGGCGGGCTTCGTGTGGATCAACGACTCCGCCAAGCACTTTCCCAATGTGCCCTACGGCGGCGTGAAGTCTTCCGGCTTTGGTCGTGAGGAAAGCATGGAAGAACTGCTCAGCTACACGGAGCAGAAGTCGATCAACGTCGCCTACTGACGGGCCCAACGAGATCACGAATCAGAACCACAAGCAGAGGACTGCACAGCATGGGATACACCGGACTGGACCGCAAGGTCATCGTCGTGACAGGAGCCGCACAAGGGATCGGTGCAGCCTATGCGCGCCGACTCGTGGCAGAGGGCGCTACCGTCGTTGCCGCCGATCGCAACGGCGACGGTGTCCGTCGCCTTGCCGAAGAGTTGGGCGAACTTGCGATCCCCTCCGAACTGGACGTCGCACGCGCCGACTCCGTCAAGGAGCTGGCCGCGTTCCTGACTGACAGATTCGGCCGCGTCGACGGATTGCTCAACAATGCCGCCATCTTCTCCACGATCCGGATGGCGCCGTTCTGGGAGATCACGGAGGAGGAGTGGGACTCGATCCTGAGGGTGAATGTCACCGGCGTGTGGCTGCTCACCTCCGCACTGGTCGACCTGCTTCGAGCCTCCGGGAGTGCGAGCATCGTGAACATCGGGTCCGACTCCGTTGTCCTGGGTCGACAGAATTACCTGCACTATGTCGCCAGCAAAGGCGCGGTCACCGGCATGACGTACGCGATGTCCAAAGAGCTGGGAGGGTTCGGTATCCGGGTGAATACTCTCTCCCCGGGGCCTGTGTATACCGAGATCGCGCGGGATACTGTCACAGAGGCGCAGAAGCAGGCAATGCTCGCGTCACAGGCGATCAAGCGCACCGCGGGCCCCGAGGACATGACATCGGTCGCGGCATTCCTTCTCTCTGACGACAGTGCCTATGTCACCGGGCAGACCATCAGCGTCAACGGAGGGTTGTGGCACCGATGAGCACGCAGATGCAGAACGAAGTCTCCATCGCCTCGCGCATCCTGGGGGCAGCCGGCTTGGATGACTACATCTGGGGACACGCCTCCATGCGCGACCCTGACGGCCGAGGAGCGTGGCTCAAGCGAGCGGGAATCGGTCTATCGGAGGTCGCTCCTGATGACGTCCACCTCGTCTCACCCGACGGTCGAGTCATCGAGGGAAGTGGCGAACCGCACATTGAGTACCCGATCCACACGGAGCTGCTCGCTGCGCGTGACGACATCGGGGCCGTGGTCCACATCCACCCTCCCTATGCCATTGCGTTGGCCGCGTCCGGTGTGCCCCTTCGTGCCTTTGGGCACGCCGGTTCCCTGTTCACCCCGCCCGATCTCCCACGCTTCGACCTGACGTCGGACCTCATACGCTCAGCCGAACTGGGCGCCTCCCTGGCCGAAGCGCTGGGTGACCGGAACGCTGCGTTCCTTGTCAACCATGGGATCGTGACCGTCGGAGTCGATCTGCCCACGGCGGTCTTCACGGCGATGCTCCTCGAGGAAGCATGCCGACAGCAAGCTCTCACCGCTACCTTCGGCGGTCGCCCGACATGGACGCCGGACGCCGAGGCCGCGGAGAAACGAGACCGCATCTACTCGCCACTCGCGGTGCACAACGTCTGGGGCTACCTGGGTCGCAAGCTCGCATCGGAGGTCGACGCATGACCGCGACAAAGCATGTACTCATCACCGGTGCAGGCATGGTCGGTGCCTACACCGCCAGGCTTCTGCTGGACTCCGGCGTGGCTGTGACCATCCTCGACCGGAGCGTTCCGAGCGCTTACCTCGCATCGGTCCTCGGAGACCGTGAGTACGAGACCGTCGAGGTTGACCTCACTGACGTGTCCGGGGTGGATGCCGCGCTCGAGCGAATGCCGCAGATCGACGGAATCGTCCACACGGCAGCCCTCATCGCCGCTCGGGCCCAGCGCGACCTGCTCGAGACCGTTGATGTCAACATCACCGCGACTCTGCGCCTCGCGCGCTGGGCCTCGGAGCACGGAGTCCGACGGTTTGTGGCGATCAGCAGCTGGAGTGTCTTCGCGGAAGCGCAGCCGTCTCCCATTGTGCGCGACTCTGCAATCGAGACCCAGTTCACCTCCTACTACGTGGCAGCGAAACTAGCGATGGAGCACCTGTTGAGCGCGCTCGCGCACTCCTCCGGGCTCGAGGTCGCTGCGATCCGCCCCACCGTGATCTACGGCTATGGCCCGAACATGGGCGGCGGCGTGGGCAGCGCGATCATCGAGGCACAGGTGCTTAACGGCATCGCAGGTCGCCCCATCGTGCTTCCCAGCAACATCATCTCCCGCACCGAATTGGTCTACGTCGAGGACGTCGCCGCGTTCACCGCAGCAGCGCTCGACGTACCGTTCGAGAACGCTCCGTTCGAGTGGTTCGTCGTCGGATCGCAGCAGACGACGACCCTCGAAGAGCTTGCACACACGCTGCGGGAGCAGTTCCCCTTCGTGTCGGTGACGATTCAGGACGGCGCCGCATCGTCGGTCATCCCCCCGCGTCAGGACCAACCGACCGACGTCACCGCTTCCATTGCCCGACTGGGAGTGCGCCCACCTCTGACGCGCACCGAAGGATTCGCGGAGTTCGTACGCGTCCTGCGATCTGTCGAGCGAGGGGACGTGCAGCCATGATCGAGGTCGAACGGATCGAGACGGTCATCGTTGGTGCAGGCTTCAGCGGTATCTCCGCGGCGCGGGAACTGCTCGTGAGTGGCAGGCAGGATTTCCTGCTTCTCGAACAGGCGAACGCGGTGGGCGGAGTCTGGCGCGACAACGTCTACCCGAACGCGGCGTGCGACGTCCAAGCGCACCTATACAGCCTCTCCTTCGCGCAGAACCCGGACTGGTCGAATAATTTCGCTCATCAGCGGGAGATTTGGGATTACCAGAATCGCGTGGTTGACGAGCTCGGCATCCGTCACCTGATCCGCTTCGGCACCCGTCTGGACTCAGCCGTCTGGAACGCGTCCTGCTCTGAGTGGAACCTGGTTCTCACGGGCGGCCGGCGCATCGACACCCGGTTCCTCATCCTCGCGACGGGGACGCTCAATCAGCCGCTCGTGCCCGATCTGCCGGGTTCGGACCGCTACAGGGGAGTGATCGTGCATACCGCCGAGTGGGACACCACCCTCTCGATGCGGGGCAAGCGCGTGGCGGTGATCGGCGCCGGTGCCAGCGCGATCCAGGTCGTCCCGGCGGCAGTCGACGAGGCGGATGCTGTCTTCGTTTCCGTGCGCACGGCGCCCTATGTGATGCCGAAGCCCGAAGAACGGTACACCGCGTCGGAGAAGCAGTTCTTCCGCGATCATCCGGAAGAACTCCTGCGCCGCCGCCGCGAGCTCTACGACTACTGGAACTACTCCACACATGCACAGGCCGTCATGGACGAGGAGTTCCTCTCCACCGCCGAGGCGACCTGGCGAACCCACATGGAAGCGGCGGTGAGTGACCCAACCCTGCGCTCGATCCTCACACCCGATTACCGCTTCGGCTGCCGCAGACCGGTCGTGTCAAACGACTTCTACCCCGCGCTCGCTGACCCCAAGACCACCGTCAGCGCGAGCGGCGTCGTCGGGTTTACCGAGTCCGGCATTCGCACGGCCGATGGTGAGGAGTGGGACGCCGACATCGTGGTGCTCGCGACAGGCTTCCGCGCGACGGAGATGTTCGAGAATCTCGAGCTCGTTGGCGCCGACGGCCGCTCGCTCGTCGAGACGTGGCGCGACGGCCCCCGGGCCTTTCAAGGAACCCTTGTCGGCGGGTTCCCCAACCTCTTCCTGATCACCGGACCGAACACGCAGGCGTCCGGCTCGATCATTGGCGTGATCGAGGCCCAGACGGCGTACGTCGCTCGACTCCTCAACCTCACCGACCAGACACATGCGGCATCCATCACCGTGAGTGACGCTGCCCAGCTCGAATTCGATGACGCGCTGAATCGAATGATGTCACGCAGCGTCTGGGAGGTGGGCGGGTGCGAGAGCTGGTACAAGATCGGCGGCACAGGACGAGTCGCCGTGAAATGGCCCGGCAACCTTGCCGAGTTCGAGCGGATGTTGGCCGAGATCCGCATCGAGGACTATCTGTTCGACGGCGAGACAGCCCTCGCGCAGGCTTAGCGGCAGCCCGATTTCCGGGGAGAAGAAAACAGGTCCCCCCATGGCAATCGGCTGATTGGCTGGGCCCACCACAGCGTCCGTTGCCTGAGCGGCGGCGAAGTTCAAAGGAGAACCAAGTGAGTTACATCATCGGCGTGGATGTCGGCGGGACGTTCACCGACGGCATCCTGGCGGACGGCGAGGGAAGACTCTACGGAGCGAAGGCGCCCTCCACGCCCCCGGACTACACCGGCGGCTTCTTCGACGTACTCGAGGAGCTTGCGGCCAACGCGGGGTTGTCGTTGCGCGAGATGCTCGAGAACACGCACCACATCGCGCACGGCACGACCTCGTCGCTGAATGCCCTCGTCATGGGAACGGTCCCGGATATTGGCTTCATCACGACCCGCGGCCACCGGGACTCGATCTACATCATGAACGTCGAGGGTCGATACCTCGGCAGCGCACCCGAGCAGCTCCAGAGCACCATCACCCAGACCAAGCAGCACGCGCTCATCCCCCGCTCCCTCGTCCACGAGGTCACTGAGCGCGTGGATCGCGACGGGACAGTGCTCGTCGAGCTGAACGAGGAGGACGTTCGCCAAGCCGCCACCGCGCTGAAGGCCGCGGGGGTACCAGCGATCGCGGTGAGCCTCCTGTGGTCGTTCCGAAACGACGCCCACGAGCGCCGCGTCCGAGAGATCATCCACGAGATCGCCCCCGACATGTTCGTCGCGATCTCCAGCGAGGTGAGTCCGCGCATTCGTGAGTTCTCCCGCTCCGCCACCACGATCATGAGTGCCCAGATCGCGCCGGGCCTGCGCGCGTATCTCGGCAACGTCGAGGACCGCTTGCGCGAGAACGGCTTGGCGGGCCAGTTGCTGATCATGCAGAGCAACGGCGGCGCGACCGTCGCGAAGGATGCCCCCAACCGGGCGATCAGCACGATTGGCTCCGTTCTCACAGGCGGTGTTGTCGGCGCGGTGGAACTGGGAGCTCAACTCGGCCACCGAAACATCGTTGCTACTGACGTCGGCGGAACGACCTTCCTTGCGGGACTGGTCGTCGACGGTGAGCCGGTGCGCTCCACCACAACGGTGCTCAACCACCACCCACTCAACGTGCCGCGCGTCGAAGTTGAGGCGATCGGCTCCGGTGGCGGTGCCATCGCCTGGCTAGACGCAGGAGGCAACCTCCTGGTCGGGCCGCGCAGCGCTCAGGCCGTGCCTGGACCGGCCTGCTATAACCAGGGCGGTGTGGAGCCGACGAACACCGACGCGAACCTCGTGCTCGGCATCCTCTCGGAGAAGGGTCTTCTCGGGGGACGGAAGGGGCTGAACATCGAGATGGCGCGCGAAGCGATCCGCACCCGCATCGCCGAGCCTCTCGGTTTGAGCGTGGAGGACGCAGCAGCTGCCATATACGCGGTGCAGAACAACCAGACCGCAGACCTTCTGCGCAAGACGGTGGTCGAAGCCGGCTACGACCCGCGTGATTTCGTCGTGTACGCCTTTGGCGGCGCGGGTCCAGCCCACAGCGCCGCGTACGCGTCGATCCTCGGTGTGAGTCAGGTCGTCGTTCCTCTCGGTCCGCTCGCATCAGCATTCTCGGCCTATGGGCTTGCCACCTCGGACGTCGTGCTCACGGGCGAGTACTCTGACCCGGCGATGCTGCCCGTCGATGCCGCCAAGGTCGAGAACAACTTCATGCGACTCGAAGCGGATCTGTTGGAGGCGCTTGAGGGACAGGGTCTGCGGTTCGCTGACGTGCACCTCATCCGCGAGCTCGACATGCGCTACGCGATGCAGCTCGCGGAGCTGCCCACTCCGATCGGTAAGCCAGTCACCTCTCACGAGCTGCTCCATGCGATGGACGCGTTCGAGCGCAAGTATGCGGAGTTGTACGGCGAGGGGTCGGGATTCGCAGCTGCTGGCATCCAGGGGATCACCTATCGGGTGCGGGCCGTCGGCGCTCTCAACGCACAACTGGACGTTCCTGAGATCGAGAGGGGCGACGGCGCCGATTCGTCGTCGGCCCGGATCGGATCACGTCCGGTCCGCCTCGGCACCGAGGGCTACCGCGACACAGCGATCTACGACTACACCAAGCTGCGCCGGGGTCACGTGATCCCGGGCCCCGCTGTCGTTGAGGTCCCCACCACCACCGTTGTCGTGCCCGACGACATGACCGGAGTCGTGGATGACTTCGGCAATCTCGTGATCTCCACGACGGTGAGCGGGTCGGATGACCGTGCCAATGACTTCGTCGCAGAGTCCGTTTCGGCTAAGGAAGTGCTTGCATGAACGCGTTGATTCCCGGTTCCGAGAAGTTCGCGAGCCGCCCCGTCAGCCCCGAGGAAGTCGTGGCCGCGCTGCCGGCCGGGTTCCCGATCCACACCGTGACGCAGGAGCAGATCGATGCCCTCGATCCGCTCACCTACGAGGTCATCCGCCACCGCATCTGGTCGGTGACTGAGGAGATGGGGGAGTCTCTTAAGCGGATGTCGGGCTCGCCGATCGTGACTGACGCGAACGACTTCGACTTCGCCGTCAGTGATGAGGTCGGACAGGAGGTGCTGGTCGGTCTCTACAACACCACCCTCGTGGGTGCGGTGGACCTCGCGATCTATTGGACGCTGCAGAACCGGTCGCACAATCCCGGCATCGCCGAGGGGGACATGTTCCTCAACAACGACCCCTGGGTTGGTGGCGGGTTGCATCAGAACGACGCGATCGTGTTCCAGCCGATCTTCTACGAAGGCAAGCTCTTCGCGTGGACGAGCGGTATCTGTCACGAACCTGATCTCGGCGGAGTGGGTCTGGGCTCATTCTCCCCGGCAGCCCAGGACGTCTTCTCTGAGTCTGTGCCGATGCCGCCGGTCAAAGTGGTGCGTGACGGCGTCCTTCAGCAGGACATCGCTGACATGTGGGTTCGCCGCTCCCGAGTTCCCCAGCTCGTGGAGCTCGACTTGCACGCTCAGGTCGGAGCCAACAACGTCGGGCGTGCGCGCATTCTCGAGATCATCGATCGCTACGGCGCTGACACGGTCAAGGCGGTGATGAAGCGCATGATGAACGATGCCGAAGGTCGCCTGCGGCAGAAGCTGAGCGCGCTTCCCGACGGGAGCTGGCGAGCGAGCGGATACCAGGATCAATCGCACGAGGGTGATCGCGGCCTGCACAAGATCACAGTCGAGATGACGAAGTCGGGCGACAGGCTGAGCTTCGACTTCACTGGCACCGACCCGCAGGCTGGCGTGATCAACTGCACCTACGCGGGCCTCCGCGGCGGGATCATGGTTGCGCTCCTGCCGATCCTCGCCCACGACATCCCGTGGTCGGCGGGGGGCTTGATGCGCGTGTTCGACGTCGTTAGCGAGGAGGGCACACTCAACAACGCGATGTTCCCAGCTGCCGTCAGTCGTGGCCCGATCGGTCCCGCCTGGCAGACGGGCACACTCGTTGCCGAATGCCTCTCTCAGATGCTCGATCAGACCGTCGACATCGGCACCAGCGTGCAGGCGGCCTGCTGCGGCACGTGGGACACGGCGGTCATCGCCGGGCTCGATCAGCGCGGTGAGCACCCGGCCCCCTTCCTCAACATCTTGATGGAACCGATGGCGGGAGGCTACGGCGCACGGCCGGACACCGACGGGATGGATACAGGCGGCCTCTTCTGCATCCCGCAGGGTCGCGTGCCCGACACGGAGATGTCAGAGTTCCTCTACCCGATGCTGTTCCTCTGGCGTCGTGAGGAGGCCGACTCTGGCGGTCCTGGCCGCCACCGCGGCGGGTTGAGCGCCTCGATCGCCTTCACGCCCTACGGCACCGAAGTGCCGATCGGTCTCGTACTCGCCTCCGCGGGGAAGGCCGTTTCGCAGAACACTGGTCTGGCCGGCGGGTACCCGGGCAACACCGGACTCGACCTTCTCGCGCGCGGCGCCGACGCGCTCGGCACGCTGAGGTCGGGCCGCATACCGTCGACGCTCGAGGAGGTCGGGGGGGAGCTCGAGATCGGGCAGAACTATGCCACCACGGCGATCTTCCCGGGCGATGTGATGTTCATGCATTGGCAGGGTGGCGGCGGGTACGGCGATCCACTTCTCAGAGAGTTCGACGCGGTCCAGCGCGATCTGGACGCGGAGAAGATCACCGCTGAGGGGGCCGAGGCTGCCTACGGGGTCGTCGTCGTGGGCGGCAAAGTCGACGAGGCGGCGTCCTTGGTGCGGCGTGAGCAGGCGCGGTCGGCCCGGGCTGCGTTGGCGCCCGGTTCATCCAGCAACGGTCACAGGGTGGACATCGGATCCGGACGGAGGATCAACGACAGTTTGATCCACGCCGCGGTGGATGGTTCGGATGTCGTCGCCTGTGCGCACTGTGGTGAAACTCTGGCCCGGGTCGGAGTCGATGACCGACTTGGCCTTGTCCGCATCGATGCTGAGCCAGCGGCGGCCGGCCCCCAGATCACCGCCGTCGCCACGGACTACGTCGATGAGGAAGTCGTCTTCCGCCGGTACTGCTGCCCGAACTGCTGGACTGCATCCTGGTCAGGTCTGGTTCCCGTCGGTCATCCGGACTACGCGCTCGAACTCGGCATGCTCGAGGTTGGATGACACACACCACGGTGTCGCCGCCCCTCGGCCAGTGCGCGCAGTGCGACGTGGCCGAGGGCGGTGGTGCCTGTTCAGGAGGGAGGCTGGCTGGCCCCCTTCGTGAGAGAGGATTTGAGGAGACCGCACGTGCAGTTCTATAGGGATGGCTACCGCCCAGGCGACCCGGACATCATGCCCGCGGCGGGGCACGCGCTGACGCGAACGCCGGGCATTCCCGACCAGGTAGATGTCCTCATTGTGGGTACAGGGCCTGCCGGCACCGTCCTGGCGGCACAGCTCGCCGCGTTCCCCGACATCGACACGCGAATCGTCGAACGACGGAACGGCCCCCTCGAGGTAGGGCAGGCTGACGGTGTCGCGTGCAGAACTGTCGAGATGTTCCAATCATTCGGTCTTGCCGATGCGCTGCTGCGCGAGGCGTATTGGGTGAACGAAGTACGGTTCTGGGGTCCGTCCGATTCCGATCGCACACGCATCGTGCGCACGGGGTGGGTAGAGGACACGCCTGCCGGCGTGAGCGAGTTCCCCCACGTCATAGTCAACCAGGCAAGGATGCAGCAGTACCTGCTGGACCATGCGGCTCGCTCATCGAGCCGCATCGAGCCCGACTACGGGATCGAGTTCGTGGGCCTGTCCCGGCAAGGCGGTGAGTATCCCGTCGAGGTGACCCTTCGCGTGGCAGATGGAGCGGAGTCAACGGTCAGGGCGAAGTATGTGGTTGGGTGCGATGGAGCACGGAGCGCGGTGCGGCGATCGATCGGGCGGAAGCTCCACGGCGACGCCGCCAACCATGCGTGGGGTGTGATCGATGTGTTGGCGACGACGGACTTCCCGGATTGGCGGACGAAGAACATCGTCCAGTCCGATCGCAAGGGCAGCCTGCTCATGATTCCCCGTGAGGGGGGGAACATGGTGCGACTGTACGTCGATCTCGGGCAGGTGGATGCCGCCGCGGACGTCCGCTCCACGAGCGTTGACCGACTGATCGCGATCGCCAACGACATCCTCCACCCGTACTTCGTCGACGTGAAGGCAGTTGCGTGGTCATCGGTGTACGAAGTCGGGCAGCGCGTCACCGACCGATTCGACGATGGGTCGGACGAGGAGCCCGAACGCGCTCCTCGCGTCTTCATCGCGGGTGACGCGTGCCATACGCACTCAGCCAAGGCCGGCCAGGGAATGAATGTGTCGATGCAGGACGCGTTCAACCTCGGCTGGAAGCTCGCCGCGGTGCTGCAAGGCAGATCGGACGTCAGTCTCCTGCAGACGTATTCGGCCGAGCGCCAGTCCGTCGCGCAGGACCTCATCGACTTCGATCGCTTCTGGTCGGCGTTCATCGCGGAGCCCATCGCCGACCCCGCCCATCCGGAGCGGGGAGGGGTCACGGCTGAGCAGATGCGCGCCGAGTTTGCCCGTCAGGGTCGCTACACGGCCGGTCTTGCGACGAAGTACCGCCCCTCGGCGCTCATCGCCAGCAGTGGGCATCAGCACCTTGCTTCCGGATTCGAGATTGGTACTCGGTTCCACTCCGCCCCTGTTGTGCGGGTCGCGGACGGAAGACAGGTAGAGCTTGGTCATGCGCATCGCGCGGACGGGAGGTGGCGCCTATACGCCTTCGGTGATGTGACAGGAGAGGGGCTCATAGAGCTGGCGCGGTGGCTGGGCGAGTCGTCGGAGTCGCCCGTTCTGCGGTTCACGCCCCCTGGCGCTGCGCTGGATGACACGCTCGACGTTCACGCCGTCTTTCAGGGCGACCACCATGGGGTGGAACTGGAGCACCTACCGGAGATCCTCCTTCCGCACTCGGGGCCGCTGGGCCTGCAGGACTGGGAGAAGACATGGTCAGCGGGTGGGGCCCGCGACATCTTCCGAGAACGTGGAATCAGCAGAGAAGGGGCGGTCGTTATCGTTCGACCGGATCAGTACGTCGCGAATGTGCTGCCGCTGCACGCGCGGACCCAGATCTTCGACTTCTTTGCCGGCATCCTGATGGAACAGGTCGGAGACCACGTGGGTAACGGGGTGGGTAAACCCGTCGACACTCACCGTGGCGCGTAGTCGCACCTAGACATGTCGCGAACCGCGAAACGACCGCGAGAAGGCTACGAAGTCGGCGCCCGAAACCCGATCCGGCAATAGTTCAAATCCCACCGTCACCGCCAGTGTGATGTCTCAGGACATCGTGGACGGATGAACCCCCGGTTTTGGGGGTTCATCCGTTTTTGCGTTGGTAGCCGTGGGTGGGGTTCAGGGTGAAGTCGGCGATGATTTCGCCGGTGTCGCGGGTGCTGATGATGGCGTCGTTGTTGTGGATGAGGGCGATGATCTCGGTGCGTGCGTGTGCTCTGCCGATGCCGAGGTGGAGCATTCGTCCGGAGTGGCGAAGGCTGATTTTGCCGGCGCGGTCGATGGTGTCGTAGCGGACTCTCCAGACGTTCGGGTCGTCGGGTCGGCTCGGGTTCGCTTTCGGGATCAGGTGGTAGGCGAACGTGGGTGTTCGACGGCGCAGGGCGCGGTGCGGGCGTACGTTGTTGTAGTAGTCCCGGAACGCGTCCAGCACGGTCTGGAGGTCGGTGAGGGTCGCGGCGGGGTGGGCTTTGAGGTGCTTTTTCAGGGTCTGCCAGAACCGCTCGATCTTGCCTTGAGTGGTGGGTTTGAAGGGTTTCCCGTTCTTCTGGGTGATGCCCAGATCGGCGAGCAGGGTCTCGAATGCGTTGCCGGTGCCGTCGCCTCTTCCTCTGCCTCCGCGGGCGAGGCGGGTGGTGTAAACCATGCCGTTGTCGGTGAGTGTCGCGGTCGGGTAGCCGTGCTGTGACGCTGCCTGGGTGAAGGTGTCGGTGACGGTGCGGCCGGTCACCCGGTGATGTGCGGTCAGGTGCAGGAGGTAGCGGGAGTGATCATCGAGCCAGCCGATCACCTCGACCTCGGCTCCGTTGGTCAAGAAGACGTGGGTGAAGTCGGACTGCCAGAGCTCGTTGGGGCGGTCCGCGGCGAAGCGGCGCCATGATGACCGTGGGCGTTTCTGCGGTTGCGGGGCGACTTTGCCGGCAGCTGTCAGGAGCCGCCAGACGGTCGCCCGTGAGGTCGTGACGCCCTCGCGGGCGAGCATTTCCGTGATCGTGTCCGCGCCGGCATCCAGCCCGCCGGCGATTAGTTCGTCCCGCAGGGCCACGATCTGGCCGCGAACGATGTCTGGGGTGCGGTTCGGACTGGAGCGGGGGCGTCTGGACTGCGGTTCGAACGCTGCCTCGCCCTCGGCGAGCCACCGATGGTGCAGCTTGTGCACGAGTGACTTGGAGACCCCGTAGCGCGCAGCGACCTGCCGGTAGGAGAGCCCCTGGACGGTGACGGCTTTGATCAGCACCTCGTACTTGGCCACCGTCCACGATGTCCCGAGACATCCCGACTCTGCGTCTGAAAGCGTTCACGATGTCTCGAGACATGCGTCCACGATGTCCTGAAACCACACACCACCGTCACCGCCAGTTTCGAGCCCCGATTCCCGCGTAATTGCGCGGGAATCGGGGCCTTTCTCATTCCGACCTGGCCTCTCGTGGCCACAGTTTGGACACGCCTGAACGATCGCGAGCGAGATCGAGGGCGCTTGCAACGGCATCCAGGTCGTCATCGAACAGATCCGCGTACGTGTCGAGCGTCATGCTCGCTGAAGCGTGGCCGAGCATCCGTTGCACGGCTTTCACGTTCGCCCGAGCTGATCGCGAGGGATGCAGCCGTATGGCGCAGGTCGTGCGGCGTGACGGGTGGAATGTCAGAGTCTGTGGCCATCGCGCGCCTCACGGCAGCTGTGAACCAGCCATACCGAGAGTTCGGAAGGCGCATGTGAGAGAGCCCCTCGCCAAACGGGAGACTGCTGGGCGACTTTCGTTCGCACTCCCGGCCGATGCCGCGAGCCGTGAAAGCGGGGTACGGCAGTTGGCGGCTCGACGTTCCGCCAGCGATGGCTCTCGCTCAAGGTTTGTGGCGTCCTTGAGCGTCATGCCGGGCGGCATGGGTGAGTCCCATAGCGTGGTGTCAATTCCTGCGGGGTTCTTGTCGTCGTAGACGTCGAAGGGCCACCGTGGGAAGCCCATTGTTTCCGGCAAGAAGCAAAGCAGAGATCCCACGATGACCCAGTACCAGTCTGCCCTTTCGACCCTGATCGGCGAAGTCCTCGCCGACCCGGACCTGGCTCACTCCGACGTGTTTCGTCGGATGCTGCAAGCCGGCCTCCAGGACCTCGTCGACGCGGAGGCAACCGCGAAGATCGGCGCGGCCCGTTACGAGCGCTCCCCGGAGCGGACCACCCGCCGTAACGGGACCCGCCAGAAAGTCCTCGTGACCCCGGCCGGTGAGGTCGACCTCGCTCTCCCGAAGCTGCGGGAGGGCTCGTTCTTCCCGAGCCTGTTGCATCCGCGGCGGCGGGTCGATAAGGCCCTCTACGCGGTGATCTGCCAGGCCTGGATCGACGGGGTATCCACCCGCAAGGTTGACCAGCTGATCCGGGCCCTGGGCAACGACACCGGCATCTCCCGGTCGACGGTCTCTCGGATCTGCGCAGAGATCGACGAGACCGTGCAGGAGTTCTTGCACCGACGGCTCGATCACACCTGGTTCCCATACCTATTCCTCGACGCGACCTACCTCGACGTCCGCCACCACGGCCGGGTCGTGTCTCAAGCCCTCGTCGTGGCGACCGGTGTCGCCGGTGAGGGCCGCCGGGAGATCCTCGGGATGGCTCTCGGGGATGCGGAAACAACGGACTTTTGGACCGAGTTCCTCCGCGGCCTCCGCGACCGAGGCTTGAAGGTCGCCACCGACACCGACCCGCTCGGGGTAACCCTCGTCACCTCCGACGCGCACGCCGGCCTGAAGGCCGCGGTGAAGGCGATCCTGCCCGCTGCGGGATGGCAGAGATGCCGGGTCCATTTCGCACGCAACGTGACCCAGAAGCTCGGCTCGGCCCGGTCGAAGCCGGTAAACGCGCTGATCTCCACGATCTTCGCGCAGTCCACAACCGAGTCCGTGACCGCGCATACAAGGCGGTCACCGATAGCCTCCGCGGTTCGTTCCCTGAGATCGCAGCAATGCTCGAGGGCGCCGAAGCCGACCTGACCGCCTTCGCGCCGCTGCCCCGCGAGCACTGGCAGAAAGTCTGGTCCAACAACCCGATCGAGCGTCTGAACAGGGAAATCAAACGCCGAGCCGACGTCGTCCAGATCTTCCCCGACCGCGAGAGCGTCACCCGACTCATCGGCGCCGTGCTCCAAGAACAGCATGAGGAATGGGGCTACGGCGAACGCCGCTACTTCTCCGACATCTCGATGCGCAAACTCGTCCACACCCTCCATGACCACACCGAACCCCCACGCCCCGAGCTCTACCTCACTGCCTGACCCTCACCCAGGCTAAGAGCAACCGGAGTGACACCACGACACGGGACTTGACCGCCCTTGGAAGTGTCGAATAGCGGATCACGCCGCGAATCGCCCGTTCGATAGCAGCGAAGACGGGAACGCCTGCGCCGACGCAGGGGTACCTGATCCGACACCTGCTGGAATCGTGGGTCTGTCCGATGAACGGTGTGTGGGTCCGGCGGTTCTCATTAGTGGGTGGTTCTCTCGAACCGTCCGGCGAAGGTGATCGCGAACGCGTTCAGCGCTGGCTTCCACCTCATCATCCAGCGTGCCCGGCCTCCGCCGGTGGGGTCAAGCGACCGGGTCACGAGATAGAGGCACTTCAGTGCCGCGGCCTCGTTCGGGAAGTGCCCGCGCGCCCGAACGGCTCTGCGATACCTCGCGTTGATCGACTCGATCGCGTTGGTACCGGATATGAAAGTCGTGGGTGCCTTACGTGTTCGTCTGGCTGGCTGGATCTTCGATCTGGTTCTACGGTGAGACCGTCCGGAACAGGGGCTCCTAGGGAAATCGGTATGGGCAGGCCGTTCTGTTCGATGGGCTGAGAGCCCGCGTTAGTAGATGGCCGCCCTTGCGACTTGTCCGGCTGCGCCGTGAGCGCGAATCCGTAAGTGTCGGTTCGCCCAACCCTTTCCCGCTCGAGAACTGAACGAGAGGAACGGGATGATGCCGAGATTCATCGGTATGGACGTCCATCGTGACTTCGCGCAGATCGCGATCGTCGAGGACGGTCTGGTGATCGACGCGGGTCGGGTTGACTGCAGGCCGGAAGCGCTGCGGAAGTGGGCGGCCCAGCTCACGATCGACGACCAGGTCGCTCTGGAGGCCACCGGCAACAGCGACGCGATCGCGACGTTGCTGTCGCGGCACGCCGGCCGGGTCGTTGTATCAAACCCGCTGAAGACGAGGGCGATCGCGGAGGCGAAGATCAAGACCGACAAGGTCGACGCGAGGATCCTCGCTCACCTGCTCGCTGCAGACTTCCTGCCGCCGGTCTGGTTGCCCGACAATCGCACTGCGATGCTGCGGCGGATGACGACGGCGAGAGCTCATCTGGTGCGGCAACGCACGAGGATCAAGAACCGGGTGCAAGCGGTGCTCCATCGCAACCTGATGCCGCGACCGCCGGTAACGGATCTATTCGGGAAGACCGGTCGGGCATGGCTGGAACTGCTCCCGCTCCCCGAAGACGAACGCGCGTCGGTGACATCGCTGCTCCGCCAGTTGGACTTCCTGGGAGGAGAGCTCGCCGATACGGACCGGGCGATCGCGCAGCAAGCACTTAGTGATCAGGCGATACGACGGCTGATGACGACTCCCGGGGTTGATGTCATCGTGGCCGTGTCGATCATCGCTGCGGTCGGCGACTTCTCCCGGTTCGAGTCGCCCGACAAGCTCGTCGCCTACCTCGGGTTGCATCCGAAAGTGCGACAGTCCGGCAACTCCCCGGCGATCCACTCACACATCACCAAGACCGGGCGCGCGTCGACCCGCGGCATGCTCGTCGAGGCTGCCTGGATCGCGGCGAAAGCGCCCGGCCCGCTGCGCGCGTTCTACCATCGCATCAAGCAGCGGCGAGGGTTCCAGATCGCTGTGGTCGCGACCGCACGGAAGATGCTCGTTTTTGCCTGGCACCTGGTCACCAAGGACGAGGACTATGCGTTCGCCCGGCCGAGCTTGGTCGCGTTCAAGCGTCGTAAGCTCGAGCTGACTGCAGGAGCGCCGAAGGCTCACGCGCGTCGCGGCGTGGGCTACGACTACAACGACAAGCAGCTCCGCCGTTTCGAACGCGACCTGGTTGAGAAGAGCGAACAGGCCTACGAACGGCTCGTCGCAAGCTGGCAACCATCCCGGCCGGCTGGCGCCGACCGGATCGACTTCCACCCCACCGTTCAGGCAGAGGAAGAACCCGCGAAGGCTTGACTATTTCATCCGTCGTGCAGATCACCCTGCGGATCTCGACGTCGTACTCCAGGAACGGCACGAACTCCGCCCAGGAAGAACGCCATAGCTGCACGATCGCCGGATACCGTTCTCCCCACTCGGCAGCGAACTCTTCGAACCGGTCCTTCGCTGCCTGCTCGGACGGGGCCGTATAGACCGGCTTGAGTGCTTTCACGATGCCGTCCCGATGCTGCCGTCCGGCGTAACGGAAGCTGTTGCGGATCAGATGCACGATGCACTGCTGGACGACCGTCTGCTCCCAGGTCGTGTTGATCGCCTCGGGGAGACCCTTCAGCCCGTCGCAGACGGCGATGAGCACGTCCTCGACGCCCCGGTTCTTCAGCTCGGTGAACACCTGCAGCCAGAACCGTGCTCCCTCGCCTCCGTCGCCGGCCCAGATCCCGAGGATGTCGTGCTCACCGTTCACGGTGACGCCCATAACGACATAGAACGGAGTGTTCCGGACCTGCCCGTCCCGCACCTTCACCACGATCGCGTCGACGAAGATCACCGGATACAGCGGGTCCAGGGGTCGGGACGCCCATTCGGCGAGCTCGCCGCTGACCTTCTCCGTGATCCGGCTGATCGTGTCCTTGGAGACCTTCGCGCCATAGACCTCATCGAAATGCGCCGCGATCTCACCCGTCGTGAGCCCGCGCGCAGTCAGCGACAGCACGATCTGATCGGTGCCATCCAGCCGTCGCTTCCGCTTCGGGACGATCACCGGCTCGAACGACCCGTCCCGGTCCCTGGGAACCTCGATCTCCACGGGTCCGATCTCGGTGAGCACCGTCTTCGTCCGCGTCCCGTTGCGCATGTTCTCGCCGATCGGGGTCCCGCCATGATCGTGGCCGAGGTGTTCGGTCAGCTCAGCGTTCAACGCCGTCTCGAGGACGTTCTTCGTGAGCTGATTCAGCAGCCCTCCCGGGCCGACCAGGCTCACGCCCTGCTCCTTCGCCTGCGCCAGCAACCGCTCGGCAAGGTCCTTCTGATCGATAATCTCTCCCGTCACGGGATCGATCATCGCCTCTTCCAACAGCTCGGTCGTGTCAGCCACGGCCATCTCCTTTCGGATCAGGCCGGACCCCACCCACCGTTAATCAGACAGTCTCCTCGGAGCGCTCGACCTGACCATCAGCTGAGGACAAGGAGCGCGCCTCAGCGCTGCGGCTCGTTTCTTGGGGCAGATCGAATCCACCGCCGGGTTCACCGGAAGCGGCCTGCAAACGATCGTTTCTGAGAGGAGGCCATGCGATGTCCTCTGTCGACATCGGGGACGCTCGGTAGACTCCTCCTATGGCTCTCCGGCTGCTCATCGACCGCGATGCGGTCGCGGCGGTGTGCCGGGCGCGTGGTGTGCGTCGGATGCGGGTGTTCGGATCTGCAGTCGATGACAGCTTCAATGCCGCGCGCAGTGATGTCGATCTTCTGGTCGAGTTCCTGCCGGAGCTTGCGGATCCGTTCGATGCGTACTTCGGGTTGAAGGAAGACCTCGAGGTGCTGTTTGGCCGTCGCGTTGATCTTGTGATGGCGGATGCCGTCCGCAATCCGTATTTCGAGGCGGCTGCGAACGCGAGCGCCGAAGAGCTGTATGCGGCCTGAGTCTGCCGCGTTCCTCTGGGATGTGCGCATCGCCGCGGACAGGATCGGCACTTTCATTGCCGGACTCACGAAGGACGACTACCTGGTCGATGAGTTGCGGCGTTCCGCGGTGGAGCGTCAGCTCGAGATCATCGGCGAGGCGCTGAACAACCTCCGCCGGGTGGATAGCGACACGGCCGCCCTGATCCCTGAGGTCGGCCGCATCATCGGATTGCGCAACGTCCTCGCCCACGGCTACGCGGTCGTCGATGACAGTGTGGTGTGGACAGCTGCGTCCCGCCGCGTACCCGAGCTCCGAGAGATCATCGATCGGGTGCTGGCGACGTAGATCCTGGGGCACCGTAGCCGCGGCAACGGAGTGGCGCGGCAACGGTGGGGGGTGGGCGGAACAGCCGGCCGCGGCGGGTAAAGGCGTGGGTAAACGTGGCGACACTGGGGACACTACGAGGTGGGTCTCCGAAACCTGCGGGCCAGCGGGACGACGGCGAAAGGGCCTCGAAGTCGGCCCCCGACATCCGATCCGGCAATAGTTCAAATCCCACCGTCACCGCCATGCGCAAGGCCCCGAGATCCGCGGAATAACGCGGGAATCGGGGCCTTTGTCATTCACCGATCCGCGGGACGGTCGGGTCACTTCTGCCTCGCGTCCAGCACCGATCACCACGTCGCGCACGCTCCGCCGTGTCGCGTCACAACTCCTCGGCGATTCGCTTGATCTCGGCGAGGCGCCGGTCCCAGGCGATGCCGATCTCCTCGAGGCGGCGCGCCGCGGCCGTGAGTTCGCTCCCGAGGGCGCGGTAGCGAACCTCACGACCAGCGGGCACCGGTTCCACGAGGCCCGCGTCCTTCAGTATCGCGAGGTGCTTCGCGATCGCCTGTCGCGTCACGGGCAGAGTCGTCGCGAGCACGGATGCCGATGCCTCCCCGTTTCCTAGCGCAGCGAGGATCGACCACCGCGTGTCGTGGCCGAGAGCCGCGAAGACGGGCACGAGTGTCGCGGCGGTCACGACTGCGCCTCGAGGATGCTGATCCCGTCCTCGAGGAGGGTGACGAGCTTGTCCAGCTCCTGGGTCCACCCCTGGCGGTGTGCGGCGACGTTGTCGGCTGGCGAGTGCGTGCGCTCGAATCCGCTCTCGACGACCTCCAGCTCCGCGCCCTCTTCCGTCTCGCTCAGCGTGAAAGTGAACGTCGTCGCGGTGGCCTCGTCGAAGGCGCTTGGCACGGAGCCGAGCGCGTCGTCGTTGTTCCACTGGTAGGTGATTGACCGCGGCTCGTCGGTGGAGAGGACACGCAAAGGTACGGCGCCGTAATCGGGAAAGGCGATGGTGCCAGTTCCGCGTGCGTCAAGAGCGGTCGGGGCGAACCATCGGGAGATGTGCTCAGGGTCGGTGATGGCGATCCACACCGCCCTGCGAGGCGCCGCGATGCGGATGCGCCGACGCACGGTGAGGGCTTCGACGTCGGCGACGGCCTCGGGGTTCTGGGTGGTCATGCGTTCTCCTTCGCTAGGTGTTCGAGGCGAATACTCGCCAGTACGAGACGGCCTCTCCTCTCGGTGAGCATTCCTGGCCATTTCTGCATCTATATGGTTGCAGATTAAACCTGCGTATTGCAACCGAATAGTTGCAGTAAAACTCATGAAGAGGGCGGATGCTCTCGAGGCGTGTTATCCCGGCTCGGTGAAGGACTGAGTGGTGGGCTGATCTGTGCACGCGGCGCGAGACGGGGATCATTCCCGCTGCGCGTGATCCCGGTAGACGGCAGCAGCGCGTTCGAGATACGCCGTGATTGCTGCCTGCTCTTCGTCCGAGAAATCCGCGAGCACCGCTTCCAGCTCAGCGAGGACGGGAATCATCAGCTCGAATGCGCGCGCTCGTGACGTCTCGCTCGGCACGACTAGGATGCTGCGCCGATCGCTCGGGTGAGGTTCGCGCGTGACGTGGCCGAGGTCGACCAGGCGGTCGATGGCCGTGGTGGTCGCCGTGGTGGAGATGCCGAGGAGGCGGGAAAGCCCGGTCGGTGCGATCGGGCCACTGGTCAGCAGATGCTGCATCGCCGCGAGGTCTGTCGCGTTGACCGTGAGGTCCTCTTGGAGTGATTCGCGGAAGAGGTCGGTCGCGTCAGTGAGGTCGCGAAGCAGTTCGGTGGCGCGGTGCACCTGAGGCGCAGGTCGCGACGGTTCCGGGTTCCCTCCTTCGCCCTCGGCATCGCCCCCCGCTGGATTCATGTACCCAGCGTACTCTCATTTACTGTAATCTCTCGTGTAACTAGCTTAGCTAGCTAATATCGAGCGCGACAGCGCAGTCGACATCGGACAAGGGGACGACCATGGATGCCTTCCTTCGCTTCATCACTGCCGCGCGAACGTCCTGGATCGTGCTGGTCCTCGCCGTCCTCGCGGTTGGTGGGGTCTTCGCCCTGGCTGGCGGTGAGGAGTCCGACACCGCGCCGTCAGTCGGGCTGCCCGACTCGGCAGAGTCGGTTCGCGCCCAGGCCCTTCTCGCGGAGCTCCCCAGCGCCGACTCGACCTCGGCGATCCTGGTGTTCGCCTCGGACAGTGGAGAACTCTCGGACGAGGACCTGGCCGAGATCAACGCGAAAGCCTTCGACGAGCTGGCTGAGTTCACTCCCGACGGATTCGTGCCGCCGGCCCAGGTCTCTGACGACGGGGCGGTAGCCTTCCTCGTCGTGCTGCTCGAGCCCGAGGCTGATGTCGCGGCACAGACGGAGCGCGCACAGGAGCTGCGGGACGCGGCATCCGCTGGCCTGAGTGAGGATGTGCGGGTCTACCTGACCGGCGCCGAAGGCTTCGAGGTCGACATCGCCGCCGTCTTCGCTGGCGCAGATTTCACGCTGCTTCTGACCACCGTCATCGTCGTGGCAGTGCTGCTTCTGGTCACCTATCGCAGCCCCTGGCTCTGGCTCGTGCCGCTGACAGTCATCGGTGTCGCAGACGCCACTGCCGGCATCATCGCCCGGCAGGTCGCGGCAGCGGTCGGGATCACACTGGATGCCTCGATCACCGGCATCCTGTCGGTGTTGGTTTTCGGCGCCGGAACGAACTATGCGCTGCTGCTGATCGCCCGCTACCGCGATGAACTGCGACTGCATGAGGACCGCCGCGAGGCCATGCGTCGGGCCCTGCGCGGGGCTGGGCCAGCGATCATCGCCAGCGGCACGACAGTTGCACTTGCCCTCGCGTCGCTGCTGCTGGGTGAACTGGCGGGCAACCGCGCTCTCGGATTCGCGTGCGCGGTGGGCATCGTCGTGGCGATGGCGTTCGCGCTCATCGTGCTTCCCGCAGCTCTCGTGCTGTTCGGCCGCGGCCTCTTCTGGCCCTACATCCCTCGCTTCGGGTCTCCGGATGCGATCTCCCGCAGCCCGTGGGGGAAGCTCGGCCGCGCGGTCTCGAAGCGACCGGTCGTCGTCGCGCTCTCCGGTGTCGCCGTGCTGGGCGTGCTCGCCAGCGGCCTGCTTTTCGTGCAGACCGGGCTATCGCAGAACGACCGGTTCCTGCAGAAGCCCGAAGCCGTTCAGGGGCAAGAGATCCTGGCCGATGCCTTCTCGGCCGGTGCGACCTCGCCGGCCTTCGTCGTGGCGCCGCTCGAGGAGGCAGACGAGACCGTCGCAGCGCTCGAATCCACCGACGGCGTTGACTCCGCCGCCGTTAGCGAGGAGTCAGGAGATCTCGTGCGGATCGACGTCGTGCTCGGTGCGAGCGCCGAAACGGAGGAAGCCTTCGCCACTATCGAGCGCATTCGCAGTGAGCTCGACGGGGTTGGCTCGGGCGAGGCGCTCGTGGGCGGCCTTGACTCTCAGGCTCTTGATGTCGCCGACGCCCAGGCTCGTGATCAGGCGCTGCTGATCCCGCTGATCCTCGTCCTCGTGCTGATCGTGCTCATGATCCTGCTGCGGGCGCTGCTGGCCTCGGTGCTGCTGCTGGTCGCTGTCGTCATCAGCTACTTCTCGGCTGTCGGTGCGAGCTGGTGGCTCTTCCAGACGCCGCTGTTCGGGTTCCCCGCGATTGATAACAACGTGCTGCTGTTCAGCTTCCTGTTCTTGGTGGCTCTCGGTGTGGACTACAGCATTTTCCTCGTCACGCGGGCAAAGGAAGAGGCAGAGCACCTCGGCATCACCCAGGGGATGATTCGCGCGCTCGCAGCAACGGGCGCGGTGATCACCAGTGCCGGCATCCTGCTCGCCGCGGTATTCGCGGTGCTCGGCGTGCTGCCGCTGATCACGCTCACGCAGATCGGCGTCATCGTGTGCATCGGCGTGCTCATCGACACATTGCTTGTTCGGACCGTGATCGTGCCGGCGATGGCCTTCATTGCGAAAGACCGGTTCTGGTGGCCGCGCAAGCCGACCCTCACCGACGCGCAGGCCCGGGAGCAGGGTGCGGATGCCTTGGCTCCCGCTGACTCCGCGCCCGAGACGAAGGGCGTGGCCGTCAGCTCGATGTGAGGATCAGGTGGACGGTGTCGGCGAGACGTCCGAGGACGTCGTTCCAGTCGTAGTTGTCCTCGGGACTGACCGTTGCCGCGACACCGAGGCCGAGATAGTGGATGCTCAAGCTGTAGAAGACTTCGAAAGCCCAGTCCGCGCGCGCTGCGGCTAACTCGACATGGTGCTCCTCGGCGGCGGTCAACATGGCGCGAACGAAGACTGCCTGGCCCGCGTCGCCGGACTGCCGGCCGCGGTCGCGGATGGCGGGGTCCTCAACGCCGAGGAGGAAGAACGGCGACAGCAGTTCGCGGTTCTGTCGCAGCAGCTCGGCGTACGCGGTGACGACCGATGTCACGGCCTGCTCGAACGTTGCTGCTCCCAGCCCGGCAGCGCTGACACGATCCCTGGTCTCGGCATCGAGGCGATCGAACTCTTCGTTCTGCACCACTCGCAGCAGGTCGGCCTTGCTCGACACTCGGCCATAGATGGTGCCAACCGACAGGCCAGCAGCCGCGCTCACTTCGGCGATCGAGAACTGGCCGTTGCCGCGCTCCTGCAGAAGCTGCAGCACCGCGGAGCGTACTTTCGCGAAGGAGTCTCGGCTGCGTCGCTGCTTGGGCTCGGCCACCCCGTTGACGGTCGATCGTGTCGCCATCCTCGCTCCGTTTCGCGCGTCGTCTTCCCTCGTCGGGAGTGTAACCAGCCGGCGGCGGGTCTACCGCGCCTCCACCTCGACGAGGAACACCGACTGCGGCGCGAGGTCGAGGTCCACCTCGATCTCGCCCGTCTCGGAGACCACCGCGTCGTAAGGCCCGTCGACAGCTCCTGACACCGACGTGCGTGTGACGCTGACGGAGCGTTCTGCCCACGGGAGGTTCGTGACCTGGATGCGGGCCGAGGTCACTCCCGCCGACGCCAGTTCACCACGTTGCGGGGGGAGTGTGAGGCCGAGCTCGATGCGATGCTCCCCGATCGGGATGCGGAACGTGAACCGGTCCTCCGCCCGCGGTGCCAGCGCCGAGCCGGGGGCGACATAGTTGGCGATAAGCGCACGCACGACATCTCCGTCGCGGCTTGCTGCACAAGCCAGCCCGGATTCGTCTCCGCCGGTGACGCCAAGCCGCCTGCCCGACAGCGCGCGCCCGGCCATCGCGAGCGCGCGAGAGCGTTCGTCGGGGCTGCCATCGGCAGCTCCTACCCCGGCGGGATCGACGAAGCCGTAGTGAGGGTCGAGCCCGCTGTCAGCGCGGAAGAAGAACGCGTGGTCGATGACCGTGTCCTGCAGGTAGATCGCCGTGGCTGCCTGGAACGCTCCCTTCTCGGCCGCGGGCGCGGTGCTACTGGGAACGGCGAGGTAGTTCCAGTAGCTGAGGGTCAGGTCGGTGTCGGTGAAGCCATGACGGTCGAGAAGCGCGCGCAGCTGATTCGACACGTATCGGAAGTCCAGTGGGTCGCGGCTTCCGTCGGTGAACCAGAGGAACGAGAAGAAGTCGAGCGGCAGATCGTTCGTGCGCACGAACTCGAGGAAGCCCTCGCGGTAGGGTGCGTCGCCGTCGAGAGGGAACGCGGTAGCCGGGCCCCCGACGGTCAGCGACGGATCGACGCGGTGCACCGCCTCGCAGAACGCCCGGTACATCTCGTAGAACTCTTCGGGTTCTCCCGCGAAGTGCAGCGGCCCGAAGTCGGGCTGGTCGCCGAATTCATAGATGCGGATGGGAGTGGCGGGGCCCCCGGCCCACCCTTGCGAGTAATGACGCACGATGTGCTCGACGACCTGTCCGTATACCTCGAGGTCTTCTGCAGGCAGCTTGTTCGAGGGGATCGAGCTTGCGACAGTGAACATCACTTGCGCCCCGATGGAGTGCACCGCCTCCACCCACTGGTCGGTGGCTGCGAAGTTGTAGCTCGCAGGGTCGTTGACATCGGCATCCCAGTCGGGAAAGAGGCTCGTCGGGTTGTTGCGGGTGTCAAGGCGCGACAGCCAGTCGAAGGAACGCACCACCGTCACTCCCCCCTCACGCCACAGGGGCGTCATGTCGGGGAACTGGGGGTAGGCGTCGACAGGTCCGGGGATGCCTCCCACCCCGTTGAGCGCACGGAAGGCGCTCTCGTCGGCGGCGTCGATGATGAACGTTCGGTGTAAAGAATCAGCGGTGGGTGTGGCGGTGGCAGCAGGGGACGATTCGTCAGGATGCGACACGCGGGTCTCCTCGGTTGTGACGGGGTGGATGCGGGGCGCTCAGTACGGCATCCGCAGCAGGCGGTTGGCGTACTCGTTCGCGATGGGCTCGTCGTGGCGGAGATAATCGACGCGAGCGCGGTAGGTCTCCGGCGTCACCGAGTCGAACTCCTCGAGCATCGACTCAATCGAGCGATCGTGGACGGCTCGCACGCGCGGCAGGCGACGTTTCATGACGTTCATCTGCGCGTCGACGAGGGGCTGATCTTTCGCGAGTTCCTGGGCGAGGACGACTCCGTCTTCGATGCTCATCGCTGCGCCGGATCCGAGGTAGGGCGTCATCGCGTGCGCGGCGTCACCCATGATCAGGACGCGGCCTCGGAACCACGGATACGGAACCCATACTGTCGAGTAGGGCGTGTACGCGACGTTCTCGGAATGACGAACGTCCTCGAGCGCGTCTGCGAGGAACTCGGATCCGCGGGTGAGCGCGACGGCGCGATCGTGCATGATCTCGGCCATCTTGTTCGAGTCGTAGCGGGGGCGCCCCTCCTCGGCCACGGTGAGCACCATGTACATCGCGTCCTCTGACAGGGGAGTGAGCATGATCTTGCCGCCATACCCCTGGCAGATGATCGGCTGCAAGAGCTTGCGCCGGTTCGGAAGGGCAGCGCGCCACGCGACACCGCCCACCGGCCGCGGAGCGTACTTCTCGCCGAAGTGATCCTGTCGAATCTGCGAGTTGATGCCGTCGAAGCCGAGGACGAGGTCGTAATCGCCGCGGTCACCGCTACTGAAGGTGACGGAGACGGTGTTCTCGTCCTGCTCCAGATTCGTCACGGTCGTGCTCATCCGGATAGTGCAGCCGTTGTCGAGGGCATGCTGGGCAGCCATCTCGAGGAAGGCAACTCGTGCCATCGTCACGCACCCCGGGAGGCCTTCGTCCTGCGTGCCGTAGCTCATGTTGCTCAGGAAGTTGCCCTCGGCGTCGTAGTTGTCGATCCCCGGAGCAGGGTGCCCGAGCTTCAGAAAGTCATCCAGCAGGCCGATCTCTCGCAGCGCCCGCAATCCGTTGATCCGCAGCCCGAAGCCGACCCCGGCGACGCTGTTGTCGGGCTTGACGTCGATGACGTCGACGTGAGCGCCGATTCGTGCAAGGGCCGAGGCCGTGGTCAGGCCGCCAATGCCGGCGCCGACAATCAGGATCTTCATCGGTTCTGCCATGGCGTTTCCTCTCTGAGCGGCCGTCGGTTGCGCGCGTATACGCAGCGCGAATATTCGAATCCGAGCTATGGTTCGGATTCGAAATGTACCGACTCCCGTGGCGACGCGCAAGAGGGGCCCTTCGGCGTGCAGTGAGGAGTTCCCGGCATGCACCTGCGCCCGCCACGGATGCGACGTGCAGGGCGCGAGCCTCCGGTAGCGTGCCGATCGTGACCGTTGAAGACCTGCCGTGCCCGAACTGAGCGCGCTCGCGTGGGTCGCGCTTGCGGCCGGCGCGGTCATTATCGGACTGTCGAAGGCCGCGCTGCCGGGAGCGGGGACCATCGCTGTGGTTCTCTTCGCGTCAGCACTCCCGGCCAAGCAGTCCACCGGGACGATCCTGCTACTACTCATCGTGGGTGACGCTCTGGCGCTGCTCGCTTACCGGCGTCACGCCGACGTTCGGGCTCTCTTGCGGCTCATCCCGACGGTGATCGCTGGGATCTTGGTGGGCACGCTCTTCCTCGCCTTTGCGTCGGATCAGTGGGTGAGGCGCACGATCGGCGTCATCCTGCTTGTCGTCATCGCTGTCACCCTCTGGCGGCGATCCCGCACGGATGCCGACGCGGCACCAGGCGTGGTGGCAGCTGGCTTTTACGGGGTGATGGGCGGATTCACGACGATGGTCGCCAACGCCGCCGGACCCGTGATGTCGATGTACTTCCTGGCCGCTCGGCTTCCGGTGCACGTCTTTCTCGGGACCGCAGCCTGGTTCTTCGCTGCGGTGAATGTCGCGAAGGTTCCTTTCTCGATCGGCCTCGGGCTCATCACGCCACACGGTCTGCTGATCGATCTGATCCTCGTGCCCGCGGTGGTCATCGGTGCCCTGGTTGGGCGACGGATAGCGGCTGTGATCAGTCAACGCCTCTTCGAGCAGATCGTGATCGTCCTGACTGTCGTGGGAGCCGTATACCTGTTGATCTGAGCCGCGTCACCGACCGACGGTCGAGCGTGCCGGTGTGGCATCCGCGCCGGTCTGCCGTGACAGATTGTCGATCGGTTTGTCCTGGCAGGTGACCTAACCTGACGGCATGGCTGAACTCGACTTCCCGACCATCCCGCACTGGATCGACGGCGCACCGACGGCGTCGACATCCGGCCGCACAGCCCCCGTCTTCAACCCCGCTACCGGCGTGGTGGCAGCTAACGTCGGGCTCGCTGACCAGGCCGAAACTGACGCCGCCATTGCCTCGGCGCGACGCGGCTTCGAGGAGTGGTCGTCGTGGTCGATCGCCAAGCGACAGGGCGTGCTCTTCGCCTTCCGTGAGCTGCTCAACGCGCGCAAGCCGGAGCTCGCGGCGATCATCACCGCCGAACACGGCAAGGTGCTCTCCGACGCGATGGGTGAAATCCTGCGCGGCCAGGAGGTCGTGGAGCTCGCCACCGGTTTTCCGCACCTGATCAAGGGCGCGTACTCCGAGAACGCCTCGAGCGGAATCGACGTCTACTCCCTCAAGCAGCCCCTCGGTGTCGTGGGTGTCATCAGCCCCTTCAACTTCCCCGCGATGGTGCCGCTGTGGTTCGCCCCCATCGCCATCGCCGCTGGCAACGCCGTCGTTCTCAAGCCCAGCGAAAAGGACCCGTCGGCCGCGCTCTGGCTCGCGGGGTTGTGGAAGGAAGCGGGCCTTCCCGACGGCGCCTTCACCGTCCTGCAGGGCGACAAGCTGGCCGTGGACGGGCTGCTGAACTCGCCCACCGTCGAGTCCATCAGCTTCGTCGGTTCCACGCCGATCGCGCAGTACATCTACGAGACCGCCGCCCGTAACGGCAAGCGGGTTCAGGCGCTCGGTGGGGCCAAGAACCACATGCTCGTGCTGCCGGATGCCGATCTTGACCTCGTTGCCGACCAGGCAGTCAATGCCGGCTACGGCGCAGCGGGTGAGCGGTGTATGGCGATCAGTGTGGTGCTGGCCGTGGAGCCTGTCGCGGATGAGCTCATCGCAAAGATCACGGGCCGCATCGCGCGGCTCACCGTCGGCAACGGCGCCCAGGCTGGCGACGCGGAACCCGACATGGGCCCGCTCATCACCGACCAGCACCGCCAGAAGGTGGCTGGGTATGTCGACATCGCCGAGGCTGACGGCGCGACAATCGTCGTCGACGGCCGCTCGCTGGTCGTCGACGGACACGAGGACGGATTCTTCTTCGGACCGACGCTCATCGATGGCCTTCCGACCACCAGCCGTGCCTACACCGAGGAGATTTTCGGTCCTGTGCTGTCGGTTGTGAGGGTCGGAAGCTTCGAAGAGGGAGTCGCGCTGATCAACTCAGGCGAGTTCGGCAACGGAACTGCCATTTTCACGAACGACGGGGGTGCAGCCCGACGATTCCAGAACGAGGTGCAGGTCGGCATGATCGGCATCAACGTGCCGATCCCGGTTCCCGTCGCGTACCACTCGTTCGGTGGATGGAAGAAGTCATTGTTCGGCGACGCCAAGGCCTACGGCGTTCACGGGTTCGACTTCTTCACGCGCGAGAAGGCGATCACCGCGCGCTGGCTCGACCCCGCCACGCACGGCGGAATCAACCTCGGCTTCCCGCAGAACATCTGAGGACGCGTCGGCGCTCATCGTTCGGCGGAGGAGAGTTCCATCGCCGCCCATAGCTGAGCGCGACCATCGAAGGTCGACAGATCCAGGCCGAGGAGTTCGCCCAGTTCATCGATGCGGGCGCGCAGAGTGTGTCGGTGGATGTCGAGGCTGCGGGCAGCTGGGTCCCATGCGGTGTTGGCGGCGAACCACGCGGTAGCGGCGGTCAGCAGACGTTCACGGTGCGCCGGAGCTAGCTGATCGAGCGGCGCGAGCATGCGGCTGGCGACGAGCGGACCGCCGTTGTTTCGCAGCATGCCGATCACACCGTTGTCGGCAATTTCGGAGAACTCGATGACCCCGGGCTCGCTCGACTGTCGGGCGGCATGGGCTGCCTCGGCCAGCGCGCGGCCGAGTTCTTCCCATCGATGGAGCTCGGCGAAGCCTGCGGCGGTGTCATGTTTCTGCAGCAGATCGGCTATCCCCGCGAGCCCGTCGCGAGCGACCAGGATCAGCAGGTCCTCCTCACGTTCGGCGAAGAAGAGGATGCCCGGTTCCGCCGTTGCGGAAAGCTCAAGCTCGTCGAGAAGTGACTGACTGCCGGTGAACCCGACGACCTGACCGGCCAGCAGCGGCGGTGTCGGCATCCGTCCCCACAGCGCCGTCGCTGAGCGGGAAGCTTCTTCTGAGCGGCCGGCCAGCAGCAGTTCGATGACCCCGGTCCGCACCCGCAGGCGCGCGTCCGATACTGCTCGCTGCTGCTCAAGCGCAATGCTCGCCAGGGCGATGACCGACTCGACGAGATCGCTGTGCGCGGAATCAAGCGGGGTGTCGGCGCCCACGGCGAGGACGCCCCCGAGTCGCCCGCTCTGACCGATCGTCTGCAGCGTCGCAGCATGGGGCTCGGCGACGCGGATGCTCGCCGGTGTCGACTTGCGCAGCAGCATCCGCGCCTGCTCCGCGACCGCGGACTCGACGTCTTCCGGGACCTCCGCGATTCCGGGGAGGCTGAGCGGCCGTCCGGCCGCATCGAAAAGCGCGACCCACGTGCCGAGCCGGGAGGAGAGGGTTCGCAGAATCGCACGCAGGCCGTCTTGGCGCACAGCTGCCCGCGCCAGTGCGCGCTGCGATTCCAGTGTCCACGACAGTCTCGCGCTCCGGTCGGCGGCCTCGGCATCCGCGACGTGTCGGATGATGCCGATGAACGGCGTCGTGCCGGGCACCTCGATGAGGGGGATCTCGTGGCGTCGGCAGGCGTCGATGAGCTGGGTGGGGACCGCCGGATGGATGATGTCGGTGGCGAACCCCAATCCCGCCAACCCGCGCTGCTGGAGCCGGCGGCAGTAGTCCTCGGGAGAGGTCGGAGTCGGTCCGGCGAACTGCCCGCCGTCGGTCAGCAGGAGCTGCCCGGGTTCGAGCCATGGCGTGGGATCGGGGAGGTCGGAGTTGTGAACCCACGAGATGGTCCGGTCGAGGTGAGCAGCATCAAGCTCGCCCACGGCGCGCAGACCGAACGCCCGAACAGCAAGAAGGGAGCGCAGTGTCGTCGGAATTGTCGTGCCAATCTGTCGATCGAAGAGTTCGCAGTACGACAATTGTGAACGACGCGAGCCGGTTTCGCGGAGCACACTAGGCGTATGGCTCTCACTCCCGATGACACGAACGCGAGCATCAGCGAACGCGACAGATCGAGCGTCTTCCACTCCTGGTCCGCGCAACGATCCCTCGCTCCTCTGCCGCTTGCCGGTGGGAGCGGCAGCGAGGTCTGGGATGTCGACGGTCGCCGCTACCTCGACTTCTCGAGCCAGCTCGTCAACGTGAACATCGGCCACCAGCATCCGCGGGTCGTCGCGGCCATCCAGGAGCAGGCGGCGCAGCTCTCCACAGTCGCGCCGGCTCACGCGAACGCCACTCGTGCGCGCGCCGCTGAGTTGATCCTCGAGCGTGCCCCCGAGGGCTTCACGAAGGTGTTCTTCACCAACGGCGGCGCGGACGCGAACGAGAACGCGATCCGGATGGCGAGGCTCTTCACGGGGCGTGACAAGGTCATCTCCACCTACCGCTCGTACCACGGCAACACCGGCGCTGCGATCGTTGCCACCGGCGACTGGCGCCGTATTCCGAACGAGTTCTCGCGCGGGCACGTGCACATCTTCGGGCCCTACCTCTACCGCACGGAGTTCTGGGCCACCACTCCTGACCAGGAGAGCGAGCGAGCGCTCCGCCACCTCGAGCGAACCATCCAGGCAGAGGGCCCCGACTCCATCGCAGCGATTCTGCTCGAGACGATCCCCGGAACCGCCGGCGTGCTCGTTCCGCCGCCCGGTTACCTCCCCGGAGTCCGCGAGATCGCCGACCGCTACGGCATCGTCTTGATCCTCGATGAGGTGATGGCGGGGTTTGCGCGCGCCGGCGAGTGGTTCGCGTTCGACGCTTTCGATGTCACGCCCGACCTGATCACCTTCGCGAAGGGCGTGAACTCCGGGTACGTGCCGCTGGGAGGCGTGGTCATCTCGGATGCGATCGCGCGTACGTTCGATGACCGGGTGTTCCCCGGCGGCCTCACGTATTCCGGTCATCCGCTTGCCGCTGCGTCAGCGGTCGCGACGATCGAGGCGATGGCGGACGAGAAGATCGTGGAGCACGCGGCCCGCATAGGAACGGATGTGTTGGGCCCGCGCCTGCGCGAGATCGCCGAGCGTCATGCGGTGGTGGGCGAGGTGCGCGGTCGCGGTGTCTTCTGGGCCGTCGAGCTCGTCGCCGACCGCGAGACGCGCGAGCCCCTCGGCGCCGACCGGATGGCAGCCCTCAAGAAGGATCTTCTCGACCAGGGCCTGCTCGGCTTCTTCGCCGAGAACCGGCTCCATGTCGTGCCGCCGGCCGTTGTCACCGAGTCGGAGCTGGACCGCGGCCTCACAATCATCGACGCGGCGCTGGGCCGCCTCGGCTGAGGAGACAGCGATGACACGGCTCGCGCCCTTCCAACCGCTCGACGTCGCGGCTGTGGATGTGGCGGGGGTTTCGGTTCCCGAGGATCTTCGACTCGAGGGAGAACCCAGCACGGGCTTCATCGATGTTGCTGTGGTCGGCGACACCACGGTCGGAATCTGGGAGATGACTGCCGGTTCGATGCGCGACATCGAGGCTGATGAGGTGTTCGTCGTCGTCTCGGGTGAGGCGACTGTCGAACTCGTTGGGCAGGACGGACAGGTCACGCGAACGATCGAGCTGCGAGCTGGCTCCCTGTGCCGGCTCGAGACGGGGATGCTGACGCGGTGGCACGTGCCTGTGGGGCTTCGAAAGGTTTACATCCTGCGGGATATCGAGCCGGAACCATGATCCGCCGCGCGGCCGCGGCTGGGTCTTCGACCACCACCGAAAGAGGATGCCGATGAGCGCTCCCACGGCGTATGGCCACGAGATCCGCACTGACCTCGGCGCCATTCGTGGTGCCTTGGCCGAGGCATCCACGACCCCGTTCTGGCTCGACAACCCCGATCGTCCCGATCCACGCGGCGCGGTCTCGGGGCGGGTGTCCACCGATCTGCTCGTCGTGGGTGGGGGATTCGCCGGGCTCTGGACAGCACTGATCGCCAAGGAGCGCGACCCGAAGCGGCGTGTCGTCCTCGTCGAGGGAAACCGCATCGGCTGGGCTGCGAGCGGCCGAAACGGTGGCTTCTGCGAAGCAAGCCTCACCCACGGACCGGAGAATGGGGAGCTGCACTTCGCTGACGAGATGCCGGTGCTGAACCGGCTCGCCGACGAGAACTTCGCCGAGATCCGCGCGGCGATCGAGCGGTATGGCATCGACGCAGAGTGGGAGGAGACCGGCGTCCTGACGGTGGCCACCGAGCCTCATCAGATCCGCTGGCTTCGAGAGGCCGCGGAGCACTCCGCGAACGAGACCTTCCTCGAGGGCGAGAGCCTTCGCGAGCGGGGGAACTCCCCCCTCTACCGTGCCGGGATGTTCGGAACCGACGGCGTCGCCTACGTGAATCCCGCCAAGCTCGCGTGGGGGCTCGCTGCGGCCGCCGAGCGTCTTGGCGTCGAGATCTCCGAGCACACGCGGGTGACCCGCCTGCGCACCGACGGCGATGTCATGGTCGCGCAGACTGCGCACGGTGAGATCCGCGCGAGCCGGGTGGCTCTTGCCACGAACGTCTTCGCATCCCTGCTGCCCGAACTGCGCCTGTTCACGGTACCGATCTACGACTACGTGCTCATGACCGAGCCGCTGAGCACCGACCAGCTCGCCGCCATCGGCTGGACCGAGCGTCACGGAATCACCGACTCGTCGCGTGAGTTCCACTACTACCGAAAGTCGGCCGACAACAGGATTCTGTTCGGCGGCTATGACGCGGTCTATCACCGTGGCAGGCGCGTAAAGGCGGCGCAGGATCAGCGCTCTGAGACCTTCGAGCGACTCGCTGACCACTTCTACAGCACGTTCCCGCAGCTGTCCGGCATCCGGTTCTCGCACAAATGGGGTGGCGCGATCGACATGTCCACCCAGCTCGTCGCGTTCCACGGGTCGGCTCGCGGCGGACGCGTCGCCTATAGCGCGGGATATACCGGGCTCGGTGTCGGAGCAACGCGGTTCGGAGCTGATGTCATGCTCGACCTGCTCGAGGGTCGCGAAACCGACCGCACGAGGCTGAAGATGTCGCGCCGGCTCCCGATCCCGATTCCGCCGGAGCCCTTGGCCTACCCCCTCATCCAAATGATGCGCAGAGCCGTAGCAAAGTCGGACCGCAACGGCGGGAAAGACGGGATTCTGCTGAAGCTCGCAGGACTGTTCGGCGTGGGATTCGATTCGTAGTCGGGTAGCAGGAGGGCCCGCGAGTAGTGCGGCGCACCCGCTCGCATCGACGGCACGAGTCCGCGGATGCCGCGACCGTTCGTATGTAAACTCTGGAAGGTCGCCCCCTTCGACCCGGGGCGGCGACGGGCGAGGAGGCCTTGATCGTGAATGTGCTGAGCTGCCACATCAACACCCTGGTCGCAGACCTGGAGCACCCCGAGCGGGATGCCGCGCTCGGGGTGATCGCGGACGCGGGATTCGACACCGTCGGGCTCCCGCCGGGGGTTTCGCGGGAGCAGGCGCGCGCGCTGCGGGAGGCGCTGCGGCCGCGCGGGTTGCAGGCCATCGTCTTCGTCGTCCAGCGTCCTGGGGCAGATGTCTCGAGCGCCGATGCCGACGAGCGACGCGCGGGTCGCGCACTGCTCGATTCCGCGCTCCAGGCAGCCGACGTGCTCGGCGCGAATCACATCACGGGTGTGCCCTACGCAGCGTACGGACTGTCATCGGTCTGGAGCTCCGACGCGCGAGCGTGGGCAGCCGAGGCCGTCGGCGAGTTCGCGGCCCGCTCGGCTGCCGGGGGTATCGAGGTCAGCGTCGAGGTGCTCAACCGCTACGAGTGCTCAGCGCTCAACACCGTCACCCAGGCTCTCGCGTTCCGTGACCTGTGTGCCCCGGCGAAGCCGAGTCTGCACCTGGACGGATTTCACGTCATGATCGAGGAGGCCTCGCCGCACGACGCGGTCATCCGCGCGGGCGACGGTCTCGGCATCCTCGAGTTCGGGCAGGCAGGTCGCGGAGCTCTGGATGCCGGGAGCCTCGATGTGGCAGCGCTCGTGCGTTCCGCCGTCGCGGCGGGATTCGACGGACCGATTGCGTTCGAAGCCTTCTCCCGCTCATGGTTCCCCCCCGCCGTGGCGGATCGGCTCCGGACCTGGACGGATCTGGACGTCAGCCGCACCGACCTGGTTCGCGAGAGTGCACACTTTCTGCGCCGCGCCGTCGGCGAAGGACGAGCCGAGAGAGGGGGCCTGCGATGACCGAGTCTGTCGTGATCCGCTGGCAGCTCAGGGATTCGCTCGTGGGCTATATGCTCCGGGATCCTGGTTTCGAGGTCGTCGCGACCGGGGGTGCGTCCTTCGACCCGGCGGTCGGAGTCACGCTTCCCGCGCAGCGACAGTCCTCGGGCGAGTTGCGGGCCAGCGGCTCCGTGGTGTTGCGCGCCCACGACGGTGCGCTGACGGTTCCGCTCGTGGGCGTGCGAATCCACGAGCAGACGCTGTGGATCGCAGCGCCGGGAGGCGGGGAAGAAGCACCCGAGCAGGCGTTCGTCACGCTGTCCGGGCAGCAGGAGGCCGGCGTGTTCCAGACGCAGCTGGCCGCCGAGTCCGATGCGCTGTTCCTGTACAACTATGTCCCCGGTGCCGACTTCGGCAGGCTCGAGGTGCGCGTCGTCGCCGAGTGATCAGCGCTCCGGAGGCGGGGCTGAGAGGATGCGGCGCTCGTATTCCTGCAGCGACGATTCGGCGTCCAGCATGCGGACCAGGAGTGCATTGAGCTGGCGCACCTCGTCGACGCTCAGCGATTCGTGCAGAATCGCCTGGCGCTCGAGCGCGACGGGCATGAAGTCATCGTGCACGATCGCGCCCTCGGGGGTCAGGTAGAGAAAGCGCGAGCCCCGCGGGCCGTTGAGCTGCTCGATCATTCCGCGATCGAGCAGAGCGTTCACGCTCTTGGATGCGACGGACTTGTTGATTCCGAGAATGCCGCACAACTCGGCAGCTGTCGCCCCCGGGTGGTTGCCCAACGCGCTGATGAGGCGCCATTCGTTGGTCCCCACGCCGTGCAGGTGGTGGAAGACCCGGGAACCGCCCCAGACGAGGAGGTTGCTGAGTAATCCGAGCAGAGCGGGGGTGTAGGTGTCGCGGTCGATCGTGGCCGGCAAAGGGTCCACGATCAACCCCTTCGCCGCCGCCCGCGCTGTGATCTCGGCGGATCGGTCTGTCATCAGCAGTGATCCTCTCGGCCCCGGTTCGTGGGGGCAAGTCTATGCGGATCGCCGCAAAAACTGAGCGTTTGCAGTTAAACCGGTTCGTATATAACCTATCGTCACGATCACCGGCATTTCGCAGATGCCGACGGGAACAACGGAGTCTCATGACCGCGACACTGACCCGCGACGACGTCATCGTCGACGTGGACCCCTTCTCGAGCGACGCTGCGGCCAGGGCGAAGGCAAACCAGGTGGCTGCGACACCGGCCGACCGCGCCCGTCGCGATCGGCGACCCGCGATGGCCATGACGAGGGCTCCGATGAGGACGAGCGCGGTAGCTGCGAGGAGGAACGGGTTCACGCGAGGCAGATTACAGGCAATAAATTACCGGAAGCAAATTACCTGTGTTGTGTCGCGCGTTTTGTAGGTCAGGTATCATTCGTGAGGTGGGCACTTGGACGTTCCTCACCAATCACGCGCACGTGCTGATCACGGTGGCGCGGGACCCGGGCATCCGCCTGCGCGACATCGCGTCAGCCGTCGGCATCACCGAACGCACGGCTCAGCAGATCGTCAGCGATCTGGTCGAGGGCGGTTATCTGCGCAGGGAGAAAGACGGGCGGCGCAACACCTATCAGTGCGTGAGTGACCTTCCCCTTCGGCATCCGGTGGAAAGCGATCACGCCGTCGGTGAGCTGTTGGCCGCCCTCGGGGCCGACCGTTCGCGCGGATGACGTGCTCGCGCCGCAGCCGTTCGCAGGATTTCTGGACCCGCCGATGATCTACTTGCCCGGTGGCTGTCGACGAACCCGCTGAGTCCCCCGACCCGGTGTCGCCCACGACCCGGCACGGGCGGCGCCGCCTCTTGTCGCGACGGTCGCTCGTGTGGATCGTGATCGCGGTTGTTCTCGCGGTTCCGGCGGTGGTGCTGCCACACCTGGATGCGCTGGCCGGGGGCATCATTCCCATCGCACAGTCGCTTCTGCCCGTGGGAGCACTCGGCCTTCTCGTGATCGCGGTCGTCGCGGCGGTTTCACGCACGTGGATCGGGGCCACTGTCCTCGTGGCTGGCGCCGTGCTCTCGGTGCTTCCGGTGCTCAACCCGGTTGCCGCGGGCGCGGGTGACTGCACGGCGTCAACGCCACTGACAGCGCTCTCCTTCAACGCCAAGTTCGCTGGCGCAGATCCGCGTCAGCTCGCCGACCTGATCCGGGACGAGGGAGCCGACGTGGTCATCCTCGTCGAGACCGATGAGCACCTGATCGGCCAGATCCTGGTAGGGCAGGGTCTTGCTGAGACCCTGCCCTACCGGACGAAGCAGGTGAGCACCAATGCCTACAAGGGAAGCGTGATCCTCTCGGCCCATCCGCTGAGCGCCGAGGAAGGCATCCCCGGGAGTGTTTTCGAGCAGGTGAGCGCCGTCGCCGCCCTTCCGGACGGGTCGGCAGTTCGGGTTGCCGCGGTGCACCCGCCGCCACCGGTCGGCCAGCCCGGAGACTGGTACGAGGCGGTGACCGCAATCGATGAGTGGATCCAGGCCACGAGCGATCCGCGTCTGGTCATCGCGGGCGATTTCAACTCGTCGTTCTCGCACCCCGTTTTCCGGCGAGTGACCGCCGGCCTTGCGACAGCTGCTCAGGCGGCGGGCCCGATCCCGTGGCCGACCTGGCCGCAGGAGAAGCCGGTGCCGGCGTTCACGGCCATCGATCACGTCCTCGCGCGCGGCGCGGCTCCCACGGGGTGGGACAGTGCCTACATCGAGGGAAGCGACCACCGGGCGGTCATCGCGAACTGGGCCCTTTGTGACTCTGCCCGAGGCGTCAGCGGCTGAGCGAAGCGAAGCGCCGGATCGACAGTGGAACGAATACGACGAGCATCACGATGGTGATCAGCAGCACGTAGATCACCGGATGCTGCAACGGCCAGGCGTCAGTTGTTGCACTGCCGCTGGGGGCGTTGCCGAACAACTCCCGGGCCGCCTGCACGAGGGCCGAGACCGGGTTCCATTCGGCGATTACCCGAAGCGGGCCGGGGAGGTTCTCGCTCGGCACGAACGCGTTGGAGATGAAGGTCAGGGGGAACAGGATCAGGAACGAGGCGTTGTTGATGACCTCGGGGCTTCGCACGATCAGCCCGAGGAACGCCAGCACCCACGAGAGCGCGTAGGCGAAGACCAGCAGCAGCGCTACTCCCGCGATGAACTCGAGGGGAGATGACTCGACGCGCCACCCCACGACGAGGCCGGTGAGCATCATGACGATCAGGGAGAGAACGTTGATGACGAGGTCGCCGACCGTCCGTCCGATGAGCACTGCCGACCCGCTCATCGGCAGGGTGCGGAAGCGGTCGATGATGCCGTCCTTGAGGTCTTGGGCCATCGCCGAGCCCGAGTATGTCGAGCCGAACACGATGGTCTGCGCGAAGATTCCCGCCATGAGGAACGACGTGTAGCTCTCGCCCGGAACCTGAATCGACGAACCGAAGACGAACGTGAACAACAGCACGAACATGATCGGCTGGATGAGGGTGAAGATCAAGATGTCGGGAACTCGGGTCAGCTTCTTCACGTTGCGCCAGGTGGTGACGTAGCCGTCTGAGAGGAACCGACTGAACGCCGTCCCAGGCCCCGGCCGCAGCGTTGTGCTGGACGACCCCGTCGTGCGTGCGACCTCGGTGCTCATGCCGCTTCCTCCTCGTCCGCAGCCTGCTCCGCGGCGTGACCGGTCAGCTGCAGGAAGACGTCGTCCAATGTGGGCCTGCGCATTCCGGCATCGTGAAGTTCGACCCCGGCCGCAGCGGTGTCGGTCATGATGCGCGAGAGAGCGTCGGCTCCGTTGCTGACGGGTACCACGAGGCCGCGGGCCCCGTCCGACGCGACCGGACCCGACCCGTAGCGCGAGAGGATCTCACGCATCGCGTCGACGTCGCTTTCGCTCACGAGACTCACCGCGATCCGCTGACCACCGACCGAGGACTTCAACTCGTCGGCGGTGCCCTTCGCGATCACGCATCCGTTGTCGATGATCGAGATCGAGTCGGCGAGGCGGTCGGCCTCCTCCAGGTACTGCGTCGTCAGCAGCACTGTCGTGCCGCCGGCGACAAGCGATTCGATCACGTCCCACAGTGCGAGCCGGCTGCGGGGGTCAAGCCCCGTCGTCGGTTCGTCGAGGAAGAGGACGGGCGGATTGATGACGAGCGCGCCAGCCAGGTCGATCCGGCGCCGCATCCCGCCCGAGAACCCCTTGACCGGACGATTCTGGGCATCCACGAGGTCGAACAGCTCGATGAGCTCCCGCGCCCGCTGCGCTGACCGGCGCCGCCCGAGGTGGTACAGCATCCCCACCATGAAGAGGTTCTCGAACCCGGTGAGGTTCTCGTCGACCGCGGCGTATTGACCGCTCGCGCCGCTCATCCGGCGGATCCGCTGTGGGTCGGAAAGCACGTCGACGCCGTCGATGGTCGCGGCGCCGGCATCGGGTCGGATGAGTGTCGTCAGCACCTTCACCGTGGTCGTCTTGCCCGCACCATTGGGCCCGAGCAGCGCCGCGACGGTTCCCTCCGGCACCGACAGGTCGAGCCCGTCGAGCGCGCGGACGACCGGCGCGCCCCGCGGATGGTAGGTCTTGACGAGCCCTGTCGCCTCGACGAAAGCCATGGCAGGGATGGTAGCGGTCTCCGGCGACATCCGGGTGCCTGGCCGCGGCCCCATGGCTGGGGACTGTCCCGCATGATGGATGCATGGCTGAGCCGGTGACGTCCCAGCGGATTCTCGAGCACGTCCAGAGGCTCGGCGAGGAGCATCCGCCCATCGAGTTGGACTCCGTCGACCGCGGCATCCGTGACCCGCGTGCCGTCGCCGACCGGTACGGGCATGTGATCGACTACCTCGCTCGTGTCGAACTCGAAGTCGACCGCAACGTGCTCGAGCTTCTCGTCCTGCTGCCAGACGTCAGCGAGGTCGACCGGATGTTCTACGCCGACGTGTGGCAACCGCAGGAGATCCAGCACGGCCTGATCCTTGATCGACTGCAGCAGGATCTCGGGCGCCCGGCGGCTGAGCCCGTGCTCGAGGTGTCGCACAAGATGCGGATCATGGGCGTGCTCGCGCACTTCTCCGGGATCCAAGACATCGCGCGGCTGCTGTATTACCTGACCGGCGCCAGCACCGAGCGGCAGGCGGTGCTCGCCTACAACACGATCCACAGCGGGATGACAGGGCTCGGTGAGACCGCGATCGCCGAGACGATCATCGCGCCCATCCGTCGGCAAGAACCCGGCCATTTCGCCTTCTATCGGATGAGCGCGACCGAGCTCGTGCACTCCGGGGCGCTGCGACCCTGGCAGCTCTACCTCGCCCGCGTCCTGCGCGAGAAGACCTACAACCTCGTCGGCACGAACGGACAGGACCGCTACCGCGCGCAGATGGGCGGCGTCGTCACAAGCCTCGGGTTCGACACCGACCTCGACAAGTACGCGCGCGAAGTCGGCCGCATCGAAGCGCAGCTACTGTGGGCGAACGAGCAGGGCATGGAGTTTCCGCCCTACGTCCTGCGGGCCCTCCGCGAGAGCATCGACCTCTACCGCGAGCGGGGCTTCGGCGACGCCGCGTGATGCGGCATCCGTGGCGGCATCCGCTGCCCCGACCGACCTCTCGTGGGTAGGAATTCTCGCCGAGGTAGGGCGATGTGCACGCTCATCGTCCTGCCTCGGTGATCTCTCCTACCTCCGTGAGGCATCGCATAAGACCACGGATGCCGATGGCGGCGTAACCTGACAGCGCGGCCGGATACGGCATCCGACCCGGGACGGAGCTGACATGCACTTCGGGCTGCACATCGCGGACTTCACCTTCGACTCGGGGTCGGCCGAGCTCGGCCAGACCCTCGCGCGGCACGTCAGGCACGCTGAGGATGCCGGCATCCAGCGGATCACCGTCATGGACCACTTCTGGCAGCTGCCCGGCATCGGCCCCGTCGAGCACGAGATGCTTGAGGCTTACGCGACCCTCGGGTTCCTTGCCGCGCACACGCAGAAAGCGATGCTGCACGTCCTGGTCACGGGCGTCATCTATCGGCATCCCGCCCTGCTTGCCAAGCAGGTGAGCACGCTCAATGTGCTCTCGGGTGGCCGGGTCGGACTCGGCATCGGCGCAGGCTGGAACGAGCAGGAGTGTGTCGGCCTCGGATTCCCGTTCTCGCCCGTCGCGCAGCGTTTCCGCGAACTCGAGGAGACGATCCAGATCTGCCAGCAGATGTGGTCGGACTCCGACGAGCCGTATGACGGGGCGATCTGGCAGCTCGGGCGCACGCTGAACTCGCCGCAGAACGTCACGAAGCCGATGCTCATGATCGGCGGCGGGGGAGAGAAGAAGACCCTCAAGCTCGTGGCGCAGTACGCGGATGCCTGCAACCTCAGCGCCCTCGCTGGAGTACCCACGGGCAAGCTCGACGTGCTGCGGGCCCACTGCGACGATGTCGGGCGCGACTACGACACCGTCGAGAAGACCGCCATGATCGGCGTGAATCCCGAATCCACGGCGGACGGCGTCGCCGACCAGGTGCGGGCGCTGGGGGAGGCGGGCTTCACGACGACGTACGTCTTCTCTGTCGGCATCCGTCAGCCCGAGAAGGTCGTCGATCTGATCGCCGGGGTCGCCGCGCGAGTGTAGCGGGCCGAGTCCACCGCACGCCCACCGCACGAAGGTAGGTGTTCTCGCCGAGGTAGGACGTTTCTGGTGCACATGGTCCTACCTCGGCGATTTCTCCTACGTCGCTGCGGTGGCGACGGATGCCGGAGCTCGGCTGCCTGAGTTCAGCCGCCGAGTTCCGATCGCACGATCGCCGCGCCCGCGGTGAGGGCGGCGAGCTTCCCGCGGGCGAGCGCGCGGGGAAGCGGTGCCATGCCGCAGTTCGTGGACGGATAGAGGTTCTCGGCATCCACGAACTGCAGCGCCCGCCGCAGCGTGTCGGCCACCTCATCCGGGGTCTCCACGAGCGTACTCGCCACGTCGATCGCCCCAACCATGACCTTCTTGCCGCGGATGAGCTCGATGAGGTCCATCGGTACATGGGAGCGATGGCACTCGAGCGAGACGATGTCGATGCTCGATTCGCGGATGCGGGGGAAGATCCGCTCGTACTGGCGCCATTCCGACCCGAGCGAGGCCTTCCAGTCGGTGTTGGCCTTGATGCCGTAGCCGTAACAGACGTGCACCGCGGTCTCGCACGTGAGCCCCTCCGCCGCGCGCTCGAGCGCCGCGATTCCCCAGTCGTTCACATCGTCGAAGAAGACGTTGAACGCCGGCTCATCGAACTGGACGATGTCGACGCCGGCCGCGGCGAGTTCTTTCGCTTCTTGGTTGAGGATGCCGGCGAACTCCCATGCGAGCTCTTCGCGGCTGCCGTAATGGGCGTCGTAGAGCGTGTCGATCATCGTCATGGGGCCGGGCAGCGCCCACTTGAGGGGGCGGTCGGTGTGGGCGCGCACGAAGGCGGCATCCTCGACGAACACCGGCGCTTTGCGCGCGACGGGGCCGGCGACCGTCGGAACCGACGCGTCGTAACGGTCGCGGATGCGCACCGTCTCGCGGCGCTCGAAGTCGACGCCCGCGAGGTGTTCGATGAAGGTCGTCACGAAGTGCTGGCGGCTCTGCTCGCCGTCACTGACGATGTCGATTCCCGCGTGCTGTTGGTCCGAGAGCGCCAGCAGCAAAGCGTCTTGCTTACCTTCGGTGAGGATGTCGTCGTCCAGCCTCCAGGGCGACCAGAGCGTTTCGGGCTGCGCGAGCCATGCGGGCTTGGGCAGGCTGCCTGCGGTGGAGGTGGGAAGGAGCGTCACGCCTGGGCCTCCTCCAGCTCGCGGGCGGAGAACTGCGCCGACCACAGCTCGAGCGTCTCCCGGTGCGGATCGATGAAGTGCTCCTGGGCGAACCGGCCCTGCTCGACGGCGAGGCGGCTGCGCTCCTCGCGGTCGTACTCGATGCGTGTGAGCGAGTAGTCGCGCTGGCTCAGGCTCGGCTGGAACCGCGCCGGAGCTGAAGAGTTGGCGTTGTATATCTCGGGACGGTAGATCTTCTGAAAGCTCTCCATGGTGGCGATCGTGGAGATCAGTTCGAGGTCCGAGTAGTCGGTGAGCAGATCCCCGACGTGGTAGAACGCCAGCGGCGCAGCGCTGCGCGGCGGCATGAAGTAGCGGACCGTCATCCCCATCTTCGCGAAGTAGTCATCGGTCAGCGAGTACTCGTCTTGGCGGTACTCGACCCCCAGAACCGGATGCCGCGTGTCGGTGCGCTGGTAGGTCTTGGTGCTCGAAAGGCTCAGGCAGATGACGGGAGCCTTCGCGAAGTGCCGCGTGTAGGCATCCGACGCAACGAAGCTGCGGAACAAGTTCCCGTGCAGCACCCCGAAGTCATTGGGAACGCTGAACCCGGATCCGCTCGCATTATGCGCGGGGAGGACGACACTGAAGTCATAGTCGCGCACGTACGACGAGAAGTTGTTGCCGACGATGCCCGGAATGCGGGTACCTGAGCGGTGGTCGACGATCGTCGTCTCGAGAACCTCGATGATCGGGAAGCGCTCGCCGTCGCCGCCCCCGTCGAGGTCGATCGATACCGAGACGATGTCGAGGTCGACCGAGTAGCGGTCTGCGCTCTCGTTGTCGTCGGCGGCGAGCTCATTGAACCGGTTGTCGATCATCCGGATCGCGTTGCGGAGGTTCTCCCTGCGGTTCTCGCCGCGTGCGAGGTTTGCGAAGTTGGTGGTGGTACGCGTGTTGTCGAGGGGGCGGTAGTCCTCGTCGAAGCGGACGCGTTCGAGGGAGAAGACGGGGACGGGCGGAGACGTCAGACGCATGACAGACCGATCGTGTTCGGGCGAGCCAGGGCGGCCCGCTGAGTTGGCAGGGAGCCGCAGCGCGTGCCCGATGACGTGCTCGGGCGCGAGGCTTCGCGTCATGCTGCGATGTGTTCGAGCATCTCGGCTTCGCGCCCGAGGTGCAACTCGCCGCGTAACACAGTGACGGATTGGTGGGCGGCGCCCACGGGACCCCTTCGGGCTGCTGCTGAGCGTAGGTCTTCTCACCGAGGTAGGACGATCGGTGACGAGATCGTCCTACCTGCGCGATCTTGCCTACGTCGCGGATGCCTCGAGGGGAACGGATGCCGCGCCCGAGCCCACCGGCACGAGGCGGGTCAGCTGGGTGACGTGGCGCGGTTCCAGCTCAGCCAGGCTCGAGACGCCCAGCAGCCGCATCGTGCGCTCGATCTCGGTGCGCAGGATCTCGATCGTGCGGTCCACTCCCTGTCGACCTCCCGCCATCAGCCCGTAGAGGTAGGCGCGGCCGATGAGGGTGAACTTCGCACCGAGGGCGATCGAGGCGACGATGTCGGCGCCGTTCATGATGCCGGTGTCGATCATGACCGTGGCATCCTTGCCGACCTCACGCACGACCTGCGGCAGCAGGTGGAAGGGGATCGGTGCGCGGTCGAGCTGACGGCCGCCGTGGTTCGAGAGAATGATCCCGTCGACGCCGAGGTCTACAAGGCGCACGGAGTCCTCGACGTTCTGGACGCCCTTGATGACGATCTTTCCCGGCCACAGGTCGCGGATGACGGCGAGGTCGTCGTAGCCGATCGTCGGGTCCATCGCGGCATCCAGCAGCTCACCCACCGTGCCGCCGGTGGTCGAGAGCGAGGCGAACTCCAGCTTGGGTGTGGTGAGGAAGTCGTACCACCACCACGGCCGCGGAATGGCGTTGACGATCGTGCCGAGCGTGAGCTGCGGCGGGATCGAGAAGCCGTTGCGCTTGTCGCGCAGGCGTGCACCGGCGACGGGGGTGTCGACCGTGAACATGAGGGTGTCGAACCCGGCGGCGGCGGCCCGGCGGGCCAGGCCGTACGAGATTTCGCGATCGCGCATGACGTAGAGCTGGAACCAGTTGCGCCCGTGCGGGTTCGCGGCCTTCACGTCTTCGATCGAGGTCGTCCCCAGCGTCGAGAGCGTGAACGGGATGCCCGCGGTTCCCGCCGCCGAGGCCCCCGCGATCTCGCCCTCGGTCTGCATGAGCCGGGTGAATCCGGTCGGGGCGATGCCGAAGGGGAGTGCCGAGGGGCCGCCGAGGATCTCGACGGAGGTGTCGAGATCGGGCGCGGGGGTCAGGATGCCGGGGTGGAACTCGATGTCTTCGAACGCCTGCCGGGCCCGGGCCAGCGACAGCTCGCCCTCGGCCGCGCCGTCGGTGTAGTCGAACGCGGCCTTCGGGGTGCGGCGCTTGGCGATCGTGCGCAGGTCGGCGATCGTCAGCGCGGACTGGAGGCGCCGTTTGCGCCCGTCGATCTCGGGCTTCTTGAACTTCATGAGCTCGAACAGCTCAGCCGGCTGGGGAAGCTGACGTTTCACCATGACGGTGTCCTTCCGTGTCATCGGATGCTCGACGGCTGAGGTTCGTAACGCCGAGGGTGGTGTGTCCTGACCACAAGGTAGCGCAGGTCTTCGAGCGTGCCGTCGATCAGTCCGACGGCGCGCGCCTGAACGAGGATGTTGCCGAGCGCTGTCGCTTCGACCGGTCCTGCCAGCACCGGCATCCCGGCCCGGTCGGCGGTGCGTTGACACAGCAGCTCATTGAGAGCGCCGCCGCCGACGATGTGGATCGTTCGCACATCGACGCCGCCGACCTCCCCCGCAGTTCGGGCGGCATCCGCGAACGCCTGGGCCAGTGATTCGACGATGCACCGCACGTATCCGGCGGGTGTCGATGGTCCCCGGATGCCGCGCGCCGTGAACCACGCGTCGATGCGCGCGGGCATGTCGCCGGGTGGGAGGAAGCTCGGATCGTTGACGTCGAAGATGGGGGTGGTGTGGGGTTCGTCCGCGGCCGCCGTGAGCAGCGCGACGAGATCATGGGGAACGCCGGCGCGCTCCCAGCCTCGAATCGTCTCCGTGAGAATCCACAGCCCCATGACGTTGTGGAGGAGCCTAACCCGACCATCCACGCCGCCCTCGTTGGTGAATCCGGCGTCGCGAGCCGCATCGGTCAGGACGGGTCGCTCGACCTCGACTCCCACCAGGCCCCACGTACCGCAGGAGATGTAGGCCGCGGCATCCGCCTGCATCGGCACGGCGACGACCGCAGAGGCCGTGTCGTGTGAGCCGACCGCATGCACCGGCACCGGATGGTCGAGTCCGAGCTCCGCCAGAACGCCGAGGCTCAGCTCACCGATCAGCTCGCCGGGAGAGACGAGCTCGGGAAGGATACGGCGGGGAAGACGGAGCGCCTCGATGAGTTCGTCATCCCACCCACCGTCGCTGATCCGAAGGAGTCCTGTCGTCGAGGCGTTGGTGCGCTCTGCGCGGACGGCTCCCGTGAGCCAGTACGCGACGAGGTCGGGAATGAGCAGCGCCGTGTCCGCGAACTCCAGGATCGCCGGGTCTTCAGCGGCCAGCTGATAGACGGTGTTGAACGGCAGGAACTGCAGGCCGTTGCGCGCATACAGCGAAGGGTGCGGGAAGACCGCGCTCACGGCATCCACTCCGCGTCCCGTGCGCTCGTCGCGGTAGTGGTACGGCTCGCCCAGCATCCGACCGTCCCGCAGGAGCGCGTAATCGACGGCCCAGGAGTCGATGCCGATGCTCGCCAGCTCGGGCGCCCGGCGTACCGCGTCGCGCAGGCCCGCCGTGATTGAGCCATACAGGGTCGTGAGCGACCAGTGCAGCCCGTCTCGGGTGCGCACCGGCGTGTTGGGAAAGCGGGCCACCGCCTCGGCTTCCAAGAGATCCGGCCCGGCGTGGCCGAGCATCACCCTGCCGCTGGTCGCACCGAGGTCGACGGCTGCCACCGTCCGCGTGGAGGTCACGGTCGCTCCACCGTCTCGGAACGTGCAGTCATCGCAGGAACGCCGCCGCCACACCGGAGTCGACCGGGATGTGCAGGCCCGTCGTGCGGGACAGCTCGGGTCCGGTCAGCACGAACACCGCATCGGCGACGTTGTCGGGAACGACCTCGCGCTTGAGGATCGTGCGGTTCGCGTAGAACTGGCCGAGGTCCTCCTCCTTGACGCCGTAGGTCGCGGCGCGGTTCGCTCCCCAGCCCGAGGCGAAGATGCCCGATCCACGTACGACTCCGTCGGGGTTGATCCCGTTGACGCGGATGCCGTACTCGCCGAGCTCGACGGCAAGCAGCCGCACCTGGTGGGCCTGGTCGGCCTTCGTCGCCGAGTACGCGATGTTGTTCGGGCCGGCGAACACGCTGTTCTTGGAGGAGATGTAGACGACGTCGCCGCCCATGCCCTGCGCGATCATCGCCGCCGCGGCCGCCTTCGAGACCAGGAACGAGCCCTTCGCCATGACGTCGTGCTGCAGATCCCAGTCCTTCTCGGTGGTCTCCAGCAGCGGCTTGGACAGCGACAGCCCCGCGTTGTTGACGACGAGGTCGATGCCGCCGAAGGCGAGCACGGTCGCGTCGATCGCGGCCTGCACGGCTGCCTCATCGGCGACGTTCGCGGCCACCCCGATCGCGACATCCGTGCCGCCGAGCTCGGCGGCGGCGGCCTGCGCCTTCTCGAGGTCCAGGTCGGCCACGACGACGCAGGCGCCCTCGGCGGCCAGACGGGTCGCGATCGCCTTGCCGATGCCGGATGCTGCGCCGGTGACGAACGCGATGCGGCCCTGGTGGGACTTCGGCTTCGGCATCCGCCTCAGCTTTGCCTCTTCGAGCGCCCAGTACTCGATGCGGAACTTCTCGGCATCGCTGATGGGTGCGTACGTCGACAGCGCCTCGGCGCCGCGCATGACGTTGATGGCGTTGACGTAGAACTCGCCGGCCACGCGTGCGGTCTGCTTGTTCGCTCCGAAGCTGAACATTCCGACGCCCGGCACGAGCACGATGAGGGGGTCCGCGCCGCGGATGGCGGGGCTGTTCTCGTCGGCGTGAGCGTCGTAGTAAGCCTGGTAGTCGGCGCGGTAGGCGGCGTGCAGGTCCTTCAGGCGCGCGAGCTGCTCGTCGACGGATGCCGTGGCCGGAAGGTCGAGCAGCATCGGTTTGACCTTCGTGCGCAGGAAGTGGTCGGGGCAGCTCGTACCGAGCTCGGCGAGGGCCGGCGCCTTCTCGGAGGCCAGGAACTCGAGCACGGCATCCGTGTCGGTGTAGTGGCCGACCATCGGCTTGTCGGTCGATGCCAGGCCTCGGATCGTGGGAGCCAGCGCCGCCGCCCGCGCGCGCCGCTCGGCCTCGGGGAGCGCCTCGAAGCCGTCGCGAACTCCTCCAAACGGGTCGGGTTTCCCGTTCTTTTCGATGTAGGCGGTAGCCGTGGCGATGATCCATGAGGAGTTAGCCTCGGCCTCGTCGGAGGTGTCGCCCCACGCGGTGATGCCGTGGCCGCCCAGGATGCAGCCGATGGCCGCCGGGTTCTGCGCCTTGATCGCGGCGATGTCCAGGCCCAGCTGGAAGCCCGGCCGGCGCCACGGCACCCACACGACCTTCTCGCCGAAGATCTCACCGGTCAGCCGCTCGCCGTCAGCGGCGGTGGCGATCGCGATGCCGGCATCCGGATGCAGGTGATCGACGTGTGCGGCATCCACGAGCGCGTGCATCGCGGTGTCGATCGAGGGGGCAGCTCCCCCCTTGCCGTGCAGGCAATAGTCGAACGCGGCGACCATCTCGTCCTCGCGCTCGACGCCCGGGTAGACGTCCACGAGCGCGCGCAGCCGGTCGAGGCGCAGCGCGGCCAGTCCCTGCTCGGTGAGGGTGCCGAGGTCGCCCCCGGACCCCTTGACCCACAGCAGCTCGACGGGCTCGCCGGTGACCGGGTCGGCATCCGTGCCCTTGGCCGACGTGTTCCCGCCCGCGTAGTTGGTCACCTTGGGGTCTGCGCCGAGGCGGTTGCTGCGCGCGAGGAGGTCGGCGACGGTCTGGTTGGTCATGCGTTGCTGTCCTTCGTCAGAGTTGTCGTACGCGAGGGGTCGCAACACGCCGCCATCGCGCTGGGCGATGCGGCGTGTTGCGACCCCTCGGCGAGGAGGGGTGGTGCGGAGCGCTCACGCGCCCCAGCCGGCCTGGGTTCCGCCGACGCGGTCTGCGGCGATGCGGGCCGCATAACCGGATGCCGCGTAGGCGGCCATCGGGTCGACGGGAAGTCCTCGCGACTCGCGCCACTGGGCAAGAGCGGGGCGCACGTCGGTGTAGAAGGCGTCCATGAAGATCGCGTTCGCGGCAAGCACGTCATTGGCTGCCTGGGCGGCATCCAGTGCCTCTCGATCGACCAGGAGCGCCCGAGCCGTCATCTCCTGGACGTTGAGCACCGAGCGGATCTGCCCTGGAATCTTGTCTTCGATGTTGTGGCACTGGTCGAGCATGAACGCCACGTCGGGGTTGTTCAGGCCACCGCCGCGCACGACTTCGAACAGGATGCGGAACAGCTGGAACGGGTCTGCTGCTCCGACGATGAGGTCGTCGTCGGCGTAGAAGCGCGAGTTGAAATCGAACGAGCCGAGCTTTCCGAGGCGCAGCAACTGCATGACGATGAACTCGATGTTGGTTCCCGGGGCGTGGTGGCCGGTGTCCAGGCACACCATCGCCTTATCCCCGAGGGCGGCGACCTGAGCGTAGGAGGTTCCCCAGTCGGGAACGTCCGTGTGATAGAACGCCGGCTCGAAGAACTTGTACTCCAACACGAGGCGCTGCTCGTCGCCGAGGCGCGCATAGATCTTCTGCAGCGAATCCTGCAGGCGGTCCTGGCGCGCACGCATGTCGTTCTGCCCGGGGTAGTTCGAGCCCTCGGCGAGCCAGATCTTGAGGTCGCGGGACCCGGTAGCGTGCATGATCTCAATGCACTCGAAGTGGTGATCGATGGCCTTCCGGCGGATGCGGTCGTCGTGGTGCGTGAGCGCCCCGAACTTGTAGTCCTCGTCCTGGAAGGTGTTGGAGTTGACCGTGCCGAGGGCCACGCCGAGGTCTTCGGCATGACGGCGCAGGTCGTCATAGGAGTCGACCTTGTCCCACGGGATGTGTAGGGCGACGCTCGGAGCGAGCGCCGTGTACCGATTGACCTGCGCCGCATCCGCCACCTTCTCATAGGGATCGCGGGGCGTTCCGGGGGTCCCGAAGACACGGAATCGGGTGCCCGAGTTGCCGAAGGCCCACGAGGGCAGCTCAATGGCTTGGCCCTCGAGGGTCGTGAGGATGGATGAGGACAGCGTCGTCATGGCGCACTCCCGCGCTTGGGAAACGGATGAATCGTTTCAAGCCTAGCCTGCAATGTATCGTTTCAGCAATGTCGAAAGAAACTGCCACCGCGTCGGTCAGCGTCAAAGATGTCGCTGCGGCCGCTGGCGTCTCGCTCGGCACCGTCTCAAATGTGCTCAATCAGCCCGAAAGGGTGTCGCCAACCACGGTTGCACGCGTGCGCGCCGCGATCGCCGAACTCGGTTACGTGCGTAACGACGCCGCGCGCCAGCTTCGGGCGGGGCGCAGTTCGACGATCGGACTGATCGCGCTGGATCTTGCCAACCCGTTCTTCGCGGCAGTCGCAAAGGGCGCCCAGGAACGCGCCGCCGAGGCGGGGCTGTTCGTGCTCGTGGCGGCGAGCGAAGACACCCGCGAGCGCGAGATGGCCTACCTCGATCACTTCAGCCAGCAGCGTGTGGTGGGCGTGCTCGTCACGCCAGCGTCAGCTGATCCGGCGGCGATCGAGCGGCTCGAAGCCGTCGGGACCCGGATCGTCCTCGTCGACAGGGATGCCGGAGATGCCGCGCTGAACTCGGTCTCGGTCGATGACGAGCAAGGCGGGTATCTCGCAGTTTCTCACCTCCTGACTACCGGCCGCAGGCGGATCATGTTCGTGGGCGGGCCGACGACCCTCCCGCAGGTGCTCGACCGTTTCGCCGGCGCCCGTCGCGCCGCGGCAGAGGTGTCTGACGCCTCCCTGGAGCACCTCGAGACCGCAGAGCTCACCGTGCTCTCGGGGCGTGACGCGGCAGCCCGGATCCTGGAGCGGGATCACGGTGACCGACCGGATGCCGTGTTCTGCGCCAACGACCTCGTTGCCGTCGGGATGCTGCAAGGGCTTGCGATCCTTGGCGGGGTGAGCGTGCCCGACGAGATCGCGCTCGTGGGCTACGACGACATCGACTTCGCCACGGCGACCGTCGTACCGCTCACGTCGGTGCGTCAGCCCGCGGTCGAGATCGGACGCGCAGCTGTCGAGCTGCTCCTCGAGCAGGATGGCGAGCGTTCGCGACCCCGTCAGGTGAGGTTTACCCCCGAGCTCATCATCCGGGAATCCAGTCGAGCGACCCTGAGAATCTGAGCCGCATCGCGGGCATGCTCCCCTAATGTGGGCCGCACGAGCATGTCAGTCGCCCTTCGCACCGCCCAGCGCTCGTCGTTGCTCCAGGTCGTTAAGTCCGCCGTCGCCACAGTGCTCGCGTGGTTCCTCGCCGGGTGGCTCATCCCTGCTCAGCCTCCGGTGTTCGCCGCGATCGCCGCGCTCCTGGTCGTCCAACCGAGCCTGAACCAGTCGTTCGGGAAGGCGCTCGAGCGCAGTGTCGGGGTCATCGTGGGTGTCGTGGTCGCCTCGGCCCTCGGCATCCTGCTCGGGACATCCACCGGGGTCGTTGCGGTCGCCGTGGTCGTGTCACTCGTGCTCGCGTGGGCCTGCGGATGACGCCTGGCACCGGAAACCAGGTAGCCATCAGCGCGCTCCTCGTGCTCGCCCTGGGGACCGCAACGCCGGACTACGCACTCGATCGCATCATCGAGACGGTCATCGGTGCCGCGATCGGCTTCGTCATCAACGTCCTCATCGTTCCGCCGCTCCCTGTCGAGCCGGCCCGCCGCGCCGTTCGCGCGCTCGCCGACGACCTCGCCGGCACCCTCGACCGCTTGGCCGATGCCCTGCAGCACTCGCAGAGCCGGTCGCAGCTGGACGATCTTCTCGCGCGGGCGCGAGAGACGCGAGCGAGTCGGGATGCCGCGGGTGCCGCGATCGCCGCGGCACGAGACTCGCTGACCTTGAACCCTCGCGCGCCACGCCATCGCGCCGAGCTCGCTGCGCTCGACACTCTCGTCACGACGTTCACGCCGATCGTGACGCAGGCCGTGGGAATGACTCGCGCGTTCAACGAGCGCTATGACGACACTCTCCTCGACGAGCCCGCAATCGGCGCGATCGCCGAACAGTTGCGGCGAGCGGCACACGATGTGCGATTCGCCCCCGATCGCGGAGCTGCTCCTCCGACCGCTGGCGAGGTCGAGCCTGCTGCGCTGACCAGGCCTCTCGCGCTGGCCGCTCCGTCGTCGGACCATTGGATCCTCGTGGGCTCGATGATGGTCGACCTTCTCCGCATCCATCACGCGCTCGTCGAGATCGTGACCGACACCGAGTGAGGCCCCTGAACTCCGCGCCGAACAGGGCTTTCTCACTGACCTCAGGGTGGAATTTTGAGGCGAGAGTGCGCATCCTAGACGCGTGAGCGCGACGAACCCCCACGACGAGTACGAGGCGCTGAACCACGCCGTCGACCGTCTCGTGCGCCGCATCCCCTGGGCCGACGAGGAGAGCGTCAGACTCATGGTCGCCGAGGAGGTGGCAGCTCTCGGCGATGCGCGGCTGCGGCACTTCATCCCCGCGATGGTGGAGACTCGAGTGCTCCGGAGGCTCCGTGCGTCCGGACCGTTGGATATCGCCGTCTAGGTGACGACAGCTTTCAGTGTCACTGAAGGATTGCTAGCATCACGTCATGCGGGGCGATCATTGTGACTCCGACCGTGGAGGCGATCGTCGCCGACATCCCGGTCGTCGCTATCGACCCGCACGTCGGGCCGGGGGACGGCGTGCCCACCGTCGAGGCCGATAGTTTCGGGGGAGCGGTCTCGGCCGTCAAGTATCTGATCGAGCTCGGTCACCGCCGCATCGGGTTCGTCGCGGGGCGACCAGACCTCCGATCATCCCGCGCGAGAGACGCCGGTTATCGCCGGGCGTTGGCCGATTCAGGAATCCCCTACGACGCCGAGATCGTGCGAGTCGGCTTCTACGAGCAGGATGCTGCGCGCACCGCGGCGCTGTCGCTGCTCGAGTCGCCGCGCCGCCCGACCGCCGTCTTCGCCGCCAACGACCTCTCCGCCATCGGGATCATCGAAGTCGCGCGGGAGATCGGCCTCGAGGTCCCACGCGATCTGTCGGTGATCGGATTCGACGATGTGCTCGAAGCATCCCGGATGTCGCCGCCACTGACGACGATTCGCCAGCCCATGCGGCGGCTCGGGGCGGCAGCCATGTCGCTGTTGGCGACTCTCATGAACGGTGAGGAACCGCCCGAACGCCATCTGCGCCTGGCCACGCAGCTCATCCCACGCGCCACGACCGCCCCGCCGAGGTCCTCAGGTCAGCGGTAGTGCGACCAGCACGAGGATGCCGAGGGCTCCGACAAGTCCCACGAACACCGCCAGGGTCAGTAGAAGCGCCCCGTCCGGGACGATCGTGTGATCCCGGGCGGTGACTGTCGCGAATGACACGCGTTCGTAGCGCCGGCGCGACCATCCCCACAGGACTGCCGAGAAGATCACCCCGACGATGCCGGGCAGGATCCACCATCCGCTTCCGAGAGCCGCCGGCAGTAGTCGCATCGCCACGACGGATCCGACGGCGATGCTCAGCGCGGTCCGCCGCCACGCCAGCTCTGTCCGCTCGGGCTGGAGACCCGGATCGTACAGCTCGTCACTCACGCGGATGTCGCCTTAGGCGAAGATGACGGCGAGCAAGATCAGCGCCGCTGAGACGGTGACCGCGACGCCGGTGACCGCGCCCAGCAGCGACCCCGGAAGGGGGGTGGCAAGCCGAAGGGCACGCTCGCTGCGCTGCCATCCGAGCCACGCCAAAGCGGGGGTGATCATGCCCATGACGATGAGCACGAGACTGGCTGCCAGACGCCGGCCGGGGTGGAGCGCGAGCCCGAGCACCTCGAGGGCGACGCCACCGGCGATCAGCGCGAGCGCAGTGCGGATCCAGGCAAGGAAGGTGCGTTCATTGGCCAGTGTGAAGCGGACGTCCGGCTCGGAGCCATGGCGGTAGACGGACTGCGGAAACCGCGATCTCATCGGTCCTCCCTGCTCGCTGACGAGTCACACCCTAGCGTGACCCACGCCGCTCACTCGGGGCGGTCGCGTGCGCTCAGGTGCTCAGCGCGGAGCGAAGATCCTCGATGGCCTCACACCAGCCCGGATCCCCGGCCCCCGCCCACTCGGTAGCCAGCTCGCTGCCCTCGCCGCACGCCGCGGTCAGTGCGGCGATCGCGAGGGCCACCGTGTCGAGCGTCGGTCGCCCGGCGCGCACGATGAAGGACTCGACCTCCTCGGTGTATGCATCCCGCTGCGTCGCGTGTCCGAGACCGTGCGCGACCACCTCGGCTGCGGCGACGGCGATGATCGCCGTGTCGCGTTCGACGTCCTCGACGTCCTCGAGCGCGTCCGCCAGGGCGTCGTCGACGACTCCCCAGTCCGACTCGTCCTCGAGCTCCCATGCCCAGTCGGCCGCGACATCGTTGCCGAACGGCTCAACGCTCCATGCACCCATGGCCCACACGGTATATGTCGCGGATGAACGGTTCACGCTCCTCGGGTGGCCCCGGTGTGACTCCCCGGCAAAACCTCTTCATGCGCCGCTGTGCGCTCCGACGCGCGTACTCGGGTCGGGGTCAGGGGGTGGGTGCGCCGGTGGATTCGACCGGCTCGATATCGGCGATCGGCAGCGTGATCTGGGCGCAGGTGCCGACCGGCTCGGCCCGCGCGAGCTCGATCCTGCCGTCCATCGACGACAACAGCTCCTTGACGATAGCGAGTCCGAGACCGGTCCCCGGCACCCCGCGGCTCGTGCTCGAGGAGCTGCGATAGAACCGATCGAAGATGTGGGTGAGGTCCTCGTCGGCGATTCCCTCGCCCTCATCCGAGATCGTGACGACCACCTGGTGGTCGGTGCGGTAGGCAACGACAGAGATCGTGCCGCGATCGGGCGAGAACTTGATCGCGTTGGTGAGGATGTTGGTGAAAACGCGCGTGAGATCGATCTCGCGACCGTGAACGGGCAGATCCGGCTCGATCTCGGCGGCGACCCGAAGGTGGCGTTGCTGGATGCTGTGCTTCGCGTCTTCGATGCTGCGCTGCAGCGCCAGCCCGGCATCGGTGACGGGCAGAGCGTCAGCTGCGGCCGGTCCGCGGCTGAGCTTTGACACCAGCAACACATCGTCGATCACCCCGCGTAGCCGCGTCGCGTTGCGAAGGATGACCTCGACCTGCTCGCGGACGTTCGGGTCGTCGGTCGTGTCGCTGAGTTCCTCAGCGAATCCCAGGATCGAGGTGATCGGGGTCCGCAGCTCGTGCGTGACGCTCGCGACGAAGTCGACTTTTTGCTGGGTGAGGGCTTGGAACGTCCTGCTCACCTGGCGTTCGCGCTCCAGCCGCCACTCCATTTCTCGCTCGGCTTCTCGGAGCGGCCGCAGATCCTGGACCGATACCAGGAGTACGCGGTTCAGGCCGGAGCGGTTGACGGCGTCAATCGTGATCGTGGCTGGCGGGTTCCCGGGTGCCACATCCTCCCAATCGACGGTCACCGACACGTCGTATGTCGCCTCGGCCAGCGACGGTCGCAGGAGTGCGTCCTCGCGAAGTCGCCAGCGTCCCGTATCCGAGCGCTCGAACTCGCTGCGCAGCATCACGACCGCGGAAGCGTTGACTTCGAGAACGGAGTACTTGCCGGGGCCGTCCTCTTGGAGGATGGCGAACCCGCTCTTGGACTGCCGGAATGCGTCATGCAAGAGATGCGATACCGCCATCTGCCGGCTCTCCAGTGCCCGTCTGTCGTTCTGCGATGCCGAGATCGCGAGAGTCGTCGCGCCGAAACAGATCGTGAAGACCTGGAGTGCTGTTGCGGTAGGAAGTTCCGAGCCGGCAGCCGCGTACGCTCCGCCACCGATGACGGTGAGTCCCGAGGCGGTGCCGACGACCGCGAGCAGCTGCACGGCGACGAAGAACATCGGCTCGGCGACCGCGGCCCATGCCATGAGCGGCATGGCGAGGATCGGAACCGCGACCGGTGTGCCGGGGAAGAACGCGATAACCGTGGCGGCGAGCATCGCTACGGTGAGCCCGACGCTGCGCCACCAGCGCACCGACGCTGCGCGGGGGATCGCGATGAGTCCCAACGGGGCGATGAGGACCATCGCAGACAGGTGCGACGCGCCGATCGTCCAGAAGACATCCACGAAGCCGCCGCCGCTGAACTCACGGGCAACGCCAACGAGCGCGCCGACGATTGCTGCTCCGCTGATCGCGCCGATCGCGAAGCGGCCGACATCCATCAGCGTTGTCAGCCGGGGGCGATCCTGCTCACGCGAGACCGCGGTCGCGACCAGCCACGCCTCGGCCGCTATGCCGAGGGACCCCAGAACGACCACCAAGAGGGGGCGGTCGGCGACTGCCGATCCCAGGCCCGACGCCAGGCCCACCGCGATTGCGGTCAACCACCGCCAGCGGAGCGGGGATGCCGCCGCTGCGATCGCGCCCATAGCCGCCGTTGGCCACCACCACGCCAGACTCATCTCGCCGCGCTGCTCGAGCGCGAAGATGACGGCCAGCGCCCCGCCGAGTGTGACCAGCCCGGCGACGAAGACGGCTCGCCATAGTGGCGCGGCCTGACCGATTGTCGCCGCAACGCTTGGCCGCGTCATGCCCGATCCCTTCTGACCTGCCCACCCCTTCGGACTAGCATGGCTCACAGCAGGGGCTTTCGCAGGCCTGAAGCAGACTTTTGCCGAAGGGAGGGTCGCGTGGCGCGCATCATCGTCATCGATGACGACGCGGACATCGTCCGGCTCGTCGCGATCCGTCTCGCTCGTGCTGGCCACGATGTTGACGAATACTACGACGGCACCTCCGGACTCGGGGCGATCCAATCGTCGAAGCCGGACCTTGCCGTTGTCGACTGGATGATGCCGGGTCTCGACGGCATCGGCGTCGCGCAGGCGGTGCGGGCGGATGCCGCACTCGCCGCGATGCCCCTGCTGCTGCTCACGGCCCGCTCAGACCCCGCCGAACACGATTACGCGTGCGCGCAAGGTTTCTCTGCTGTCGTGACCAAACCCTTCACGAAGGCGGAGTTGCTGAGCGCGGTCAGCGCGCTTCTTCCAGAGGACCAGGCCGCTCCGGAAGCCGGCTGAGCGGATCTGCCAGCAGGCCAGCGAACGCCGCCTCGGCGGCGCCGATCAGGAGCCTGTCATCGGCCAGGACCGCGGCGCGGATGTCGACGTCCTCGGCGTTCGCGGGCATCGACTGCGCGCGTACGAGATCGGTGAGCTGATCCGTGGCCCCCTCCGTGAGCATCGCGAGGAAGCCGCCGAGCACGATCGCGCGAGGGTTCAGGACGTTGACGGCGTTCGCCAGCGCTGTCGCGAGAATCCGTCGTTGCCTGTCGGTCTCGGCGGCGACGCTGGGGTCATCGGATGTCGACAGCACAGCAGCCAACGTCGGGTCGTCGGCGCTCGTCAGGCCGACTGCCCGCAGAAGCCGTGAGCGGCTGACTTCGTCCTCGAGGACGCCCTCGGGAGCTTGCTGATCGGCCGTGCTGGCGATGCCGGGACGGTTCTGACCGAACTCACCGGCGTAGCCGGAAACCCCTCGCACCGGCATCCCGTGAACAATCAGACCGCCACCGATGCCGCTGGCGCCACCGTTGAGATAGACGACGTGGTCTAGTCCCCGCGCCGCGCCGTAGAGGTGCTCGGCGACGGCTCCGAGGGTCGCGTCGTTGTCGACGGCCGTGGGCAGCCCGGTCGCGTCGGCGACGAGTTCCCGGATCGGTGCATCGTGCCATTCGAGGTGGGGGGCGGTGCGCACCAGGCCGTCCCGCGCGCGGACGAGCCCGGGAACCGCGATCCCGATGCCGACGATGCGGCGCCCTGCGAGTGCGGTCTCCTGCCACGCAGCGACCGTGTCGGCCACGAGAGCCGCAGTCTCGCCGGGAGTGACGAGTTCGGTGCGCTCGATCCGGAGCCGGGCGGCGATCGATTGGTCGAGGGCTACCGCCGCGATCGTCACGGCATCCACCTCGGGGTTCACGGCGATCGCGACGATCCGGGGATCGGCGGCGACGATCGGCGACGGGCGGCCGACGCGCCGAGAGGGATCGGGGGCGGTCTCTGTCACGAGGCCCGCCGTGCACAGTTCGGCAACGAGATCGGCGATCGTCGAACGGTTGAGTCCCGTCGCGAGGGTCAGAGCTGCCCGCGACCGGGGGCCTTCGAGGTGGACCTGCCCGAGAATGCGAGCGAGATTGCGGGTCCTGACGCTGTCGGTTCCCGGCTCGAGCATGCGTTCACTGTAGGGGATAGCGGAGGCATCCGTCGTGGTATAGGTTGTTGCTCGCAACAATTATCCGCGTGCCTCGTGCAAAGGAGCAGTCATGCCCACCCCCACCCCCGCCGACAAGTTCTCCTTCGGCCTCTGGACCATCGGCTACAACGGGGCAGATCCGTTCGGTGGACCCACCCGGCCAGCGCTTGACGTCGTCCACGCCGTCGAGAAGCTCGCCGAGCTCGGCGCCTACGGCCTCACTTTCCACGACGAGGACCTGTTCGCCTTCGGATCGACGGATGCCGAACGTCAGAACCAGATCGACCGCCTGAAGGGTGTCCTCGCAGACACGGGCCTGATCGTCCCGATGGTGACGACGAACCTCTTCTCTGCCCCCGTCTTCAAGGACGGCGGCTTCACGTCCAACGACCGGCAGGTGCGCCGCTTCGCCCTGCGCAAGGTGCTGCGCAACCTCGACCTGGCAGCCGAGCTCGGCGCCAAGACCTTCGTGATGTGGGGCGGGCGTGAAGGCGCCGAGTACGACGCCGCGAAAGACATCCGCGCGGCCCTCGAGCGCTACCGCGAGGCAGTCAACCTGCTCGGTGACTACGTGACCGACAAGGGTTACGACATCCGCTTCGCTATCGAGCCCAAGCCCAACGAGCCCCGCGGTGACATCCTGCTGCCGACCGTCGGGCACGCCCTCGCGTTCATCGAGTCGCTCGAGCGTCCCGAGCTCGTGGGGCTGAACCCTGAGGTCGGTCACGAGCAGATGGCGGGCCTGAACTTCGCCGCCGGAATCGCGCAGGCGCTGTACCACGGCAAGCTGTACCACATCGATCTCAACGGCCAGCGGGGCATCAAGTACGACCAGGACCTCGTCTTCGGTCACGGCGACCTGCACAACGCGTTCGCCCTCGTGGACCTGCTCGAAAACGGCGGCCCGAACGGCGGACCCGCGTACGAGGGCCCTCGCCACTTCGACTACAAGCCGAGCCGCACCGAGGACGAGTCCGGCGTGTGGGATTCCGCTGCGGCCAACATGCGCACCTACCTGCTCCTCAAGGAACGGGCGCAGGCCTTCCGCGCCGACCCCGAGGTGCAGGAGGCGCTCGCCGCCTCCCGCGTCCCCGAACTCTCGGTGACCACCCTCGGCGACGGCGAGTCATACGACGACCTGCTCGCTGACCGTTCGGCCTACGAGGATTTCGACCCGTCGCAGTACTTCGGCGGCAAGGGCTTCGGCTTCGTGCGTCTGCAGCAGCTGGCCACCGAGCACCTGATGGGCGCCCGCTGACGTGACACTGGTGATGGGGGTCGATTCGTCGACCCAGTCGTGCAAGGTCGTCATGACGGATGCCGAGACCGGCGCGGTCATCCGCGAAGGCCGCGCCGCCCACCCGGCGGGTACCGAGGTGGACCCCGCCGCGTGGTGGTCAGCGCTGCAGGAGGCGATCTCGGCAGCCGGCGGCCTCGATGATGTGGCTGCCTGGTCGATCGGGGGTCAGCAGCACGGCATGGTGGTGCTGGATGCCGATGGTCGCGTCATCCGTCCCGCGCTGCTGTGGAACGACACCCGGTCCGCCGGGGCGGCGACCGATCTCATCGCCGAATTCGGTGCTGAGGACCTTGCTCGGCGCACGGGTCTCGTGCCGGTCGCCTCGTTCACCATCACGAAGCTCCGGTGGCTGCGCGATCACGAACCCGAGAACGCAGCCCGAGTGGCGGCAGTCGCACTCCCGCACGATTGGCTGACGTGGCGGCTGCGAGGCTACGGTCCTCGCGGCGAGTCTGCTCGCGGTCCCGTGCTCGAAGAACTCGTCACGGATCGGTCGGATGCCTCGGGCACCGGGTACTGGTCGCCGGATGCCTGGCGTGCGGACGCGGCAGGGAAGGTCGTGGCCGACGGCTACGACCGCGATCTGCTGGCCGCCGCGCTCGGCCATGACGCCGCGCTCCCCCGGGTGCTCGGTCCGCGGGAGTGGGTGGCAGATCGCGACGGCAGGCGTGTCGCGTCCGGCGCTGGGGATAACGCCGGCGCCGCGCTCGGGGTCGGTGCCGGCCCCGGCGATGTCGTCATCTCGATCGGAACGAGCGGAACCGTCTTCGCCGTGAGTGAGCACTGGACGATCGACCCCACCGGAACTGTTGCCGGGTTCGCGGATGCCGACGGGCATTTCCTGCCGCTTGTCGCGACCCTCAACGCGGCGCGGGTGCTCGACACGATCGCGGCGTTGCTCTCCGTCGACCACGATGGCCTCAGCCGGCTAGCGCTGGCCGCCGAGCCGGGAGCCGCGGGCCTGACCCTCCTCCCGTACTTCGAGGGGGAGCGCACGCCCAATCTGCCGGATGCGACAGCTGCCCTCACCGGCATGACCCTCGCCTCGACAACACGCGAAAACCTGGCCCGCGCCGCCGTCGAAGGCATGCTGTCTGGGCTCGGCGCTGGCCTGGACGCCCTGCGCGCTCTCGATGTGCCGCTTCGCCGCGCGGTACTGATCGGTGGCGGCGCTCAGTCCGAAGCAGTTCGCGAGATCGCCCCGGCGGTGTTCGGGATGCCCGTGGAGGTTCCGTCGCCCGGTGAGTACGTGGCGCTCGGCGCCGCTCGTCAGGCTGCGTCCGTCCTGGACTGATCTCCCCCTCCCGTCCGTGCCCGCGAGACTGCACGGTGCAGCCCCGTGCGGGCGGGGATGGGGTCGCGCTCGGCTGCCGGACTCACAGCGATCTCGTACCCGCGGTCCGTAGGTTGGCGGCATGAGTCACGCGTCGGCCATGCACCCCGCGACCTCGCAGCTTTCGCACCCGGCTTCCGATGAGGTGACTGTCTCGCTCTCGCAGTTGAGGGCCGCCCGCGACGAGGTGCAGCGCTTCTTGTTGCCCTACCAGTTCGGCCTGAAGGAAATCGAGACGAAGGTCGAGATCCTGCGCGACGAGTTTTTGCAACTGCACGATTACAACCCGATCGAGCACATCTCCAGCCGCGTGAAATCCGCCGACAGTCTCGTCGCCAAGGTCGGTCGCAAGGGCATCGACGGGGACTTCGACTCGATCCGAGCGCACATCACCGACATCGCGGGCATCCGGGTCACCTGCAGTTTCGTGGCAGATACGTACCGCCTGTTCGACCTGCTCACCCAGCAGGACGACATCGAGGTGCACTCGGTGAAGGATTACATCGCCGATCCGAAACCCAATGGCTACAAGAGCCTGCACGCGATCGTGCGGGTTCCCGTATTCCTCTCGACCGGCCGCGTCGACGTGCCGGTCGAAGTCCAGTTCCGCACGATCGCGATGGATTTCTGGGCGAGCCTCGAGCACAAGATCTACTACAAGTTCGACCGCCAGGTACCCGAGACTCTGCTTGCGGAGCTGAAGGATGCCGCGGCAAGCGCCGCAGAACTCGACGAACGGATGCAGCGCCTGCACCGTCAGGTGCACGGCATCCGTCCGGCTCCACCGCGAACTCTCGAGGTCTGATCTTCCGCCGCTCTAGCAGGGCTGAGCTCCCGGTAGCAACCACCCCCACCGGGAAACCCTGCTCGACTAGGGTGGAATCCCACCAGGAAGGGGTGCCGTGCAGACATGGCCAGGGTCGGCGTATCCGTTGGGTGCGACCTTCGATGGGAACGGAACCAACTTCGCCCTCTTCAGTGAGGGCGCTGACCGAGTCGAGCTGTGCCTGTTCGGCGAGCGCGGTCGGGAGACACGCGTCGACATGCTCGAGGTCGATGCGTACGTGTGGCACGCGTACCTCCCCAACATCGCACCGGGGCAGCGCTACGGGTACCGCGTCCACGGCGAGTACGACCCGACATCCGGCAAGCGGTTCAACCCCAACAAGCTGCTCCTTGACCCCTACGCGAAAGCTGTCGACGGGCAGGTGAACTGGGGCCAGTCGGTGTTCGGTTATACCTTCGGCGACCCCGACTCGCGCAACGACGACGACTCCGCCGCCGACATGATGAAGGGCGTTGTCATCAATCCCTTCTTCGACTGGGGCGGTGACCGGCCGCCGCGAATCCCGTACTCGGAATCCTTCATCTACGAGGCCCACGTCAAGGGGCTGACGATGCGGCATCCTGACATTCCGGATGAGATCCGCGGCACCTACAGCGCCATCGCGCACCCGCTGATCATCGAGCACCTCAAGCGGCTCGGGGTCACGGCGATCGAGCTGCTGCCGGTGCACCAGTTCATCAACGACTCGATGCTGGAAGAGAAGGGCCTCTCCAACTACTGGGGTTACAACACGATCGCCTTCCTCGCGCCGCAGAACACCTACTCCTCGTCGGGGCAGCGGGGGCAGCAGGTGCAGGAGTTCAAGGGCATGGTGCGCGCCCTGCACGAAGCCGGTATCGAGGTCATCCTGGATGTCGTCTACAACCACACCGCAGAGGGCAACCACCTGGGTCCCACACTCTCCTTCCGCGGCATCGATAACGAGGCGTATTACCGCCTCGAGGATGACGATAAGCGGTACTACACCGACTACACCGGCACGGGCAACAGCCTGAACGTCGGCAACCCGCACGCACTGCAGCTGATCATGGACTCGCTGCGGTACTGGGTGCTCGAGATGCACGTCGACGGCTTCCGCTTCGACCTCGCTGCGACCCTCGCCCGCGAGTTCTACGACGTCGATCGACTCGCCACGTTCTTCGAACTCGTCCAGCAAGATCCCGTGGTCAGTCAGGTCAAGCTCATCGCCGAGCCCTGGGATGTCGGTCCCGGCGGCTATCAGGTCGGGAACTTCCCGCCGCAATGGACGGAGTGGAACGGTAAGTACCGCGACACCGTCCGCGATTTCTGGCGGGGTGAGCCGCAGGCCCTCGGAGAGTTCGCCTCGCGGCTGACCGGATCCAGCGACCTGTACGCGCACTCCGGGCGCTGGCCGGTGGCATCCATCAACTTCGTCACAGCTCACGACGGGTTCACGCTGCGCGACCTCGTCTCGTATGAGCAGAAGCACAACGAGGCCAACGGTGAGGACGGGCGCGACGGCGCTGATGACAACCGGTCGATGAACTTCGGGGTCGAAGGTCCCACCGACGACCCGCAGGTCAACGAACTGCGGGAGCGGATGCAGCGCAACTTCATTGCGACGCTGCTGCTGTCGCAGGGTGTGCCCATGCTGCTGCACGGCGACGAGCTCGGGCGCACGCAGGGCGGCAACAACAACGGTTACGCCCAGGACAACGAGATCACCTGGATCGACTGGGAGAACGTCGACGCGAGTCTGATCGATTTCACGTCGGCACTGGCCCGCCTGCGCCGCGATCACCCCACGTTCCGGCGTCGCCGCTTCTTCGACGGGCGTCCCGTCCGCCGCGAAGAAGTGGAGCGCATCCCCGACATCGTGTGGCTGCGGCCGGACGGCACGCAGATGCAGCCGGAAGACTGGGACTCTGGATTCGGACGCTCGATCGGCGTGTTCCTCAATGGGAACGGCATCCGTGAGCGCGACCGCCGTGGCGAGCCGATCACCGATCTGCACTTCCTCGTGCTCTTCAACGCCGGCGGCGAGCCGGTCGAGTTCACGCTCCCGGATGTCGAATTCAGCCCCAACTGGGACGTTCTGGTCGACACCGCCGGGACGCTCGCCAACACCGAGCCGGTCCATCCGGGCGCGGCAGTGGACCTCGCTGCCAAGTCGGTGGTCGTGCTGTGTGAACACGTCGAGGAAGAGGTCGAGGTCGACAGGTTCGTCGCAGCCTCCCTGGCCACCGGAACTGTCTCGATCGACGAGGTCCCGGGAGCGGCCCCCAAGGAAGAACTGTCGAGGTAGCGATGCATCCTGAGTCGACGTACCGCCTGCAGGTCCGCGCCGCGTTCGACCTGGATGCCGCAGCCGCCGTCACCGGGTACCTGCGCGACCTCGGCGTCGGTTGGGCCTATCTTTCCCCGCTGCTGCAGTCGACTTCCGGCTCCGATCACGGATACGACGTCGTCGACCCGACCCGCGTAGACCCCGCCCGCGGCGGGGCGGAGGGACTCGAACGCTTCGCCGCTGCCGCGCGCGCCGCGGGCCTCGGCATTCTCATCGACACGGTTCCCAACCACATGGGGATCGCGGTGCCCGCCGAGAACCCGTGGTGGTGGGACGTGCTGCTGCGTGGTCGCGACTCGCGGTACGCCGCAGCGTTCGACATCGATTGGGAGTTCGGCGGCGGAAAGGTGCGAGTGCCGGTCCTCGGGTCGGACGCCGACGAGATCATCGATGCGATGGAGATCCGGGTGGATCCGGCGCCGACGGCGCTCGCGCCCCACGGCACGGTGCGCTACTTCGACCACGAGTTCCCGCTCGCGGAGGGGACCGCGCCGGCGGAAGCGACGTCGTACCCGGATGCCGTCCGCCAGGTGCTCGCTCGACAGCACTTCGAGCTGATGTTCTGGCAGCTCGAGGCATCCGAGCTGAACTACCGGCGCTTTTTCGCGGTCTCGACCCTGGCGGGAGTGCGCGTCGAAGACCCGGTGGTCTTCGACGAGGCCCACGAAGAGGTGGCGCGGTGGTTCCGGGAGGGGCTGGCCGATGGCCTGCGCATCGATCACCCCGACGGGCTTGTCGACCCCGGCGGCTATCTCGAACGGCTCGGCTCGCTCACCGGCCGCCGGTACACGCTGGTCGAGAAGATCCTCGAGCACAGCGCGACGGAGCATCCTGAGTTGCTGCCGGCCTGGTGGGACACCGACGGCACGACCGGGTACGACGCCATGGCCGAGATCGACCGCGTCCTCATCGACCCTGACGGTGAGGGTGCCCTTGACGCCCTCGACGAGCGGCTGCGCCGCGCGACCGGCCTGCGGCCGGCGCAACCCTGGCCCGATCTCATCCACGACACCAAGCGGATGATCGCGGACACGATCCAGGGCAGCGAGATCGCCCGACTCGTGCGATGTCTGCCCGAGCACGTGGTGCTCGCTGCTCCGGATGCCGCCGATGCCCTGGCTGAGATCCTCGCCTGCTTCCCCGTCTACCGCTCCTACCTCCCCGCCGGGCGGGAGGCACTCGATGAAGCCCTGGCCGAGGCATCCGCTCGCCGCCCCGACCTGGCCGCGGCGATCGATACGCTCTCGCCGTTCGTGGCCGACCCGGCGCTCGAGGTGGCCCGCCGCTTCCAGCAGACGACGGGCCCTGTTATGGCCAAGGGCGTCGAAGACACCGCGTTCTACCGGGCCACGCGCCTGGGCACCCTCACCGAGGTCGGCGGGGATCCGTCGGTGTTCTCGCTATCGGTCGCGGGGCTCCACGAGGCGTTTGCCCGCAGGCAGGCACAGCGGCCGACATCGATGACGTCCCTGTCGACGCACGACACGAAGCGCGGGGAGGACGTGAGGGCGCGCCTCTCGGTGCTCGCCGAGATCCCGCATCGCTGGGCGAACGTGCTCGAACAGTTGCGAGGAATCGCCTCGACGGGACACGGGCCGTTCGACGCCCTGCTGTGGCAGGCGATCATCGGATCGTGGCCCGCCACTCCTGAGCGCCTGCACGCCTACGCCGAGAAGGCAGCACGGGAAGCGGCAGAGGCAACGACCTGGTGGAATCCCGATGCCGACTTCGAGCGCCGGATGCACGCCGTCGTCGACGCTGCGTACGGTGAAGCCAGGGAACTGGTCGAGGCTTTCGTCGCCGAGATCGCGCAGCCGGGGTGGAGTAACTCGCTGTCTGCGAAGCTCGTGCAGGTGGCTGGGCCCGGAGTTCCCGACGTTTACCAGGGGTCGGAGTTGTGGGAGACCTCTCTGGTGGACCCCGACAACCGTCGCGCTGTCGACTTCGCGAAGCGCGCGGCGATGCTCGCCGAGCTCGACCGTGGCGAGTCCGAGGGGAACGTTCCCGCCATCGACGCTTCGGGGGCAGCGAAGCTGCTGGTAACCTCGCGCGCGCTGCGGTTGCGGCGCGACCGGCCCGAGCTGTTCACGCGCTATCTGCCCGTCGAGGTGCTGGGTTCGGCGTCCGGGCACGCGATAGCTTTCGACCGGGGTGGGGCGATCGCCGTCGTCACCCGGCTGCCCGTGGGCCTGGTGGCGGGGGGCGGCTGGGGCGACACCCGGATGCTGATTCCGGGCGGAACCTGGACCGATGCGCTCACGGGCCGGGCCTATCCCGGCGGAGACGTGCCCCTGGGCGAGGTGCTGAGCGCGCTTCCTGTCGCGCTCCTGACACGTCAGACACCCGAGAAGCGTCGAGACACCGCACGTGACGGGGTTTCTCACACAGGCTCTGGTGTCTCGGGTTCCAGAGAAGCGGAGGAAGCATGATCGAGGTCTGGGCTCCCCGAGCGGAGCGGGTACGGATGCGTCGACCCGGCCATGCCGACGCGGAGATGACCGTGCGTGAGCGCGGATGGTGGACGGCAGACGTTGAGCTTGCTGATGGTGACGAGTACGGGTTCGTCCTCGGGGACGGCGACGCGCTGCGCCCCGATCCGCGGTCGCGGCGTCAGCCCCGGGGAGTGCACGAAGCATCGGCGTTCTTCGACGCCGAAGCCTTCGCGTGGACCGACGGCTCGTGGACCGGACGTCAGTTGGCCGGCGGCCTGATCTACGAGATGCACGTCGGAACCTTCACTCCCGAAGGCACCCTGGATGCCGCCATCGAGCGGTTCGATCACCTGATCTCGCTCGGGGTCACGCACGTCGAGCTGCTGCCGGTCAACGGGTTCAACGGCGTCTGGAACTGGGGCTACGACGGCGTGCTCTGGTACACGGTCCATGAGGCCTACGGCGGCCCCGCCGCCTATCAGCGGTTCGTGGATGCCGCGCACGCCGCGGGGCTGGCCGTCATCCAGGACGTCGTCTATAACCACCTCGGCCCCAGCGGGAACTATCTGCCCGAGTTCGGCCCGTACCTGCGTGATGCGGCGCGCAACACGTGGGGACTGTCGGTCAACCTCGACGCGCGCGAGGTGCGCGAGTTCATCATCCAGAACTCCCTCATGTGGCTGCGCGATTACCACGTCGACGGGCTGCGGCTGGATGCCGTGCATGCCCTCCGTGATGAGAGCCCGACCCACATCCTGCAGGAGCTCGCCGAGGCCGCCGATGCCCTCTCGGCGCACCAGGGTCGGCCGCTGACGCTCATCGCGGAGTCCGATCTGAACGACCCGACTCTGATCCTGCCGCGGGAAGCCGGCGGGTACGGTCTCACCGCACAGTGGAGCGATGACTACCACCACGCGCTCCATGTCGCAGTCAGCGGCGAGACCGTGGGGTACTACGAGGACTTCGGCGCGCTGGGCGCCTTCCCCAAGGTCTGGACCGAAGGGTTCTTCCACAACGGCACCTACTCGTCGTTCCGGGGGCGGGACCACGGCTTCCCGATCCCACCGACGGTTCCCACCTGGCGGCTGGTGACCTTCGGCCAAGACCATGATCAGATCGGTAATCGCGCCGCCGGCGACAGGCTCAGCCAGTCCCTCTCCACCGACCGGCTTGCCGTCGCAGCGGTCTTGACACTGACTACGCCCGGAACGCCGATGCTGTTCATGGGCGAGGAATGGGGAGCATCCACGCCGTGGCAGTTCTTCACCTCGCACCCGGAGCCCGAGCTGAGGGAAGCTACCGCAAAGGGTCGCATCGAGGAGTTCGAGAAAATGGGCTGGGACCCGGCGATCGTCCCCGACCCGCAGGATCCCGAGACCTTCCACCGCTCGAAGCTGGACTGGGCAGAGGCAGCCACCTCACCGGAGGTGGGGGTCGACCACGCGCGGCTGCTGCAGCTGTATCGCGACCTCGCCGCGGTGCGTCGCGCGCGGCCCGAGCTGACAGATCCCGCCTTCGCGGACTGCGATGCGCTTTCGGGGAGTGGTGCCGACAGCGATGATCCGCGGGCGCGGTGGTTCGTGCTCCAGCGCGGTGAGCTATCGGTCCTCGTGAATCTCACCGGGTCGTCGCACACCTTCGCCGTGGCGCCGGATGCCGTCATCCTGCTGAGCGCGGGAGGGGGTGAGGTCGAGCCCGTCATCACCGCGGCATCCGGCCCCGACCCGTCGGGCGCGGCATCCGTAATCACCCTCGCCCCCGACTCCGCCGCGATCGTCGCCCCCGCTCGCCCCTGACCCGAGCTCCGAACCGAGCGCCGAACCCACAGGTTTGGGTGCGAGCCCACACGTTTCTGCGTGCGGATCGTGTGGGTTCGCGCAGAAGAGTGTGGGTTCGTGCCGGTGGTTGCCCCTGACCCGAGCCCGGGCTGGTGCTCGCTATCGTGAAGGGATGTCCGCGAATCTCCTGATCATCCCGCTTCTGGCAGCGCTCGCACCGCTGCTGACCCGGGTGATCGGGCGGTGGTTCGCGGTTCCGATCGTCGTGTTCGAACTCGTGCTCGGCATCCTGGTCGGGCCGTCCGTGCTCGCCTGGGTGGAGCCGGTCGACTTCTTCGCGGCCCTCGCTCAGTTCGGACTCGCGATGCTGTTCTTCGTCGCAGGATCCGAACTCGACTTCACGGCCTTCCGCGGGCGAACCGGCCGCAACGCCGCGGTCGGATGGCTGCTCTCGCTCGGGATCGGCATCCTGATCGGCCTGCTCGTCGGCCCGCTGGGCGCGGCGATCATCATCGGCATCGCGCTGTCGTCGACGGCCCTCGGGACGATCCTTCCCATCCTTCGCGACGCCGGCGAACTGAAGACTCCGTTCGGCAAGGCGGTTGCGGCAGTCGGCGCGGTGGGCGAGTTCGGTCCGCTGGTCGCGATCTCCGTCTTCCTCGGCGGGCGAGACCCGGGCGTCGCCTCGATCGTGCTCGCTGCCTTCCTCGTGATCGCGGGGCTTGCGATCTGGCTCGCCTTCCGGATCCCGCACGGGATGATGCACCGCGTGGTCAGCGCGACGTTGCACACGTCGGGACAGTACGCGATCCGTGTCGTGTTCCTGATCCTCGGGGCGCTGCTCGCCCTGAGTATTGCGCTCGATCTCGACATCCTGCTCGGGGCGTTCACCGCAGGAATCGTGTGGCAGCTCATGATGCGCGACGCATCCGAGGAGAACCGTGAGGCTGTCGAGAGCAAGATCGAGGGGATCGCCTTCGGATTCCTCGTGCCGATCTTCTTCATCTACACCGGCGTCACCTTCGACCTCGCGGCACTGCTGGCAAACCCCGCGCTGCTGCTGTTCGTGCCCGTCGTCCTCGTGGCGTTGCTGATCGTGCGCGGTGTGCCGTCGATGCTCGTCGCACCGCCGGGGTCGCGCGTGCGCGATCGGATCGCTCTTGGTCTCTTGGGTGCGACGGGCCTGCCGATCATCGTCGCCGTCACCGCGATCGGCGTGGACGAGAATCTCCTCACCTCGGCGCAGGCAGCCCTGTTCGTGACCGCGGGAATGCTGTCGGTGCTGATCTATCCGCTCATCGGAATGCTGTTGCGAGGCGAGCGCGTCAGCCGCGTTCCCGCCGAGCTGGATGACGCGGTCTAGCGCGGTGAAACCAGCTGATCTGCCCGGTCTGCTCGCGTGGGCCAGAGCTGAACTCGCCGCGGCGCCGCGGGAGCTGCTCGGCGAGGTAGTGACACCACGGATGCTGGGCATTCCGCGCGCACCGAGGGTCGTCCTCCGCGATGAGGCATGGCATCTCGGCGTGCTCCTGCTCGGCCCCGTCGACCTCTACGCGACCGGCGAGATCGTGAGGTCGCGGGAGCCGGCGCGCCGCGGATACACCGCGGAGTCCCAGCGTGCGCGGGCTGGGCTCGCCGAGGCGGCGTTTCGTGGCGGCATCCTGCCCGGTACCGCCGTGCACCTCGGGTGGCGCCGGATCGATGTCTCGTCGCTCGGCGACCTGGCATCCATCGGGAGTGCGCCGCTGGCCGTCATCGACGGGCAGCTCCGGGTGCGCTGGAGCACTGCCGGCGGCTTCATGGATGCCGAGAGCTACGTTCGCGAGCGGGTCGAGCTGGTTCGGCATCCGCCCCAGGGCGCCACCTGAGCTGCCAGGCACGCATCCCCGACGTAGGAAAGATCGCGGAGGTCGGTCGTTTCCGGCGCAAAACCTCCTATGCTGCGGATTTCTGCTACCTCCGCGAGCGCCTCGGCACCGCATCCGGGCAGGCTACGAGCGGGATGAATTGACGCTGCGACCGCGCACGATACCGATGAAGGCTTCGACCTCTGGCGTGGTGCGCTCGGCAACCCACACCAGCGCGACGCTCGAGACGGGACCGCCCGAGAGGGGCCGGTACGCAACGTCTTTGCGGTGATGCAGCCGTGCGAGCGACATCGGGACGATCAGGATGCCGACACCCGTCGCCGCCAGTTCGACAGCCGCCTTCGTGTCTGCGGGGGCGGCGAAACCGGGCGCGACGGTTTCCGGGACTGCCGGCTGCAGGACGTCATCCTCCGCGATGATGAGCACCTCGCCTGACAGGTCGGCGGGCGAGAGTTCTTCCGCGACCGACAGGGTGGAGTCGTTCGAGAAGACCACGACCGGGACCTCGTCATAGAGCGGGATGACGTGAAGGTCAGTCTTGTCGATCGGAAGTCGGACGAGTGCCGCGTCAACGCTCCCCGCCAGAAGCCGATCTCGCTGTGAAGTCGGAGCGATCTCCAGCAGCTCCAGCCGCGTGCGCGGCATCCGTTCTCGCCACAGCGAGATCCACTTGCCCGGTGTCGCCCCGGCTACAGCACCGAGACGAAACACCTCAGCCGGAGGCGGGCCTGCGGGTGCCGACACATCCCGTGTTCGGGAGGATCGGTCGCGCCTGGCCATCCCGTCAGGCTACCGCCACGACGCCGGTGGTGAGTCGGTGCAGCTCAGGCGGCGAGCCGGAGGCCGCGACGGTCGGTGGCGACCCGCTCGTTTTCGCCCACGATCTCGTCGTCGCCCAGGAGTGAGCCGACGGCGACGCGCGCGTGAGCGCCGATAACGGTTCGGATGCCGATCTTCGAGCCGGCGCCGACAGCCGCGCCCGGGCCGATGTGCGCGTGCGGCGCAACCACGACCTCCGGACCGATCAGGGCATCCGACTCGATCCACACACCGCGACCGATCCGGGCTCCCGCAGCGATCTGAACTCCCGGTTCGACATACGCCCCAGCCTCGACGATCGCTGTTGGGTGCACCTTGGCCCCGTGCGCGATCAGTCCTCGGCCATTGGCGTGTTTGCGATACCGCAGTGTCTCGCCGTGGTCGTTCTCGATGTCGACGTAGTTCTTGCCCACGATCTCCTCCACGGGGCCGTTCGGCCCCAGTACGATCCCCAACGCCGTGGTACGGAGATTCATTCCCCTGCATCCGCTTGCCGCTGAACTCTCTGTAGCGGCAATGGTGCCGGATCTCGGGTTCGTCGTCTCCCGGCTTGACATCTCTTCGGAACGGTCCCGACATCGGATTGGCAGAGAATGGACAGCATGCCAACCGACGATCTCGGCGACGCGCATGACACGGATTCGGAGACCCCGGATCAGTCCTCGCCCCCTGCGCCAGAAGCCACCCGCACTCTTGTGTTTGATGAGCGGGCCACCGCGCATTCGCCGGCGGAGGATGTTCTCGGCATCCTCACCGGAACCTTCACCGCATCACTGGGCCTCTACCTGTTGCAGTCCTCCGAGGCTGTCACCGGAGGCACAGCGGGACTCGCGCTGCTGATCCAGTACGCATCCGGGTTGCCGTTCTGGATGCTTTTTCTGCTCATCAACCTGCCTTTCGCCGTGCTGGCCGTGTGGCAGCGCGGCTGGAGCTTCACGATCAGGACCGTCATTGCGATCGCGATGGTCTCAGGTTGGTCAGTCGTACACCACGCCTTGTTCACGATCGATGACCTCAATCCGATCTACGGAACCCTCGGCGGGAACCTGTTGGCAGGGGTGGGTCTGCTGATCCTCTTCCGGCACCGAGCGAGCCTCGGTGGGATCAACATCGTCGCCCTCATCGTGCAGGACCGGTGGGGATTCCGCGCCGGATGGACCCAGATGATCTTCGACGTCATCATCGTCACCGCTGCCCTGCTGGTGGTGCCGTGGCCCAACGTCGTGCTGAGCGCGCTGGGCGCTGTCGTCCTCAACCTGGTGCTGGCGATGAATCACCGCCCGGGGCGGTACATCGGCCACTGACCTCGCGGACGTCGCGGGCGCGCAGCGCGTCAGGTCTGGCAGCGCGGGCACCAGAAGACGTTGCGTTCCCGCGTGGCGTCGGCGCCGAGCGCACCGGCGAGAACCGGCGTTCCGCATCGACGGCATGGCCTTCTCTCGCGGCCGTAGACCCACATCCGCTCACCCCTCCGGTCGACGCCCGTGAACGTGCGCTCGACGCGGTCGCGGTTCGCGCGGATCATTCGCGTGCCGACCTCGAGCAGGGCACGCGCGTCGACCCGTGTCCCGGGTGTTTCGGGGTGGATGCCGCGCACGAACAGCATCTCGTTGGCGTACACGTTCCCGAACCCGGCGACGTTGCGCTGATCGAGCACCGCGACGTGGATCGCCCGCGGGTCCGCGCCCACGCGCCGGGTAGCTTCGTCGAGGTCCCATCCGCCGCTGAGGGGGTCGGGGCCCAGGTATCCGACGAGCTCGTCCTCGTGATCGGTCGGCACAAGTGCGATCTCGGCGAGGTCGAAGCCGACGGCTTCGGCATCCGTCGTCGCGACGATAGCCCGTGCCCGAAAGGCCGGCGCCCGCCAGCGCTCCCCGGGGCGGTAGACGTGCCACTCGCCCTCCATCTTGAGGTGCGAGTGCAGCGTCCACGGCCCGATGCGCGCGAGCAGGTGCTTCCCGCGCGCCGCGACCCCGTGGACCTGTTCTCCCGTCAGGTCGGCGGTCGCCAGCTGCGGTACCCGCAGGTCGAACCGCGTCACCGTGCCGCCCGCGAGCGCTGAGTGCAGCATCCGTGCGGCACGAAAGACGGTGTCGCCCTCAGGCACGCGGCGCCCCCGAGGCTTTGCGCAGGGTGAGGCCGCGCGGGGTCTCGACGAAGCCTGCGTGGCGCAGGGCGCGGGCGAAGGCCGTGCCGAAGATCGGGTCGCCGTTCACCTGCTCGACCGTGAGGGTGTCGAGGTGCCGCGCCCGCGCCGTGGCGGCGAGGTCAGTGGTCGCTGCCGTCACCACGTCATCGTCGGTGCTGAAGACGAGGGCCGACTTGCCGCCGCGCTCGAGGTAGAGCGCCAGCTCCCCATCGACCAGTGTCACGAGAGCTCCCGCCTTGCGGCCCGGGCGATGTCCGACGCCCTCAAGGGTCGGCCAGGCGAGAGCGGCGCCGTAGGCGTTTGCGGGGTCGGTGGCAGCAAGCGTGACCGCCGTGCGCGGGGCAGGATCGGCGACTGCCGAGAACTCGCGCAAGCGGTCGACGGTCGCGGATGCCGCGAACTGGGCGCCGCCGAGCTTTTCGACGAGGTATCCCCGACGACAGTGTCCGGCGCGTTCGGCATCCGCGAGGGTGCGGTACACCTGCGCGAAACCACCAGGGACCGCCTCGCTCTGCACCGAGCCGCGGGTGACCACTCCGTAGCGGTCGAGCAGGATGCCGGCAGTCGCAGCAGCCCGCAGGGTTGCGTCCGGCTCGGGCTCGGGAAGAAGCGACCACCGGCCGCTCGCCCCCGCACTGGTCCCGCCGCCGCGCGAGCTGCTCGCGGCCGGACGGGGGACGGCCCCGGCGATGGATGACCCGCGAAACATCCGCGCACGGGGAGCGCGCCGTGCACTGCGGTGCGCCTGGGAGCCGCCCGACAGCAGGGCGCGCACCGGAGCGAACGTATCGTTCGTGACCCGCCCCGCCCATGTCAGGGCCCAGAGCGCCTCGATGACCGACTGCTCGTTGGCGGCGTCAGTCAGGGCGCGAAGCTGCCCGGCGAAGTATGCACCGCCGCCGGTGAGTGCGTCGAGGATGCGTGCCTCGAGCGAGTCGGCGGCGATGTCGTCGTCGGTTTGAGGGAGAAGGCTCAGGGCGACGCTGTCTGCGGGATGTAGCGCGATCCATCCGTCGCGCCCGGGGAGGGTGCCGTGCCCCGACCAGATGACCTCGCCCGTAGCGGTGAGTTCATCAAGCAGCGCGGCGCGATAGTCGCGAACGCGGCCCGGCAGGACGAGCGACTCCCAGGCGCTAGCGGGAATCGGGACCCCGGCTAGCTGCTCGATCACTGCGAGCACGCCGTCGATGCCCTCGAGCGGGCGGGTGAGGTGCTGCCAGGCAGGGAGGAACCGGGCGAGCGCCGCCTGCGGCACGGGTTCGATGCTTCCGCGGATCGCTGCGAGCGAGCGCATCCGCAGCCGACGCAGCACCTCGGAGTCGCACCACTCGTTCTCGCCGCCGTCCAGTGCCGCGGATGCTGGCAAGAAGAACCCGCTGGTGATGCGACCTTGCGCCTCGAGGCGTTGCAGTGTCAGTCGTGCGACGGCAGTTCCGATACCCAGCCGTTCGGCGACGGCATCCGTCGTGAAGGGTCCGTGGGTGCGCGCGTGCCGGGCCACCAGGTCGCCGAGGGGGTCTGCTACCGGTTCGAGGAAGGCGACCGGGATGCCGACGGGCAACGGGATGCCGAGAGCGTCGCGCAGGCGCCCGGCATCTTCGATGGCTGCCACCCGGTCGATACCGGCGATCGTGACTCCGATCGCGCGGCGACTGGCGACGAGTGCTTCGAGGTGGGCTGATGCTTCGGGAACCGTGGCCGCGGGTCCGTGCCCCTCGACCTCAGCAGGTACCGCCTCGGTGGCAGTGCCGGATCCCGCCTGCAGCCTCTCGGCTACCTCCGCGGCAGACAGCGGCCCGAGCAGTCGGAGCAGGTCGGCGACGCCCTCGAGCCCGCGGACCCGGCGGTCCGGCGCGACGTGCTGCGCCTCGGATTCGAACTGGGTGATGACGTCGGGGTCGAGAAGCTCGCGCATCTCCACGGTGCCGAGCAGCTCCGACAGCAGGGCAGGGTCGACGGCCAGCGCGGCGGCGCGGCGTTCGGCAAGGGGCGAGTCGCCCTCGTACATGAACGCGCCGACGTAGCCGAACAGCAGGTCTCGCGCGAACGGCGAGGGCTGTGGAGTCTCGACCTCGATGAGGCGGATGCGGCGGTCGGCGATCGACCGGACGATCCGAAGCAGCGCGGGCACGTCGTACACGTCCTGTAGAACTTCGCGCAGCGTTTCGAGGATCACGGGGAATGTCGGATGCCGACGGGCTACCTCGAGCAACTGGGCTGACCGTTGCCGCTGTTGCCACAGCGGGCTACGGCGGTTCGGATTCATCCGGGGCATCAGAAGCGCCCGGGCCGCGCACTCGCGGAAACGGGACGCGAACAGGGCAGACCCGCCGACCTCTTGCGTGATGAGTGGCTCGAGCTCGTCGGCGTCAAAGACGAACAGCTCGGCGCCGGGCGGCTCGCTCGTGGTGTCGGGAACGCGCGCGATGATGCCGTCGTCGCTCGCAACGGCGGATCCCTCGACACCGAGCCGCTCCCGGATCCTCGCGTTGACCGCAAGCGCCCATGGCGCGTGGACTTGCATGCCGTACGGGGAATGCAGGATGACACGCCAATCGCCGACCTCGTCGCGGCCGCGTTCGACAGTGAGGCTCCGGTCGGTCGGCAGGGTGCCGGTGGCTTCGCGCTGATCGGCGAGGTACGCGAGCAGGTTGGTTTTCGCGTTGGCGTCGAGTCCGGCATCCGTGAGCCGGGCGTCGGCGGCAGGCGGTGCCGCGGCGGCGATCTCACGGGTGAAGGCGCCGAGTGCCTCGCCGAGTTCAGCGGGACGGCCGATGCCGTCGCCGTGCCAGAACGGCACCCGGCCCGGTTGACCATAGGCGGGGAGGACATTGACGCGATCGTGGGTGATCTCGACGATCCGCCAACTGGTCGTGCCGAGCGTGAAGACATCGTTCACGCGCGACTCGTAGACCATCTCTTCGTCGAGCTCGCCGACGCGAGCGTTCTGGCTCTCGCCCGCGACGAAAACGCCGAACATGCCGCGGTCGGGGATCGTCCCCCCGCTTGTGACCGCGATGCGTTGGGCGCCGGGGCGGCCGGTGAGGGTCCCGGCATCCCGATCCCATACGACGCGTGGGCGGAGTTCAGCGAACTCATCCGAGGGAAACCTGCCGGCCAGCAGGTCGAGGGTTGCCTCGAACGCGGAACGAGGAAGTGCGCGGAAGGGAGCGCTGCGCTTGACGGTCTCGAACCACTCCTCGACGTGGAGGGGCGCCAGGGCCGCCGCTGCGACCGTCTGCTGCGCGAGGATGTCGAGCGGATTCTGGGGCACCTGGATCGCCTCGATCTGGCCCGCCAGCATCCGTTCGGTCACGATCGCGGTGTGCAGCACGTCCGAGCGGTGCTTGGGGAACAGGGAGGCCCGGCTGATCTCGCCGACCTGGTGCCCGGCGCGGCCGATGCGTTGCAGGCCGGATGCCGCGCTCGGCGGCGCCTCGACCTGAATGACGAGGTCGACGGCTCCCATGTCGATGCCGAGCTCGAGGCTGCTGGTTGCGACGACGCAGCGCAGGATGCCGGACTTCAGCTCTTCTTCGACGAGTGCGCGTTGCTCCTTCGAGACGGAGCCGTGGTGAGCCTTCGCGAGCACGGCCTCAGCCCCGGCCGTCTGGCCGCTCTGCGCGGGCATCGCTGCGGCGATCGTCGGTTCGGGGAGGTCGATACCGAGCCGCTCGGCGTAGATCTCGTTGAGTCTCGCGGTGAGGCGCTCCGCCAGGCGCCGAGAGTTGGCGAAGACGATCGTCGACCGGTGCTGGAGGACCCGGTCGACGATCGCCTCTTCGACGTGCGGCCAGACCGATCCGGTCATCTCCGTGCTCTCGGGGCGCGCGGCGGCTCCGCCGGCGGGGGCGAACCAGTCTTCGCCTTGCCCGGAGGTCGGTGCTGTGGCATCCGTCGACCGCACGCCTGGCCCACCCGTGGTGGATGCCGCGGCCGGCGGTGGGTTGAGCATGTCTTCGACCGGGACCGTGACCCGCATCTCGAAGGTTTTGGATGCCGGCGGCGCGACGATCTCGACCGGGGCTGCGCCCCCGAGGAACCGGGCAATCTCGTCGATCGGTCGCACCGTTGCCGATAGGCCGATGCGCTGCACGGATGCCGCATCCGGCCTCTCGGCGCGGATCATGGCGTCCAGGCGCTCGAGGCTGAGGGCCAGGTGCGCGCCGCGCTTGGTCGCGGCGACGGCGTGAACCTCGTCGACGATCACCGTGTGGACTCCCGTGAGGGTGCGGCCCGCCTGGCTCGTGAGCATGAGGTAGAGCGACTCGGGGGTCGTGATCAGGATGTCGGGCGGCGTCGCGACGAGCTTGCGGCGCTCCGTCGACGGGGTGTCGCCGGAGCGGACGCCGACCGAGACCCCGGGAAGGCTCAAGCCTCGTCGGCGGGCTGCCTGGTCGATGCCGACGAGCGGCGAGCGGAGGTTGCGCTCCACGTCGACACCGAGAGCCTTGAGCGGTGAGATGTAGAGGATGCGGGTGCTCGCGGCATCCTGCGGCGTTTCAGCCTTCTCGCGGAACACACGGTCGATGGCCCACAGGAATGCCGAGAGCGTCTTGCCGGAACCGGTCGGAGCAACCACGAGCGCGTGGCGGCCCGCCGAGATCGCCTCCCACGCGCCGGCCTGAGCCGGGGTCGGCGCGGTGAATGCGCCGCGGAACCAGTCCTGCGTGGCAGGACCGAACCTCTCGAGCACATCCGCCATCCCTCTATCTTCCCGCCCACCCCCGACATCCGGGGCGGTCTCGGTCCCAGCCCGCAGCGAACTCCTCAGAACGGGCGATGGATGCTGCGCAGGGCGCCTGCGGCCACGGTGGGTGGCCCGATCTTGAGGAGTTAGCAACGCTGTGCATCGCGGGGTTCGTCCCGGCCCTGACGCAGAACGTCGACGCGAACGGGGCTGCCCCAGCGAGTTGACAGACGAACCGGGCGGCGCCGCCCCGAGGGAGTACCGTGAAGGTGAGCAAAGGAGCGACCATGGCATTCGACCAGGTGGTGCACGGACGGCAGGATGATTTCGAGGCCCGGCACGGCGACCGTGGACGGTTCACGTTCGCCAAGCACGTCGTTGTTCCCAAAGAGGGCACTCAGCTACAGGTCTCATTCATGGAGATCCCGCCGGGTCAGTCGGCGTACCCATATCACTGGCACGCTGGCGTCACCGAGGCCTACGTCATCCTGTCGGGAACGGGTCGGGTGCGTACCCCGGGTGCTGAATTCGACATCGGCCCGGGGGAGGTCGTCGTCTTTCCACCCGGGCCGGCGGGCGCGCACCGGATGACGGCTACCGGCGGTGAGCCGCTCCGGTACGTAGACCTGGACACGACATCCGAACAGGACGTGATCGGCTACCCGGACTCGAGAAAGACGATGGCGTACACGACCGCCCGCCCCACGATGCTCTTCCGTGACGACGACGCCGTCGACTACTACGACGGTGAGCCTGACGCTGGGTGAGGGGCGAGACCGGGTGAGCGGGTGACGCGAAGCGCACACTTGTGAGCGCGGACGTGCGAGAGTGACGTACGGAGGATCCCAGACGTACCACCCCAACCGTCCTCGCCGCGACTCTTCTCACCGCGTTCCTCGTCGGCATCGGCGCCGCACCCGCCCTCGCGGAGCCAGGAACCGGCCCCGGCGTCAGCGATCCGCCGCGGGCTTCGACCGAAGCCACGGTCGTCGCGATGCGGCACCAGGGCGGCCTGTTCGGAGCCCAGGAGACGCGATCACCGACCCGCAGACGCCCTACCCTACGACGATCACCGGCACCGGCAGGACGTTCTCGACGGCTCAGATCGTGCTCAACGACCCGAGCTCGAGCAGCCCGGGCGACATCCTCACCTACTGCATCGATCTGACTACCGAGACCGAGATCGGTGTGCATTACGAACTCGGCGACTGGTCCTCGGCGAACGTCCCGAACCTCGACTACGTCACGTACATCCTCAACAACTACTACCCCGTGGTGTTCGGGGGCGCCGGCGCTGTCGACGGATGCCGAGAAGGTAGCAGCCGTGCAGGGTGCGATCTGGTACTTCACCGATCAGTTCGTCGTGCCGCGATTCGGCTACCCGACACCGGAGTCTCGGCGCCGCCGTCCTGGGGGATGCCAGCGGCTCTGCTGACCGCGGGGCTCGCCGTCATTTTGCTCGGCCACGTTCGCCGGCGCTCGCGCGCATCACGCTAGCCAGGGTCGCCGGTGGCGAACTCAGCATGATCGGGGCCATACCGCTACCGCATGAGCACGGAAGCGGCGCGGGCGCCGAGATCGAGGAGTTAGCTACACGCCAGCGCCGGTCAGCTCTCCGGTGCCGCCGAGTCCTCGGCTGATCCGGGCCCTGCGGAGACTGCCGCGAGGCCGGCGACGAACTCGAGCTTGTCGAGCACGGGCGTGGACAGTACGAACGGATAGAGATCGTCGTAGCCCATCGACCGGTTCATCATGTTCAGAGCGGTCGACAGCGGCATCCAGGTCTTCGTGACCCGATCGCGGAACGAGGCTGTCGGTGCGGGTCGGAGCAGGCCGAACTCTTCGGCGGTCTGGATGCTGTCGCTGATGTGCAGGTAATGGGCCCAGGTCTCAGCGAAGTCTTCCCACGGATGCATCGTGGCGTACTGCGAGATGTAGTGCTGCTGCCAGTCTGCGGGCGCACCCTCGGCGTAGTGGCGGTCGATCGCTGCTTGATAGTCCTCGGTCTCGTCGCCGAACAGCTCTCGCGCCCGGGCGCGAGTGTCGTCATCCGTGATCAGGAACGACTCGTAGTAGTGCCCGATCTCGTGCCGGAAGTGACCGAGCATCGTCCGGTATGGCTCGTCGAGCATCGCGCGTACCTTTTCGCGGTGCGCGTCATCGGCCTCGGCGAGGTCGATCGTGACGACGCCGTCAGCGTGCCCGATCGTGACCGGTTCCGCGACGCTCGACAGCAGGTCGAAGGCTACCCCGCGCGGGTCCTCGGTGCGATCGAGGATCGGGATGTCGAGCTCGTCGAGTTCCGCGATGAGGTGACGTTTGGCCCGCTCTGCGGGTGCGTAGTTGGAGATCCCTTCGAGGTCGGCGTCGTTCGGGCGGGTACGGGTCAGACCGCAGCTGAAGCACAGCCCGCCGGCATCCGTCGTCAGCCACGTGCAACCCGAGAGCCCGAGGTTCGCGCACACGTGCCAGACGGTGCCTTCGGCATCCGTGTAGGTGCGATCGTCGGCGGCGAGCGGTACGATGTCGCGCTCGGCGCGGGAGTAGCCGAGGGGCGTCTCGCACGAGACGCAGACGGAGTTCTCGAAGAACAGGCGATTGCCGCAGACCCGGCACGTGTAGGACTTCACGGGCGAATCCTCGCACACGAACGAGTCATTTCCGGAGGGGTTGCGCTCGCGCGGTTCACTCTCGCGCGATTGTCGCAACGGCGCACGGATTCGGCGGCGCGCCGGGCGGACGGGCCGGGCGCCGGCGTGTCGCGCACAATCCGCGCCATTGCGACCTGGCATCGGCGGGGTGGCGGGGTGGGCGGGGGAAGTCAGGATGCCGGGGCGGATGCCGCGACCGGCGCGACGTCGACCGAGACGCGCAGGGTCGAACGCTTCGCGGTGGTGAAGATAATGCCCTTGACGGGGGAGACATCGCCGTAGTCCCGACCCCAGGCGACGGTGACGTAGCGGTCGTTCGCCCACTGGTCGTTGGTCGGGTCGATCGCGAGCCACTCGTCAGATCCCGGCATCCAGACCGCGAGCCAGGCGTGCGAGGCGTCGGCGCCGACGATCCGCTCGCGGCCCGGCGGTGGCTGGGTGGCGAGGTATCCGCTGACGTAGCGCGCCGCGACCCCGTGGCTGCGCAGGCACGCGAGGGCGAGGTGCGCGAAGTCCTGGCAGACGCCCGCATGGGTCCGGAACACCTCGGCCACCGAGCTGGTGACCGTCGTCGCGGTCTTGTCGTAGTCGAAGTCGGCCTTGATGCGGTGCATGAGATCGGTGGCTGCTTCGCCGATCGGTCGCCCGGGGGTCAAGGATGCCGCGGCGTAGGCATGGGCCTCGGCGACATGCTCGGCCTTCGGGGATGCCACAGCGAACTCGGCAGCGGCCCAGGCGCCGGGCGCATCGGGATGTTGCAGCGGGCGCGACAGCTCCCACGGCAGCGCGAGCGCCGACTCGTCGTAGCGGGGTGCCCCGACGGTGACATCGGTGCGAGCGTCGACGACCAGGCGCGTGTGGGGGGCGGTGACGTGAAAATAGGTGACGACGTTGCCGAAGGCATCCCGCTCGTGGCTGACGTCGTTCGGCTCGGGATCGATCGTCACGGCGTGCGAGGCGATCTGCTGCCACGCGACCGGTCTCGGGGCGACGTGCGCGAGCCCGAGGCTGTTGCGCACATCGTCGCTGTACTCGTAAATCGTTCGGTGCGACACCGCGTACTTCATGCGTCGCTCCTCACGAGAGTGCTCCCGTGAGCTCGGTCAGCGACAGTGACGCGTAGGTCTGCAACGGCGGACCCGCGGAGAAGTGCAGCGCCTCGATGGCCCGTGCAATCTCGCGCAGCTGAGCGTCGGCATCCGTGAGGGTGTCGTGCAGCACGGACCGACGATCATCGACAGCCATCGAGAGGTCGGCGACCTGCACCTCCGCGAGCTGCGCCTCGAGCTGATCGAGCAGACGCTCGGGACGTGTCGACCCGGTCGACAGTGGCTGGGCGGAGAGGTGCTCTCGGATGCGCGCGACGGCGAACCGCAGTGAGCGCGGGTTCTCGGGGTCCCGCACCAGAAGATCGATCACGCCGCTCGCATAGAGCGCGCCACGGTACCGGCGGCGGTGTGTGACGACGCTTTCGCTCGCGCGTAGCACGGCTTCGAGTACTTCCTGTTCGACGTCGCCGACGAGCCGGTCGACCATCGTGGCGCGCAGCAGGATGCCGATCTGCAGTGCCCGCTCGATCGCTCGCCCGGTCTCGATCATGTGCCAGCCGGCATCACGGATCATGTTCGCCGAGGTCCCCTGCAGCGCGAGCAGCGCCGTGAGCATCTGCCCCGCAGCCTCGCCGATGCCGTGGGCGTGTGGGGTGATCCGGAGGGCGGCACCGGCGCGATCGGTGACGGCGAACACGCGCCACGTGTCGGCCGAGAGTTGGTCGCGCACCCCCTCGAGGGTCGTCCGCAGCCGCGAGAGTGAATGCGCGACCGAGCCGGGTCGCGTGCCATCGAGCAGCACCGACCGGAACTCGTCGTCGAGGTCGAGCCAGCGCGTGCCGCACAGCCGCTGTGTGGCACCCACGAGCACCTGCGTGCTCTGCGCCGCGGTCAGTCCCGGTGCGGTGAGCTGGTCGGCATCCGAGCGGATCGCGAGGACGAGCCGCAACAGGTCTTCGGCCCGTTCCGCGTAGCGGCCCGACCAGAACAGGTCGTCGAGTGCCCGCGGGGCTACCTCGGGCACCGACTGGACAACAGCAACGGTTGTTGCGTCGGGCAGCCCCTGGTCGAGGTCTGACGGATCCGCCTTCAGGACCCAGACGTCCTTTGACGCCGTCGGCAGCGCGCCGTCGGCGACCGCGGTGGCAAGCCCGCCGATGAGCGGGCGGTAGGTCGACTGGTGCCGCAGCGCAAACGTCCGCAAGACCACGGGCCTCGCATCCACCTGGCCCGGTGAACGCCACGTCGGTGCCTGCGAGAGCGGAAGGAGTTGCTGCACCGCGAAACGGTGGGGGCTCTGTCGGATGCGCTCGACGAGCCGGGCAGGGTCGGATGCCTGCAGCGGCGTCCGTGGCCCGTCAATGGCCCGCACGACGAGTGTCGGGTCTGCTCCCAGCAGACGGGGCGTCACCTGGTCCAGCGCGCCCGGATCGCCGCACCACCAGGTCGGTGTCGACGCCAGCCGCAACTGTTCGCCGAGGAGGCGCTCACACAGGGCGGGAAGGAAAGGGAGCAGCGCGGGGTTTTCGAGCACGCCGGCGCCGAGGCCGTTGACCAGCCGCACACCACCGCGGCGAACCGCCTCGGTCAAGCCCGCGACGCCGAGTTGCGAGTTACCCCGCAGCTCGAGGGGGTCGCACCATTCGGCATCCACGCGGCGCAGGATGACATCGACGCGCTCGCGTGGTGCCACCTCCGGCCAGCCCGCGGGCTTCATCCAGACCTTCCCGTCGCGCACCACGAGGTCCGCTCCCTGCACGAGCGGAATCCCGAGCGCGCCGGCGAGGAAGGCCTGATCGTAGGCGGTTTCCGATAGGGCACCGGGGGTGAGGACGACGACGCGGGCATCGGGCCGGGCATCTGGGGCCGCCGCGATGAGTGCTTCACGCAACGCATCGAAGTACGGCTCGATGCGGTGAAGCGCGGCGCCATGGAACAGTTCGGGAACGACCTGCGACACGATCCGGCGGTTCTCCATCGCGTACCCGAGTCCCGACGGGGCCTGCACGCGGTCGGAGATGACTCGCCACTCGCCATCGCCGTCGCGCCCGAGGTCGGTGGCGCTGAACAGCAAGGGGTGCGGATCGGTCGAGCCAGTCCCGGCGACTGCGCGGACGTAGCCTGCGTGCCCGAGCACGGTCGCCGCAGGCAGGATGCCTTCGCGCAGCATCCGGCGCTCGCCGTAGACGTCCACGAGCAGCGCGTTCAGGAGCTCGGCGCGCTGGGCCAGTCCCACATCGAGCTTCGCCCACTCGGCGCCGTCGAGCACGAGCGGAACCGGGTCCAGGCGCCACGGCTCGGGGTCGGAGTCGGCGGGGTTGTAGGTCACTCCCTCGTCGGCGAGGAGCCCCCTGACCTCGCGGTTCAGCCGGGACAGGTCATCGATCGTGAGGGTCAGGGCGCCGGGCGCCATCGCGCGCCACGCGGGGCGCAGCGTGCCGTCGGGGGCGATGACCTCGTCGAAGCGCGCCGAGGATCCCCGGGGTGAAGCGAAGGGCAGCGTGGGTTGGGTGACCGCGGCGGCATAGTCGCGGAGGACGCTCACGCCGGGGCGATCCTGCGCAGGTCGAGGGTGTGCGGGTAGTCAGCGGATGCCGCGTGTCGGCCGCGCTCGCGGAGGGCGCCGACGTCGACGCGGCCGGGGGTGTGCCCGTGGGCCTCGAAGCGGCTCGCGCGTCGCGCTTCGGCCTCGAACGCGTTCACGGGCGGGTGCTCGTAGGCGCGTCCGCCCGGGTGCACGACGTGGTAAGTGGCACCGCCGAGGCTCGCTTCGGCGCGGGTGTCGATGACGTCGAAGGTCAGCGGCGAGTGCACCTCGATCGAGGGATGCAGCGCCGACCACGGTTGCCAGGCGCGATAGCGCACGCCCGCGTAGAACTCGCCGAGCGTGCCGGTCGATGTGAGAGGCACAGGTACACCATTGCACGTCACGAGGTGTCGGCGCTCGTCGACGCCGCGCACCGTGACCTGAATGCGCTCGACCGACGAGTCCACGTAGCGGGCGGTGCCCGATCCGGTGGCCTCCTCGCCGAGCACGTGCCAGGGCTCGATCGCCTGGCGAAGCTCGAGTTCGATGCGGGCTCCGGGCGCGGAGATCCTGGTGAGACCGACGCGGGGGAAGCGGAACTCCGCGAAGGCGTCGAGCCACGACTGCTCGAACGGGATGCCGGCGCGGTTCAGGTCGTCGACGACGCCCTCGATGTCCAGCAGCGTCCCGTGGGGGAGCAGGAATTCGTCGTGCAGTCGGGTTCCCCAGCGCACGAGCGGCTCGTCGTAAGGCGTATCCCAGAACCAGGCGATGAGGCTTCGCACCAGGAGAGCCTGGACGAGGGCAAGCTCGGGATGCGGCGGCATCTCGAATCCGCGCAGTTCGAGCAGCCCGAGCCTCCCGCGGCTGGAGTCGGGGCTGTAGAGCTTGTCGATGCAGAACTCGGCCCGGTGGGTGTTGCCGGTCATATCGGTGAGCAGGTGGCGGAGGGCCCGGTCGACGATCCAGGGGCGGGCGGTGCCGCCGGATGCTGCGGCCTCGGCATCCAGTCGCCGGAGCTCCCGGAGCGCGACCTCCATCTCGTACACGGCTTCGGGTCGACCTTCGTCAAAACGCGGAGCCTGGCTCGTCGGCCCGATGAACCGACCCGAGAAGAGATAGGACAGGCTCGGGTGCCGTTGCCAGTAGGTGATGAGGCTCGCCAGCAGGTCGGGGCGTCGCAGCAGTGGCGAGTCGATCGGCTGGATGCCGCCGATCGTGATGTGGTTGCCGCCGCCGGTGCCGGTGTGCAGGCCGTCGAGGTCGAACTTCTCGGTCGACAGGCGAGCGCGCCGCGCCAGGTCGTAGAGCGTCGTGGTCAGCTCGCGCTGCTGCGCCCACGATGACACCGGCTGCACGTTCACCTCGATGACGCCGGGGTCGGGGGTCACGACGAGCTGCTCGAGGCGGGTGTCGGGCGGCGGTGCGTACCCCTCGATGACGAGACGGATGCCGGTGGCAGACGCCGCCTGCTCGAGGACGTGCAGCAGGTCGGAGTAGTCCTCGAGGTGCGCGACCGGCGGCAGGAAGACGTGCACCTGGCCGTCCCGGGCCTCGAACGCGACAGCGGTGGTCGCGGTGGTTGCCACACCCTGCAGCGACACGTCCGGGATCTCGGGCTCGCGAAGCGGTGACTCTTCGAGATACGAGGGTTCTGCCGTCAGCTCCGGGGGTGTCCACGACACCGAATCCAGCGGCAGGCGCAGGCCTATGGGGCTCGTTCCGGGGCTGAGTACGAGCCGGCCGCGACGGAACGTCCACACGGGGCTCGTCCAGTGCCCGTCGGTCGTGAGGGGCAAGACCCAGCCGGTGGGGGTGTCGACATCACGGTCGAGGGCGGCGAGGTCGTGCTCGTCGAATCCCTCGACGTCGGTGGGTTCACCGGCGGGCTTGCGCACCTCCGCCGCCAGCGCCGCGAGCGGGTCTTCGTAGGCGGGCAGCAGGCGGCTATTCGGGATGCCGAGGGTCTGGGTGACGCGCCGGGCCAGGGTTTCGGCATCCGTCGTCGCGCCTGGCTGGGGTTCATCGGACCACGGGTCGGCGAACAGGGACGGGTCGTTCCACAGCGGCACCCCGTCTTTGCGCCACTGCAGCGCGATGTTCCACCGGGGGAGCGGCTCGCCCGGGTACCACTTGCCCTGGCCGCGGTGCACGATGCCGCCGCCCGCGTACCGCTCGCGCAGCTTCTCGGCGAGCGTGTCTGCGAGCTCCCGCTTGTGGTCGCCGTCGGCGTCGGTGTTCCATTCGGGGGCCGTCGCATCATCGACCGAGACGAACGTCGGCTCGCCGCCCATGGTCAGGCGCACATCCGCGGCGGTCAGCCGTTCATCGACGGCCTCGCCGAGCTCGTCGATGCGCTGCCACTGGGCGTCGGTGTAGGGGCGGGTCGTCCGGGGGTCCTCATGGATGCGGCGCACCTCGTTGTGGAACGAGAACTCCACCTCGACGGGCTCGGTAGCTCCCGAGATCGGGGCAGCCGACGATGGCTCGGGCGTGGCGCTCAGCGGAATGTGCCCCTCGCCGGCGAACAGGCCACTCGTGGCATCCAGTCCGATCCAGCCGGCGCCCGGCACGTAGACCTCGGCCCACGCGTGCAGGTCGGTGAAGTCGGCGGCCGGGCCGCTGGGGCCGTCGAGCGACTCCTGATCGGGCGCGAGCTGGATGAGGTAGCCCGAGACAAAGCGCGCGGCCAGACCGTACTGACGCAGCAGGCTCACGAGCAGCCAGGCGCTGTCGCGGCACGAGCCGATGCCGCTGCGCAGCGTGTGGTTCGGGGTCTGCACTCCTGCCTCCATCCGCACGCTGTACGCGACCCGCTGCTGTACTGCACCGTTGAGGTCGGCGAGGAAGGTCACTGTCGGAAGCCCGTCGTCGGGCAGCGCTGGCAGCGTCTCGCGCCACCTTTCCGCGCGCCCGCTGCCGGGAACGGGCCGAAGGTACGGGGCGAGATCGGATGCCAGGTCGGGGCGGTAAGAGAAGGGGAACCGCTCTGCATACTCCTCGATGAAGAAGTCGAGCGGGTTGATCACCATCATGTCTGCGACCAGGCCCACCGTGATCTCGAGCCGATCGACCTTCTCGGGAAAGACCAGGCGAGCCACCCAGTTCCCGAAGGGGTCCTGCTGCCAGTTGACGAAGTGGTTCTTCGGGTACACCTCGAGCGAGTAGGCCTCGATCGGGGTTCGCGAGTGCGGGGCCGGCCTCAACCGAACGAGGTGTGGGGCGACCGAGATGGGCCGGGCGAACTCGTACGCGGTGCGGTGCTCGAGAGCCACCTTGATCGACATGCACACAGCGTGTCGGAGAACTGTTGCGCGCGGGTTACGGTTTGCCGACCAGTCGGACTAGACCCCGACCGTCAGAGCGCAGTGAGCTGGGCGTCGAGGAACTCGCGAACGTCAGTGAGCTCCTGCTCCGAGACGCTGTGGGTGAGTCCCGGATACGCGCCGCCCGAGAGGGTGGCGTGGCCGGGAAGCCACTGCATCGTGTGCTCGACGAGCGCCGGGGGGATGACGTCATCGTGCGTTCCGCGGCCCCAGAACACCGGCGGCCGGCGCTTCGCCATCGCTGCGTCGCCCTCGAGGTCGCCGGGGGCGACGTAGCCGCTGAGGTTCACGGCGAAGGCGAATCGGTGCGGCTCTAGGCGCAGGGCTTGCATCGAGACCGCGGCGCCCTGGGAGAAGCCGAGAAGCCCGACGGGGTCGTCGCCGGGGAGCGCGTCGACCCAGTCGATGAGGCGGCGCGCGGCATCAGTCACCCGCGACGGGTCGCGGCCATCCAGCCCTTCGATGGGGTACCAGGAGTACCCGGGCGCCGGCCATGGCGGTGTGAGGGGTGCGCGAACGGCGGCGATCGTGACCTCGGCGGGCAGGTGCGGCCTCAGCCCGAACAGGTCGCGTTCGTCGGAGCCGTAGCCGTGTAGCAGAACCAGCAGTGGCCGTCCTGTGCGGTCCTCGGGCTCGGTTGACCAGAGGACCGTGTCGTCGGCGAGTGCCGGCGTGTCGATGTCACTCATGGCCTCAGGGTATACAAGAGACATGCCGGTACGGACCCCAGACCCCGACCCCAATGAGCGTGACGACGAGGGAACGCCCCGCGATCCGCTCGGCGGCATCGGCGCTTCGTTCGGTCGTGCCGGGCATCCCGTCGGCGACGGGAGCTTCGGTTCTCCCGCACCCGACAGTGCCTCGAACCCGGGATGGCTCACCGACATCGAACTCGCCGAAGCGCGTCGGCGCCTGCCCATGCTCTACGTCGAGGCGCTCCCGGTGCGGACGGATGGCGTGGGCCTGGTCACCGAGGTCGGCATCCTGCTGCGCGCTACCCCGCTCGGTGAGATCACCCGCTCGCTCGTCTCCGGGCGCGTCCGCTACGGCGAGACGGTTCGTGATGCGCTGTTCCGTCACCTCGAGAACGACCTCGGACCGATGGCGTTTCCGCTGCTGCCGCCGCAGCCCGTGCCGTTCACTGTCGCCGAGTACTTCCCGATTCCCGGCGTGAGCCCGTTCTTCGATGACCGACAGCACGCGGTGTCGCTCGCGTTCGTCGTGCCCGTGACCGGCACCTGCGAGCCGCGTCAGGATGCGCTCGAGGTCACCTGGATGTTGCCGGAGGAAGCGGCATCCGACTTGCTGGCGGCCGAGATGGAAGGCGGCAGGGGAACGCTCGTGCGCCTTGCGCTGGCGAGCGTCGGCGCGCTGCGCTGACCCCCGGAGCGCCGATGCCCACCAACGTCCAGCTCGTCGAGTTCGCTGTCGGACTCCCGATCGCTCTGGGGATCTCCTACCTCATCGCGCTCGCGATGCGGAGGCTGTTTCGAGAGCGACTCCCCCTGTCGCTCTCGGTCATGATCCTCACCTCGGTCGTGGGAACCGCGATCGGGCTGTTCATCGCCGGATGGTTCGTCGTGGACGCGCGCCTGTGGACGCCGCTGACGCTGCTGATCGCGTTCGGTTCCAGCATCCTGGTCACCTTCGCCGTCTCGGGGCTGTTCGTCAGTCTTCGACGTGACCCGGGGAAGGTCGACATCGCGGCGCTGCTGGCCGCCGGAGAGTCCGACCGCGTCGAGTTCAAAGAGACTGCGCGCTGGAACGTCCGCGAGAACAAGAAGGACCCGCGCATGGAGCAGGTGGTCGCCAAGACCGTCGCCGCGTTCCTCAACAGCGGGGGCGGAATCCTTGTGGTCGGTGCGAGCGACGACGGCGAGGCGCTCGGTCTGGATCGTGACCTCGCGACCCTTCGAACCCCGGATGCCGACCGCTTCGAGCTGTGGCTGCGCGACATGCTCTCCACGCTTCTCGGGCGCAACGCCGCGGCATTGCCGATCGTTCGGTTCCCCACGGCACCCAACGGGGCGATGGTCTGCGCGATCGTGTGTCCGCCTTCTCCGCGACCCGTTTTCGTGACGCAGGCGAAGGACGGAGCCTCGACGGAGCTGTGGGTTCGGGTGGGTAATTCGACCCGATCTTTCGCTGTCGACGAGGCTGTCGAGTACGTCGCGCGGCACTGGGGTCGGGGGCGCGTGCGGCAACGCTCGGCCGATCCCAAGCATCCCGCTACCTGATCGTCATCTGAGCGCGGTATGGTGTGTGCGCTCGGGGGAGATTGATCCCGCATGTCCCGGAGGACCGGATGCCCGACAACGCCCCATCTGCTCACACCGACGCATCGCTCTCGACGCCGTTCGATGAGCTCATGAATGCAGCGCCGGACGCCAGCTTCTCGCCGTCGCAGGGCGCCGGCTTCGCGACAGTGTTCCGTGGCTATGACCGCGATGACGTGGATGCCGCGGTCTCGCGGCTGACCGCGAACCTCGCCGCCGAATCGCAGCGCGCCGCCGAGAGCGCCGCGCGCGCTGACGCCGCCACAGAACGCCTCGCCCGGCTTGAGGGGGATCTCACGGCGGTCCGCGCGCAACTGGCAGAGGCCGAGAGTCGCATCGCTGCGCTCACCGAGGAGCTCGCCGACGGGTCGGCTGCCTCGCCGAACCGGCGTCATTTCGAAGAGGTGCTGCGGGTCGCCGAGGAGCAGGCGAGCACGATCATCCACAACGCCACGAACCAGGCCGACAAGCTGCTCCAGGCTGCCAGTGCCGAGGGTGACAGCCGTCGGCTAGAGGCCGAGGCTGATGCCGCGCAGATCATCGCGCGCGCGAACAGCGACGCCGAGCAGGTCCGGCTTCGGATGCAGACGGAGTTGACGGCGCACACCGCTCGCCTCGAGCGCGAGGCCGCGGCGTCGGCGGATGCTGTCGTCCAGGCCGACCAGGAAGCAGCCGCGATCCGCACCGAGGCCGAGAAGGCCGCCGCAACGACCCGCGCGACTGTTGCGCGGGAGACCGAGCAGTCCCGTGCTGCGGCTGAGGAAGCGGTGCGGGAGTTGCGGATGCGGGCTGCCGAGTTCGAGGAGTCGCTGACCCGCCGTCAGGATGACGCGCAACAGGAGTTCCTGGTGCTGCACAATCAGGCAGTCGCTCACGCCGAGCGCATCACGACCGATGCGAACGCGCAGGTCGCTGCCGCGCTCGAGCACGCCCAGCGGATCACCGCGAAGGCTGACGACTTCGACAAGCTCATGCGCTCGCAGGCGCAGCAGATCGAGGCTGACGCGCGGATGCGAGCTGCCGAGCACCTCGAGCGCGCACGCGAGAAGGCGCAGCGCATCATCGACGCGGTGACGACCCAGGCCGATAGCGTGCTCCGCGACGCTGAGGATCGCACACGGCAACTGCGCTGGCAGCAGCATCAGCTCACGAGCTTCATGGCCGAGGTCAAGGAGATGATCCGTCCCGACGGGGTGAGCGCGCAGTCGGAAGCACCCGCGCTCGAGGCATCCGACGACGAGGGTGCGGCTGCGGAGACGGATGTCGCCCCCACCGGAGACGGCGGCGCCGAGCACGCGTAGTCTGGCCGAAGCCCGCGAGGGAGGTTCGGCATGGTCCAGGTACGCGTCGCCGGGGTGGCGATGGACTCGATGGGGCAGCACGTCATCCTGCTCAAGCCTCTGGATGATCCGCCCGGAACCGGCTCGATCGTTCCGATCTGGATCGGTGCTCAGGAAGCGACATCCATTCTCGTCGCCGTCGAACACGCCGTGACACCGCGACCGCTTGCCCACGACCTCATGTCGGTGATGATCCAGCAACTGCACGCTCAGGTGACGCGCGTCGAGGTGACGCGGATCACGGACGGCACGTTCTATGCCGAGATCACCATCATCCACGGCGACCAGGTTCTCGTCATCGACGCGCGACCCTCGGATGCCATCGCGCTGGCATCCCGAGTTGGCGCTGCGATCTGGGTTGCGGATGCCGTCCTCGAGGAAGCCGGCATGCCCGACATCCTCGACGAGGATGACGCGGAGGCTTCAGTCGACGAGTTCAAACGTTTTCTCGACGAGGTCGATCCCGAAGACTTTCGCGGCTGAGCCCCTCGACGACGGCGGTCGGAGCCCCGGTCGAGCCGCGCACCACCAGGGTCGTCGGCAGCTCGATGATGCGCGGCTGGGGGTCTGCGCCTGCGGCGATAGCAACGAGCTCATCGATCGCGGCTCCCGCCATGTCACGGATCGGCTGGCGAACCGTCGTCAGGGCAGGTTGGACCCACTTCGCTCCGCGAACGTCGTCGAACCCGACCACGAGCACGTCCTGCCCCACGCGCAGGCCGAGGTCGGCGGCGGCGCGATACACGCCGATCGCCATCTCATCCGAGATCGCGAAGACGCCGATCGGTGCAGATGCCGCAGCCTCGCGCAGCGCCGGAAGGCTCGCGCGCCAGGCGCCCGGCGCGCTCCAGTCCGCGCGAACCCGGTGGATAACGGCCGTCGGGTGCCGCGAACGCACCGCGGTTTCGAAGCCCTCTACGCGCGCGCGTCCGAAGCGGTAGGACGGCGCGGCATCGACGACGACGTACTCTTTGGATCCCGCCTCGAGCAGGTGCTCGGCTGCCGCTGCCGCTCCGGCGCGATCGGTCGTGCGCACGCTGGTCAGCGATGTTTCTGCCTCGGCCCGCGGATCCATCAGCACGATCGGGATTCCCGCGTCGCGCAGGACCGTGAGCTGGGCGGCGGTGGGCAGGATCAGTCCGAGCGCGACACCCGCTGAGCCGCGAGCCCGGACCCGCAGGGGCCAGTCGTCGTCGGGAGTGTCTCGCTCTGCCGTGAGGACGAGATCGAACCGATGGCGGGCAGCGGCCAGGTGCGCGCCGGCGGTGACCTCGTCGGCGTAGGGGTCATGAAACCGTCCCAGCACGAGATCGAACAGGCGGGATGTTCCCGTTCGTGGGCGACCTCGGCGGACCCCGGTTGCGGAGTAGCCGTGCCGCTGCGCCGCGGCAAGAACCCGCGCTCGCGTCTGCGCCGACATCTCGCCCTTGCCGCGCAGCGCGCGCGAAGCCGTTGAGACGCTGACCCCGCTCTCGGCGGCGATCTGGGCGAGAGAGCTCACGCTCCGATTTTTGCGCAAGAGTGAGGGCGCGCGCCACGACGCCTGGCATCCTGGTGCGCGGATCGCGAGAGAAGGGCGATGTCGATGGGGATGTCGAGTTCAGCCGCCATGAGGGTTGCCATTATCGGCACAGGCTTCATGGGCACGATGCACGCCCACGCGTGGCGCACCGCGCACCGCTTCTTCGGCCTGGATGCCACACCCGAGATCGCCGTCCTCGTCGGGCGGGACGCGGCACGTACTGCCGATGCCGCCCGTGAGTTCGGGGCGCTCGCCGCGTCGACCGACTGGCGGGAGGTCGTGGAGCGATCCGACATCGACGTGGTCGACATCTGCACGCCCGGCGATACCCACGCCGAGATCACGCTCGCGGCACTTGCCGCTGGAAAGCACGTGCTGTGCGAGAAGCCGCTTGCCAACAGCGTCGCCGACGCCGAGCGGATGGTCGCGGCCGCGGCTGCAGCCCCCAACCTCGTTGCGATGTGCGGATTCAGCTATCGTCGCACTCCCGCGCTGTCGCTCGCGCGTGAGCTCATCGCGGCTGGGAGGCTGGGCGAGATCCGGCACGTGCGGGCCCAGTACCTGCAGGATTGGCTGAGCGACCCCGACGCGCCCTTCACCTGGCGACTGGACAGGGAACGCGCCGGCTCGGGCGCCCTGGGTGATATCGGCGCTCACAGTATCGACACCGCCCAGTGGCTCACCGGTGAACCCATCACTGCCGTCTCAGCGATTACGCGAACCTTCGTCACCGATCGTCCCGAGCTCACGGAGCAGGTCGGGCTCGGAGGTCGAGCAACCGACGGCGCGGCGCGACGTGAGGTGACCGTCGACGACGCCGCCGCGTTCACCGCCACCTTCGCCGGCGGCGCCATGGGGGTGTTCGAGGCGACGCGGATGGCGACCGGTAGGCGTAACGCCAATCGCATCGAGATCAACGGAACGCTCGGCTCGGTCTCGTTCGACTTCGAGCGCATGAATGAGCTCGAGTTCTATGACGCCACCGATCCGGCTGGCGAGCAGGGCTTCCGTCGCATTCAGGTCACCGAGCCCGAGCACCCGTACGCGGCTGCGTGGTGGCCGGCGGGCCACGGCCTCGGATACGAACACGGCTTCACGCACCAGATCGTGGACTTCGTGCGGGCGATCACCGCCGGCACGACGGCATCGCCCTCGTTCGCCGAGGCCGCTCAGGTCCAGCGCGTGCTCGCTGCCGTGGAAGACAGCGCGGCGCGAGGCAGCATCATGACGGCCGTGGAAGGAGCACCATCATGACCACCAGACAAGCACTCGTCGTCCGCGGCGGGTGGGACGGGCACCGGCCCGTCGAAGCCACGGACCTGTTCATCCCGTTCCTCGAGTCCAGCGGATTCGCGGTGCGGGTCGAGGACTCGCCCGAGGTCTACGCCGACCAGGCGACGATGCGGGCAACCGACCTCGTGCTGCAGTGCGTCACGATGTCCGAGATCTCGCAGGATGCCCTAACGGGACTGCGGGCGGCGGTCAGCGACGGACTGGGGCTTGCTGGCTGGCACGGCGGAATCGCCGATTCGTATCGCAATAGTTCCGACTACCTGCAGCTGATCGGGGGACAGTTCGCGACGCATCCGTCCAAGAGCCCCGACCAGTGCCACGGTGACCAGAGCGACAACTATCTGCCGTACACCGTCGAGATGACCCAGCTCGGGCGCGAGCACGAGATCACGGCGGGAATCGCTGACTTCGAGCTGACCACCGAGCAGTACTGGGTGCTGCACGATGACCTCAACGACGTGTTGGCGACCACGACCCATCCGACCCAGACCTACCACCCGTGGCATCGCCCGATCACCTCGCCCGCGATCTGGACACGGCTGTGGGGATCCGGGCGCGTGTTCGTCGCGACGCCCGGGCACAGCCTCGATGTCCTCGAGGACACGAATGTCCGCACCATCATCGAGAGGGGGCTGCTGTGGGCAGCACGCACGGCATCGGCGTAGTCGGACTGGGAGTCATCTTCGCGCAGTACCGCGAAACCCTCGTCGGGCTCGACGACATCGCGATCGTCGCGGTTGCCGACCTCGATGAGGCTCGTGCCCGCGAGGTCGCCGCCACGATCCCCGGATGCCGCGCCCTGAGCGTTGCTGGGTTGATGGCAGACCCCGCCGTCGACACCGTTCTGAACCTCACGATCCCCGCGGCTCACGCCGAGGTCGCGCTGGCCGCGCTCGCCGCAGGCAAGAACGTCTACGGCGAAAAGCCGCTCGCAGCGACGCTGACGCAGGCGCAACAGATCATGGCAGCCCGTGGGCAGGCGTGGGTCGGCGGTGCACCCGACACGGTGCTCGGAACCGGCATCCAGACCGCCCGGGAGATCGTGGATTCGGGACGGATTGGCCGGCCCCTCGCAGCGACAGCCACCTGGGTGGCCCCGGGCCACGAGGCGTGGCATCCGAACCCCGACTTCTACTACCGCGAGGGCGGCGGGCCGCTCATGGACATGGGGCCGTACTATCTGACCTCGCTTGTCCACCTCCTCGGGCCCGTCGAGAGTGTGAGCGGAGCCTCCTCCCGCAGCCGTGATACTCGAACCATCGCGTCGGGCCCCCGCGCGGGGGAAGAGATCCCGGTCGAGGTCGACACGTACGTCACCGGCACCCTGCGGCACGTCGGCGGCGCGATCTCGACCGTGGTGTTCAGCTTCGACAGCGTCGCCACGCACGCGGCGCCCATCGAGGTCCACGGCGAGACCGGCTCGATCGCGGTTCCCGACCCGAACATGTTCGAGGGTGACGTGCAGGTACGGATGCTGGGAGCGCCCGACTGGGAGAGCGTCGCCCCGTCGGCTGGCTACGGCGACGCGGGGCGCGGCATCGGACTGATCGACCACGTCCGCACCGGCGCAGACCGTGCGAGCGGGGCTCTCGCCCTGCACGTCCTCGAAATTATGACCGGGCTCCTCCACTCTGCCCGAGAGAACAGTCCTTTCACCCTCACGACCACGGTGCAGCGACCGGCGCTGGTTCCGCTCACCCCCGCATCCGACTGGAGTTGACCTCATGACCGAAACCGCACGCGCCGTCATCGACCTCGACGTGACCGGCTCCCGGATCAACCGTCATCTCTACGGGCACTTCGCCGAGCACCTCGGCCGCTGCATCTACGACGGGTTCTGGGTCGGCGAGGACTCACCGGTCCCCAACGAGCGCGGCATCCGTCTTGACATCGTCGAGGCTCTGCGCGCCGTGAACATTCCGAACCTGCGATGGCCGGGCGGATGCTTCGCCGACGAGTACCACTGGCGGGATGGCATCGGTCCGCGTGAGCAGCGTCCCCGGATGGCCAACACCCACTGGGGCGACGTCATCGAGAACAACCACTTCGGTACCCACGAGTTCATGGACCTGTGCGACATGCTCGGCGCCGACCCCTACGTCAACGGAAACCTCGGCAGCGGCACGGTGCAGGAGATGAGCGAGTGGGTCGAGTACCTCACGCGCGACGATGACAGCCCCATGGCGCGGCTGCGGCGCGAGAACGGTCGCGATCAGCCGTGGAAGGTGCCGTTCTGGGGCCTCGGCAATGAAGCATGGGGATGCGGTGGCAACATGTCGCCGGAGCACTATGCGCAGGAGGCCCGGCGCTACGCCACGTTCTGCCGCAACCACGGCGGCAACCAGCTCACGCGCATCGCCGCCGGTGCCAACGAGGGTGACCTGCGCTGGACCCGCGCGCTCATGGAGGCCGTGAACTGCCTCGGGTGCACGAAGGACGACAACCCGGTCTATCAGGCGATCTCGTTCCACTACTACACGCACTCGGGAACGGGCATCAACACCGAGGATGCCGCGGGCTTCACCGAGGATCAGTACTACCGGACGATGGCGTATGCGGCAGGTATCGAGCGGATTCTCGCGTCCCACGTCGCGCTGATGGATGCCTATGACCCGCGCGGGCGTATTGACCTCGTGTGCGACGAGTGGGGCACGTGGTGGAACGTCGAAGAGGGGACCAACCCCGGATTCCTGTTCCAGCAGAACACCGTGCGCGACGCGCTGGTGGCCGGCTTGCACTTCGACATCTTCCACCGGCACGCTCGCCGCCTGACGATGGCAAACATCGCCCAGACCGTCAACGTGCTGCAGGCCATGATCCTCACCGACGGCGAGAGCCTCGTGCTGACGCCGACTTATCACGTGTTCGAGATGAACAAGGGGCACCAGGATGCCGCGCAGTTGGGCGCTCACGTCCTCGAGGCGCCGACTCACGCGGTGGGGGACGAGGACCTGCCGCTGCTGTCGCTGTCGGCATCCGTGAAAGACGCCAGTGTTCTGATCTCACTCACCCACCTGTCGGCGCAGGACGACCTGGACGTCCGCGTCGATCTGCGGGGGCGCGCAGCCTCGGTGGCCCGCGCTCGGGTGCTCACCGCCGACAGTGCATCGGCGTTCAACGACCCGAGCGCGCCCGACCGGGTGGCGCCGGTGTCGCTGGAGACGCGGATCCACGACGGTGTGCTCTCGGTGCGGCTCCCGGCGCACTCGTTCGCAACCGTCGAGCTCGACCTCGCCTGAGGGAGCCCGCGCGAGGTGCCTCAGGCGTTTGTCGCGCGGGCGATCGCCTCGATCAGGGCGTCGATGTCGGACTCGGTGGTGTCGAAGCTGCACACCCACCGCACCTCGCCGACCGAGGCATCCCAGTCGTAGAACCGGAAACTTTCGCGGACGCGCTCGGCTGCGCCCGGCGGCAGAGTGGCGAAGATCCCGTTGGCTTGGGTCTGCTGGGTGAACCCGACCCCGCGGATGCTTCCGGCGGCGATGGCTTCCTCGAGGCCGCGGCGCAGTCGCGCCGCCATGGCGTTGGCGTGCCGCGCGTTGCGCAGGAACAGGTCGCCCTCATACAGGGCGATGAGCTGGGCCGAGACGAACCGCATCTTCGAGGCGAGTTGCATGTTCATCTTGCGCAGGTAGTGGAGCCCCACGGATGCCGAGTCGTTGAGCACCACGATCGCTTCGGCGGCAAGCGCCCCGTTTTTGGTCCCGCCGACGCTGACGACATCGACCCCGACATCCGTCGTGAAGGCGTGCAGGGGGAGGTCGAGGGCCGCCGCGGCGTTCGAGATGCGAGCACCGTCCATGTAGAGCAGCATCCCGCGCTTGTGGACGTGGTCGGCGATCGCCCGGATCTCGGCCGGCGTGTAGAGCGTGCCGAGCTCACTCGACTGGGTGATCGCGACAACCAGCGGCTGGGCGCGGTGTTCATCACCCCACCCCCACGCCTCGGTGTCGATGAGCTCGGGCGTGAGCTTGCCGTCGGGGGTCGGGATGGTGAGCAGCTTGATGCCGCCGACCTTCTCGGGCGCTCCGCCTTCATCGCTGTTGACGTGAGCTGTGGATGCCGCGATAACAGCTCCCCACCGGGGCAGCATCGACTGCAGCGCCGTGACGTTGGCGCCCGTGCCGTTGAAGACCGGGAACACCTCGACGGGCTTGCCGAAGTGGCCCGCGAACACCTCTCGCAGGTGCGCGGTGACGGTGTCGGCACCGTACGCGGGCTCGTGATCGGCGTTCACTGAGGCGATCGCCGCAAGCACCTCGGGGTGGATGCCGGAGTAGTTGTCGGAGGCGAAGCCGCGGGCGTGGACGGGTGTGCTGGTCACCGTCTCAGCCTACGTTTCGCACGGACCCGATCTTGCGCGGCGCTCACGCGTCGCCCGCGCGGATGCCGGCGGTCGACGCGATCACCGGGCGCATCTTCTTCTCGAGCGCCTCGTAGAACATCGACAGCGGGAATTCGTCGTCGAGCACGGCATCCGTGTAGCCCGAAAGGGGGCCGGCGAGGACGCCGTCGGCGAGTCCCCGGTTCCACTTCGAGGCGGGGTGGGGCGGAAGCGTCTGGCGGATGAGGTCGTAAGCCGCCAGCCAGTGCACGGGCTTGGGGCGGTCGATCGAGGCCCAGTACAGCTCGTCGATGCTGTCGGCCAGCGCGACCACCGCGGCGGGGACCGCGTCCCAGTCGATCGTGAGGGCGGTATCGGTCCAGTGCAGCACGCCGCGCTGGTGCAGCCACGCGAACAGCAGTTGACCGCCCAGCCCGTCGTAGTTGCGCACCCGGGAGCCCGTGATAGCGAAGCGGAAGATGCGGTCGAACACGACGGCGTACTGCACCAGTCGCGCGTGCTCGAGGGTCTCCGCTTCGGTCGCGTTCAGCGCCTCTCCGCCCTCGAGCCGCGCCTGGAGTCGCTCGTGGATCCGCACGCTCTCGCGGAACGCCGTGAGGTCGCAGCGCAGCTCTTCGAGGGCGTACAGGAAGTACGGCATCCGCTGCTTGATCATGAACGGGTCGAAGGGCAGGTCTCCGCGCATGTGCGTGCGGTCGTGGATGAGGTCCCACATGACGAACGTGCGCTCGGCGAGCGCCGCGTCATCGAGCATCCGGGCCGCATCGGCGGGGAGGTCGAGCTTGGTGATCTCGGCTGCTGCGCGCACGACCCGACGGTAGCGGGCTGCTTCGCGGTCCTGGAAGATTCCGCCCCAGGTGAAGGTCGGGATCTCGCGCATTGCCACGGTCTCGGGAAAAAGGACAGCCGAGTTCGTGTCGTAGCCCGACGTGAAGTCGATCAGTCGCAGCGAAACGAACAGGGCATTGCCGTAGTCGGTGCTCTCGAGCTCGGCGACGAACTCGGGCCAGATGGCGTCGACCAGCACCGCCTCGACGTGGCGCTGCCTCGATCCGTTCTGCGTGTACATCGGGAAGACGACGAGGTGACGGATGCCGTCGACGCGCTGCTGCTGCGGCTGGAATTCCACGAGCGAATCGAGGAAGTCGGGAACGCCGAAGCCTTCGCTTGCCCACCTCTGGAAGTCTCGCGTGAGGGCGGCGAGGTAGGCGGCGTCATGGGGGAACCCGGGTGCCAGCTCCTCGATCGCCTGCACGAGCGCTGCGACGTACTCGCGGGCGGCAGTGTGGTGCGCGGCATCCGGAATCGAACCATCGGCGACCTGCAGCGGGTGCAACGCTTCGGCTGCGGTCTTCAGCTCGTGCCAGGCCGAGGACTCTTCGGCAGAGGCGGCGATCTCGGCGGGCGCGAGGGGAGTGAGCGGTGCGGGGGACGACAGGGTCGACATGAGGCCTCCGAACGTAGGGTTCCCGCGATTCTAGATTTTCTCCGTTTCTATTGCTCTTCGGCAGGAATTTTTCCGGCCTATGCTGCTTGCGATCGGTAGGCTCGTTCGCATGGCCCCGGAAACCCTGCCCCCTCGGCTCGACGATGACACCGACGCTCGAATCCTGCGCGCGCTATCGGCTGATGCCCGTGCGACTCTCGCGGACCTGTCAGCGGCTGTCGGGCTGTCGGTCTCGGCCGTGCAAGCGCGGGTGCGCCGCCTGGAGAGCCGGGGGATCATCACCGGCTACCGCGTCGTGGTCGATCCCGAGGCTGTCGGCAAGCCGCTTGCCGCGTTCGTCGAGATCACCCCGCTCGACCCGGCGCAGCCCGATACCGCACCCGAACTCCTCGCACACCTGGAGGAGATCGAGGCGTGCCATTCGGTTGCGGGCGCGGCAAGCTACCTCCTGCTCGTGCGGGTCGCTACTCCCAGGCACCTGGAGTCGCTGCTGCGAGAGATCCGGTTGGCAGCCAATGTGAGCACGCGCACGACGGTTGTCCTGCAGACCTTCTACGAGAACCGACCCGTTGTTCCCACTGCCCGCGGGTGACGAGCGGCGCATTACGTCAGGTGTTCTGCGGGAACCCCAGATTCAGGCCGCCGTGCGAAGGATCGAGCCAGCGCGAGGTGACCGCTTTCTCCCGCGTGAAGAACGCGAAAGCCTGCGGGCCGTAAGCCTTCGCATCCCCGAACAGCGATGCCTTCCATCCGCCGAACGAGTGGTACGCGACGGGAACCGGGATCGGCACGTTGATCCCCACCATCCCCACCGTGACCTCGCGCTGGAACCGTCGGGCGGCGCCGCCATCGTTCGTGAAGATCGCCGTGCCGTTGCCGTACGGGCTGGCGTTGATGAGCGCGAGCGCATCGTCGTATCCCGCGACCCGCACGACCGAGAGCACAGGGCCGAAGATCTCGTCGCGATAGGCGGCTGACCCCGTCGACACGTCATCGAGCAGAGTGGGGCCGAGCCAGAATCCTGCCGGCTCGCCGTCGACCTCGATGCCGGTGCCATCGATCACGACGGTTGCCCCGTCCTCGCGGGCAATGCCGATGTACGCGGCGACCTTGTCGCGGTGCACTTCGGTGATGAGGGGACCCATGTCGCACCCCCGCAATCCGTCGCCGGTGCGCAGTGTCGACATCCGCTCGGCGATCTTGGACACGAGGGCATCGGCGATCGAATCGACGGCGAGGACCACGGAGATCGCCATGCAGCGCTCGCCCGCGGAACCGAACCCGGCGTTCACTGCAGAGTCGGCGGCCAGGTCGAGATCGGCATCCGGCAGCACGAGCATGTGGTTCTTTGCGCCTCCGAGGGCCTGGACGCGCTTGCCGGCCGAGCTTGCCCGCTCATAGATGTAGGTCGCGATCGGAGTCGACCCGACAAACGACACCGCCGCGATGTCGGGGTGATCGAGGATCGCGTCGACCGCCTCCTTGTCGCCGTGTACGACCGACAGCACCCCGGCAGGAAGCCCCGCCTCGGCGAAGCGCTCGGCGATCCAGTTCGCCGCAGAGGGATCCTTCTCGCTCGGTTTGAGGATGACCGCGTTGCCGGACATGAGGGCGATCGGTACGAACCACAGCGGCACCATCGCAGGGAAGTTGAACGGACTGATGACACCCACGACACCGAGCGGCTGGTGCAGCGTGTACACGTCGATCCCGGTCGAGACGTTCTCGGAGTACTCGCCCTTGAGCAGGTGCGGTGCTCCGCACGCGAACTCGACGACCTCCAGCCCCCGGGCGATTTCGCCGTGAGCGTCTGCCAGTACCTTGCCGTGTTCGGACGTGAGGATTCGCGCCAGCTCGTCGCGTCGAGCGTTGAGGATCTCACGGAAAGCGAACATGACGGTCTGCCGCTTCGCGAGGCTCGCGTCGCGCCACGCAGCAGCGGCGGCCATCGCCGTGGAGACCGCCGCATCGACATCGGATGTCGACGCCAGCCGCACGTGCCGCTGCACGACCCCGCGGGCGGGATCGAAGACCGGCGCCACGCGATCCGAGGCGCCCTGCCAGGCGGTGCCGCCGACCCAGTGGTCGAGCACAGGGACTTCAGACATGGGGGGTCCTTTCGTCGAGGGAGTCGGCGATGACGTCCTGACGTGCGTGGACAGCGCAGCTCACAGGGCGCCGTCCAGCAGCGTGAGAACCTCGTCGTAGATGTCGATGGCCTGCGCGACCTCGTGGTCGCTCACGGTGCAGGGCGGGACGACGTGGATGCGGTTATCGACCGTGAACGGCAGGAGTCCCCGCGCCAGCAGCTCCGTTTTCGCGCGGGCAACCTCGGCCGCGGGGAGGGGCTCGCGGGTGGTCCGGTCGGTGACCAGCTCGAGTGCCCAGAACACGCCCTCGCCTCGCACCTCCCCGATGACGCGGTGGCGGTCAGCGAGGTCGGTGAGAGCGGGCGCCAGTACGTCGACCCCGATGCGCGCGGCGTTGTCGACGATACCTTCCGATTCCATGGCATCGAGGGTTGCGACGATGGATGCCGCGGCCAGCGGGTGCCCGCTGTAGGTGAGGCCACCGGGAAAGACACGGTCGTCGAAGGCGTGCGCGATCGGTTCGCTGATCAGGACGCCGCCGATGGGAACATAGCCCGAATTGACGCCCTTGGCGAAGGTGATCAGGTCGGGCACGACGTCGTGTCCGTCGAAGGCGAACCAGCGTCCGGTGCGCCCGAAGCCGCACATCACCTCGTCGAGGATCAGCAGGATGCCGAACTCGTCGGCCAGTGCCCGAACGCCGGCGAGATATCCGGGTGGCGGAATGAGGATCCCCGCCGTGCCGGGGATCGTCTCGAGCAGGATCGCCGCGATCGTGGTGGGACCCTCGGCTTCGATGATCCGCCGGAGGTGATGCAGCGCGCGTTCGCACTCCTGCTCGACCGAGTCCGCCCAGAACTCGCTGCGATACAGGTATGGCCCGAAGAAGTGGACGTGACCGCGCGCGAACTCATTGGGGATGCGTCGCCAGTCGCCCGTGGAGACGATCGCCGCTCCTGTGTTGCCATGATAGGAGCGGTAGGTCGTGAGAATCTTGTCGCGCCCGGTCACCAGCCGGGCCATTCGGATGGCGTTCTCGTTCGCGTCGGCGCCGCCGTTGGTGAAGAACACCTTCTCGAAACCCGTCGGGGCATGGGCGACGATACGCTGCGCGGCTCGCCCACGGGCGAGGTTCGCGGCGGTCGGCGCGATCGTCGTCAGAGTCTCGGCCTGCTCCGCGATAGCAGCGACGACCGTGGGATGCTGGTGCCCGATGTTCACGTTGACGAGCTGGCTCGAGAAGTCGAGGTAGCGCCGGCCCGTATCGTCCCAGAGCTCGGTGCCCGATCCACCGGCGAAGACGAGGGGCTTCAGGTGTGCCTGCGCCGACCACGAGTGGAAGACGTGTGCTCGGTCAAGCTCGAAGGCTTCGCTGTCGATCGTCATGGGGTCCGCTCATCTGGAGGTGTGTTGGTGCCTGACCGGCCGAGCACGCTCGGCCGGTCAGGCAGGGGTCTTACTGGCCGCCCTCGGTCAGAGTGACGTCGATCGGGGTGTACGTCGCCGAGACGTCGTACCCTTCGTCGACGAGCTCCGCGAGAGCCTGCTCGATGTACTCGTTCGAGTACGCCGAGGCAGGAGGTTCGGCCGTGATGAGGTTCAGCCCGTCCTGGTTGACCGCCGACAGTGCTCCTGCCACGGTCTTGTCCCACGCCGCCGCGTCCATGACGCCGAACTCGGATCCGTTCCAGATGAGCTTGTTGACTTCGTTCATCATCCATTCCTGGTGCACGGGCCCGACCGGGTAGGCGGCCTCCGCGTTGATCGCGTAGTCGTACGTGATCGCGGCAGCATCGATCGGGTTGTCGCGCGCGTAGATCCAGCCCTTCGTGATGGCCTTGAGGAAACGCACCGCGGCGTCGGCATATGCCGGGTCGGAGGCCAGGCGCTCGGTGTCTGCCCAGATCGCGTCCTGCAGCATCGCGCCCTCGGTGTCCTCGTACGAGATGACGTTCAGATCATCGAGCGTGTACAGCTCACCGGTCTCGGGGTTCACGGTCTCGAGGACCTGGGCGAGCTCGTTGTAGGTCATGGCCTGCGCGGCATCCACGTCACCGTCCAGCAGCGCGTTCATGCTGAAGTCCTGCGTCGTGATCGACACGGTCGTGGAGTCGAGATCCTCGGCGGCCATCGCCGCGAAGATCTCCCACTCATTGCCGAAGCCCCACGAGCCGATGCGCTTGCCCTCGAAGTCAGCGACCTCGGTGATGCCCGAGTCCGCCCACGAGACCTGAGTGGTGCCCGACTCCTGGTAGACCTGCGCGATGTCGGTCAGTTCGACGCCGGTGGCCTCGAGGCTGCCGAGAACCTTCGGGACCCAGGCGATCGCGAAGTCGACGTCCCCTGCGATCAGAGCGTCTTGCGGGACGATGTCGCCGCCGGACGGGATGATCTCGACATCGTCGAAGCCCTCCTCCTCGAAGTAGCCCTGATCGAGGGCGACGTAGTAGCCCGCGAACTGCGCCTGCGGGAGCCACTGCAGCTGCAGGCTGATAGAGGTCAGCGGCTCGAAATCTCCGCTGTCCTCGGTAGCGGCAGGTTCTGACGAGCCCGCGCATGCCGCCAGGGTGAGTGCGGCGACGGTGAGTGTGGATGCGGCGACGAGGCCGCGTCTGGTGCTGTGTCTCACGGTGTTCCCTTCTTCAGTGGGTTGCTCTCTCGGTGGTGCGGGTGGTGCTCGATGCCGGCTAGACCGGCATCCTTCGGGTCGCCAGGCGCTCCAGGAGCGAGGTGACCAGGAAGAAGACGAGGCCGATGATGATGCCGCCCAGGACGAACGCCCACGCCAGGGCTGCGCGGCCCGATTTCGCGTAGGTCGCGATCGCGGTTCCGATTCCGTCGGCGGGCCCGCCGAAGTACTCCGCCACGAGGGCCGCGATGACCGCCAGGGAGCTTGCGATACGCAGTCCCGTCATGAGGTACGGCAGGGCCGTCGGCAGAGTGAGCAGTCGGAAGGTCTGCCCCGGCGTGGCCGCTGACGCGCGGAACAGGTCGCGGTGCACGGGCCTGCTCTGCCGCAGGCCGCGCAGCACGTTGATGAAGACGGGGATGAACGCGGCAAGCCCCGCCACGGCCTGCCTGCCGAACTGACTGGACGCGCCGAACATCGTGTTGAGCACGGGTGTGATCGCGACGATCGGAATCACCGCCAGCGCTGCGACGATCGGTGCGAGCATCCCGTCGAACGGTCGGATCGCCGCGGCCAGTGCTGCCAGCGCGATCGCAACGAGCGAGCCGACGATGAGCCCGATGAGCGCGTTGGTGGCAGTGACCGCCATCGCCTCCGTGATGATGTCGGCGTGCGAGACGAACTCCTGCACGATCGCGACAGGACTGGGCAGCATCCGCGGCGCTGCCGCTGCCACATCCACGTACAGAATCCAGGCGGCAAGACCCAGGATGCCGACCCCGATCGGCGCGGCGATGCGCACCCAGCCGGGGAACGGGCGGGCCCCGATCGTTGTGCCGCGCAGGCTCATCTCTCGTTCGCTCTCTCGACCTTGGCGCCGTGGAGGGCTTCTCGCACTGCCGTGACGCGCTCGAAGTATGCGGGCGACTCGCGAAGATCCTCGCCTCGGCCCGGACCGAGACCGATCGGGATGATCTCGGTGATGCGACCGGGCCGGGGACTCATGACAACGACCCGATCCGAGAGGAAGACGGCTTCGGGGATCGAGTGTGTGACGAAGACGACTGCCGCTCCCGTCTCGGCGGCGATGCGTGTGAGTTCGGACTGCAGGTATTCGCGGGTCATCTCATCGAGCGCTCCGAACGGTTCGTCCATCAGCAGAAGGCGCGGGCGTGCTGCCAGCGCCCGCGCGATGGCGACGCGCTGCTGCATGCCTCCGGAGAGTTGGTCGGGATAGCGGTCGATGAAATCCGAGAGTCCGACCAGGTCGGCCAGCTCCTGCACCCGCACGTCGCGCGAGGACTTCGCGGTGCCGTGCAACTCGAGGGGGAGCGCGATATTGCCCGCTACCGTGCGCCACGGCAGGAGTCCCGCCTGCTGGAAGGCGATGCCGTAGTCCTGATCGATCCGGGCCCGGTGGGCAGGTTTGCCGAAGATCTGCAGCTCGCCCGTGGTCGCGACATCCAGATCGGCGATCAGGCGCAGCAGCGTCGACTTGCCGCATCCCGACGGTCCGATGAGTGAGACGAATTCGCCTGCGGCGACCTCCAGGTCCACGCCGGTGAGAGCTGTGACATCTGAGCTGGCGGTGGGAAACACCTTGCCGACGTCTCGCGCTTGCACGGCGAGGCTGTCGGGGGCGGTCGTTTCGGGGCTCATGCGGTGGCCTCTCCTCGTCGGTAGCGGTGCAGACCCACGCCGATCAGGGCGACGGAGCCGGCCGCGATCAAGCCGAGCGCGACCGAGCCGAAGATGGGTCCCCACGGGGCGGCAGGGTCACTGGATGCTTGACCGGCGAGCTGGATCAGCATCCGTCCGATGCCGCCGCGCATGCCGATCGAGACCTCCGCAACGACGACGCCGAGCACGGCGTTGGCGGCCGCGAGTCGCAGAGCCGGGAGCAGGTGCGGCACCGCAGCAGGCAGCCGCAGGTGGCGCAGTGTCGACCAATAGCCGACGGCGTAGGTGCGCATCAGATCGACGTGGATGCGGTCGGGTGCTTCCAGGCCCCGCAGAGCTCCGATTGCGACGGGAAAGAACGCGAGATACGAGGCGATAACGGCGACCGACAGCCACTGCGGCCAGCTCGTCCCGCCGCGATCGATCTGGTTGCCGATCGCGTTGATGACGGGAGCGAACGCGATGAGGGGAACCGTCTGGCTCACGACGATCCACGGCAGCAGTCCCCACTCCAGGAGCTGCCAGCGCTGCATGACCAGAGCCAGAGCGCCGCCCACGACGACGCCGAGGACCCATCCGACCGCGGCGATCCCGAGAGTCGTGAGCGCGGCGATGGCGACGGTCGCAATGAGGGGTGGCGTGTCGCCGCCGCTGGTGGGTGCGACCAGTCGGGTGATCATGTCCCAGACGTGGGGCATTGCACGGTCGTGGGTGCGCGGCAGGATCATGATGCCCGAGCCGGTCTGGCCCTCGACAGCTCCGATCGTGACCCCCTCGGCGGGCCCGAGGAACTTGTAGCCCTCCCAGAGCAGGACGATCGCAAGCACGCCGAGGATTCCCCAGCCGAGCCCCTCGATCCGTCCCCGCATCTCGCTTGTCCTCAGTCGGTGGACTCGGGTCGTGCGCGCCGACGCGTCACGATTTGGCTGTGACCTTCTCGCGCAGGGCCGGGATCACGGTCTCGCCGTACACGCGGAGGGTCTCCTCCTTGTTGTCGTGCTGGAGGTATCCCGCGAACTGCGTGACGCCGAGCTCCCGCAGCGCCTCGAGTTTGGCGATGTGCTCCTCGGCCGTTCCGAGGATGCAGAACCGATCGACGATCTCGTCGGGGACGAAGTCCACGTGGTCGTTGTCGCTCTTGCCGTGCGAGTTGTAGTCGTAGCCGGTGCGGCCGGCGATGTAGTCGGTGAGGGCTTGCGGCACCGCGCCGTCGGTGCCGTACTTCGCGACGATGTCGGCGACGTGATTGCCGACCATCCCCCCGAACCACCGGCACTGGTCGCGCATGTGCTCCCAGTCCTCGCCGATGTACATGGGGGCCGCGACGCAGAAGTCGATCGACTCGGGGTCGCGGCCGGCTGCCGCTGCGGCATCCTTGACCGTTTTGATCATCCAGGCCGCGATGTCGAGGTCCGCCAGCTGCAGGATGAATCCGTCGGCCACTTCGCCCGTGAGCTTCAGCGCGAGCGGCCCGTACGCTGCGACCCAGACGTCCAGCTCGGACCCCTGGCTCCACGGGAACTGCAGCGTCGATCCCTTGTACTCGACGGCTCGAGAGTTCGCGAGCTCCCGGATCACGTGGATGGACTCCCGCAGTTCGGCCAGCGTCGACGGCTTGCCGTTGGTGACCCGCACCGCCGAGTCGCCGCGCCCGATGCCGCAGATCGTGCGGTTTCCGTACATCTCGTTCAAGGTCGCGAACACGGATGCCGTGACCGTCCAGTCCCGTGTCGCGGGGTTCGTCACGAACGGGCCGACGACGACCTTGCGGGTCTCGGCGAGGATCGCTGAGTAGATCACGTACGGTTCCTCCCACAGCAGGTGGGAGTCGAAGGTCCAGACGTGGCTGAAACCGTGCGCTTCGGCCAGCTTCGACAGCTGGATCACGCGCGACGCGGGAGGATTCGTCTGCAGGACGACACCGAAGTCCATCGTCATCGCCTCACACCAGGTACTGGCTCAGGCCGCGCTTGACGAAGCTGCCGTCGCCCTTGCGTCCGAGGTACTGGCCTGCGTCGACGATCACCTTGCCCTTGGAGATCACGGTGTCGACGTGCCCGTCGATCTCGAACCCCTCCCAGGCGGAGTGGTCCATGTTCATGTGGTGGGACTTGCCGGTGCTATGACCCAGGTCGTCGACCGGGAGGCCGATGGAGGTGTGACCGTTCGGATCGTAGACGACGATGTCGGCATCCGCCCCGGGCTGGATGACACCCTTCTTGCCGTACATGCCGAACATGCGCGCCGGGGTGGTGCTCGTGAGTTCGACCCACCGCTCCAGGGTGATCTCGCCGGTGACGACGCCCTGGTACATGAGATCCATCCGGTGCTCGACTGAGCCGATGCCGTTGGGGATCTTACGGAAGTCCTCCAGGCCCAGGGTCTTCTGATCCTTCATGCAGAACGGGCAGTGGTCGGTGGAGACCATCTGCAGATCGTTGGTGCGCAGGGCCTGCCACATGTGGTCCTGGTGGCCCTCGGCGCGCGAGCGCAGCGGCGTCGAGCACACCCACTTCGCGCCCTCGAACTGGCCCCACTGCTCGCTCGAGGCGCCCAACTGCTCTTCCAGCGACAGGTAGAGATACTGCGGGCAGGTCTCGCCGAATACGTTGAATCCGTTGTCGCGAGCGGCCGCGAGCTGCGCGACAGCCTGTTTCGCCGAGACGTGCACGACGTACAACGGCGCCCCGGTGATGTTCGAGAGCATGATCGCGCGGTGGGTGGCCTCTTCTTCGGCCTGCCAAACGCGGGCCTTGCCGTGGAAGAAGGGTGAGGTCTTGCCGGCATCGACGAGTTGCTGGGCGAGCACGTCGATGACGGGGCCGTTCTCGGCGTGCATCATCGTGAGCAGCCCCGTGTCGGCGGCGACCTGCATCGCTTTCAGGATCTGGGCATCGTCCGAGTAGAAGACGCCGGGGTAGGCCATGAACAGCTTGTAGCTCGTGATGCCTTCGTCAACGAGGGTCGGCAAGAACGCGAGCGATTCGTCGTCGATGCCGCCGACGATCTGGTGGAACCCGTAGTCGATCGCGCAGTTTCCCGCTGCCAACTCGTGCCACTTCGCAAGGCCGTCGGGCACTTTCGTGCCGTACGTCTGCACGGCGAAGTCGACGATGGTCGTCGTACCGCCCCACGCTGCCGCGCGCGTGCCGGTTTCGAACGTGTCGCTCGCGAACGTGCCCCCGAAAGGCAGCTGCATGTGCGTGTGGGCGTCGATGCCGCCGGGGATGACGTACTTGGCGCTCGCATCGACGACAGTGTCGACGGATGCCGCCAGGTTCGTGCCGAGCAGTTCCGAGCCGGGCGCGAGGACGGCGACGATCTTCTCGCCGTCGACGAGGACATCGGCCGGAGCCCGCCCGGTGGCGGAGACGACGGTGCCGCCGGTGATCAGTGTCGTGCTCACGGTGCGGAGATCCCTTCGTAGCTGTCGGGGCGACGGTCGCGGTAGAACTGCCAGTCGTCGCGCATCTCCTGCACCATGTCGAGGTTCAGGTCGCGAATGAGGACCTCCTCGTGCTCGCTCGAGCCCAGCGCCCCGACGAAATTGCCGCGCGGGTCGATCACCTGGCTCGTGCCGTAGAAGCTGACAGCCTCGTCGCCGTACTCGTTGTCCTCGCGGCCGACGCGATTGGGCTGGAGGACGAAGTAGCCGTTGGCAACAGCCGCGCACGGCCCCTCGACCTCCCACAGGCGGTTGGACAGGCCCGGCTTGGTCGCATTGGGGTTGAAGACCATGTGCGCGCCGTTCAGGCCGAGCTCGCGCCATCCCTCCGGGAAATGGCGGTCGTAGCAGATGTACATGCCGACCTTTCCGACCGCCGAGTCGAAGACGGGGTAGCCGAGGTTGCCCGGACGGAAGTAGAACTTCTCCCAGAACTTCTCGACGTGGGGGATGTGGTTCTTGCGATACGTCCCCAGCACGGTGCCGTCCGCATCCACGAGAACCGCCGTGTTGTAGTAGACCCCGGTCTGCGCCTCCTCGTAGATCGGCAGCACCATCACAGTGCCGAGCTCTTTCGCTACCGCGGCGAAGCGCTCCACGATCGGGCCGTCGACCGGCTCGGCATAGCGGTAGTACTTCTTGTCCTGTGTGATGCCGAAGTAGGGCCCGTAGAAGAGCTCCTGGAAGCACACCACCTGCGCGCCGTCGGCGGCGGCATCCCTCGCGAATTGCTCGTGCCTGTCGAGCATGGATGCCTTGTCGCCGGTCCACGTCGTCTGCGTGATGGCCGCTCTCACCGTCGTCATCTCGTGCACTCTCCGTCCGGTCGAAGGGGCCACGAAGCGCCGTGGCGTGTCTGTTATTGTTCGGCGTGAACATTTCCCTTCGGTTTCGTCCCGTGTCGCGACCGTAAATGTTGGTGTGATCGAGATTGGGTGGGCGATGACCACGGTGATCGATCGTGCGCACTTCACCGATCCCACGCCGCGCGCTATCGCGGCAGAGCTTGCCCGCCTGATCACGGCCGGAGATCTGGCCGCCGGTGAGCGACTGCCGACCGTGCGCGAGGTCGCGGGACGGCTCGGTGTGAGCCCTGCGACAGTGAGCGCTGCGTGGAAGGCGCTCTCGCAGGCCGGGCTGATCGTCTCGCGTGGGCGGGCAGGATCGTTCGTGCGCGAGGAACGGCAGGAGTGGATGTCGCCGCGCGTGCAGGGCCTTGCCCAGCATCCGGGATCGCCGCGGCTCGACCTCTCGGGAGGGACTCCGGATGCCGACCTGCTCCCCGACCTCGCGCGTGCCTTCTCGCGGGTGTCGCCGCGCGCTCACACCGGTCGATACCACGAGTCGCCCGTGCTACCCGAACTGGAGACGTTGCTCCGCCGGGTGTGGCCGAGCGATGCGGAGGCGATCACTGTCGTCGACGGTGCCCTGGACGGCGTCGGTCGTGCGCTCGAACAGGTCGTGCGCTTCGGAGACCGCGTGGTGGTCGAAAACCCCGGCTTCCCGTACTTCTTCGACCTCATCGAGCACCTGGGGGCGCAGCCGATCCCCGTAGAACTCGACGCCGAGGGGATCGCGCCGAGTAGCTTCGCGCGTGCGCTCGCGACGAGGCCGACCGCGGTGCTTCTGCAGCCGCGCGCACACAACCCCACGGGTGTGTCGACGAGCCCCGAGCGCGCGGCTGAGCTTGCGCGATTGGTACGCGCCTCGCGAAACGGAGCGCGGGTCGTCATCATCGAGGACGACCATTCCGGGCTCGTAGCCGCAGCGCCCGAGGTGACGCTCGCCCGGTGGCTGCCAGAGCAGGTCGTGCACGTACGCAGCTTCTCGAAATCCCACGGTCCCGATCTGCGCATCGCCGCGCTCGGAGGCCCATCGCGCATCGTCGACCGCGTCGTGGCGCGCAGGCTGCTGGGGCCGGGATGGACCTCACGTACCATCCAGGCCGTACTCTTCGATCTCTTGTCAGACCCCGTATCGATCGAGGCTGTGGTTCGCGCCCGCGAGAGCTACCGGACTCGTCAGCGGGAGCTGGCCGGCGCACTGCGCCGCCACGGAGTCTCAGCCGTTGCCGGTGACGGCCTCAACGTCTCCTGGGACGTCTCGGACGAGCGCGCGGCGCTCCTTCATCTCGCTGCGGCCGGCATCGGTGTGGCGGCGGGGTCGCCCTTTTTCCTCTCAGACCGCACCGCTCGCCCCCTCATCCGCGTCACTGTCGGTCTCGTGAGCGGTGACGTCGATGCCGTGGCTGCCTCGCTCGCGCGTGCGGTGCGCGTGACGGGCTGAGCGCCACCGCCGCAGTTGCGGCATCCGGCTGTTCCCGACGTCCGAGCCGCGCAGTGCGCTTCCCCGCATGACGACTCCCGCTCCGGCGGATCCCACAGTTGCGCCGCGCACGCGGTTGATCCGTACCCCGAACGAGCGCGTGTTCCTCCACGTTCTCGTGAACACTGCGGCTGCGAACATCACGACGAGCTACCTCTGGTTCGCGCTGACCTTCTGGGTGTACCTCGTGACACTCCTCGTCCCCGAAGAGCGGCACGCGAATGCCAACGGTCTGGTCGGCACAGTGCAGGGGATCGCCTTCATCATCACCAGCGTGTTCAGCGGCCTGTCGGTCGGCCCGCTCGGCATGGAGTGGACGCTGCTCATCGCCATCGTCGCAACCGCGATCGCGGGTGTTCACCTGCTCCTGCTCCGGATTCCCGAGGAGCAGCCGGCGGCATCCGTCGGACGCGGTGTCGACCTGCGCGGCGCGATCACCGCTGTGAGACTGGCGCCCGGGCTCTTCGCACTCATCATCTTCTCGACGTGCAACAACCTCATCGGTGGGGTCTACATCGCCCTGATGGACCCGTACGGGCTGACCCTGTTCAGTGTCGAAGCCTGGGGCACCGTGTTCGGGGTCGCCGCGACGGGGTTCATCGTCGGCGGCGTCCTGATCGCCAGGTTCGGCCTCGGACGCAACCCGATTCGCACGATGTTGCTCGTGGTCGCGGGCATGGGGCTACTGGGCGCGCTGTTCACGATCCGCGACTGGTGGCTGCTCTACGCCGTCGGGATCTGGCTCTACATGGCCCTCGTGGCCGCGGTCGAGGCAGCCGAGCAGACCGTGATCCAGAAGGTCGTGCCGTACGGATCGCAGGGGCGTGTGTTCGGGTTCGCCGCGGCTTTCGAATCGGCAGCCGCCCCCATCACCGCGTTCCTGATCGCGCCGATCGCGGAGTTCTGGGTCATCCCCTACATGGAAACGCCGAGCGGCCAGCAGACGTGGGGATGGCTTCTTGGGGACGGGGAGACGCGCGGCATCGCGCTCGTGCTCGTCTTCGCAGGTCTTGCCATGGTCGTCATCGCCCTGCTCGCATTCGCGACGCGGTCGTACCGGCTCATCACCGAGCAATACCGGACCGCGCCCGAGACGCCGTCGCAGACCGAGTCCGAGACCGAGACCGAGCGGACGCCTGCACCGTAGGCGGTCGGCCCGGCGCACATACATCTTCAGACTGACGCGCTCTGGGCGCGCGTTCCGTAGCGTGGGTGAGGTGAGACGCTCCGCACTCTTTCGTGAACTCCTGCCGTACCAGGTGGCAACCGATGTGTCGGTTGCGGGAGTGTTCGGGCTGCTCTGTCTCCCCTTTGAGCTGACGATCGGCGGCTGGGCAGCCGAGTCGGCACTGCCGACCGTGGTCATGTGCCTTCTCTTCGCGGCGGCGCTCGCGCTGCGGCGGCTCTCACCGCCCCTCGCGCTCGCTACGGCGTGGGTCGGCGCGACGATGCAGATGCTGATGCTGCGTCCACCCGCGCCCGTCGACCTCGCGATCTTCGCCGTGCTCTACGCGACGGCTGCCTACGGGAGCACGCTGGTGTACTGGCTCGGATTCTCGTCGGCGATCGTCGGGGCCACCGTCATCACCGGCTATCTCTTCGGCACGCAACTGCTGAGTGTGGCCTCATGGAGTGTTCTGCCCTTGGCCGCTGCTGTCCTCGTCGCGGCGGGGTTCGCGCTGCTGCTGGCCTGGACGGTGGGAGCTCTGGTCCGAACCTCGCTGCGTGCCCGGCGCACGCAGCGTGAGCGCGAGCGTGCCGAGCGGGAACGCGTCGAAGAGCAGGAACGCGGTCGGATTGCCCGCGACATGCACGATGTCGTCGGTCATTCGCTTGCCGTCATCATCGCCCAGGCTGACGGGGCTCGGTACGCCGCCGACGCCGATCCGCAGGCAGCGAAGGATGCCCTCGCGACGATCTCGACGACGGCACGCAGTGCGCTCGCTGACGTTCGGCTGCTGCTCGCGCAGTTGCGCCACAGCGAAGGCGTGGCGCCTCAGCCGATGCTGAACGATCTGGAGGGCCTGTACGGCCAGGTGCGAGCTGCAGGGCTCGCGGTGCGCGTGGATGTCGAACCGATGCCTCCCCCCACCGTGCCCGCCGCTGTGCAGCTGGCGATCTACCGCGTGCTGCAAGAGGCACTCACCAACGCCATCCGCCACGGCAACGGAGATGTCGAGGTGACGATGCGCTGGCTCCCCGACCGCCTGCACCTGTGGGCGTCGAATCCTGTCGGGCAGCGCGTCGATCCGCCGCCGGCGGATGCTGACCGGCTGGTCGAGCCGGCCGAGGTGCGCCACGGTATCGTCGGCATGCGCGAGCGGGCGCGGCTGGTCGGTGGGGCAGTGGAGGCCGGGATGGTCGGGGAGGTGTGGGTCGTGCGTGCGACGTTCCCCTTCGCTGCGGAACCTGAGCTTCGCGAGTCGGCGGCACGATGACCGACCAGAGCAGCGCCGGTCGCGCCGTCATCCGCGTCGCGCTCGTGGATGATCAGGCGCTCTTTCGCGCCGGCATCCGCATGGTGATCGCCTCGCAGCCCGACATGGCAGTTGTCGGCGAGGCGGGGGACGGCCAGGCAGCCCTGTCGATGGTGCGAGACACGCGGCCGGACGTCGTGCTCATGGACATCCGGATGCCGGTCATGGACGGTCTCGAGGCGACGGCGCACCTGCTGCAGGACCCTGACGCGCCGCGGATCGTGATGCTGACGACCTTCGACCTGGATGAGGCAGCCGCACGCGCGATCCGCGGCGGCGCGAGCGGATTCCTGCTCAAGGATGCCGAGCCGGAGTTCGTGCTCGCCGCAATCCGCAGCGTGTACTCCGGTTCGGCGGTGATCGCGGCGACGGCCACCGCGCAGCTGTTCGCGCACTTCCGGGACGAGCAGACCCGGCCCGCACCGCGGGCGTTCGGCGAGCTGACCGAGAGGGAGCGCGAGATCTTCGCCCTTGCCGCCCGGGGACTGTCCAACGCCGAGATCGCCACCCGCGAGTACCTCTCGGAGGCGACGGTGAAGACGCACATCAGCCGCGTCCTGGGCAAGCTCGGGCTCCGCGATCGCGTCCAACTCGTCGTCTTCGCCTACGAGCACGGTCTGGTCTGACCTTTCGCACCTGCCGTGAGACGGGTGCCGCGGAATCATCCTTCCGATGGATGACGGCGCGACGTCGGGCTGACGCGGGGGTCGGGGCCCGATTCCTAGCGTCGGAGGTATGAAGATCACCACGACGCAGATGGGCTTGGCGGCCCGCGTAGAGAACCTCGGCAAAACCTACGGCACCGGCAGCGGAACGGTCAGGGCGCTCGATGACGTCACTGTCGGCATCCGTCGCGGGGAGTTCACCGCGATCATGGGTCCCTCTGGCTCGGGCAAGTCGACACTCATGCACATCATGGCTGGGCTCGATGCGCCGACCGCCGGACGAGTCTGGATCGGCGACACCGACATCACCGGCCTCGGCGACCTTGAGCTCACAATCTTGCGTCGTCGCCGCGTCGGCTTCGTGTTCCAGTCCTTCAACCTCGTGCCGACCCTGGACGCCCTAGGGAACATCCTGTTGCCGTTCGACCTCGACGGCCGTGCGCCGAGCGTGCTTGAGAAGGCCCGCATCGACGGGCTCATCGACACGCTCGGGCTTCGATCGCGTTTGACTCACCGGCCGCACGAACTCTCGGGTGGTCAGCAGCAGCGGGTTGCGATTGCCCGCGCCCTGGCCACCGCGCCGGATCTCCTCTTCGCTGACGAGCCGACGGGTAACCTCGACTCGCGCTCGGGTCGTGAGGTGCTCGCGCTGCTGGCTGAGGCAAGCCGCACGCGCAGGCAGTCGATTGCCATGGTCACGCATGACCCCGTTGCTGCCAGCCATGCCGACCGAGTCCTGTTCCTCGGCGACGGGCGCCTCGTCGCCGACAAGCCCGCGCAGACTGCCGAGCAGATCTCGGCTCACATGCTCGCAGCCGACGCGGGCGACGCCGACATCCAGCCGCGACGGGCGGAGGTCGGCGTATGAGCACCGTCACGGCATCCGTCGAGCGGGCGCAGCTGCGCATGCCGCGCGCCGGCACGAGCTTCGCTTGGCTCCGTGAGCGCGGGATGGGGGCGAGCATCCTGGTCGCGGCAATCTCGACGGTGTTCGGGGTCGTCCTCATCGCGACCACTGACTTTCTGGCGGCGATGCTGCGCGCAGACCCCTACATCGGTGACAGCGGAACCCTCGCCTTCGTGCTCGGATTCCTCACGCTCCTGCTCGTCGCGCTCGCGGTCTATGTCGCCGGTATCGTCACCGCCAACACGTTCGCGACTGTCGTCGCCGGGCGTTCGCGCCAGATCGCCCTCCTGCGTCTGATCGGTGCGTCGGCGCGGTCCCAGCGAGCGCGCGTCGCATCCCAGGGCCTTGTCGTCGGCGTGCTCGGCGCGGTGATCGGCACCGTGCTGGGGATTGTCGTCTCCGCTGCCGGAGCGCAGATCGCGATCGTACGGCTGGGATTGGATGCCGTCCACGTCGCGCCCGTCACACTGTCGATGCTGCTGCCCGCCGTGATCGTGGCGCTCACCACGTGGCTCGCGGCGTGGATCGGTTCTCGGCGGGTTCTCGCGGTCACCCCATTACAGGCAGTGTCGGGCTCGGTTCCCCTCGCCACCGATGAGGTAGGCGCCCGTCGAGGCAAGCACGCGGTTGCCGGCATCCTGTTCGCCCTCGGCGCGGTTGCGCTTGCCGCGGGCATCCTGCTGGGACTTGTCTCACCGCTCGGCGTGGTCGTCGCCTTCGTCGGTGGAGTCCTCTCGTTCACCGGCATCACGATGGCAGCTCCGCTGGTCATGCCTCCGGCGCTGCGCCTGGTCGGCCGTGCTTTCGGGCGCTCCGCTCCTGCGCGGCTCGCGGTGCAGAACGCCTACCGGAATCCCGAGCGCTCAGCCCGGACATCGATCGGCATCGTCATCGGCGTGACTCTCGTCACGATGTTCGCCGTGGCCATCGAATCGGTGAAGGCTGTACTCACTGCCAACGCGGGAGGGAGCCTCGAACCCGAGCTCGCGAGCATCATGGACACGTTCGCGGCGATCATGATGGGTCTCGTTGCGATCTCCGCGGTGATCGCCGGAGTCGGACTCGTGAACCTGCTCACGCTGGGTGTCATCCAGCGCACTCGGGAGCTGGGGCTCCTGCGTGCCCTCGGCGTCTCGATCCGGCAGATCCGGGTGATGGTGCTGTTGGAGTCCGTGCACGTGACGGTGACCGCGACAGTCTTGGGTGTGCTCCTCGGCATCTCCTACGGCTGGGCCGGAGCGCAGTCCCTCCTCGGCAGCGTTCCCACGAACCCCGATGGCATCATCCGTGCCGGCATCGTCTATCCCGCGGTGCCGATCATGCCCCTCCTGGTGATCGTCGCGGCGACCGCGATCCTCACCGTTGCTGCGTCAGTTACTCCGACGCGTCTGGCCACACGAGTGGCGCCGGTGGCGGCGCTGAGCGAGTAGCCGGGGCGGAGGTCAGACCGTGGCGGCCGCGTCAGTCTCGGCTGGAGCGGCTGCCACGGCATCCGGATCGTGCGCCCACGACGGCGCGATCTGACGGATGCGGGCACCTCGCCACTGCCAGACCGCCCACAGGCCCGGCCACAGTGCCGGCGCGGCAGCGCCACCGATCACGAGGCGCTCTCGCCAGAGCGTGCGCCCGTCTGGGAGGGGAGACACCGCCATCTGGTGGTCCCAGACGTCGAGGACCGCGAGCGGGCCCGTCAGCGGCATCCCGGAGTCACGGATGATCCGCACGCGCACCCCGTTCACCTCGCGTTCGGCATCCGTGATCGAGATGAGCTGACGGCCGACCGGGATGAGCCCGGCGACACTGAGCCCGACTGCAGCATTCTGGCCGTGCTCCCACTGCGTCGGCATCGCCTCCAGCGGCTGCATGTCGAGGAACGGGCCGTACACCTCGGCGAGTACCCGTGGCGAGTGCAGAGCGCGCCAGGCGGCATCGGCGTCGCAGTCGATCGTGAACTTGCTGAGCACGCGCATGCGGCAAGTCTCGCATCCGGTCTCGTTCTACGCTGGACGGATGCCGTCACCGCTGGATCAGGGTCGTTATCAGGTGCGTCTCGAGTGGGGGTCTGCGGGCCGCGACCGCCTGGCCCCTGCGGAGGTCACCGTGGTCGTTGACGTCCTGGCCGACGCGGACTCCGCTGCGGATCGAGTCGCCGAGGCAGCCACGGCGGCCGGCAGTTTCGTGCTGCGCGGAGGTCTCCGGAACGCGTCGGCGATCGCGGAGGCCGTGCTCGCCGAGCAGCATCGGCGCGCTGAACGCACGAGCATCGCCGTGATCGCCTGCGGGGCGACGGATGCCGACAGCGCGCGGTTCGCGGTTGAGGACCTGCTCGGGGCTGGCGCAGTGATCGACGCGCTCGCCGGGCGCGGCATCGACCACACCTCGCCCGAAGCTGCCGCGGCATGTGAGGCGTTCCGGGGGCTTCGCCCGGCGGTGCTCCACCTCCTGACGGCGAGCGCCACCGGCCAGGTATGGCTCGAGGCGGGGCGCCGCGATGAGGTTCTCGCGGCTGCCTCGGTGGATGCCGAGTCGCCAGCTCAGTGACGAGCGAGCCGGAACATCCCCCAGCCGAGGGCGATGAACCGGAAGAACTGGACGACCAGGTTTGTGCGGCGACGCAGGTCGGCATCCGTCGGCACGGGGGCTGCGTCGACCATTGCTTGTGCTGATGAGTCAGCGGGCGTGATCATCGTGAGCTCCTTTCTTCGCGGATCATTCCGGGATGAGATACCAGAGCGGGTACGCCTTGGCCTTGTAGAGGAACGCCGTGTGCAGCATCCGTTTCAGCCAGTGCGCAGCCAGTCCCACCTCGCCGGTCGTGTGGTCGGCGTCTCGCCCGTGGGTGAGCGGGCGTGCCTGGAAATCGGGCACGATCGGGGCCATCGTCATGGCAACGGCACTTCCCCGGGCGAACCCGGTGCCGGTCGAGGCGATACATGCGGCGGGGAGGTCGGCCATGGACGCGCTGTGCTGCGCGACGCTCGTGCCCGTCCTGATCATCTCGGCGATATTGAGGGCTGCGGCCTTGCCCATCGCGCCCGAGGGCATCCCGGTGCGCGGGGGAGCAGGCGCGATCGCTACCCCGTCGGGTGTCGACCGCGGTTCCGATATCGCGTGCGGTGGGGCGAAGGCGATGCCGACGGCGAACATATTCGGATATCCGGGTACCTGGTAGGTGCTCGGCCAGTCCTTCGCCGACCACTGCGAGTACGGCTTGGGGGAGTAATCAGCGTCGACCTTCATGAAGCCGCTCGGCGCGAAGAATCGTTGCGAGATGTCGGCGCCGTCGCGGTCGTACGCACGCAGGGCAACGCCGCGGAACGGGGGCAGCAGCATCGCGAAATCGAAGGGGAGCGACTGGGGTGAGCCGTCCTCCTGCACGTACCGGATCGTCTGGGGCTCGACGGCAGTGACCGCGGCGCGCGTGATCGCACGGATGCCGCGCTCACGGAACAGGCTCGACATCCACTGCTCACCCGACACGTCGCCATGCTTGGTGCGAAACGACATGCCGCCGACGCCGAAGTCGCCGAGCTCTGGCTCGTTGCTGAGGTAGACGACCTCGGTGTTGTCCCTGACACCCTCCTGTTCTAGCTTCTGCTCGACGTTGAAGGCGTACTCAAATGCTGCGCCCTCGCAGGTGCACCGCCCGTGCCCGACGCCCACCACCAGTCGCAGCTTCTCGCCGGTGCGGGCGCGTTCGATCGCGGCGTCCAGCCGTGCTGCGGCATCCACGGCATGTCCCGGCGTGCAGACGGATGCCGTGTATCCGGCGTCAGGTCCGAGTCCAGGGGTCGCGGCGAAGTCGAGGGCGGGCCCGGTGGCGTTGATGAGGAAGTCGTACCGAACGCGTTCGGTCTGTCCGTCCCGTCCCGGCTCGGTGTACTCGATGTCTACGGCGCCCTGCGGAGAACCCGCATCACCGTTCGGCCAGATCGCCGTCGCCTTGGCTTGGTGGAACGTGATTCGTTTGCGTTTGTAGACCGGGGCGAGAGGGAACACCACCGCTTCCCGCGTCATCCGTCCCACGCCCACCCAGATGTTGGAAGGAATCCAATTCCATTGCGAGTTTGGCGACACGACGATCACCTCGTGCTGATTGCCGAGCTTGCGGCGCAGGGTCAACGCTGCGGTGTGCCCCGCAACTCCCGCGCCGAGAACGATGACACGTGACATCGTGGTCCTCGCTTTCCGGGCCGCCATGGCCGTCATCGGCAACATACCCCGGGGGGTACGCGGTGAATAGGGACCAAAGGCCGGGAAAAATGGCTGGGGGCTGCGCCTCAGCGCGGCGTCATGGCCGCCAGACGCACGGATGCCGTGATCTCACGCTTTGACCACGTGAGCAGGTACCGCTCGTCGAAGCGAGGCGCGCACCGGGCGCAGGAGGTCTGTCGGCTAGCGCGTCGGTGCCGGTAGGCGACGTGACCGGCAGGGCATACCCCTACCCACGGGGCGAGCTCGGTCGCCGTCTCGCCGTGGTGCGTGGTTCCGCCGACATAGCCGAGGTCTCGAGCGATGGCTTTCCAGCGCGGACCGTGCCCTGCCGCCGCGCCGGCGAGCGCGTGCGCCACTTCGTGCAGCAGTGTCTGGTGATTGGTGTCGTCGTCGTGGCGGGCCGCGAGGTATCGCGAAACCGTGATGCGCTTGCGAGTGAAGTCACACAGGCCTGCTCGCCGCTTCGCGTTGTCGAAACCGAACGACCACTCCGGGGTCAGGTGCACCGAAAGCAGGGCCTCGGCCCAGTGGCGAACGCGGTGCAACTCGGACATGACGACAGCGTAAGCGGGGCCTCAGACACCGACCGGTCAGCTGGCGACTGCCGCGCCGGCCTCGGCGCGGCGACGCTCGGCCGCGTCGATCGCAAGAAGAGTCGACTCGAGCTGATCGTCGGGTGTTGCCGTGCTCTGGCGCGCGAAGAGTGCCCGCTTGAAGTCAGCGCGGGCTGCGTCGAAATCTCCCGCGTCGTAGTGCACCTTTCCCCGGTGCTGATAGGCGAACGCGGCGATCGAAGCCCACCCCGCCCCCTCGGCCTCGAGAGCGCAGGTGGTCAGCTCCTGTGCAGCGGCAGCGAGCGATCCGCGAAACTGCAGCACCGTCGCGTGCAGGATGCGCGCGCGCAGCAGATCTTTGCGTGTTCCCGCCATCCGGGCGGTGCGCACCGTCTGGTCAGCGATCTCGAGCGCATCATCGAGCCGGTCGAGCACTTTCAACAGCCATACCCGTTCGAGAAGGGCGGGAAGCGAGCGCTGGTCGCCGAGCTCGTCGAGGCGTTCGCGGCAGTCGCGTGGGTTGACCACTTCGCGCAGCGTGACGGGGTCGTAGCCGTGGATATAGCTCACTCGCGCTCCTTCCCGCAGAGCGGTGATCGCGGGTCAACCCGCCAGACACCGCATCGTCGCCGCACCTCGCCCCATACGCGGTGCGCTCTTATTGTGTCGGCGTCGGCGAGCGGTGCCGACTTCCCACGCCGTCAGCGCTCGAACAGGGTTGCCGAGGGTGCCGGGGATGGCGCTGCGTCGGCATCCGTGACGACTCGCGAACCAGCGATGAATGCGTCGACCTCTGCGCCCTGAGCAACCTTGGCCGGATGCGGTCCAGCGGCCATCAGCCGGGGGAGCCACTCGGTGGGAAGTGGATTGCGGGATGCCGCGATCACGATGTTCCCGAAGCGCCGGCCCTTGAGCACCTGAACCTCGGCAAGCAGGGCGACATGGGGCAGCTCGCTGCGGACGGTGGCGGCTTGGCGGCGGGCGAAGGCGAGTCCCGCTCCATCGGCGACGTTGACCAGGAGCACGCCGGTGTCGCTGAGGTAGCGCGCCGCGAGGCTGTAGAACTCAATGCTGGTTACGTGCGCGGGAGTGCGCGCGCCGTGGAAGATGTCGGAGACCATGAGGTCGGCCTGACCGCGCAGACCCGCGGGCAAGCGTTCCAGCACGGCGCGGGCATCGCCCGTGCGTGTGCGGATCGAGCCGCCGGCTCGCGCACTGGAGGGCAGCGGCAGGTGTTCACGGACGAGAGCCACCAACGCGGGTTCGAGTTCGATGACCTGCTGCCGTGATCCGGGCCGCGTCGCCTCGACATAGCGGGGGAGTGTGTAGGCACCCGCGCCGAGATGGATGGCGGTCACAGGCTCCCCGGGCACTCCGAGCTGGTCGATCACGGCGCCCATCCGCGCGACGTATTCGAAGTGCAGGTGTGTGGGATCAGCGAGATCGACGTGGGACTGCGGCGTGCCGCCGACCTCGAGCTCCCAGCCGCTCGCGAACGCCGAGGGCACGATGCGCGCGATAGATCCGTCCGACAGCCGCACCTGCGGCGGCGGGGCTTCGACGTGCGCTCGGGCCACGCTTCCACCGTAGACCGGGCGTACCGTGGTCGCATGACGACCATCGACCTGAACGCCGACCTCGGCGAGACTGTCGACGGTGTTCCGACAGCTGACGACGAGGCGCTGTTCGCCGTGATCTCCAGCGCGAACGTCGCGTGCGGCGGTCACGCCGGGGACGCACTGTCCATGGCCGAGGCGGTCGATCGAGCTGCGCGATTCGGTGTGGCGACCGGCGCCCACCCGTCCTACCCCGACAGGGCCGGTTTCGGCCGGCGGCCGCTGGCGATGGCGACTGCCGAGCTCCGCGCCGCGGTGTCTGCGCAGCTGGATGCTCTCGCGGATGTCGGTGCCGACATCCGGTACGTCAAGCCCCACGGCGCCCTGTATCACGCCGTCATGACGGATGCCGCGCATGCTGCTGCGCTCGCCGAAGCCGTGTCGGATCTGTCTCACCGGCTGGGCCGCGGGCTGCCGATCCTTGCCATGCCCGGCGAGATCTCCGGGGCGGCGCGCGAGCACGGTCTCGAGGTCGTGGCTGAAGCGTTCCTCGACCGCGGCTATACGCCCAGCGGCGAGCTCGTCCCCCGCGGCGAATCCGGCGCGGTCATCGCGGACCCTGGCGCTGTAGCATCGCGGGCCGTACGCCTGGCGCGCGAGGGCACCGTCGTCGCGGTCGACGGATCGAGCGTCGCGGTGGCAGCCGCCTCCTTCTGTCTGCACGGCGACTCGCCGGGGTCTGTGGAGGCCGCCCGGACGGTGCGCGCGGCGTTGGATGCGGCGTCCGTGTCGGTGCGGGCGCCGTGGTGACAGGCGCCCGGATTCGCGCCTTCGGCGACACGGCTCTGCTTGCCGAGGTCCCCGAAGACCTCAGTGCGGCCGAGGCCTTGTGGGTGGTCATCGCGCTTCGCGAGCGCCTCGCGAACTCGCAGCCGGTGGGCGTTGCGGATCTCGTCCCGGCCGCGCGCACTGTGCTGGTGCGGTTCGCATCCCGCGAGGTCGCCCCTTCGCTCGTGCGCGCGTGGCTCGAGAAGAACCTGGGCGCCGCGCTTGCCGCCGCGACGCCAGACGCGCTGTCTCGTCGTGCGTCGCCCGATGACACGGCGGTCGAGATCGGCATCCGGTACGACGGACCTGACCTCGACGAGACCGCAGCTCTCCTCGACATTCGCCCTGCACAGCTCATATCGACTCACCTGGCGGTGACCTGGACCGTCGCGTTCACGGGGTTCGCGCCAGGATTCGGGTACCTCGTGAGCGAGGAGTGGCCCTTCGACGTGCCGCGACTCGCGTCCCCGCGGACCCGGGTGCCGGCCGGGTCGGTCGGCCTCGCGGGAAGCTTCTCGGGCGCGTATCCGCGATCGACGCCAGGCGGCTGGCGGCTGATCGGGGCCACCTCCGCGCCGCTGTTCGACCCGGATGCCGCGTCGCCCGCGCTCCTGCGTCCCGGCATGCGCGTCCGGTTCCGCGAGGTGGTCGACAGCAGCGCTTCGGGGACCCCCGCCTCGCACGCGGTGACAGCTGAGCAGACGGACGCCGGTACCCGGCAGCTGTTGCGGGTCGATGCTTCGGGGCTCCTCGCCACGATCCAGGATGCCGGGCGCCGAGGAGCCGGGTCGCTGGGCGTCTCGATCTCCGGCGCTCTGGACCGTACCGCCCTGCGTACGGCCAATCGGCTGGTCGGAAACGCCGAGGATGCAGCAGGGCTGGAGATCACCGCGGGCGGATTCGAGGCGATCGCGCTCGCTGACGTATGGATCGCCGTGACCGGCGCGTGGGGCGAGCTCACGATCGACGGGCACGGCATCGACCACGGTGCGGCTCACCTGTGGCGGCGCGGGACACACCTGCGGATGGGGTGGTTCACGGCCGGCGTTCGCGCGTACCTCGCCCTGCGCGGGGGCATCGAGTCCCGGCATGTCCTGGGCTCCGTCGCCACCGACACCCTCGCCGGGCTCGGGCCCGAACCGCTCCGTGTCGACACCGTGCTCTGTGGCGGCGGGCTCGAGGTCGACGATGTCCCTGCATCCGACCTCGCCCCCTGGAGTCCCCCGTCGCCCGATGTCGTCATCCGACTCATGCCCGGGCCGCGCGACGATGCCTTCACGCCAGCCTCGAGAAGGGCGCTGTTCGAGGCGACATGGACGGTGGGTGCTGCGGCCGACCGGGTCGGCATGCGGCTCGAGGGCCCGCGACTGGAGCGCAGCGACGCGGGGGAGCTGCCGAGCGAGGGGATGGTCCCGGGGGCGATCCAGGTGCCGCCGTCGGGCTCGCCGACGATCCTGCTCGCCGATGGGCCCGTGACCGGCGGCTACCCCGTGATCGCCACGGTTCTGGATGCCGATCTCGACCTGCTCGCCCAGGCGGGGCCGGGCACGACGATCCACTTCCGGCACGCGCCCCAGCGCTGAGACCGCGGGTTATACCGCACGAATTTGGACTCGTCAAGAATCCGGGTGGACACGGCGTGCCGGAACGCGTATAGTTGGTGGTTGCGCTCTTGGATTCCCCCTGCCCTCATATGGTGGTCGGCTGTGCCTGCGTGTCCCCGCTCGATGCGGTGCGAGACGCGTGGGTTTTCGGGGAGGACCGAACGCTTCACCTGACGACAAGGATAGTGCCCCGCCCGGGCCCACGGAGGTAATCCCCTTGGCTGCTGCGCGCAACGCAACCACCACCACATCCCCCAAGAACGGCCGCGGAGCTTCCCGCCTCTCGTTCGCCAAGATCTCCGACACGCTGACGGTCCCTGACCTGCTGGCGCTGCAGACCGAGTCCTTCGATTGGCTCGTCGGAAACGAAGCATGGAAGGCCCGCCTCGCCGAGGCTGAGGCAGCCGGACGCAACGACATCTCGGTCACGAGCGGCCTCGAGGAGATCTTCGAGGAGATCTCGCCGATCGAGGACCTCAGCGAGACGATGCAGCTCTCGTTCACCAACCCCTACCTCGAGCCCGAGAAGTACTCGATCGAAGAGTGCAAGGAGCGCGGCAAGACCTACGCCGCCCCGCTGTACGTCGAGGCCGAGTTCATGAACCACCAGACCGGTGAGATCAAGACCCAGACGGTCTTCATGGGCGACTTCCCGCTGCAGACCGACAAGGGAACGTTCATCATCAACGGCACCGAGCGTGTCGTCGTCTCCCAGCTGGTGCGCTCGCCCGGTGTCTACTTCGACAAGACGCCCGACAAGACCTCCGACAAAGACATCGTGTCGGCGCGCATCATCCCGAGCCGCGGTGCCTGGCTTGAGTTCGAGATCGACAAGCGCGACCAGGTCGGCGTTCGCATCGACCGTAAGCGCAAGCAGTCCGTCACGGTGTTCCTCAAGGCTCTGGGCCTGACCAGCGAGCAGATCCTCGAGGAGTTCGCCGGTTTCGACTCCATCGAAGAGACCCTGTCCAAGGACACGGTCCTCACGAAGGAAGACGCCCTTCGCGACATCTACCGCAAGCTCCGTCCGGGCGAGCAGGTCGCCGCTGAAGCTGCCCGAGCGCTGCTGGACAACTTCTACTTCAACGCCAAGCGCTACGACCTCGCCAAGGTCGGTCGTTACAAGATCAACCAGAAGCTCGGCCTCTCGGGTCCGCTCAGCGACTCGGTGCTCACCGTCGACGACATCGTCGCGACGATCAAGTACCTCGTCCGCCTGCACCGCGGTGACACAACCTTCGAGGGCGTTCGTGGCGGCAAGCCGGCGACCATCCGTCTGGATGTCGATGACATCGACAACTTCGGCAACCGCCGCATCCGCGCCGTTGGCGAGCTCATCCAGAACCAGGTCCGCACGGGTCTGTCCCGCATGGAGCGTGTGGTTCGCGAGCGCATGACGACGCAGGACATCGAGGCGATCACGCCCCAGACCCTGATCAACGTGCGCCCCGTCGTGGCGGCGATCAAGGAGTTCTTCGGAACGTCGCAGCTGTCGCAGTTCATGGACCAGAACAACCCGCTCGCGGGTCTGACCCACAAGCGTCGTCTCTCGGCGCTGGGCCCCGGTGGTCTGTCGCGTGAGCGTGCCGGCGTGGAGGTCCGTGACGTCCACCCGTCGCACTACGGCCGCATGTGCCCGATCGAGACGCCGGAAGGCCCGAACATCGGTCTGATCGGCTCGCTCGCATCGTTCGCGCGCATCAACGCCTTCGGGTTCATCGAGACCCCGTACCGCAAGGTCGTCAACGGCCGGGTCACCGACCAGATCGACTACCTCACGGCAGCAGAAGAAGCCGACTTCATCGTCGCTCAGGCGAACGCTCCTCTGAAGGCGGACGGTCACTTCCAGGAGACCCGCGTCCTCGCCCGTCAGGTCGGCGGCGAGGTGGACCTCATCCCCGCGGAAGAGATCGGCTACATGGATGTCTCGCCGCGCCAGATGGTGTCGGTTGCTACCTCGCTGATTCCGTTCCTCGAGCACGACGATGCCAACCGTGCCCTCATGGGTGCGAACATGCAGCGTCAGGCTGTGCCGCTGCTGCGCAGCGACTCGCCCGTCGTCGGAACCGGTATGGAGGGCTTCGCCGCGATCGACGCCGGTGACGTGGTCACCGCCAAGCGCGCCGGTGTTGTCATCGAGGTCTCGGCCGATGTCGTGGCCGTGCAGACCGACGAGGGCGGGATCGACGAGTACTTCCTGCGCAAGTTCGACCGCTCGAACCAGGGCACGTCCTACAACCAGCGCGTCATCGTCTCGGCCGGTGAGCGGATCGAAGCCGGCGAGGTCATCGCCGACGGTCCTGCCACCGAGAACGGCGAGCTGGCCCTCGGAAAGAACCTCCTCGTCGCGTTCATGACGTGGGAAGGTCACAACTTCGAGGACGCGATCATCCTCAGCCAGGACCTGGTGAAGGATGACACCCTCTCGTCGATCCACATCGAGGAGTACGAGGTCGACGCCCGCGACACGAAGCTCGGCAAGGAGGAGATCACCCGTGATCTCCCCAACGTCAGCCCCGACCTGCTGAAGGACCTCGACGAGCGCGGCATCATCCGCATCGGTGCCGAGGTTCGTCCCGGCGACATCCTCGTCGGCAAGGTCACGCCCAAGGGTGAGACCGAGCTGTCTGCCGAGGAGCGCCTGCTCCGCGCGATCTTCAACGAGAAGAGCCGCGAAGTCCGCGACACGTCGCTGAAGGTTCCTCACGGTGAGCAGGGCACGATCATCGCCGTCAAGGAGTTCAACGCAGAAGACGGTGACGACGAGCTCGGCTCGGGCGTGAACCGCCGGGTCGTGGTCTACATCGCCCAGAAGCGCAAGATCACCGAGGGTGACAAGCTCGCCGGCCGTCACGGCAACAAGGGTGTCATCGCGAAGATCCTCCCCGTCGAAGACATGCCCTTCCTCGCCGACGGTACGCCGGTCGACATCATCCTGAACCCGCTCGGTATCCCCGGCCGCATGAACTTCGGTCAGGTGCTGGAGCTTCACCTGGGATGGATCGCCAAGCAGGGCTGGAAGGTCGAGGGCAACCCCGAGTGGGCAGCACGTCTGCCCGAGATCGCTCGAGAGGCAGCTCCCGGCACGAAGGTCGCGACCCCCGTGTTCGACGGTGCGTACGAGTCCGAGCTGGCAGGCCTGCTCGACTCGACGCTGCCCAACCGTGACGGCGTCCGCCTGATCGACTCGACGGGTAAAACGCAGCTGTTCGACGGGCGTTCGGGTGAGCCGTTCCCGGCTCCGATCTCGGTCGGCTACATGTACATCCTGAAGCTGCACCACCTCGTCGACGACAAGATCCACGCCCGCTCGACCGGCCCCTACTCGATGATCACGCAGCAGCCGCTGGGTGGTAAGGCGCAGTTCGGTGGCCAGCGCTTCGGTGAGATGGAGGTGTGGGCCCTCGAGGCCTACGGCGCCGCGTACGCCCTCCAGGAGCTCCTCACGATCAAGTCCGACGACATCCTCGGCCGCGTCAAGGTGTACGAGGCGATCGTCAAGGGCGAGAACATCCAGGAGCCCGGCATCCCCGAGTCGTTCAAGGTCCTCATGAAGGAAATGCAGTCGCTCTGCCTGAACGTCGAGGTCCTCTCGGCCGATGGCACCGCGGTCAACCTCCGCGACACCGACGACGACGCCTTCCGTGCTGCCGAGGAGCTCGGCATCAACATCTCCAGCCGCTTCGAGTCCTCGTCGATCGACGAGATCTGACCCGGCCAGGCAACACAGAATTCCGATACAGGAGAACTGAGAACTCGTGCTCGAATCAACAACTTTCGATCAGCTTCGCATCGGCCTGGCCACCGCTGACGACATCCGTCGCTGGTCTTTCGGTGAGGTCAAGAAGCCCGAAACCATCAACTACCGCACCCTGAAGCCCGAGAAGGACGGTCTGTTCGGTGAGCAGATCTTCGGCCCCTCGCGCGACTGGGAGTGTGCGTGTGGCAAGTACAAGCGCGTGCGCTTCAAGGGCATCGTGTGTGAGCGCTGTGGCGTGGAGGTCACCAAGTCCTCCGTGCGGCGCGAGCGCATGGGCCACATCGAGCTCGCCGCGCCCGTCACGCACATCTGGTACTTCAAGGGTGTTCCCTCGCGCCTGGGCTACCTGCTCGACATGGCGCCGAAGGACCTCGAGAAGGTCATCTACTTCGCCGCGTACATGGTGATCTCGGTCGACGAGGATGCTCGTCACCGCGACCTCGCGACGCAGGAGAACAACATCCGTCTCGAGCTGAAGACACTCGCCGACCGTCGCGACGCGCGGATCGCCGCTCGCCTCCAGAAGCTGGAGGAGGAGCTCGCCGCCCTCGAGGCCGAAGGTGCGAAGTCCGACCAGAAGAAGAAGGTCAAGGACGCAGCCGAGAAGGACATGTCGCAGGCTCGCAAGCAGGCCGACGACCAGATCGCCAAGCTTGAGCGTGTGTGGGAAGAGTTCCGCACCCTCGAGGTCGGCTCGCTCAAGGCCGAAGACGAGATCTTCCAGGAGCTGCAGGACCGGTTCGGTCAGTACTTCGAGGCCCACATGGGTGCCGAGTCGATCCAGCGGCGTCTTGCCGCCTTCGACCTGGCAGCCGAGGCTGAGAGCCTGCACCTGCAGATCGCCGAGGGCAAGGGACAGCGCAAGATCCGTGCGATCAAGCGCCTGAAGGTCGTCAACTCGTTCCTGCAGACCGGTATGAGCCCGGCATCCATGGTGCTCGACGTCGTCCCGGTCATTCCGCCGGAGCTTCGCCCCATGGTTCAGCTGGACGGTGGCCGCTTCGCGACCTCCGACCTCAACGACCTGTACCGTCGCGTGATCAACCGCAACAACCGTCTTCGCCGCCTGATCGACCTCGGTGCCCCCGAGATCATCGTCAACAACGAGAAGCGGATGCTGCAGGAGGCCGTCGACGCGCTGTTCGACAACGGCCGCCGCGGTCGCCCCGTCACCGGCACCGGCAACCGTGCCCTGAAGTCCCTCAGCGACATGCTGAAGGGTAAGCAGGGTCGGTTCCGTCAGAACCTGCTCGGTAAGCGCGTGGACTACTCGGGCCGTTCGGTCATCGTCGTCGGCCCGCGTCTGCAGCTGCACCAGTGTGGTCTTCCCAAGCAGATGGCTCTCGAGCTGTTCAAGCCGTTCGTGATCAAGCGCCTGATCGACCTCGGTCACTCGCAGAACATCAAGGCCGCCAAGCGCGCTGTCGAGCGCACCCGTCCCGAGGTCTGGGACGTGCTCGAAGAGATCATCCGCGAGCGTCCCGTGCTACTGAACCGTGCACCCACCCTGCACCGCCTGGGCATCCAGGCCTTCGAGCCGCAGCTCGTCGAGGGTAAGGCCATCCAGCTCCACCCGCTCGTGTGTGCAGCCTTCAACGCTGACTTCGACGGTGACCAGATGGCTGTTCACCTGCCGCTGTCGGTCGAGGCTCAGGCCGAGGCTCGCATCCTGATGCTCGCCTCGAACAACATCCTCAAGCCCTCGGACGGCCGTCCCGTGACCCTGCCTTCGCAGGACATGATTATCGGCCTCCACCACCTGACCACGGTCAAGGAGGGCGCGATCGGTGAGGGCCGCGTGTTCGGTTCGGTTTCGGAGGCGATCCTGGCCAAGGACGAGGGCACCCTCGACCTGCAGGCCAAGGTCCGCATCCGTGTCCCGGGTCTGACGTTCCTCGAGGGTGACGCTCCCGAGGGCTACGCCAATCACGGGCTGCTGGACGCTTCGCTCGGTCAGGCGATCTTCAACGACGCCCTCCCCAAGGGATACCCGTTCGTGCGTGAGCAGGCCGACAAGGGCAAGCTCAGCCAGATCGTCAACAAGCTCGCCGAGGAATACCCCAAGGTTGAGGTCGCCGCGACGCTTGACCGCATCAAGGATGCCGGTTTCTACTGGGCCACGCGCTCGGGTGTGACGGTTGCCCTGAGCGACATCCTCACGCCGCCGAACAAGGCTGAGATCGTCGCGGGCTACGAGAAGCAGGCCGCCAAGGTTCAGGCACAGTTCGAGAAGGGTCTCACCACCGACGCCGAGCGTCGTCAGGAGCTCATCAAGATCTGGACTGAGGCTACCGACGAGGTCCAGAAGGCGATGCGCGCCCACTTCCCCGAAGACAACACCATCAACCGCATGGTGTCGTCGGGTGCTCGTGGTAACTGGCTCCAGATCCGGAACATCGCCGGTATGCGAGGCCTGGTGAACAACCCGAAGGGTGAGATCATCCCCCGTCCGATCATTTCCTCGTACCGCGAGGGTCTGTCGGTGGCGGAGTACTTCATCGCGACGCACGGTGCCCGTAAGGGTCTGGCCGACACGGCCCTCCGTACCGCCGACTCGGGTTACCTCACGCGACGCCTCGTGGATGTCTCGCAGGACGTCATCATCCGTGAAGAGGACTGTGGCACATCGAAGGGCCTCGAGTTCACGATCGCTGCCCCTGGCGCCGACGGGAAGCTCGTCCGCGACCCGAACGTCGAGAACTCGGTGTTCGCGCGGACCCTCGCCGCTGACGTCATCGGCGAGAACGGTGACGTTGTGGCTGAGGCCGGCGATGACGTGGGCGACGTGCTCATCGACAAGCTGGTCGCCGCCGGTGTCACCTCGATCAAGGTGCGCTCGGTTCTGACCTGTGACTCCGCCGTCGGTGTCTGCGCGACCTGCTACGGCCGTTCGCTTGCCACCGGCAAGATCGTCGACATCGGCGAGGCGGTCGGTATCATCGCCGCCCAGTCGATCGGTGAGCCCGGTACCCAGCTGACGATGCGTACCTTCCACACCGGTGGTTCGGCCTCGGCGGAAGACATCACGCAGGGTCTGCCCCGCGTGCAGGAGCTCTTCGAGGCCCGTACCCCCAAGGGTGCGTCGCCGATTGCGGAGTTCGACGGCCGCATCACGATCGACGAGACCGACAAGTCCAAGAAGATCATCCTCACGCCCGACAACGGCGACGAGGCTGTCGTGTACCCGGTCCTCAAGCGCGCAACGCTGCTTGTCGAAGACGGTCAGCACGTCACCGTCGGTCAGCCCCTGCAGGTCGGCACGCTCGACCCCAAGGAGGTCATGCGTGTCCAGGGTGCCCGCGAGGTGCAGAAGTACCTCGTGAACGGCGTCCAGGGTGTGTACCGCTCGCAGGGTGTGCCGATCCACGACAAGCACATCGAGGTCATCGTGCGCCAGATGCTGCGCAAGGTCACGGTCGTCGACCACGGCGACACGAACCTGCTGCCCGGTGAGCTGGTCGACTTCCGTCGCTACCAGGACATCAACCGCCAGACGGTCGCCGAGGGCAAGCGTCCGGCATCCGGTCGCCCCGAGCTGATGGGTATCACCAAGGCGTCGCTGGCTACTGAGTCGTGGCTGTCGGCCGCCTCCTTCCAGGAGACGACCCGTGTGCTCACGCAGGCTGCGATGGAGGGCAAGAGCGACCCGCTGGTCGGCCTCAAGGAGAACGTCATCATCGGAAAGCTCATCCCCGCCGGAACCGGACTTGCGAAGTATCGCAACGTCGCGGTCGAGGCGACGGAAGAGGCCAAGAGCGAGCGGTACCCCAACCGCATCTTCGCCTCGGACGGCGCGTACAGCGACGCCGACCTGAGCTTCGTCGACTTCGACAGCTTCTCGACCGACGACTTCACGGGCAACTACAACTGACCCACGTCGTCTCAGCACGCAGGGCCTCGGGATTTCCCGGGGCCCTGCGTCGTTCCTGGACACGGATACCCGGGACTGATCGTTCTGCTCGAGTCCGGCTCCGCGGCACACGCAGGTCGCGGGGACATGCCCTCGCCGGCTGCGCCGGCTCCCGCCAGACCCGGTGCCAGCCCCGCGACCCGCGTGTGCCGCGGAGCCTGAGTACCCGGGTACATACCCTCGCCGGCTGCGCCGGCTCCCGCCAGACCCGGTGCCGGGCCCGGGTGTGCGCGGTTGGCGACACGTCGCGACAACTTTTCCGGACGTCGCGAGCGGTTCCGACCAGCTCGGACGGCATCGGCGTCGTACGGTTGCTGGCGGAGGTCACCATGGCTCGCGTTCCCGGTCGCGACAACCGCATCGCCATCCCTGCAATCGTGCTGTCCCTGGCGATCGTCGGGGCGCTGGTCTGGTTCGCCGTGCCCGCTGTGCCGCTGGTCATGGCGTGGGCGGGAGGAACTGCGGGAAACGCTGCGACTATGCTCGCCGCAACCCCGACGCCGCACGCCGTCGTAGCTGATGGACTGAACGTCGCCGAGGCTGACTGCCGCGAGCTGTATCCGACCGACCTGTGGAACCAACTCACGTGGACGTCGGATGCGATCCTGAGCCAGTCCACGGCGGGACCGACGACAGCGATCACCGACCTCGTCTCGGCGCTGGCGCCGACGGCAACGCGTACCTGTACCTGGACCGACAGTTCCGGGCAGGCGGTGGTCACGACGTTCGCGACAGTGTCAACGGATGCCGCCGGGATTGCGGAGGCTTCCTTGCGCGGGCAGGGGTTCTCCTGCGCGGCGGCAGATGGCACGCTGGAGTGCTCCTCGACGACGGATGCCGGCAACGAACATCAGACGGTACGGGGAGCGCTGTGGGTCGCGACGGTGTCGAGCGCGTGGTACCCGGAGGACTACGACCACCGCATCGCGATCCATCTCTGGCAGTGATGTCAGCGAGTTGGGGGTGGCTCAGCGGTGTCGCCGAGAATCCATATCGGCATCCGCACGGCCTCGTTCCGCGGATCTGAACCCGGGTCGGGGTAGTCTGCGAGCCGAGGATCTACCTCGGGAGGAGTTTCGCATGAGTGACGACAAGCCCACGCCCGGCGAGCCCGTGGAGGAACCGGTCGGCGAGCCCGTCGCCGAGGAGCCGCCCGTCGACGACGTCGTTGGCAGCGCGCGCGAGAGCCTCGCAGACGCCGAAGCCGCTGGATCGTCGTCGTCCGATGCTGAGGTGCCCGCGGCCGAGCCGGTTGTCGTCGAGCCGGTTGTCGTCGAGCCTGTGGCGGAGCCTGCGAATGTCGAATCGGCCGCCGAGACTGTCGTGGTTGAATCCGCGCCTGTCGAGGCTGCCGCACCCACTGACGCATATGAGGCGGCCGTCGTCGCACCCGTCGTGACCGCGAGTGAGCCGAGCGCAGGTGCCTTCGGCCCACAGCCGATCTTTGTTCAGGCCCCCGAAGCTCCGCGTCCCCGCGGCAACCGCGCAGCCGCGGGTGCAATCGGCCTGCTTGCGGCGCTCTCGTTCGGCGTTCTTTACCTCGCGGTCTGGGTCGGTCTCGGCCTCATCGATGGTTCCGTTACCGTCAGCAGCATCGGCACGGCGCTGCTGGCAGCGCTGTCGACCTGGGCGCTGTGGGTACCGGTTGTCGTGTTCTTCGTCGCCTTCTGGCTCCTCGGCGCAATCATCAACCGCGGCCGCTGGGCGGCATGGGTGATCTTCGGCCTCATCGTCGGCGTTGCAGCCTACGGCGGTCACCTCCTTGGGCAGCTCTTCCAGGCGCCGTTCTGGAACCTCACGGCCAAAGAGGGCGCCGAGCTTGTCGAAGGGCAGTTGCTTGCGCCGCTGGCGATCGCGGCATTCATCATCGGCCGCGAGCTCACGATTTGGTTCGGCTCGTGGGTGGCGGCCCGCGGCAAGCGCATGACCGAGCTCAACGTCGAAGCGCGCCGCGAGTATGAGCGCACTCTCGAGGCGGGTCCGCAGCTGCACCAGTACTGACGCGCCGCGAGGGTCATGAGCCGCTCACGTCGGGCCGCAGCGACGGCGGTGGGAGCCGCGGTCTTCGCGGCGGTGCTCATCGCAGCCTTCGGTGTCGTCAGCCTGCTCGTGAACGAGGACGTCATCATGACGCCGGGCCTGGGTCAGGTGCCGGGCATCATCGGGGTGGTGGCGTCGCTCGGGGCGGTAGCGCTTACGATCTGGGTGCGGATACCGGCGCGGGGCGTATGGGGAACTCTGGGATGGGTAGCGCTGGCTGCCTTTCTTGGCTACCTTGCGGGGCTGGGTGTCGCATCCGTGTTCGCCTCGAGGGATGTCGTCCTCGCGCTAGCGGCCGTCGGACGAGCCGCAACGACATGGCCGGGTCTGGTCGTCGTCGCCGCAGCGATCCTGGGAGCGGCGATGGCTCTGGCAGTCGCGCGTGGCGCCGGCGAGAACGCGCGGTGGCCGTGGGAACGGGATGACGATGAGTAAGCGCCTCGACACGCGCGTTCTCTAGCGGAGCCTCGGCGCACGAGGACTCCGGCGCTACCGTAGAGGGGTGGAGCGCTCGCTCGAAACGGAAGTGAGCCAGGCCGTCGATGCCTGGCTACGCTGGCTTCCGCGCTGGGAGCCCGCGACTCACCGTGGTCGGGTTGCGCCATGTCGGCGGTGCTTCGGTTCGCCCATCCTCTCGGCTGCGGGTCTCGGCTCCGACGTGCCGCACGGTGTGCAGCACGGCCTGTCGACCCGCATCAAGACGATCGTCGACCATGCTGTTGCCGACTACACGGCGCAGAACCTGCCGATGCTGCAAGCGGAACTCGACCAGCAGGCTGCCCGCAACCGGGCACGCAGCTACCGCCCAGCCGAAGGGCTCGAGCCGGAGTTCGAAGGCCTGCCGCTCGATCCCGACCCGGTTCCCGGTGCCCCGTTCCTGTTCACGATCTCGGGCCTTGCCGATGAGGCTGACGCCGATGTTCCGGCCCTCCCGCCCCTGAGCCCCGAGGCCAAGGCAGCGTTGCGTCAAGAGGTCGGCCTCGCCGACGACTACGCCAACATGATCGGGCGAGATGTCTGCACGATTCTGCTCCACCATCGCCTGCGCATCCAGCAGGGCGTGAGTCAGTATGTCGAACCGCAGATCACGGCGATGCTCGACGACCTCGCCCGGTCGCTGGACGCACCCTTCGATCCGCGTGATGCCATCGGGGAGTGATGGCCCCGCTGAGACCAGGGGCGTCGCTGCGCCGGGCTGCGCCCTAGGGTGGATGCCATGAGCGACGGAACCGCGGTGAATCAGGCGCTGATTCTGTTGATCCCTGTCTCGGTGACGGTGATCGCGTTCTATGTCTGGTGCGCCATCGCCCTCGGTGCTGTTTTCGCGAAGTCGGGTGAGCCGCGCTGGAAGGCGTGGGTGCCGTTCGTGAACATCGCCGCGCTCCTCGCTCTGGGAGGGATTCCCGGGTGGTGGGTCCTACTCCTGCTGATCCCAGGCTTCGGCGGTGTTGCCGTCTGGATCCTCGTTATCGTCGCAGCGCACCGCATTGGGCTCTCCTTCGGGTACGGCGCGGGAATGACGGTGCTGGCTGCTCTGCTGTTTCCGGTGTGGGCGACGGTCCTCGGCTTCGGCTCGGCGCGCTGGATCGGACGAGAAGGACGCCGCCGCCGCGGCACGGGAACGGATGTCGGGGCCTTCCGGGCGCCCGAAACAATCGGGACAGCAGCGCCCCCGCCGCCCCCGGCACCTCCCGCCGTCTCACCCTTCGCCCCACCGCCCCTCCAGCCGTCACCACCCGCAGGGCCTGTCGGCGCGTCATCCCCTGCGGCGCAGTCGCGCCCCGACGGCGGGTGGGACATGCATGGGGTGTCGACCGGGCTTGAGGAGAGTGCAGCGGTTCAGAATCCGCTCAGCGAGACTGGCCCCGCGCCGGAGCCCGAACCCGCGGAGCTGTCGCCCGTCACCGATGAACAGCCCGCGGTATCCGAACCTTTCGCTCCGCCGACCCGGGCAGCGCGGCCGCCGGAGACCGGGGCGACCGGTCTGGCGCCGTCGGGGGAGCTGATTGATGACGTGACGGATGCCGTGCCCGGCGCGCCGGCGCCAGTGTCAGCAGCCAGCGGTCGGTCGTCCTACGACGACGCTCCGCTGTTCCCGCCGGTCGCTGACGGGGAACACTGGGCGACGGATCCGAATGCTGAGCCGTTCCCCGAGGCTTCGGGTGCCGTCTCGGCGATCATCGGCTCCCCGGTGGCAGGATCGCCACGAATGGCGAGGTCGGCGGTCTCGGCATCCGCTGACGATGAGGGCGACTTCGACGCGACGCTGTTGGCCCACCGCAATCGCCCGCGGTGGTCGCTCGTGACGGCAGCGGGCGATGAGTTCGAGCTGCGCGCGCAGGTCGTCATCCTCGGGCGGCGCCCGTCGCCCGACGCTGCGCATTCGGGCGCGCAACTCGTGGCCCTCGATGACGTCACGGTTTCCAAGACCCATGCTCGTCTGGAATTGCGAGGCGACCAGTGGCACATCATCGATCTCGGCTCGACCAACGGAGTCGTCGTGATCTCGGTCACGGGAAGCGAGATCGAACTTGCGCCGAGCGGAGAGGCTCCGGTGAGCGAGAGATTGCTGCTCGGTGACCTCGAATTGCGGCTCGTCCGCGCGTCGCGTTGACAGCGGGGCCCGCAACGGTCCGCGTTTGACCGACCTCCGAAAACCCGCGTATCATTGACCGGGTGTGCGCCTGCGCGCCACTTGTGCTGCGCCTCGGTGTATCACAAGGCAAGCGGGGTTCGCACATCAGGGAACGGCCTGCGAACAGGCCACCCCCACGGCATATCCACCACACGACTCGCGACAGACTTCTGGCGCGCCGGTGGATCTGTGGTGAAACCACGAGCTGTCACCGTGCAGCACAATCTAGGAGAAAACGTGCCAACCATTCAGCAGTTGGTTCGCAAGGGACGGTCACCGAAGGTCAGCAAGACCAAGGCTCCCGCACTGAAGTCGAACCCGCAGCAGGCCGGGGTCTGCACCCGCGTCTACACCACCACCCCCAAGAAGCCGAACTCGGCGATGCGCAAGGTCGCTCGTGTGAAGCTGCGCAACGGCACCGAGGTCACCGCCTACATTCCCGGCGAGGGTCACAACCTGCAGGAGCACTCGCTCGTGCTGGTGCGTGGCGGCCGTGTGAAGGACCTTCCCGGTGTGCGCTACAAGATCGTCCGTGGCGCCCTGGACACCCAGGCCGTCAAGAACCGCAAGCAGGCCCGTAGTCGCTACGGCGCGAAGAAGGGCTGAGAACAATGCCTCGTAAGGGTCCCGCCCCCAAGCGCCCCGTCGTCAACGACCCGGTTTACGGCGCTCCGATCGTCACCCAGCTGGTCAACAAGATCCTCGTTGACGGCAAGAAGTCGCTCGCCGAGTCGATCGTGTACGGCGCTCTCGAGGGCGTCGAGTCCAAGAACGGCCAGGATGCTGTTGCCACCCTCAAGAAGGCGCTCGATAACGTGCGCCCGACTCTTGAGGTCAAGAGCCGCCGCGTCGGTGGTTCCACCTACCAGGTTCCCGTCGAGGTCAAGCCGCACCGTGCGAACACCCTCGCGCTGCGCTGGCTCGTCAGCTACGCCAAGGGCCGCCGTGAGAAGACGATGACCGAGCGTCTGCAGAACGAAATCCTGGATGCCTCGAACGGCCTCGGTGCCGCGGTCAAGCGCCGCGAAGACACGCACAAGATGGCCGAGTCGAACCGCGCATTCGCCCACTACCGCTGGTAATACCCCTTCGCCGTTCCCGCAGGCCACAAACCTGCGGGAACGACGAAGTCCGCGACATCCCTCACCACACGTAAGGACACCCCGTGGCACAAGAAGTGCTCACCGACCTGAACAAGGTCCGCAACATCGGCATCATGGCTCACATCGACGCCGGCAAGACGACGACGACCGAGCGCATCCTCTTCTACACGGGTGTCAACCACAAGATCGGCGAAACCCACGACGGCGCTGCCACCACGGACTGGATGGAGCAGGAGCAGGAGCGTGGCATCACGATCACGTCTGCCGCGGTGACGTGCTTCTGGGACAAGCACCAGATCAACATCATCGACACACCCGGACACGTGGACTTCACCGTCGAGGTGGAGCGCTCGCTCCGCGTGCTCGACGGCGCGGTCGCCGTCTTCGACGGCAAGGAGGGCGTCGAGCCCCAGTCCGAGACCGTATGGCGTCAGGCCGACAAGTACGACGTGCCGCGCATCTGCTTCGTCAACAAGATGGACAAGCTCGGCGCCGACTTCTACTTCACGGTCGACACGATTGTGAACCGCCTGAAGGCCAAGCCGCTCGTGCTGCAGCTGCCGATCGGTGTCGAGAACGACTTCGTCGGCGTCGTCGATCTCGTCGAGATGCGCGCGCTGGTCTGGCCCGGTGACGCCAAGGGTGACGTGACGATGGGTGCGAAGTACGAGGTGCAGGAGATCCCCGCCGACCTCGCCGACAAGGCCGCGGAGTATCGCGAGAAGCTGCTCGAGACGGTTGCCGAGAGCGACGAGGCGCTGCTGGAGAAGTACTTCGGTGGTGAGGAGCTCACGGTCGCTGAGATCAAGGGCGCCATCCGCAAGATGACGATCAACAGCGAGCTGTACCCGGTGCTGTGTGGCTCGGCATTCAAGAACCGCGGCGTGCAGCCCATGCTCGACGCGGTTGTCGACTACCTCCCCTCGCCCCTGGACGTGCCCGCCATCGAGGCTCACGATCCCAAGGACGAAGAGAAGATCATCGAGCGTCACGCCGACCGCGAAGAGCCCTTCGCCGCGCTTGCGTTCAAGGTCGTTTCGCACCCGTTCTTCGGTCGCCTGACCTACATCCGCGTGTACTCGGGTCACCTCGACTCCGGCTCCGCGGTCGTGAACTCGACGAAGGGCAAGAAGGAGCGCGTCGGGAAGATCTTCCAGATGCACGCCAACAAGGAGAACCCGGTCGATGCCGTCACCGCGGGCCACATCTACGCGGTCATCGGCCTGAAGGACACCACCACGGGCGACACGCTCTCGGATTCCGACCACCAGGTCGTTCTCGAGTCGATGACCTTCCCGGAGCCGGTCATCGAGGTCGCCATCGAGCCCAAGACCAAGGCTGACCAGGAGAAGCTGGGTCTTGCGATCCAGAAGCTCGCCGAGGAGGACCCGACGTTCCGCGTCGAGCAGAACTCTGAGACGGGCCAGACGGTCATCAAGGGCATGGGCGAGCTTCATCTCGACATCCTCGTGGACCGCATGAAGCGCGAGTTCAAGGTCGAGGCCAACGTCGGCAAGCCCCAGGTTGCCTACCGCGAGACGATCAAGAAGGCCGTTGAGCGCCACGACTACACGCACAAGAAGCAGACCGGTGGATCGGGTCAGTTCGCAAAGATCCAGTTCGCGATCGAGCCTCTCGAGGTCACAGCCGAGAAGATCTACGAGTTCGAGAACAAGGTCACCGGTGGCCGCATCCCGCGCGAGTACATCGAGCCGACCAACCAGGGCTTCCAGGACGCGATGAACGTGGGTGTCCTCGCGGGCTACCCCATGGTCGGCATCAAGGCTGTCCTCATGGACGGCGCCTCGCACGACGTCGACTCGTCCGAAATGGCGTTCAAGATCGCCGGTTCGATGGGCTTCAAGGAGGCCGTCCGCAAGGCGAACCCCGTCATCCTCGAGCCGCTCATGGCCGTCGAGGTGCGTACTCCCGAGGAGTACATGGGGGATGTCATCGGTGACCTGAACTCGCGTCGCGGTCAGATCCAGTCGATGGAGGATGCCGCGGGCGTCAAGGTCGTCCGTGCCCTGGTTCCCCTGTCGGAGATGTTCGGCTACATCGGAGACCTGCGCTCGAAGACCTCGGGCCGTGCGGTCTACTCGATGGAGTTCGACAGCTACGCCGAGGTCCCCAAGGCTGTCGCCGACGAAATCGTCCAGAAGAACAAGGGCGAGTGATCGCCCACGGATGCCGCACCCGCAGCATCCGGTTCTTCGGGGTTACAACTTCACACCAGAAACACACACACCCTCTCGCCTAGACTGAGAGACATCCCCGTAGAGTGCCGGTCGCAATCCAGCGCCCGGAGCTTCTACATGACCGTCCTGAGGAGGACCCAGTGGCTAAGGCCAAGTTCGAGCGGACCAAGCCGCACGTGAACATCGGAACGATCGGTCACGTTGACCACGGCAAGACGACGCTCACCGCGGCGATCTCGAAGGTGCTCGCCGACAAGTACCCGTCGGCCACCAACGTGCAGCGTGACTTCGCGTCGATCGACTCGGCTCCCGAGGAGCGTCAGCGCGGTATCACGATCAACATCTCGCACGTTGAGTACGAGACCCCCAAGCGTCACTACGCACACGTTGACGCCCCGGGTCACGCCGACTACATCAAGAACATGATCACCGGTGCTGCCCAGATGGACGGCGCGATCCTCGTGGTCGCCGCCACCGACGGCCCGATGGCTCAGACCCGTGAGCACGTTCTGCTCGCCAAGCAGGTCGGTGTTCCCTACCTGCTCGTTGCGCTGAACAAGGCTGACATGGTCGACGACGAGGAGATCCTGGAGCTCGTCGAGCTCGAGGTCCGCGAGCTGCTCTCGAGCCAGGACTTCGACGGTGACAACGCTCCCGTCATCCGTGTCTCGGGCCTGAAGGCTCTCGAGGGTGACGAGCAGTGGGTCAACTCGATCGTCGAGCTCATGGAGGCCGTCGACGAGTCCATCCCCGACCCGGTGCGTGACAAGGACAAGCCGTTCCTCATGCCCATCGAGGACGTCTTCACCATCACCGGTCGTGGCACCGTCGTCACGGGCCGCGCCGAGCGTGGCACTCTCGCGATCAACTCCGAGGTCGAGATCGTCGGCATCCGCCCGACGCAGAAGACCACGGTTACCGGTATCGAGATGTTCCACAAGCAGCTCGACGAGGCGTGGGCCGGCGAGAACTGTGGTCTGCTTCTTCGCGGCACCAAGCGCGAGGACGTGGAGCGCGGCCAGGTCGTCGTGAAGCCCGGCTCGGTTACCCCTCACACCAACTTCGAGGGCACGGCGTACATCCTGTCCAAGGACGAGGGTGGCCGTCACAACCCGTTCTTCACGAACTACCGCCCGCAGTTCTACTTCCGCACCACCGACGTGACCGGCGTCATCACGCTGCCCGAGGGCACCGAGATGGTCATGCCCGGTGACACCACCGACATGACGGTCGAGCTGATCCAGCCCATCGCCATGGAAGAGGGCCTCGGCTTTGCGATCCGTGAGGGTGGCCGCACCGTCGGCGCCGGCACGGTCACGAAGATCCTGAAGTAATCTTCGGAATCTCTCGACAGGGGTCGCTCGCGTCATGCGGGCGGCCCCTGTCGTCATACTGGAAACCCCCTGCTTCGGGGGTTGTGTCTCGGGGAGCACTTTGTTTCGAACCGGTGAACATTGCGTCCCGTTTCACGGCTCCGATTGTGGTATTCGCGAAACTGTGGGTAGCCTGGGAACAACTCGGGGAGGACGAGGGCTGTTCCAGGCAGCGATGGCCTCCGCGCAAAACGCCCCACACGCCGCATGTCGGCATACACAAAATCAGACTTTTTTCTACGTCGGGGAGACACTATGAAGAGCCTACGTACCAAGATCGCGGCGGTAGTCATCGCTATCGTGGCGCTCGTTGCCGCACCAACGGCAGCGATGGCCTACACGCCTGTTCCGCCGAGCGGAACGACGACGTCGATTCCTGCCGGCGGATCGGCGACGTTCCTGTTCGACTTCATCGGCACCGGCACCGTCACGTACACCCTCACGGGTGAAGGCGTTGGACCGGGCAGCCTCGCTATGGTCAAGGCAGCACCGACCTCGACCTCCGTGGCGAAGGCAGCGGGCGAGACCGTCAAGGTCACGCTGCCCACGAACGCGACCGGGCAGTACCAGCTCAAGGGCGTGCTCGGGAGCGAAGAGATCACCCTCACGATCAACGCCACCATCGCCACGACCGGCTTCGACGCGACCTCGATGCTCGGGGTCTGGATCGGCGGCGGCGTGCTGCTGCTCGGTGGCGTGCTCGTCACGGTCTTCGCGGCGCGCCGCGAGCGCCAGGACGCGTAAGCGCGACCGTAGTACGACCTCAACGAAGGCCCCCGCTTCGGCGGGGGCCTTCGTCATGCAGCGGGGGTGCCGGATTAATCCCGGCGCGAGTTTGCGACACGCCCGGGATGCACGTAGACTACTGAGGTTCCACATTCCGGTGCGCACTGCCGTGCGCCTGGATCACTGCCAGGGCAGTGCATAGAACGCGCGCGAGCGCAGAGTCTAGGCCGCGGGCAGCAGAACACGTTTCCCACACAGCATCCCTGCTTGCCAGGGTGACACGCGTGCGTGTCGTGCGGGACCGGATGCGCGAGCGTCCGGGTTGACATCAGAACAGCGGTGCAGCATCCGCACTATGCGGAGTGAAGTGCCACGGCGCGCAAGCGCCACGGTGCGTCCAATGCCCGTGCCCCGAACCGATCGGGGTCCAGAGGTAAGACGCGAGAAAGAGAGTGAGCAGACAATGGCGGGACAGAAGATCCGCATTCGCCTGAAGTCGTACGACCACGCGGGGCTTGACAGCTCGGCGCGCAAGATCGTCGACACCGTGACCCGAGCGGGCGCGACGGTCGTAGGACCCGTGCCGCTTCCGACCGAGAAGAACGTCGTGTGCGTCATCCGGTCGCCCCACAAGTACAAGGACAGCCGCGAGCACTTCGAGATGCGCACCCACAAGCGTCTGATCGACATCATCGACCCGACGCCCAAGGCCGTCGACTCGCTGATGCGCCTTGACCTGCCGGCCGACGTCAACATCGAGATCAAGCTCTGAGGTTCGACATGGCTGACATCAACTCAAAGATTTCGAAGGGACTGCTGGGCACCAAGCTCGGCATGACCCAGGTTTGGGACGAGAACGGCAAGCTCGTTCCCGTCACCGTGATCGAGGTGGCCCCCAACGTGGTCACCCAGGTCCGCACTCCCGAGAAGGACGGCTACAACGCCGTTCAGATCGCGTACGGCCAGATCGACCCCCGCAAGGTGAACAAGCCCCTCTCGGCCCACTTCGAGGCCGCGGGCGTCACCCCTCGCCGCCACCTCACCGAGGTGCGCACGGCGGATGCAGCTGACTACTCACTCGGTCAGGAGCTCACCGTCGACGGCGTGTTCGAGGCCGGTCAGCTGGTCGACGTCGTCGGCACCAGCAAGGGTAAGGGCACCGCGGGTGTCATGAAGCGCCACAACTTCCAGGGTGTTTCGGCCTCGCACGGTGCGCACCGTAACCACCGCAAGCCCGGTTCGATCGGTGCGTCCTCGACGCCCAGCCGTGTCTTCAAGGGCATGCGCATGGCAGGCCGCATGGGTGGCGAGCGCGTGACCGTGCTCAACCTCACGATCCACGCGGTCGACGCCGAGAAGGGTCTGCTGCTCGTCAAGGGCGCCGTCCCCGGCGCGCGTGGTCGCATCGTCTACGTCCGCAACGCAGTGAAGGGTGCCTGATCATGGCTGACTCGACTCTCGCGCTCGACGTCCACAAGGCTGACGGCAAGAAGGCCGGCTCGGTTGAGCTGCCCGCCGCCCTGTTCGACGTCAAGACGAACATTCCGCTCATCCACCAGGTCGTCGTGGCGCAGCGCGCCGCGGCTCGCCAGGGCACTCACTCGACCAAGCGTCGCGGTGAGGTCTCGGGTGCCGGCCGCAAGCCCTTCAAGCAGAAGGGCACGGGTAACGCCCGTCAGGGCTCGATCCGCGCGCCGCACATGACCGGTGGTGGCATCGTCCACGGGCCCAAGCCTCGCGACTACGGCCAGCGCACGCCCAAGAAGATGATCGCTGCCGCGCTCCTCGGTGCGCTGAGCGACCGCGCTCGTGGTGAGCGTCTGCACATCGTCGACTCGTTCGGTATCGAGGGTGCTCCGTCCACGAAGGCTGCTGTTGCCGTCCTCGGCAACCTCGCCCCGGCGAAGAACGTCCTCGTGGTCGTCACGCGTGACGACGAGACGAGCATCCTGAGCGTTCGCAACCTCGCGTACGTGCACGTGCTCTACGTCGACCAGCTCAACGCCTACGACGTCCTCGTCTCGGACGACATCGTCTTCACCAAGGCTGCCTACGACGCGTTCGTCGCGTCGAAGACCGTCTCCACCCAGGAGGTCTCCGCATGACCGCTGTCAACAAGGACCCGCGCGACATCATCCTGAAGCCGGTCGTCTCTGAGAAGAGCTACTCGCTCATCGACGAGGGCAAGTACACGTTCCTCGTGGACCCGCGTGCGACCAAGACCGAGATCAAGCTCGCGATCGAGAAGATCTTCGGCGTCAAGGTGGCCTCGGTCAACACGATCAACCGCGTCGGCAAGGCCCGTCGCACCCGCTTCGGCATGGGCAAGCGCAAGGACACCAAGCGCGCCATCGTCACGCTGAAGTCGGGCTCCATCGACATCTTCACGGCAGTCGGCTGACAGTCGGGATAGAGGACTAGAGACATGGCAATTCGCAAGTACAAGCCCACGACCCCCGGTCGCCGCGGCTCGTCGGTGGCGGACTTCGCTGAGATCACCCGATCGACGCCCGAGAAGTCGCTCCTTCGTCCGATCGCGAAGACCGGTGGCCGCAACAACCAGGGCCGCATCACGACGCGTCACATCGGTGGCGGACACAAGCGTCAGTACCGTGTGATCGACTTCCGTCGTAACGACAAGGACGGCATCAACGCCAAGGTCGCGCACATCGAGTACGACCCCAACCGCACCGCGCGCATCGCGCTGCTGCACTACGTCGACGGTGAGAAGCGTTACATCCTCGCGCCGAACAAGCTGCAGCAGGGCGACATCGTGGAGTCGGGTCCCTCGGCCGACATCAAGCCCGGCAACAACCTGCCGCTGCGTAACATCCCGACCGGTACCGTTGTGCACGCCATCGAGCTGCGCCCCGGTGGCGGTGCGAAGATGGCTCGCTCGGCAGGTGCCGCGGTTCGCCTCGTCGCCAAGGACGGCCCCTACGCGCAGCTTCGTCTGCCCTCGGGTGAGATCCGCAACGTCGACGCGCGCTGCCGCGCCACGATCGGCGAGGTCGGCAACGCAGAGCAGTCGAACATCAACTGGGGCAAGGCTGGCCGCAAGCGCTGGAAGGGCGTGCGCCCGACCGTCCGCGGTGTCGCGATGAACCCGGTCGACCACCCGCACGGTGGTGGTGAGGGCAAGACCTCCGGTGGTCGTCACCCCGTGAGCCCGTGGGGTCAGGCGGAGGGCCGTACGCGCCACGCCAACAAGGAAAGCGACAAGCTCATCGTCCGCCGCCGCACGGCCGGCAAGAAGCGCAAGTAGGTAGGAACAGAAGATGCCACGCAGTCTCAAGAAGGGCCCCTTCGTCGACGAGCACCTGCTTCGCAAGGTCGTCTCCCAGAACGAAGCCGGGACCAAGAACGTCATCAAGACCTGGTCGCGCCGCTCGATGATCATCCCGGCCATGCTCGGGCACACGATCGCGGTGCACGACGGTCGCAAGCACATCCCTGTGTTCGTGAGCGAGACCATGGTCGGCCACAAGCTGGGCGAATTCGCGCCCACCCGCACCTTCCGCGGCCACGAGAAGGACGACAAGAAGGGCCGCCGCCGCTGACGCGGGGGCGCAAGAGGAGAGAGAAATGGTGGAGTCCATCGCACGCGTGCGACACATCCGCGTGACCCCTCAGAAGGCTCGTCGTGTCGTCGCGCTCATCAAGGGCAAGCAGGCCGAAGAGGCCCTCGCGATCCTGAAGTTCGCGCCGCAGGGTGCAAGCGAGCCGATCTACAAGCTGGTCGCGTCGGCCATTGCCAACGCTCGCGTGAAGGCCGACAACGAGGGCACCTACTTCGACGAGGGTGCGCTGTTCGTCAAGAACGCGTACGTCGATGAGGGAACGACGCTCAAGCGGTTCCAGCCGCGCGCGCAGGGTCGTGCATTCCAGATCAAGAAGCGCACCAGCCACATCACGGTCGTTCTCGCAACGCCCGAGGTCGCTGAGACCGCGCCCGCTGCTAAGACCAAGAAGGCGAGCAAGTAATGGGACAGAAAGTCAACCCGTACGGCTTCCGCCTGGGCATCACCACCGACCACGTGTCGCGGTGGTTCTCGGACTCGACCAAGCCGGGTCAGCGCTACGCGGACTACGTGGCCGAGGACATCAAGATCCGTCGACTGCTGAAGACGCAGCTCGATCGCGCCGGTGTCAGCAACATCGAGATCGAGCGCACGCGTGACCGCGTTCGCGTCGACATCCACACCGCGCGCCCCGGCATCGTGATCGGCCGTCGCGGCGCCGAGGCTGAGCGCATCCGCGCCGACCTCGAGAAGCTCACCGGCAAGCAGATCCAGCTGAACATCCTCGAGGTAAAGAACCCCGAGGCCGACGCTCAGCTTGTCGCGCAGGGCATTGCAGAGCAGCTGTCTGCTCGTGTCGCATTCCGCCGCGCCATGCGCAAGGGCCTGCAGGGCGCTCAGCGTGCTGGCGCCAAGGGCGTCCGGATCCAGGTCTCGGGCCGCCTCGGCGGCGCGGAGATGAGCCGGTCGGAGTTCTACCGTGAAGGCCGTGTGCCCCTGCACACTCTGCGCGCGAACATCGACTACGGCTTCTACGAGGCCAAGACCACCTTCGGCCGCATCGGCGTGAAGGTCTGGATCTACAAGGGCGACCTCACCAACAAGGAACTGGCCCGCGAGCAGGCGAACCAGAAGCCCGCGCGCGAGCGTGGCGACCGTCGTGGCCCCCGCCGCGACAACCGCGCCGCTGAGGCCCCGGTCGCAGAAGGAGCGTCGGCATAATGCTCATCCCCCGCAAGGTCAAGTATCGCAAGCAGCACCACCCGGGTCGCGATGGCCAGGCCACCGGTGGCACCAAGGTGTCGTTCGGTGAGTTCGGCATCCAGGCCCTGACCCCCGCCTATGTGACCAACCGTCAGATCGAGTCCGCTCGTATCGCGATGACCCGTCACATCAAGCGTGGTGGAAAGGTGTGGATCAACATCTACCCCGACCGTCCGCTGACCAAGAAGCCCGCCGAAACCCGCATGGGTTCGGGTAAGGGCTCGCCGGAGTGGTGGGTCGCAAACGTCAAGCCGGGTCGCGTCCTCTTCGAGGTCGCCGGTGTCAACGAGCAGCTCGCTCGTGAAGCCCTGACCCGTGCCATCCACAAGCTGCCTCTGAAGGCACGCATCATCAAGCGCGAGGAGGGCGACGCGTAATGGCGATCGGCACCAAGACGCTCGCCCCGAGCGAGCTGGACACGTTCGAAGACCAGCGCCTGGTCGAGGAGCTGCGCAAGGCCAAGGAAGAGCTGTTCAACCTGCGCTTCCAGTCGGCCACCGGCCAGCTCGACAGCCACGGCCGCATCCGCGCGGTCAAGCGTGACATCGCGCGGCTGTACACCGTCATCCGCGAGCGCGAGCTCGGCATCCGTGCCACGCCCGCTCCCGTCGAGAAGGCGACCAAGGCTCGCAAGACGAAGGCCGCGAAGTCGGATGACGACGCTGCCGCCAAGGAGGAGGCTGAGTGATGGCCACCACAGAGAACACCACTGAGAAGGCTCCGGCCAAGAAGGCGTCCGCGAAGAAGGCTCCTGCCAAGGCTGCTGCCGAGAAGGTTGTCGAGGCTCCGGTCGAGGCAGGTCACGAGCACTCGGAGCACGACGTTCGCGACCCCAACGCCCGCGGCTACCGCAAGACCCGTCGTGGCTACGTCGTCTCGGACAAGATGGACAAGACGATCGTCGTCGAGGTCGAGGACCGCGTGAAGCACCCCCTCTACGGCAAGGTCATCCGCCGGACCTCGAAGGTCAAGGCGCACGACGAGACCAACACCGCCGGCATCGGCGACCTCGTCGTCATCAACGAGACCCGTCCGCTGAGCGCCACCAAGCGCTGGCGTCTGGTCGAGATCCTCGAGAAGGCGAAGTGATCTCATGATTCAGAACGAATCCCGCCTCAAGGTGGCGGACAACACGGGCGCGAAAGAGCTGCTGACCATTCGTGTGCTGGGCGGCTCCAACCGTCGCTACGCGGGTCTCGGCGACATCATCGTGGCAACCGTCAAGGACGCGATCCCCGGCGGCAACGTCAAGAAAGGCGATGTCGTCAAGGCTGTTGTGGTGCGCACGGTCAAGCAGACCCGCCGTCCCGACGGTTCCTACATCAAGTTCGACGAGAACGCCGCCGTCATCCTGAAGAACGACGGGGAGCCCCGCGGCACCCGCATCTTCGGCCCGGTCGGCCGTGAGCTTCGTGACAAGAAGTTCATGAAGATCGTCTCGCTGGCCCCGGAGGTCATCTGATCATGGCGAACATCAAAAAGGGCGACCTGGTTCAGGTCATCTCAGGCCCCACGCCTGAGCGCGGCGGTGACCGCGGCAAGCAGGGCAAGGTCCTCGAGGTCCTCGTCGAGCAGGACCGCGTGATCGTCGAGGGCGTGAACTACGTCACCAAGCACGTCCGCGTCGGTCAGACCCAGCGCGGCACGAAGACTGGCGGTCTCGAGACCATCGAGGCGCCCATCCACATCTCCAACGTCCAGGTCGTGGACCCCGAGACGAAGAAGCCGACCCGTGTCGGTCACCGTGTCGAGGAGCAGGTCAAGGACGGCGTGAAGCGCACGGTTCGCGTGCGGTACGCAAAGAAGTCAGGTAAGGACCTCTGATGAGCACGACCACTGCTGCGCCAGCTGGCAAAATCCAGCCGCGCCTGAAGCAGAAGTACAACGGCGAGATCAAGAAGGCACTGCAGGACGAGTTCGGCTACGCGAACGTCATGCAGATCCCCGGCCTCGTGAAGGTCGTCGTGAACACCGGTGTCGGTGAGGCAGCTCGCGACAGCAAGGTGATCGATGGTGCGGTCGACGACCTCACCAAGATCACCGGTCAGAAGCCGGTCGTTACGAAGGCCCGCAAGTCGATCGCACAGTTCAAGCTGCGCGAGGGACAGGCCATCGGTGCGCACGTGACCCTGCGTGGCGACCGTGCGTGGGAGTTCATCGACCGCCTCGTGAGCCTTGCACTGCCCCGCATCCGCGACTTCCGCGGACTCTCGGACAAGCAGTTCGACGGCAACGGCAACTACACCTTCGGTGTGCAGGAGCAGTCGATCTTCCACGAGATCAACCAGGACAAGATCGACCGCGTCCGCGGGTTCGACATCACGATCGTGACGTCGGCGAAGACGGATGCCGAAGGTCGTGCTCTCCTGCGTCACCTCGGCTTCCCGTTCCGGGGCACCGAGCAGCAGGCCTGATCCACCTCTGATGTCCCGGGACCTCCGGGGCATCACCACCACAGGTCGGCGTCCGCGTAACGGGCGTCGAAACCTGGTGAACGAAAGAAGAACCCCATGACCATGACAGACCCGGTCGCAGACATGCTGACCCGGCTGCGCAACGCGAACTCGGCGCACCACGACTCCGTGTCGCTGCCGAGCTCCAAGCTCAAGACCCACATCGCCGAGATCCTCAAGCAAGAGGGTTACATCTCGGACTGGTCGGTCGAGGATGCCCGCGTGGGCCAGACCCTGACCATGACCCTCAAGTACGGCCCGAACCGGGAGCGATCGATCGCGGGCATCAAGCGCGTGTCGAAGCCCGGCCTTCGCGTGTACGCAAAGTCGACCGAGATCCCCACGGTTCTCGGCGGACTGGGTGTTGCGATCCTGTCCACCTCCTCCGGTCTTCTCACCGACCGTCAGGCCGAGCAGAAGGGCGTGGGTGGGGAAGTCCTCGCCTACGTGTGGTGATCTGACATGTCGCGTATTGGACGTCTTCCCATCGACATCCCCGCTGGCGTGACCATTACGGTCGACGGCCAGGATGTCGCCGTCAAGGGCCCGAAGGGTGAGCTGTCGCTGACCGTCGCGCGCCCCATCGAGGTCAAGGTCGAAGAGGGCCAGGTGCTCGTCACCCGTCCCGACGACGAGCGCGAGTCGCGGTCGCTTCACGGCCTGACCCGCACCCTGATCAACAACAACATCATCGGCGTGACCCAGGGCTACACCAAGGGCCTCGAGGTCGTCGGCACCGGTTACCGCGTTGCCCAGAAGGGCAGCTCGATCGAGTTCGCCCTCGGCTTCTCGCACCCGGTGCTCGTCGACCCGCCCAGCGGGATCAGCTTCACGGTCGAGGGCAACAACAAGGTCACCGTGAGCGGCATCGACAAGCAGGCCGTCGGTGAGGTTGCTGCCAACATCCGAAAGATTCGCAAGCCGGAGCCCTACAAGGGCAAGGGCATCCGCTACGCCGGCGAGGTCGTGCGTCGCAAGGCCGGAAAGGCTGGTAAGTAACCATGAGCGTCAAGACGAAGTCCGACGCCCGCGCGCGTCGCCACACCCGTCTTCGCAAGAAGGTCGTCGGCACCACCGAGCGTCCGCGCCTGGTCGTCACCCGCTCTGCCCGTCACGTGTTCGTGCAGGTCGTAGACGACAGCAAGGGCCACACGCTGGCCTCGGCATCCACCCTCGAAACCGACCTGCGGTCGTTCGACGGTGACAAGACCGCCAAGGCCCGCAAGGTCGGCGAGCTCGTCGCTGAGCGTGCGAAGGCAGCCGGCGTCGCCGACGTCGTGTTCGACCGTGGCGGCAACCGCTACGCGGGGCGTGTCGCGGCTATCGCCGACGGCGCCCGCGAAGGAGGTCTGAACCTGTGAGCGAGAACAACAACCCCGTGGAGAACGACGTGACCACTGCCGAGGGCACCGAGCAGGCTGCCGATGCCACTGCGGCCGAGGGTACTGCTGCGACCACCGAGCGCGAGCGCGAGCCGCGTCGCGGTAGCCGCGAGCGCAACCCCAACCGTGACCGCAACTCGCGTGACCGTGGCGACAACCAGTTCCTGGAGCGTGTCGTCACCATCAACCGTGTGTCGAAGGTCGTGAAGGGTGGACGTCGCTTCAGCTTCACCGCCCTCGTGGTCGTCGGTGACGGCAACGGTGTGGTCGGCGTCGGCTACGGCAAGGCCCGTGAGGTTCCTCTGGCGATCTCGAAGGGCGTCGAAGAGGCCAAGCGCAACTTCTTCCGCGTGCCGCGCTCCGGATCCACCATCCCGCACCCCGTGCAGGGTGAGGCAGCAGCCGGCGTGGTGCTCCTGCGTCCTGCAGCTGCCGGTACCGGTGTTATCGCCGGTGGTCCGGTGCGTGCGGTGCTCGAGTGCGCCGGTATCCACGACGTGCTCTCGAAGTCGCTCGGCTCCTCGAACACGATCAACATCGTCCACGCGACGGTCGAGGCTCTTCAGCAGCTCGAGGAACCGCGTTCGGTTGCCGCGCGCCGTGGTCTTGACTTCGACCAGGTCGCGCCGGCCCGTCTCGTTCGTGCCGAAGCTGAGGCTACGGCCGCACAGAAGGTAGGTGCCTGATGGCTGCTCGGCTGAAGGTGACCCAGGTCAAGTCCAAGGTGAGTGAGAAGCAGAACCAGCGTGACACGCTGCGCTCGCTCGGTCTCAAGCGGATTGGCGACTCGGTCGTCCGTCCCGACGACGCGCAGACGCGCGGCTACGTCAAGACCGTCGCTCACCTCGTGAAGGTTGAGGAGATCGACTAATGGCAGACAACGAAAACGTCGAGGCTGCAGAAGCAGTAGCCGCGGCGCCCAAGAAGGCCCCGGCCCGCAAGGCTCCGGCCAAGGCTGCTGCCGACGCGCCCGCCGAGAAGAAGGCGCCGGCGCGCAAGGCTCCGGCCAAGGCTGCAGCTGACAGCGACGCCTCGGCCGAGAAGGCGGCTCCCGCCAAGAAGGCTCCGGCCAAGGCTGCAGCGAAGAAGGATGTCGCACCCGCGACCCGTCCCGGTGTGCTCAAGGTGCACCACCTTCGTCCGGTCCCCGGCGCCAACACGGCGAAGACTCGGGTGGGCCGCGGTGAGGGTTCGAAGGGTAAGACCGCAGGCCGCGGTACCAAGGGTACGAAGGCCCGCTACCAGGTCAAGGTCGGTTTCGAGGGTGGGCAGATGCCGCTGCACATGCGCACCCCGAAGCTCCGTGGCTTCAAGAACCCGTTCCGCGTGGAGTACCAGGTCGTGAACCTCTCGACGCTGGCTGAGCTCTACCCGAAGGGTGGAGAGGTCACCGTGAGTGACCTCGTGGCCAAGGGTGCAGTTCGCAAGAACGAGAAGGTCAAGGTCCTCGGAGACGGTGACATCTCGGTCAAGCTCACCGTGACCGTCGACAAGGTTTCGGGTTCGGCCGAGCAGAAGATCGTCGCAGCCGGCGGGTCGGTCGCGACCGCCGCCTCGGCAGAGTAGTACCTGGAAAGAGGGGCCGGAGATATCTCCGGCCCCTCTTTCGGTTAGCCTGGACGTTGGCGCGCCCGAGCGTGTCGGCATCCCCCTTGGAGGAATCCTCTTGTTCAGCGCCATCGCGCGGGTGTTCCGCACTCCCGACCTTCGTCGCAAGATCGGGTTCACCCTGGCCATCATCGCCCTGTATCGCTTCGGTGCACACGTACCGACGCCGTTCGTGGACTTCCCGAACGTACAGCAGTGTCTGCGGGACTCCACCGGCACTGAGGGTCTGCTCGCTCTCGTCAACCTGTTCTCCGGTGGTGCTCTGCTCCAGCTGTCGATCTTCGCGCTGGGCGTCATGCCCTACATCACCGCGACGATCATCGTGCAGCTGCTGCGCGTGGTCATCCCGCACTTCGAGGCGCTCTACAAGGAGGGGCAGGCGGGGCAGGCCAAGCTCACGCAGTACACCCGCTACCTGACGATCGCGCTCGCGCTCCTGCAGTCGACGACCCTGGTCACCGTTGCCCGCAGCGGTCAGCTGTTCGGAACGTCGAACGTGCCGGAGTGCCAGCAGCTGCTGACCAACGACGCGTGGTGGGCGCAGTTGCTCATGATCATCACGATGACCGCAGGTACCGGCCTCATCATGTGGTTCGCCGAGCTCGTCACCGAGCGCGGTATCGGCAACGGGATGTCGATCCTCATCTTCACTTCCATCGCTGCCGCCTTCCCGGCCTCGCTGTGGGCGATCTGGCAGTCGCGTGGGTTCGAGACGTTCTTGCTCGTCGTCGCCGTCGGCATCGTGGTCGTCGGCCTTGTGGTGTTCGTCGAACAGTCCCAGCGCCGCATCCCGGTGCAGTACGCCAAGCGGATGGTGGGCCGCCGCACCTATGGGGGAACCAACACGTACATCCCGATCAAGGTCAACATGGCCGGTGTTGTGCCCGTCATCTTCGCGTCGTCGCTGCTGTACATCCCGGCGCTCATCGCCCAGTTCAACCAGCCCGCCGCGGGGGAGACCGCCGCCCCGTGGGTCGTGTGGATCAGCAACAACCTCACCAACGGTGACAGCCCGATCTACATGATCGTGTACTTCCTGCTCATCGTCGGGTTCACCTACTTCTACGTCGCGATCACCTTCAACCCGGTTGAGGTCGCCGACAACATGAAGAAGTACGGCGGGTTCATTCCCGGGATCCGTGCGGGGCGCCCGACTGCCGAGTACCTCGACTACGTGCTCACGCGCATCACGCTTCCCGGTTCGATGTACCTGGGTCTGATCGCTCTGCTTCCGCTGTTCGCGCTGGCGCTGGTCGGCGCGAACCAGAACTTCCCGTTCGGCGGTGCCTCAATCCTGATCATCGTGGGTGTGGGTCTTGAGACCGTGAAGCAGATCGACGCACAGCTGCAGCAGCGACACTACGAAGGGCTCCTCCGATGACGCGCTCCGCCGACCTCCCCTCCGCTCGCCTCTTGATCGTCGGGCCGCAGGGCTCAGGCAAGGGCACGCAGGGGGTCCGCGTGGGCGAAGCGCTGTCGATTCCCGTGATCTCGACCGGGGACGTCTTCCGCGCCAACGTCAGCGCGGGAACCCCTCTCGGCCAACAGGTCAAGGCGATCATCGAAGCCGGCGACCTCGTGCCGGATTCGCTGACCAGCGAGATCGTGCGCGACCGTCTGACGCAGGATGACGCGAGCAACGGCTTCCTTCTCGACGGGTATCCGCGCAACCTCGGCCAGGTCGGCGACCTCGACGCGTTCCTCGAGAGCCGCGGCGAGTCGCTGGATGCCGTCATCGAGCTTTCCGTTCCGCGTGATGAGTCGATAGCGCGACTCACACAGCGCGCCATCGAGCAGGGGCGGACCGATGACACCGAAGAGGTCATCGCCAACCGGCTCGCCATCTACGAGCGCGAGACAGCTCCCATCCTCGATGTGTATCGGGAGCGCGGGATCGTCGACGCGATCGACGGCGTCGGATCGCTCGACGAGATCGCAGACCGCATCGCCGCCGCCCTCGCGGCGCGCGGCATCACCGGCTGACCGGGCGTCGTGCTGCGTCGATCGATCTACAAGACCCCCGCTCAGCTGCGAGCGATGGTCGAGCCGGGGCTGATCACCGCCGCCGCCCTGGATGCGGTTCGTGCGCTCGCCGCGCCGGGAGTCACGACCCTCGAGCTTGATGCCGCGGCATCCGCCGTCATTGTCGGTCGCGGCGCGCGCTCGAACTTTCAGCTCGCGCGCGGCTATCGGCATACGGTGTGCGCCTCGGTGAATCAGCAGGTCGTGCACGGCATCCCGGGCGACTACGTTTTGCAGCCCGGAGACATTCTCTCGGTGGATGCCGGTGCCGAATATCAGGGGTGGAACGGTGATTCCGCGTTCACCGTCGTGCTGCCCGATCCGGAACGGCCGGATCTCGTGGCAGCCCGCCAGCAGCTTTCCGATGTGACACGTGGGTCGCTGTGGGCCGGCATTGCCGCACTGGCATCGGCATCCCACGTCGGCGAGGTCGGCGCGGCGATCGAAGGATACGTCGAGGCGAACGCCCCCGAGGGCGGGTACGGCATCCTGCGCGACTACATCGGCCACGGCATCGGGCGCAAGATGCACGAGGCGCCGCCGGTGTTCAACTACCGAACCAGGGATCCGGGCGCCGAGGTGCGACCGGGGTTGGTGCTCGCCATCGAGCCGATGGTGGTCGCCGGCGATCAGGCGACGTTCGTCGAAGATGACGATTGGACAGTGTCGACCGTCGATGGCACAGACGGCTCACATTGGGAACATAGCGTTGCCGTGCACGATGGTGGTATCTGGGTGCTCACGGCACCCGATGGCGGCGCCGCGGAGCTTGCTCCGTTCGGTGTCATCCCGCAACCGATCGCAGGGGCCTGAGCGGCGCACGCTGGCAGGGCCTCGCCGCACAGAGACCATTCCGAGGACATAGTCATGGCAGCTTCCGCGAAGTCGAATAACTCTTTCGCGATCTGGGTCAGTGTCGCCGTCGTGGCGGTGCTCGTGCTCGTGGGAGCGCTCGTGGTGTGGATGAACAACACGGCCTCTGCTCCGGGCCCGGTCCCGGCAGCCGCGAACATCAACACCGAGACCGGTGCGATCGCGGTCGGCGATGGCCCGAACAGCGTCGACACCTACATCGACTTCATGTGCCCCATCTGCAATCAGTTCGAGCAGGCCGAGGGAGAGACGATTCAGCAGCTGCTCGATGACGGCTCGATCACCCTCAACATCCATCCCGTCTCGATTCTGGATCGAGTTTCGCAGGGGACGGAGTTTTCCACGCGGTCGGCAAGCGCAGCGTATTGCGTGGCCGAGTCCGATCCTGACGCCGTCCTTGACTTCGTTCGTGCCATGTACGCGCAGCAGCCGGCGGAGTCATCACCCGGATTGACGGACGAGGAGATCGTGGCGATCGCCGAGAGCGCAGGCGCCACGAACTCGAGCGCGTGCATCACGGATGGCACCTACATGGATTTCGCAACGGCGATGACGCGGAACCTTCCGACGAACCCCGCTAATGGCAGCGCGGGCACGCCGACGCTGGTCGTCAACGGTGAGTACGTGACCGTGACATTCGATCCGCAGACCGACATCGTCGCCCGCCTAACGTAGGCGCGAAGAGCCAACACCGCCGAGCGCCCGTAGCAGCGGGCCGACACACAGCACCCGGAGGAAGAAGACATGGCAGCACCCGCGAAGAAGAACAACTACTTCGCCATCTGGATCAGCGTCGCGGTGGTTGCGGCACTCGTTCTGGTCGGCGCGCTCGTGGTGTGGATGAACAACACCGCTGCGGCTCCGGGTGCTGCACCCGAGGGGCCGGGCATCGACTCGTCGACCGGCGCGATCGCGGTGGGCAGCGGGCCTGACGAGGTCGATGTGTGGTTCGACTTCTACTGCCCTCACTGCCAGGACTTCGAGGACGTCTATGGCCCGACGCTGGATGAACTCGTCACCTCGGGCGACATCACCCTGAACCTGCATCCCGTTGCGTTGTCGGGACTGAACGCGGCATCCGGCACCGACTTCTCCGAGCGTTCGGCCAGCGCGCTCTATTGCGTCGCCACGCAGGACACTGACGCTGCTTTCGCGTTCACCCAGACGCTTCTGACTGCTGACGTCACCGGCGCGGGATGGACGGATGACGAACTCATCGCGCTGGCTGCCGACTCCGGGGTGACCGGGATCGACGAGTGCGTCACCCAGCGCACGTACGTCGACTTCGTCGACGCGCAGGCCCGGGAGATCCCTGCGAGCCCTCAGGGCGGGCAGGGAACGCCGACGCTCGTGATCAACGGCGAGTACATCAGCCTCACCGGTGACGTAAACGCCGACATCGTCAACCGATTGAGCTAAGACCCCCTCACGCGCGACGCCCCCGCGGACTTCGGTCCCGGGGGCGTCGCGCGTGCCGTCGGTTGGCCGCGACGCGCCGGTTCGGCGGGGCGACTCCCCGTGACTACTCGCGGTTTTGGATGCGTTCACCTGTGCGTTGACTTCGGTGGCGAGGCTGGCGGGGCGCCACCGCTCTGAGGCAACGTCAGCGAGTTCGGCGCACCATCCCTTGCACCGATTCGCAGGAGTACTCGTCATGCGCCGACGCCTTGCCGCCGCCCTGTCCGTGATCCTTGGGCTCTCGTTTGCCGTCGCCGTTCCTGCGGCTGCGTCGGCTGAACCGATTGAGGTCCCGCCGGTGGTGATCAACGAGATTCAGCCGGATGACCCGCAGGATGCTGCCGACTGGGTGGAACTCGCCAATACCGGGCAGGCCGATGTCGACCTCGCCGGCTGGAAGCTGCGCGACGACAAGAACGAGAGCACTATCGCGTCGGGCTACGTCGTTCCCGCCGGCGGATACCTGGTGCTCTCCGAGGATGCCGGGTTCTCGTTCGGCCTCGGCAAGAGCGGTGACGAGGTCCACCTGCTCCTCCCTGACGGCACTGTCGTCGACGAGTACGCGTTCACGGAGCTGCCCCCCGGTGCGTCGAACGCCTCCTGGGGCCGGTGCCCCGACCTGACCGGAGACTTCGGACCCACTGCAGCCCAGACCCCGGGCGAGGCGAACTCCTGCGCACCCGATCCCGCGACCTCTCTTGTGATCAACGAGGTCGAATCCGACGGCGGCGACCAGGCCGACTGGATCGAACTGGCGAACACGTCCTACCTTCCCGTCGACGCAAGCGGGCTCATCCTGCGCGACAACGACGACACCCACACCTTCACGATCCCGACGGGAACCACCATCCCCGCTTACGGCTTCGCCGCCTTCGTCGTGGATGCGGGGCCGTCCGCTTACGGCCTCGGCAAGGCGGACTCGGCGCGCCTGTTCGCCGCTGATGGGACCACGCTCATCGATCAGTACTCGTGGACCGCGCACGCCGCGACGAGCTACGGGCGCTGCCCCGATGCGACTGGTGAGTTCGAACTGACGGCATCCGTCACTAAGGCCGCCGCGAACGACTGTGCGCCGGCAGACGGCGGGGACACCCCTGTGGCTGGCGCTGACGCCATCCGGGTCAACGAGATCGAGTCCAGCGGGGGCGACCCGGGCGACTGGGTAGAGCTTGTGAACACGTCGGACACGGATGTCGATCTCGGCGGTTGGATCCTGAAGGACGACAAGGATGACCACGCCCTGACCATCCCGGCTGGCACGACGATCGCCGCGGGTGGCTACACCGTCATCTACACCGACCTCCCGGGTGACGGGTTCGGGCTCGGGAACGGGGATGCGGCGCGACTGTTCCTGCCCGACGGCGTCACCCTTGTCGACAGCCACTCGTATCCCGCCCACGCGCAGCGCACGACCTGGGGTCGCTGCCCGGACGGTGCCGGCGAGTTCGTCGAGACCTACAGCTCGACTCCGGGCGCTGCGAACGACTGCTCGCCGATCCGCATCAACGAGGTGGACTCGAAGGGCGCTGAGCCCGTCGACTGGATCGAGCTGACCAACGCGGGTCCGGACGCCGTCGACATCTCCGGCTACATCCTGCGGGACGACAACGACGACCACGCCGTCGTCGTGCCGAATGGAACCACCCTGCAGCCCGGCGCCTTCGTGGCCATCGACGTCGACGTCACGGGAGGCTTCGGCCTCGGCGGTGCTGACGCTGCGCGCCTGTTCGCGCCCGACGGGACGACGCTGCTGAACCAGATGAGCTGGAGCGAGCACGCCGAGACGTCGTGGGCGCGCTGCCCCGATGGCCTCGGCGAGTTCGAGGTTGCCGCGTCGGTGACCAAGGGTGCTCCGAACGACTGCATCGGCCTTGTCGCGGCAACGCCGTGGCCGGGCGACGCGGGTGTGACTGCAGTTTCGGCGCCGGATGCCTTCGGCGAGGACATGAGCGGCCTGGCCTATGAGGCGACCGCTGAGGGTCGCGGGACGCTCTGGGCCGTGAACAACGGCACGGGAACGCTCTTCCAGCTCGAGTGGAACGCCGAGGCCGGGCAGTGGATCAGCCCGAAACAGGGTGAGTGGGCGGCGGGCAAGGTCCTGCGCTACCCCGGCGGTTCCGGTGCCGTGGATGCCGAGGGTGTGAGCCTCGTCGCGGGCACCTCGGCGGGCGGGGTGTACGTCGCGTCGGAGCGGGACAACACGGCCAGCGACGTCAGCCGACCCTCCGTGCTGCGCTTCGATGTGTCGGCATCCGGAACCGAACTTGTCGCGACCGACGAGTGGAACCTTGCAACCCTCCTGCCGGCTCTCCCCGCCAACGGCGGGCTCGAGGGTGTCACGTGGGTGCCGGACTCGGTCTTGGTCGCACGGGGATTCGTCGATAGCAGCACCGGCAAGGCGTACGACCCGGCGACCTACGGCGCGCACGGCGATGGCCTGTTCTTTGTCGGTGTTGAGGGCACGGCGCGCATCTACGCTGTAGCGCTTCGGGACGCCGGAGTGGCGAGCATCGTCGCCACGATCGACCCGAAGCTCTCGGTGGTGGCCGACGTCACGTGGGATGCGGCATCCGGAACCCTGTACGCCGTGTGTGATGACGCGTGCGGTGGCGAGATCCACGCGATGCGGATTGCCGCGGACGGCGTCTATGCCGGAACCTTCCAGAACGTCGCGGCCTACCTCGCGCCGGCTGGCATGCCCGCCAAGGCCGGCAACGAGGGCTTCGCGATCGGTACGTGCGAGAACGGTGTCGCGCCGGTCTTCTACGCCGACGACAGCGAGACCGACAAGATCTCGCTGCGCGAGGGCCGGATGTACTGCGGGGCCTACCACGGCGGCGATGACGTGCTCCTGAACCTCCTGAACATCAATGACTTCCACGGTCGCATCGACGGCAACACCGTGAAGTTCGCGGGCACGATCGAGCAGCTGCGCGCCGCATACGGCGACGACAACACGCTGTTCCTCTCGGCCGGTGACAACATCGGGGCGTCGCTGTTCGCCTCAGCGTACGCTGATGACAAGCCCACGATCGACGTGTTGAACGCACTGGGGCTGGCCGCATCCGCTGCCGGGAACCACGAGTTCGACAAGGGCTCGGCTGACCTGCTCGGTCGGGTCACGGATGCGGCGCAGTTCCCGTACCTGGGCGCCAACGTCTATGCGAAGGGGACACAGGATCCGGTGCTGCCCGAGTATGGGACGTTCGAGGTGGAGGGACTCGCGGTCGCGGTGATCGGTGCCATCACCCAGGAGACGCCGTCGCTGGTCTCGCCCGGTGGGATCGCCAGCCTCGATTTCGGTGACCCCGTGGATGCTGTGAATCGGGTGGCCGCGCAGCTGACCGACGGTGACGAGGGCAACGGCGAAGCTGACATCATCATCGCCGAGTACCACGAGGGTTCGATCGACGGGGTGAAGGAAGGCGCGTCGATCGAGGACGAGATCGCTGCGGGCGGAGCGTTCGCGAAGATCGTGACGCAGACCTCGGCGGCGGTGGATGCGATCTTCACCGGCCACACGCACAAGGAATACGCGTGGGACGGCCCCGTTCCCGGTTCGGACCGGACGCGTCCGATCCTGCAGACCGGTTCCTACGGCGAGAACATCGGCCAGGTTCGGCTCTGGATCGACCCGGTCACGGGCTCTGTGAACGACTACGACGTGCGCAACGTGGCGCGCACGACATCCGCCGATGCGACCCTGACTTCCGCGTACCCGCGCGTCGCTGCCGTCAAGACGATCGTGGATGCCGCGCTCGCGCAGGCGGATGTCGTGGGTTCGCAGCAGGTCGGCTCGGTCACCGCCGACATCACGACGGCGTTCGTGGGCGACAAGCGGGATGATCGGTCATCCCAGTCGACGCTCGGGAACCTGGTTGCGGATGCGCTGGTGGCTTCGCTGTCGTCGGCCGACCGTGGTGGGGCGGAGATCGGTTTGGTCAACCCGGGCGGTCTGCGTAACGAGCTCTACTACGGCGAGGACGGGGTGATCACGTACGCGGAAGCCAACGCGGTGCTGCCGTTCGTGAACAACCTGTGGACCACGACGCTGACCGGCGCGCAGTTCAAGGTCGTGCTGGAGCAGCAGTGGCAGCCCGACACCGCGTCGCGTCCGTACCTGCAGCTGGGTGTGTCGGAGAACGTGTTCTACACGTACGATGCGTCGCTTGCCAAGGGCGACCGGATCACCGGGATCTGGATCGACGGGCAGCCCATCGTGATGGATGCCGAGTATCGGGTCGGGTCGTTCAGCTTCCTGCTGCAGGGCGGCGACAACTTCACGGTGCTCACGGAGGGAACCGACACCCGTGACTCCGGTCTGATCGACCGCGACGCGTGGATCGACTACCTCAAGAACAACTCGCCGCTGTCGCCGGACTTCGCCTCCCGCAGCGCCCAGGTGACCGGGGTCCCCGCCACGATCGAGCAGGGCGAGACGTTGACCGCGACGGTGTCGGGACTCGACATCCGCTCGCTGGGCGCTCCGGCGAACACGACAGCGCTCGTGTCGATTGAAGGCAGCAGCGCCGTCTTCGACCCGGTACTTATCAACGGCGGCGCCGCGCAGATCAGCATCACCGTGCCGAAGGACGCTCCCCTGAACTCGGCGCTTGTCGTGAACGCCGAGCCATCGGGAACCGGGGTGCGGATTCCGTTGACGGTCACGGGAACGTTCACGCCGCTACCGCCCACGGGTGGCACCACCCCGCCCGCGGAGACGGACTTGACCCCGCAGACGCAGGACGCGATCCAGCCGCAGGGTGGGACGACCTTCAAGCAGGGACAGACGGTGACGGTCACGGTCGGCACTCAGTATGCGGGGCAGACTGTGGAGGGCTGGATCTTCTCGACGCCGACCTACCTCGGTACATCCGTGGTGAGCGCCGCGGGAACCGCGACCTTCACGATCCGCGCGGATCTGCCGGCCGGCACGCATCGCCTCGTCGTCACGGACTCCGCAGGCACAGTGATCGGCTGGGTGTACGTCCAGGTCGAGGCGCTCGCCGCGACCGGCGGCACGGTCGCGGCGACGGGGGTGCCAGTGCTGCCCTGGGCTGCTGCAGTCATCGTTCTCGGCCTGGCACTTGTCGTCATCCGTCGCCGCCGGGGAGGCCGAGCGGAGGGCTGACCCACCGGCGCACCATCCCCTTTCGCCGAACCCACACCTTTTCGCTCGAGCCCACAGGTGTCTGTCGCGAGATCCTGTGGGCTCGGCGAGAGAGGTGTGGGTTCGCGGCTGGTGGTGATCGGGCAGTGCGCTCCTCCCCAGGGGTGGAAGGGCGAGCGGATGCCGCAGGTGTGCGCAGCGACGCGTGAGGGGCTGCGCGCGCAGGCGAGACTGCGGGCATGGATGTCGTACCGCCGAGCTCCGATCGGGTCTGGGACGCGCGTGCGGCGATCCTCACGCGCGAACGGCTCGAGCGCGAGAGCGCAGCGGCGACCATCGCCGCGCAGCACGCGGATGGCGAGCTGATCCGGCTGCACTCGGGGCGATATGTGCGAGCCGCTGACGCGCAAGGATTTGTCGAAGACAGGCATCTACGGACGATCGCGGCGGTGCACTCGCGGCGAGAGGCATCCGCTGCGCCGTTCTCGCACGCGTCGGCGGCGGTGCTCTGGGGATTGCCCCTCTTTCGGCACGTTCCTGAAGCCGTACACGTCAGCGACGCGCGCCACAACGGTGTCGTGCGGCATGCCCGGGGCGTAGCCCGACACGAGGTCAGCGTGCCGGACGATGACATCGTGGTGATCGGTGGCATTCCGTGCACGTCCCTCGAGCGCACGGTGTTCGACGTTGCGCGTACCCTGCCGCTGGCTAGTGCGGTGGCCGTCGCGGATGCCGCGCTGCGGCTGGTCGCGTGGGATCCCGAAGATCGGGTCTATGACCAGGGTGCAGCCTCGACATGGGCTACCGCGATGGAGGAGCGTATCGCCCGCGCGCGGGGAGCACGTGGCATCCGTCAAGCGCGGTGGATCATGGCCTTCGCAGACGGGCGCGCGCAGCTACCCGGTGAGAGCATGAGCAGGTTGCTGCTGCATGACCTCGGATTCGCGACGCCACGGTTGCAGGTGCGGCTCGCCGACTCGTCCCACCTGTACTTCGTCGACTTCGGGCTGGACGACGCGAAGGCATGGGGCGAGTTCGACGGTGAGGGCAAGTACACGGATGCGCAGTTTCGTGGCGAACGCACACCGTGGGAGGTGGTGCGCGCGGAAAAGGAGCGCGAGGACTGGATCCGCGCGACCACCCACCGCCCGCTGGTTCGGTGGGGGATGCAGCACCTCGCTTCGCCGGTCACGCTCGGCCGGCGGTTGGCCGCGTTCGGCATCCGTCCTCCGCGCTAGCCCCGCGCCCCGCGGCATCCTGCTTGTGTTCGTGAACCCACACTTACCGCGCCGAACCCACACGCTATGGCCGTCGGAACATGTGGGGCGGACGCGAAACGTGTGGGTTCGCGCCCCGGGGAGCACCCCGACACGCCCGAGGTTGCCGGGGTGTTCACTATCACGTACTATTGATCTTTGGTGCTTTGCGCCTGCCTTGGCGTGTCCGGGCAGAGCGGACCGGCACCGACTCCCATCCACCGCAGACCGACCGGTCTGCATAAGCGTGAGCGAGGCTATGGCCAAAAAAGACGGTGTCATCGAGATCGAAGGCACAGTGTCCGAGGCGCTGCCCAACGCGATGTTCCGCGTTGAGCTGACCAACGGACACAAGGTGCTCGCAACGATCTCGGGAAAGATGCGGCAGAACTACATCCGCATCATCCCCGAGGACCGCGTCGTCGTGGAGCTTTCGCCCTACGACCTCACCCGCGGCCGCATCGTCTACCGCTACCGCTAGGCCGGTCGAGAAGTAACGCCCCGGGCATCCGTGCCCGCCCGGCGAAGACAGCGAACAGGAACATCATGAAGGTCAACCCCAGCGTCAAGCCCATCTGCGACCACTGCAAGGTCATCCGCCGCCACGGCAACGTGATGGTGATCTGCAAGTCCAACCCGCGCCACAAGCAGCGCCAGGGCTGAGACGGATGCCGTTCCGGCGGCCCCAGGACTCATAACTCAATACACACAGGCAGGGTCAGAACCCGCATCCGGATGCCGGGTGCAGGGGACACCTCGGGACGAAGGCCCGGGCACCGATTCTGCTCCACACCTTCGACGTACTCCGCGGGGAAACCCGGGGGAAAGAGAGAACCGACATGGCACGTCTTGCCGGTGTCGACATCCCGCGCGATAAGCGCGTGGTGATCGCCCTCACCTACATCTACGGTATCGGCCGTACCCGTTCGCACGAGATCCTCGCGGCGACCGAGATCAACGAGGACATCCGCGTGAAGGACCTCAGCGACGACCAGCTCGTCGCCCTCCGCGACTACATCGAAGGTACCTACAAGGTTGAGGGTGACCTTCGCCGTGAGGTTGCCGCCGACATCCGCCGCAAGGTTGAGATCGGCTCCTACGAAGGCCTGCGCCACCGCCGCGGCCTGCCGGTGCGCGGTCAGCGCACCAAGACGAACGCGCGTACCCGCAAGGGCCCGAAGCGCACCGTCGCCGGCAAGAAGAAGGCCGGAAAGAAGTAAGGCGCGGAAGGTTTAGGAGAAAACGCACATGGCTACCCCCAAGTCCGCAGCGCGCAAGCCGCGCCGCAAGGAGAAGAAGAACATCGCCGTGGGCCAGGCCCACATCAAGTCGACGTTCAACAACACGATCGTTTCGATCACCGACCCCTCGGGCGCGGTGATCAGCTGGGCCTCCTCGGGTGGCGTCGGCTTCAAGGGTTCGCGCAAGTCGACGCCCTACGCCGCCGGCATGGCAGCCGAGTCTGCTGCCCGCCAGGCGCAGGAGCACGGCGTCAAGAAGGTCGACGTCTTCGTCAAGGGTCCGGGTTCGGGTCGTGAGACCGCGATCCGTTCGCTGACGGCCGCTGGCCTCGAGGTCGGCTCGATCCAGGACGTCACGCCCCAGGCGCACAACGGCTGCCGCCCGCCCAAGCGCCGTCGCGTCTGACGACAGTCCCGTTCCGGGCCGGCTCACAGCCACCCGGGTGAAGCACTTCGGGTGCCGGGGCGTGCGTTACTGCGCTGCGTCTCGGCATCCCCCGAGAAAAACTCAACACCTCACCCATTGCACGTGTCATATAGCGGGCACGTGATCGAAAGGAACACATCGTGCTCATCGCACAGCGTCCCACTCTGACCGAGGAGAAGATCGGGGAGTTCCGCAGCCGTTTCGTCATCGAGCCGCTTGAGCCCGGCTTCGGTTACACGATCGGTAACGCGCTGCGTCGCAGCCTCCTGTCGTCGATCCCCGGCGCCGCCGTCACCAGCATCCGCATTGACGGCGTGCTGCACGAGTTCAGCACCATTCCGGGTGTGAAGGAGGATGTCACCGAGATCATCCTCAACATCAAGCAGTTGGTCGTCTCCTCCGAGCGCGACGAGCCCATCACGGCTTACCTGCGCAAGACCGGCGCCGGTGAGGTCACCGCCGCCGACATCTCCGCACCCGCCGGTGTCGAGGTCCACAACCCCGAGCTTGTCATCGCGACTCTCAACGAGACCGCGAAGTTCGAGCTCGAGCTCACCATCGAGCGTGGCCGCGGCTACGTCTCGGCGACCCAGAACCGCAACGAGTACGCCGAGAGCGGTCAGATCCCGATCGACTCGATCTACTCGCCGGTGCTCAAGGTCAGCTACCGCGTCGACGCGACCCGTGCCGGTGAGCGCACCGACTTCGACAAGCTCATCCTGGATGTCGAGACCAAGCCCTCCATCGCACCGCGCGACGCCGTGGCCTCCGCCGGTCGCACCCTGACCGAGCTGTTCGGCCTCGCCCGCGAGCTGAACGTCGAGGCCGAGGGTATCGAGATCGGCCCCGCGCCGGTCGAGACCGTCATGTCGAACGAGCTGTCGATGCCGATCGAAGACCTCGACCTGTCGGTCCGGTCCTACAACTGCCTCAAGCGCGAGGGCATCAACACCGTCTCGGAGCTGGTCGCCCTCTCAGAGACGCAGCTCATGAACATCCGCAACTTCGGCCAGAAGTCGGTCGATGAGGTTCGCGACAAGCTCATCTCGCTCGGGTTGAGCCTGAAGGACTCGGTTCCCGGGTTCGACGGCGCGCACTTCTACGGCGGCTACGACGACGAGACCGTCTGACCGGTACCCGAAACGGATGCCGCGGCATCCTGACCGACTTTCCCTGGAGTAACTGACATGCCCAAGCCCACCAAGGGTCCCCGCCTCGGAGGCGGCCCCGCCCACGAACGCCTGCTGCTCGCGAACCTCGCCGCGGCGCTGTTCACGCACAAGTCGATCAAGACGACCGAGACGAAGGCCAAGCGCCTGCGTCCCCTCGCCGAGCGCCTGATCACCTTCGCCAAGCGCGGAGACCTGCACGCCCGTCGCCGGGTGCTCTCGGTCATCGGTGACAAGGAAGTCGTGCACATCCTGTTCGCCGAGATCGCGCCGCTGGTCGCCGAGCGTGAGGGCGGCTACACCCGCATCACGAAGGTTGGCAACCGCAAGGGTGACAACGCCCCGATGGCGGTCATCGAGCTCGTGCTTGAGCCGGTGAACCCGAAGCCGAAGTCGGCGAAGAAGGCTGCTCCGGCCGCCGCTGCGCCGGCCGCGGAGGAGGCTCCCGCCGAGGAGACGCCCGCCGAGGCTCTGGCGCCCGAGGTCGAGGAAGAGTCCACCGACGAGGCAGCTGCGGCAGGCGCCGAATCGCCCGAGGAGGGCGAAGCCGCTGAGGCCGCCGCCGAGGATGCCGTTGTCGACGCTCCCGCCGAGGACGACGCCAAGTAATACCCGGGTCCCAGACCCGCCGAACCCACACCTTCGCGCGCGAACCCACAAGGTTTCTCGCGCGGATCGTGTGGGTTCGGCGTTTTCGTGTGGGTTCGGCGCTTTGGCGGCGGCGCGTAGGGTGGGACGGTGAACGAGAGCACCGCCCCTGCACCGATCCCTGAGAACGCCACGCCGAGTGATGCGCGGCCGCTGTCAGAGCGTGTCGGAGCGCCCGAGACCGTCGATGAGATCCAGCATCCGGATGTCGCCACCTGGCGCCCCGCGACCCGGGCGGACCTCGACGAGATGGTGGCGCTCGTAGACTCTTGCGACAGGGTCGATCATCCGACGTGGTTGACGCCGCGCGAGGATGTCGAGGAGATCTTCGAGCTCTCACATATCGATCCGGAGCTTCACACGAGACTCGGCTTCGCCGCCGACGGCGAACTTGTCGCCATGGCAGGCATCCTGGTGCATCCGTCGCAGGACAAGCATGTGTACGTCTATTGCACCGGCATGGTGCACCCGCGGTGGCGCCGCCGCGGTATCGGCACGCAGGTGCTGCGCTGGGAGTACGAGACCGCCCAGACCGAGCTAGCGCGGACGGATGCCCGGCTTCCAGGTGCGATCTTCCTTCACGCGTACGAGCACGACGCTGAGGCTCGCGCGCTGGGTGCGCGGCGCGGGATGCCCGAGGAGCGGTGGTTCACGACGATGCTTCGCGACCTCAGCGACCCGATCCCCGAGGTGCCGCTGGATGCCGGATCCCCGGCCCTGCGGATCGAGACCTTCGGCCCGCAGTGGCGGGATGCGACCCGTGTGGCGCGCAATGACGCCTTCCGTGACCACTGGGGGAGCCTCGAGACGCCGCCGGAGCGATGGGAACGGTTCGTCAGCGGTTCGCAGTTCCGCGACGACCTTTCGCGCGTCGTGGTGGACGGCGACCGCGTGGTAGCGATGGCTTTGGCTACCGTGAACGAGGACGACTGGGAGGTGCAGGGCTATACATCGGCATACGTCGCGCTGATCGGTGTCGTTCGCGACTATCGCGGCAGGCGGCTCGCCCCGGCGGTGATCACTGCCCTGCTCACGGCGGCACGGGATGCCGGACTTGAGAAGGTCAACCTCGACGTCGACACCGAGAGCCCGACCGGAGCGAACAGTCTCTACGGGCGGCTGGGGTTCGAGGCCACGGACCGTGAGGTCGCCATGGTCGCCCGGTTCTGAACGGCGCCCGTTCCCTCAGCCTGACCCAGCTAGCGTCCGGCTAGACCGCTGAACCCACGCGTTCCTGCGCGAGCCCACAGGATTCGCCGCGCGGAAGCTGCGGGATCAGCGCAAATCGGTGGGTTCGGCGGGAGAGGACAAGCGCAGTGGGGCTACTGGGCGATCCGCGCCTCCTCGCGGGTGGCCTCACGGTAGGCCCGGGTCTCGATGAGGTACGCGTCGATCGCGCGTTGGTTCTCGGACTGGCGGATCGCAGCGAGCACGGTGTCGGCGTAGATCTGGCCGCCCGAAGTGCCGGGGTGGATGCGGTCGCCGGCGAGGTAGTCCACGTGGGGGTCGATGGCGCTCGCCCAGTCGGCGACCAGAGTGCCCGGGTGGGCGTCGGCAAACGCGGTGATGTCGCTGTTGACCCCGGGGATCCAGTCGCGGGGCGCGTAAGCGTTCACGAGCACGAGGGTCCTGTCGGGCCCGGCGGTTGCAGCGATCCGCTCGTAGGCATCCCGGCTGATCGGACCGTTCGTGCCGAGAGCGACGACCACGTAGCGGCCGAGCTGCCCCGCGGCGGCGAATTGGTCGACGATGCCGGGGCCCGCCCAGGAGGACCGCGAGACTGCGGCATCCACCCGGATGCCGGGAAGCGTCTCGTACAGCGAGGGTGCGGCAGCGAGCATGACCGAGTCGCCGACGGCGGTGACCTCGCCGCCCGAGATCGGCGTCGGTGACGGCGCGGGCGGCCGGACGGCTCCATCGGCGAGGGCGCCAGCCGGTGCCGGCTCATCGGGTTGCGGTCGGGTATCCGCCGACGGCGTCGGGCTGGCGGATGCCGCATCAACGGCTGCCTGCCCTTCGGCGACGACTGCTTCGCCGGATGACACGCTCGCACCGGTGGTGGCTGCCGCTACCGTGCCGAACACCAGGGCAGTTGTGGCAAGGCTCCCGACGACGGTGCCCCACAGCGCCCCGGCATCGACGCCGACCCGTGCGCGTGCCGCGCGCCACGTTCCACGGAAACCGAGGCGCCGCACCGGTGTCTCAAGGAATCGGTAGGAAGCCTCCGCGATGACGACGGTGAGCGCCAGCGTCGCGAGGCCGACCCACACCGGTACTCCCGCTTCCGGTGCGGTGCCCTGCACGGCGGCGACCAGCAGGACCAGGAGGGGCCAGTGCCACAGGTACAGGCCGTAGGAGCGTTCACCGATCCACCGCAGCGGACGCGCATCCAGGGCCGGGCCGAGGCCGGCGTGCGGCCAGACGGCAGCGACGATCGCGATACCCGTCAGGGCGCTCGCGGCGGCGATGGTCAGCGGAAAGGTTCTGACGGAGTCGGTGGGTGCGAGCAGGGACAGCCCGACGAGGCCGATCACAGCGGCCACGCCGAGGATCGTGGCGCCGCGACGGACTGTCGTGCGCTGCATCCAGAGCGTGGGCGCCGCCAGGGCGCGGTGGAGGACGAAGGCGAGTGCGACGCCGAGGAGGATGCCGAACGCGTGCGAGTCGGTGCCGTAGTACGCGCGGCTGACGTTACCCGTCGCCGACACGATGTCGCCCATCCATACGGCGGATGCTGCAGCCAGTGCGACCGCCGCAGCAACCCGCGCCCACGTGCGCGGCAGCAGCAGGATCAGGGGGAGCGCGAGCGGCCACAGCACGTAGAACTGCTCTTCGATGCCGAGTGACCAGAGGTTGCGGAAGAGCTCCGGGCTGGTGGCGCCGAAGTATCCCTCGCCGATGATGATCGCGATCCAGTTGTAGCTGAAGGTGAGGGCACCGGCGATCTGGGCGCCCAACCGGACGAGAACATCACCGCCGACGACCCAGGCTGCGCTCGAGCACACGAGCAGCAGCAGGACCAGCGCAGGCAGGAGGCGTCTGGCTCGCCGACGCCAGAACCCGACGAGGCTGATCCGGCCGGTCGCGTCGCGCTCACGAAGCAGCAGGGTCGTGATCAGGAACCCACTGATCACGAAGAAGACGTCCACGCCGATGAACCCGCCGACGAACCACCACTGTGGGAACAGGTGGAAGACAACCACGAGGATGACAGCGAGCGCGCGGAGGCCATCCAGGCCAGGAAGCCTGGGGCCTGAGGTGGCGCCGTGGATGGCACCGTGGCGGTCGGTGTGGAGGGGGCTGGACAACGGCGGCTCGGTCGGGCGATGCGGGTTCGGGTACCCAAGTCTACGTCCGGGCGGCGCGAGTTCCCTGGGGCTGCGCCGGGTGCTGATTAGGCTGAAGACGTGCGCATCCGGCTCGACATTTCCTACGACGGTTCGCACTTTCGCGGGTGGGCGCGGCAGCCGCATCAACGGACGGTGCAGGCAACGATCGAGGGTGCGATTTCTCGCGTGCTGGGGGGAGATCCGCGGCTGGTCGTGGCGGGTCGAACTGACGCCGGAGTGCACGCGAGCGGCCAGGTCGCTCACCTGGATCTCGACGACGGACAGGCCGCACGGCTCGCTTCTTCGCGCCGGCGCACGGAGCATGACGACGGCGTAGCAGCTCTCGCCCGTCGCATCCGGGGTGTGCTCGGCGCCTACGCCGATGCCGCGGTGACCCGCACCTCGATCGCACCGGACGGCTTCGATGCGCGGTTCTCGGCGGTATGGCGTCGCTACGAGTATCGCGTTGCTGACGATTCGGTTCCCTACGATCCGTTGGAACGTCACCGCACCACCGTGGTGCGCGGTGAGCTCGATGTCGCCGCGATGGATGCCGCAGCCGGCGCCCTGCGGGGACTCCACGACTTCGCTGCGTACTGCAAGCCGCGGGAAGAGGCCACGACGATCCGCACACTGCTCGATTTCGGGTGGGTGCGCGAGGCATCCGGCGTGCTGGTTGCCACGGTTCGGGCTGACGCGTTCTGCCACAGCATGGTGCGCGCCCTGGTGGGCGGGTGCGTCGCGGTCGGTCAGGGGCGACTCGGCGTTGACGACCTCGTGCGTATCCGCGACGAGCTGGCTCGAGTACCCGAGGTCAAGGTGCTCGCCGCCCGCGGGTTGACCCTCACCGAAGTCGGATACCCCGCCGATGACCTGCTTGCGCACCGGGCGTCGCAGACCCGCGCACGACGGGACCTCGACGCGGACTGAGGGGCGCAACGCCGCGGATGCGTAGACTGATCCCACCCCCGCGCGGGGGGTGATTCATGATCCCGAGGGGGGATGGAGATGAAGGCCGTTGGTCGCAGCGACGCGAGCGTCGGCATCCGTGGTCGTTCGGCGAGAGCTCTCGCGAGGGCGGGTGTGATCGCCGGTTTGGTCGTCCTGCCGATCGCGCTCGCCGGATGCGGCCCCGCTCCGTGGAACAACTGGGGCTACGAGACCTCGAGTCCGACGCCGACCTCCACCCGGCAGACCGTCGCCCCGCCGGTGAAGAACGATCTGTCCAGCGGCGCAACGCAGCGAGACCTCCAGGCCGGAGCCGTGAAGGCAACCGTCGACTACTGGTCGACGCTGTCGATGGACAAGTGGACAGCCGACGCGCTCAAGCCGATCAGCCTGTCACTGATCACGACGATTGAGCCCAACGACGGCCAAAAGGTCTACCTGCAGCGGGCGACGATGGTCGCGGTGCCCCAGAGCGACACGGGAGACCTTGCTCCCCTGGATCCGCAGGTGGATGCTGCGAGCGTCAACCCCGGTTATCTCGTGCTCTCGCCCTACAGCTACTCACAGAACTTCACCGTCGGTCCGGTGCCGTCGAACGCGATCTCGGTGACAGTCCAGTTCACGTACGACTTCCTCGTGCAGACGACCCCGACCTCGAACGAATACGCGAAGCAGACGGCATCCGACACGCTGACGATAGCCATCGCGCAGCAGTAGCTCTCGCGCAGCAGTAGCTCTCGCGCGGCCGGTCAGGCGGTAACGCGCTCCCAGCGGTCGCCACCCTGCGCCCGGGCCGTAGCCGCGGCCTCGGCCGTGGTGGCAAGCAGAGCGTCCAGGTCGAATCCTGCCGTCGCGACGCTTGCCCAGCCGATGCTGGCTGAGGTGGTCACGGTGATGGGGGCCGCGGGGTCACGCACGGCGATTCGCCTCAGCACATCCCGTACGAGGTCCCGGATGACTGCCTCGGGACGCGAGATCAGCACGATGACTGCGCTGTCGGGGGCGATCGCGATGTCGGCATCCGTCGGGAAGACGGCAGTGACGCGCGCCTGGATGTCGCGAAGGAGCCGACCGAAGATCGCCGGGCCTCCCGCCTCTTGCAGGTCTTCGGCGTCGTCGAGTTCGATGCGCAGGAGCGACCACGTGTCGGCATCCCGCGCTGCCGCACGTTCGAGACGCTCGCGGGCCGTCCCGACGAACCGACCCCAGTCGCCCTGTGGCGCGCTCGACTCGATCGCTCGCGACCCCGGGGTGACCAACGGCACCAGCGACACGAGGGCGCACACCATGTAGACGAGCATCCCGATGGAGTTGAAGATGCGTGTCGAGGCGAAAGCTTCAGCCGTCGAAAGCGGGGTGAAGAGGGCACCGATGAGCACCGTGACGCCAGCGAGCGCGTAGCCCGCCGAGGCGACGACGATGGGCCACAGCAGACGCTCGGACCGTTCCGGGATGCGCCGCCACTCGAGGAGGAACAGCACCCCGAAGATGCCGGACACGAAGAACATGACACGGTAGGCCAGTCCGAACCAGGCCGACTCACCCGGCGCGAGGAGCGCGAGGATCGACGCGGCGGCGACGAGAGCGCTGATCCACGCGTAGGTGCGCACTTTGCGGTGGGCGCGCAGTCCCGACCACAGCAGCGCCGGGGCACCCAACAACAGACCCATCGACCCTCGTCGCAACTCCTCGGATTCGGCCGCGGTCGCGGCGAGGTAGCCGTAGCAGGCCACCATGATTCCCATGAACGTCAGCGACCACAGGAGGGTGGACCGGCGGGGCCTTGCGAGAAAGGCCAGCCCCACGAACAGGATCGTGCCGAGGGTCGCGATGGTCGCGTGGGCGATGCCGATGTTCGCGCCGTCGAGGTCGGGCCAGGGCAACTCACCAGGTGCGGAAAAGATCATCACGACTCCGGAGTGACGGAACGGGGAAGGCGGAGAGTCACTGTCGTGCCGTGACCGAGTTCGCTGGTCACCGTGAGGGTGCCGCCGTGGGCGGTCACGATCTCGCGCGCGATACCGAGCCCGAGACCGGTGCCGGGTGCCTGTTCCTGGGCGCGGGTGCTGCGAAACAGCGGGTCGAACACGTGCTCCAGGTCCTCGGACGCGATGCCGATACCGGTGTCGGTGACCACGATCACGGCGGTGTCGCCATCCAGGGACGCCGAGACCCGCACGGATCCGCCTGCCGGCGTGTACTTGACGGCGTTGCTGACGATGTTGTCGAGGACCTGCCGGAGGCGGAACACGTCGCCATCCATCCGCAGGTGCGCGGGAAGATCGGTTTCGAGCGTCACGCGCTGTTCGCGCGCCGACGCAGCGAAAGCTTCGCTGACGGCGGCGAGCATCGGGACGAGGTCGAAGGAGCGGCGGTCTTGGGTGGGGGTGAACCCGCTGCGTGAGCGTTGCAGCATCGTCGAGGCGATACCCAGCATCCGTTCGCTGGCCGAGAGGATGGTCTCGAGGTGCTCCCGAATCTTCGGAGTCAGCTCGTCCTCTTCTTCGAGTGCGAGGTCGGCGTGGCCGATGATGACGGTGAGCGGGTGCCGCAGCTCGTGGGAGGCCACCGCGGCGATACGTTCGCGTTCGCGCTCGGCCTCGGTGACGGCGGTGATGTCGTGGGCCACGAGCATCGTCGACGCGGAGTCGTCGGCTGACGAGGTCAGCGGCATGGTGGTCACGGAGAGGGCATGCCAGGTGCCCTCGGCGTCGAAGAGCCAGACACGGGCATCCTCGAAGATCTCGCCGCGCTGCGCACGCGCGAAGGTTCGCTCGGATGCCGGAATCGCCGTCCCCTGCAGGGACGCGTACTCGACCGATGTGGGGGGAGAACTCGGGTCGTTGAGGTTCGTGCCGTAGAGGCGGTCGTAGGTGGTGTTGGCAGCGAGCAGAGACCCGTCACGGGCGAAGCGGAGGATGCCGACATCCACGCCGTTGATCAGCTCGATCGTGCTGCGCTCGGCGTTCGAGACCCGGTTGAGCGTCGTCTCGAGACGCCGCGTCTGGCCGAGGAGCAAGCGCTTGAACGCGCGCGTCTGGCGCATCGTGATGCTCGCGGTAACCCCCAGGAACGTCACGCCCAGGAGCACAGTGAACAATTCCACGGCGCCGGGGGGCTCGGCCGAGGTCGCCGCCTCAATCAGAAGAGAACCGGCGATGGTTGCGACAGCAGCACCGAGTGCCCAGCGCGAGAAGTGCAGGCCGATCCACATGATGGGGAAGACCCAGAAGAAGCCGAGCGGCAGGATCGAGGATGCCGCCATAAAACCGACGGCGACGATGTCGGCGAAGGGGATGACCAGCGGCAACCACCGGGGCATCCGCGCCCAGGGGGTTACGAGAGTCACGGCGGTGGCCAGGATGACGATCGCCACACCGGTGAGCATGAGCCACGACGTGAACAGCTCCGGCTCGTAACCGAGCGACACGACCGAGATGATGATGATCGAGACGCCCAGGGAGAGCTGCGTGAGCCAAATAGACCTCACTCGCACTGTCGCGCCGTCGACGTCGCGGAATTGCGCGTCTCTTGCGCTCACCTTGTGCTCCCCCTTAGACAGCGTTGAGTTCAGGCCTTTGTTCGTATCGTATACTTCCAGCGCATCCGGCTTGTGGAACCCGCCATAAGCCTCAGAGAACCGCGGAAAATCAACCCTCGAGGCACCCTGCTCGTCGGTCCGCTCAAGGAGAAACCATGGCCACCGCCCCGCAACGGTCGCGCGTCGTACGCCGCGTCGTGCTCGGTGCTGCCGCACTGGCTTTGGGCGCCTCGTCCTTGACCGGATGCCAGCAGATCGCCGAAGCGTTCAATTCCATCCAGGGCGGACCTCCGGGTGCCGCGTCCACGGCGACGCCGGTTCCCCAGCCGGTCTCAACGACGGCGACGATGGACTTCGACTCGCTGTTCTCGTACGACGGGTCTGTCTCGCTCACGACGGATGTCGCGTCCGATCTGGAAGTCGTTCTCGATGTGTGGGCTGCCGACCCGAAGCGAACCCGCGAGTGGACGCCGAACAATGAGAAGGTGTTCGGGTTCGCGATCAACGCGTATGACCGTCGCGTCGATGACAAGGCGGTGTTGACGCAGAAGCGCCGCGTCTACATTTCGTCGATTTCGATCACGTCGCAGACCGCGCAGACCTCGGGGATGGTGCAGCAGCCGTTCCAGTTCGCCGCCGACCCGCGCACGCTGGTGCCGCCGGACACGCTGCGCTCTGACCGCGGCCTGCTGCTCAACAGCTATCAGGGTGGTCTGCTCGTACCCGAGACGACGATCTTCATGCTTCCGGCCGATACGTACGGCATCACGCTGCAGTTCTCGTTCGGCATCTACGTCGAGGGCACCGCCAACGACGACGCCTCGTTCGCGCAACAGACGATCTATCAGTACCTGCCGATCGCGATCTACAACGATCAGGGCACGCTGAACATCGTGTCCAACGAGCCGACCACCGCGCCTCAGGGCTGAGCGGGAGCCGGAGCGAGTCAGCTGACGACGCCGCCTGCCGGCCGGGTCTTGAGATCACTCGTGGCGGTCGGGGCGGCATCGGGCCAGACCGCGGCGAGTTCTGCCTCGGAATGCAGCGTGTAGCGCGTTATGCGGATCTCGATCGCTTCGCGGTAGTCGAGGTTCGGCACGGCGTGGGCGGTTGCCGCCTTCACGACCCTCTCCAGGTTCTCGATCCGCTGGTCTCCGGGAAGTGCGACGACATTGCGGCCGACGCGGCCGCGATGTGCGGCGTCGGGAAGGAGCTCGTGAAGAGACATCGCCGCAGCGCGATCCACGGCTGTTGCTGCGGGGCCACCGAAGGCGGCGCGGATGAGACTGAGGTCGGGGACCTCGACGTCGTAGACGGTCACCGCGCCGTGGGAGGCGATGTCTGAGCGCAGCGCATTGATGAGGTGCTCGATCTGCCGTGCTCGAGTCTCCAGCGCGCGGTCGCTCCACCACACCGCCACGCAGAGGGTTACCACGAGCAGGATGCTGAGAACTGATGCCGTCAGGGGTGAGAACACCGTTTGAAACGCGGGGGAGTCCTCGCCGACGGCGAAGAACATGAACGTGCGGATCGCCGAATACACGGCGTAGACGGCGAAGATGACACCGATCAGTCGGAAGGCTGCGATGTCGCGCGCCGGCGGGCGGAAAGCCTCGATCGCGACCCCTCCGCATCCGACGGCCACCAGGATCAGCCGCAACACGAAGCCGTCGGTCGGGCCCCCGATGACGGCGGTCACTGTCGCGCTCGCGATGAAGGTGGCCGCGACCGCCACCGACACCACCCAGCCGGGGGTGATCGAGGTGTCTCGCAGTTGTCGCATCCCCGCCCAGAAGTAGGCGGGTCCGCCGACGAGCGCCGCGTTCGCCGCCCCGATGATGATCGGCATCGGCTGATCCGGCACCAGTGCGGATGTGATGCCGGCGACGACTCCGCTCAGGGCTGCGGCGGCAGCGAAGCGCAGAAAGTACCGACGGGCAGCGCGCCCACCATTGGGGAGAGGCTTGCCGGGCAACTGGATGAGGGCCGGTGCGGCGATCACGAAAGCGATCGCCAGGACGGCAGACAACTCCAGTACACTCATTCTGCGCTTCTGTTTCTCGGGGCCTCGGGTATTCACCGGAGGCTTTCTTGAGGAAAACCTGAGGTGATGCTCTTCGACAACAGACCGGATGCTTGAGCCGAGTGTAGCAGTGTGGTAACAGCACTTCGGTTGGCGCGCGGATTGAGGGAAGGAGCGTGCTGATGTCCCACTGGGAAGCCCCGTACGTTCCTCCGTACCCGCAGCAGAATCAGCCCGCGATCGGGCAGTATCCCGGTACGGCTTACGCGGGTCAGCAGTACCCGGGGCCGCAGTACGCCGATCCGGCATACGGCCAGCAGCCATACGCTCAGCCCTCGTACGGCGACCCCCGGTTCCCGAACGCGCAGGTCGAGACCTCGCACGCGGAGTTCACTGACGAGTTCGAGTCGGTGCTGGAGCGCATCTCGGTGCACCGGTCCACCATCGGATGCGTCATCCCCTGCTACAACGAGGAAGAGTCGATCGCGGGGGTGCTCGAGGGTCTGCTGCACCAGACGCGCGTGCCCGACGTCATCCACGTCGTCGTCAACAACACCACTGACGCCACAGTTGCTATCGCTTCGCAGTACGCCGGCCCGCACCAGGTGGTGACCGACCTCGGCGAGCAGTTCACCGAGGTGTTCATCCACGACATCGGCAAGAACCCCGACAAGAAGGTCGGTGCGCTGAACTACGGCTACGCCCTTGTCGAGGGCTACGACTACCTGCTCGGTGTCGACGGCGACACCATCGCTGACGAACGGGCAGTGGAGTACCTCGAGACCGAGGCCGTCGGTGACTCGCGGATCGGTGGGATCTCGGCGATCTACACGATCGATGACCGCCCCATCAAAGGCCTGATCGGCAAGTTCTTGATCGCCGGTCAGCGCACGCAGTTCGCGGCGTTCAACCTGCAGAATCTGCTGCGCGGACGCAACATGGCAGTGCTCGGCGGCCAGTTCTCGATTTTCTCGACGGCGGCACTGCGCGATGTGATGCGCGCCAACCACCAGAGCACGCCATGGGTGAAAGACAGCGAGGTGGAGGACTCCCTGCTGTCGCTGCAGATCAAGAGCGCCGGCTACCTCACCAAGATCAGCCCGTACGCACGGGCGAGCGTGGGCGGCATGACGACCCTCAAGGGGTACGACGCGCAGCAGGTGAAGTGGACCTACGGCGCGATCGAGCTCATGTGGCCCGGCCAGCGCGGCGACACCAAGGGGCAGCCCTTCCACCCGAACCTGCGCCTCCGGTGGTTCGAGAACTTCGGCATGCTCACGAACCTGTTCGTGCGTGTTGCGTTCTTGACGCTCCTGGCAGCATCGCTTTCGATCAACGCGTTCGTCTTCTCGCCCTGGTGGCTCATTCCGCCGCTGGTGGCGACGCTGCTGAACCTGCGCGTGGCGCTGACGATGAAGTACGTGAACCAGCGAGACATCCTGTTCTCGGCACTCGTGTTTCCGGCGGAGATCTTCATGTGGATCCGGATCGGCCACTTCCTGCGGTCGTGGTCGTCGTTCCTCTCGCGCAAGAAGGTCGACAACTGGGCTGCTCAGGCGAAGGCCGAGCGTGGTGGCGGTGTGTCGCTCGGGCACTGGGTGCCCATGATTCTGCTCGTGATCACGGCGATCGCGATGGCCTTCATCTGGTCGCTACTTGACCCCGTGGTGCAGTCGTCGATCCTGTGGGTCGGCTGGCCGATCGTCGGTGTGGTCACCGTCATCCAGACCCTGCTCATGGCGTTCAAGCTCTTCCGCCGCCAGTACGGCTACAAGGTCTGACGGGCTCGCGCGCCAGCCCGGGCCGGGTTACTGGCCCGGCGGCGGCGCGACGTTCTCGGCTGTCATCCGGTAGCCGACGCCGCGCACGGTCTCGACGTAGCGCGGGTTGTTCGGATCGTCGCCGAGCTTTCGGCGCAGATTCGTCATGTGCGCTTCGATGGCGCGCTTGTCGGCATCCCCGACGAAGTACGACGTCACGTATGACTCGCCGCGCAGCACGAGCGTCAGGTCGGCCTTGCTTCGCACCCGGCGCTTGGATTCCATGAGCGTCGCCAGCAGCTCGAACTCCGTGCGTGTGAGTTCGACCTCACGGTTGCCGACCAGCACGATCCGCGAGTCCGGGTCAAGCACGAGGTCACGGTGGACCAGAGTGTGGGGTCCGAGGTGGTGACCACCGGGACCTGGGACCGGGGCGTTCGGTGGTGTGCGTGCCACCAACTGAGATCCGGGAGGCTGCTGGTTGCCGCCGGCTCCCGGCGGGTCGACCGGAGCCTGCGGCGTCGGCGGATAGTACGGCTGTGCGCCTCCGGGCTGCGGATAACCGGGGTGCTGAGCGGGGTAGCCGGGCTGGGGTGGGGCCTGGGTCGGCTGTTGCCCTGCCGGGTAGGGAGCCTGTGCCGGATGCTGGCCCGGGGCCTGGGCGGGGTCGCCGGGCGTGACGGCTCCGGTCGCATCGATAGTGGCGAACGGTTGCTGCGCTGCCGGCGGCACGGCGCTGGGCGCAGCGGGCTGGGTAACGATGGCGGGTCGCGCGCCCGGGAACGAGGGCCCCGAGGGTGCCTGCGCGGGCGGCTGGGCTGCAGTCGGTGTCTGGCGCGGGCGGCGCAACAGCGCTTCGATCCGTGCCCGCAGTTCCCGCGGGCGGAACGGCTTGACGATGTACTCGTCGGCGCCGGCTCCTAAACCCAGGACGACGTCAGCCTCGTCTTCGAGGCCCGTGAGCATGATGATGTAGGTGTCGCTCTGGGCGCGGATGCGGCGGGCTGCCTCGAACCCGTCGATACCGGGCATGTTCACATCGAGGGTCGTGATCAGTGGCTGGTAGGAGAGGACGGCACGGACACCGTCGATGCCATTGCCCACCGAGACCGTCGAGAACCCGGCCGCCTCGAGTGTTTCGGCGAGGATATGCCGGATCTGCGGATCATCCTCGACGATGACGGCGGTCTTGCTCACCCCCGCGTCAGTGCTCATGCTCGATTGTCTCTTTCGCGTCGGGCTGGGTCGAGTATCCGAGCCGCGTAATCCCAGGCATGCGCGGCCGACCCTCTTGATCGTACACAGGCGGGCAGACCGGGGGCGCGGTCATCCTTCGGCGTGCCACGGTGGCCTGCGTGCCGAGCGCCGTCCTCAGGGGAGCGTGACGTTGCGGGTCAGCTCCACCGCGGACTGGGGCCACCATGCGCCGGCTACCGGTCCGCCGTTGCAGGTGCCGTCGCTTTCGCCTGGCGGCTTGATCCAGAGGTTCGTGTCGACGACGTCGTCGCCGTAGGTGCCGCCGGGAGCGCCGATGAGCCTGCCCGGGGGGTTGCACCACTCGCCGTTGGAGCCGGCGCCGTTGCGAGACGTGTCAACGATCGCGTGAAGGCCGCCGGTCAGGCCCGAGAGCTGGTGGGCGTAGTCGAACTCGATCGCCGTGTCGTTGTAGTTCGAGACGTTCGTCGCGAAGCCGCGGATGACATCGTTCATGCCGATGCCGTTGATGAGCTCGGCCATCTGCGAGGCCGGCAGCCAGGTCGAGTGACCGCCGTCCACATAGATCCAGGTGTTCGTCGAGGCGAGTCGGGTGATCGCATTCCGCAGCTGCTCCGTGCGCTCGGCGGTGTTTCCGCACTCGGGGGCGAGGGCCAGGCTGTCGGGTTCGAGGACGACGGTTTTCTGGATGTCGGGGGCCGAGTGCAGGGCCTCGCCGATGATCTGCGTCCACTCGGCGTAGGCTGCATCGTCCAGTCCGCCCGCGGAGAGGCCGGCGCTGCAGTCGCGCTCGGGAAGCCCGTAGACCACGATCGCCAGCGCCTTGCCCTGCGTGCGGGCCTCGCTCAGGAGATTCGTCATCCGCGCGCCGATCTCACTCACCGGATCGATCTCGGGGGTCAACCAGTAGGCGGTGGGCTGGGCTGCCAGGTAGTCGGTAGCGGCGAACTCGTCGGTCCCCTCGGCGAGGCCCGGCAGTGCGAGGGCGGCTTTCGACTCCTCCGGGGCGATGATCGTCGTCCCGACTGCCGGAGCGGTAGCGGTCAAATCACGCACCCAGTGATTCAGGAACATCCAGACGGTGGCGGCGATGGCTGCCACGAGAACGACGCCGACCGACACGATCGTCGCGATAGCCCACCCGGGCAGGATCTTCGGCTGTGATTCCGGGCGCGCCGCGGCGGACTCGGGCTGTTCTTGCACCACGTGGGCGCGTCGGGAGGGCACGACCAAACTCTAGCGGAGGGCTTCGGAGGATCCCCGTGAACCCCCTCCTGCGGTGAAGAGATCGCAAACGCTGGGGATATGTCCAGCGGAGCGCACGCGGTCGGCATCCGTGCCCCTCTATCGTGGGGAGTGGCATGAAGGTCATCTCGTACAACCTGCGCAAGCACCGTGCGGCAACCGAGCTGCGAGAGCTCGTCGAGCGCCACGGTGCCGATCTGCTGTGCCTGCAGGAGGCCGACACGACCGACATCCCCGATGACATCGGTGGGCTCGTGCTCGCCGACTCGACCCAGCGCAATCGCCTGGGTCTTGCCGTCTACTACCGCCAGAACACGTATCGCGCCGTCGATGTGCGAGCGATCGCGCTGAAGAAGTCGCTGCACGATCGGGTTCTCAAGCCCGCCGAGGAACGGATGCTGGGGGTTCGTCTGCACGACATCGACACCGGCAACGACATCGTCATCGCGTCCTTCCATGCGGCGCCGCTGACGGCCCTGAACTCGTTGCGTCGGCATCAGATCCGCACGGCTCTGACCGAGCTCGACCTGTTGGGGGAGGGCCTGCCGAAGCTCATGGTCGGCGACTACAACTACCCCGTCTTCAAGGAGCGCCTCGGGCAGCACGTCCGCGACCAGGGGTACGAGCTGAATCTCAGCGACTCCCGCACGTATACGCGGTATCGGTTCTTTCGCGGACACTACGACTTCGCGACATCCGTTGGTTTCACGATCGATACCGTGCGGACGCTGCCGCAGGGGCTCAGCGACCACCTGCCGATCCTGGTGACGGCCGAGCCGACCCCCGGTTCGGGTGCAGCGTCGACGGATGCCGCGAGCGGCGTCGCCTGACACAGGCGCCTGACGTGGCGCGCGGCTCACGCCGGGCGCGTGCTCAGCGGATCGCTGCCGCGTAGTGCATGAAGGCGGCGTAGACGAGCACGCCCACTCCCGAGGCCAGGAGCGCCACACCGAAGTAGAGCAGCCAATTGCGGGACTTGCGGGGGCCTCGCGGTTCGTAGGGGCTGCTCATGATGCCCGATCCTAGCCAGATCGAGCCGATCGCGAGTGACGTGCGTGTTACAGGAGGGTTATCCCTCGTCTGCCGAGCCCGTGAGCGGGCATGCTCCCCCAGCCACGAGGCCCGTTCCACCGATCGTCGGTGTCATGAGGGCTTCGAGTGTCGGGGTCGGCGGGGTGCGGACCTGGATGGTCGCGGTAGCGGTTTCGCCCGGGTTGAGGTTGGTCTCCCAGATCAGCACGTCGCGACCGTCGTGGGTGCCGGTTCCGAACACTGTCGCTGCTCCCTCGTCACCGGCGACGCTCGAGATGACCTCGGATCCGGTCGGAAGGTACAGGTAGGCGATGGTTCTCGTGATCCCGGCAGGTACGCCGAAGTTTCCGCCGCCGGTGATGTATTCGGGGAGGCTGGTCGCGGCATCCGCGGGAGCCGTGCTGTGGAGGGTGACCGACACCGTGGCGAGGGGGTTTTCTCGGAGGTATTCACCGGGACGGAGGTTCTGCGTGAAGGCGGTGCTCGCTGCGCACCAGCCGACTGACGCCGTGGCCTCGGTGTAGTAGTCCATCTTGGAGCCCGTGCCGTCGTTCAAGTACACGCCGAACTGTGTGCGGGTGTCGTCGGTGACGGGCAGGCCGCCCTGGATGGTTGCGCCGTCGAGGATCGCCTGCTCGGCCGGGTCGGCGCTCCACATCAACAGTCGGCGTTCGCTGCCGGCGCGGGCGAGCGCCTGGATGAGCCCCGCCGGCTCTGCTGCGCCGTCGGCGATCGTTTCGAAGACGACGGCGGCTGTGGCGGCGAAGAACGCGTCCTGGTCGCGGGGGTCGGGGTACCGCTGGTACACCTCGTTGAGTAGCAGCGGCACGGCGTTCTCGCTCGTGAGCTGTTCGCCGGTCGGGAGTGTGATGGGGCCGGTGGCCTCAAGCAGGTACGAGAGGGTGACGGGGTCCAGGGCGAAGACGCCGTCGACAGCCACGCCCGTCTCTCGGAGCCACATTTCGCGGGCCAAAGGGCCGTCGATCGTGTAATCGGGGATCTGGGTCACGTTCTGGATGTAGACGCCGGGCTTGTCAACGAAGATGCCGAGGATCTCGTCCGACAGGGGAAGCACGGGGTCGGCGTATCGCGTGAAGTCGGACGAGGAGCCCTGTCCGGTCAGGTCCATGCGGCCGCCATCCGTGTGGATCATCGCCATTGCTCCGACGATGCCGCCGAGCGACCGCCACTCCGCGTTGTTCTGGAACATGACGAGGTAGTTGCGGGGGCCCTCCGCGCCGAGAGCGAGGGGGAGGAGCTGGGAGGTGCGGCGCAGCGCGTCAGCCGCGGTGAGACCGCTCGTCAAGAGGTCGCGCACCTCGGTGACAGGGGCTGCGAGGGGAGCCAGGAGTTCCGTCGTATCGATCGCGTTGACCGATGCCGACGCCTGCCGCAGGCTGTCGGTCGCCGTGGTCGCGACGTCCGAGAGGCTCGCGATGGCGGCGACGTCGAACGCCCCGCCCGCGGGCCGCAGCGTGTCGAGCGAGAAGCTCGACGCCGCTTGCGCGAGCGGTTCGAGGGCGGTGGTGGCGACATCGTCGACGGATGCGATGACTGTCGCCGTGGCGGCCAGTTGCGGTCCGATCCACGGCAGGTGCTCGGCGGCGCCCCACACCGGGTCGGAGGTGAGCGAGCGGGCCGCCGAAGTGTCGGCGGTCAGGGCCGGTACGATCTCGGCTGCCGCGGCAGGGTCGGTGAGGGAGTCTCCAAGACTCGAGGCTGCGCGCTGGGCGTCAGCGACGTGGCCGTAGGCGAGCGCGCCTCGGATGCCGATCCAGGCAGCCCCCGCCACGCCGAGAATCAGGATGCCGCCGAAGACGGATGCCGCGACGATGCCGGCAGTGCGTTCGCGGCGGTGACGCCTGCGCGAGGTCGCGCGGCGAGACCTTTCGGCATCCACGGCCCGGCGCGTGGCAGCGATCTCGTCATCGCTGGGTCCCTCGGGCGTCGTGCCCTCGGGTGTCGCTGCGTCGTCATGCATGGGTCGCGCGCCCTCCTGTCCTCAGGGAAGCCTATTGGTCCGTAACCGAGTGCACGATGAGAGGCAACCGCATGACGGGCCGTAACATGCGCCCCCTAGGGTGGTGAGCTGGGCGATGGAGGGACGAGGTTCCCATGGTGACGGTGAACGCGACGACCCAGCGTGTCTGGGTGGACGCGGCGGCGACCCCGGATTTCGCGCCTGGTCCCGTCGGCTGGATGGATGTCGTGACGCTCGCCGAAAAGGCGGTGCGCGTCACGTTCGCGTATGACGCCGCCTACCTCGCGCGACCGGATGCCTACGCGGTATCTCCGGAACTCCCGTTGGAGCCGGGCCCTCAGGCGCTCGGGTCGATGCCCGGAGCGTTCGTGGATTCCAGCGCCGATTCGTGGGGGCAGAAGCTGATCCGCCGGCAGCTGCGCGCCGAGGGTGTGTCCCTTCTCTCGGAGGTCCATGCCCTGTTGGGTGTGTCGGATGAAGCGCGCACTGGCGGGTTCCGGTTCCGCGAGCTTCCGACGGCGGGCGAGGAAGCATACGTCGCCGACCGTGCTGCGCAGGTTCCGGTCGTGCTCGACCTGCGCGACCTGCGGGCGGCGGCCGATCGGACGCGAGCAGGTGTCTCCTCGAGCGAGCAGGCGATCGCCGAGCTTCTGGATGCCGGCACGGCGGTGCTGGGAGGTGCCAGGCCCAAGGCCCTCGTGCGGCGGAAGGGGCGGGCGCTGCTCGCGAAGTTTCCGGCACCGGATGACGAACACGACGCGATCCGATGGGAAGCGGTCTCGCTGCACCTCGCTCATGCCGCCGGGCTTGCGACCTCGCGGGTGCGCACGATCGAGATCGGAAAGCACGCAGTGCTGCTGGTCGATCGATTCGATCGCGTCGGGAAGGCGGACGCTGCGGCAGCGGAGCCCGGGAATGCGGGGGAGTTGCGGATCCCCTACTGGTCGGCGCGGACCGCGACCGAAGACGGCCGGGACTATCTGGATGTCGCTCGAGTCATCCGTGGCATGGACGCGCCCCGCGATGTGATGCGTGCCCAGCTGCGGGATCTGTGGCGACGCGTGGCGTTCGCGGTGGCCGTGCACTGCACCGACGATCATCTTCGTAACCTGGGATTTCTGCGGCGCGAGGCAGCGTGGCGGCTGTGTCCGGTGTTCGATGTCGAACCCGATCCGGTGCAAGAGCGCCCGCGTTCGACGGCGATCGTCGGTGTGGTCGACCCGGATGCCGCGCCGGCGGCTCTCATCGCGCTCGCCGGGGAGCTCGGAATCAAGACGTCGTCGTGGAAGCGGTCCCTTGCTCAGGTTCTCGCCGCGGTGGGTTCGTGGCCGGATGTCGCGAAGCGGGTGGGACTTGCCGAGGACGAGTTCGCGGCGATGGATGCGGCGATCGGCCACCGCCGCGACGCGCTTGCGACGCTGCTGGCCTGAGTCGGCGTGAGACCCGCCGGATCAGGAAACGGTGAGCGGGGCGATGACGGCGGCGACGAGTTCGCTCGGATCCCGAACGAGGGTGAAGTCCCCGGCATCCGTCACGACGCCCGGGGCGGCGTACCCCAGCGTGACGATGCCCGGTTGGCTCGTGCGGGCACGCGAGACGAATGCCTCGATCGCGTCCAGGTCGCTGTCGGGAACGATGCCGAACACCAGCGCCGTGTAGGTGTCCGCGGACAGGTAGGCCAGCGCGGCATCCGCGTGGTTCGTCTTGGTCACTGTGGTGCCGAGCTTTTGCAGGGCGATGGTCTCGGACATGCTCGTGTCGGGGTCGTCGTCGACCCACAGCACGCGTCCCGGGTGCACTCGCTCGGGGAGTTTCGGTGTGACGCCGAGGCCCTGACCGCCGCGTGCTGTGTGTGCTTCGCGCAGCTGCGTGGCGACCGCCTCACGGTCTTCGGGTGCGAGGGTGATCTCGATTGTCGAGAGTCGCTGGGCCGGGACGCGGACGGTGGAGGTGCGGCGGATCCAGAGGATGACGCCCACGAGAGCCATCACGATGATCACCCCGACGAAGCCGAGGACGAGCGTCACGAAGCCGGTGTCGATCTGCATGAGGTCAGTATGCCCGGTCGGTCGTGCGGTGCGCGGGGACAACTCGGGCGTGGGAAGGACAACTCGCCTGGATGAAGGACAACTCGCCTGGATGAGGGACAACTCGCGTGGACGAGGGACAGCTCGCATGAATAGGGTGAGGGCATGACCGAGAATGCTGCGAACGGCGAGCCATCCTCCCCCGGAACTTCCGCGACGATCGTTGTGGGTGCGACGAGCAAGCCTGGCTCGCGGCGCGCCATCGAGTGGGCGGTCGCGCGCGCGGTGAGCACCGGTGCTCGCCTGGAACTGTTCTCGGTGATCGGCGGCGCCGTGGGTGCTGTCGGTGAACAGGAGGTCGTGCAGCGCGCCGTGGACTACGAAGAGGCCTTTCTTCGTAACGAGGCGGCGAGCCTGTCTGCCCGGGGCATCGATGTTGCGGTTCGCGTGACACACGGAAACCCGACGAAGGAGCTCGTCGAGGCGTCAGCGGATGCCGGGCTCCTCGTGATCGGCAGTGATCACACCGGCGGCACCGAAAAGCACCGCGGGCCGCACGGGACGCGAATCGTGGCGGGAGCGCACTGCCCCGTCGTCGTCGTGCCCGACATCGACACGACCGGACGCACGGGAGTGGTTGTCGGCGTCGATGGTTCGGAGGTTTCGCACGCTGCTCTCGCGTTCGCCGCCGCCGAGGCCGCACGATTCGCCGAGCCGCTGACCGTCGTGTCGACGTGGATGCCTGTCGTCTACACCGGCGATATCGCCCCGTACCCCGACATGTACCTCACTGATCTGCAGGGCACAACCGAGGCGTTCGCGCAGTCGATGGCCGATGAGGTGCGAAAGGACCACCCGAACCTCGAGATCGTCGTGCACGTCGACGAGGGGGACCCCGCTGCCGTGATCACGGAAGTGGCGGCATCCGCCCGTCTTGCCGTCGTCGGGACGCACGGGCGTACCGGGCTGGCCCGGTTCCTGCTCGGGTCGGTCAGCACCCAGGTGCTTGACCACCTGACGACGGTCACTGCAGCGGTCCGCTAACGGCAAAGCCCCCGGCTCGATCTGGGGGGCTGTCGAGCCGGGGGCTGTACGCGAGACGCGTACCTTCGCGGCGGATGAGTGACCCGAAACACTCAGCGCGCGGTCTTGCCACGATGAGAATGGCACGGTTCGCGACTTCGTGCCGGGGGATTGTCAACTGCGCGTCCCGGATGCCATAATCCGCCGCGCGGGCAGGTGGGTCAGCGGCCGAGCAGCCTACCGACCACGCTCGGAAGCTCTCCCGGGGTGGTGACCACCTGGTCGTGAGGCAGCTCGGGTGCACCGGGTCCGGTCACGATGGTGCCGGGGGCGTACGCAATCGTCGGGACCCCCGGATAGTTGCGGCGTACCGTGCGGATGAAGTCCGCGGCGGTCATCACGTCGCCCTCGCGGCCGCAGTCGGTGACGACTAGGAGGTACTTCTCTGCTGCGAGGTATGCCAGCGCAGCTTCGCAGTGCCGCGCGACGGTGACGGTGAGGCCCATGCGGTGCAGGGCGACGACGTCGGGGACGTGGCTGTCGGGATCGTCGTCGACCCAGAGCACGCGGCCGAGACGGAAGACCGACTTCTGCGGCGCGCGCGGCGGCGCGACGTAGGGCTGCTGGGGGACGCCCGCCGCCTGTTGCGGCGGGTCGGGGGTCGGTGCGGCCTCCGGGCTCAGGGATGCTGCCGGGATGGGCTCATCCACGGGAGGGGAGGGAGGTTGCTGCTCCGGAGCCGGCGTGGGCGCGAGCGCGGTCGGAGCGGGGCCGAAGGCGGCGCTTGCCACGGTGACCGGTTGCGCTGACGGGTTGGGGGCGAAGACGTACTCGATGGTGCCCTCGTCGACCCGCGGTGCCTGTGGCGCGGTGGCAGGCGGCGCGGTGACAGGGGGCGCGGTAACCGGGGGAGCAGTGAACTGAGGTGCCTGCGGCTGCTGCTGGTACGCCGCGGTGGGTGCCGTGTAGGGATGCGACATCGGCGTGCCGACAGTGTTTCGCGGCGCGGTTACGGTGCGGACCGTGCCCGTCGTGACAGCGGGGGTGCTCATGTCGGGGTACCGCGGCATGCGCTGTGCGGGCTCATGACGATCGGAGGTCGCTTCTGCTTTGTTGCTCTCCCACATCGCCCAGCCCACGACGAGTCCCAGCACGGCAACGACGCCGAAGCCGATCATGAGGGTGATGAGTGAATTACTGTCCATGTTCGAACCTGGTGCTGAGTCAGGGTGAGCCATGTTGCACGCTCTCGGGTTGACCACTATTGTCTGCGATCCGCGTAGTGCGGCACGACAAACTGTGCGAACTCTCATCTAGCGCACGAGAGATCCCCGGCTTTTGCGTCGTTTCCGGACGATTCCGGACGTGAAAGCTACGTCGGACGACGTCGTTTCGCCGGGTTAGGCGGTGCGACTGTTACGACCGCGAGCCCAGTACGCGATGGTGGCAGCGGCCATGATCGCGAGCATCACGACCGTGGTGAGGCTGGCCTCCAGGCCGAACAGGCCGCCCGAGACGAGGGGGTTGGCATCCGTCGTCTCGACGACCGCCAAGAGCGAGTTCTCTGCGGGGATGCCCGACACCGGGATGCCGAAGAGGCTGTTCTGTGCCCAGTTCCACACGGCGTGGAACGCGATGACCCCCCAGAGGCCGCCTTCGCTGAGCGCCCAGAACCCGAGCAGCAGGGAGACGAGAATGAGCGAGAGGACCGAGAGGATGTTCATCCCCGTGTTGAGGGAGTGCGCGAGCGTGAAGAAGACGGTCTGGGCGATCATCGCGGCGAGGATGCCGAAGCGCGGCATCCAGGACTGGATGAGGTACCCGCGGGAGATGAGCTCTTCGGCGCCGCTCTGGATCGAGAACCCGACTAACGCGAAGATCACCCATCCGAGTGCGGTCCAGGCGGCGTAGCTGCCGTCGGGAGTCTGGAGGAACTCCATGTTGCCGGTGAGGACTGCCACGGCAACGGCGAGGGACATCGCGCCGAGTGCGATCGCGGCTCCTCGCGCGATCTGCAGCGGGGCGCGGGAGGGGGAACGGAAGCCGATACTCGCGAATGCCCGCCGTTCCTTGAATCGCAGCCAGACCCACAGCAGGATCCAGACCGACAGAAAGGCCAGGCTGCTGATGTTGGTGAGGCCGAGGGCTGTGATGCCGGGGATGAGGGCGAGCAGGATGCTGGTGGCCATGACCGACGCGAACAGCACCACCGCGACGATCGAGCCGACAAGCGGCCCGGTCGGTCGCTGCGCTTCGCGCATTGCGCCGGCGAAACTGTCACGTCGTGTTTCGGTCACGGGGCCTCCCAGGTCGGCGGTCCCGACCGACCCTAGCGAATGGAGGCGGGGTGGCGCAGGGCTTGTGGTGCGGCTGCCTCCTCGGCTAGGGCGACCCGGGCGGTCATCCGCGCCCTGCCTGTTGTGCGCCCCAGACGGCGCCGAGCGCGAACTGGCCGGTCACGCCGAAGTGGCGCATCGCCTGGTCCACGCGGCGCCTGCCGGTTCGAGGGCTCAGGCCCAGCGTGTGAGCGGCGGCCTCGACGGTCATGCCCCGGCTCATCAGGGCGAGCATCGGCGCCCACGGCTCGTCGCTTTGGTCGACAGCGGTTGCCTCGCCCCACAGTTTCTCGAAGACCCAGGATGCGAGAGAGACGACCTCTTGCGAGCTCGTGGCGAGCACGCGGGTTGGATGGGGATCACCCCAGACGGAGGGGAGGGTGACGGTGTCGTCGTCGATGATCCAGAAGAAGCTGGGCGGTGACGGGTGGGTTCGGATCCAGGTGCCTGCTGCCAGTTCGTTGTCGAGGTGCCATCGGTTGATGGGGTCGAGGGCGTCTTCGTCGGAGAGGATGACGCGGATGCGGCTCTCGCCGTCGATCGGGCGCGCGGCCCAGAGCGTTTCGGCGTAGTCGAGGCCGGCGTCGCGCAGGATCTGCGTCGAGGGGATGCACAGCTGTGCTGATCGGGGCGCCCGGCGTGAGGACTGGGCGCGCCACATGTCGGCCAGCGCCCAGGTGCCCTGAACAGTGGTGGGCGATGTCGAGGTTCCGGTCCCGTCAGCCGTCTCGCCGGCATTCCAGGCCTGGAGGAGCTCCGGGATGCTGGCAGCCAGGGCATGCGCGGCGGCTGCGGCATCCGTGAGTTCGCGCACGCCGTCGTCGATGATCTGCTGGATGGCGGTGGCTACCGTGAAGTCGGGTCGTCGGTGAGCGATGGTGTCGCCGGTGACTCTGAGGAGTCCGCGGCGCTCGAGGAGTGCGAGCTGTTCTCGCAAGTCCGCCTCGTCGAGGCTCAGCCTGGTCGCGAGTGTGGCCGGGTCGGCGCCCGGGTCGTGGAGGGCAGCGGCGAGCACGACGAGAGCGCGCTTGTCGGTCATCGGTCCTCCTTGAGGCGCGTTATGGCCAATGGCATTAATGTGCCACGTCCGGTGGGTAACGTCGGCCAGGCGCACGCGCCCGCGTGGCATGTGGACCGTCGAGGAGGAACCGTGAGCGAGCAGCCTGCACAGAATCAGCCAGCTGAGAAGAAGTGGACGGTGGGGCGGATCGTGCTGGCCGGCATCGGTCTTGTCGCACTGGGTCTCGCGGCGTACTGGATCACGTACGCGCTGCTGCTGAACTGAGCTCTAGTCGGCGCTCTAGCGGGCTGCGCGGCTGAGGAGCGCTGCCTTGGCCGACTTGATGACGATCGCGACGTCGCCGGCGAGGCTCCAGTTCTCGACGTAGGAGAGGTCGAGGCGCACGGCGTCCTCCCACGCGAGGTTCTCGCGGCCACTGATCTGCGACAGGCCCGTGATGCCTGGTTTGACCAGGAACCGACGCAGTGAGGCGTCGGTGTAGGTCTCGACTTCGCCCGGCAGGGGTGGGCGGGGGCCGACGAGCGACATGGTTCCGCCGATGACGTTGAACAGTTGCGGAAGGTCGTCGAGGGTGTGGCGGTGCATCCACCTGCCGAGGGCCGTCGGCACGGTGCCGTCGTCGTCCTCGCGAGCCGTGCGGAACGCGAGCATCGTGAACGGGCGGCCGTGATAGCCGATGCGGGTTTCGCGGACGCAGACGGGGCCCGGCGACGAGAGCTTCACGGCGAGGGCGAGGATGCCGAGAAGTGGGCTGATCACGACGACTGCGACAAGCGACATGATGAGGTCGGCCATGCGCTTGCCGAAGCGTTGGCCGGGCGAGAACCGCGGTGTCTCGACGTGGACGAGGGGCAGGCCCGAGACGGGGCGGGTGTGGATGCGGGGTCCTGCGACGTCGGCGATGCCGGGTGCGAGCAGCAGGTGCTGGCGGCCGGCTTCGAGGCTCCACGAGATCTGCTTGACCTTCTCGGGCGGGAGAGCGTCGCTGCTGGTGACCAGCACGGTGTCGGCGCCGGTGTCGGCGAGGACGCGGGTGAGGTCGTCGAAGGTGCCGAGGACGGGGATGTCGGCATCCGTCGTCGGGATGCCCGCTTCGTGGTCGTCGGGCGGGAGGCAGGCTCCGACGACGAGGTAGCCGGTGTCGCGGCGCTGCTGCAGTTCGTGGCCGACCTGGGCGACTGACGCCGGCGATCCGATGAGGATGACGCCGGAGGCGCACTTTCCGACGCGTCGTTTGGCGACGAGCCACTGGCGCCACAGCCATCTGACGAGCAGGAGCAGCAGGATGCCGGCGGGCAGGCTGATGAGCAGGTAGCCGCGGGCGATGTCGACGCGGAAGAGGAATGCGACGATCGCGATGACTCCGAACAGGACCAGGGATGAGTCGATGACGCGGACGTATTCGGTCATGCCGGTGCCGACGACGCCGGGCGTTCGGGTGTCGGCCAGGCTCAGGGCGAGCAGCCACAGGGCGACGAGGATCGCGGAGGTCAACCAGTACGACACGGCGGTGAAGCGCAGGTCTCGCAGGAGTGAGAGCTGGGCGTTTCCGGTGCCGAACCACACGATCTGGGTACCGTAAACGACCCACACCAGAACGACGGCGTCACTGATCAGCAGTCGTGTGCGGTAACTCTCATGCCACGGTCGTGGCTCACCCGTGGAGCGCACTCACCCAGCCTTGCACACGCCGGTCGTTCACCGGCGCGACACCGTGGGTTTGCGAGAGAGAGGTGCCTCAGCCCGAGTAGCCGCCGTAGCGGGCGATCGTGCTGAGGAACTGGAAGGTTGCGAGGGTGATCTGGGCCGAGATGACGACCGCGACGATGATGCCGACGACCTGGGTGGCGATGAGGCCCCACAGGGGTCCCCAGCCGGTGCCGGTGCGGCGGATCGTGACGACGATGCGTCCGATGGGGTAGACGAGCGAGAGGAACATCCATGGCCAGGGGAACGGGCGGTCGATGCCGCGGTTACGGAGTTCGCGGTGGTCGAGGTACGCGAACCAGACGCTGAAGCCGTAGACCGCCCAGCCGAGGAGCATGATCCCCCACCACCACGGCGAGAAGAAGATGTCGAACGGCTGCATGAAGTTGTGGATCTGGGGCGGGGTCCCGGGTTGCGAGTAGGAGTTGATCGCCATCCAGCCGTGCATCGTGAACATCGAGCGCCACGGCACGAGGAGAGCGGCCAGCGTCGAGACCAGCGGCAGCAGCACGATGAGCCAGATCCAGACGGTGTTCGTGTCGACGCCGGGGCTCTTGCGTGGTTCGGGTGCGGCGGCGGGAGCTGCCGCTGGTTGCGCCACGGGGTTGGGTGCTGAGGTGTGCGCTGTCCAGGCGGTGCCGTCCCAAAAGCGCAGGATGCCGGGGGTAGACGGGTCGGGGTACCAGCCGGCTGACGGCTGCTCTGGTGTCGACATGGGTGTCCTCCCGTTCGCGAGTTCCGTGCCCCACTCTAGGTCGGTGCCGGACGCCGCGTCAGGGGGCTATCCCCCGGGTTGGGGGCTCTAGCTCCGCGGAGCGTGCAGGTCGAGGTGGCCCCACTCGCCGGGTGCGGGAAGTTCGGCGTAGCTCACGTCGATCCCGTCCAGTCCCACGGATGCTGCGCAGACGAGGAGCGACAGGGTGGGATAGCCGAGGGGGCGGTTGTCGCGAATGATCGCTCGTTCATCGACGGGGCCGAGGTCGGTGCTGCGTTCGAGCACCTCTAGCCAGGGCCGATACCAGCGCTCGCCCGATTCGGGCTCGGCGAGGCGGAAGTGTTCGAGCCAGTGCGAGATGCGGGCGGTGGCCGGGTCGTCGACGTCGTCGTGGGCGATCATGTGGATGCCGGCTTCGATCTGTGTCTCGCGGCGGTTGGCGCCGTCCCACGAGATGACGTGTGCGGAGGTGGCGTCGACCTCGAGCAGGTTGAAGCCGCGCATTGCGGGGTGCTCGCCGGGTGAGGTGCCGAGGACCGAGTCGAGGGGGAGGGTTCCTCGCGAGACGACGGCGGAGTCGGGCAGGTCGTCGCCGCCGGCGCGGTTGAGGAGGACGGCCAGGCGGTGGGTGTCGGCATCCGCTGCCAGCCACGCGCCGCCGGCGCGGACGTCTTGCACGCCGAGGATCGACGGGTGCTGCGGCCACCAGTGTCCGAGCGGGTTCCACGGGCGGGTGGGGTCTTCGTCGCGGATCGCGAGGAGGCGCACGGGTGTGCCCGGGTCGGTCGGGACATCGATGATCACAGTGCACATGGGGGTTCCTGCTCAAGTCGTGGAAGACTGGCCGCGTGTTCGTTGTCGTCGGGGTCACGGGCGGAATCGCCGCATACAAGACGGTACATCTGGTCAGGCGCCTGATCGGCGAGGGCCATGAGGTGCACGTCGTGCCGACCGAGGACGCGCTGCGGTTCGTCGGGCAGCCGACGTGGGAGGCAATCAGTCGCAATCCCGTCACGACATCGGTGCATGAGGATGTCGCGACGGTGCGGCACGTGTCGCTCGGGCAGCGGGCCGATCTCGTGATCGTCGCGCCGGCCACCGCGAACACGCTGGCGAAGATGGCTGCCGGGCTCGCCGACGATCTGCTGGGGACGACGCTGCTCGCGACGACCGCGCCGGTCGTTGTGGCGCCTGCGATGCACACGGAGATGTGGCGGCATTCGGCGACGCAAGAGAACATGCGGGTGCTGCGGTCTCGTGGCGTGCACGTGGTCGGGCCGGCTGATGGGCCGTTGACCGGTGGCGATTCGGGGCCGGGGCGGATGAGTGAGCCGGATGAGATTGCGGATGCTGCGCTCGCCGTGGTTTCGGGTGCCGAGGGCGGGCGGGCGCGGGATCTTGCCGGGCTGAGGGTTGTCGTGTCGGCGGGTGGGACGCGGGAGCCGCTGGATCCGGTGCGGTTCCTCGGGAACCGCTCGAGTGGGCGGCAGGGGGTTGCGCTCGCGGTCGCTGCAGCTGACCGGGGTGCGGAGGTGACGCTGGTCGCCGCGCACATCGACGGTGAGGTGCTCGGTGGGGTGGGCGATGGCGTGAAGGTCGTGTCGGTGGGGACGGCGCTGGAGATGCAGGATGCCGTGACGGAGGCGGCATCCGTTGCTGATGTCGTCGTGATGGCGGCGGCGGTTGCCGACTATCGGCCCGCCGAGGTGGCGAAGGCGAAGCTCACGAAGGAAGCCCAGGGCGATCGTCTGACGCTGGAGCTCGTCGAGAATCCCGACATCGTGGCGGGGTTGGCAGCCGGCAGGCTGTCGGGACAGACGGTGGTGGCGTTCGCGGCAGAGACCTCGTCGGGGGATGAGTTGTTGGAGCGGGCCAGGCGTAAGCGGGAGCGCAAGGATGTCGATCTGCTCGTGGTGAACGAGGTTGGCTGGGCTCGCGGGTTCGAGTCGGCCGACAATGAGGTCGTCGTGATCGATCGGTCGGGCGAGGTCGCAGCGGAGGCTTCGGGGTCGAAGCGTGAGGTTGCGGAAGCCGTGTGGGACGCGGTAGTCGCAACGCGACGATAGGGTGAGGGCATCGTGGGGGAGGACGGCTGATGGATCGCACAGTCGCGTGGCAGGCGCTCCATTCAGCCGATACGGATGCCGAGACTCTCGCTCGAATTGCCGGTGAGTATCCGGAGTTCGCGCTCCAGATCGCGTCTCATCCTCAGTGCTATGACGAACTCGCATTGTGGGCTCGATCGGTCGCTGCGACGGGTGCTGCGGCGGAGACAGACAGCGCGTCCGCATCGTCACCCGCTGAAGATGCGGGTGGCTCGGGCCTTCGTCCTGGCGTCTGGATCGGGATCGCGGCGGGAGCGGTAGCTGTCATCGCAGTCGGTGGTGGGGTGTGGGGGCTCATGGCGTCGGGTGTGTTGGGCAATGGGGTGGGGTCGCCCTTGGATGCCGGAACGGCGGCGGATGCGGAACGACCCGAGCTCGACGGGCCTGAGGTCTACGTCGGCGACGAGCTGGAGTGGTTCCTGCCGGACGATAGCCAGTTGCGAGTGTTGTTCCCGGATGTGGGTTCAGTCTCCCGCGGCGCCGAGCTCGGCGGTATCGGTGAGGGCGAGGGCGTGCACACGGGGCCCGAGGAGTGTTCCATGTGGTTCTGGGGCGATGACTGGGCCGTCGTGGGGTTGCGCACCGCTTCGTGGGACAACGGCGCAGTCGCGGTCCGCGGGTTCCCGACGGATGACGAAGCCGAGCACTACTTCGAGGCGTACAGCGACACGGTCGACGTATGCACGGACTTCGCCATCCTCGGGCCTGATGAGGCGGAGTATGGTCGAGTTTTCATTGAGTCGCTCGACGTGCCCGCAGGGACAGAATCCCTGGTCGCTGTTCGCCGAACCGAGGGCGGCGAGATGCCACCGGAATCGGGCGACGACACGCTCGAGCTGCTCAGCCTCGAGGGAAACACCGTGACCACGGTCAGCGTCGTGTGGGATGACCGGTTCTCCGAGGCGTCGGAGCTCTCGAAGATCGTCGCCGCGGTCGTTGAGCAGCGCGACGAGGCGTTCGTGGCACTCGCTGATCAGATGGCGTTGCGCTGATCTGCCGGCGCTACGCTGATCAGCCGAGAATCTCGGCGTGGGTAGCCGCGGAGAGGGTGCGAGCGGCATCCTCGACCGTGACGCCGGTGAGTTCAAGGCCCGGCATCGTGTTCTCAATCGATTCGTCACCGTAGACGGAGGCGCCGTCGGCGGTGAACGTGATGAGATGCCCGGAGCGATCGGCGACCAGGTACTGCGTCCAGCCTGCGACGACGTACGACCGGTACATCCCGCCGGGGAACACGGCTCCGAGGTTTCCGCTGAGGTTGCCGAGGCGGATGCCGCGGGCGTTGGGGAGGAACGCGCCCGAAATGCTCTCTCCGAAGCTGGACGGGGCCCGTGACACGGAGATCGACCACAGCGTGCCGTCGTGGAAGACGGCTGACAGTCCGATCTCGAGGATTTGCCACTCGCCGTCTCGGATCTTCGTGAGGTCGGGCGCCGCGGCGGACGCTTCGGATTCGGTCATGCCGAGGGTGAGCGGGCCGATGCCGTCGAAGTCGATCTGCCACAGGCCGGCGTCGATCACCGAGGATGACCCGATGATGCATCGGCAGACGACGATGGTTCGCACCGTGTCGGTCGTGGGATCGTATGTGACCCGGTAGCCGACCGGGCTGCCCGGCTGGGCTCGATAGATGGCTGTGCCCGGCGCTTCATCGTCGCTTGCGACGGGAGCGCCATAGGTTGCTTCGAGGGATGCACGTGAGCTTCCCGGGCCGAAGCGTTCCGCGGTGACTGTTGTCTCATCGGCGGGGGTGATCGCGTAGACCCGATCATCGTGCAGCTCGACAGTTCCCCACCCGCAGTCGATCACGATGATTCGCACGCCGTTACGCAGCGTGGACTCGATGATTCGGATGTCGTCGACGTTGCTGCGGACTTCCGAGAAGGTCATGCCCAGCTGCACGCCGTGGAATCCGCGCGCGCTGAGCACTGTCGCGTCGTTGAGGGTTGCCGCTTTCAGTCGGGCGAAGAGTTCGTCAGGGTTGGATGCAGCGACCGCTGTTCCGCCTCCGACGCCGCCGATGCACGTCATCTGCTGCTGCGCCTCTTCGTCTTGGTCGACGCCGAATGCCACGACGTTGATGTTCACAAGCGGATTCTCGCGGTGCAGGTCGGCTGCGACGTCGCACGAGGTCGGTGGTGCGCACGTGTCGACGCCGTCGGAGATCAGCACGATATTTCCGGGTTGGCCGGGTGGGAGCATCGACATCGCAACACCCAATGCCGGCCCGATAGGGGTGAAACCGGATTGGGTGACGCCGTTGACGGACGCCCGGAGCGAGCCGAGGTCCATCGGCTGAAGGGAAGAGAGGGTCTTGACGTCTTGGCACCCCGATGCGCGCTCGGCATCCGAGTTGCCTGTGCCTGTCCCGAAGACGAGGAGGCCGACTTCTGCGTTCTGGGGGAGGGCCTCCAGGGCCGCGATGGTGGCTTGCTTGGCGACATCCATCCGTGTGACCCCCGGCGAGGTTTCGCGGATCATCGAACCGGAAGCGTCGAGGATGATCACCGTCGGCGGGATGCCGTCGTCGGTTGCGGCCTGTGCCGGTGGTGCTGTGAGCAGTCCCGCGGCCAGCAGAGCGGCGCCGGTGAGCATCCCAAGCTTCGCTACCCACTGACCGCGGTCGATCTTGGTGCCGCTTCGAGCCATCCAGATACCCCCTCGGGTAGGTTACGGCGTCGACGCTATTGCGCGCCACGAGAACGTCTTCGAGTGGCGAGATGCCGGCCGTTGTGGGTGCGCTGGGGTGACCCTGCGGTCGTCGAAGGACAGACTGTGACGTGGAGGCTTCGGGGTCACTCGCCCGAGGGTTCGCCCCAGACGCGGCGGCTGAGTGCGGCGATGTCTTTGTCGAGATGGTCGATGCGGGTGCCCATCGCATCGAACCGGGCGTTCATCTCGCCGCGGAGTCCGTTCATTTCTGCGCGCAGTCCGCTGATCGATGCATCCATTTCGCCGCGGAGTCCGTCGAAGCGGCCGTTCATCTCGCCGCGTAGTCCGTTGATGGATGCGGTCATGGTGCGGGTGAGGAGGGTTGTCATGACGGTCATGCCGCCGAGCATGAGCGTGGCGAAGAGGCCGATGAGCACCCAGCTCTGTGGTTCGGTCACGGTGGTCACCTTTCCAGTGTGCGGCAGGTCACTTCAGGATGCCAAGGTTCTCGCGCCGCCGATCGCTGGCGCGGGCGGCCTGGGACTGTTCGGCGAACTGGGCGGCGCTGGGGAGGAGCGGTGCGCGGGGTGAGTCGGACCGGGTCTCAGTGCGGTCCACGGGCGGGTGCTTCAGGGCACGTGAGCCGGGTGGGCAGCGCGGGGGTGCGGGCACGGCGCGTCGGCACGTGGCTCCGGGAGGGGCGGTACGCCGGGTGGGCAGCGCGGCGCGTCGGGCACGTGGCTCCGGGAGGCGCGGTATGCCGGGTGGGCAGCGCGGAGTGTCGGCGCGTGAGGTGTGTCAGAACGGTGCGTCGGAGGCGTCGGCGGGTGCGGCATCCGGGGGTAGTGGATCGTCCGCGACGTATCGATCGGGGGTGAAGTGCACCCCTGGCGTGGGTGGATAGTCGGTGTAGGTGGTTCCGACCGGTGAGGTCCATTCGAGGATGCCGCCCTCGAGTTGCCTGACTTTCCAGCCGGCGAACTGTTTCATCGAGTGATGTCTTTGACAGAGGTGGGCGAGGTTGCAGACATCCGTTTTGCCGCCGAGCGCGTGATCGATCGTGTGGTCGACTTCGCAGCGGATGGCGGGGAGGCGGCATCCGGGGAATCGGCAGTGCCGGTCGCGCGCTCGCAGGTGCCGGTCGATGGCGGCGGTGCGCTGGTAGCCGTTGGTGTGGAGCACCTGACCGGTGACGGGGTGGGTGACGAGGCGTTCCCACCAGGTGTCGCAGGCTTCGGCGATGGCGCGGGCGGTTTCGGCGTCGATGGGGGAGTAGCCGACGAGGTCAGCGGGCTCTGCGTGGCCGTTCTCGTCGCCGTCGGGCTTGAGGAGGCTGAGGGCTGGAACGACGACCTGGATCTTCGCGCGGATCGCGCCGAGTGTGCCGGGTCCGTCGCCGGTGACGGTGGGGTCGGCGAAGGGGGATCCGGTGAGAAGGATGTCGGCGGCGATATCGGCGCGGATCTGAGCCCGGGTGCGGATGTCGGTGGCGAGGATGTCAGCCGGGATTCGGTCGTCATCGTCTGCCGAAGAACCGACTGCAGCCTTCGCGGCGTTGCGCACGTCGATGACAACGGTGGCCATCTGGTTCATGCGGTCGTCGATGCCCGCGATGACCGGGGTGGGCGCGACCAGGAGTAGCGATGACATCCCGTCGGGCAGCGCGCGGGTGGTGATGTCGCGGCGTTCGCGCGCGGAGGCGTGTCGTTCGACGAAGCTGCGGGGATGCATCCGCTGGGCGAGGATTTCGAGCTCAGCTTTCACCCGACCGACGGTGTCGCGCCGGCACCGATCGAGTGCCTCGGCTTCGAAGGCGGGGATGACTTCATCGGGGAGGTCGGCGGCAGCATCCTGAATCGCATACACGTGCTGGCGGGTGATCTCACCTTGAGCGCGGGCTTCGAGGGTGCCGGGGTAGCGCTCGGCGAGCCGTTCGGCGTCGCCGATCTGGCGTTGCATCGACCGATCGGACACGCGCGTCGGCACTCCGATCGTGGCGGCGATGCTGCGTAGCGCCATGTCGTGCTCGCGCACCCGGGACGGCTTGCCCGCCGCGAGTTCGCGCGCCAGTTCGCCCGCGCGAGCGAGAGCGCGGATGCGGGCGGCTTCGGCGGCGGCGAGCGCGGCATCCGCCTGCTGAACGGCGGCGACGATCGAGGTCAGCTCGGCGGTCTGCGCCTCGCTGAACTCGATGACTCCGTTCGAATTCATGTACTAATAATGACATCACCCTCCGACATTGAGTCCCAGAGGGGCGCGCCTGTGGAAAACCCGCAGAAATTGGTCTACATGCGAGTGCATGATGGTTCGACTAGAAGCTCAATAGAACAAAAATACGAATATTGGATCCCGGCTTCGTCAGTCCGTGAACTCCCGTGGCGTGAAGGCACGCTCACGGGCATTCGTCGCGAGCCGATCGAGTTCGTCGGTGACATCGAGGCCTGCGATTGCGTGCTCGATCCGCTCCGCTCCGCACATGTTGCCCTCACGACAGCGTGCGCCCCGTCGCCCAGAGCGTCGTTGGTGCAACGGCCCGCGAGCACCTCCTCGACGGCGTGGACGGCCGCTTCGAATCTCTGACCGACGCGCCCCGTGGTGGATCGCGACGGATGCCTACTCGCCGGAGGGCTCGCCCCAGACGCGGCGGCTGAGGGCGGAGATGTCGCGGTCGAGGTGGTCGATGCGGGTTCCCATCGCGTCGAAGCGGGCGTTCATCTCAGCACGAAGGCCATCGATCTTCCCCTCGAGCCGGCCCTCGACGCCCGAGATGCTGGCGGTCACTGTGCGCATGATGAGGTTCGTAGACAGCGTGAGCCCGCCGAGCATGATGGTCGCGAAGATGCCGATGAGCACCCAGCTCTGCGGTTCGGTCACGATGGTCACCCTCCTAGTGTGCGGTATCGCGATTCAGGATGCCATCGCTTCGCCCTCGCGCGGACGAATGGTGCCGCACCTGGCAGACGTCGCCGCGCGAGAACCGCCTGGGGAGCAGAAGTGCGGCTCTAGGCCGGTGAGAGCACGCGCAGCCCCGACCGCTTGGCTGCGGCCGAAAGCTCCCCGTCGTAGGTGAGCACCTCGTCGACGCCCACGCGAAGAGCAGTCGCTAGGTGAATCGCGCCGTTCGAGCGCAACGGTGCATGCGTCCCCGCTGAGAGAAGGTCGCCGCGCGTGACGTCGATCAGCGTCACTGCGTCGAGCACAGTGGTGATGGCGTCAAATTCGATCAGGCTGGGGTTTCGTCCGGCAGCGCAGTGCAACTCGGCGTGCAGGAGCCATGAGGCGACCAGATCGCGCGCTGTGGTGGTCAGTTCGCGGAGGAGGGCGTCGGATTCTGCCTCGTCGACGAGCAGCTTCATCGCGGCTGAGGTGGCGAGGTAGGTGACCGTCACCAGCTGCCCCGGGTGTCGCGGATGATCTCGGTTGTATCCCGCGCAGACGCGGCTCGACGGATGCCGGAGAGCGTCGATACCGGTGCGGTAGCTCGCCTCGCACCCCCCTCAGACACGAGGGCTTCGAGGCCCCGGGACGTAAGGGGTGTCACGAGTGCAATCACCTTGCCCCGGTTGCTGATCTGTATGGTCTCGCCGGCTTCAACCCGGCGCAGGATCTCGCCGCTGCGGTTGCGCAGCTCCCGGTGGCTCACGATGTCCATGGCGAGTAGTGTAGCGCGCTGTAGCACATGAGAACACCGGCGAGTGGACCCGGTGTTCGGCACGTGCGCTGGCCCGAAGCGATGGCTCAGGCTCTGGACGACGACGCGTTTCGCGACGCGTGACAGCCAGAACCTTCGAGTCACTCCCCGGAGGGTTCGCCCCAGACGCGGCGGCTGAGGGCGGAGATGTCGCGGTCGAGGTGGTCGATGCGGGTGCCCATCGCGTCGAATCGGGCGTTCATCTCGCCGCGAATCCCATCGAAGCGACCGTTCATCTCGCCGCGCAGTCCGGTCATCTCTCCGCGGAGCCCATTGACGGATGCCGTCACGGTGCGCATCAGCAGTGTCGTCATGATTGTCATGCCGCCGAGCATGATCGTGGTGAACACTCCCACGAGCGCCCAGCTCTGCGGTTCGGTCATGAGGGTCACCCTCTCAGTGTGCGGCACTTTCGCCCAGGATGCCAGGACGACCGTCTAGG
>NZ_JBBWSA010000004.1:0-274878 GCF_038150145.1 Microbacterium schleiferi
ACGATTTCTGAGAGCCCGTCACTCGCTGTAATATTGCTAGTCGCGCCTCCGGTCGACTGTACAAGCTGGGCGGGTGCGCACTTGGCAGGTTACCCAAGCGGCCAAAGGGATCTGACTGTAAATCAGCCGGCATAGCCTTCGGGGGTTCGAATCCCTCACCTGCCACTCATTGTTCAAGGGCTCTCGCGAAGCGGGGGCCCTTGAACAATTGTGGGCATTGCGGGTTCGAACCCTCGGGTGGGCCCACGCCGCCCGAGGCTCCCCGCGCTGCACAGCGGCGCGTGGAGAGGCGGTGGGGACGAATCCCTCACCTGCCACTCATTGTTCAAGGGCTCTCGCGAAGCGGGGGCCCTTGAACAATTGTGGGCATTGCGGTCTCAGGTGCCGATGGGATCCATGTGGTCGTCGGCAAGTGCATCCGGGGTTCGCAGCAGGGCACCGTGGAAGCGGCAGGTCGCCGCGGCGATGTCCATTGCGGTGCCGAGCACGTCAGTCCACTCGTCCGCGGTCGTGGGGTCTTTCTGCACAATCCCGGCGACGAGGGCGGCGAGGGATGCATCCCCCGCGCCCATGGTGTCGGTCACCGCCCCGGGAAGGGACGAGACGGGCTTGGTCACTGTTGCCGGATCGGTGACCAGCGTCGCTCCTGCGGCACCCCGGGTGGCAAGAACGGTCGGCACGCCAAGCTCTCGCATCCGGGCGACCGCGGCATCCAGGTCCGTCTCGTAGAGAAGCGTCGCGTCATCGTCACCGATCTTCACGACACCAGCCCCGTCGGCGAGCGCTTCGAACCCGCGGCGGAACTCGTCAAGGTCCTTCATCATGCCGGTGCGAGGGTTCGGGTCGATGACGAGGCGATCGGATGCCTCACCTACCGCGTCAATGAGCGCCGCCGTCTGTTCGGCGTCGTCGAACGGATAGCAGCTGACAACGACGCGATCGGCATCCGCGATAGCAGCTCGCTGGGTTTCATCGAACGTGAGATGGCGCGCCTTTGCCGCATCGTTGAATGCGTAGGTCGGTTCGCCATTGACACGCACGCTCACAGCTCGCGAGCTTCCGAGCGGCGAGGGAGATGCGAGCAGTTGCACGCCGTAGTCGTCGAGGTAGGCCCGGATCTTGGCACCGGCCTCGTCGTCTCCGACCATGGCAATCAGCGTCGTCGGCACGCCCAGTCGCGACAGGCCAACAGCCACATTCAGTGCCGCTCCCCCGACGAACTCCTTCACGCCGGCGTCGTCGCGCAACTCGTCGATCAGCGCATCGCCGATCACTACCACCGAGCTCATGCCGGGGCCTCTCCGTTCTCGAGCACACGCGCGACGAACGCTTCGGTGCGGCGCCGTGTGCCATCAATTTTCAGGTCGACGCTACCGCGCATCTCACTGGGCGCGAGCGGCGCGGCCAGCCGCACGTTGTCGTGGCACGAGAGGTCGGTGCAGATGTAGGTGCCGACGCTGTCACCGTGAGCGCCAGCGTCCCCGGCGCGTCGCGCGGTGAACAACGAGACCTGGTTGCCGGGCTGCATCGTGTGGCACAGGTTGCACATCGCCGCTCGCGACCGCGACGAACTGTCGGATGCGCGAAGCACGACTCCCCGCGGCTCTCCATCGACTTCGGCAACGAGGTATCCGCGGCCCCGGAACTCGGGGTCGCGCCAGGCGAGAAAGTCGAAGTGATACCAGTCGGTCGTGCGGGCACTCAGCGGAACCTCGATCACGCGAAGCTCGTCGGGTGCAGCGTTGACGAACGACGCGCGAAGTTCCTCTTCGGTAAGCGGACGCATGCCACCTCCTCCCCCGACATCCTACGAAGGTGGCAGCTCACGGAGCAGGGTCTGATCAGTCTCCGGTCCATCCGAGTCGAGCTGCTACCGCGTCGGCCGCACGACGCGGGAAGTCCACCCAGCCGCGCTCGAGCCCACAGAGGATGTCGAACAGCGCCCGCGCCGCCGGCTCGACCTCCTGCGCGACGGCGCGCGCGATCTGCTCGGCCAGCTCCGGGAAGTCGGCTTCGAACCGACGTAGCGGATCGATCCGATCCCGCGTCGGTCCGCACCGGTCGGGAAACCGTCCACGGATCGTCCGCACAAGCAGCTGCACGGCCCAGGTCCTGACGAACTGCCCAGCCACGAGCACCTCTCCGCGGCGAGCGCAGCCGACACCGATGAGGATCTTCACGAGCACGAGTCGAGCGTCCTGGGCGGGATCGAAGCGGTCAGCGAGTGCTGCCCGCTCGCGCGCATCGTCGATGAGGTCGGTCACCGTGTCGGATTCGTCGTCCAGGGCTACCGTCGCGTCCCCGGCGACGGCGCCGGATAACTCGGATGCTTCGGCCACCGCAAACTCCATCACGTGGCCGTCGTCGTAGACGGCGACGAAGCCGATCTCACCCTCACGGGCCGTCAGCGCGAGCGAATCCGGGTCGGGAAGCCAGCCGAGGTCAGGGCGCAGGGCCTGGCCCCGACCCGGCGCGACGATGGCCAAGAAGTCGTGATCCGACCACTCATCACGGCGGTCACGGGCTTGGTCGGATGCCGATCCGAGCAGCGCGAGGCCGACGAGGTCGGGATGCCGCGCAACGCCGTCCACGAGCCCGCGACTGAGCTCGTCGAAACGCTCAGGCGTCGCCATCGCCCGATCCTTCCCGAGACTCCGGCACATCGACGCCCGGGAGGGCCCATGCTGCGAAGGTGGCGCCTGTGACCCGGATGCCGACACTGCCGTCCGCCGTAGTCTTCAGCGCCGCGCCACCGAAAAGTGCCTCTGCACCTTCGGTGCCGATGACCGCACCAGCAGGAACAGTGATGTCGGCATCCGTCGTGGACGCCAGCACCAAGATCGACTCCTCAGCACTCTCGCGCACGAACATGACCGCGCTCTCGTCGACGCGGACCCAGCGCAGCCCGCCGTTCGCCAGGCCGGGATGCCGGCGCCGCAGCGCGATGAGCTGCCGGTAGAGGTCGAGGCGGGCGGCGACCTCGGGATCCGACTCGGTGCCCCACGGCATCGGGGTGCGGCTCGCTTCACCGTCGGCGCCGACGAGGCCGAACTCGTCGCCGGCGAACAGCACTGGCATCCCCGGCAGTGTCATCGACAGGCCGACGGCCAGCGGAATGGCCTCCGCCGGTGCGTTGGTTGCGAAGCGGGCGGTGTCGTGACTGTCGAGGGTCTGCATGTTTCCCAGCCGCACGCGCCACGGGATGCCCGCCGTGAACCGGGTGACGGCGCCGACGAACTGTCTCGCGTCATAGCGGGGGATGCCGCCGACCGGTTGCCCGAAGAACCACGGCTCCGTCCGCTCTTCCCCGTCGCCGGTGAGGTAGGGCGTCCCCGTCGGCTCGCACAGCCACGCCCACAGCGGCCGCGCGAACGACGGGTAGGTCATCGCGCCGTGCCACCCGTCCCCGGTGAGATCACCCGAGGCGTCGTTGGTGATCTCGGCGATGAGGATCGTGTCGGGATTCGTCTCGATCATCGTCTGCCGCGTCAGCTGCCGGACCTCGGCGTTCAGGTCGACGTCTCCGAGCCGCCCCGTCATGTTGGCGACGTCGATCCGCCAGCCATCGAGCGAGAACGGGGGGTTGAGCCACTGCGCAACGACCGAATCCGGCCCTTCGACGAATCGGCGACGCAGCTCCGACGAGGCCCAGTTGAACTTCGGCAGGGTGGGGGTGCCCAGCCACGACTCGTAGCGGGTGCGCTCGGCATCCGTGAAGTAGTAGAACTCGCCCTCGGGCGCTTCGGGATTCCCGAGCGCCGCCTGGAACCACTCGTGACGGTCGCCGGAGTGGTTCGTGGTGAGATCGCCGATGACACGGATGCCGCGCTCATGCGCAGCCGCAACGAGACGGATCAGCGCCTCATCCCCGCCGAGCAGCGGGTCGACGCGCGTGAAGCTCGACGCGTCATACCGGTGATTCGAGGCCGCAGGGAAGAAGGGGGTGAGGTAGAGCAGGTTCACACCGAGGTCGGCGAGGTGGTCGAGGTGCTCACGGATGCCGTCGAGGTCGCCGCCGTAGAACTGCTGCGAGCGCCCGGGCATGACAGGATCGACCGGTTCGTCCCATCTCGCGGGGATCGCCCAGTCGGGGGTCGGATGCCGATCCGCCGCCTCCGAGCGGGCGAACCGGTCGGGGAAGACCTGATACATGACGGCGTCGTACATCCACTCCGGCGGGGCGGGGTGAGCGACCAGGGCGAAGTCGTCGGCGTCGCGGGTTTCGAGATCGGACAGGCCGGCCTGGTTGAGCCACTCCACGCGGCCGGACTCGTGGACGAGCAGCCAGCGGTAGCCGTGCCGGCGGTTACGCACGACGATCGGGGCCTCCCACCAGCTCCAGCCGTCGGCGGTCCCGAGTTCGGTCGCCTCAGTCCAGGCGGGTTCGTGGTCGGGATTGGAAAGAGTGCGTACTGCCCGCAGCGCGGGATAGTCGGCGGGAACACGCAGTCGAACGCGAACGAGCTCACCGAGCGCGGGCGTCTGGGTGGAGACGTGGAGGGGCGATCCGTCGTGGTGGGGAACAAGGATAGGCGTCGTCATGATCGGTCCGTTTCGAGAGGTCGGCGCGTGCACCGTCGGTCAGGGAATCGTGGTTGCACGGCCGCGGCCATGACAGAGCCCTCAGATTGTTGTTCAGTTGTCGGTCGGGTCCTCGGGCTCACCGTCGCGAGCCGAGATGGATGGCGGCAGCAGCGCCCGGGTCGAGGTCGAACGAGGCGATGCCACTCGAGATGGAGTACTCACGCCCCGCGCACCCGCCGTCGACGGCGGCATCCGCTCCCCCGGTGATGACATCACAGTAGGTACCGCCTGGCATCGTGGTCGGGATCTCGATGCGCTGAATCTCGTCGCCGACGTTCACGGCGACGACGCCGCGGCCTTCGCGCTCGAAGCCGTATGCATCGCCGGAGTCGACTCCCGGCATCCGGGGCGCTGCCCCCGCCATCGCGCGGAACTCGAGCATGCCGCGGATCGCGGGCCAGCTCTGCACGCACGTGCGCTCGCCGTCGGCGAGGGCGGATGCGGGACCTGTCGCGTCGGCGCAGGTCGCATCGATGACCCGGCCGTCGGAGTCCGTCGGCACTCCGGCATCCCGGTCGGTGAAGGCGTACCCGGAGTAGAGGACGGGGGTGCCGTAGTCGTCGGCGAGCATGAGTGCGTTCGCGATGACGTAGAGCTGCGGATCGCGCGCTGTGACGTTCGCTTCACCTCGTTCGGTGTCGTGATTGTCGACGAACACGATCGCTGCGTCAGAGGGAACCTGTTGCGGGCGGTCATCGGAGAGCACCGGATCGGAGAAGACGCCATTCTCGAGGGGCGGGGTGAGTTCGCGGGCGTAGGTGAACTCGAAGACCTCACCGAATCCTTCGTACTCTTCGGGCGCAATCGGTTCACCAGCTCCGCGAATGACTTCGCTCATGATCCGGGTCCCCTCCGGCAGCTGCGAGACGATGGCCTCGACATCCGTGGCTGGAATGTGTTTGGCGGCGTCGATCCGAAACCCCGAGACCCCGAGCGAGAGCAGGTCGTCGAGGTAGGCGACGATCGTCGCCCGCACCGTGGGGCTCACCGTGTCGAGATCCGCGAGGTTCACGAGCTCGCAGTTCTGCACCTGCTCGCGGTTCTTGTAGAGCTGGATGTCGTCGTTCGCCGTCAGTCCGCAGTGGTGGAAGTCGGACTCCGTGTACAGGCCGGGGTAGTCGTAGTGCGCGTATGCCGTGCCGGCGTATCCAACGCCCGGGGCGTCCTGGCCGGTCATGTGGTTGATGACGGCATCGGCGATCACCTCGACCCCGGCGGCGTTGCAGCGCTGCACCATGTCGGCGAACTCGTCCCGGGTACCCAGGCGCGACTCGATCTGGTAGCTCACCGGCTGGTACGAGGCCCACCATTCGTCTGCCGCGATGTGCTCCTGAGCTGGAGAGAGCAGCACCCACGCGATTCCGGCGGGCGCGAGCGTCGTCTCACACTCCTGGGCAACAGAAGTCCACGGCAACTGGAAGAGCTCGATGCCGACATCCGGTGCGGCCGGTTCGGGAACCTCGATCGAGGCCTGCGTGCAGCCGGCGAGCAGAAGCACCGCGGCCGAGACGGCGGCGACCACCGCCCCGGCGCGGGCGCGAAGGCCCGGCATCCGTTACTTCACACTTCCGGCGGTCAGGCCCCCAACGATGTAACGCTGCAGCGCGAGGAACAGGGCGACGGGCAAGATGGCGGCGAGCACCGCGCCGGCGGCGAACACCGACCAGTTCTTCGAGAACTCGTCCGAGATGAACTTGTACAGGCCGACGGCGAGCGTCTGCTTGTCGGGGTCGATCAGGATGACGCTCGCGAGCACGAACTCGCTTGAGGTTCCGATGAACGACAGCAGCCCGACCACCGCAAGGATTGGAGCGACCAGGCGCAGGATGATCGTGAAGAAGATCCGCGCGTGTCCCGCACCATCGATCTTCGCGGCCTCGTCGATCGACGACGGGATCGTGTTGAAGAACCCGTACATGAGGTAGGTGTTCACCCCGAGTGCGCCGCCGAGGTACACCATGATCAGCCCGATCTGGGAGTTCAGCCCGATCGCCGGGAAGATGTCGCCGATCGCGACCATCAGCAGGAAGATCGCGACCACCGCGAGGAGCTGCGGGAACATCTGCACGACCAGAAGCGTGGTGAGACCGACGCGACGACCCGTGAACCGCATGCGCGAGAAGGAGTAGGCCGCGAGCGCGCCGAGGAACACCGTTCCTGCGGCAGTGATCAACCCGATGACAAGCGTGTTCACGAACCAGGCGCCGTACGGATGCTGGGCACTGGTGAACAGCGATACGTAGCTGTCGAGACTCAGCCGTTGGAAGAGGCCGTTGGCTGTCAGCAGCGTGCCATTGGGGTTGAAGGATGCCGAGATGACGTACAGCAGCGGGAAGATCGCGAAGATCCCGACCACGATGCCGATGAGGTGGCGCCATCCGGTCTCGCGGAAGTAGCGGCGGAACGGTCGACGGGGCGCGGGGGCACCGCCGGGGACGCCGGCTCCCCCGCCGCCGCGACTGGAGGTGATCTCGGTGTCTTCGTCGGCGACCTTCTCGAGAAGGCCCTTGGCGGCCGGGGCGCCGGAACGGAAGTCGCTCATGTCAGTTCAACTCCTCAAGTGCCTTGGTCTGTCGGAACGCGATGATCGAGATCGTGCCGACGATGAGGAAGATGATGATCGAGAACGCGCTCGCCAACCCGTAGTCGGCTGTCGAGCCGACGAAGGCGACCTTGTAGACCATCGTGATCAGGATGTCGGTGGCACCGACGTTGACGCCGGCCGTCGCATCCCGGGGCCCACCGCCGGTGAGCATGTAGATGAGGCTGAAGTTGTTGAAGTTGTAGGCGAAGGATGCAATCAGCAGCGGGGCCACGGCAACGAGCAGAAGCGGGAACTTGATACTGCGGAAGACCTGCCACGCGTTGGCTCCATCGACCCGGGCAGCTTCCTGCAGATCGTCGGGGATCGACTGCAGCGCACCGGTGCAGATGAGGAACATGTAGGGGAACCCGAGCCAGAGGTTCACCAGGATGATGCTGAATTTCGCCAGCCACTCGTTCGTGAGCCACGGGATGTCGGCACCGCCGAAGAGCACGACGTTGATGAATCCGAACTCCTGATTCATCATGCCTGCCCACACGAGCGCCGAGAGGAACCCGGGGAAGGCGTAGGGCAAGATCATGAGCACCCGGTAGTACTTCTTGGACTTCATCCGCGGGTCGTTGAAGACGATCGCGAGGAACAGCCCCAGCACGAAGGTGGTCGCCACCGACAGGAACGCGAAGACGAACGTCCACGCGAGCACCGAGAAGAACGGGCCGCGGATGGACTCTTCGGTGAAAGCGCGAGTGAAGTTGTCGAAGCCGACGAAGATCTGCCATCCGGGCAGCAGCTCCGTGCCGTCCTCGGCTGTGAAGGCGCCGGTTCCGATGTCGTAGTAGACGGTGCCCGTGCGGGTATCGGTCATCGTGTCGGCCTGCTCGTCATAGACGAGCTTCGACAGGTAGACGTAGGCGCTGGATCCGTCGGGGGTGCGCAGGGATCCGTCGTTAGGGTCGTCGCTGAGCGGCACCGCCATGGCGGCGATCTCTTGCTGGTTCGCGACGATCTGCGAGAAGTTCAGGCTGTTGTATCCGTCGAGACCGACGGCCTTGCTGCCGTCCATCTCGGCGTTCTCGACCGGCTCGAGCGGGTTGTCGTCGTTGCCGATCTCGACGATCCCGTCGGGGTCGGTGACCAGGAACGAGAGTTCCCCCAGCCGCTCGACGATCGTGAGCTTGTACGCGGGGGAATCGGGCACCCGCTCCTGCGCTTGGAGGAGGAGCGCGTTGACTGCAGCATCCTTGTCGCTGTTGTGTCCGGTGCCGTAGTTCGTGAAGGCGACGTAGGCGGTGTAGCCGGCCGCGAAGATCTGGAAGACGAAGAGGAAGATGAGCCCGGGGATGAGGTACTTCGCTGGGAGGTTTCCGCGGCTGAAGTAGATGTAGTTCGCGAAGCCCGTGATGAGCAGGATGACGACGATCGGAATCCACTGCTCGCTCTGCATGAGCACGAGCACGGAGTACAGCGCGAGCGCGTCGATGATCGCCATCGCGACGATCTTCAACAGCAGCACTTTCCAGCCGACGCCGGCGGAGTCCGCTATGCGGCGCGCGCGTGCCGAGTTCTCGCGACGGCGCGGGTCGATCGCGGGGTCGCGATTCTCAGTTGTCGGAGCAGACATCCTCATCCCTCTTCCTGGGCAGGGTGCGAGGTGGGGTGGCGCCTGGGCACCACCCCACCTGCGCGGATCGGATTACTCGATCGCTGCCTGAACGTCGGCCGCCATCTGCGTCCACAGCGCCGGCGCGTCGCCGCCGTTGATGATCGCAGCTTCGGTCACGCCCCAGTACTGCCAGACCGAGCCCATCTCGGGGATGCTCGGCATCGGAAGGGCGTTGGCGCCGACCTGACCGAATCCGGCAACCACGGGGTCGCTCGCTTCGACCTGGTCGAAGGCGGCGCTCAGCGCGGGTGCACGGCCACCGACCTCGTAGAGGGCCAGCTGAACCTCTTCGCTACCGATGTAGTTGACGAGGAACTCGTTCGCAGCGAGGGTGTTCTCGCTCTCCGAGCTCAGGAAGAAGCCCTGCACACCGGCGAACGGCTGTGCGTCCTGGCCACCGGCCGAGGGGATCGCGTCGACCGAGAAGTTGATGCCAGCTTCTTCGATCGCCGGCACGTTCCACGGGCCCGTCAGGAAGAACGGCGACTTGCCCGAGGTGAAGTTCTCAAGCGCGAGGTCGCCGGTGATGTTGGTGTTCAGGATGCCGGCAGCACCCTGCTCGCCCAGCCAGTTCGCGAACTCGACGCCGCCCTCGTTGCCGATCTGCAGGTCGTCGGCGTTGTAGCTGCCGTCGGCGTTCTGGCCGAACACCGGCGCGCCGAACGACGTCTGGAACGGGTAGAGGTGGTACGGGTCGGCAGCCTCGGGGTCAAGGCCCACGAGGAAGGGGTACTCGGTGCCGGCGGCCTGACCCTTGGCGATCATGTCGTTGTAGTCAGTTGCAGCCTCGGACACGAGGTCCGTGTTGCGGATGAGCGCGATGTTCTCGATCGCGTAGGGAACGGCGTAGGTCTGGCCGTCGTAGGCCCAGGCGTTGATGGCGACATCCTCGAAGTCGCCCGCCTTGTCGCCGAGCTCGACCGGTGCAACGACACCGTTGGTCACGAGGGTGCCCAGCCAGTCATGCGCTCCCACAGCGATGTCGGGGCCTTCGCCGGTCGGAACCTGCTGGACGAACTGGTCGCGGATCTCGCCGAACTCCTTCTGGACGAGCGTGACCTCGACGCCGGTCTGCTCGGTGAAGTCGGCAGCCGCCGCTTCGAGCACGCCTGCACGGTCGGCGTCGACCCACACGGTGATGGAGCCGGACATGTCCGGTGCCGTGGTCTCGCCACTGTCTGAGCTGCCCGCGCAACCGGCGAGGGTCAGAGATGAAATCGCAGCGATCGCGCCCAGGGCGACGATGCTCCTCATGTTCACCTTCATTGGTGTGTGCCTCTCTTGAGTGCTGATGTGATCGGCCGTCGCGAGTGTTCCGCGTCGAACCAGTGTGCTCGCGGGTTCTGCAAGCGCTTACATTTGTAACATCCCGGAGCGGATGACGCGAGACTTGTCCCCAGTATCGAGACCAGTTTGTGACCGTCATCCGTATGGAAGCGCTTCCATCGAGGAGGCGTCGTTAGAATTCCCCCATGGCTGATTCATCGTTCGACATCGTGAGCAAGGTCGACCACCAGGAGGCCGACAACGCCCTCAACCAGGCGCGCAAAGAGGTCGAGCAGCGCTACGACTTCAAGGGCACTGACGCCTCGATCGAGTGGAGCGGTGAGCAGATCCTCATCAAGGCCAACTCCGAAGAGCGCGCGAAAGCAGTGCTCGATGTGTTCCAGTCGAAGCTCATTAAGCGCGGGATCTCGCTTAAGAGCCTTGACTCGGGCGAGCCGACAGCCAGCGGCAAGGAGTACCGCATCGTCTCGAGCCTCAAGGACGGGATCTCGCAGGAGAACGCGAAGAAGATCGGCAAGATCATCCGCGACGAGGGCCCCAAGTCGGTGAAGTCGCAGATCCAGGGCGATGAGCTGCGGGTGCAGTCCAAGAGCCGGGATGACCTGCAAGAAGTCATCCGGATTCTGAAGGCCGCCGATCTCGACGTCGACCTGCAGTTCGTCAACTACCGGTAACGCTACCCGCTGACCTGGGGTTTTCCTGTTTCAGTCCGCAGGGAGTCCGCAGAATCTGCGATCGAGGCCATGAATGCGGCCGTCGCGGCGCGCGTCCGGTCCTCCGCTGACGGCCACAAGTGGCTGTAGGTGTTGAGGGTGATCGACGGTTGAGCGTGCCCGAGAGCGCGCTGCACGGTCACGACGTCGCACCCTGACGCGATCAGGTTCGAGGCGAACGTGTGCCGCAATGTGTGGAGGGTGATCTCTGCCGGGAGTCCGCTGGCTTCGCGGATACGGCGCCACTCCTCCCCCGCGCTGTTGCGGTTGTACAGGCGGCCGAGCGGCGTCGTGATCAGCGGCTCGTCGGGCTCCGTGAGTCCGTGCGCTGCGACGTGCGCTGAGAGCACGGTCATGAGCTCGCTGGGGACGTAGACGGTGCGTTCGCTGCCGTACTTCGGGAGCACGACCGTCGTCGTGGCGATCGTGGAGCCTTGCACCTGACGGCGAACGTCGATAGTGCGGGCGAGGAAGTTCACGTCACCGAGCTGCAGACCGGCAGCTTCCCCGAGGCGCAGACCGGCGAACAGGCAGACCTCGACGAAGGGGCGGAAGTCACCGGCGGCGTCGAGGACGGCGCGGATCTGGTCGACGGTGAGGATCTTCATCGTCGCCTCGGCCTTGCGCACGCGCGGCGGTTTGATCCCGATGGCGGGGCTCGAGGGGATGACCTTGTCGAGCACCGCGGCGCGGAACGCCATCTGGACGTAGTTCAGCCGCGTGCGGACAGTGGTCGGCGCGAGGCCGCGTTTCGTCTCCCCCGTCACCCAGGACTGCACCGCAGAGGGTCGGACGGTCCCGATACCGTCCCCCTTCCAGGGGACACTCTGAATCGCCGTCTGTGCCGCCTCACGGGTGCCTGCGGTCCAGGTCTGCCGGTCCATCCACGCCCGAGTGAACTCATCCCAGGATGCTTCACCGGCGCGAGGGTCGACGTATTGGCCCGTTACGACCGATGTCGTGACCTCATCGAGCCACCGCTGCGCGTCACGCTTCAGCTTGAAGTGCCGGGCGTGCTCCCGGCCGTCGGCGTCCCGGTATCGGGCCCGCCACACCCCATCACTCCTCTGCTTGATGCTCGCCATCGTCTTCCGCCGGATTCATAGAGGAAAGCAAGTCTTCAAAGTCGTCGCCGATTGTTCTCAGCACACCCCGAGCGCTTCCCCGACTGAGCCACTCGTCCATTTCGCCAGCAATGAACTCCAACCGGCTCATGTGCTTGCTCGCCTCCGGCCTGGCGTAGGCGTTCTCGTCGTGCAGCTCGTTCACATAGATGACCTCTAGGCGATTGTGGGGCGCCGACGTGACGATGCGCTCCTCGAGAGTCTCGTAGAGATTCGGGTCCACACCTGATCGGATCACCTGATCCTGCTCAGCGCGCCCCTGCGCATCGTAGGGATATTCAGTGTCCTGCCGCAGTGCAGCAACCCGGCGGCTGTGGAGCAGCTGACGTGCGGCGGCCTCAAACACAGCTACGGACTGCGTGAGCTCGTTGATCTGGGAACGCAAGTCTGCTGAAGCCCCCGACTCCGCCAGCCTCTCGAGACTCACTTCAAGGAGACGGCACAGAGCGACCGCCTCCGCTGCCCTTAGTGGTCGCTGCCCACTCTCGATCCGGGCAATTGTCGTCTGGTGCATGCCGGGAATGCCCAGAGCGCTCATGCGTTCGGCGAACTCCGACTGCGACCACCCGCGCAGTTCACGGGACCGACGAACGTTGCGCGCGATGTTCTGATCGACCTCTGCCGCGAAATCCGATGTGCCTTCGCCGCCAGTCATTCTCCGAGTCTCGCATGAAATGGCATTGACACTCAACACATGCCCGCATATGCTCTGATGTGTTGGACAGCTAACACACGACAGGAGACCGAAGCGCAATGGCCGACAAGCTGATGTTTATCAAGGACGTGGCTGAGCGCCTCGGCCGCAGTGAAGCGCAGGTGCGCTGGATGATCCAGCAAAACACGGCGCCGAAGCACGCGAAGATCGCTGGCCGTGTGTGCTTTCGCGAGTCCGACGTGGAGGCGTTCATCGCCGAAGCGTTTGAGTCAGCAGAGCGCACGAGCACGGCGGCCGCGGTCTGATGGCCGTCGAGACGTGGCGGATGCCCTCGGGTCGTGTCGGGACGATCGATCTCGATCAGCCGGCCGATGCGGTGGATGCGCTGCGTGCCTTGCTTGCCGAGCAGGGCGCTGTAAGAGAAGAGATGCCCCGGTCGGGTGGAGCCGCCGGGGCAGTGACCGAACAACCAGAAAAGGAAACGATCATGAACATTATCCAGCATTCACCTGAGATCGACGCCGCAATCCGGGAGTGGGCCGAGCAGTACGTCGCAGAATACGCTCGGGTGACCGCGGAGGTTCGGGCGCTGCCTGAGTTTCAGGAGTGGGCGCGCGGGGCGATGGCTGAGCCCACTCCTCGCGGCGTCCAGTGGACGGAGGACGATTGCGTTCAGAAGTGGATCGACTTCGAGAATGCCGTGGAGGTCCCGTGGCCGGCAGCTGTGACGCCGTCCTGGTCGGAGGAAGCTGAGATCGGCTCCTCGCTGGGCGGCGAGGTGACGGTGAGTTTTCGTCGCGACTTCCAGGTGCCGGGGGCGAAGTGTTGGGCGTATCTGACGCAGCTCATCACCGTCGTTGTGGACGATTCACCGAAGTTCGACCGGAACCATGAGGGCGCTCGTGTCGGGGACTGGTTCGAGTGCGATAACGGCGACATCGACGTGACGGTGACCGACAAGGCGGAAGGCCTTGACCTGCGTGCGGCGGCGGCTCTCGCTCGTTCGCTCACCGCTGCCTGCGAACTGCTGGAGGCGGTCGAGGATGCATCAAAGGTCGGCCGGATCGTCGCCGCGTACTCGGGCTATCCGAAGGGGACGACGCTCGGGGAGATCCTCGAAGACCGCAAGGCACGGAAGGCCGCGGAGTCGTGAGCGAGGCGCCGGAAACCGAGGGGAAAGCGCTCGCCTGGCAGCGCGTCGTGGATCACGCTCGTACCGCGGGGCTGTGCGACAGGTGCGCCGCGCAGCTCGCGTGGGGGGTCGCTAATGGGTTCTCGACGGTCAAGCCTCCCTGCGACACCTGCGCGCCGATTGTCGCGGCATGGCCGGTTCCTCGTCAGGGTGGTTGGCGAACACGTACCGGGCGTCTATCGAGGTCTGAGGCGTGGGTAGAGCCCAGGGACACATCAGATCACGTAAGGACGGCGTTCACGGGTGATTCCGTTGGGGTGACGTCGTGACCGTGGACGTGAATGTCAGGAAGCCGACGGCCCGCCGCGACGGTGCCGTTCTCGTTGCCGGTGAGGAGATGTCCGCCTACGAAGCTCGGGAGCTATCCAGGCGCATTCTGTCGGCAGCGATCGCGGTCGAGTGTGGCGAGCGGACAGTGCGCGCACGCAGCTCGTCGCGGATGGAGGGCGCGCAATGAGTATCCGTCGCAGCCGCCTGACGTTCGACAACTATGCGCAGATCCCGAACGCGTGGATGAGGGATGCGCGGCTGAGCCGCAAGGCCCGCGGGCTACTCGCTGAGCTCCTCACGCACAGGGTCGGGTGGGAGATCACGATCGACTCGCTCGTTGCGAACGGTCCCGAGGGTCGCGATGCAGTTCGGTCTGCAATCAAGGAGCTGGAGCGGTTCGGCTATCTGCGGCGCGCCCGTATCCGTCGCGACGATGGCACGCTCTCAGGCGCCGACTACGAGCTACGAGAGCCAGAGAAGGATGCGCCTACGTCGGAAAACCCTACCGAGGGTGGTCCACCCCCAAAGAAGACCATCTACAAGAAGAACATCTCTACAGAAGACCATGATTCAAAGTCCACTCGCACAGCGAGCGGACGCGCGATGTCATCGAAGCAGTTGACGATGCTCATGGATCTCGTGCTGCTGCTGAGCCTGCTCGAGTCGAGCATCGAGACGGAGCCCGAGCAGTACGTCCGCTCGCTCGTATCGACCTACGACGAGGCTGACGAACTCATTCGTGAGTACTGGCAGCAGATCGAGCACGCCGGAAGAGAGGACATCAGCCACGACGCACGCCACACACCCGAGGTGTACGAGCGCTTGAGCCCGAACGCGCGTCGGTTCGTCGATCAGGAGGACATTGTCTCGTACATGGATCAGGGAGCAGCATGAGCGCGACAGCAGAACTCGATCCGATTCGGCCGATCGACCGTGCGCGGGCGGCGCAGATCGTCTGCGGCCAGGTGACGCGGGACGACGAGATGATCTCGGCCGCAGTGCAGGACACCTTCGCGGATGACTGGGGGTTCGGTGAATGTGGGTCGCTGATCAACGTGATCCGAGCCCTGAGCGAGGACGTCGCGTCGTTGATGGTCGCAGCGTCGGGCGAGCAGAACGCCGCGGAGTTCGCGCGCCGGTACCTCGCGCAGCTGCTCGCGGAGGTGGGCGGGTGATCCCGCAACCAGCCCGCGGGGACGGTGAGGCAGCATGGCGCGAGTACGCCGGTGACCTCCGGCAGACGCTCGGGCAGGCGTACAAGCTGATCGAGGATCTTGAGGGTGACGTGCGCCGTATGGAGGGTCTGTTGACGGCGTCTCAGCGGCGCGCGAAGAGCGCACGGTCGACGTTGAATCAGGTGCACCGGGATCTAGAGGCCGGTGATGTACGGAAGGCTCGCGGGCGGCTGGATAGTCGGGCTGCGGCGATCGAGCGGGCGCGGTCGTGAGTCGTCGTCGAGGTGTTGGGCCGGGTCCGTGGGCGCCGCAGGATGACGGGGCGGGATCGGCGCCGTTCGTGCGGCCTCCGTCGTCGCTGCGTGATCCGAGTGGGTTCCTGCCGGCGTCTGTGGAGGTCGCCTGGCTGGCGGGCGTGTCCGAGGATGATGTCGGAACATCGCCGGTAGAATCGGATTTGTAAGTGGATGGCGCGCAGCCAGTCCGACTCGTGAAAGCCAAGGCCGAGGATCCCGCCGGGGACAAGGCCGAGGAGCTGAAGCGGGGAAGCGGATCCGTTGCGATGTGAGTGGTCAAGGACCGATGAGCCCGACGGGGCCAAGGCCCGATGAACCTCCGGACACAAGCGAACTGCAGTCTCAGGTTGAACCCGTTTCCCGCGCTCGCGCGGTAGAGACCACATAGGCCGCTGCAGATCCACCGTTCACGCGCGCACGGCCGAGTCGTGTGCCGGCGCGCACTTGCACACGAAGGAGTGGTCATCATGACCCTCAAAGACCAGATGCGCGAAGCGCTGGCGAAGGCCAAGGCGATCGCGGCGAAGGCTGAGGCCGAACGCCGCGACATGACGGATGATGAGGTGACTGCCGCGCGCGGTCACCTGAACGAGTTCGAGCGCGTGAAGGCGCTCTACGAGAAGGGCCTGAGGAGCGATGAGACGATGCGCGCGCTGCGCAGCATCGGCCTCGGATTCCCTGGCCTCGGCGACGAGCCCACCGGCAGCAAGGATTCCCGCGTCGAGGTGTACTCGCGCCGCAACGTGTGGGCGCAGAAGGCGATGCGGTCCCTCAACGAGCGGGGCCTCATCACGGCGGGAGGCCCGGACGGTGTCAAGGCACTCGTGTCGGGGTCGATCTCGGTCCCGAACCTGCTGGATGCCGGCGACCCGGTCGAGATCGACGCGCCCCGCCGCACTCTGCTGGACCTGATCGGCCGCGGGAGCCCGCGAGATGGCCGGGTCGGTAACGAGTTCCAGTACATGCGGCAGACGACCCGCACGAACAATGCGGCAGCGATCGCTGACGGCGAGAACAAGCCCACCTCGATCTACACGTTCGGTGAGGTCACCGACCACTACCGCACGTACGTCAACAAGACCGAGGATCTCCCGTACCGGTATCTCGCCGACTACGAACGCCTGATGGATGTCGTCGAGAAGCAGCTCGCCGAAGACATGATGGTCGCGATCGAGCAGGACATCCTGTCCGGCGAAGGCCCCGACGAGGAGGCCGGAACGGATGCGTTCGTCGGGATCCTCGAGACCACCGGCATCCAGGTGCAGGTGTGGGCAACCGACCTGCTCACGACACTGTCGAACGCGAAGCACAAGTTCATCGCCCAGGAGCTGCCGTTCAACGGATGGGTGCTGAACCCGACCGACCTGCAGACTCTCGAGCTGATGCGCGAGGACGGCGCCACAGGACCCTTCCTGTTCAGCGGACGATCCGCGATCGAGGACTGGCTCGGCGGCCCCGTCGCTACCAGCGCCGGCATGCCGACAGGCAACGCTCTGGTCGGTGACTTCACCCAGGCAGAGATCATCCCGCTCGGCGACGACGAGCTCGTGGTCGACACCGGCAAGCGCACCACGAACAACACGTTCCTGCTCATGCACGAAGGCCGCTACGGCTTCCGCGTCAAGAAGCCCGGAGCGTTCGTCCAGGTCGAGACCATCGAACCCGAGGAGTGATCCTCACTCAAGGCTCACGCGCCTGCCCTGTTCCCGGGCGCGTGACACGAGTCCGGCAGCTGGTCCTTTCAACGGCTGCCGGACTCACCTCCCAGGGGTAAGGGCGTCCCAATCTCTGCGCACCTCGCCCCCAAACCACTCTTCCGGCAGTGATTTCCCCATCCAGGTACCTTTCGATCGAAACGAGCGTCAGATGAGCCCTGCGGAGCTTGAGGCGAAGCGTGAGCGTGACCGCCGGTATGCGGCGTCGTATCGGGCGCGCAAGCGTGCTGAGGCTGCTGAGCGGGCGCGGGCGGGCGCTGACGGGGCGCAGGGTGAGATGCGTCAGTCTGTTGAGGCGGCACTGGCTGCGGCGAAGTGGATCGTTGCGAGTGACGCGGCGTCGGTCGCGCAGGCTCGGGCGCTCGCGTCGTTCGTGGATCGGGCTGTCGATTCTGGTGATGTCCGCGCTGAGCTCCGCGCGCACACCCTGCTGTCGCATGTGCTCGCGGATCTGGGTCTCACGCCGCGATCACGGATCCAGCTCGAGGTGCGGTCTCGGAAGCTCGCCGTCGTCGAGTCGGACCAAGCGCCGGCGAAAGCACCAAACGTCGTGCGGTTCCCGCGCCCACCCAAACGCCGCGGATAACCCCGTCTAGGTGCGGATCTTCTGCTTGATAGAGTCCAACGCCGACGCGATCCTCCGCACGCTTCCAAGCATCGAACTCGAGGACACGGTGTCTGATGTGTGGATGTGGCTGTCGACATTGAGTGACTGTCACGTCGGATCGGCGCATCCCGAAGGGACCGCCCTTGTAGGTGACTTTGACCGTCACCCTGTCGGGATAGTCGAAAACGTTCCCGGCATACTCTCCGGCGTCGAATCGCGGGATGTGCCAGGCGTTCTCGAGCGACTCCCCAGGGTTCAGAACGCCAATCGGCTCGGCATACCGATTTCTCACGAGGTCTGTCGTGTCGTCAGTCGGGATTTCAGGATCGAACGTCACCCGGACGTCCTCAGCTCGCGTCGGCCCGTAGTTCTTGATGCGGAGCAGTATCGTCGACGGGCTGTTCTCGGAGAAGACGAAGCTTGCCGAGACCATTGGCCGATTCCGCCTGGCGGAGTCGCGCCCAGCGACCCACAGCGTCGCGATCGTCGCAAGCACCAGCGCCACGGTCGCCAGCGCGGTGATTCCCACGCCGTGATCATCTGCCCACGTCCAGAAGTCCATGGGCGCGACTGTAGCGCCAGGCTCCTACTTGGTTCTACGTATCGGCCGGAGAAGATGCGCCTCGGTACGCCCGCGCGGGCTTCCCTGCCCAGAACCCGGATGCCGGCTTGTGTACGGCCGCGAACTGTTCGCAGAGCGCGCTCAGGATGCACGGTGAGCAAACCGACGCCATAACCGCCTGAGTACCCGGGTCCACTTTCTCGGCCGTGTACAGGTCGTTTCCGGCGCATTCTGGCGGGTGTTCTGCCATCGCCCTGCGGAGAGCCGTGTACTCGGGGCCACCGTGACGGATCCGCACCGCTTCGATGAGATCCTCAACGGCCTCCCGAGGGTACGGTGCGACGTTGCCGCTCGTGTCATCTCCAGGGGCAGAGTTCGGCTTGTAGTTCGGATCGATCGGTCGGGGCTGGGGCTCGAGCGTGACGCCGTGCAGGCTCAGCATCCGCGCCCTGTGAACCGGTGAAGCTGCGAGCGTCGACCGAAACCACGCCAGCAGCACGCCCTCACGCACGAACCGTGTCCCGTCGATCAAGACCGTCGGCATCCCTTGCCGGCGCCACCGCTTGATCGTGCGAACGTCACGGCCGATCCGCTTCGCCGCATCCCGATACGAGTACAGACGACGTTCATCCAGCGGTGCGCTCACCGGTGCTCCCTCAGTCCGCAGCGAGTCCGCAGAATCCGCATTCCAGCACCGTCAGCGCCAACAACTCACATCAGGAAAACCGCGTAATTCCGGGGTTCACGTCAACTCCCAACACCAGGCATCACCCTGGGATCAGTTCGTCAACTACCGGTAGAGCGCTCCAAACACCGCTGCGGTGACGGCTAGGCGGATGCCGAGTCGTGGGGCTCGGCCGACTCGTCGAGCTGGTGCAGGCGTTCGATGAGTTCGGTGACCTGCGCCTCGGTGAACAGTGCGTCCGGCCCCTCGGAAGCGACTCCCGTGAACGGGTCCTCATAGAGCCGCCGCGGGTCGAGGTAGCCCGCGATCGTGAGCTGCTCGACGATGAGATCGACGAACACGTGCTGGCGGTGTGTGAAACCGGATGCCGCGACGAAGTCACCGAGCGCGGCTTCGGCTGCTGAACGATCGAGCCCCACGATCGAACGGATGAGTCGCCCGAGGCCGCGTGCTTCGTCGGCCTGAGCGCGCAGCTGGCCGGCATCCACTCCCCCGACGCTGACGAGGATCGCCTCGAGTTCGGCGAGATCGACGGAGGTGAGTTCGCGGCCGGTACGCAGCTTGCGCAGCGCGAGGTTGTCGCGATGACCCTCGAGGAATCCGAGGACCTTCTCGCGAAAAGCGCGACGGTCCAGTCCCGGCATGACCCGCACGATGTCGATGTCGCGGCGCTCGGCGATCGTGTCGACGAAGTCCGTGTACATCGGATGCTGGCCGCTGGCATCGATCAGACGCACGAGCCCGCGCAGGCCTATGCGGACAGACTCCAGATAGGTGAGGCTCGCGGCATCCCACCACTCTGGATCGGTGATGGCGCTGAGCAGCGCAGCCTGCTGATCAACGGCCGGGATGCCGCGGCGCTGAAGCAACGCGGCAGCGACGTCGCCGACCCGTGCAACGATCAGCTGCGGCACCGGGTCGCCGCCGGCAACGGCGACCTGCGCCTCGAGCAGCAGCAGGTCGAACCTCTTCGCCGCTTCGTCGGTGTCGGTTTCGGAGGCCGTCGGTAGTCCCGCGAGGGCGGCGGCGCCATCCACGTCGGCGGGAGTGAAGTGCTGCCACGCCTGGGCGGGGGTGAAACGGTCGACGGCGCGCAGATGCTTGCGAACGAGGAAGTTCTGGCGGTTCATGCCTCCCACCGCGGCGTGAAGGCGCGTCGCGAGCTGGTCACGCAGCGGCGCAGCATCCGTGTCGTCGCGACCCGCGAGCAGTCCCAGCAGTCGCAGGCGTGCGAGGAACGCGCGCTCCGAGACGGATACCGTTCGATGACCGGAAGCCTCGGGAATGTCGGCGTTGAAGTACTCGATGTTGCCGCACACGTCGAAGATGATGAAGTCAGTCTTCGGCTTGCCGGGCCCGTACAGGTCGGGACGCAGTCGGGTGCCGCGTCCGACCATCTGCCAGTACTTCGTCTGCGAATGCACCGGCTTGAAGAATACGAGGTTGACGACATCCGGGATGTCGATGCCGGTGTCGAGCATGTCGACGGAGATGGCGATGTGGGGCTTCGCGCCCGGGGTCGAGAACCTGTCGATGAGGTCCTGAACGTAGGGCCCCGAGGCGTGCGTGATGATCGCCGCCGTCTGGCCGCGTTGCTCGGGGAAGTTCGCGTCGAAGCGTTCCTGGATGAACTCGGCGTGCTTCTGGTTCTTCGCGAAGATGATCGTCTTGCCGAGCACGTCGCCGCCCTGGACGTACTGTCCCTCATCGACGAGGATCTCGAGGACCTTGTCGACGGTGTCTTCGTTGAACAGCCAGCGGTTCAGGACTGCGGCATCCACCTCGTCGGGGATGTCGCCGTCCTGCCATTCGAGGGCGTCCCACTGCTCGCGTTCCTCGTCGCTGAGGTCGGCGTAGCGGATGCCGCGACTCATGAACCCGAGGTCGATGACGCGAGCTCTCGGCGGCACGAGGAAACCTCCCGCGATCGCGTCGTCGAGTTCGAAAGCGTCGGTGGGTACTCCATCGTCGAGCTCGAAGAGTCGATACGTGTTGTGGTCGATGTCGGCTCGGGGTGTTGCGGTGAGACCGACGACGAGCGCGTCGAAGTAGTCGAAGATCTCGCCGTACCGGTTGTAGATCGATCGGTGTGCCTCGTCGACCACGATGAGATCGAAGTAGCCGGGGCCGAAGCGGCGCAGGTTGTCGTCTCCCGCGTCGATGAGGTTCATCACCGTCGCGTACGTGGAGACGAAGACACGGCCCTCGCTGTCGCGGTCGGTGAGCAGGTTCACGGGTGCACTGTCGGGCAGGTGCGTCTTGAAGGCGCCGACCGCCTGGTTCACGAGCGCGGTGCGGTCGGCGAGGAACAGCACCCGCTTGACCCAGTTCGCGCGCTGCAACACGTCGACCAGCGCGATCACGGTGCGGGTCTTGCCGGTTCCGGTGGCCATGACGAGCAGGGCTCGGCGCCGCTTGTGCTCGAACGCGTCGCTCACAGCGCGAATGGCGCGCAGCTGGTAGGACCGCTCGACGATTCCCCGATCGACCGCGACGGTCTCGAGGGGTCTGAGCATCGTGCGCCGCTGCACGGCCAGCAACAGTTCGTCTTTCGTGAGGAATCCTGCGACCTTGCGTGGAGGGTAGCGTCGGTCATCCCAGTACCAGGTGTCGTACCCGTTCGTGTAGAAGATGAGCGGGCGCTGGCCGGTGTCGCGTTCGAGGGCATCCGCGTAGATCGCGGCTTGCTCACGGCCCTCTTTCGCGCTCGTCGAGGTGCGCTTCGCTTCGACGACGGCGAGCGGCTTTCCGTCATCACCCCACAGCACGTAGTCGACCTTGCCGGTGCCCGACGGGCTCGGGATGCCGGTCACCGGCCACTCGCGGTCGCGGGCATCATCGAGCGGCCAGCCCGCTTCGTGGAGCAGCAGGTCGATGAGCTGTTCGCGGGTCTGGGCCTCGGTCGCGTCGGTCGGATCCGCGATTTTGTGCGTGGTGCTGCGTTGGGCGTTCTCGGCCTTGAGCCGCGCGATGTCTGCGCGTAACTCCTCAATTTCGGCCTGCGCTTTGGCGCCGAGCGCCGCCGCTTCGCTCAATTGCGCACGGGCGTTGTCGAACTCGGCTTGGATTTTGAGGAGTTCGCTACGTGCTTGTCGTACGACTGACTCGGGTGCCGGTGGCACGCGGTCGAACGCGAATGGTGCCGGCTGCGGTGCTGCCGGGTCGCCATAGCAATGGTGAAGCCAGAGGCACACGCGGTGCAGCTGCTCGAGGGAGCCGCGCGCCCGCGCGAGCGGCATCTCGTCATCCTTGTGGACGGCGTCGTTGCCGACGAGACGGATGATCTTGAGGCTGCCGCAGATCGAGTCGCCGACGGTGTCGCGGAACGCCCTCTGCGCGGTCAGGTTGGCGAAGGTGTCGTCGTAGGGGCGCTCGAGGTTCTCGGCGGAGTAGATCCAGGCGGTGAAGAGTTCGGCAGCGCGTCGAGCGTACGTGGCGGATGCCCGCGGGTCGGCGCGTAGATAGGCTTCGGCGCGCGCAGCGGCGTCACCGACCTGCGGCCACGCCTGCGCGACGAAGTCGAAGTTCCCCACCGAACGGCTCCTCTGTCAGGAGTCGCCGGCCGACCCCTTGAGCCGATGCTACTGGGACCGTCAAGCCGCGTTGGGGTAGAAGGTGGGGAGGTGTCGTTCGGGCTTCACGATGTATCGGCGCCCGTGTGGGGATACCCATTCCAGGGACCCGTCACCCAGGTGGGTGATCTGCCACCCGCCGTGATGCTTCACGGTGTGGTGGCCCTGGCAGAACGGTGCCGTGTTCGTCACCGATGTTTCCCCGCCGTCTGCCCACGCGACCGAATGGTCGATCTGGCACTGCGACGCCGGTTTCCCGCATCCCGGTCCCATGCACCGGTCAGCCCGCCACTTCACCAGTTTCGCGAGCTCCGGTGGTGGCCGGTACTTTGTGCGTCCGACACTGATGACGGCCCCGGTTTCGGGGTGGGTCAGTACCCGCATCCACCCTGACGCGTTACCGGCGAGTTCACGGGCGGTCTCGATCGGGATCGGACCGACCCCCTCCACCTCCGCCGGGTCGGTCACCCCGTCGACGCTGAGGAGCGCGAGGGCGGGGACGGTGACGACAACGGTTGCTTGGATGCCCCGAGCCTGCTTCGGGTGCTGGGGAACGGTTCCGTCGATGAGGAGGTCGCAGAACACGTCAGCCCGGATCTCATCCAGACTCCGCTCCGACCCATCCCCCCGCTCCCCTCCCCGGGTCGCACCGCGGTCATGGTCACGGATCACCACAGCCTTCTGGGTGACCCGCCCGTAGATCGCGTGGGCTTCCACCGACGGGACCAGAGCGTGAACCCACGACATCGAATCCCCCGCCGGCTCCACCAGGATCCGACGACCCCGCACCGCGACCTGGTGACGTTCCGTCAACGTGGGGGCGGTTTCCCGGTCAATCAGGCGGCGTAGCGACCGCCGAAACGATCCCACCGGCAGCGATTCCGCGAGCTCCAGCGCCCGCCCCACCAGGCCCGCGGCGACATCGGGGTGGAGCACGTCGAGGTCATCGACGAGGATCTCCGCGTGACGGACCGTCACGTTTGCGTGGGAGAGGGACTCCAGAACCGTCGGGTAGGAGTGGACGAGTGATTCGGCGCGGGAAAGCATCATCCCCGCCGCGTTCTCCGTGACCCGCAGAGCAGACGCAAGCTCGAGCCGCAGGGAGCGCATCACCAACTCGCGGGACCCACCCCCATACCGGGACACATCATCCAACGCTTCCAGGCGGAGGTCATCGACCCGCGCGAACCGTTGCGCCGCGAACACCGCCTCCAAATCAGCAGCCTCCAACACCAGGGCGACAGCGTCCGGACGCGGCGGAACCCACCCCGCCACCTCGGCATCCCACTCCCGCACATCACCCTCATACAGGAACACGTCAGCATCCGGACCCTCGGGCCGCTGACCCGCCTCGCCCATGCCAACCTCATCCATACCCCGACACTACGAGGGGGTTCCGACATTGATCCGGCCGGTGTCGCTGCACGCAATGTCGGAGGGGTGGTGTGTCCTGTTCGACTGGCCAACGGCCGGTGACGTGCGCTGGGGGCGCGCGCCTAACCCGTACCGAAAGGCAATCTCATGTCTGAGACCAGCAACACCACACCATCGTCCACTCCGGCAGGCTGGTACCCGCATCCGGGCGCCGAGGCCTCGCCCGGCTCCGAAATGTACTGGGATGGAACCACCTGGCGCACCGACCTCGTGCGCCAGCCCGGCGCAACGGACGCCGCCGTCCCCGCGCACGCCACCGTCCCCGCTCCCTCGAAGCGGCCGTGGTACACACGCAAGGCGGTCATCATCCCAGCCGCGGTCGTCATCGGTCTGATCGTGATCGGCGGGATCGGCAGCGCGCTGGGAGGCGGGCGGTCGACCTCGGATGCCGCACCCGTCGCACCGGTGCGCACGACCGAGCAGGCTGTCGCCACCGCCGAGGCCGAGCCCGACCCGGTGCTGATCATCGTGCCGAACGTCGTCGGCATGGATGGCGCGACAGCCCGCACTGTTCTCGAAACCCTTGGCATCCGTGTCTCTGCCGACGGCGACGAGTCGATGCCGGTGATCGCGCAGGATGTCACCGAGGGCGCCGAGATCGAGGAAGGCGCGACCGTCACCCTGACCCTGGAGGAGAAGCCGCAGCTGACGCTCGGTCAGCAGAATGCGATCAGATCTGCGCAGTCGTACCTGGACTTCACCGCCTTCTCACGCGCGGGCCTGTTCGAGCAGCTCACGAGCGAATACGGCGAGGGATTCGAGGCCGCGGATGCCGAGTTCGCCATCGCCCATCTCGAGCAGAACGGACTCGTGGACTGGAACGCCGAAGCCGCCGAGTCCGCGCAGTCATACCTGGACTTCACGTCGTTCTCACGACAGGGCCTGTACGACCAGCTGACGAGTGAGTACGGCGAGCAGTTCACTCCCGAGCAGGCCGAGTACGCCCTGACGGCCGTCGGCTACTGAGAAGGGAGGAAGACGCATGTCTAACATGAACGAACAACCCGTGGCCCAGCCTGAGACACCGCCGCCAACCGCCGCAATGCCCACACCTGCAGGCAGCAGGTGGGTGGTACCGATCGTGGTCGGTGTCGTCTCGCTGCTGGTCGGTGCCGCCGCCGGTTCCGCTGTGACCGCGGTTGTCCTCGGTGCTGCGCAGCGCGCCGATGCAGCCGCGATGGTCGAAGCCGCCGAGCAAGCGAAGAGCGAGTTCTCCTTGGATGCTGCCACCCAGTGCAACCTGGACGGCGTTGTCGAGATCGCCGATCAGGGCAGGACGATGATCGTCGACGGCGAGGGCGAGGACTTCGGCAGTGGCGACGTCTCGTTCAGCGACCTGGACTGCATCATCGACGCTGTCGGAGCGCCGGCATCGGTGAAGGAGCTCATGTATTCCACGCGATCGCTCGATGGACGCCAATCGGGAGAGTGGGACGACATCTCGGCCAGCTGGAGCTATCACCCCGACGACGGGCTCGACATCATCTTCGAGATCGTCGAGTGATGTGCGGGTGTGGATGTCGCGCGCTGGCATCCACACCCGTCCCGCTGGATGCAGCTGGGCGTTCGACCCTCCGTCAGATGAGGTCGACCTCGAGGCCCTGGAATCGGGTGAAACCACGGTCTGCGGTGATGAGCGTCTGGTCCGCAGCGATCGCGTGCGCTGCAATGATGGCATCTTTGGACCGCACGGCTTGCTCGCTCGAGGCGCGCAGCTGAGCATAGGCAGCGGACTCCGCAGCGCCGAAGGGCCGCCAGAACCCGTGTAGATCGTCCAGCGCCGCGATCAACTGCGCTCGCGCCGCCGCGCGCTGGCGCATTTTCGGCGATAACTCGAATCGGCGTTGACCGCGAAGAAGCTCGGCCCGCACGAGGTACGGCGCTACGTACCGTTCGATGCTCTCAATGACGGCCGCGGGTATCGGACCGATGAGCACACTCGTGTCGAGGAGGCCCGTCACTGCGCGTCCTCGAGGAGGTCGGCGTCACGCTGAGCTGCGAGCGCACGACGCTCGTCGTCGGCGTCGGCCTGATCGATGAGGGCATTGAGCACGCGCAGCCGCGCCTTGACCTCGGCGAGGGTCGCGTCGGGATCGGCGTCGATAGGCACGACACGCAGCCGCGGCTTGTTATGCACCATCACCACAGCACCCGTCGTCGCGTACGCGATCGGGTTCGCCTTGAAGACACTGATGGGAACCTGCGGCTCGTTCAGCTCTGGGTCAGACATTTCAGCTCTATTTCTCTCGAACAGAGCTATTCTTTACGATTCGGGTACCGGAATCAAGGGTCAGGCGACGACCTTCACAGTCCCGGGGAGCAGATCAGAGCTCGCCGCGAAACGCGCGGTGCTGGAGGGATGCGAACAGTTCGTTGAGCGTCTCGGTGCGCTTGACGAGACCCGCCGCGTGGTACTCCAGCGCGTCCAGTCGAGCCGCGAATTCTGCCTGCTGCCCCGCATCGGGGATCGCGATCATGACATCGGCGATGCGCGCGGCTGAGATGGAAGGTTGGCCCGAAACGGCTGAGAACTGGTTTAAGTTTGCGAGTCGCAGTTGCCAGGCAAGATGATTCGCCGAGATCCGCGACCGATCCCAAGATGCGATGAAAGCGTTATCAGTGACCCACACTGGACCGGATGTCAGGTGTACCGCACCGCAGAGGGCTCCGACACGACCAATGATGAGCTGGGGCTCGACGAACATCGACTCACTGTGCCATCCATTCTGGCCGTTCCCGCCGAACACCGCTACGTTGCCCTCGTGCTGAGCTGTCTTCGGCAGGAACTTGCCACTCGAAAGCTTGAGTAGATCACCGAGGCGAACTAGCTCACCGTCACTGCGCCTCATGTCCGCAACAGCCGATCGCGCGAGTGACTCCTGAGCGTCTCGAGCTACAGCGAGGGCATGGGAACTCGACGTGCGAAGCGAATCGGCCTCGTCGAGGATTGCGGCGATGCGGCGCTGCTCGGGAAGAGGTGGAAGGGGTATGCCTTCCCTGCTGAGGACCTTGACAGACAGGTGCCTGACGGTCACATAGGGGGTGGCCTTCTCAATTGCTCCCAGAACAGTCGGCAGCACGTGGAACAGAAAACGCTCGTCGAGGACACCCGGTACCGCGGTCAGGCGGCACACCCGCTGGTTCAGAAGGGCCGTCCCGCCACGCCAGGTTCCGCGATTGAACTCCCCATCCATACCGACGAGCAAGTCCCCGTCACGTACGACGAACTTCTCTTCGTACTCGCCCCGGTAATAGGTAGTCGAGCGCCCCGGCACGACATCCCTTATCCGAACGAGGGGCACACCGCCACTGCTAGCGAAGCGAGTCGAGTCGAACGCGAAACCACTCAAGATGGTGACAACCTCCCCCAGCGGTACGGTCTCCCACCTCACGCGAGCATCTCCCGCAGGCGCTTGAGACCGTCCTGAATCTCGACTTCGAGGGCATCCAGTTCATCGAGGATCTCCGCCGGCGACCGGTGCTCGACCTCCTCGATCTCGATCTCCTTGTAGCGGTTCAGGCTCAGGTCGTAGCCGTTGTCGACGATCTCTTGCTTCGGCACGAAGAAGCTCTGGTCGGTGCGCGCCCGGGCAGTCTCGGCATCCAGGTTCTGCCACCGCGCGAGCACGTCGGGAAGGTCGTTCGCCTCGATGGGGGTGCGCTTGTCGTCAAGGGTCATGCCGTCGGCGCGCACGTCGTAGAACCACACGCGGTCGGTTCCGCCCGACGAGGTCTTCGTGAACAGCAGGATCGCGGTCGAGACCCCGGTGTAGGGCTTGAACGTTCCCGAGGGGAGCTTGATGACGGCATCCAGTTTGTGGTCATCGATCAGCAGCTTGCGCACTGCCTTGTGAGCGTTGCTCGACCCGAACAGCACGCCCTCGGGCACGATGACCGCGGCACGTCCGCCGTTGCGCAGCATCCGGATCATGAGCACGAGGAAGAGCAGCTCGGTCTTGCGGGTCTTGACGAGCTTCTGCAGATCCTTCGAGACGGTCTCTTGATCGAGCGACCCGGCAAACGGCGGGTTGGCGAGCACGAGCGTGTAGCGGTCATCGCCCGGATGCCCCTCCGACAGCGAATCCGCGCGCTCGATCGTCGGGTTCTCGACGCCGTGCAGCAGCATGTTCATGCTGGCGATGCGGGCCATGGCGGCATCGGAGTCGTAGCCGGTGAACATCGGGCCGTGGAAGTGGGCGCGACTGGCGGCATCCGCCCACAGCTCGGGGTGGTGCTCGCGCAGGTACTCCTCGGCGGCGACGAGGAACCCCGCGGTTCCGACGGCCGGATCGATGATGAGGTCGTCGGGGCGCGGACGCTGCAGGTCGACCATGAGCTTGATGATGTGCCGGGCCGTGCGGAACTGCCCGTTCGTGCCGCTGGTCGCGAGCTTCGAGAGCATGTACTCGTAGATGTCGCCCTTGGTGTCGCGATCTTCCATCGGAATCTCGTGCAGCAGGTCGACGACCTTCGTCAGCAGCGCCGGGGTCGGGATCGTGAACCGGGCATCGCGCATGTTCCGCGCGTAGCTCGACCCCTCGGCACCCAGCCGGCGCAACCACGGGAACACATGCTCGGAGACGACCTCGAACATCTCGGCGGGCGCGAAGTTCGTGAACACGCTCCACCGCAGATCGCGGTACGGCCGACGGCTCGGCAGATCATTGTCGTACCCCTCGGGAAAGACCGGGTTCTCGACCTCCTCGCCGAAGCGGGCTGCCTTCTTCTCAGCGAGCAACTGCAGATCGTCAAGCCGCCGGATGAACAGCAGATACGTGATCTGTTCGATCACCTCGACGGGGTTGGCGATGCCGCCCGACCAGAAGGCATCCCAGACCTTGTCGACCTGGCGCTTCAGTTCACCCGTGACCACGCTGTGTCCCCTCGATCCGTGCAACCACTCCACGCTAATGGAGCGCAGCCAGCAGACCCGACGACAACAGACGGCTTCGTCGAGCACTCGTGGGATCCCGCACAACTCGCCGTATCCGGATTTCGTAATGAACTATCCTCATACGGATTTCGTAATAGACTCGCACTATCCGGATTTCGTAGTAGGGACGGCCATGGCATCGTACGAAGCAAAGCTGCGCTCCCCAGCCGACATCGGGCTTGCGATCCAACAGGCGAGGCTCGCAAGAGGCCTGACACAGATGGAGCTAGCCGACCAACTCGGCATCTCGCAGCGGTCTATCAGTGAGCTCGAATCCGGAAAGCCCACGATCTGGGCTCGTCGAATGTTCGACCTCATGCGGGCAACCGGGGTCGAGCTATCGGCGATGTGGGATGGTGAAGCCCGGTCATGAGGCTCGCCGTCGAGCTCTATGGCACGATCATCGGACACATCCACGGCCCTGATGCACGCTCGTTCGACGTCGAGATCACCGATGAGGCACGGGAGACATTCGGGGTAAACAGCCGGGTGATGTCGGTTGCGATTCCATTGCTGGCTTCGATGCCAAGGCAACATGGGGGGCGTCGCCGAAATTGGTTCGCGGAGCTCCTGCCCGAAGGCGACCAACTCGACTACATGCTCACGCAGGGTGGCGTGCGGCGCGGCGACATACCCGCGTTTCTGGCGCGGTACGGCCGTGACGTCGCGGGTGCGTTGCAGATCTGGGATGTCGACGACCCGTCGGAACCACGAACTCCCGAGGTGATCCCGATCGACGCTGAGGGGATCCGACGCCTCCTGGAGGATCCGATCGGCGCTCCGCTCGGGAACGCGACGGACTATGGGCGGACCTCACTGGGCGGCGTCCAGCCGAAGATCGTCTTGGCGCGAACCGGAGCCAGGTGGAACCAAGCACTCGGCGGCTTCCCGTCGACGCACATCCTGAAGCCTCAACTGCCCACACGACCAACTGTCATCTTCGATGAGGAGTACGGCGCGCGCCTCGCACGTCGCCTCGGACTCGCGGCTTTCGATACCCGGGTCGAGGAGTTCGACGGACTGCCGACGCTCGTGATCGAACGTTTTGATCGAGCCGGTGGCGCGCGCATCCACCAGGAGGATTTCAACCAGGTGCTGGGCGCGAGCGGCAATCAGAAGTACCAGGAGCTCGGAGGCGTGGTCTCGCTCGCCCGCGTCGCCGGTGCACTGTCGCAGTATGCCGGGTCCGAAGATGTGCTCCGCCTCGCGCGGACGACCGTTCTCGCCGTCGGTATCGGCAATCTCGACATGCACACGAAGAACCTCGGGTTGCTGCATCCCGCCCACGACGTGCCGGCACTCGCTCCGGCATATGACCAGGTGCCCCTCGCCCACGCTTCCGGAGGAGATGGTCGACTGGCGCTCGCCGTGAACCGGAAGTACCGGCATGCCGAGATCACGCGCGACGACCTCGTCAGCGAGTTCGAGTCGTGGCAGCTTCGTCGAGCAGCAGCGGCGGTCTCGGATGCGCTCGATGAGTTGTCCGCTGCTGTAGCCGAAGAGGTTCCGCTTGACTCGGCTCATCCCGAATTACACGATTCGATGAGCAGCTTCGTCCGCAATCTGCGAGAGGGGCGGGCCGTCGGAGACGGTCGAGCACCCTCCGCAGGCTAGCGAAGCGTCTGCGACTGCATCCACTCCCCCAGCACGCGGTAGGCCTTCTCCCGCACGGCTGCGCGGGAGAGGAACACGTCGTGGAGCGCGCCGTCTATTCGTGCGATCGTGACGAGCCGGCCCAGGCGGGTCGCCGCCTTCGCTATGTCATCGACGACGAGAACGGAATCGGTCTCGAGCATGTCGGGGCGCCACACCAGCGGCGAGCTCGACCGCTGCGACAGCAGCACGAGCGCGGGGCATGCCACGTCGATCCCTCGCGCAACGGTGTCGTGGCCGTCGAGCACCGCCTTGAGCCAGCCCGGAGTGGTCGGAAACCCACGCTCAGGCCGCCATCCTTCCGGCGCCTCCGGCAGAGTCCCGACCTCCTGCTGCGCTCGGGTGTAAAAGCCGAGATCGACGACCGGATGCATCCCCAACGGGTCCCACCGAGCTCGGGCCGCGACGAGGGGCGTGAGCGCTTCTCGGCCCCAGGCCCCCGTCTGGAACTCCAGCCACGGACTGTTGAGCACAAGCGCTGACGCAACCCCCGGATGCCGCGCCGCCCACAGCGAGAGCGTGAGCCCGCCCGTGGAGTGGCCCAACAGCACGAGGCGCCGCCCCGGCTTATCCTCCCGCCCCATCGCCGAGAGTGCCGCCGCGATGTCTGCGTCGTACTCGGCCAGCGATGAGACGTAACCCGGCGTCTGGCCAGCCCGCAGGCTCCGACCGTACTTGCGCAGGTCGAGCGCATAGAATCGGGCGCCCCGGTCTGTCCACCACTGCGCGAGGCCCGTCTGGAAGAAGTAGTCCGACCACCCATGGACGTAGAGAACGTCGACGTCGCGAAGACGGCCCGTCCACGAGGCAGGCCACGACGGCAGGAGCCGCACGAGCGTGGCGACGATCTCGCCCTCGGCGTCGCTGCCCAGACTCAGCGTGCGCTGCCGAAAGCGACCGCCGAGCAGGTCAGGAAGCCACACCTCTTCCATGTGCCGAGACTATCGGCACCTGCTCTCGCTCAGTTGCCCCAGATCTGCAGGTTCAGATCGCTCAGCAGCATGTCGGCATCCACGTTCGTCACTGACGAGTAGATCCAGATGTCCTCGCGGCTCGTGATCGTCTCGACAGTGTCGACGGGGTACTGGGAGTTCGGCGTGACCATCTGGCACACCGGGTTTCCGGCATCCCCCGTGACGCAGGTGTAGCCCTCACCGGGAAGGGTTGCGACATATGCCTCGGCGGCCGCGGGGTCGACCTCGCTGATCAGCAGCAGCACGCCCTGGCTGTCGCCAGCGAACCAGTCGCAGCCGAGCAGCAGCGTGGAGCCCTCGGGAACCGGGCGAACGAAGTCGGCGCCGTCACCCTGAAGGTTCAGCTGATCGACGCTGTCGGCGCGGCTCTCGGCCGTGCCGACCGCTGCGCAGTCCGTGGGAACGTTCGCGACGAACGACTGCGGCTCCTGCGTCGGCTCGGTGCTGGGCGTGTCGTTCTGCGTTGCCTCAGAGGTTGGCGTGGACGAAGGCTCGGGGGTCGGTGCACAACCAGCGAGCAGCAGGATACCGACGACGGCGACGGCAGGGACAAAGCGGGACCGGGACATAGTGACTCCTCGATACGGTGCGCGGGCGACCACCTCACCCACGCACTCTGGACACCTCAATGTAAGGCACAAGAGCCGCGCGCCGCGCCAGCCGGCTCAGCGGCGGCCGCGGCGGGTCGTCCGCAGGGCCAGGATGCCGAGCAGCAGCGAGAGCGCCATCATCGCCGCGATCACGACTGCCATCGGCACAGCCGTGTCCTCTCCCGCCAACCCCACGAGCGGTGACGCCACAGCACCGATGACGAACTGCGATGTTCCCATGATTGCTGAGCCCGCACCGCGAGCGTGATCGGCGCGGGCAAGGCCCAAAGCGCTGGCATTGGACATCGTGAATCCGAGTCCGAGAGTGAGCAGAAACGCACAGGCCACGAACCCCGGGATCGTGAGGGTACCGGTCAGCGTGAGTGCCAGCAGAAGCGCAGCGGCGCCGGTCGTGGCGCCCAGGCCAACGCCCAGCATCCGTCTCGGCCCGAACCGCACTGCGACCCGGGCGTTCACGATGTTCGAGAGGATGACGCCGCTGGCTGCAACCGCGAACGAGATCGAGTACACCGTCGGCGACATCCCGAGCACAACCTGGCCCACGAACGGCGACGCCGACACGTACGCCATGATCGCGCCGAACGTGAGCGCGTAGGCACCCGTATAGAGGGGAAAAGCGCGGTCGGCGAGCAATCCGCGGAAGGCGCCGAGCGTCTGCGACATCCCGGCAGTATGGCGATGCTCGATGGAGAGGGATTCCGGAACGACGGCCAGCGACACGACCAGCATCACCACCGCGACGACCGCGAGCGCCGCCATCACGCCGCGCCAGCCAACGACCTCGCTCAGCAGACCGCCGATCGGTGGTGCGACCAGCGGCGCAACCCCGACAACGACCACGATGAGGCTGAGAGCGCGCACCGCAGTCTCTTTGGGGCTGAGATCGACAGCGACGGTGCGCCCCAACACCATCCCCGCAGACCCCGAGAAACCCTGCACGAATCGCAGGATGACGAACACGGCGATCGTCGGGGCGAACACCAGCGCGATGCTGGACAGAGCGAAGATCACTCCGCCGACGACGAGGACGGGGCGTCGCCCGACGCGATCGGACCAGGGACCGAGTACGAGTTGACCCACCGCGACACCCACGAGGAATGAGGTGAGCGTCAGTTGCACGGCCGCGGCGTCAACGCCAAGGTCGCCCGCGATGTCGGTGAAAGATGCGAGGTACATGTCGGTCGCGAACGGACCGACAGCGGAGACGAAGCCGAGAGCTGCGATCAGCCCCGGCGACAGCCTCCGCGAGGAACTCACTCGCCTCGAGAGATGGCAACCATCTCGTCGCGAGGCACCACCTTGATACGGGCACGCCCCTCAGGCTCACCCAGACCGATCTCGTGCTGATCGAGACGGTGCCAGCCTTCCAGGTCGGTCCAGGCGACACCGCGCTCGGCCAGGAGTGCGGGGATCGCCGCCTCCGACGCGTCCTCAGGCTGCCACCACGAACCCTGATCGTTGATGAGGTGGCGCACGGTCTCCATCGCGTCGGACTTGGTGTGACCGATCAGGCCGACCGGGCCACGCTTGATCCATCCGGTCGCGTACAGCCCAGGTGCGCGCTCATTGGAATCGGCGCGCAGAACCTGGCCCTCGTGGTTGGGGATCACACCGTGCCTTTCATCGAACGGCACCTCGGGAAGCGGTGATCCGAAGTAGCCGACGGCACGGTAGACGGCCTGGACGGGAACCTCGCGGAACTCACCGGTTCCGGCGACACCACCCTGCCCGTCGGGGCGCGTGCGCTCGTACACGAAGCCCGACACGTGGCCGCGGTCATCGACCTTCACCTCGACGGGCCGAGCCCAGAAGTGCAGGTGCAGGCGACGGGATGCCGTCCCGCCCGCGTTGTTCACACCGGGCCGGGTCCGCCATTCCTGCAGCACGCGGTCGATGACCTTGACCTGCTTGTTGCTCTCGATCGCCGTCCGGGATGCCTCGTCGTAGTCGAAGTCCTCGTCGTAGACGACCATGTCGACATCCCGCAGTTCACCGAGCTCGCGCAGCTCGAGCGGCGTGAACTTGACCTGCGCGGGCCCGCGACGGCCGAAGACGTGGACGTCGGTCACGGGCGAGGCCTTGAGCCCCTCATAGACGTTCGCGGGAATCTCGGTGGGCAGCAGATCATCGGCGTGCTTGGCGAGGATGCGGGTGATGTCGAGCGCGACGTTGCCGTTGCCGATGACGGCTACCGACTGCGCGGTCAGCGGCCAGGTGCGGGGCACGTCGGGGTGCCCGTCGAACCAGCTCACGAAGTCGGCAGCACCGTAGGACCCCTCGGCGTCGATTCCCGGGATGTCGAGGGTCGCGTCGCGGACGGCGCCGGTGGCGAAGATGACGGCGTTGTAGTGGCGCTTGAGGTCGTCGAGGGTGATGTCGCGACCGAACTCGACGTTGCCGAAGATGCGGATGTCGCCCCTGTCGAGCACTTCGCGCAGGGCCGTGATGACGCCCTTGATGCGAGGGTGGTCGGGAGCTACGCCGTATCGGACGAGGCCGTACGGCGCAGGCAGCTGCTCGAACAGGTCGATCGACACGTCGAACGCGCGCTCCGCCTTCAGCAGGATGTCAGCAGCGTAGATGCCCGCCGGGCCTGCGCCGACGATGGCCAACCTCAGAGTGGTCATGTGTTCCTTTCGGGACGCGAGAGCACGGTGATTCGGCGCAAGAGCGCCGGGACGGCCTCAGCTCGAGCGGTCGGCGACGGCCTGCGCAAACCTCGTGAGGGCTTCGCGGACCGGGCCGTCAGGGATGGGATCGAGTGCCGCGATCGCATCACGCGACCAAGCGTTGGCGAGTTCCACAGTCTCGCGCGTTGATCGGTCGGTCCGCAGCATCGCTAGGGGCTCGTCCAGCAGCGCGGGGTCCTCGCCGTCGGCGATCCGGGCGACGCCCTCGTCGATCCTGTCGCGAAGGGCGCGGGCTTCGGTGTCGTCGCGGCGCGCGAGTAGCAGGTACGGCATCGTCGGCACACCGGCGCGGAGGTCCGTTCCCGGCACCTTGCCGGTCTCGTCGGGGTCGGCCGAGAGATCGATTACGTCATCCAGAAGCTGGAAGGCAACGCCGGCTGCCTCACCGAAGGTGCGTACCGGCTCTTCGTACTCGGTGGGAGCGTTGCTGAAGATGATGCCCGACTGCGCTGCCGCGGCAATCAGCGATCCGGTCTTGTCTGCGAGAACCTGCAGGTAGAACGCGACGCGGTCGTCGGCATCCGTCGGCCCGACAGTCTCGTGCATCTGACCGAGGACGAGCCGCTCGAAGGTGTTCGCCTGGAGTCGGATGGCTCCCTCGCCCAGCCGCGCCATGATCTGGCTCGCACGAGCGAAGAGGAGGTCGCCGGTCAGGATGGCGATGTTGTTGCCCCACACCGAGTGAGCGCTCGGCACCCCGCGACGCTTGTCGGCATCATCCATCACGTCGTCGTGGTAAAGCGAACCGAGGTGGGTGAGCTCGAGCGCCGTGGCAGCTTCGACAACGTCCTCCGTGACGCCGTCACCGAGGTGTGCGGTCAGCAGAGCAAGCATCGGACGCACCCGCTTGCCGCCGGCATCGAACAGGTACCGGCTTGTCGCATCAGCCAGCGCGTCCGAGATGTGAAGCTCCCGCTCGAGATTTGCATCGACCCGATCCAGCCCGGCTTCTACACCGTCGATGAGACGGCGCGCACGAGGGCCCGCGAAGATCCGTTCCGCGAGACCCAGCTGGCTCGCGATTCGGGAACTTGACGCGGAGGGGGTCACACCACAAGCCTACCGGGGCTGGGAGCCACCATCCCCGACGGGCTTGCGCGCCCGGTGCAGCGCCACGACGCCGAGCGTCAGGTTCCGCCACGCCACATCCGTCCATCCCGCAGCCCGAATGCGCCCCGCAAGGGCCGGTTGATCCGACCACGCGCGGATTGATTCGTTGAGGTAGTCGTACGCGTCGCCGTTCGAACTGACCAGCCGCGCGACCGGGGGGAGGATGCGGTCGTTGTAGAACCGATACAGAGCGGAGATAGCCGGAGAGGTCGGGTGCGAGAACTCGCAGATCACCAGTCGCCCACCCGGTTTGGTCACCCGCAGCATTTCGCGCAGGCCGGCGTCGGCATCCTGGACGTTCCGAAGTCCGAACGAGATCGTGACGGCGTCGAACTCTTCGTCCTCGAACGGCAGGTTGGTCGCATCGGCCTCGACGAAGCTCACGCCAGGCATCCCCGCATGGCGACGGCGCCCCTCGGCGATCATGCCGGGCGAGAAGTCAGCGGCGACGACCTCGGCACCCGTCCGCGCGATCGCAACACTCGAGGTGCCGGTCCCTGCCGCGAGGTCGAGGATGCGCTGACCCGGACGCGGCGACAGCGCGCGCGTCGTCGCGATGCGCCACAGACGGTCGTTGCCGACGCTCAGGATCGTGTTCGTGCGGTCGTAGCCTGCCGCGACCTCATCGAACATCCCGCTGACGCGGGCAGGGTCTTTCTGAAGATCTGCGCGATGGGACTGGGTCACCCGTCGAGTCTAGGACTCCCCTTGCGGGGGAAGCCCGAGGGAGGCGAGGCGCTCGAGCCAGGCATCCGCCGTCACGTCATCGAAGGGAGCCTCGGCGGCAGTCACCCGCCGCTCGAGGTCGACCGCGAGCGCCTCGAGCCGCTCGACCACGTGAGGCGGGTAGCCGTAGTGGACGCGGTGCTCGTCCCACTCATCTCGATCGTCGATCCAGATCCCGCGCTCATCGAGGGCTCGCACGACATCCAGATCCATGTCGATGCCCTCCGGGGCGCCGGGGACTGTCTGCGACCAGCCGATGTCCCAGCCGAGGTCGATATAGATGCGGGTCCGTGACGGCGCCGCGTTCACCGTCATCGCGTACTCGCCGCTCGGAGGCATGAGGGTCACGTTCGGCGCCGCCGTCACGACATCCCGGCCGGGACGGATGCTGCGCCACCCCGCCGGCTGCCCGAACCACTCTCCCCAGCTGTCGTGGCCGAGATAGACGCAGTCGTGCACCCAATGGACGCTGCCGTCCCACTTGCGCCACCGAAACTGGGTCACCGTGCCAGGCGCCGGGCGCCCGCGTCGATCCGCATCCACGCCGGAAGTCTAGGCTGGTGAGGTGACCCGCAATCCCCCTCTCCCACCGCTGGTGGTCGAGACGAGGGAGATCGAGCCGGTCGCCGATCTGCTGTCACTGACCGACCCGCACAATCCGCTGGCGTGGCTGCGTCGGGGCGAAGGCATCGTCGGCTCCGGCGCGGCGGTCGTCACGATCGGCGCGCCGGGTTCGCCGCCGCTGTCTCGCCCGATCGCCGAGATCTGGCGCGAGCTGGTCGGCCACGCCCGCATCAGCGATCCCCTGCAGTTGCCCGGCACCGGTCTGGTCGGTTTCGGCGCGCTGGGATTCGACCCCGAGTCGGCCGAACCCCCGTTTCTTGTCGTTCCGCAGGCGATCACCGGCGTGCACGGCGGTCGGGCGTGGGTGACGACGATCCGTCAGGAGAGCGACCCCGAGCCCGAGCGCGAGCAGCCGGCATCCGTGCCCTACGGCCCCCACTGGTCAGCGACCCTCGGCCCCGGTCTTCTCGAGCCTGACGGCTACCAGCGGGCGGTGCGCTCGGGGATTGAGGCGATCACGGCGGGCGAGGTCGAGAAGGTCGTCTTGGCTCGCGACCTCGTCGGCACGATCCCGGCCGACGCTGATCTGCGCCGGCTCGTCCGCGCACTGGCCACGAGCTATCCCGACACCTGGACCTTCGCGGTCGACGGCCTCATCGGCGCGAGCCCCGAGACTCTCATCACCGTCGACCGGGGCGCCGTGACGGCGCGCGTGCTCGCTGGCACCACGGCACGCGGCGCGGATGCCGACGAGGACGTCGCTGCCGCGCAGGCGCTCGAAGCGAGCCGAAAAGACCTCGACGAGCACCGGTTCGCGGTCACGAGCGTTGTCGATGCACTCACCCCCCTCACCCGCGATCTCGTCGCTCCCGAACAGCCGCACCTACTCGAGCTTCCCAATCTGTGGCACCTCGCCACCGATATCTCGGGGCGACTGTCGAACGGCACGTCAGCGCTCGACCTCGTCAAGGTGCTGCATCCGACCGCTGCCGTCGCCGGCACGCCGACGGATGCCGCCGTCGACGTCATCCGTCGCCTCGAACCGTTCGACCGCGGGCGCTACGCCGGCCCGGTGGGGTGGATCGATGCCCGCGGCGACGGCGAGTGGGCGATCGCCCTGCGGTGCGCACAGATCGGCGGCGAGACGCAGCACGACGCCGCTGCCTCCAGCGACACGATCCCGGTTGTGGCTCACGCCGGCGCGGGCATCGTGGCAGCGAGCGACCCCGAGACGGAACTCCTCGAAACCCGCGTGAAGTTCCGACCCATCGTCGACGCCCTCGCCTGATTCGTCCGCGCTGCGGTCAGCCCAGCTGCAGGATCCAGGTGGCGACGAGGAAGTAGATGATGAGGCTCGTCGCGTCGCAGAACGTCGAGATGAACGGCGTGCTGAACACCGCCGGGTCGGCGCGCACCGCCATCGCGAGGATCGGCATGAGCCCGCCTACTGTCGCTGCCAGCGTGCAGATGAACAGCAGCGTGAGCCCGATCACCGCGCCCAGCGCCGGGTCGAACACGAGACTTGCAAGCGCGAAGCCGAGGATGCCGAGAAGACCCCCGAGGAATGCTCCGACGCGCACCTCGCGCCACATCACGGTGAGCGCATCGCGTTTTCGCACCTCACCCATCGCGAGAGCGCGGGTGACCGTCGTGGCAGCCTGCGACCCGGTGTTCCCGGCAGTGCCCGTCAGTAGCGGAATGAACAGGGCGAGGGTGACGATCTGCTCGAGCGTCGCCTCGAAGATTCCGAGCACCTGCACCGTGAGCAGCGCCGAGACCGCGAGCACCAGGAGCCACACCACGCGCGCACGGACGATTCGCAGCACCGGGGTCGTGAGGTAGGGGCGTCCCAGCGGCTCGGACGCTCCTTGGCGCGCGGCATCCGTGTCTTCGGCCTCCTCGAGGATGCGGGCTGCGTCATCGACGGTCAGGATGCCGAGCAGTCGGTCTTCGCTGTCAACGATCGGCATCGCGAGAAGGCCGGAGTCGACGAGGGAACGCGCGGCGGCTTCCGCAGCATCGGTGGCGCGGGCTGTCCTCGCCTCGCCCATCAACTCTTCGACGAGCAGGTCAGATCGTCCCATGACGAGTTCCCGCAAGCCCACGACGCCGAGGACCCGGCGGTGGGGCGAGGTGACGGGGAGCATGTACACGGTCTCGGCATCCGTGCCGCGATGACGCACGTGGCTCAGCGCATCGCCGACCGTGAGCTGCGGCGACAGGCGCACGTACTCGGTGCTCATGAATCGCCCGACGCTGTTCTTCGGATAGCCGAGCATCGGTGCGGTGAGCTCGCGCTCGGCGGGTGAGAGGCCCCGCATGAGCTGGCGAGCGACACCGGCGGGCAACTCATCGATCAGCTGCGCGCGGTCATCGGGGTCGAGCTCCTCGAAGACCTTCGCGACATCGTCTTCCCGAAGACCGCCGATGAGTTCAGCGCGCATGCCGGAGTCGAGAAGTTCGAACGTCTCCAGCGCCTGGTCGCGCCGCAGCAGCCGATACAGCACGGCACGGTCCCGAGCGTCCTCGCGCTCCAGGAGCTGCGCGACTCCGGCTGGGTCGTGCTCGGCCAGCAGCGCGCGCAGCTCGTCAAGCTTGCGGTCCCGCAGCAGCGGCGTCACCGTCTCAAGGAATCCCTCGAACTCGTCATCCATGGGTCGCATCCTCGCAGACGGTCGGGGCGCGTCGGTGAACGCTCAGGTGGCGGCGAGGCGCTCACGTTCGAGTGCGACGTCGTAGCCGGCGCTCGGCCACTGCGGATCGATGTTCTCGAGCGCCTCCAGCAGCAGGTGCTGAATGGCAAGCCGGGCGTACCACTTGCGATTCGCCGGCACCACGTACCACGGCGCGTGCTCGGTAGAGGTGCGCTCGAAGACCGTCTGATAGGCGGCCATGTAGTGCGGCCAGCGGGTGCGTTCTTCCACATCGCTGGGCGTGAATTTCCAGTGCTTCTCGGGTCGGTCCAAGCGCTCCATCAGCCGCGCTTTCTGCTCGGCGTACGAGATGTGCAGCATGACCTTGATGATCCGCGTTCCGGATGCCGCGACCTGCCGCTCGAACTCGTTGATCGCCCCGTACCGACGCTCGATCTCGTCGGGATCTGCGAGCTCCCGGACTCGCCCGATGAGGACGTCCTCGTAGTGCGAGCGGTCGAACACGCCGATCCTGCCAGCGGGCGGGAGCTTGCGCTGGATGCGCCACAGGAAGTCGTGAGCCCGTTCCTCCTCGGTCGGCGCGCCGAAGGATGCAAGCGACACGCCCTGCGGGTCGACTGAGCCGACGACGTGGCGGACAATCCCTCCCTTGCCCGAGGAATCCATCCCCTGCAGGACGAGCAGCACCGACGCATCCGTGGCACCGACCCGGCTCTGGGCGAACAGTTTCTCTTGCAGGAGGTCGAGTTCCGCGACCCCCGCCGCAAGGTCCGCTGCTGCCTGCTGCTTGTTGCTTCCGTAGCCGGGGGTCGAGTCGGGGTCCACGCCCGAGAGGACGAAGCCCTCACTCACTCGCAGGAGTTCGGCAACGTCACCGGTCCAGTAGGTCTGACTTCTCGCGGTCACCCGACCATCATGGACCCGGAGCAGGCCTCAGCGCGGGAGCGGCACTTCGATCAGTTGTGGACCCGCGACCGGTGCTGTCAGCGCCTGATCCAGCGCGGCTCGGGTATCGATGCGCGCGTAGGTCCAGCCGTAGGCAGCGGCGAGCGCCTGGAGGTCGGCATCCTGGGGCGTGTAGAGCACGCGGTCGCGCTGAGCCTTCGAACCGAGGGCCGCCACTTCAAGGCCGTCGAAGATCGTGCCGCCGGCATCGTTGCCGACGATGACCTGGATGCGCGGCGCGGTCTCGCCGGGCGCAAGCAGCAGGGATCCGACGTCGTGCAGCAGCGCCAGGTCGCCGAGCACGACCCGGGTCACGCCCGCCGCTCCGTCGGCCTGACTCGCGATCGCGACGCCGATGCCGGTCGCCACGGTCCCGTCGATCCCCGCAAGGCCCCGGTTGGCGTGCACCGTCACCTTCTTGCCCGGCAGCACGGTATCGGCCACCCGGACGAGGCGCGAGGAGCCGAACACGAGTCGGTCGTGCGGCCACGTCGCCCGCCACACCGCATCGACGAGCGACACCCGGTCGAGGCGTTCTCGCAGCACCGCCAGTTCGGTCGAAATTGCCCCGAGACGGGTCTGCGGGTCGGACGAGGCGAGCGCTGCGCCGTCGGGCGCCGGCACTGACAGGTCGACGGATGCCGCACGCGATGCCCGCATCCAGGCTCCGAGCCAGGCACGGTCGGCCTCGAGCGCCGCTGTCGTCGACTCCGAGGCAGGTGCCACGGCAAGTTCCGCAACGGCGAGTGTCGCGCCGTTGAGGTTTACCGTTTCGCCGGGACCCCGCACCGCGATCACCTCGACATCGTCGCGTGAGAGCAGCGCGGTGGTCTCGCGCGCCAGGGTGGGATGCCCGAGCACGATGACCCGCTCGATCGACTCGCTCAATTCGGGCTGGCGCAGCAGGTCACGGTAGGCGTGGACGAGGTGACGTCCGAATCGCGCGCCGCTGACGATCTCTGCAATAAGGGGCCAGCCGCCGTCCCACGCGAGGGCCTCCGCACGAGCGCCAGCGCCCTCTCCGGCAACCACGAGCGTGCGAACACCGCGCACCAGGACATGCGCCGACTCGTCGACCGGTACCGCGTCCGCCGCGTCGCCGACGCCGCCTCCACCCTGATAGAGGGCTCCCGATTGGTCGTCGTCGATCGGCGCCTCCGGAAGCTCCGCGCCGATGCCCGCATCCGCTGTCCACCACGGCGGAAGGGAACCGGCAAGCGGCTCCCGAAACGGCAGGTTGAGGTGCACGGGCCCGGCCGGGCGCGCCTGATCACCGAGAGCAGCCGCGACAGCCTGGTCGGCGATATCGCGCAGCATCACGGATTGATCACCCGTGCCGGTGTCATCAATCTCGGCAGGGACCGGCACGTCAAGATCGAAACGCGTATTGGGCGCGAAGAAGCCCGGCTGCCGGGTCGTCTGGTTCGCTCCCACTCCTCGCAGCTCCGGGGGCCGGTCGGCGGTCAGCAGCAGCAGCGGAACAGCTGAGTGATGTGCCTCGAGGACCGCGGGCGCGAGGTTGGCGACAGCGGTGCCGGACGTACACACGACGACTGCCGGCATCCGGGTCTCGCGTCCGATACCGAGCGCCGTGAAGCCGGCGACCCGCTCATCGATCCGCACGTGCAGGCGCACCCGACCGCGCTCTTCGGCGTCGGCTGCGACGAGGGCGAGGGCCTGCGAGCGCGATCCTGGGCTGAGGACGATATCGCGGACACCGAGCGAGATCAGCTGGTCGAGCAGCGCCGCAGCAGAATCCGTCGCGGGCGAACGGGTGCCCCCGCCGGTCAGGTCGCTCACCGGAGACCCGTCACACGGCGCCGCGGGATCCGCGGGGCTCGTCGTCGTCATCTCGCGGAGTGGATGCCGCCTCGGGGTCGGTAGCACTGTCAGCAGCCGAGGGGCCGTCGAACGCCTCCTCGGCGTCCAGCATGGCCAGTTCTTCCTCGAGTCGACGGATGCGCTCATCCTGGTCGGAGATGGTGCCGATCCGCCCGAGGAACTCCGGGTCATCATCCGGCGCGCGCGTAGCGTGGACTGCCGACCGCCGCGCGCGACCGATCACCAACCACAGCAGCCCACCGATGACGGGAAGCACAAGGACAATGACTATCCACAGCGGCTTGCTCACGCCGCGGTGCCGAGTCGGCGGCTGCACAGCGCAATCGACGATGGTGTAGACCCAGAAAGCGGTCGCCACCAACGCCAGAATCAACAGCACGCGGGGCACATCCCCATCCTAGGTGGGTTCGACATGCTAGGGCTGGGCGGGCGCTGACCGGTCCCGCGCGGCGACACGGCGCCCGACGCCTACGATGGAGGGGTGAACGCGCGCTCTTTCTGGGTCTACACCGTGCTGCGCATCCTGTTCTTCCTGGTTCCGTTCGGCATCCTCATGCTTCTGCCGATCGGCCGCGAGTTCTACTGGCTGTCGGCAATCTTCGCGGCGCTCATCGGGCTGAGCCTCTCGGTGATCTTCCTGCGCCGCCCGCTCGACGAGGTGTCGGCATCGCTCGCCGAGCGCCGGGCGCGCCGCACCGACCCGACCGACGAGCAGATCGAGGATGCCGCCCTTGGCGACGCGCCGGATGCCGACGAGGCACCCGCGCCGTCAGCCGGCGAAAGCCCAGAACAGGAAAGCGCCGAAGGCGAGCGACGTCCCTGAGGTCAGCGCGAGAGCGATGACGAGCTCACGCGGCTGCCGGTAGGTCCACACGATGAGGATCGCCGGGAGCGCGAGGAGCAACGCCATGGCGGTCAACCACGCGATCGGGTAGAAGACCGCAAGGTACCCCGCGATGCCGAACGGGATCAGCACAAAAACTGTGAAGAGCACCTGCGTGGCGCGGCGTCCGATCAGCACGCTGAGTGTGCGCTTGCCGGCGACGCGATCCTGATCGATGTCGCGCAGGTTGTTCGCCAGGAGCACGGCGCAGGCGAGCAGCCCCGCCCCGACCGCGCCGAACCAGGCCTCCTGCGGCAGCGCGAATGCCTGCACCCAGGTCGTGCCGAGCGTTGCTACGAGGCCGAAGAAGACGAACACGAAGAGTTCGCCGAGGCCCGCGTAACCGTAGGGGCGTTTGCCGCCGGTATAGAACCACGCCGCGAGGATGCAGGCGGCGCCAACGGCGAGGAACCACCACTGCTCGGTGCGGATCGTGATCGCCAGGCCCGCGATTCCGGCAATTGCGAAGAAGCCGAGCGCGACGATTAGCACCGTCCGCGGCTTGGCTTTGCCCGCTCCGGTCAGGCGAGCAGGCCCCACCCGGTAGGCGTCGGTGCCGCGAACACCGTCGCTGTAGTCGTTCGCGTAGTTCACCCCGACCTGCAGGCTCACCGAGACCACGAGGCACGCCAGCGCGATGACCCAGTGCATCGGACGCTCGATCAGAAGCGCAGCCCCCGTGCCGATCAGGATCGGGGTGACAGCCAGCGGGAGGGTGCGCAGCCGCGCCGCGCCGATCCAGTCACGCAGGGTCGCAGGCTTGGGGGCGGCCACCGGCGAACGATGGTCGCGGCGCGCGTGGTTCGCGGAGCTGGGATGCGGCTTCGTACGAGACCGCGAACGCTTCTTCTTGGAGGGTGCTGCCACGGGGAGCAATCCTAGAGCGTCGTGATCTGCGCGGGGAGCCTGATGCGGTCAGGCTTGCCCGAGGGTAAGAGAGGCATCCGTTCGACTCTGACGATGTCGCGGGGCCGCGCGGGGGCACCGATCTCGCGCTCGACGCGTCGGCGGGCCTCGGCGAGCGCGTCATCCGCGGCAGCGAGGTCCCCCTCGACGACGACAACGGAAGCCTGCCCCCAGCGGGCATCCGCCACGGGAACCACCACCGCAGCCTTCAGTCCCGGGACCGTGCGAACGACGCGCTCGACGCGGTCGAGCGACACGTTGACGCCACCGCTGACGATGACGTTGTCGCGCCGCCCGGTCACCCGGAGCACGCCGTCGAACTCGCCGACGTCGCCCGTGCGGTACCGGCGGGTGCCGTCGGCATCCGTCACGAAAGCCTGCGCGGTGCGCTCGTCATCGTCGAGGTAGCCGGCAGCGAGGATCGGGCCCGAGATCTGCACCTCACCCTCCTCGACGCGGATGATGACGCCGGCCAGCGGAACGCCGTCGTATACGCATCCGCCGCTGGTCTCGCTCGAGCCGTAGGTGCGCACGATCCGAATGCCGAGAGCTGCCGCACGATCTGCCTCGGCTGCCGGCAACGCCTGCCCGCCGACGAGGATCGCCGCGAACCCCCGCAAACAGTCGGCCACCGCGGGGTCGCCCGCGGCGTCCAGGAGCCGAGTGAGTTGAGCCGGCACGAGAGACGTGTACCGGGGAGCCCGGATTCCCGCGGCAGCCTCGAGGAACTGCGCCGCGGTGAACGAGGGCGGGATGACGGCTGGCGTCGTGCCGGCCAGGATGCTGCGGACAAGCACCTGGAGCCCCGCGACGTACGTCGGCTCGAGCGCGAGCACCCAGGACCCCGACCCGATCCGTTCCGCGGTAGCCTCGGCGCTGGCGCGCAGCGCGCTGATCGGAAGCACCACCGACTTCGGGTAGCCAGACGACCCCGACGTCTCGACGATCACTGCCGGCTCGGGACCAGCGTCCGGTGTCTCGGCGAGCGCGTCGCGCAAAGTCGTGAGGAGCGCTTCCGTGTTCCGACCGCAGGATGAATTCAGTCGAATGAGCCGCCAGAGCCCCGGCTGCGGCGTGTCATCCTGCACTCGGTTCGTCACGACGGGCGTCCGGGAGCGGGTTCAGTAGTGCCAGGGATACGGCGACCAGTCGGGATCGCGCTTCTGCAGGAACGCATCCTTGCCCTCGACGGCCTCCTCCGTGCCGTAGGCGAGCCGCGTCGCCTCTCCTGCGAACACCTGCTGGCCGACGAGGCCGTCATCGACGGCGTTGAAGGCGAACTTCAGCATCCGGATCGCCGTCGGCGACTTCGTGAGGATCGTGCGGGCCATCGCGATGGCCTCACGCTCGAGGTCGGCGTGGTCGACGACGCGGTTGACCGCGCCCATCTCATACGCACGCTGCGCCGAATACTCCTCGGCGAGGAAGAAGACCTCGCGCGCGAACTTCTGGCCGATCTGCCGTGCGAAGTACGCCGAGCCGTAGCCCGCGTCGAAGGAGCCGACGTCGGCATCCGTCTGCTTGAACCTGCCGTGCTCGCGGCTGGCGATCGACAGGTCGCACACGACGTGCAGCGAGTGCCCGCCCCCGGCAGCCCAGCCCGGGATCACTGCGATGACGACCTTCGGCATGAACCGGATGAGCCGCTGCACCTCGAGGATGTGCAGGCGCCCCGCGCGAGCCGGGTCGGGTGCCGTCGCGTCGTCGGCGGCGTAGGTGTAGCCGTCCCGGCCCCGGATGCGCTGATCGCCGCCCGAGCAGAATGCCCAGCCGCCGTCCTTCGGGCTCGGGCCGTTGCCGGTGAGCAGCACAACGCCGATCCGCGAATCCTGCCGGGCGATATCGAGCGCGCGGTAGAGCTCGTCGACCGTATGCGGACGGAACGCGTTGCGCACCTCGGGCCGGTCAAACGCGATCCGGGCGATCCGACCATCGGGAGAGACATGGGAGGTGATGTCGGTATACCCCTCAGCACCGGGGGCGAGAACCCAGGCATCCGGGTCGAACAGCTCGGAAACGCTCACGCGACCAGCCTACGCGGGCGGTCACGGATGCCGTCAGCCGGCGTTTGCCCGCTGGTCACTCCCCGTCCCGTCTCCGCACGGAATCCCCGGGTAGCCTGGAAGGCCGACCGCGAGGAGAGATACGGATGCAGATCAGGACATCGTCCGACTGGCGGGATGCCCTCCCGTTCGAGACCCCGGTCCTGGCTTCCGAGGCGATGCCCGGTGAGGCGAGCCGGTGCGCGCGATGCCCCGCGGACGCGCCGCCGAAGGAGCGCACCGAGCTGTGGGCGGTCAAGCATCGCCACCCCAACAATCACGCCGGATTCGTGCGGCTGTACTGCCTTGACCACCGCCCCGCCGTTCCGCCCCCGGTGGTCTCGGCTCCGGCGGCGGCACGAGCAGGCAAGAGCACGACTCCGCGCGCACCTCGCTCGCCCCGAGCCACCCCCTCGGCGCCCGAGCGCGTCGCCGCCGTGTGCACGAACTGTTTCGTCGAGGTCCCCCCGAGCGGCATCTGCGGCGTCTGCGGCGAGCCGGTCAGCTGACGGATCCGCCGATCACGCCGCGTTCTTGGCGTCCCGCCACGCGACCCACTGCTTGACGGCGTCAAAATTCCAGTCGGGGCCATCGATTCCCAGCGTGAACAGCCGTACCCCGGCGTCATAGAGCGCCTCGACCTCGGCGACGCCACGCGCGCCGATCTCATTCGAGACCGTGAGGTTCGATAGGTCGCGCTGTTCCTTCTCTGCCCACTGCTCGAGAATCTCAAGCTTGCTCGTGACGGCATCCGGCTTCACGAAGCTGTGCCAGATGTCAGCGTGGCGGGCGACCAGGCGCAGGGTCTTCTGTTCGCCGGCGCCGCCGATCATGACCGGAATCTTGCGGGTCGGCCCCGGGTTGAGCACCTCCCACCGCGCCTCGACTCGACGCAGCCCCTCGGCGAGATCGTTGAGGCGCGAACCCGCGGTCCCGAACTCGTAGCCGTACTCGAGGTAGTCCCTCTCGAACCACCCCGAGCCGGTGCCAAAGATGAACCGGCCGGCAGCCCCACCCTTGGCGCTGATGTGGTCAACCGTCCGCGCCATGTCGGCCTGCAGATCGGCATTGCGGTAGCTGTTGCAGTTGACAAGCGCGCCGAACTCGATGCGCTCGGTCTGTTCAGCCCACGCGCCGAGCATCGTCCAGGACTCGAAGTGCGCGCCATCAGGGTCACCGCTGAGGGGGTAGAAGTGATCCCAGTTAAAGGCGATGTCGACGCCGAAGTCCTCGAGCCAGAGCACGGCGTCGCGGATTTGGGGGTAGGTGACGTGCTGGGGGCGCACCTGAACGCCGAGCCGGACCGGAGTGTCGAGAAGAACCATGCCTTCAGCCTACGGACGCGTCGGCGCTCGGGGCCCGCGCGGCGGGATGCCGTGGGGCCCTGTTGCGGGCACGATGAGAGCATGGTCGCCGCTTCGCACCTGCCATCGATTCCGCCGCTGGACGAACTGCTCGAGAGCGCACGCGTGGTCTCCCTCCCGCTGACGACACGGTTCCGCGGCATCGAGCACCGCGAGGCGATGCTGCTACGTGGTCCGGCCGGCTGGACCGAGTTCTCCCCGTTCGTGGAGTACGACGATGCCGAAGCCAGCACCTGGCTTGCCGCAGCCATCGATTTCGGCTGGCACAGCACCCCGGTGCCGCGACGTAGCGAGATCCGCGTGAACGCGACGGTTCCCGCCGTTGCACCGGATGCCATACCCGCGGTGCTCGCGCGTTTCGACGGATGCCGCACCGTGAAGGTCAAGGTTGCCGAGCCCGGCGGGACACTCGCCGAGGATGTCGCCCGCGTGAGGGCGGTGCGCGAGACGGTGGGGGCGCTTGGCCGCATCCGCGTCGACGCGAATGGAGCGTGGAATCTCGACGAGGCAGAACACGCCGTCCACGCGCTCGCCGAGTTCGACCTGGAGTATGTCGAGCAGCCCTGCGCGAGCATCGACGAGCTGCGGGAACTTCGACGCCGCATCCGGTACATGGGAGTGCCCATCGCCGCCGACGAGAGTGTGCGCAAGGCAGATGACCCGCTCGCGGTAGCGCGGGCGGGCGCAGCTGACCTGGTGGTGATCAAGGCGCAACCGCTAGGCGGGGTGCACCGCGCACTCGCGATCGTCGCCGAGGCGGGGCTCCCGGTCGTCGTCTCGAGCGCTCTTGACACCTCGGTGGGGCTGGCGATGGGAGCGGCGCTGGCTGCTGCGCTTCCCGAGCTCGACTACGACTGCGGCCTGGGCACCGCTTCCTTGCTCGCTGCCGACGTCACGAGGCAGCCACTACGCGCGGAACACGGGACCATTCCGGTCCGCCGGCCCGAGGTCGACGAGTCAGCGGTGACGGAGCACGCCGCGCCCGCCGACCGCCGACAGTGGTGGGCGGATCGGCTCACCCGATGCCACGCACTGCTGGCGGCATCCGGGGCCTGAACAGATAGCCTCTGTCCTCAGCGGCAGATCAGGATGCCGTGTCGACGAGCGCGAGTGCCAGCTGTTGCGTGCGCGACTCCGCTCGGCGGCGCATCCCGTCATCGTCGATCCGCTCGATCGCTGCGCTGATGAGCGCATCCTCCCAGACCGTCAGGACGAGGCGAGCGATGTCACGGGCTGGCAGACGAAGCCGCAGATCGTAGGACGTAGCGAGTGATTCGATCATCCCCTCGACGCGGTCGATGAGGCTCGAGGCCCACGCGAGATACGCCCGCGCAGTCTCGTCATCACGCATCGCACGCAATCGGATCTCGCTCATCAGCACAACGTCCAAGAGACCTTCTACGGTGCCATCGAGCACGCTCTGAACGAGCTCATTCGGGGTCAGCGCGGCATCCTGGGCGCGCAAGCCATCCACCCGCTGGGAGACCGCTTCGAACTTGCGATCGGTCACCGCACGCACCAGCTCAAAGAACAACTCCTCCTTCGTGGAGAAGTTGGAGTAGAACGCACCGCGCGTGAATCCGGCGCGTTCGCAGATCGCCTCGACCGAGGCTCCGTCCAGGCCGACTTCGGCGAACACTTCGTAGGCGGCGCGCATGAGGCGCGCTTTGGTGCGCTCACGGCCGCGCACGCCGTCGGGCGCGATCCCATCGATCGCCTGCAGAACATGCTGAGCGGCGGCGGTGCCGTCTGCGGACATCCCACTCTCCTCTCGCCGGCGTTCACATCGAGCCTTCAGCTTGCGGGTCTCGTCAATCGTCTACGATACACTTGCGTATCGGATACACCGGTGTATCGAGACTCCCCTTGACGAATCCCGGAGGCAGACCCGTGTCCACCGCTCTCTATGCCCTCGGACGGTGGGCGTATCGTCACCCGTGGCGGGTGTTGGCGTCTTGGCTCCTGGTGCTGATTCTCGCGGGCGGGGGAGCTGTGCTCTTCCAACAGGGAACCGACAACACCTTCTCGATCCCTGGAACGGAGTCGCAGGAGGGACTCGAGGAGCTCCAGCGAACCTTCCCGGAGGTCTCGGGAACCAGCGCGCAGTTCATCGTCGTCGCCCCGGAAGGCATGACCGTCGAGGACGCCCCCTTCCCCGATGACATTGCGCAGACGATCGATGACATCGAGAACATCGACGGAGTTCTCGCCGTCAGCGATCCGTATGACGAGTCGATCTCGGGCCTCATCTCCGATGACGGATCGGCAGCGCTGGTGCGCTTCCAGTTCGAGGGACAAGCCTCGTCGGTCTCCGCAGAGACGAAGGATCAGCTCTTCGAGATCACCGACGCCCTGCAGGCTGAACTTCCGGCAGGCAGCACCGTGGCGCTCGGCGGCGACCTCTTCTCTCAGTCGCTGCCGACACTCTCGATCGTCGAGCTGTTCGGCGTGATCCTGGCCCTGGTCGTGCTGATCGTCACCTTCCGATCCTTCGTCGTCGCCGGGCTCCCCCTCATCACTGCACTGCTCGGTGTCGGACTGTCGATGGCGCTCATCTTCATTTCCACGGCCTTCGCCACGATCTCGTCGACAACGCCGATGCTCGCCCTCATGCTGGGGCTTGCGGTCGGGATCGACTATGCCCTGTTCATCATTTCCCGCCAGCAGGACGCCGTCCGCGAAGGGGTGGACCCGGAAGAGGCTGCAGCTCGCGCCACCGGAACCGCGGGCTCCGCAGTCGTCTTCGCCGGCGCAACGGTACTCATCGCCCTGATCGGCCTCTCGTTCGCGAACATCCCGTTCCTGACCACCATGGGAATCGCGGCATCCGTCGCCGTGGCGATAGCCGTTGCCATCGCCGTGACCCTCACCCCCGCCTTCCTGGGATTCGTCAAGGGACGGGTTGCCGGGTGGCCCCGCCGCGCGCCGCGCGCCTCACGGCGCCGACGCGGAACAGCAGCCCGCGAGGATGCCACTGCCACCGCCGAGGCAGCGTCAGCAGCGGATGCCGAAAGCGACCCCACCCTCACGCACGGCAAGAAGACCAACCCGTGGGTGAAGCTCGTGACCCGGCATCCGATCGTCACGACCGTCTCGGTGGTCGCGCTTCTCGGAGCGCTCGCGATACCGGCCGGCAGCCTCGCACTCGCCCTTCCCAACGCCGGGATGCTGCCCGAAGACAACGAGGCGCGGCAGAGTTACGACCTTGTCGCCGAGCACTTCGGCGCCGGCGCCAACGGGCCGCTCATCATGACCGGCACGATCGTCACCTCGACCGACCCGCTGACCCTCATGCAGGATCTCGGCGATGACATCGCCACGATCCCCGGCGTGAAGGAGGTCGCGCTCGCGACGCCGAACCGCACCGCCGACACCGGGATCGTGCAGATCGTGCCCGAGACCGCGCCCGATGACCCGGCCACGGCAGAACTCGTGCGCGAGCTGAGGGCACAGCACGATCGCCTTCTCGACGAGTACGGCGTTGATCTGAAGGTCACCGGCTTCACCGCGATCGCCATCGACATCTCCGACAGGCTCGGCGGCGCGCTCCTGCCCTTCGGCATCTTCGTCGTGGGTCTCTCGCTCGTGCTGCTCACGATCGTCTTCCGATCGATCTGGGTTCCCCTCAAAGCAGCCGCGGGGTACCTCCTCTCGGTTGCTGCCGCATTCGGGATCGTCGCCCTGGTCTTCGAATGGGGAGTCTTCGCCGACGCCCTGCACGTGTCCAAGACCGGCCCCGTGATCAGCTTCATGCCGATCATTCTCATGGGGGTCCTTTTCGGCCTCGCGATGGACTACGAGGTCTTCCTCGTGTCGCGGATGCGCGAGGACTACGTCCACCTGCGGCGCGCTCGCGGTGGGCGAGCCGACCGCGCGACGGCGATCAGCGCCGTCCGGTCAGGATTCACGGCATCCGCCCGCGTGGTCACAGCCGCCGCGATCATCATGTTCGCGGTGTTTGCAGCGTTCGTCCCCGAAGGCGACATCAACATCAAACCCATCGCGCTGGGCCTTGCCGCGGGTATCGCGATCGACGCGTTCCTCGTGCGCATGACCCTGGTTCCCGCGGTCATGGCGCTCCTGGGCGAAAAGGCGTGGTGGATGCCGCGATGGATGCATCGCGTGCTCCCCCACTTCGACATCGAAGGCGAAGCAGTGGAGCGGGAGCTCTCGCTCCGAGACTGGCCTGAGCCGAGGACGACGGCGGCTGTCGTTGCCGAGGACCTGGCCGTGCACGCCTTCGGTTCGCGCCACGGCAGCGACACCGACCTGTTCACCGGGGTCGGCATCCGCGTCGCGTACGGCGACACCGTCATCGTCACCGGCGACCCCCGCGCCGCCCGGGCATTCCTCATGACGATCGCAGGACGACTCGCCCCGACGGGCGGGCGGCTTCGAGTTGCCGGACATCTGCTCCCCGAGCGCGCCGCCTGGGTGCGCTCGCATGTGGGTGTCGCACTCCTCGCCGACACTGACGACCCCCTCACCGAACTCGCACACGCCCTGCGTGGATCGGCGCGGATCATCGTGATCGACGGCCTCGACCGCCTGGAGGGAGAAGCCGTCCGAAATCAGGCTGCGGCCCTCCTTCGCGATGCGGCGCTTGTTCGCCGCGAGCGCGCCGGCGACGCGGACTCTCCCCTCACGATCCTGGCTTCAGCCCAGCATGAGGGACCGGCCCTGGGTCTGATGGCTGATGCGCATCGGCCCGACGTGCGCTCGATCACCGTGTCGACACGATCCGATATGACAGTTTCCGCATCCGCGGAGGAGCACTCATGAGCATTCCCCTCGAACGCGCCCGCAGCCGGCGGCCGATCACCTGGTTGACGATTCTTGGCGTCATCCTGCTGCCTGTCCTTATCGGCGGCATCCTTGTTGTCGCGCTGTACAACCCGACCACGCGGCTCGATGCCATGAACGCAGCGATCGTGAACGAAGACGAGCCCGTCACGATCAACGGACAGACGGTGCCGCTCGGGCGCCAACTCACGGCGGGCCTGGTCGAAGGCTCGGACGACACCGACAGCAACCTCACGTGGACGATCTCCAACGCCGAGGATGCCGCGGCGGGCCTTGCCGACGGCACCTACGCCGCGGTCGTGACGATCCCCGAGAACTTCTCGGCCGCCGCGACCTCCACCCAGCCGGGTGAGACGCCGGAGAAGGCAACGATCGAGGTCACCACGCCCCCCGACAGTCGCATCGTGGATGACGCCATCACCGCTCAGATCACCTCGACGGCGGCATCCTTGACCGGTGAGCAAATCTCGACTGCCTACCTCGAGAACGTCTTCCTCGGTTTCACGACCCTCAGCGACCAGCTCGCCCAAGCCGCGGACGGCGCCGACCAGATTGCCGACGGGATCCAGCAGTCGGCCGACGGATCAGCCGAACTCGCGAGCGGCATCGACCAGCTCGCTTCTGGCGCGGGTGCGCTCAGTTCCGGCCTCGGCACCATCGCGAACTCGACGTCGCAAGCGGCTGGGGGCGCAGCGCAGCTGGCTGCCGCGCAGAACCAGATCGCCGACGGGCTGGACTCTGCTCCGCTTCCCGCGGCCGCGAACACGATGTATGGCTATATGCAGTCGGCTGCCACGGGCACGGTCACTGTCGCGCAGGGTGCGGGCGCACTCGCGCAAACACTGGGAACTCTCGCCGCAACCTGCGACGGGTCGCCCTCATACTGCCAGAGCATTGCCTCTGCGGCCGGCGCGGCCGCGACGGTCGCGCAGAACGCTGGAGCCGCGGCAACCGCGGCAGGCACCGCAGCCGGCTACGGCGGGCAGGTCGTTCCGGGCATCTCGACCCTGATCTCGCAGACGAGCGGCGGCCTTCGTCAGGTCGCCGCGCAGACGCAGAGTCTCTCCGACGGTCTGACACAGCTCGCCCAGGGAACAACGCAGTCGCAGTCCGGTGCGCAGAGCCTGCAGAGCGGCGCCTCCCAGGCCGCAACCGGCGCGACAAGCCTCACCGACGGCCTGACCCAACTCGCGAGCGGAACAACCGACCTCGCGAACGGACTGCACACCGCGGTCGATGAGCTTCCGTCGTACACGGATGCCGAGGCCGCAAGCCTCGCGGAGGTCGTAGCCGATCCGGTCCAGGCCGAGGGAATCGGATCCGATCTGTTCGGCGCCTCAGCGATTCCGCTGCTGACCGCCCTCGCGCTGTGGTTCGGCGGACTCGGTACCTTCATCGCGCTGCGAGCGTTCCCCGCACGCACTCTCGCTTCCCGATCGCCGTCGGCGCTTCTCGCTCTTCGCTCCTTGGCACCCGCAGCCGCGATCGGGGCCATCCAGGGTCTGCTCGTGGCAGGGATCGTGCAGATCTCCACCGGCTACGACTGGGGTGACTGGTCGATTTTCGCCGGTATCAGCATCCTGGCCGGCATCGCCTTCGCCGCAGTGAACCAGGCACTGGTTGCCGTCTTCGGCGGCGCGGGTCGGTGGATCGCGGCGCTTATCGGTGTGCTCGCGGTCGCGGCCGGAGTCGTGTCCACGGTGCCGGGCGTCCTCCTGGCGATCGATGGGCTGATGCCGACCTCACCCGCGTATAACGCGATGCTCGGCGCGCTCACCGATTCCGGTGGTGTGGGTGCCGGGATCGCGGGCCTTGCGATCTGGGGAGGCCTCGGCCTGGTGGCGACCATCCTCGCGATAGCCAGGAAGCGAACGACATCAGCCCGCGCCATCCTCGCCTCACCTGCCGCGGGCTAACCCGCGAGACCATCCCGTTCGGTCGCGCCCTCGCGAGGGTCCCATGGCCCCGCATCCACACCAAGCCGCTACTGAAGGAAGACAAGCAGCCGTTGCGGAGTCTGCGCCACCGGCGTCGGTCGCGCCGTGATGCGGGTCCCTCCCACCCAAACCCACACGAAGCCGCGTCCGAAGGATGGGGAGCCTCGCGTCACCGCTGAGATCAGTTCGGTCGCGCCGTGATGCGGGTCTTGCCCGCGAATACCCACACGACGGCGCGACCGAAATCCCTTGCCCGCCCCTGAGGGCCGCGGAAGATCAGCTCAGTCGCGCCTTGGTGTGGGTCTCACGTCTCGACACCCGGGTCAAGGCGCGACTGAAATGTCTGGCCCGCCCAGAACGAGCCAGCGCGGACTCAGCCACGGATGTCGCACCCACCCCCGGAGATCGGGAGAACTGAGCCTCAGCTCAGGCCGCTGTAGGCGTGAAGACCCTTGAAGAACATGTTCACGATCGTGAAGTTGAAGATCACGGCAGAGAACCCGACGATCGACAGCCACGCCGATCGCGAACCGCGCCAACCGCGCGTCGCGCGGGCGTGGATGTAGCCGGCGTAGAGGACCCAGATCACGAAGGTCCACACTTCCTTCGTGTCAAAGCCCCAGTAGCGACCCCACGCGTCGTTCGCCCAGATCGATCCGGCGATCAGCGTGAACGTCCAAAACACGAAGCCCATGATCGCGAAGCGGTAGGCCAGCGATTCGAGGGCCTCCGAGCCGGGAAGGGTCCGCAGGAACCCAGGGCCCGTGCGAACCGTCGCGCCGGTGCCGACCGCGGCGATCGCCCGCTGCTCGCGGCGCGCCTGCATCAGCTGTAGCACCGACAGGCCGAACGCGATAGCGAACAGCGCGGTAGCCAGCGAGGCGACGAACACGTGGATGACGAGCCAGACGCTCTTGAGCGGGTCGGCCAGCGGCACGACCTCGACATAGAACGTGAACGGCAGCGAGGCGCCGCCGAGCATGAGGACGACCATGCCTGTGATGAGCGATCCGAGGAAACGGAGGTCGTAGCGGAAGAGCACCCCGAGGTAGACGGCGACGATCAGCACCGTGCCCGTGAGGGCGAACTCGTACATGTTCGACCACGGCACGTGACCGGCGACGATGCCGCGCGTGATGACGCCCCCGAGGTGGAAGAGGAAGGCGAGCCACGTCAGGCTCGTGCCGATACGCGCCCACAGTAGACGCGTGCGGCGACCCGGCGCTGCGTTGAGGTTCTCTTCGGCAGCCCGACCCTCGGCGCGAAGCTCCTCGACAGCGGATGCAGGACCCGCCGCGCCATCGACGGATGCCGCTCCTGCACCGACCGACACGAGCTCCCGCTGAGCGGAGCGGTCGACCGCTACCGCCGAACGGCGTGAGAGGTCGACGACGTAGGCGATGAACGCGAGTGCGTAGATCGCGATGGCGGTCCACACCAGCAGAAACGAGACCGACTCGAGGGACAGCGCGGAATCGACGGGCATGGGGCCAGTTTACGTGGGCTTGCTGGCGCCGCGCCCCGCGAGGGAGGCACCGTGGTCGCCGGCGAAGCGCTCGACCGTGGCATCCAGCGTCGGATCCTCACCACGGGCGAGTCCCGCGTACTCGATCCTCACGTTGGGGCCTTGAACTGTCGCCTTCACCCACATGCGGCGGCGGGGCACGAACAGGGCAGCGAGCAGCCCCGCGACGGCGATCGAAGCGAACACGAGAACCCACGTCGCCCCGGCGTCTCGGTGGATCGACAGCGAGACGAACCGCTTGACCGGCTCGCCCGTGGGGGTCACGGCGGAATCGTCTTCGAAGGTGACGGTTCCGCGGCCGCCGGGGATCTCTGCGGTTTCGCCCGGCAGCAGCCGGATCGAGTCGACACCGGTGGTTCCGCCGGTGAGCTGTGTCATGTCCGTCGTGTCGAGGGCGTACACCGAGCGCGGGATGCCGCCGTCGATGCCGAGATCCCCCTCGAACACGTTGAGGGTCAACTCCGGGTAGACCAGTGCTGGCCATCCCGAGGTGAGGGCCCCGGTCTCGAGCTCCGCGACCGTCGGGTAGAAGAAGCCGACGAGCCCGAGCTGCTCAGGTAGTCCGTCGGGCACCTTGACGACGCCGAGCGAGGTGAGGTTCCGGTCCTGCGGCAGGAAGGGAACGGATGCCGAGTAGACGACCTCGCCGTCGGGAGCGCGAACCGTGATGGTCGGCGCGTATCCGTTGCCCATGAGGAAGATTCGATCGCCCGCGACATCGAGCGGATGGTTCACCCGCACCTCTCCGGCTGTCGGGTCCTCGCCTGCGCGTTGGGTGGTGAGTCGCGCGACGAAGTCTCCGGCCTGACCGGCGCCGCTTTCGTCGGGAGCGACGTAGCTGACGCTGAACTCGTCGAGCGTTATCGCATAGGGAACGAGGGAGTTCTCGTCGACGAAGCGGCCGGGGTTGAACGAGGAGTAATCAACGAGCGCGTTCGTGAACGTGTCACCCTGGATGATGACGGTCTGGCCGGTGTAGGTGAAGCCTCCGCCGACTCCGACCGCGATGAGAACGCCCACGAGCGCGCCGTGGAAGATGAGGTTCCCGGTCTCTTTCAGGTAGCCGCGCTCTGCCGAGACACTGAAGCTCGGGGCGCCCCGACGGTCGGTGTCGTACCGCTCGGTGCGGTAACCACCGCGGCGCAGCTGCTGCTCGGCGAGAGCCACAGCGTCGGCCGCATAGGCTGCGGGGTCGGCATCCGCCCCTTCGATCAACGTCTCGCGATACGTCGAGAGCCGCTCGAGACGTGCAGGAGTGCGCGGGGGCCGGGCCCGCAGCGCCTTCCAGTGGTGCTGCGTGCGCGGGATGACACATCCGATGAGCGAGATGAACAACAGGATGTAGATCGCCGAGAACCAGGCCGACGTGTACACGTCGAACAGTTGGAGCCCGTCAAGGATCGGCGCGAGGTCGGGATTGTCAGTGAAGTACTGCGTGACGCCGTTGGGATCGGCACTGCGCTGGGGTACGAGCGACCCCGGGATCGCCGCGATCGCGAGCAGCAGAAGCAGGAGCAGGGCGGTGCGCATGCTGGTGAGCTGGCGCCATCCCCACCGCGCCCATCCGACGACGCCGAGCGCGGGCGAGTTGACCGTGTCGTCGGGGGATGAGCCACCGGCATCCATGCTGTCGGCCGCAGCATCGGCGTGATCGGCGGGGCGAAGCGGATCGACGGTCACGTCATCAGAGCGGGAGGGGGACATTGATGAGCACCCCCTGGAGCGAGATCATGAGCGTCGTCCAGACGCCGGTGAGCATGAGGATGCCGAGCAGCACGAGCAGGATGCCGCCGGCGATGTTGATCGCGCGGATGTGGCGTCGCAGGAACGTGACGGCCGTGGTTGCCCAGCCGAGGCCGAGTGCGAGCAGCACGAAGGGGATGCCGAGTCCGAGCGAGTACGTGAGGCCGAGGAGGGCTGCGCGCCCGGGGTCGCCGAAATTCCAGGACAGCGCGGTGATCGCGGCCAGGGTCGGGCCGATGCACGGAGCCCAGCCGAGGCCGAGCGCGAGACCCAGCAGGGGGGCGCCGATGAGGCCGACGTTACCGCGCACCTGCGGTTTGATCGTGCGCTGCGCGAAGCCGAACAGCCCGATGAAGACGAGGCCGAGCAGGATGATGACACCACCAAGGATGCGGGTGATGAGGTCGCCATACCGGAGGAAGAACTGGCCGAGCGCACCACCGAGGATCGTGATCGCCATGAACACGACGGTGAATCCGGCGATGAACAGCGAAACCCCGCCGAGGAGACGCGCCCGGCTCGGGACCGGGACCCCGTTCGCATCGCGGGCCGAGGTCACCGCCCCACCGATGAACCCGAGGTAGCCGGGGACGAGGGGAAGGACGCAGGGCGAGAGAAAGGATAGGACGCCCGCCGCCAACGCGATCGGGACGGCAACCCAGAGGGCTCCCCCTCCGATCAGGTCGGTGACGTTCATCCGTTCTCCGCGAGCGTTTCCTTCACGAGAGTCGTGAGGATGGACGAGCTCGAGAGCGCGCCGATGACCCGAGCAGCGACGCGGCCTTCGGGGTCGATGACAAGCGTGACGGGGGTCGCGTTCAAGGGGGTCGCGTCCGCGAACGCGAGCTTGAGTTCGCGGTCGCCGACCGAGATGAGGCTCGGATAGCTGACGCCGTTGTCTTCGGCGAACGATCGCGCCGTCGGCGCCTCGTCGGCAGTGTTCAGACCGAGGAACGCGACATCGGCCCCGCCGACCTCCTCGTAGGCGGCCTCGAGTTCGGGCGCCTCGACGATGCACGGCGCGCATGCGGCGTACCAGAAGTTCACCACGAGCACCTGACCGCGGTAGTCATCGCTCGTCACCGTCTCGCCGGTATCGGTGACGCCCGAGAAGTTCAGCGGCGCGGAGCGTTGGTCGATGGGAATCGCGACGGCTTCCATTCCGTTCTGCGCGATGAAGCCCTTGTTGTCACCCGCCCGGTACTGGTCAGCGAGCGGATCGGCGGTGCACCCGGCGAGCACTCCGCCCACCGCGAGGACGCCAACCAGCGCGAGAGCGACGGATGCCGACCTGCGGCCACGGCGAATCGTCACGTCACACCGCCCCGACGTCGATGGCGCCCGATGTCGCTGCGGGCTCGACATAGTCGACCTCGACCCACCCGTCGGCTGACCGCTCGAAACTCGTCACGCTCGACAGCGCGCACCGGCGGTGCCGCGGATCGTGCTGCGTCGGAAGCCCGGCAACTGCAAGGTGGGTCACCCAGATAGGGAGCTGATGGGAGACCACGACCACGTCGCCGTCGTCTGCCTCACCCCAGGCATCCGTCATAGCGGCGTCCATCCGGGCGACGACCTGGGCGTACGGCTCGCCCCAGCTAGGCACCGCGGGACGAGCGAGGTAGCGCCAGTTCAGGGGGTTCATGAGGGCACGCTTCATGCGCTTTCCCTCGAAGACGTTGGTCGGCTCGATGACGCGTTCGTCCGTCGTCGCGCGCAGGCCGAACCGGTCGATGAAGGGCTGCGCTGATTCCTGGGCCCGCTGAAGCGGTGAGACGATGAGGGCTGACAGCGGGCGCTCAAGCCCACCGATCCAGGCAGCAGCCTGCTCGGCCATCTGGCGTCCGTCCTCGCTCAGCGCGTACCCGGGGAGTCGTCCGTACAGGACCCGATTCGGGTTGAAGACCTCCCCGTGACGCACGAGATGGACACGGTCAGCGGGCACTCCCCCAGTCTACGTGGGGGTTCTCTTTGCGAGGGCTGAGAGCCCTCGCCGCTCAGTCGGTTGACGGCTCCGGATCGCCGGCACGCCTGTCGGCAAGGAGCGTGCGGACCCGTACGACCAGGAACCAGGCGATTCCCACGACCACCGCGGCGATCACGACGTATTGCAGGATGTCGGCGTACCGCTCGATCACGGGCCAGGCCTCGCCAAGCAGGAACCCGGCAAGAACGAAGATCGTGTTCCACAGGGCGCTACCGGCGAAGGTCAACAGGCCGAACTTCCACAGCGGCATCCGTGTCACCCCTGCGGGGATCGAGATCAGGCTGCGGAAGATCGGCACCATGCGGCCGAAGAAGACTGCCTTGCCGCCGTGACGATGGAACCACGCGACGGTGCGGTCGATGTCATCGGGACGCAGCAGCGGAACCTTCGCCGCAATGGTGCGCAGCCGGTCGACACCGAGCCACGCGCCGATGCCGTAGAGCAGGAAGGCGCCCACGACCGAACCGAGGGTCGTCCAGATCAGCGCTTCCGCGAGCGAGAATGAGCCGCGGCTTGCCGAGAGGCCGGCCATCGGCAGGATGACCTCGCTCGGAAGCGGCGGGAAGATGTTCTCGAGCGCGATCGCGAGACCCGCACCCGCCGGCCCGATGATCTCCATGAGCGAGACCGACCAGTCGACGAGGTGCGTCAGCCAAGAGCCGTCTGCTGTCGCGGTATGCACCCCGCCACGGTACGGCCGCCAGGTTACAGCCGGCTGGACACCGCCTGTGTGTGGCAGATCAGGTCAGGTTCCCGCCCAGACCAGCACGGCTCCGATCAGCCACAGCGCGACCATCAGAACGAAGGCGGTGATCGGGATCCAGAACGAGATCCGACGCAGCACGATCAGGACGATCGAGCCGGCGAGGGCGACGAGGAAGACGACCCACGGCGAGAGCACGGCGACCCAGATGCCGATCGTCATGACGCTGAAGTTGCACCCGGTGGGCGAGCACGAGTCCGACGCAAAGGTCAGAAAGGCTCCGAAAACGGATGCCGTCACCGCGGCTGCAGCCAACAGAAGAAGCAGCACGATCGAGACGATGAGATCGGCCCACCGCAGGGGTCGGCGGGGCTTGCGGGGGCGGGGGGCGACCGTCGCCGCAGATTCGGCGGAATCGCCCGCGGCGGCCTCGGCTGCGGCATCCGTCGCGCTGGGCACATCGGCGTGCTCGGCCCGCTCGGCGCGCTTGGCCTGCGCCGGCTCCTGCACGCGAAACGTGCTCGGATCCATGCGGAAGACGGGCTCTTTCGGGTCGCTCACGGGCCCATCCTAGGGCGCAGGGGGTTTGCAGCGCACCGGCCCGTAGACTGGGCGCTCGTGAGTGAACGCGTCCTGGTCAACCAGCTCAAGCAACTGCCCGCGGGCACCGTCTCCGTTTCCGGATGGGTCGAGACGGTGCGCGATCAGAAGAAGGTGCAGTTCGTCATCCTGCGCGATGAGACCGGCGCCGTTCAGTTGGTGAACCCCGCTACTCGGGAATTGCCGGAGGACGCCGACGATGCGGCTGCCGCGGCGCTCGCTCTCACCGAGACGATCTCAGCCCTCTCGACCGGCACCTTCCTCACCGTCACCGGGGAACTCAAGCACGACGAACGCGTCAAGCTCGGAGGTGTCGAGATCAAGATCCACACTCTCGAGATCGCCGCGGCATCCGACCCCGAGACACCCATCGCCGCCGACAGCGGACTCGACAAGCGCATGGACTGGCGCTTCATCGATCTGCGTCAGGCCCGCAACAACCTGATCTTCCGCGTACAGACCACCCTCGAACACGCGATGCGCAGCTACTGGATCGAGCGCGACTACATCGAGATCCACTCCCCCAAGCTCATGTCGAGCCCCGCCGAGTCGCGGGCTGAGCTGTTCCAGCTCGAATACTTCGGCGACCAGACCGCCTACCTTGCCCAGAGCCCCCAGCACTTCAAGCAGATGGCGCAGGCCGCGGGCTTTGGCAAGGTGTTCGAGATCGCTGACGCCTTCCGCGCCGACCCGAGCTTCACGAGCCGCCACGCCACCGAGTTCACCTCGATCGACGCCGAGATCAGCTGGATCGACTCGCACGAAGACGTCGCACGGATGCAGGAAGAGCTGCTGCAGACCGCGATCGCTGCCGTCAAGGAAAAGCACGGCGCCGAGATCGAGGAGCTCTTTGGACTCGAGGTCACGGTGCCGACGCTGCCCTTCCCGCGCATTCCGCTTGCCGAGGCCCGGTCGATCGTCGCATCCCGCGGCTACGAGATCCCCCGCGCCGACGGCGACCTCGACCCCGAGGGCGAGCGCCAGCTGTCGGCGTACGTGAAAGAGACGTACGACCACGACTTCGTGTTCGTCACCGACTACCACCCGGAAATCCGGCCGTTCTACCACATGCGCGACCCCGAAACCGGCATGACCAAGAGCTACGACCTGCTCTACCGCGGCACCGAGATCACCACGGGCGCGCAGCGTGAGCACCGCGTCGAGGTCCTCGAGGCGCAGGCCACCGAGAAGGGCCTGGATGTCGCGGGGCTCGAGCACTACCTCGACTTCTTCCGCTACGGCGTCCCGCCGCACGGTGGCTTCGGGATGGGCCTGGCGCGCCTGCTCATGCTGCTGCTGGGCGAATCGTCCATCCGCGAGGTGACCTTCCTCTTCCGTGGACCCACGCGCCTCGCGCCCTGAGCCGGGTGCCGGTCACGCCTACGCTGGGAGGATGACCGCAGCTCCGGCATCCGATCTCTCACCCGTGCGCCCGGAGGGGACACACAACTTTCGTGACATCGGCGGCCTGCCGGTGGGGTCGGGTGGTCGAACGCGGGCCGGGGTGTTGTACCGGTCGGACGCCCTCAGCGGTCTGACCCCCCGGGGTCTGGAGCAACTCGCCGCGAGCGACATCGAGGTTGTCATCGACTTCCGCACCGACATGGAACGGCAGATGGGTCCCGACATCCTTCCTGCGACGAGACCCCCACGCGTCGTTCAGCTCGGCGTGCTTGAGGGAGCGATGGCCGGGCTGGCTCAGGAGGTGCTGCGCTCCGCATCGCAGCAGAGTGATCCCGAGGCCGTATCCCGCGCGATCGAGGCAGCCCTGGCCCATATCCCCTCACTGCCCGATCTGTATGTCTCGATGCTGCAGCACGGCGCGAGCGCCTTCGCCGAGACGGCGCGCACGGTAGCCGAATCCGACGGCGCCGTGCTCGTACACTGCACGGCCGGCAAGGATCGCACAGGCGTCGCGATCGCGCTCATCCTTGACGCCGTCGGCGTGGAACGAGCCGCGATCGTCGATGACTACGCCTCCTCGGAGCGAAACCTCGCTGGCCCCTGGACCGAGCGCATGTTCGGCATGCTGCAAGCTATGGGACTCCCCCGCACACCCGCACTGGATGATCTTGTCGCCGCGACGCCGCCCGCAGCGATCGTCGCCGCCCTGGAGTGGGTGGATGCGAACGACGACGGCGCTGCCGGCTACCTGCACTCGGGTGGACTGACGGATGCCGAACTCGACGCCCTGCGGCGGCGCCTCGCCTGAGGCCGGGCGCGCCGCGACTAGATGACGAAGTCGACGGCGTGACGGGATGCCACGACGCTGCGGATGTAGGCGGCGACGTCTTCGTGGGCTGGATGCACCTGGTAGGCCTCGAGGGCATCAAGGTCGTCGACGTCCATGATGAGCACGACGTCGGCGTTGACATCCGGGTACTCGCTGTTGGCGCCGGCCGACAACGCCCGGATCTCGGGAATGACCCCGACCAGGGCGTTCAGCCGCCGCGCGACCTCGGCAGCGTGCTCGGCGCGCGTGGCAGCGTCGCCCGCCGCCATCGTCCACATCACGACATGACGCAGCGTCATCGCGACACCTCCTGGGCTCGGGGCGCGGCATCCGCTTTCTGCAACGCCGAACTCAACCGCGCGGCGTCGAGGCGCCAATGCGCGTGAAAGTCACCGTCGATGAGCACGACCGGGATCTTCTCCCACCACAGCTCCGACAGTGCCGGGTCATCATCGATGGAAAGCTCCGTGACGGTCACCGCATCGGCCTGCTCGTCGGGGAGATGTGCGAGAACGTGGTCGATCACGCCCCGCGCGACATCGCACAGGTGGCATCCGTCCCGGCCGATGAGAGTCACTGTCGTCACGGTGCCATCGTACGGGGACGGCGATCCTCCGAGCCTCCTGTGTTCCTGGCGCACGGTTTGCGGGTGCCCCCGGTGCGCCCCGTAGCGTGGACGAAGGCCCCGGAGGGAGAAACGGATGCTCAACCTGCGCCAGCACGACTGGCAGAGCGCGACAGAGGTCGTCGATGCAACGACAGCGACCCTCGGACCCTGGCTGACATTTGCGATCGCCGTGGTCGTCGCCGTCGTATCGGCACTCGTGCTGACCGTGATCGTCTCGGGGATCGTGAAGTTCGGACTCCGGCGACGGGCGTGGGGTCAGAGCTTCGCGCGCTACGCGCGTCGGCCGTTTCGCACGATCATCCTGATCATTGCCCTGTGGATCGCGATTGACCGCTCCTTCCCGCTGGGGCTAGCGGGCGGCGACGCTGCCGAGAATGCAGCGTGGGATGCCGCCATCGACCGTGCTGCGGCGATTGCCTCAATCGCGGCGGCAGCGTGGCTGCTGATCGAGCTCGTGCGCTTTGCCACCGAGATGGCACTCGGTCACTATCGGATCGACGTGCCCGACAATCGCATCGCTCGACGCATCCGTACCCAGGTGCTGATTCTCCGCCGCGTCGCCGTGGTCATCATCGTCATCCTCGCCATCGGTGCGGCTCTGCTCACCTTCCCATCGATTCAGGCTTTCGGCGCCAGCGTTCTGGCATCGGCCGGTATCGCCTCGATCGTCGCGGGACTTGCTGCACAGTCCGTGCTCGCCAACATGTTCGCCGGTATCCAGCTGGTCTTCAGCGAAGCCCTGCGTGTGGATGATGTCGTCGTCGCGGACGGCCAGTGGGGTCGCGTCGGCGAGATCACCCTCAGCTATGTCGTCCTCGACCTCTGGGATGACCGCCGCCTGGTGTTGCCGTGCACGTACTTCACCACGACGCCGTTCGAGAACTGGACGCGCAAGGGGAGCGAACTGCTGGGAGCCGTGGAGCTCGACGTGGATTGGCGCATCTCCACCGCGCGCATGCGCGAGCACCTGCAGCGTGTGGTCGACGAGACCGAGTTGTGGGACGGACGCACGGCAGTGCTCCAGGTGACCGAAGCCACCGGCGGAATGGTGCGGGTACGCATCCTGGTCACCGCCGCGAACGCGGGGACACTGTTCGACCTACGGTGTCTGGTGCGCGAAGAGATGGTCGCCTGGGTGCGGCGCACTAATCCCGAGGCCCTGCCCGTGCAACGGATCATGGTCACCCAGCCCTCCGAAGCCACCGAGGCGGAGAGCACGAACACCGGCGCCGCGGAGGGGCTGTTCTCGGGGAGCGCGCAGGGAGAAGCCCGCGCCGCTCAATACACCAACGCGATTCCCGTCCAGAGTGATGCCTCAGATGACGCGGATGGCGACACGGAGGACGCCCGGCGCGAATCACCGAGGTAGGAGAAATCAGCAAGGTAGTACGGATTCCGCCCAGACCCGCCTACCTCGGCGAGATTGCCTACCTCCGAGCGGCGGCCGCGCGCCAGACAGGATGCCGTCAGCGCCGTGTGCACAAACACGAAGCGCCCGTCCCTCGGACAGGCGCTTGGTGTGGTGGCCGCAACTTACTTCTTGTTGCGGCGCTGGTGGCGAGTCTTGCGAAGCAGCTTGCGGTGCTTCTTCTTCGCCATGCGCTTGCGGCGCTTCTTGATGACAGAACCCACGGAAAACCTCACAATGTCGGGGTCTGGGCGTCGAACGCGGCGTGCGTTCTCGCCCGGGAACGGGCATGAATGGAAAAATGCCTCGGATCAGTCTAGCCGACGTCGGCGATGGGCCGCTGAAGGGCTGCTGTCACCGCAGACTCCGGCACGCGATAGCTTCGTCCGAAGCGCACCGCCGGCAGCTCGCCGCTGTGCACCAGACGGTAGACGGTCATCTTCGACACCCGCATCAGGTCAGCGACCTCCGCGACCGTCAGGAAGCGCACATCCGGCAGCTCTGCCACGGCCTCCCCTTTCCACGCCTAGCGCGCCGGAATGACGCGCCGGCGGTAGCGAACACTCTAGAGCCTGCGCGAGACGCGTGTAAACCGGTGTGACTCGTGTGACGTGAGTGGTTACCGGCCGGGGAGCTTCCGCCAGGCGTTGGTGACGGCGTACTTGGCGGATGCCGCTGCCCGACCCACCGCCTCGGCTGCGTGCACCGCCGAGTCAGACAGTGCCACGGGCAGCTCGAACTCAAGGTCGTCTTCGGTCGTGAGGAACGGCACGAGCCAATCGTCGACCTCGTCGAGGGGTTCTGGCGACAGGCTGTAGTAGCGATGCTGCCCTTCCTCCCGAACTGACACGAGGTGGGCATCGCGCAGCACCTTCAGGTGTTTGGAGACCGTGGGTTGGCTGACACCGAGCTCAGTCACGATCTGGGACACACTCGTACCCGAGTTGGACGCGGACTCGCGGTCGAGCAAGAGCCGCAGGATGTCGCGCCGGGTGCCGTCTGCGATCACGTCGAAGATGTCCGCCATGTGTTCAGGGTAGTCGCGTGCGCGCCCGGCAGTAGCATGAGTGAGCGATCCGGCCGACAGGGCTACCGTATGAGCCACCGAGCGAGACACCAGGGAGGGTGGGGATGTCCGAAGGCGTGCGTGCAACGCCGCATCCCCTGCGGAGCCTCGGGCACCGCCTCTTCGAGCTGTTCCGCACCGTCGCTCAGAACTCACCGTCGCGGTTCGCGATCTTCGTGTTCGTCGGTCTGATCCTGATCTTCACGGGACTCTTCTCCCTGCCGATAGCCTCGGCGAACGGTCAGGTGACGGCGTTTGCTGACGCGTTGTTCACGGCGGTCTCGACGATCTGTGTGACGGGCTTGGCAACCGTGAACATGGCCACCCACTGGTCACCGTTCGGGCACGTCCTGATCTTCATCGGCGTGCAGATCGGCGCGATGGGCGTCCTCACGCTCGCCTCCATCCTCGGCCTTGTGATCTCGCGGCGACTGGGCCTGCGGGCAAAGCTCATCGCCGCGAGCGACACCAATCCCCTGCGCAGCCACGGGGGGCCGGTCAATGAGAGCCAAACCGTGCGGCTGGGCGATATCGGCGCGCTGCTGCGGGTGGTGGCCGTCTCGACCCTCGTGATCGAGTTCGTCGTCGCCGTCCTGCTCTATCCCGGGATGCTGGCCTCGGGCATCGAATGGAACGTCGCCCTCTGGGAGGCACCGTTCTACGCCGCGATGGCGTTCACGAACACCGGCTTCACGCCCAACGTCGAAGGGGTCGGGGCGTTCGCCGACAACTACTGGGTCCTCCTCGTCCTGATGGGCGGCGTCTTCCTCGGGTCGATCGGGTTTCCCGTCATCTTCGCGCTGCGGCGGGAGCTCTGGCACATCCGTCGGTGGCCCCTCCACACCAAGCTCACCCTGATCACGACGACCACCCTGTTCGTGGTGGGCGGACTCGTCTTCCTGGGGTTGGAGTTCAACAACCCGGCGACTCTCGGCAGTCTGGATGCCGCCGACACGACGATGCAGTCGTTCTTCCTCTCGGCGATGACCCGATCGGGCGGGTTCGCGGTGCTCAATATGTCGGAGCTGAACGGATCGAGCCAGATCGTCGCGATGATGCTCATGTTCGTCGGCGGCGGATCGGCCTCCACGGCGGGCGGCATCAAAGTGACCACGCTGGCCGTCATCGCCCTCGCTGTCTGGTCCGAGGCGAAGGGCCGCAACTCCACGCAGGTGTTCCGCCGCCGCATCCCGAGCGATGTCCTGCGCGTGGCGCTGTCGGTGCTCGCCTGGGGATCGACGATCGTGGCCGTGTCGACCGTCATCATCCTGCAGATCACGAAGGCGGATGTCGCCTCGGTGCTGTTCGATGTCATCTCGGGGTTTGCGACGGTGGGTCTGTCGACCGGGTTGACCGAGACCCTGCCGGACTCGGCGAAATACGTTCTCGCCGTGACGATCGTCATGGGACGCGTTGGTACAGTGACACTCGCCGCGGCCGTGGCCGCGACATCCCGTTCGCAGCTGTATTCGCTGCCCGTGGAAAGGCCCATCGTTGGTTGAGCGCATCCGAAGCGACTCCCCCGTCCTCGTCATCGGACTCGGACGATTCGGCGCCGCCTGCGCCGGTGAACTCGACCGCCTCGAGCGCGAAGTCCTCGCGATCGATGAGAGCCTCGAGCTCGTCCAGAAGTGGTCGGAGCGTGTCACGCACACGGTGCAGGCAGACGCCCGCAACATCGATGCCCTCAAGCAGATCGGTGCCCAGGAGTTCCAGGTAGCCGTCGTTGCCGTCGGGTCCTCGATCGAGGCGTCAGTGCTCATCACCGCCAACCTCGTGGACCTGAAGGTGCCGCAGATCTGGGCGAAGGCGGTGTCGCAGTCGCACGGGAAGATCCTCGCCCGCGTCGGCGCGAACCACGTCATCTATCCTGAGCGCGAAGCCGGCGAGCGCGTCGCACACCTCGTGAGCGGGCGGATGCTGGACTTCATCCGTTTCGACGACGATTTCGTGCTCGCCAAGATGTACCCGCCGAAGTTCATCCGCGGCGTGGGACTCAACGAATCGGGCGTTCGCTCGAAGTACAACGTCACTGTCGTGGGCGTCAAGAGCCCGGGGAAGCCCTTCCGCTACGCGGAGGCGAACACGGTGGTGACCAACCACGACCTCATCATCGTGTCAGGCACCAACAGCGACATCGAGCGCTTCGCCGCCCTCGACCGCTAGACCTGCGCATCCGCGTCCGCTCCCACACAGGCGAGGTCAGCGAAGCTGGGCGAAGGCCTCGACCCGATCCGTGGGGCCGACGATCAGGATGCTGTCGCCGTGAGCGAGGACGGTCTCGTTGTCGGCGTTCATCCACGTCTCTTCGGCGTGCTTGAAGGCGGTCACCGTGACGCCGTGCTTGCGACGAAGCGTGGTTTGACCCAGGGGCGTCCCGACGATCAGGTCGGGAGTCGTGATCTTGGCAAGCGAGTATCCCGGCTCGATCTCGAGATAGTCCTTGGCCGCGCCTCGAACGAGGTGAGCGACTCGGCGACCCATGTCCTTCTCGGGGTAGATCACGCGATGCACGCCGAGTTGCTCGAGGATTCGGCCGTGCTGGTCATCGACGGCCTTGGCCCAGATCACCGGCACTTTCAATTGGATGAGCAGGGATGCCGTGAGGATCGAGGCCTTGAGGTCTTGGCCGATCGCAATGACGACACGGTCGAACTCATCGACGGCGAGCTGACGCAGCACCTCTTCTTTCGTGGCATCGGCGCGCACGACCTGCGTGAGTTCACCGTTGTGTGACTGGACGAGGTCTTCGTCGGTGTCAATGCCCAGGACCTCCGTGCCCGCCGCCATCAGCTCCAGAGCTAAGGCGCTGCCGAAGCGCCCGAGCCCGATCACGGCAACGGAATCTGCCTCGGCGATGCGCCGGGAGGAGTCGGCGAAGAGGGCGAACCTAACCAATGGCGGGCCTTTCCTTGGGAAGTTCATACAGGATGCGGCGCTCGCGCAGTGCGAGAGCCGATCCGAGGGTGAGCGGACCGAGGCGGCCGAGGAACATCAGAACAACGAGGACGATATCGCCGCCCGCTGGCAGATCAGCAGTGATGCCGGTACTCAAGCCGACGGTAGCGAACGCGGAGATCACCTCGAAGAGAATCTCGTCGAGACCGCGCCCGGTCATGATCATGAGCGTGATGGTGGCGACCATCACGGCGCCGAGCGCGACGAGAACGACGGTGATCGCCTGCCGGTGCACCGCGCGAGACAGTCGCTTGCCGAAGACGTTGACCGCTGCCTCACCACGCAGCTCCGTCCACATGATGAAGAACAGCACCGCGAAGGTCGTGACCTTGATTCCACCCGCCGTGCCGGCGGGTCCTCCCCCGATGAACATCAGAACGTCCATGCCGAGCCAGGTCTCGTCGTGCATCTGACCGATATCGACGGAGTTGAAACCGGCGGTGCGTGTTTGAACCGAGTGGAAGAAACCCATCAGCACCCGATCGGCGGGCGGGTAGCTGCCGAATGTGCCCTCGTTGGACCATTCGAGAACAGTGATGTACACCGTTCCGGCGACCAGCAGAACGGCAGTGCCCCACAGCATGATGCGGGTGTTCATGCTCCAGTGCAGCGGCTTGCGAAACTCCTTGCGCAGTTGGAGCAAGACGGGGAATCCGATGCCGCCGAGGATGACCGCACCACAGATGGGCAGCACGATGAAGGGGTCGGCGGCGAAGGGAATGAGGTTGTCGCTGTAGAGCGCGAATCCCGCGTTGTTGAACGACGACACCGAGTGGAACAGTGCGTGCCACGCTGCCTCGCCGGCGCCGTAGCCGTAGTGGAAGAAGAACCGCGGAAAGAGGAAGACGAAGACGACAGCCTCGATCGCCAGCGACATCAGCACGATGCCACGGACGAGACCCTTCACATCGCGGGTAGACAGTGCCCCCGCCTCGGTTGCGGCAGTCATGCGGGCCCGCACGCTGAACCGTCGGGCGATCAGCAGACCGACGAGCGACGCGAAGATCATGATTCCGAGGCCACCCAGCTGGATCAGCAGCATGATGACGACGAGCCCGAACCCACTCCAGTGCGTCGCTGTGTCCAGAACCGTGAGGCCCGTGACACACACGGCCGATGTCGCCGTGAACAGCGCGTCCACGACGCTGGTGCTGCGGTCGTCCGCCGCTGAGATCGGGAGAAGAAGCAGCACGGTACCCGCGAGAACAGCGCCGGCGAAGCCGAACACGATCACCTGGGCAGGATGGGGTCGCCACCAGCCTCGTCGCGTCGACGACGTCAACGCCGCGCGGGAAGTCACGAACGAGAAGCATACGCCGGTGCCCCGTGGCGTGTCGCGACCCCTCGTGCGGGACGTCCGCTCAGGCGCCGGCGGCGAGTTCGCGCGAGCGGGCGAGCGCGGCATCCGTCGCACGTCCGAAGAGGGCGCCCAGATCGGCATCCTGAAGCACCGCGATCGCCCGCTCGGTGGTGCCCTTCGGGCTGGTTACCTGCCGACGCAACTCTCTCGGGTCCTCCCCGGATGCCTCCAGCAGCGCGCCCGCGCCGATGAAGGTCTGCTCGACGAGCAGCCGCGCCTGCTCGGGTGAGAAGCCTTTGCCCTCGGCTGCCCGGGCCAGCTCTTCGATGAGGAGGTAGACGTAGGCAGGTCCCGACCCCGAGATCGTACCCAGGGCATCGATCTGCTCCTCGTCGACCTCGACGACGACCCCGACGGTTTCGAACAGGCCTCGCACTCTCGCGCGGTCAGCCTCGCTCGTGCGTGAACCTGCCGCAAGTCCCGTGACGGCGCGGCTGACCAGGGCAGGTGTGTTCGGCATAGACCGCAGCACGGCGACGCTCTCGGGAAGCAACGCCTCGTATGTCGCCGTCGTCACGCCAGCGGCCAAGCTCACCACAATTGCCCCCGGACGCAGCGACGGGGCGATCTCGCACAGCAGCTCGGGGACCATCGCAGGTTTGACGCCGACGAGAATCACGTCGGCTTCGGCAGCCGAGATCCGGTTGCGCTCCGGGTACTCCTCGAGGGCGTAGCTGCGGATACCCGGGAGGCCCGCGAGGAGGGCGGCTTTCTGCCCCGAGCGGTTGGTCGCGATGACATCGGCTGTGCCGGATGCGGCGACCCCGCGCGCGATCGCACCCCCCATCGAACCTGCTCCGAGGACGGCCACGACGAAGGACGGTGCAGAGGATGCCATGGCGTCATCCTAGGCGCGGACGTTCTGCCAATTTTCACGCTCGGCGTCTCCCTTCTCACGGCGCGGGCGGGCTATCGTCGGAGGAGTCGGCGCAACGCACGCGTCCCCGGCCTGGGTCACTCCAGAACACTCGAGAACCAAGGATCCGCTATGACCCTTTTCGACGGTATTGTCTCCCGCACGATCGAGACTTCTCGGCTCACCGTGAACATCCTGGAACGCACCGAGGATGACCCGACGACACCCGCCGACCGCACTGTCGTGTTCGTGCACGGGAACGTTTCGTCTGCGCTGTTCTGGCAGGAGATCATGCAAGATCTGCCGTCCGATCTTCGCGTCATCGCGATCGATCTGCGCGGCTTCGGGGGAACCGAGAACCTGCCGGTGGACGCAACCCGGGGAGTGCGCGACTTCAGTGACGACGTGTTCGCGACGATGGAATCTCTCGGCATCCCCACCGCACACTTCGTGGGCTGGTCGATGGGCGGCGGCGTCGTCATGCAGTACGCGATCGATCACCCAGTCCTCAGCCTGACGCTGCAGGCCCCGGTCTCGCCGTACGGCTTCGGCGGCACGCGCCGCGACGGCAGCCGCCTGACCGACGACGATGCCGGCACCGGCGGCGGGGGCGGCAACCCCGACTTCGTCGAGCGGCTGAACGCCGGCGACACGAGCGACGAGGCACAGACCTCGCCCCGCAGCGTCTTCCGCTCCGGCTACGTGGCTCCCGGCTACAGCAGCGAGAACGAAGACATCTGGGTGGCCTCGATGCTCACGACATCCACGGCACCCGGCAACTACCCCGGCAACGGCGTGCCGAGCGAGAACTGGCCCGGATTTGCTGCCGGGACCGTGGGCGTTCTCAACACGATGGCGCCGAAGTACTTCAACACCTCGTCAATCGTCGAGATCGAACCCAAGCCGCCGATCCTCTGGGTGCACGGCACGGCTGACGCGATCGTGTCTGACGCGTCGTTCTATGACCTCAACCACCTCGGCGCTCTCGGCATCATCCCCGGGTGGCCCGGAGAGGATGTCGCACCCGCCCAGCAGATGGTCTCGCAGACCCGCGACGTGCTCGAGGCTTACGCTGCGGCAGGCGGTCACGTCGAAGAGTTGAGCCTGGAGGGTGTTGGCCACTCACCGCACCTCGAGAGCCCGGTGGAGTTCCGCCACGCGCTGCTGCAAGTCATCGGCTACATCGGGCATCCGCCGACCTCGCTCCCCGCGACCGAGACGATCATCCTGCGCTCGGCTGACTGAGCGGCACGAGCCCGACACACGACGGGCCTAGACTCCCGCTCATGAGTGCATCGGGCGGTAATCGCGCCATCATTGCGGCGTTCCTCGCAAACATGGGGATCGCGCTGTCGAAGTTCGTCGCGTGGTTCGTCTCCGGATCCGCGTCGATGCTCGCCGAGGCCATCCACTCCCTCGCCGATTCCGGGAATCAGCTGCTGCTCCTGCTGGGCGGGCGCCAGTCACGGCGTGCGGCCGACGCGGAGCATCCGTTCGGGTACGGCCGCGAGCGCTATGTGTATGCGTTCGTCGTCTCGATCATCCTGTTCTCGGTCGGTGGGCTCTTCTCGATCTACGAGGGCATCGACAAGCTCACACATCCGCACGAACTCGAGAACGTGTGGGTACCCATCATCGTCCTCCTCATCGCCATCGGGCTCGAGTCGTTCTCACTGCGCACGGCTATTCACGAGAGCAACCTCGTGCGTCCGAAGAACCAGTCCTGGGTAGCGTTCGTCCGCCACGCGAAAGCGCCAGAGCTGCCGGTCGTGCTGCTCGAGGATGTCGCGGCCCTGACCGGCCTCGTCTTCGCCCTCTTCGGCGTCGGGATGTCGTGGCTGACGGGCGACCCGGTCTACGACGCGATCGGCACCCTCCTCATCGGCACGCTGCTGATCCTGGTTGCCGTCACGCTCGGCATCGAGACCAAGAGCCTGCTCGTGGGCGAGGGTGCAACCCGCGCGGATCGAGACCGCATCGTGGCCGCGATCGAGAGCGGCGACGAGATCGAGCGCGTCATCCATCTGAAGACGCTGTATCTCGGACCCGACGAACTGATGGTCGCCGGCAAGCTCGGCTTCACCTCGGACAAGACCCTGGGCGAGGTAGCCGCCGACATCGACGCCATCGAGGCACGGATCCGCGAGGTCGTTCCGATCGCCCGGGTGATCTATCTCGAGCCCGACGTTTACCACGCCCCGACGGAACCGGTCACGGATGCCGGGGCGGCCGGGAACTCGGCATCCGAGGGCACCGACGCCCGGAGCTAGAGAGGCAACCATGGAGTATTGCGTCTTCACCGAGCCACAGCAGGGGTTCTCGTACGCGCAGCAGCTGGCCAGCGCCCCGGCAACGGAACGCCTCGGGTTCGACGGCTGGTTCCGCTCGGACCACTACCTCGCCATGGGTGCCGGTGACCCGCTCCCCGGCCCGACGGATGCCTGGACAACCCTTGCCGGGCTCGCGCGGGAAACCGAGCGGGTGCGCCTGGGCACACTCGTCTCGCCGGTGACCTTCCGTCATCCCGGGATCCTCGCCATTCAGGTGGCGCAGGTCGACGAGATGTCGGGGGGCCGCGCCGAACTCGGCCTCGGGACGGGGTGGTTCGAGCAAGAGCACGAGGCCTACGGCATCCCGTTCCCCGCGAGGCGATTCGACCTGTTCGAAGAGCAGCTCGAGGTGATCACCGGCCTCTGGGCAACACCCGAAGGTCAGACCTTCGACCACGAAGGCACTGTCTACCGACTGACCCAGTCACCGGCGCTGCCCAAACCCGTGCAACCGCAGGTTCCCGTCATCATCGGCGGCGGCGGGCTCACACGCACCCCCGCGCTGGCGGCACGGTTCGCCACAGAGTTCAACATCGGTTTCCAACCCGAGGACAAGGTCGCCGACGCTTTCGAACGCGTGCGGCAGGCATGCGTCGATGCCGGGCGGGACCCGGGTTCACTCAAGCTCTCGGTCGCGCTGCCCACCGTGGTCGGCCGCGACGACGCCACTCTCGGCCGGCGCCTGGCCGCAATCGGCCGGGAGCGCACCGGCGACGAGGGTGAGGCGATGTTCTTCGGCGGTGCCGACGAGATCATCCCGAAGGTCGAGCGCCTGGCTGCGCTGGGAGCGACCCGGATCTACTTCCAGCAGGTCGATCTGACCGATCTCGACCAGCTCGAGGAACTCGGGACCGCCATCCTTCCCCACCTGCCCCGCTAGCGGCGCTTGGGTCAGGCGTCGCGTCGGGCGGCGAAGAAGTCGCGCAGCACGGATGCCGCGGCATCCGCCTCCACGCCCGCGATCACTTCGGCGCGAACCGGGAGCCGACGATCCCGCACGACGTCGTAGAGCGATCCGGCAGCTCCCGCCTTGTCGTCCCACGCGCCGAAGACCAGCCGGGAAACGTGCGCCTGGAGCAGGGCTCCGGCGCACATGAGACACGGCTCGAGCGTCACGACCAGGGTGCACCCCTCCAGATTCCACGAGGCCCGGGTCTGGGCTGCCGCCCTCATCGCGACTACCTCGGCATGCGCTGTCGGATCGGTCGTCGCCTCGCGTCGGTTGCGGCCCTCACCGATGACCGCCCCTGTCTCATCGAGAACGACGGCGCCGACCGGAACCTCGCCGGCTCCTCCGGCTTCGCGCGCCAACTCGAGCGCGCGACCCATCGCCGAGAGGTCAGTGTCGGCGTGGGTCACGCCACGAGCCTAGGACTACTCTGAGGCGTATGCGCTTGCACGTCGCCGATCACCCGCTCATCACGCACAAGCTCACCGTCCTACGGGACGAGCGCACGCCCTCGCCGGTCTTCCGGCAACTGACCGAAGAACTCGTGACCCTTCTTGCCTACGAGGCGACCCGCAACGTCCGGGTATCCGAGATCACCATCCGCACGCCCGTGACCGAAACAACCGGCGTGAAGATCAGCGAGCCGCGCCCGATCGTCGTTCCGATCCTGCGCGCGGGCCTCGGAATGCTCGACGGGATGGTGAAGCTCCTCCCCACCGCCGAGGTCGGCTTCCTCGGCATGGTGCGCAACGAAGAGACCCTCGAGCCCACGACGTACGCCGAGCGCCTGCCCGCGGACCTCAGCGACCGGCAGTGCTTCGTGCTCGATCCGATGCTGGCAACCGGCGGCTCGCTCGGCATGGCAATCGATTTCCTCTTCGACCGCGGTGCACAGGACGTCACGGCGATCTGCCTGCTCGGCGCGCCGGAGGGGGTGGCCGCGATCGAGAAGCAGGTCGCCGGGCGCGATGTGACCCTGGTGCTCGGCGCCATCGACGAGCGCCTCAACGAGCGCGGCTACATCGTGCCGGGCCTCGGCGACGCCGGCGACCGCCTGTACGGCACGGTCTGACGGGCCGCGGACCCGATCGTGCCCACAGGCTGGGCGCTAGAGCCACTTGCGCGAGCGGAAGATCGCGTACAGCCCGCCCGCGAACGCGAGCATCATCCCGATCGCCATGGGGTAACCCCACGGCCAATGAAGCTCGGGCATGTCATCGAAGTTCATCCCGTAGATTCCGGCGATGAGGCTCGGCGCGAAGATGATCGCCGCCCAGCCTGAGATCTTCTTGACCTGCTCGTCCTGACGCATCGACACTTCGGTGTGATGGCGCGCCACCAGAGCGGAGTGCACCGTCAGTGCCTTGTCGAGTAGAGCCTGGGATGACTGGACGCGCTCGCTCACGCGGGTGACGTTATCGAGGACGTCCCGCATATGGCGGCGCAGTTCCAGATCGACGTCGAACTTCTCGTACCCGCGTCGAAGGCGCTCGATCATTCCGATCAGCGGGTGAACCGCCCGCCCGAACGCAGCGGCCTCACCGTAGAGCTCGTAAATCCGCCGCGAGAGGAACTCGTCGTTGGCGTCGCCGAAGAGCTGATCTTCGATCTCGTCGATGTCGTTCTCGATGCCCCCGATGACTGGCTCATAGTCGTCTACCACCCGGTCGAGCACCGCGTAGAGAACTGCCTCGGAACCGAGCCGCAACAGCTCGGGTGTGCTCTCGAGCCGCTGTCGCACCGCGGCAAGATCGGGAGACTCCGCGAGACGGATACTGATCACAAAGCCGTGTCCTACGAAGAGGTGGACCTCGCCGAACTCCACCCGTTCTCGAGCGTCGTCGTAGCGCGCCGGGCGCAACACGACGAACAGGGTGCGGTCGTAGCGCTCCACCTTCGCGCGTTGGTGACCCGTCGAGCCATCCTCGACCGCGAGCGGGTGAAGGTCGAACTCCCGCGAAACCGAGTCCCACTCCTCAGCGGTGGGTCGGTACAGACCGATCCACGCGAACCCGTGGAGCTCTTGGCGCAGCCGGTACGCCTCCTCAAGCGACGTCGGGCTCTCGACCCGCACCCCGTCGACATAGATGGCACTATCGATGACCGGCATGATGTACTCCCGAGATCCGAGGCGCGAGCGAGCCTCGGCCGGATCCTAGCCGACGGGGGTATCGCCGCCGGGAACCACCGCACTCATCGCGGGAACCGCCGAAGCAGCATCCATCGCCCTGCCCGTCTCGGTGGGTACGGCCCCGACCAACCGCGCAAATCCGCTCAGGCGAGCCACTCCCTCGGGCGTGCGCGGAAGGTCGTCCAGCAGCCCCGGCGAGTAGACGATATAGGCAGTGTGCATCGCCCGCGAGATGGCGACGTTCAGGCGATTGCGCAGCAGCAGAAACTCAAGCCCTCGGGGTGCGTCTCGACCCGAGGATGCCGCGAGCGACACGACCGCGACAGCAGCCTCCTGGCCCTGAAAACGGTCGACGGTCCCGACCGGAACCCCGTCGAAACCGGCTGCCGACAGGGCTGACTCCACGAGCACCTGCTGCGCGTTGTAGGGCGTGACGACGATGATGTCCGAGGCCTGCAGCGGCCGGGATGTCGCGCTGGTCACCGAGCTGTCGCGGTCGTCCACGACGACATCCGTCCACGAGCGCCCGACGAGATCGCGCACGATCGCGACGACGGTCTCGGCCTCCTCCGGTGACTGGGTAGCCCGGCCGCGATGACGAACCGGCACGGGAACGACGCCGGCCGTGACACCCTCGAGGCGCCGGAGCGCCGTGCTGGGGTGAGCGCGCAGCGCACCGCGGTACGACAGGTCCGAGACCGGGGCCGTGACCGCGGGATGCATCCGCCGCGAAGCCGCAAGGAAGCGTCCGAAGCTCGACGGGATGACGTCTTCGCCGTCCATGATCCATCCGAGCGCCGACGTATCGACCGGCTCCGGATGCGTCCCCTGACTCACCTGCGGAAGCTGCTGCGGATCGCCAATGAGCAGCAGCCGCGGCGCTGCAAGCGAGACGGCGATCGTGGATGCGAGGGAGAACTGACCGGCCTCGTCGATGACGAGCAGGTCGAGACTCCCGCGCGGCACACGACCTTCGTGGCTGAAGTCCCACGCCGTCCCGCCGACGACAAAACCGGTTGCCGCGTTCTCGGCAGCGAACGCGGCAACACCGTTCTTGGGGATCACGGTGAAGGGCACGTCGGCGTCGGCATCCTTCGGCGCCTTGCCGACTCGAGAAGCGGGTACCCCCGCTGCGATGACACGGCCGAGCATGTGCTCGACCACCGCGTGCGATTGGGCGACGACTCCCACCCGGAAGCCGTGCTCGGCGACGAGCCGCTGAATCACGTGCGAACCGACGTACGTCTTGCCGGTACCCGGAGGTCCCTGCACCGACAGGGCACTGTGGTCGAGGCGGAGCACTGCTTCGACGAGCGCGTCGACGTCGTCAGCGTCCGCAGCAGCGGTCGCCGGCTCAGCCGCGAGCAATCGGGCGGGTAGGCGCCGCAGGATGTCGGATGCCGGGTCTTTCGGGAATCTCGGATGGGCGTCGATGACGGCAGCCGCCCACGCGTCGATGGCGGTCTGCTGACTTGCCGCGCGAGGTGGGGCGGCCGGCGTCAGCGCGATCGGCAGGTCCTGCCAGGTGAAGCCCTCGACGGCTCGCTCTTCGATGACCACACCGTCCTCGAGCTCCTCGATGACGCTGACCCGATGATCGGCGTGAATCCACCGCGCTGCGGCGGCGAATGGGAAGGGCGCGGGCAGCTCGTAGATCGCGAAGGGGTCGGCGCCGGGGCGGAGCCTCGTGCCGGGCGCGAGCTCGCCCCGCACCTCGATCACGCGCCGGTCTGCTCGAGAACCCTCGGGCCTGTGCCAGTCCTCACGAATGCGGGAACGCGCCGGGTCCACGGCAACAACGTCTCGCGTGTCTTCCCACAGCGACATCGGTTCGCGAAGCCGCAGGTAGTGGGTGGCCCAGAACGACTTCGCCTCACGCGGGTAGTAGTCGATCGCTGCGGCGGCGAGGCGCAGTGCCTGCGCATCAGCCTCATCGGAGGTCTCACCCGCCAGGCGCAGCAGAGTTGTCGCCTGCGGCGAAGGTTCGTAGCCGGTCTCGCTCGGTTCCGGATTCGCGGCCGGGCGCCGACCCGTCTCGCGAGCGCGGTCGACGAGCCAATCGCGCAGGCGCCGGGTCGAGACGCAGTCGTAGCGGTTGTAGTCGGCGATGTCATCGAGGATGGCCTGCGCGGCATCCGCGTCCCCGTCTTCGGCGAGCGCCCGCGCCTCGACGTATCTCACGATCGAGTCATCGCCGCGCTGCACATCGCTCGTGCGGACCTCGTCGCCCATGTACAGGGGCTCGAGTTTCTTGATCGAGTACGAACGCGACCCCACGCGCAGCGCGCGTCTGACCACGGGATAGAGGTCGACGAAGACCCCATCACGCAGGAGGCGATCGACTTCTGCCTCCCGAACCCCGTATCGGGCAGCCATCTGCAGGAGGTGCGTGGGTTCGTAGGGCGCGTAGTGGTAGATGTGCATGGCGGGGTGTGCCGCACGGCGTACCGCGACCATGTCGAGAAACGTCTCGAGGGCTGTCCGCTCGTCGGCGAAGGAGTGGGCCCAGAGCGCGCTGTACTGCTCGCGATCATCGACCCAGCCGAACAGATAGTCCAGACCCCACGAGATCGTCTGCTCGGGTCCCCGCGCATCACCATCGACCGCCTCGGTGTAGAGCGGGTCACCCTCGAAGTCGAAGAAGAGGTCGCCGTGGTCGGGCCTTGGCAAAGCTGCCAGCGCGGCCGGCGCGACGACCTCGAACGGCGGTGGTGCTGGCGCGGCAGGGGCACCGGGTACGGCATCCCCCGCGGCCGACGAGTCGAAGGCGCCCACCCCGGCGGCCGTTCGCAGCTGCAGTCTCGCCTGGGTCTGCAGCATCGCGAAGGTGTCGGGGTTCATCCCCGCCGGCGTCGCGCTCGCATCGACCAGGTCATCGATCGTGCGGATGCCGGCTGCCTGCATCCGTTCGCGCTGGACGGGACGAATGCCTGCCACCAGCAACAGATCCCGCGTTGCGACGACCTCGAGCTCGCACGTCGGGCACCTGCCGCACGCGACGACTCCCAGCTCGTCGCGCGGGTCATCCCACGCGATCGGCACGGATGTCGAGAGCCGGTCTGCCAGCAGCGCCCGCAGTCGCTGGCGGCGCAGCGCATAGACCGGCAGGAGGTCGTCGACGCGGTGGGTGCTGGTCGATCCGTCGCCGAGCAACAGCTGGACCTCACTGGATCGGGGCACCCCGAGCTGGTCGAGCCGATCGACGTATGCCGCGAGCTGCATGAGCGCGGTGACTCGCGCGTGGCGGGCGAGCTTGGTGTCCTGCACGATCCAGCGCCCGCCCGAATCCCGCAGCAGGAAGTCCGCGAAACCCACGAACTCGTCATCGGCGAAGGTCGCCTGGTAGATGACGCTCACCCGGTCGGAACGCAGCGCGTCGTTGGTCAGCTCGACGGCGCGGGCAAGAGCCTCGGCATCCGAGGAAACGGTCTCGGGAATCTCGACGACGGTATCGCCTAATCGTTCGCGGTAGGCCTCGAGGGTTCGATGCTCGTGGACGCCACCCAGCCGCCCTGCGCGCTCCAGAGTGAGATCGACCGGGTCCTCCACCGGATCGACTCGACCGAGCTTCGCGTCGATAGCCCGCACCCAGGCGAACTCGCACTCGGCGGCGGCCTTGAGGTCACTCGCGCTCCAGACGAACCGGCGCTCGCTCTCGATGTATCGCATGATGCCTTTCCGCTCCCGACGATAGCCGGGGCATCCGACACGGCCCAGCCAGGATGCCTGGCCGGGTGCAGTCGCGGGCTTCTCGGCGCGGCAGGACGCGAAGTGCGAGACTGGAGGCGTGAGCACGAGCCTGCCGTTCGAAAGCGCGTACCGCCACGGCTTCGCGCGCGTCGCGGCGTGCACGATCCCGGTGGCGGTAGCCGACCCCGCGACCAACGCCGAAGCGGTTCTCGCGGCAGCGCGCGAGTGCGATGCGGATGCCGTCGCCGTCGCCGTGTTCCCCGAGCTGTGCCTGTCGGGCTACGCCATTGACGACCTCGTCATGCAGGACGCGCTTCTAGACGGCGTCACCCGCGCCATCGAGCGGATCGTGGCGGCATCCGTCGGCCTCTTCCCCGTGCTGGTGGTCGGCGCCCCGCTGCACCATCGCAACCGCCTCTACAACTGCGCGGTCATCATCCATCGCGGCGAGGTACTCGGCGTGGTTCCGAAGGCGTACCTGCCCACGTACCGCGAGTTCTACGAGCGGCGCTGGTACGCGCCGGGTGAGGCGTGGTCGGGCGAGGCGATCCGGATCGGCGCTCTCGAGACCGTCTTCGGCACGAACCTGCTCTTCGAGGCGCGTGATGTCGCGGGTCTCGTGGTGCACGTCGAGGTGTGCGAAGACATGTGGGTGCCCGTTCCGCCGTCATCCCCGGCAGCACTGGCGGGAGCGAGCGTCATCGCCAACCTCTCGGGAAGCCCGATCACCATCGCCCGCGCCGATGACCGTCGCATCCTCGTGCAGTCCCAGTCGCTACGGTGCCTGAGCGCCTACGTCTACGCTGCAGCGGGCCTGGGCGAATCGACGAACGACGTGTCGTGGGACGGCCAGACGATGGTCTACGAAGCCGGCACGCTGCTGGCCGAGACCGAGCGCTTCCCCGACGGACCCCGCCGCAGCGTCGCCGACGTCGATCTCGACAGGCTGCGTCAAGACCGCATCCGTCAGGGCACCTTCGACGACAACCGCAGTGCACTCGGCGCCGATGACTTCCTCAGGATCGAGTTCGTCCTCGATCCGCCTGCCACGGATGTCGGACTTCGCCGTCACCTCGATCGGTTCCCGTTCGTGCCCGACGACCCTGCCCGCCTTGCCCAGGACTGCTACGAGGCCTTCAATATTCAGGTCGAGGGCCTCGTGCAGCGGATGCGGGCGATCGGCAACCCGAAACCCGTCATCGGCGTCAGCGGTGGGCTCGACTCCACCCACGCCCTGCTCGTCGTCGCCCGGGCGATGGATCGGATGGGGCGGCCGCGCTCCGACATCCTCGCGTATACGCTCCCCGGCTTTGCAACCAGCGACCACACGAAGTCCAATGCCGTAGCCATGGCGACGGCCATCGGCGCCTCGATCGAGACGATCGACATCCGTGCCACGGCATCCGAGATCCTCCGCAGCATCGGACACGCCTTCAGCCAGGGCGAGCCGGTCTACGACGTCACGTTCGAGAACGTGCAGGCCGGAGTCCGCACTGACCTGCTGTTCCGTCTGGCGAACCAGAACGGCGGCATCGTCATCGGAACCTCCGACATGTCGGAGCTCGCGCTCGGCTGGGCCACCTATGGCGTCGGTGACCACATGAGCCACTACGCCGTGAATGCCGGGGTCCCGAAGACCCTCATCCAGCACCTCATCCGGTGGGTCATCGCGCACGGCGAAGACCAGGGAGCCGCTGCTCTCACCCCCGAAGCGACCACCGTGCTGCAGTCGGTGCTCGACACCGAGATCAGCCCCGAGCTCGTGCCCGCTGACCAGGACGGCAAGATCCAGTCGACCCAGGACCGCATCGGCCCGTATGCGCTGCACGACTTCACCCTCTTCCACGTGCTGCGGTACGGCTTCCGCCCGTCGAAGATCGCGTTCCTCGCCGAACAGGCGTGGCGGGACGCTGACGCCGGCGCGTGGCCCCCGGGGTTCCCGCTCGACGAGCGCTACGACTACGACCGAGAGACCGTCGTGCGCTGGCTACGGGTGTTCCTGCAGCGCTTCTTCGGGTTCGCACAGTTCAAGCGGTCAGCCATCCCGAACGGTCCGAAGGTGTCGCCTGCTGGGTCCCTGTCGCCGCGCGGCGACTGGCGTGCACCCTCGGACGGCAACGCCCGGGTGTGGCTTGCGGAACTGGATGCCGCGCTCAGCCCGGCATCCGACGCCTGAGCATCCACTCTCCTTTGTTCAGTCGCGCCGTCGCGCGGCATGGAGGCTGCATCACCCGCACATCAGCGCGACCGAATGGTCGGGTCCCGAGTTCGGTCGCGCCCAATCGCGAGTTCAGGCATCCACCACCCACCTCATGGCGCGACCGAACGAAAATCCCGGAAGTCGGAGCCGCCTTCCTCACACGGGGGTGCGGGCGTCCTCGGCGTCGGCGAAGGCGAGCGTCACGACGAAGCCATCGCGGGAGAGATCGAGGATCGTGTACTGCGCCCTGCGGTCGGGGACCCACCCCCGCTGCCGGGTCGCGTCGAGTTTGACCACATCGGGCACAACGCGCGCACCGCGGCCATCGGCTTCGCGCACGGCCTGCACGCGCGTCCAATGGTCGATGAGGTTCAGGATGTTGGACTCGTCGAACAGGTGCGAGTGACGCTGCATCTCATGGATCGTGGCCTCGTCGGGATGCAGGTCGCGGATGTCGAGCCCGATCGTGTACGGCTGATCGGTGAGAGCGACGACGGTTGCCGCGCGGAAGCTCGCGTTGCGGATGTGCAGCGGTAGTTCTTTGCCCTCAACGCTCGCGAACAGCTGCGTGTGGAACCCGAACTGAGCCGGGGCTTCCCGCTCGACCCTGACGTCCTTCGGGTCGAGCTTGAGCTTGGCGGCGACGAGTTCCTTGGCCAGGAGGCGCTTGCGATCGTGTTCGCTCATCGACGGGTCCCACCCGAGCCGCACGTCGATCCCGTCGGGAGTTTCCAACACCACAGACTTCACTTGCGTCCTCCTGTCGTCGCCTCCCATCTTCGCCGCTGAGCGTGAACCCGTACACCTCGAAACGCCAGACAAAATGAAGGCATGAGACTTCTCGTTGCGGCCCTCGACCGCGAGCTGGTTGCGTTTCCCGACGAGCTTCCCGGCTTCGACCGCCTTGTCACGGGCCCGGGAAAACTCCAGGCGACGCATGCGCTGACGCGCGCCCTGGAACGCGGCGACTACGACGAGATCGTCGTCGTAGGCACCGCCGGCGCCATCCACGAGGATGTCGAGGCCACCGTGCACGAGGTCACTGCCGCGATCCAACACGATGTGACCGACCTCGACAATGTCGTGGGGCAGCACGTGTCACTCCCGGCCATGCTCTCGTTCGGCGGGAGTGGCCACACGATCGCGACCGGCGACCACTTCGTGGACGATGCGGACGCCGCCGCAGGCATCCGTGATCTCGGCGCGTCCCTCGTCGATATGGAGGTCTACGCGTATGTGTGGGTCGCTCAGCAGTACAACGTGCCGATCCGGGTGCTCAAGGCCGTGTCGGATCGCGCCCAGGACGGCGCGCGGTGGGACTGGGGCGAAGCGACGGATGCCTGCAGTGTGCTGCTCCTGGAGAGGGTGCGCCGAGACTACGGTCTCTGAGGCCGCTAGCTCGGAGCTCCTGGCTCAGGTCGGTCCCGCGCGACGCTCCTCAGCCTCGTCGGCTTCGGCATCCCGTGCCGCAGCTCGGCGCCGGGACAGGTCGACGATCGAGACGACGAACGCCAGCGCGATGAAGAGGGCGACTGACGACATCCCGATGAGATAGGCGTCGTGGTAGACGGCCAGCGAGTCCCGGTTTCCGGTCTCGCGATAGATCGTGGCGTAGAACAGAGCGAGAGCGACGGCAGTGCCGACGGCAGTACCGATGCGCTGACCGAGTTGGCCCACCGAGCCGGCAAGGCCTCCCTCGGATACCGGCACGTCCGCGAGCGCGAGGGTCTGGTTCGGTGAGATGACGAGCCCTCCCCCGAGGCCTCCGACGATCATCACGGCGCCCATCAGCCACGGAGTCAGCGCGGGCGTCGCGAACATGGCGACGAGCACGAGACCGACCGCCGAGACCAGGACCATGATGAGTCCACCGACGACCAACGGGCGACCGATGCGGGTCACGAGATTGCCGCCGACCCAGGAGGCCACCGCGCTCGGGAGCGCGAAGCCGATGGTGACCATCCCTGCGAAGACGGGCTCGAGCTCGAGCCCCGTCTGCAGGTACAGGGTGGTCAGCAGGAACAGGGCGGGGAGGGCCGCGAAGTACGAGGTAGCGAGCAGGGTGCCGTTGCGATAGGACGCGATGCGAAACAGCGAGAACGGGATCAGTGGCGCATGCCCGCGGGCGGCGTAGCGCCGTTCCCAGGCGACGAAGAGGGCCGCGAACAGGACGAAGACGGTCAGCAACCACCACCGACGTGGGTCGTCGTCGGGTGAGCCCGTGGTGAACAGGAACGGCCACATCAGGGCGAGCACCGTCACGCCGAACAGAACCACACCGATCGGGTCGAGAGCTATGCGGCGCCCGGTGTGGATCCGAGTGGTCGGAAGTACCCAGACCGCGGCGGCGATCGCGGCGATTCCCAGCGGAACGTTCATCCAGAAGATCCAGCGCCAGCCGTCATCCGGACCGCCGAGGGCGATCATGAGCCCACCGAGCGTCGGTCCGAACGCCGTGGCGAGCCCGATCGTGGCTCCGAACAGACCGAACGCGCGCCCCCGCTCGGCCCCCTGGAAAATCTGCTGAATCAAGCCGAGGACCTGCGGCATCTGGATGCCGGCAGCAACACCCTGTAGCAATCGGAAGACCATGAGGACCACGATGTTCGGAGCCAGCGCGCACCCAAGACTTGCGAGAGTGAACAGGATCAGGCCCACCAGAAACAGCGCGCGGCGGGAACGCTGGTCGCCCAAGCGCCCCATGGGAACCAAGAACAGACCGAAGGTCAGGACGTAGCCCGAGACGATCAACTGGAGCTCGGTGGAACCGGCGCCCAGAGCATGCTCGATCGAGGGCAGCGCAACATTGACCTTCGACAGGTCAAGGATCGTGATCGCCGCGACGGATGCCGCGACGGCAAACGCTCGCCACCGCGCGGCGTTGGTGAGCGGGATCGTGGTGGTTCGTGGCTGCGACGACGCTCCCGAATCCGAACTCACCCTGCCAGCGTATGCCCCTGTCGAGTGGACGCGGCCCGTCACGGCGGCGCTCGCGATCAGAGCAGGCTGGGCGCGGCCTCCGTGATCACCCTTGAGCCGTGCGGCGACGCTTCGACAAGGATGCCGATCGGCAGCTGCTCTTTCATCGCCTCGACGTGGCTGATGACGCCGATCGTGCGGCCACCCGAGCGCAGGTCGTCGAGGGTCCGCAGCGCGAGCTCGAGGGTCTCGGCATCCAGCGATCCGAACCCCTCATCGATGAACAGCGTGTCAAGCCGGATGCCGCCCGCGCGGCTCGTGACGACCTCTGCCAGGCCCAGGGCAAGAGCGAGTGAGGCAAGGAAGGTCTCGCCACCGGAGAGTGACTGGGGCGGACGCGATCGTCCCGTGTACGCGTCGTGGACGTGTAGCCCGAGGCCCGAAGCTGCACCTCGCCGCGCAAGTGCGTCGGTGTGCTCCAGGCGATAGCGCCCGTCGGACATATCGGCGAGGCGCAGGTTCGCGGCTGCGACGATCTCTTCGAGTTCGGCGGCGAGCACGAACGTCTCGAGCGTCATGCGCATGGTGTTCGGGGCGCGCCCGGCGAGTGTGTCGGCCAGACGGACGAGCATCCGGTGCCGCTCGCGCCGCTGCTCGCCGTCCTGGTTGAGCCTCTCGATTGCCGCGCGCACGTCGCCGAAACGTGCAACGCGTTCGCGGACCGCTGCCAGTTCGGCGACGGCACGCTGCCACGTCTCCCGGGCTGCCGTTGCCTCGCGGAGCGACGCGTCAGTGTCGATGAGGTCATCGGGGGCATCGGCGAGCTGCAGTTCGAGCTCGAGCAGGCGCTCCTTCGCGATGCGCTTGGCGGCGTCGTGATCGCTCAGCCGCGACGAAAGGTCTTCGAGCTGCATCGGTGTGAGCAGCGCGGCACGTGCTGACGGCGCATCAGGGAACGAGGACGCCGCGACTCCCGCGTCGAGCTCGCGATCGGCATCCCGTACCCGTTCGAGCGCGAGCTCGTGGGCACGGCGAGCCTCCGCGAGCGACTGCGCCATTCGTCGCCGAGCCTCGGCGTCGGCGATCCGTGCGTGAACGCTGGGGAAAGGACCGCGCGCAGTAGCGACGGCTTCCTCGGCCTCCGTGATCCGCCCGCCCAGTACGGTGCGGGCCGTGTCGAGTTCTGTCAGGCGAGCGGCAGCCTCGTCCAGCTCTCGCCGCAGTTCGTTCTCGCGTGCCTCGAGTTCGCCTCGCAGACAACGGGCGCGATCGAGCGCCTCGGTTGCGCGCTCGGCGAGCTCGAGCCGGGACTGGCTCTCGCGTTGACGCGCATGAAGTTCGTCGACCGAACCTCGCGCCCGAGCACGCGCGGCGTCGACGCGCGCGGTGACCGCGGTGTGACGTGCGGCGCTCTCGCGATCCGCCGCCAGGGCGCGGTCGCGATCCTCTTCGGCGGCCGCGAGGACGGCATCCGTGACGGGATCGTGGTTGCTCGGAGCGGGCTCGGGGTGATCCAGCGACCCGCACACGGGGCAGGGATCGTCATCCGTGAGCCCGTCGGCAAGCTCCGCGGCGAACCCGGCCAGGCGCCGACGCATCAGCTGTCCCCACGCTGCCACAGCTTCCTCGACGGCACGCGACGCCGTGAGCCGGTCAGCGCTCGCGTCGACAAGCTCACCTGCCGCGGTTTCAGCCTCTCGCGCGGCGACCAGGCGCATGGCTAGGTCTTCGCTCTCGGCGCGGGCGGCATCGAGTCCAGCCGCAGCGATGGACAGTTTTTCGATCTCGTCGCCGAGCCGCGCCCGCTCCTGCTCAGCCACGGTGAGCGCGTCGCGTGTCACCGCAAGAACCGCCCGAACCGCCTCCGCTTGGGTGGTTGCGCGGTTCAGATCGGCGCGGTACATAGCGAGCTGCTGCTCGGCATCTTCGGCATCCTGCCATCGCGCGATGTCGCCCGTAAGAGCCTGAGCCGCGGCGAACAACTCGTCGACAGTGAGGGCGGTGTCTACCCCCGCGACAGCGTCAGCGAGTATCGACGCCTCGCTCTTGCCCGTCGCCTCGACGTCGGCGTGAGCACGGCCCGCCTCTTCGATCGCGGCGCGCAGCGGCTCCGCAGCGCGGGCTCTCTCGAGGAGCACTCGATCCGGCCCGAGTCTCTCGGATTCGATCTCGATCGCTGCCAGATGCTCGCGCGCGGCGTTGCGCTGTTGTTGCTGCTCGCGCAACTGGCGCACGCGGGTGTGCTCGCCCTCCGCGGCGGCGAGAGCCTCCTCGGCCCGGTCAACGGCGTCGGCGCGGGTTTGCAGGTCGTACCCGGCGCGGGCGGCCAGCCGCTCGAGGTCGACCGTCTCGTCGGGAACGAGCCATCCGGCCTCTCGTGCGAGCGTTTCGATGTCACTCTGCAGGCTTTGCAGGTGCCCGGTGTCGCGCTCCTGTTCGCGCTCGGACTCGCGGCGGCGTTCGTCGAGCCGCTTCTCGTAGTCCTCGTAGATCTGGGTGCCGAACAGCGTTCGGAGCACCCGCTGCCGGTCGGTGTTTCCGGCCAGCAGGAACTGCGAGAAACGGTTCTGGGCGAGCAGGATCACCTGCAGGAACTGCTGGTGGGAAAGGCCGACGACCTCGTCGATCGCGTGGCCCACGTCGCGCGGACCCGCCGCATAACCTACCCACCGCTCGCCGCCATCCGCGTCCGTCTCCAGCCGCTCCAGCAGCGCGTCGGCGGCGACGACTGTCATGCCGGTGCCGCGGCGCTTGGGGCGTTCGTAGTCCGGCGACCGCGAGATGCGCCACCGGTCACTTCCGGTGCTGAACTCCAGCGTGACCTGCGTCGGATCGTCGGGGCCGCAGTGATCGCTGCGCAGGCGACGATCGACGCCGTCATAGCGCGGGACCGTGCCGTAGAGGGCGAAGCAGATCGCATCGAGGATGCTGGACTTGCCCGCTCCGGTGCGACCGGCGATCACGAACACCCCCGACGGGGCCAGTGCGTCGAGGTCGACATCCTGCCGTTCGCGGAACGGACCGAACCCCTCGATCTGGACCCTGTGGATCCTCACGCGAGGGCCTCCGCGACCGCGCGATCGGCGAGCACGTCAGCGATGAGCGCGGCCTCGGCTTCGCTCGCTCCCTCGCCCTCGCGGACGTGGGCAAGGAACGCATCGATCAGTTCGACGTGGGTCTGGGCTGTCCGGACGCGGCCCGCGTAGGTCTGCTCGTCACGGTCGTGCCGGCTCTCGGGAGCGTGCACGACGGCGGCGCAGAAGGGGAAGCGCGCTTGCAGGCGGCGCAGCGGATCCCGTTGCGGCGTCGCATCCGTGTATTCGGCCCGCACCCACGCATTCGCGGCGTGCTCGTGGTCGGCGCCGGAGCACAGGTCATCGAGCGTCCCGCGAATTGTGACGAGGCGGCGGGGTATCGGCAGATCGAGCCAGGCGACAGAGGCCTCGCCGGTTGCCGAGAGATCGACAAGCCAGGAGCCGCGCGGCTTGTCTGCCTCGCCGAAGCTGTAGTGCAACGGTGCTCCCGCGTACCGCACCGCGGGGGCCAGCTGCTGACGACCGTGGATGTGTCCGAGTGCGACGTAGTCGATGCCCTCGAATTCGGCGAGGGGGACGACGTCGAGTCCGCCCTGCTGGATGTCTCGTTCGAGGCCGGGTGTGGGATCGACCCCCGCGGCGAAACAGTGCGACACGACGATCGAGCGACCACCCCGCGTAGCACGGTCTGCGCGAATGAGTCCCATCGCGTGAGCGATGGCGTCGTGCTGCGTGCGGAGCTTCTCGCCGGGCCAGGTCCGGCGCAGCAGTGCCGGTTCGAGGTAGGGGATGCCGTAGACGTGGACGGGCCCGTGCGCGTCGGTCAGCGTGATCGGCGCGTCGAGCGTCGCCGGGTCGGTCAGAACGTGAATCCCCGACCGCAAAAGGCCGGATTGGAATCCCAGGCGGGCCGCCGAATCGTGGTTGCCGCTGGTCACGACCACGGCAGCACCGGCGTCAGCGAGCCCCGAGAGCGTGTCGGTGAGCAGCGTGTAGCACTCGGCCGGCGGCGTCGATGAGTCGAAGACATCGCCCGCGACGATCACGAGATCGACGGAGTTGTCTCGAACCTGGTCGGTGAGCGCATCGAGCACCTCCCGCAGCGCTGGCAGCGTCGAGTGGCCGTGGAACGACCTCCCGATGTGCCAGTCGGAGGTGTGGAGGATGCGCATGCCCTCACGCTACGGCGGGCTCCCGACATCCGCTCCGAGGCTCACGGGGATACGGCGGCCTCACGCGGGGCGGATGCCGCTGCGCGGGCGCCCACACCCGTCCGTCCCGGGCCGGGAGCTGCCACAGACTCGCGCATCCGCAACGGCATCGGAACGCGCCGGATCCGCCGCCCGTCGGGAGCATCATCGTCCAGCAGCACCTGAAGCGCCAGCGCTCCCAGTTCGTAGTGGGGCAGCGCGAAGGTCGTCAGTCGCGGACGCAGCCAACTCGCGAGCTGATGGTCGTCGAACGAAACGATCGAGAAGTCGCTGGGAATCGACAGTCCCGCCTCGTGAATCGCCTGGTAGGCACCGAAGGCCAGGCGGTCGTTGAAGGTGATGATGGCCTCACCGCGCACGCCGGTGTCCAACAGCGAACGAGTGGCAGCCCATCCGTCCTCAGGCAGCCACACGGAGCACAGCCGTGCACTGGCGGGCTCCAGCCCGTCTTCGGCCAGGGCATCGAGAATGCCGCGCAACCGCTCGGACCCCGCGACAGTCTGCACCGGAACGTCGTCGGGTCCCGGGCCCGCGCCGAGGAGGTGGATACGGGAGTGCCCTGCCGCCCGGAGAACCTCGACTGCAGCGCGTCCGGCGGCGTACTCGTCGGGGACGATGGAGGGGACGGTTCCGACGGCGCTGTCTTCGGGAAGAGCGTTCAGCAGCACGACGCTTCGAGGATCGATTCCCGCGGGCACCGCACGCACACGCGTGAACATCGACGCGATGATGAGGCCATCGACCTGGCGGTCGATCATGCCCTGCACGAGGCGCCGCTCTTCGTCGGGGGCACCCTCGGTCTCACCGATGAAGAGCATGTACCCGCTTCGGTGGGCGTATTCCAGAGCGCCCTTGATGAGGTCGCCGGCCAGCTGCGAGGTAGCCACCGTGTCGGAGACGAAGCCGATCGTCCGGCTAGACCCGCGGCGCAACGCTGACGAGAGGATGTTGGGCCGATACGCGAGCTCTGCTGCGACGCGGCGCACGCGCTGCTGCGCTGCCTCGGAGATCCGCAGTTCGTCCCCACGATCCGACAGCACGAGCGAAGCGGTCGTCCGCGAGACACCGGCAGCGGCAGCGACATTGGCGAGGGTCACGCGCTTCGACTTCACGGCGTTCCTCCTTCGTTCGCAGCATCCTAGAGCGACCCGGGAGCAAGCGCTTCGCCGCGGCGCAAGCCAACAAACTGGCCGATATTGCCACATTCGTCGCGAACAGTTGGCGCGTACGGTCGCCTCTTCTCGGCAAGACGACCATATGCGCCGATAATCCGCGTCAGCGCCCCGCTGGCGCGGTTGCTCAGGCGCGAGCTTTGAGGATGCCGGCGTGCTCGGGGTGCCGCTCGAACCATTCGGCGACGTACCAGCACACCGGGATGACCTCGCGGTCGCCGCGCGCCTCCAGCTCCGCGACGGCGCGCGCAACGATCTCGGCCGCGTAGCCCTTGCCCCGGAAGGGTGGTGGCGTGAACGCCCGGGTGAGGGCGACGGAACGGCCGTCGTCGTTGTAATCGAGCGCGCTGACCAGATCGTCACCCACGTGCAGGGTGTACCGGGAGGCATCCTTCTGGTCGGCGAACCGCGTCTCGCTCATGCCTCCAGCGTACGCTCGCGCAGAAGGCGCGGCGTCGGTGTTGCGCCGGATGACGCAGCCGCTCGCTACGCGGGGATCCGGTGGGTTGCGACCAGCTCCTGGTACCACCTGCCGCTGTCTTTCACGGTGCGCTCGAGGGTGTCGAAGTCGACGCGCACGATGCCGAACCGCTTGGCGTACCCGTAGCCCCACTCGAAGTTGTCGAGCAGGGACCAGACGAAATACCCGCGCAGATCGACGCCACGGGCCATCGCGCGGTGGGCCGCGGTGATGTGGCGCCGCAGGTAGTCGAGCCGCTCCGGGTCGGGCACCGATCCGTCGGCCGCCACGACGTCGTCGAAGGCCGCGCCGTTCTCGGTGACCATGAGCGCTTGTTGCGGGAATTGCTCGCGCAACGAGACGAGCAGTTCCTCGAGCCCCTCGGGGGCGATGTTCCAGCCCATGGCCGTGTACGGGCCAGGCTGCTCCACGAACTCGACGAGCTGGTCGCTGCCGGGCCACGCGGTGCCGCCCTCGGCGCCCTTGTGTCCGTCGTTCTGCTGCTTCGGTGAGACGCCGTCCCACATGCGCACTGTCGCGGTCGAGTAGTAGTTGACACCGAGCACATCGATCGGCTGATGGATGTCGGCAAGATCACCCTCGCGCACGAACGACCAGTCGGTCACTGACGCCGTGTCCTCCAGCAGATCCGCGGGGTACTCCCCGCGCAGTATCGGTCCCGTGAACGCCCGGTTCGCGAGAGCGTCGATCCGGCGCATCGCCTCCGAGGCGCCGTCTCCCTCGCCGCGCAGGACGTGGAAGTTGAGCGTGACGGAGTACTGCGGGTCGCCGGTGGACGTCTCGCGTAACGCCTGCACGGCATGCCCGTGCGCGAGGTTGAGGTGATGCACGGCCGCGAGAGCCGCTGCCGGCTCGTGACGACCCGGCGCATGACCGCCCTGACCGTACCCCAGATACGCCGAGCACCACGGCTCGTTCAACGTTGTCCAGGTGTGCACCCGGTCACCGAACGCCGCGCCCACGACCCTCGCGTATTCCTCGAACGCGTCAACTGTCGCGCGGTTCGCCCAACCACCGGCATCCTCGAGCGGCTGCGGCAGGTCCCAGTGGTACAGCGTCGCTACCGGCTTTATGCCCCGGGCGAGCAGACCGTCGATGAGTCGCGAGTAGAAGTCGAGTCCTGCCTGGTTCACGGCACCGCGCCCCGTCGGCACAATGCGGGGCCACGCGATCGAGAACCGGTAGGCGTCGAGGGCCAGCTCGGCCATGAGGTCGAGGTCGCTCTCCCACCGGTGGTAATGGTCGCAGGCGACATCCCCGGTGTCGCCGTTCCACACCTTGCCCGGCGTCTTGCTGAAGGTGTCCCAGATCGAGGGTCCGCGCCCGTCCTCGTCGAACGCACCTTCCACCTGGTACGACGCTGTCGCCGAACCGAACGTGAAATCGTCAGGGAAGACCAGGCCGGAATCACGGTAGTCAGGAGATCCGGTCATTGCTCGCTCACTCTCGATCATTCTCCTTCGGTGACCGCGGCGCGGTCGACCTCGAACGTCTCGACCCGCCCGTCGGGGGTGGTCACCGTGACGCTAGCAATCCCCTCTCCCCCCGGGAAGACACGAAGCGCGAGTCCGTCGAGATAGTCGTAGTCGGGCCTGTCATCGCGCGCACCCCAGGGCAGGACTGCGCCGGGGCGCACGTACAGCGGCACGCTGTCGAACCCGTGGACCTCGGTGCGCCATCCGCTACCCTCGACGCGCTCGCCAGTCAACAGGTGGGTCCATGCGCCGGGCGGGAGAGTGGGAGCTCAGCAGGCCGAAGGCAGTCCACCGCTTGAACACCGCCGGATCGGGTGTGCCCTCGAATCCACCGATGTCGTGGCAAATCCACGTGCTTGCCTGGTGTTCGAAGCGCTTCGCTGAACGCTTCGACGGCGATAGTACGCACAGGTGGATGCCGACCGCAACCCTTTTGTCTTTGCGAACAACAAGCCGTGACCTGGTCGCGACCCACACCGCGCGACTGACGAAGTGTCACCATCAACCTCCTCCCCGTGAGCAGATTGCTCGCGGAATACCGGGGGATCAGGGCGCGATGCCCGGGATTTGACGCACTTCGACACTGTCGGTCATAATCGGCCGCATGACTGACAACGCGCATGTTCTGTCCGCCTGGGAGGCGAACGGTACTGCCGGCATGATGATGGCCGGCCGCTCAGTCATGTGTTGTCGAATGTGTCGCTGACGACACCTCAGCGGGGCTCGTTCTGCGATCCAGATCGCACCGCCCCCTAGCCCTCTCGCAGAGCGCACCCATCAGAACTGCGCTCGACACCGACCGCCGGGTCACCGCAACACCTCTGCCCGAACCAGCCGGGCCCTCCGCAAGGACCATCATCCCCATGTCGAACACCGCCCTCCTCACCCGCCCCGCTCCCACCCGTCACCTGCACGCCGTGCCTCCGATCGCCGAGGAGCCCGCCGCACGCACTCCCCGCGGCTTCGCTCTGTATGTCGGTCTCGATGAGACCAAAGCCGCCGCTGCCGGCGTTTCACTCCCGGTTCTCGTCGATGCACTGCGCCGCACCCTGGCCGAGCTCGCACCGGATGCCGAAACCTACGCCACCGTCGCACTCGCCCCTCGCGGCGCCGGCGGACGCGATGTCGATGTCGTGCGCCGCGCGCTGCGTGAGCCGTCGGCCATCGCCGCGGTCACTGCTGCCACCGAACCCGAAGACACCGACCGTTCCGCACGCGGTGTCGTCTTCGATATCTCACGCAAGCGCATCGTCATCGACGGCGAAACAGCGCCGTTCACCTTCACGGAGTTCGAGCTGCTCCAGTACTTGGTGCTGCGCGAAGGCCGAACGATCGAGCGGGCGGAACTGGTCTCCTCGCTGTGGCAGAGCGCCGAGGACGGCGAGGTGCCCGGAGAACGCACGATCGATGTGCACGTCCGACGCCTGCGTTCGAAGCTTGGACGCTACGAAGACATCGTTCGCACAGTGCGTGGCGTCGGATACCGCTTCGACCGCCACGCCGACGTCGTCATCCGGTACGGCCACGGCGCGCCGTCGCCCGACCGGTTCTAGGCAGCGCGCGGCCACCGCACGGGTGTCAGCGGGCGCCCGTATCGTGTTGGCATGACCTCGCTCGCACCGAGCCCCACCGCTTCCGCGGCGGCGATCGAGATGGTCTACCGGCCTCGGCATCCGCTGAACCTCGCTGCCACCGTGCTGTTCCAGCGACGCGGTTCGCACGACCCCACGATGGCAACGGCAGGGTCGGTGATCTGGCGCGCCAGCCGCACCCCCCAGGGTGTTGCGACGCTCGCTCTTCGCGGCACCTCCGACGGCTCAGTGCGCGCTGCGGCCTGGGGTGAGGGAGCTGATTGGGCCCTCAACCAGGTTCCCGCGCTGTGCGGCGCCCACGACGACACGAGTGGGTTCGACCCCTCGCGGCATCCGTTGATCGCCGACCTCGCACATCGTCACCCCGGCCTGCGCCTGAGCCGTACCGACCTCGTGTTCGACGCTCTGGCCAGCTCGGTCTTCGAACAGAAGGTCACCGGCATCCAGGCCTTCGGCGCCTGGCGACGAGTAGTGACCGCCCACGGAACGCGCGCCCCCGGTCCCACCCCGCGGCCCATGTTCGCCCCGCCATCGATCGAGGGCTGGCATCGCATCCCATCGTGGGACTGGCACCGCGCCGGACTCGAGCCCCCGCAAGCTCGCACGATCGTCCAGCTTGCGGCGCGAGGGGCTTCGATCGTTCGCGCCGTTCACGCTGCCTCCGACATCGAGGACGTGGATCGCATCCTGCTCAGCCAATCCGGTATCGGGCCGTGGAGCTCAGCCGAGACACGCATCAAGGCGTTCGGCGACCCGGATGCTGTCAGTGTCGGCGACTATCACCTCGCGCACGAGGTCGGGTACGCCCTGACCGGCTCGCGCACCGATGACGACGGGATGCTGGAGCTTCTTTCGCCGTGGGCGGGCCACCGGCAGCGCGTCATTCGACTCCTGGGAGCCGGCGGCCCCCGCGAACCGCGACGCGGTGCGCGCCTTCACCCCGAAGACCACCGCTCCCGCTGACTTCGGCTCCCTACTCGTCTTCAGGGGCGAGATCTCCTTGCCCCTCCTCGCTGAGATCGGCGCGCAACGGATCCTCACCCTGCGTCTCGGGCTGGATGTCAGGATCGGTGGGACTTGACAGCCCGGTCGGCGGTTGAAGCGAGTCGCCGTCACATCTCTTCGTGCGTGTTCGGGTCGCCGCCCCAGAGCCGCCCGCGCTCAAGCGCCGAGATCGCGGCAACCTGATCGTCGGTGAGCGTGAATCCGAAGACATCGGCGTTCTCGCGTTGGCGACCGGCGTGAGCGGACTTGGGAATGGGCGTGGCGCCGACCTGCACGTGCCAGCGCAGCACGACCTGCGTGGGGCTGATGCCGAGTTCAGTCGCGAGGTCGCCGATCACCGGTTCGCTCAGCAGTTCGCTGCGGCGCGCGAGCGGGCTCCAGCTCTCGGTGCGGATGCCGTGAGTCGCGTGGTACGCGCGCAGCGATGCCTGCGGGAAGTAGGGGTGGAGCTCGACCTGATTCACGACGGGCATCACTCCCGTCTCGCCGTGCAGCCGATCGAGCATCGCCTCCGTGAAGTTCGACACTCCGATCGAGCGCACGAGTCCCTCAGCCCGCAGGTCGATCATCGCGCGCCACGTGTCGACATACTTGTCGACGCTGGGGTTCGGCCAGTGGATGAGATACAGGTCGATGCGGTCGAGCCCGAGGCGGTCGAGAGACTCGTGGGCGCTGCGGCGGGCCTCGTCGTACCCGTGGTCGCGCCCCGGGATCTTCGTCGTGACGATCAGTTCGTCGCGGTCCAGGCCGCTGCGCCGAACCGCCTCACCGACCTCGCCCTCGTTCTCGTAGTTCACTGCCGAATCCAGGAGGCGGTATCCCGCCTGGACGGCCGAGACGATGGCATCGGTGCCATCGTCCCCGCGGAGGCCATAAGTGCCGAAGCCCACCTCCGGGAAGCTCACGCCGTCGGCCAGGGTCACGGTGGGGATAGAGATCATGGGTCCAGCCTGCCCCGTGGCAGCCGCACGCGGGGCCGTCAGCCCAGAAGGCGCTCCAGGACGCGGATGACGCCGTGGTCGACGTTGGATGGCGCCCGGTAGCGGGCTGCTGCCGCGACATCCGGATGCGCATTGGCCATCGCGAACGAGAAGTCTGCGGCATCCATCATGTCGAGATCGTTGAGGTAGTCCCCGAACACGGCGGTCTGCTCGGGAGTGACGTTCAGGAGGTCCTGGATGGCGCGAAGCGCGGTGCCCTTGGAGGCTCCCCGGTTCATGACATCGACCCAGTGGTGTCCCGATACGACGACCTGGTGCGTCAGACGGTGTCGCTCCAGCGCGGGAGCCGTGTTCTTCTCGCCGTCCTCGACGTCGAAGACGGCGACTTTCAGGATCTCGTCCTCCACGGCGGTGAGGTCGGGGACATCGGTCAGGCGCGCGTAGTACTTCTCCGCCTGGCTGCGGAAGACGGCATCCGTTCGTTCGATATACGCCGAGCCCTTGCCGCACAGCACGACGCCGACGTCGTGGGTGAAGCCGCGGATGTCACCCAGAAGCTCTGCGACGAACGCGCGGTCCATGACATCGGCGCTGAGCTCCTCATCACCGCGCGTCACGAACGTGCCGTTCTCGGCAATGAAGACAAGATCGTCACCGTGCGTACCGAACTCCCGGCGCAGTGTGGCGTGCTGCCTGCCACTGGCGGGTGCGAACGCGATCCCCGCCGCGCGCAGGCGGTCGAGCATCGGCCACAGCGCCGGCGGCACCGCGCCTTCGCCGTCAAGCAAGGTGCCGTCCATATCGACAGCGATCAGACGAATCTCGCTCGCTCGGCCGGCAAGAGCGTCGAGGTCGACGGAAGGATCGGGGGAGCCGTGCGAGGAGTCATCGATCACTCATCCATCCTGCCTGAGGCGCGCACCTGGTCGGATGCTGAGCGAGCGGTCAGGATCGAGGCATGACCAGACACTGGAGCCCGCTCGCCATCACCTACCTCGTCCTGGCCCTCGCGGGGCTGGTGGGCACGTGGTTCTTCAACACCCTCGCGATCATCCAGCTGCGAGACTTCATCGGCGACCTCACCACCAGCGGCCCGGCTGTCTCGTCGATCACGGTCGACCTGCTCGTCGTCGCCGTCGCCGGGTGCGTGTTCATCGTCGCCGAGTCTCGCCGGCTCGGGATGCGCTTCGCGTGGCTCTACATCCTCGGTTCGGGGCTTACGGCCTTCGCCTTCACGTTCCCCCTGTTTCTGGCGATGCGCCAGCGTCGGATGACGCAGCTCGCGGCATCCGTCACACCGACGCCTGGGCCTCCTCGGGCCTGAGGGTCTGTACGGAGGGCCAGCGCGGCGCCCCGCCGATCACCCAGTAGGCAAGTCCCACGAACACCGCGCCGCCGACGAGATTGCCGAGGCCGACCCACAGCATGTTTGTGCCGAACGAGAGCCAGGTCGCGCTCGGGACTCCGGTCGCAAACCCCAGGGTGAAGGTCGTCATGTTTGCCACGACATGCTCGAAACCCGACGTGATGAACGCCAGAAGTGCCCAGAAGATCACCACGAACTTCGGACCGTCGGTGGTCGACCGCGCGACCATCCAGATCGCGAGGCACACGAGCACGTTGCACAGGATGCCGCGCACGAACAGCTCCAGAGGTGATTCGTGAGCCTTGGCATCCAGCATCACCTCGAGCATCGCGCCAGCAGCGGGATTGGCGTGCAGGACTCCCGACACCGCGACGAGCACCCCGAACAGTGCCGAGCCGAGGAGGTTCGCGACGAACGTGAAGCCGAGCGCGCCCGCGGCCGGGCCGGGTGCTGTCGCGCGCATGAGTGTTCCCTGCGTGAGCGTCATCATCGATGAGGTCACAAGCTCTGCCCCCGCGAAGACGACGAGGGTCAGTGCGACGCCGAACACCAAGCCGCTGACGAGCTTCGCCCAACCGCCGCTGGTTTCGACCAGCGGGCCTGCCGCATTGAGCATCAACACGACGGCGATGCCGACGTAGGCGCCGGCGAGCATCCCCGAGACGGTGAAGCGCAGCGGATGCCTCATCCCCTCGATCTTGTGGATCGCCGCATCGGCTTGGAGGTCGAGGGTCTCTTCGATCGTGCGCACACGGGCACGATACGCCTGTGGTCAGGCCACATGAAGGGCCGAAGGTCCCCGCTGAGGCCACCGCGGCCGTCAGGGTCGCACGACGATTTTTCCCGGGACGTGTCCACCCTCGAGCTCCGCGATCGCCGCGGGCACCTCCGTGAGTCCGACCTCTCGATGGATGATGCTGCGCAGGCTCCCCTCGCCGAGCATCGTCGCGAGGGTCGCGAGGTCTTCTCCCGACCACGTCGCGTTTACCATGACGACCCGCTCTCGGCGGAATCGACTCGTGATCAGTCCTCGAAAGATCCGTGTGGCAGGCCCGAGGAGCCACCCGTCGCCGGGGCCACCCACGAGGACAAGCGAGCCTCCCGGCGCGAGAAGGGATCGCAGATACGCGATTCGTGCTCCGCCGGCGATATCGAGAATGACGTCGAACCGCTCGTCGATGGCGTCGACCTCGCCCCGCGTGTAATCCAGAACGCGGTCCGCTCCCAGACCCTGGACCCACGAGGCGTTGCGCCCGCTGCAGCTTGCCACAACACGACCAGCACCGAGAGCGCGGGCGATCTGCACGGCGTAGTGCCCCACGCCACCCGCGGCGCCGAGGATCAGCACACCGGAGCCCGCCGTGATGAGCCCCTGGTTGCGCAGGGCCTGCAGCGCCGTCAGACCCGCAAGCGGCACAGCAGCCGCGGCTTCCAGCTCCACGCCATCGGGAATCCGCACGAGATACTCGGCGCGCGCGGTCGCCGACTCCGCCAGCGAGTTTCGCGCGACGCCGAACACGGGATCGCCCACTCGCAGATCAGCGACGTCATCCGCAACCTCGGTGACGATGCCGGCAACGTCTACGCCGAGTCCGGGATTGCGCGGATGGCGCCATCCGGATGTGGGGCGCATCAACCACGGCAGGCCGCGCATGTGATGCCACTCGAACGGGTTCAGCGATGAAGCCGCCACCCTCAGCCGAACGCGCCCCGCTTCCAGCGGCTCGTCATCGATGTCAGCGATCTCGAGCGTCTCCGGTCCGCCGTAGCGGGAGCGGCGAATAGCGAGCATGGTGGCCCTCCTGAGTCAAATCGATTCAGCCTTACACTGTATGGCTGGCGACCAGGCTAGTCTTACACCGTAAGTTCGTCAAGGTGCGGGAAGGTCGTCACATGACGAGATCCGACGGGGAGCCCGACGCGACTCGCCGACCGCTCAGCCGCGACAGCATCCTCGCCGCGGCGCTGGAACTCGTCGACGCCGAGGGGCTCGAATCGCTCACCATGCGGGCACTGGGTGCCCGGCTCGGCGTCGAGGCGATGTCGATCTACCACCACCTGCCATCGAAGCAAGCCGTCATTGACGGGATCGTTGATCTCGTCTGGGCCAAGGTCACCCTGACCGGCGACACGCGCGACTGGCGCACGGCTGTGCGTCGCACCGCCCGATCAGCGTTCACGACGCTGCTGCGCCACCCGTGGGCCAACCGGATTCGTGCGTCCAGCGGTGGTCCGGCACGGATGACCTACATCGACGCATCCCTCGGGCACCTGCGCAGCGCTGGTTTCACACCCGAACAGGCCTTTCATGCCCATCACGTGCTCGAGGCCTACATCCAGGGGTACGTCATCCAGGCCCTCGATTTCGCGCCGACGGATGCCGCCGCCGAGCGTGAACAACGCGACGCCGCCCTGGCCTACCTCGAACAGGTCGGACACACTCATCTCATCGAGCACGTGAACCTTCACGCCTCCGACCAGGGGTCGGGATTCGACTTTGGTCTGATGCTTCTGCTCGACGGTCTCGATGCGCGCCTCGAACGCTCACATCCTCAGTAGCGCTGGCTCGCGAGCACGCGCGCCGACTCCCGCGCGGCCGCCTCGTTGCGCACGCCCGCGCGCGACCCGGCGAGTTTTGCGGCGATGTGCTCGCCCACGGTGACCGACTCGTAGAGATCGGGATGCTCGGCATCCACGCACGAGGGCAGCGTTTCGATCAGGGCATCGACGTTCCCGTCGTGGAAGAAGGCAGCCGATCGGCGCCGCTCGATCGTGCCGTCGATCACGGGTGGCTTCACACGGTGAAGCGTCGACATCCACCGCTCGTTGGTCCACCGGGCCGTGACATCGCCAAGGTTGATCAGCAAGGCATCGTCGGCCGGCGACACGTCGTTCCACGAGCCGTCCGCGCCGAGCACCTGCAGACCCTTGACCTGATCGGCCCAGAGGATCGTCACGATCCCGTAGTCGGTGTGCTCGCCCATGCCGATGAGGTCGCCGTCGAGAGTCACATCGGTCCCAGGCGGCAGCGCGTAGTTGTTCATCCGCATGACATCCAGCGAGTGATCGGTGCGGGAGGCGAAGAACTCCGGGTCCAGCCCCAGTGCGTCGGCGAAGATCCGGGTCATGACCCGGGCGACGCGGGCAGCCTCGTCGAAGTAGGCTTCCACCTGCGTCTGGAACCCCTCGACGGCGGGCCAGAGGTTCTCTGCGTAGTCGGGCTGTGGGAGTTCTGCCATATGCGGGTAGGTCGCAGCGGATGCCCCGACGTTGAACGCCTCGAAGAAGTCGTTCATGCGGCTGGCCTGCTCGACGCCGAGACTGAGGCTTAGCGATTCGGACTTCGGCGGACTGTAACCGCGGTTGATCTGCGGCGGGGTTCGATAGGTCTTCTTCGCCTCCAGGTCGAGGGCGAAGAAGGCGTCCATCGCGTCGGTGAGGCCGCGGATGACGGGATCGGGGATGCCGTGGCCGGTGATCTGGATGAACCCGACTGTGCGGCACGCGTCGTCGATGCGGCGGGCGACCTCGGCCTTCGCCTCGGGCGTCCCGTCGGTCACGTACGCGGTGATGTCCACGAGGGGAACCTGGAATGTCATAGCAACTCCTTCTCGAGCCGCTTCACGCTTTCCATTCACCCGCCGGGTGCGGGCTTTCGCTTTCATGAGCGTCGCGCGCCACGATACGCGCGGTCGGTTTCACCCGCGTTACAGGGGCCGGGCGCTCGCCTCAGCTCCCCGTGAGGCTCTCGCGCACCGACCGGCGCAGGACCTTGCCGATCTGCGAGCGGGGCAGATCGGCCACCTCGACGATGCGCTTGGGAACCTTGTACGCAGCGAGATGCTGACGCGAGAAGTCGCGCAGTCCCGTGGAGTCGAAGTGGGCACCCTCGCGCAGTACGACGGCTGCCACGACATCCTCGCCACCCGAGGAACGCGGGATACCGACGACGGCTGCGGCATCGACATCCGGATGCAACACAAGCACCTGCTCGACCTCGCTCGGGCTGACGTTGTAGCCGCCCGTGATGATGAGCTCCTTCACGCGATCAATGACCGTGACGAAGCCGTCCTCGGCGACGGTCACGACGTCGCCGGTGCGCAGCCAGCCGCCCGGAAGCAGGGCAGCGGCTGTCTCCTCGGGACGCTCCCAGTAGCCCTGAAAGACCTGGGGTCCCCGAATGAGCAGCTCGCCAGCTTCGCCGATCGCACGATCGATGCTCGGGTTGTCGGGGTCGACCACGCGGATCTCGGTGCTCGGAAACGGAACCCCGACCGTGCCGGGGCGCCGCGTCGGACCGATGGGATTTCCGAGGGCAACCGGCGAGGACTCGGTCATGCCGTAGCCCTCGACGAGCAGGCCGTCACTGGCCTCCTCCCACCGCGTGACTGTCGGGATCGGCAGGCTCATTGCCCCTGAGATGGCAAAGCGGATGCTGTGCAGGTCGATCCGGCGATGGGCAGCCGCCCGGGCCAGGGCGTCGTAGACCGGTGGGACGGCGGGCAGGAACGTCGGCGGCGAGTGCTTCGCAGCGGTCACCACTGCGTCGACGTCGAACCGTGGGAACAACACGATGCGCGCCCCGATCGAGATGGCGAACGTCAGGCACAGAGTCAGGCCGTAGGCGTGGAACAGCGGAAGCACGGCGTAGAAGGTTTCGGCACCTTCTTTCAGGCCCGGCACCCACGCGCGACCTTGAGCGGCGTTCGAGCGCAGATTGCGGTGCGAGAGGATCGCAGCCTTCGGGGTTCCGGTCGTACCGCTGGTCAGCTGTAGCAGTGCGATGTCATCGAGCGCCGGCTTCGCGATCTTCTTCGGAAGACGACCGGCAGCCGTCAGCGTCTTCCACGCTACGAGCTTCTTTGCGGTCGGCTTCGCCGTCATCGCGGTGCGGGTCTCCCGCGCTGCGGGGACCGGGAGCCTCAGGGCGAGACGCTTGCCCAGGGGCAGCGCGTCCGGCATCCGTACCGAAACGATCGTGCGCGGCCTGACGTCTGAGGGCATCTCGGCGATCGTGTCGGCGACCTTATCCCACACGATCGCGGCGACCGCGCCATGCACCTCGAACTGGTGCCGCAGCTCGCGAGCCGTGTACAGCGGGTTGTGCTCGACGACGATGGCGCCCAGGCGCAGGATCGCGTAGAACGCCACGACGTGTTGCGGACAGTTCGGCAGCACGAGCGCCACCCGGTCACCCGCGAGGACCCCCTGCTTGCGCAGTCCGTTCGCGACCCGCTCGACCTGTTCGCCCAGCTCGCCGTAGGTGGTCGTTCTTCCGAAGAACTCCAGCGCCGCGTCCTTGCCGTAGCGGTCGACGGATGCCGAAAGCATGTCGACGAGCGTCTGGTCGACCGCGTCGATGTCTGCGGGCACACCCTCGGCGTAGGCGGCAAGCCACGGGCGGTGCGCCAGCGGCGAGGAGTGCTCGGACGGGTTCGGGATGCTCATCGTCTCGTTTCTGATCGGCAGCGCGCGCCAGTCTACGGAGGCCCGTACGTCCCGCGGGGCATACGTCGATACTGCGACGAAGCAGCGTCCCGGCTGCTACACCAGCAGGCCACGTTCGCGAGCGAACCGGGCGAACGGTTCGAGGGCGTGCGGGTCATCCAGCGACGACAGCGCCGCCAACTCAACGGGGTCACTCCCCTGCATCACGCGTTTCACGGGTACCTCGAGCTTTTTTCCCGTCTTGGTGTGCGGAATGGCGGAGACTACCGCGATGTGATCTGGCACGTGTCGGGGGGTCAGCGCCGAGCGCAGGGCGACAGTGATGCGGGCAACGCTCTGCTCCTCATCCCACGCAGCGCTTGCGGCTGGGGCGCCAGCGTCGGTCGCGGGAACAACGAACAGGACGAGCACACCCGGCCCACCGTCAGGATCCTCCAAGTGCACGACGAGACTGTCAGTCACGTCGGGAAGTTCCTCGACGACGCGGTAGAACTCGGCGGTACCGAGGCGCACGCCGCCCCGGTTGAGGGTGGCGTCTGATCGGCCGGCGATCACACAGCTGCCGCCCGGCGCGAAGCGCACCCAGTCGCCGTGCCGCCACACACCCGGATAGACGTCGAAGTATGTGTCGCGATAGCGGCTGCCGTCAGCGTCGCCCCAGAAGCCCACCGGCATCGATGGCATGGGGCGACGGATGACGAGCTCACCGAGGTCGTCGACGATGACCTCTCCGGCGGCGTCGAAAGCGACGGCATCCACACCGAGCGAGGCGCCGCTGATCTCCCCGAGCCACACGTCGTGCAGCGGCGAGCCTTGCACGATCGCCGAACAGACGTCGGTGCCTCCGCTGCCGACGTTCAAGACGACATCGTCACCGAACTGCTCGTGAATCCACACGAATCCTTCGGCCGCAAGCGGGCTGCCGGCCACGCCGATCTGCCGCACGGACGAGAGATCGTGATCGTGGGCAGGGGAAAGTCCCGCCGCCCGCGACGCGCTGATAAGTCCCGGGCTCGCGCCGACCAGCGTTGCCCGGGTCTGGGCGGCGAGGCGCCACTGCGCGTCGAGGTCGGGGTAGAGGGGGTTTCCGTCGATCAGCACCGCGGCGGCGCCGTGCAACAGGGTCGAGACGAGGGTGTTCCACATCATCCAGGCCGTCGTGCTGAACCACATCAGTCGATCGCCCGCCCGCAGGTCCCAGTGCAGCCCGAGAGTCTTCAGGTGCTCGAGCAGGATGCCGCCATGCCCGTGGACGATCGGCTTGGGTGCCCCTGTCGTACCCGACGAGAACAACACAAACAGCGGATGCGCGAACGGCACTGGCGCGAAGGTGAGCGGATCGTCCGCGGGCGCCGCGATCTCGTCCCACGCCATGTCTGCATCGACGGCAAAGTCACCGTATGGCACGCCGATCGTCTTCCTGACCGTCGGCAGCCCCGCACGGATCGCAGCGACGTCGGCCGACTTGTCGATCGGTTTGTCACCGAAACGATAGCCACCGACAACCAGCAGGATGTCGGGATCGAGCTGACCGAAGCGGTCGAGAACTGCCCGGGCTCCGAACTCGGGAGCACAGCTGGCCCAGATCGCTCCGAGGCTCGCGGTCGCAAGGAACGCCACCACGGTCTCGGGGATGTTGGGAAGGTACGCCACGACCCGATCGCCAGGTCCGACACCGAGTCGGTGCAGCCCCGCCCGCACCCGCCGGACCTGCTCGGCAAGGTCGCCGAAGCTCAGCGAGACGTCCTCGCGCGTCTGTGAGGTTGCGAAGATCGCGAGCGCATCGACATCGTGGCGCAGGCAGTGCTCGGCGTAGTTGAGCTCGGCACCCTCGAACCACGAGACGTCCGGCATCGGCCCGCCCGAAAGAACCGAGCGCGCAGGGGCGGATGCACGAACCCCGAAGAAGTCCCACACGCTCTGCCAGAAAGCCTCGAGCTCGTCGACCGACCACGCATGAAGTGACTGGACATCGTCGAAGCGCAGTCCACGTTCGGCAGCGAGCCAGCGCAGGTACTCTGCGATCACCGATCCATCGCGAGCAGCAGTCGAGGGGCGGTAGAGCACCTCGTGCGCGGGGGCGCGCTGGCCGGAGTCCGTCATCGCTTGAGACCGGTTGAGACCGGCATCCGCAGCTCGTCGGCATCCGTGAACAAGGCCGCGAGCTCGGTCATCGACTCGACCACGATCTCGGGCATCTCGTCGCCCGGGATGTCGGCGAGGCGCTCGCGGGTGGTCATCCCGGTGAGGACGATGCCCGCTACCGCCCCGCCACGACGGGCCATGCTGGCTTCGAGGTAGAGGTCATCTCCGAGCACAAGAGTGCTCTCGGTGGTCGTTCCCAGTGCCCAGCACACGGTCTCGAGCGCAAACGCCGACGGCTTTCCCAGCACCGTCCAGGGTTGCCCGGTCACGTGCGAAAGTCCTGCCACGATGAAGCCCGACAGTCCGACGTTCAGGCGGTCCTTGCTCGCAAAGGCCGGAGCATCCGAGGTGCAGTACAACGCCGCTCCGGCGAGGATCGCCTCGGCGGCGAACTGCAGCTTCGGTTTGGTGAAATCCGTGTCCCATCCCACCAGCACGGCGACAGCGCCCGATGCCGCGCCCGAGCGGTGCTCATCAGGGTCGATGAGGTTAATCCCGTGAGCCCGCAGCACCGGCACCACCCCGCCACCGCCGTAAGCGAGCACGGGTTGCTGGCCGTAGCGCTCGCGCAAGGTGCGGGCCGCGGCCACGGCTGGGGTGAGTACCTCCTCGTCGGCGACGCCGAGCCCCAGGTGACGCAGGTGCGCGGCGATCTCGGCGGGCGGCTGCGCAGTGCCGTTCGTGAAGACGCACACCCGGCGCCCGGATGCCCGCATCTGCGCGATCAGTTCGGCAGCCCCCGGGAGTGCTGAGCCTTCCTGGCCTGCGGGTCCGTCAGAGATCACCAGGCATCCGTCGACATCGAACATGACACCCTCAACGGCGGCGAGGCGGGAAAGAATCTCGGATGTCATCGCTCCTCCTGTGCGGGACGGTCCAGGGCGATGCGGGTCTCGCCGAACGCGATACGCAAAGACCTCCACCGGGGCAGGGTGTGCGCAGCAGCGATGAACGAGGCGACATCCGTCGGCGGTGGCCCCGCGGATGCTGGTACCCAGCGCGGTGCGGGACCCGCGGCATACATCGGATCGAGCTGCTCGGCGGGCATCACGATCGCCAGCAGCAGGTCTTCGTCAGCCAGCTCACGGCCGAGCCTCTCGGAGTGCAGCATCCGCAGCTCGTCAAGCGACGGTTCGGGGACGGGCCGGTCGAGTTCGGCTGCGCGGGGAAGATCCCGCACGCGCGTCTGGACGTCGGGGTCAATCTGCCCCTCGGGAGTGCCGAAGTGGCCGAGGACGAATCGCACGACCTCATCGGGGATGCGGCTATAGCGGTCTTGTCCGTTCTCTTCGGCCAGTACGTTCATGAGCGCTTGGCTGCCCACGAACTGACTGAAGGGCGTCACCATGATCGGGTACCCGAGGTCGGCGCGCACCCGCACGCACTCCTCCAGCACTCGGGGAAGCCGATCGGCCATCCCGATCTCACCGAGTTGGCGTCGCAGGGTCCCCATCATTCCTCCCGGAACCTGGTGGACGTGTGCCCCGAGATCGAACTCGCTCGGAGCCCCGGCCGCCAGGCCCTGCGAGCGCGCAATCGCCCACAGCGTCTGCGCGGCCCGGGCAGTGGCATCCCGGTCGACATCAACCTCGATGCCGACGGCGTCGAGGTTGGTCAGCAGGTGCTCCAGGCTTGGCTGGGCAGTGCCGTTGGAGAGAGGTCCAAGACCCGTGTGCAGCACATCGACATCCAGAGCTGCGGCGGTGACATACAGCTGGGACGCCGCCCCCGTCGTGGTGTGGCTGTGCAGCTCGAGGGGCTTGTGCACGACCTCCCGCAGCTGCGGCACGAGCTCTCGCACGCGCTCGACGGTGAGCAAGCCGCCGGGGTCCTTGAGGTACACGTGGTCGATCGCCGGCTCGGCCTGGTAGGCAGCCGCATTAGCGAGGTAGCGCTCATCGGTGTGCACCGGGCTCTCGGTGAAGACGACGCCGGCCACGATCTGCGTGAAGCCTTCGTCCTTGGCCCACTGCGCGACCCGGATGGTGGCGTCCCGGTCGTTCATCGGCTCGGCAATGTGCAGGCGCCGCACCCCGTGGGTGGCCATCATCCGCAGGGCAAGGCGCATCACCGGCTCGCTGGCCTTCTCCCACGACATGAAGCGCATCCCTGTCGTGATCGCCGACAACAGGGTTTCGGGGGCTGCCGCGCTGACCCGGTCCAGCCGCTCCCAGGGGTTCTCGTGGTGAAACTTCACCCCCATCGACAGGTGGGTGGAGCTGGTGAAATCAATCGCGGCAAGGTCCATCTGTGCCAGATCGACAGCCGCAGCTTCGGCCATGCCCGTCGTGATGCCGGTGGCCCCCCACAGACTCTGGTTGCCATCGCGCAAGGAAGTGTCGACGATGCGCACGGGCCCGCGGGTGCGGTTCCCGCCGAGCTGACTCAAGTGCGCGGCACGCGGATGCTGCGTCATCCGATCTTCTCCCTCATGCGCTCCCACTCCTGCCCGAACCAGGTGGTCGGCACCGGCCCCGCCCTGAAGTCCTCGTGGGCAAGGACCGCCTCGAGCATGGGGAGCGTGGTAGTCAGGCCCGCCACGCGCGTGTTGCGCACCGCGGCGAGCGCGCCATCGACCGCGGCGGCGCGGTCATGGGCACGCACGATGAGCTTGGCGGCGAGGCTGTCGTAGTAGGGCGGAAACTCGAACCCGGACTCGATCTGGGTGTCGATGCGGATGCCGGGGCCACGGGGCCACCGCACCTGGCCGATCCGTCCCGCGTTGGGTCGGAAGTCGGCGGCGGGGTCTTCGGCATTGATACGCACCTCGATCGCGACAGCCGGCGGCACTGCGGGGGGCACCGGCAACCCGGTGGGCAGCCCCAGCGCCAGCAGGAGTTGGGCTGCGACGAGGTCGACTCCGAAGGCTTCCTCGGTGACCGGGTGCTCGACCTGGATGCGAGCGTTGACTTCGAGAAAGACGACGTCGTCGCTGAGCGTGTCGACGAGAAACTCCACCGTGCCGGCGCCCCGGTAGCGCAGCGCTTCCACGAGCGCACGCGAGGCATCGTGCAGCACGCGGCGACGCTCGGCCGACAACCCGGGAGCAGGGCATTCCTCGATGAGCTTTTGATGGCGGCGCTGCACAGAGCAGTCGCGGTCACCGAAGATCAGCGCGCCACCCTCGCCGTCGCCGAAGACTTGCACCTCGACGTGCCTGGCAGAGCCGTAGTAGCGCTCCATATAGAGGTCGCCGTTACCGAAGGCTGCCGCAGCTTCCTGCGCGGCCTGGGGAGCAAGGGCGACGAGTTCGGCTTCGGTGGTGGCAAGGCGGATGCCGCGCCCCCCGCCCCCGTGAATGGCCTTGACCATGAGCGGATAGCCCACGTCGGCACCGAGAGCTGCGACATCGTGCACGTCGGTGATGACCCGGCCCTGAGAGACGGGGACCCCGGCTGCCACCGCCACGGCCCGGGCGCTGCCCTTGTCACCGACAGCGCGCAGGGTCTCGGGACGGGGGCCGGCAAAGGCGATCCCCTCTTCCTCGAGAAGCTCACACAGCCGCGGCTGTTCGCTGAGGAAGCCGTAACCGGGGTGGACCACATCGGCGCCGGCGTGGACAGCTGCCTGGGCGATGAGTTCGGGGCGAAGGTAGCTCTGCGCCGACGGAGCGGGGCCGATGACCAGCACGCGGTCGGCAGCCCGGGCCGCGAGCGACTGCGTGTCAGCAGCGCTGGCAGCCAGCACCGCCTCTGCTCCGATCCGCTGCGCTGCGGCGACGATGCGCGCGGCGATCTCGCCGCGGTTGGCGACAAGAACGACGGGCCGGTCAGTGCTCACAGCTCACGCCTCGAACCGCGCGAGGACCTGACCGAACTGCACCTGCGCGCCATCCTGCGCCTCGAACGCCGCGATCGTGCCGGCGGCGCCTGCCACGACCGGGTTCATGAGCTTCATGATCTCGATGATCCCGATGGTGGTGTCGGCTTCGACCACATCTCCGGGCTCGACGAAAGGCGGCGCACACACCTTTCGGGCTCGGCGGGATCGTTTTCGGTGCCGACGAGGACCGCGCGTTCGAGGTCGCGCGGCGCATCGACACCGGCTCGATCGGGGTGAACTTCTTCGCTTCCAACCACGCCGCCCCCTTCAGCGGGCGCCACGACTCCGGCCTCGGCGTGGAGTACGGGATCGAGGGCCTGCACGCCTACCTCAGCTACCAGTCCGTGCATCGGCGGGTGCGCTGATGCACGCGCTGCGGTGGGGCATCAAGAAGAGCCTGCACGAGTACGTGCGATCTGCCGAGGGCTCGATCGAGGTCGCTGACGGGGCGCGGCTCGACGGCGACGAGGTGATCTTTCCTGCGGACGACGGCGTCGAGGGCGCCTTCACCGGCTCCGTCCGCTTCCTCGCTCACGGCGGAATGATGGACTGGCGCCTGGCAGCCCCGCACCTCGAAGACGGCGGCTCGATTGTCACAATCGGCGGCCGCCGCGGCGCGCGCGTGCAGTTTGCGTCAGTCGAAGCCGGTGAGGTGAGTCTGACGCTGGACGGCGCCATCCTGCTCGGCAGCTTCTACGCCCCCGGCACCGCCCTAGACCCCCTCCGCGTAGAGTGACGCGGAGGGGGTCCTTCCAGAGCGAGGGCTTGCCGCTCTCAGCTCAGGCCGTCAGAGCTCGGCAAGCATGGCCCGCATGGTGGCGATCTCGGCAGTCTGAGCAACGATGATCGCCTCGGCGAGCTCCCTCACGTCGGGGCTGGATCCGCTGTCGAGTTCGTCCTGGGCCATGTCGATGGCACCCTCATGGTGGACGATCATCTGCTCGAGAAACAGACGCGATGCGTCAGGGCCGGAGGCCGCCGCCAGTGCCGACATGTCGTCGTCGCTCATCATTCCGTCGTCGTGGCCCATACCTGCCATTCCGCCGGCGCCGGGCATCTCCGCGCCCCACGCGGTGAGCCACCCCTCCATCGTGTCGATTTCGGGCTGCTGCGCGGCCTTGATGTTCTCTGCCAGCTCGCGCACGTCGGCATCGACCCCATCCTTGGCGAGGAGGGTGTCCGACATCTCGATGGCCTGCGCATGATGCGGGATCATCATCTGCACGAACATCACGTCCGTGGCATTGAACGCGAAAGCGGAAGCTGACGCGGAGGAAGGGGCGGTGCTGGCGCCCGGGCCGGAGCCGGTCACTGAAGCGCAGCCGGTGACGGCCAGAGCGAGGCTCAGCGCGATAGCGGTACTTGTTGCAGGACGATTCTTCATGATTGTCATCAGGGGTCTCCAAGGAGTGGGTCGTGAATGGCACCGGCCGGGGCCCGGCGGGTGTGCCGGTAAAGCGGCGAAAGAATCGCGCCGTGCTTGACGTGCTGCTCGAGTTTCACCGCATGCGATAGAGCTCCCTTCAGTCCGCCAGTTCCTCAGCGCAGGAGTTCCTCTTTGAGCTGCCGCCGATGTGAGGTCAGCTAGCCCGCCCGACCTTCGGGAGTCCTTCCAGATCGAGAATCTGGTGGAACCGTTGGCGCCAGGCCAGAGCTCGCTCTCGTTCGACGCCCAACGCGAACGCTATCCAGCCGTCCAGGTGATTGACGAATGAGAACACTGAGTCGAATCCGCGATGCGCGGCGTGGCGCGCCAATCCGTTCTCTTCACAACCCCGCAGGTGCACCTCGATGCGCCGTCGATGCTCTGGCAGTAGGCGAACCGAGCTGTCGACAAGCAACCCGAGCACAACCCTGCGCGCGCCAGGTGGCACGATCCGCGTCTTCGCTCGGTGTACGACAAAGCCGGCTTTCCGAACTAGACCAGCAATCTCGCCAACGAGGCTCTGGGCCTCAGCTCGCTGGAACGAAGTGCGGCCCGAGAACACCAGGTCGTCCGAATAGCGGGTGTATGTAAGGCGACGCGAAAGCGCAAGATTCTGCAGGAACATGTCAAGCCTCGCCGCAGCGGCGTTTGCAAGCACCCCGCTCGTCGGTCCGCCCTGCGGAAGCACGCCGACGCCTGCCACGGCGTAGCTCGGGATCACAGCGGTCTGGGCACGCCAGGACGCGGTGCGAGCGCCTTCTGCCCTAGTCGTGATCCGAGTGAGCTCAAATGCAAGAAGCTTGCGATACCCGAGCCGTCTGAACACCCGATAAACCGAGACCTCGTTCACTGTGCCGAAGAAGTCGTGAAGGTCCATCTTCACCATCCAGTTGGCACCCAAGTGCTGCGTCGCACACTGGACGATGGACGTTTCCCGTTCGTAGGCGTAGCTCGCCGGGTGGGAAGTCAACTTGTCGAGCACATGATCAAGAAGCCATCGTTGGACATCCATGAGGATTGGCTCCGGTGCTGAGATCGCCCGGACGCCGCCGGTCGTTTTGGGGACCGCGATCGAACGATAGGGATCCCTCGTGCGGCTTACAACCTCCCGGAGGTACGAGTAAGTCGCACCAGTCTCATGTGCCAAGTGGGCGAGGGAAAGTAGCGGATAGGCACCCGCTGCAGTCAACCGGGCAACCTCTGCGGTTGCCTTGTCCAGCGAGTCGGCCTCTATGCCAAGGTGACGACCTTGCTCGTAGTAGAGGTTCGGAGGGATCACGGCACTTACCTTTCGACCCGATAGGGTCCGCACGGTCTGGATGGAGAATCCCCGAGGCCCACGAGGGCAGGCATTCTCCATCCAGCCCTACGCGCAGCCTCTGATCGTCCTCCGACCGCAGTTAGCCGCGGTCTTCGAGCACGACGCGAAGGCCGTGCTCTAGCGAGCTGCCACGACGTGGCAGCTTCATCACTAAGCCCGTGATCCCCCCTCACCTCGTATACCGAGGGTAGTACGGCGAAGGATCTGGTGGCGTGAGCACTGATGCACCGCTGCGCGCCTTGCGACGCTGAGCGGCGAGCTCCCTCCGACCAGCGGACGTGATCGCTCGGCTTCCGTCGATCAGAGAAAGCCGCTCAAGCGACTCGATAACGTTGCGGATCGCTCGTAAATCGAGACCGAGCGCGAGGGCCAACTCCTCGTCAGAGCGTGGGAGCAACGCGAGCACGCCGACGAAGTTCTGCCAACGAGATTCGATATAGCCGTCGCGATGACGTGCTGCGAGCCGCAGCTGACCCGCCTCCTCGAGATGACCCGGAAGGTCAACGTCCGGTCGATGCTCGCCGATCTCGTCCGCCAAATCGACGGGCACTGACCGGCCGTCAAAGAAGGGCACCCACCGATCGGATCGCCGAATGAGGATCGCCGGGAGATTGTTGGGAACTGAGAACGAACTCGCGTACAAGCCAGCGCTACCTCGATGGCCGAGAGCGGGCCACACCTTTCCCCGCTTCGCGTACACGCGACAGACCTCTTCGGCTTTGCCCTCAGGCTCGGCTCGGCGCAACTCGTTGATCCCCGGAACGATCTCGATGACTTGAACATCATGGATTAGCTTGCTGGCGTCCAGTGTGCGCTTTCCAGCCAACGTCGCTGCGTACGCGACTACGACGATCTTCAACCACCCGAACGAGCACCAGCTCTTGATCGTGGTGTTGCGATACCAAGTCGCCACATAGTCCAGGACCTGCTGGCCAGAACCAACGTAGTCGGTGATGCAGACGAGGGTCCGCACCCCAGACTTGCGCATTTCGTCAAGCGTGAGCGGGGTCGGAGCTATCCATTCTGCGGCGCTTGAGCGGCGCAACTCGCCGATGAGTTGGGCGATAAGCGCCTCGCTACCTGGATTGTTGGCAAGCGGTTGCGCCGGATCAAAGTCAATGAATGCCGTTGCCCGCGAGTCGACTTCCGCTCCGGCGGGCCGGATGAGGTCTTCGTCCGATAGCACTGGGACGAGAGCCACCGGAAGTTGTTCCCCGTGCTCCGCAATGAAGCGCTCGACTGTGCGCCTTACGCCTGCGACCACATCGCCGCCGGGAATGAACCTCACTGCGTCAAGCAGAGCAATGGCCCCTGCGCGGTCATCTACTTCAAACTGATCCAACCAGTGGGCCGCTCGAGCGGTCATCGATAGCTTCATCGGACCATCCGACCGCGCATGACTGACGCGGCATTCCCCGCCAGCAATACTCCTGACGCACTCTCCCCCGCTCCTCGTGCGTCATGAGATGCGCCGGCTTGGAGTTCGATCGGCCTCCCGTTTCGCGGCCTCGCATGCGCATCATTCGGTCCTTGACCATCGGTACGCACCGGGAAGACCTCAGCACGGTTCGCTCGGGAGCGGATTGCCTCAACCTGATCCGCAGTCAGGTAGCGAAAGCTCTGCGGCGGTTCAAGTCCGAGGATCTCACGGAGGAGGCCGAGCGAGATCGGCCTGCTCCAGCTCTCTGGCGCCTCGACCTGGAGCACCGTCGACGCGTCCGCGCCCGCCAAGTAGTCTTCCAGCGCATGTTCATCGATGCCTATCTCCCCCGAGTAGGTCTCCCAGACCGCCTTAGGGTCAACCCGGATCGCACGCTTGAGCCGTACCGTCCCGAGAACCGCTCGCTCAGGCGAACTGGAGTACAGCACAACGGTGGTCCCTGTGGGGACCTGCGGGAACCTTCTTCGCACCTCAACGGTCTTGCGACCGTCCAGAATGGCGCGCGCGAAGCGGGGCTTGACCGATAGGAGAACTGCCCTGGTCATCGTTCAGACCCATCCTGCTGTAGATCAAGGATGTCGTCGAAGAGCCCCGGCTTGGCAGCTCGCATAGTAATCAGCGACGTGGTGATCTGGTGCTTCTTCAGGAGCTGGTTGAGCGTCCTCCGCCCAACTGGGCGAGAGAGCTCATGCGTGTCTTCGAACCGCAAGACGAGCACCTCACCATTGTGTGCACGCGCGCGAATCTCTCGCTCACGGAGGACGCCTAGAGCTCGATACTGTTCTACGGCGTCCTCAACACTCATGACGGCTGAGTCTACGACTCGCGAGAAGGCGGCTACCGCACGGATTGATCGCCGCTCGTGGGCGTGATCGTCTTTCGTCACGTACCAAAGCACGCGAGCCGGCAGCTGCCAGCGCTTGACCTTCGGGGCGGCGAAGTAGACGAACTCACGGGCAAGCCCCAGCGCCGGCTTCTCCCGAGCTTGCAGAAGCGTGTCGTTGAAGCCGATCAGCTCCCGCGCGAACCGGGGTTGAATCGGAACGATCCAGACAGGGACGTCGCGCCCCTGGATCACCTGCGGCCAGTTCCGGCGCTCATACGCGGCAACCTCCTCTGCGTTCACAACCGCCGCCACAGCCGACTCCTTCGGGAATCGTGCAAGCGACACACTCAGTGGCTCCCCCGCAAATCCGTCAGCCTTCAGCGCCTCACTCACCGTTGCGCCGATCGCTGGTTCCGCAATGGTGATCGTGCGTGCGCCCCGTGCGAGTGCTAGGGCGCGGATGTACCTAACCAGCTGGAAGGCAATTGTCGCGCCAAGCCGTCCTCGACCGACACGAACGGTCGAAACGGACAACGTCTCGTCTGCCACCTCAGTTCCGAGAAGAGCCCATCGTCGCCCGCGCTCATCAACGAGTTCCTCGATTCGAGCTACGGCGGGATGTGCGAGGGCCGCCTGTAGTTGCTTGCGGAAAGCCGTGCCCTTCTCCGCTGTAGTGGAGTCGAGGAACGCCTCTTCGAGTTCGCGTGTCACGTCAGCGACGTGCACCCATCGCAGCCCGACCGACTCGAGCTGCTCCGAACGGAACGTAGAGATCGCAACCGGCGGCATGAAGCGCTGAATCACCTCAACCGGACGAACGACCTCGATGCCGTGCTCCGCGAAAGCCCACCCGTGCGTCGCGTCCAGGAGGTTCTGGTCGCGTGTGACGAAGTAGTCAGCGCCCGCCAGGATCGCATCCGCCAGATGCTTCGCGTCGTCGCGCAAGCTCGGATCCTTCTGCACGAGCTCACGGGGCATCCGCGCGATCAACTCCTCTGCGGTGTCTCGCATTGAGTCATCCCGCCGCAGCGAAACGAGCGCGGCTATTCCACTCTGAACTCGTTGACGTTCAATGGGCGGCTGGAGATTGTTGAGGTCGACCCCCACTTCGGGCGACACAGCCAAGTCGACAAGGTCATCAAGCCAATCTGCCGAAATACCCATCGACTCCTGGCGGTCGGGTCGCTCCAAGGCTTCGGACGAGTACAGGTCGATTACGACGTTTGAGTCGAGCACCGCCAGAGCTCGTGATGAGTCATTGAGTGCACTCTCGAGAAGGTCGAGCTGGCCGATCCGGCGCATCCAGATTGTTAGCGTCGAGCCAGCGGCTGCCCTCCCTCGGCGTTGACCGACGGGAGTCATGTCCAGGGACCGCCAGAAGCCGTCGATGCCATAGTCAGAACGACAATGCGCGGTCATGATCGCGCGCGCCGGGTTTGCTTCTGTGGCCGCGACGGTCATTGCTCTCGCCAAGCCGTAGCCCCGTGCGTCGCTACTCACGCAGACATGGACCAGCTTGAGGGTCTGATGCCGAGGAGTGCTGTAGAGCAGATACCCGCGAACTGCGCCATCGACGACCCCCAGCAGCAGGTGCGCGCGCTTGCCCGCCTCGCGAAACGCAGAAAACGGCAGATGCCCCAATGTCGCCTTGTTGGACCGGTGAAGCTCGACGACCTTCTGAAACTCGTCCTCAGCGTTTGGTGACGACGGATCCCACGGGCGCACCTCAACCTGGTGGCGAATTGGTGACCGCACATCCACTCGACCACTCGCCATCATGAGTCCGCGCTATTGCTCGCAAACAGCTCCGCTTGTTCAAGCACCAGCTCGACAGCTTTCGCCTCTGCGTCCGGCGGATAGTCGTAGCGGGCGAGAAGGCGTCTCACTTTGGAGCGCATCGCTGCGCGGACGCTCTCCTTCTGGTCCCAATCGATAACCACGCTTGACCGCACCGCCCAGACGAGATCGACCGCGATCTTCTTCAGCGTTTCATCGCCCATCTGCAGCACTGCGGCGTCGTTCTGAGCGATCGCGTCGTAGAGGGCAACCTCGGCCGCGGACAGACCCAAGCGCTCATTGCGCTTCGCGTCGTCCCGCATCTGCTTGGCGAGCTTCACCAGCTCCGCGATGACCTCCGCCGTCGTGAGGGATCGATTCGTGTAGCGATTAATCGCCTCGTCGAGGAGCTCGGAGAACTTCCGCGCCTGCACCAGGTTGGTGCGCTGTACGGTGCGGATCTGGTCGTTGAGTAGGCGCCGCAGCAGCCCCATCTGGAGGTTCGGCTTCTCCTTGTCGGCCAGTGAGTCGAGGAACTCGTCGCTGAGGATCGACAGCTCTGGGGTATCGACGCCGGCCAACTTATAGATGTCGACGACCTGGTCGGCGGCGACCGCCTCGTTGAGGAGCTGACCAAGTGCAGTGTCGATCTCGACGGCTCCGGAGCCACCGCGTCCGGAATCGGGGTTCTGAATCTTGAGGATGGCTGCGCGCACGTCGGTGAAGAGGCGCACGTCGTTGCGGATCGCAGCAGCTTCGTCGCGGGCGCCAGCGAGGGCGAACGCCTTGGCGAGCGCGAGCACCTGATCGTTGAAGCGAGCCGTGCGGTCGGGGTCAGCCATGACGAAGTCGAGCACCTTGGCGTACTCGGCCAGGCGCTGGGACGCCGAGAGCGTCGGCGACGAATCATATTCGACGCCGTGCAGTAGCCCGCGGATGATGTCGTGCTTTTCCAGCATGACCGAGACCATCTCGTCGATGGGCACGCCGGCCTGGTCGCGGTCGGAAGGCGAGTACTCAGCGAGCGCCGCTTGCAGGTTCGAGAAGACTCCGATGTAGTCGACGATGAGTCCGCCCGGCTTATCACGGAAGGTGCGGTTGACCCGGGCGATGGCCTGCATCAGTCCGGCGCCCTGCATCGTCTTGTCGACGTACATCGTGTGCATGCTCGGCGCGTCGAAGCCGGTGAGCCACATGTCCCGCACGATCACCAGCTCGAGCTCGTCGTCCGGGTTCTTGGCGCGGAGCTTCAGATCTTTGCGGACGTCCTTGGAGTGGATGTGCGGCTGGAACTCGGCAGGGTCTGCGGCTGAGCCGGTCATGACGACCTTGATCTTGCCCTTGGCTGGGTCGTCGGAGTGCCAGTCCGGTCGAAGGGCCACGATCTTCTCGTAGAGGCGCACGGCGATGCGGCGACTCATCGTGACGATCATGGCTTTCCCGAACAGCGCCTCGCGCCGCTTCCCCCAGTGGCCCACGATGTCCTGGGCGATGAGGTCGAGGCGAGAGTCCGCGCCGACGATCGCCTCCAGCCTGGACCAGCGGGACTTCGCAGTAGTGGCCGCGTCTTCTTCGACGGTCTCGGTGATCTCCTCGGCCAGCTCGTCCAGCGCTTCGAGGTCGGCGTCGGACAGGTCGACTTTGGCGAGGCGCGACTCGTAGAAGATCTTGACCGTCGCGCCGTCCTCGACGGCCCGAGTGAGGTCGTAGACGTCGATGTAGTCGCCGAACACTGAGCGCGTGCTCTTATCGCCGGACTCGATCGGCGTACCGGTGAAGCCGAGATAGGTCGCACCAGGCAGCGCATCGCGCATGTGCTTCGCGAGACCAGCCTTGAGACGCCCCTGGCGGTCGAGATATTCCCCGAAGCCGTACTGACTACGGTGCGCCTCGTCAGCCACGACAACGACGTTGCGGCGGTCGGTGAGCACAGGGTTTGCGTCGCCGTCCTCGCCGGGTGCGAACTTCTGCAGGGTCGTGAAGACGATGCCGCCGGAGGCGCGCTTCAACTTGGCGCGCAGGTCGGAACGCGTCGCCGCCTGCACCGGCGTCTCCGGCAAGATGCGAGCGGGAGCGAAGGTTTCCCCGAATAGCTGATCGTCGAGGTCGTTGCGGTCGGTGATGAACACCAGCGTCGGATTGGCCATCCGAGGATCGCGCATAATCTTTGCGGCGTAGAACACCATCTCGAAGCTCTTGCCCGAGCCCTGGGTGTGCCAGACGACACCGCCTCGACGGTCACCGTCGGGTCGGGACGCTTGCATCGTGTGCTCCACGGCAGCGTTCACCGCCCAGTACTGGTGGTACTTCGCCACGCGCTTGACGAGCGCTCGGGTCGGCTGCTTGGTGGCCTTGTCAGTCGTGGTCTCGTCGCTGAACACAATGAAGTTCTGGAGCAGGTCCAGGAAGCGCTTCGGCTCGAAAACCCCCTTCAGGAGCACCTCGAGTGCTGGGCGGTTGCTCACTACTTCGCGGCCCTCGATAGTCTTCCATGGCGCGTAGTGCTCGAACGCACCCGTATAGCTGCTCATTGCCGCCGACGTACCGTCGGAGATGAGCGTCACCGCGTTCGGGACGAAGACCGACGGGATGTCCCTGCGGTACGTCTGCACCTGATTCCACGCCGACCTAAGTGTCGCGTGCTCGGCAGCCGGATTCTTGAGCTCCAGAAGCGCGAGCGGCATCCCGTTAACCAGCACCAGCATGTCGGGCCGGCGATGCTTGCCATTCTCGACGATCGTGAACTGGTTGACCGCCACCCAGTCGTTGTTATCAGGCTGATCGAAGTGCACCAGCCACAGACGCGTCGTGCGCAGCATCCCGTCCGCGTCGCGGTGCTCGACCGGCACGCCCTCCCTGATGAGCTGATGCAGTCGGTAGTTCTCGTCGATCGGGCTCTGCGACTCGGCGCGCCGCACTCGCTTGATTGCCTCGTCGATCAGCTCCGGAGACGTACCAGGGTTGATCCGCCGGATCGCGTCGCGCAGCCGTCCCCAGAGGAAAACGTCCTCATAGGACTCGCGCTCTGCGCCGGCCTCCCCGGGCGCGATGTCCGGGCCGTGGATCGTACGGTAGCCCAACTCCGCGAAGTACTCGAGCGCCGCCAACTCGACAACGTTCTCGTTGAACGCGCTCACGAGCCGACCTCCATCTTGTACTCATCGGCCACGCGAACCCGACCTGACAGAAGTTCCGGAAGCAAGGTGTCACGGGTCCGCCGCAGAACGGCTCCTTCCTCTTGCAATGCGCGGGATCTCGTCCGGAGAGTGGTGGCAACGCGAGAGTACTCATCAAGTCCAACGCGGCCTGGTGCGGGGATCATGATCGACGCAAAGTCATCGAACCTAAGCGCTTGCCGCACGGAACCCGAGGAGAGCGCATCGATCTGTGCTCTTGTCTGCGGGGCTCGGAGCGCAGACCGAAGCCATTGACGCCACGACGGTTCAACCTCCGCAACCACGTAGACCGGACTTACAGCGCCAGTCACTCCTTCTTCATTAATCCCGATGGATCCGATGTTCGCACGTGATGGGTTGTAGGCAATCGCCTCTTCGGGGACGACCAAGTAAGACGCGAGCGACTTTGAGTAAACCTGTTTGTTGAAGACATCGTCCGAACGCTTCAAGTGTCCCGTTGAGACGGCAGAAAGGACGACGGGAACGCTCGTCTCGCTACCTGAGGTTCCAACTCGTTGCCTCACCTGGACCGCGATGCTTCCGATGGTGACCGACTCGGAATGTGCTGCCACCCTCTCGTACTGTGCCGCCAGGAGCTCCTCAATCGTCAGGAGTCGACGCGCAATCGACTCGAGCATGCGATCGATGGCACCGAGCACCTCCGAGATAGCACGTTGATCGCGAAGCCCCGGAAGGTTTGAGATCGGAAAAGACTTCACGTCAGCCACATTCAGGTGGGGAACGGTCGACCCTTCGGCGAGCTGAACAAGCCGACTCTGTTGTGTGGGACTCGTCAAGAAGTAATAAAGAAACTCTGGGTCCACAACCTCGGGATCGGGTCGCATGAGAACGGTTCGTTGCCCTGGTGCCACATTACGCGTATCCGGAACCCGTACCACCGGGCCCACTGGGGCCTCGCGGGCTAGTAGTAGGTCGCCGGCTCGCGGCAACAGACGTCGAGTCCACGCACTAAACGTCGCTTCGGAGATTCGGCGAGCTTGCGAGAAGTCGATGTGGTTGCCGCGCATCGCCGGTGTTCCCACCGCAAAGTAGTTTCCCGCGGGGTCAATCGGGGCCGTCTTATGCTCACAATCGACGATCGCAACGCACAGGTCTTGTAGCACGCGCTTCACGGTTCGAGCCGACCTAGCTGTCTGCGCAGGTTGTCGTCCAGATCGAGCGCCCTGTCTAGTTCGCTCGTCAGGTCCGCGATCAGGCGTTGAAGCTTCTTGTCGATCGGCTCCTCGTCAACCTCCGATACCTCGGTGCCGACATAACGCCCCGGGGTCAGAACGAAATCATGCTCACGGATCCGCTCAATCGAGGCAGCTTTCGCGAAGCCGGGGACATCCTGGTACCCGCCGCCATGATTCCGCCAGGAATGATATGTATTCGAGATCCGACCAATCTCATCTCCCGTTAGCTGACGAACCTTGCGAGTGAAGTCAGTACCCATCTTGCGAGCATCGATGAAGAGCACCTCGCCTTCACGCTCACGATGTCCGTTTCCGTGCCTGTCCTTGCTAACGAACCAAAGCGACACAGGTATGCCTGTATTGAAGAAGAGGCGGTCGGGCAGCGCAACGATGCAATCGACGAGATCGTCCTCCACTAGCTTGCGCCGGATCTCTCCTTCCCCACCCTGCTTCGAGTTGAGTGATCCGTTAGCCAGCACGAATCCCGCCGTGCCCTTCGGGCTCAGATGATAAATGAAGTGCTGCACCCATGCGAAGTTCGCGTTCCCCTGCGGCGGAGTTCCGTACCTCCAGCGCGGATCGTCGGCCAGCTTTGCGTCCCACCAGTCAGAGACGTTGAAGGGAGGATTGGCGATGACGAAGTCAGCGCGGAGGTCTGGGTGCAAGTCTTCAGTGAACGAGTCGGCTGAGCGAGGCCCGAGGTCGGCTTCTATCCCGCGAAGCGCGAGGTTCATCTTCGCGAGTTTCCAAGTCGTGTTCGTAAACTCCTGCCCGTAAACCGAGATGTCGGTGCGCTTACCACCGTGCGCCTTCACGAACTCGGCGGACTGCACAAACATGCCGCCGGATCCGGCCGCGGGGTCGTAAACGCGCCCCCTGTACGGTTCCAGCATCTCGACGAGAAGTTTCACCACCCAACGGGGTGTGTAGAACGCTCCGGCGTCTTTCCCAGTCTCCTTGCCTGCGAACTGGCCGAGGAAGTACTCGTAGACGCGTCCCAGCACGTCATCGGCGCCGTGGTCGTCGGCCCTGGTGAAGCCGATTGCGCCGATCAGGTCGACGAGCTCGCCGAGACGGCGCTTGTCGAGACCATCGCGCCCATAGTTGCGGGGGAGCACACCGCGAAGCGACGGGTTCTCCTTCTCGATGAGATCCATCGCCTGGTCGATCTCCTGCCCGATCTCAGGCAACTTCGCCACCGACTGGATATGGCTCCAGCGTGCCAGCTCTGGTACCCAGAACACGTTGTGGCTGGTGTATTCGTCACGGTCCTCGAGGAAAGAGGCGAGCCGCTCCGACTTGATCCCCTCCGCGACCAGCTCGCCCTCGAGGGCGCTGCGGCGCTCCTCAAAGCGGTCGGAGATGTACTTGAGGAACACGAGCCCAAGCACGACATGCTTGTACTCGCTCGGCTCCTGGTTGCCCCGCAGCTTGTCGGCCGCCTCCCAAAGGGTCTGCTCCAGAGACTTCTGGGGCTTCGGCTTCGCTACTCGCGCCATCTCACACTCTCTCGACGGAGCACCGTAGCTCCTGACTCTCATTACATGGAATGAATGTCACGTTATCGCGAGGCGCGGACGTGGTCCGGGATGGACGTCGCGCGTGGCGAACGGGCAAACGGTGAGGGTCACCATCTTCTTCCTGACAGACTTCCGCTCACGTGTCGGGAGTTGGGTCTCGCTCGTCGTCCAGATCGATCCCGAAGCGATCAGCGACTTCTGCGAGCGGCACCTCGCGCATCCCGGCGCGTTCACGCACAACGCTCTCGATCTCGCGATCGTCGATCGACTCGGTCAAGTCCTCGACTACGCGATCCAGATCACCTTCCCTCAACGCGGCGAGCCTTGCGATCTCCGCTGCGGCGTCGGCGAGCGAGTAGAGACGCACCCAGGGATGCTCACCGTGACGCGCGACCACGACCGACTCCCGCGTATAGGAGTGGCCGTCGCCTGCGACGAGCCAACGCTCCTCGCCCTCCGCGGTGACGAAGAAGTCGACCACGCACTCACCGCACGGCATCTTGTAGACGCCGGGCTCGGATGGCGCCGTCTCCCTGGCGCGCTCGATCATCCCCTGGATGATGCGTTCCCAATCCTCTGACTGGCCTTCGACGCCCATGGCGACCTCCCGACTTCGAACCGAGTAGTTTTGCATCTGACGACGGAGATGTCCACGCCGCTATCGAGTCCCGTCGACTCCGACGAGAGCGCGAGGTGCGCGTGGATGCAAGTTTCGGGCCCGGAGAGTCGACTATCTGGCTGAGAGATCCGGAGCGGAGGCTGGCAGTAGATCGCCAAGGTCAACACCGAGCACCTGCGCGATCGCGAGGAGTGTCATCAGTCTCGGATTGGCGGGCGTGCCCGGCCTTGACTCACCCTTCTCGAGCTTCTGGTACGTGTACCTGCTCAGGTTCGCCTCGTAGGCAACGCGGTCCTGACTGTAGCCACGAGCCACGCGCTGACGCTGGATGTTCGTACCGATCGCCCGAGCGTAGCCATCCCAATCCGGGCTCGAGGACGACGGGCTACGCACCTTCTCAGGTTCACGGCGAGGCTTGCTCCGTATGGCCTAATCGGTATGGCAATCTGCGTTCATGATGCGTGAACTGGCGGAGCATCCAGCCTTCGGCACTCTCACGCCGGATCCATTCCTAGACGCCCTGCTCAATCTTCTTGCCGAGCCCAATGGTTCGTCGCTCGCAGCACACGCGTACGAGACCACGCGGACCTGGTGGGAGGAGCACGCACAGGGGCCAACCTGTGACGAACTCCTGGCCGCAATGTTCGAGCCCGAGGACTGGCGCGAAGTCATCGACGATCCGTCACGCCCGCTCCCTGAGCGACAGCACCAGCTCGCGCTTGTCCGCCAATGGCTCATCGTCTCGTGGGCGCGTGCCGGCGCCATCAGCATCGTGTTCGGGCATGACACCGTCATCCGACCGGGCTTCTCCATCGACATCAGCTGAGCCGCTTGAGCCGCGCCACGGCGCAGGCAGCGGAAGATCGAGGTCGTCGGGGAGCAAGCGCGCTCGATTCAGGATGGAGTTGCGCGGCGCTCCCCACGATGGTGGTGCATCCCAACTGCTCGGCATTCGTACCGTATCGAGGTGACGAAGTAGGCACGCCCTGCTGGAACGCGCCGAGGCGAAGAGCGCCTTGTCCAGGCCGCACCTGATGGTCTTCACTCCGTAAGCCTTCTTGGCGCCGTACGCGGCCATGACAGCATACTGACTTCGCTCGACCACTAGCCGGGAGATCTCCCGCAGATGCCGACCGCCCGTACCTCCCAGAACACCTGCCACAGCCGCCTGCATGATCTCGACTTGATCCCACGACTTGTATCGCGGACTGAGCAGATACCGCAGGAACTCCGGATCGATGAGGATTCCGGTGAGTGCGACCGCCTCGGGGTAGAGGCAGAGCAGCGAATCCTCGTAGGGTCCGTACAGCGAGGCGCCGAACTCGTCGGCGCGTTCTCGAGCTCGCTCCGCGGCGTCGGGTGAGTCCCGAAGCGCGGCGAGGAGGAGTCGCACCGCGAGCTGCAGTTCCCCAGTGTGGAGCGCGATGCCGTGGAACCAGAGTCTTCCGCTCATCCATCTCTCTGCACGGCCGAACTCCGAGTGCCTGGACACATCCACGTCACGGCTGTCGAGATGCCAGCGTCGATGATGCAGACAGACTCCGGCCCCACGCCTCCGAGTTGTGGTCGGCGTTCCAGCTGAGCATCGCAGACACTCCGAGCGCGGCGTCTGGGGTTGAGAGCACCGCCGACACCTGCCCGGACGCCACCCGTAGTGGCTACACCTCACGAACATGCAGTGCTTTCTTGCGTGCAGCTCGAAAAAGCCCTCTGTGAGCCCTCCGAGCGCCTCGACGAGCCTCGGAACCTTCTCGACATCGGGGTTCGTCTCCGGCAGATTGCCGAGGTCCCGGATGTGAAGCCGCAGGTCGCGAAAGGTGAGACCGTTGGCGGGAGCAAGCCGGCCGACATACCCGACGACCGTCTCTCCGGGAAGCGGTCGGATGGAGACTGGGAGCGCGACAGGCCGGGTCATTCACCGCTCCCCTCGTCAAGTTGGCGCCGTGCACGACGGCGGCGCTCGTCATCCATCGCGGCGCGCAAGCGACTGAAGTTGAGGCGCTCCGATTCCGACTCCATGGCCTCGATCACGGCCAACTCGATGATGCCTGCCACTTCGCCGACCCGGCCGTGGCTGGCTTCCCAGAGAAGCTCGGCGTCGTCCACGATGGATCCCGGCTCCTGAGCAACGAGCTTTGCGTTGGCTTCCAGGTCCTCCAGAAGCGCGCACCATCGATCTCGATTGCGCTGATTGTTCAACTGGTGTGCGTCGAGGTCCATGATCCTGAATCGGGTCGCCACCTGGGCTGCCCAACCCCCGTCGAGGAGCCCCGTGTCTTCGACGTTGGCGCCGACGTAGACGAAGGTCGCCTGACACTTCTCGGACAGCTGCTTGAGATAGTTCGTCGCGTCAGATGCGCCCTGCCGCTCCTGGTTCAGGTTGTGGATCTCATCGATAATGATGAGTTCCGTGCCGCATCTCTCGACGACATCTGCCAGGCCGTTGAGTAGTTCGGGGGCGGTCATCCGAGGGCGTGTCGGCCGTCCGAGGAAGTGGTGGAACTCGACGAGCAGCGACTTCGGTGTGCAGTCCGACGGTGTCGACACGTAGATCACTGGGATCACACTCCGTTGACCGTGCGGGTTGCCGCGGACCCGGCGCTGAATCTCGAACTCCTTCGCAAGGCGGGTGACGGTCGTCGACTTCCCCGCGTTGGGGACACCGTTGATGATGAGACCGAACTTGCCGCCGCGTTTGCGAGCGTTCGCCACCATCCGCAGTCGAAGCTCGTCTCTGATCGCCTTGACCTCCGCGGTCAAAGAGATGCGGCCGTTCGCCATGAAGTCGAGACGTCGAAGGCAGTAGGTAGTTCGCTCGTCTTCGGTGAGTGCGTCAAGGTCGTTGCGGGTCATGACCTCCGGCTCGACGAGTTGCTCGCCCACGAAGTCGGACCAGCCCTCCTTCGTCTGCCAGTTGGGCTTCTTCAGCGAACCGACGCTCAGATCAATCATCGAGCCGTCCTCGTGTGTCTTCGGTCTGGCTGCTGAATCCGCCCGACTCAGCCCACAGCCCCTCGTCGTCGATCTCGAGGAAGCCGTTGCCGCCAGTGCGCCGGAACCGCCCGTTGGAGAGCCCAGTCGGGGCAGCGGCGTCCTCGGCGGTCGGCGCCTCCGCGTGCGGGCTCGACAGCGCCATCGGATCGGACATTGCGGCGCGCGCACGCGCGTCCCCCCGTACCGCGGTCGGGTCGCCGAACCGACCGCGGCGAATGCCCTCTTTCAGCGCCGCCGAGACCCGACGCGCGTCGGTGCCTTGCGCTCCGTCGCTCGACCGGAGCTGGCGATGGACCTCATCGCGGAAGGGCATCTCCGCATCGCCCGCTTTCCAGTGCAGCGGAATGAACTCCTCGCCATACTCGAGCCACACGGTGTACAGGTTGAACGGGTCACGCCGAATGGCCCACTTTCGACGAGCGGCATTCGGCGTGACCGCTACAATGTCCCGCAGCCGCGGCGACGAATATCGACGCCGACCGATGTTGACGCCATAGTCCTGGATCGTCCGATTCTCTCGGGGAAGGAGGCTGATGTACTCCTCGCGTCCGAATGGGATGGGAATGTCCGGGGTGATCTGCCGCAGCATGTCGACCATCTCCATCGGCGTGAGCGCGCGGCTTGGACGCAATGGGTCTCGCAACCCGTCGTGGGGCCTGTTCATCCAGTGAACAGCGATCCAGTCATCGAGCAACTCCTGCGCCTGCAGGAGCGTCGGAGCGGGATGCGGCGATTGCCCCTTGCCGCGATGCTCGACACTTCGCCCCACATAGCTGCGAAGGTACTGAGCGAACTGCTCCGCCACCGAACCGAAGTTCGCCTCGACATGCGGCTTCCCGTGGGTGTGTATGGGTTGCATTCGATGATCGAGATTCCCAACCTCTCGCACGCCTCGGTGAATGCCGTGGACGTGAAGATCTTGCCGTGATCAACCGTGATGTTCTCGGGGAAAATCACGGGCATCACTGACCGATGGCGATCTAGCTCTTGTTGGGTGATTCCGTGCGGATCGGCCCACGCCGCCGACACCAATTCCCGCGTTTCTCGCGCACCCTGAGGTCGCCGCTCGTAGGGCGTGAGTGCACGGGCGAGCAGCGTGACGAGATCTACGGACTTCGTCCCGCCGGCTCGCAGCACCGCAGCCATCGGAGTGCGGCTTCTGATCTCGAGCAGGATGGTCATCTCCGGGTGCTCGACCCCGTTCCGCGTTGTCACTCGCCCGTTCTCCAGCATGATCTCCGCGTCGAACTTGGTCGTGTCGATCTGGACGTGCTCGCCGAGGCGGGGCGACTGGTGTTGCCGAAACTCGCGCTGCGGACGGTTCGCGAGTGAGGCGCGCGTCTTCGCGGATCTCGTCAGATGCTTGGCTCGAGGCATCTCGCTCACGATGCGGTCCAGCGTTCGATTACTCGGGACGTCGAACGGCGGATTCTCTCCGTATCGATCAGTGATGGCGTACAGGATGTCGTCGACGATCCGTCCACGCGTTCCTGTGGATTGCTTGTCGGCGTCGCGGCACACAGCGGAAACGATTTCGAGGAGAAGAGGGTCGCGCCCCTTCGCCTCCCTCGCCCTGTAGCGCTTGTCAATGAGACCCAGAGCGCCGAAGTCCCGGTAGGCCTGCAGCTTTCGCCATACGGTGCGCGGATCGACGGAGCCACCCGGCGTCAGCTGGCCGACACTGCGCACGATCTCGGCTATGATCCGGTTCGTCTCCTCCACGTCTCTGCGCGCTGAGTTCAAGAACCGGTCAAGTCGGGTCACGTGCGGTAACCACAGTTCTATCTTCATCTGTTGGTGCAGCGGCAGCGCCTTCAGCGATTGCGGATCGAACGTGCGAACCTGACGAACTTCTCGTTGAGGCCACTCGATCGATGGGTCCCGCTGCATCTCGTTGATGAGGACCACGCGAACGTACCCCTCGTCCACAGCGCGCAGACGAGCCGACGAGGCGTCGTACGCGATCAGTTCGAACACCACTCCGTCCCAGACCACACGGTCTCCGAGCTCCAGATTCATCTCCATCCCCTCCCCGTGCACACTGCGACCGATTCGAACTCGAGTCGGCGACTGAGATCCACCTCGAGCGCGCCGTGCCAGATCGCCGCGAGGAGCAAGCCGCGCGTGGGGCTGCTGGTGCCGCGGAAGCGCGACGCCCAGTCGCGGAGCGTGCGCGCCTCCTCTCGGCGGGCGGTGAGCATCTCCGCGACCGGCGCAGGGCATGCCCAGCGGGGGTGGCGGTAGCCGGAGAGAAGACGAAGGTTCCAGTCCTCAACCTTCGTGAGGTCCGCAAACAGGCGGTAGTCCATCTCGAGCGAGGCGGCCCACGCCGCCGTGATCGCGAAGAGTTCGGCGTCTCGCGCTTTGATCCGTCGGCGGGGACGAACGTCGACGATGAGCCGCGACCCGTCCGACCTGCGGATGAGGAAGTCAGGGAAGTGCGCCATGCCCAGACTGCCCCAGCGAAGCTTGAATGGCTGCGTGGCAATGTCGACCACGGCAGGATCGCGATCGAGAACTGACAGCGCCGTCTTCTCGTACAGCGACTCGAACCAATGGTGGCGTCCCGTCGTCGCCGACCAGTACACGCCGGAGTAGTTCTCCCGCCCCGGGTACGCCTTGGAGATTCGGATGGGATCGATCCGCGACAGCTCAAGTTCGCTTACTTGATCGGGCCCGATATCACAGACCCGACCGCCGTACTTCACCTCGACAGTCCCAGCTGCGAGTTCCGAGGCGGTGTGCCCGGATGGCGCGAAGGTTGTCAGGATCACCGTGCGAGGTCTCTCGTGGTCGAGGATCGTGAGCCTGACAATGCGTACATCGGGTACGTGCTCGGCGCCAAGTTACGTCGGCGGGCGCCTGGTGCGTTGCGCGACGCGCCGAACGACTGACAGATTCAATGGCGCGGATGACACGCGCTTGGCTTTACTGACAGTTCACTTGGCGCTACTGACAACTTGCGTGGCGTCGGACAACAGATCAGTGGAGCCCGAGACGAATCACAAAAAGATAACGGTGAGGTCTTCCCCTCCGTTACCTCACCGTTATAGAGTGCTTGCACGGTAGTTGTTTTGCTGTGGCAGCTACCGGCATGTGATTGCAGGACACTCTTGGTGCAAGGGACAAGGGCCGGTCGGAAGCCTCTCCGACCGGCCCTTACTTGTGTCCCGGCTCAGTACCAGCCAGTGGACTGCGAGTGGCTCCACGCGTTGCACGGCGAGCCGTAGCGGCCCGCGATGTAGCCGAGCCCCCAGCGAACCTGCGTGACAGCATTGGACGCCCAGTCGCCACCGGCGGAGCTCATCTTGCTGGCGGGGAGCGCCTGCGGAATACCGCCGGCACCACTCGAGGAGTTGTAGGCGGCATAGTTCCAGCCGGACTCCTTGTTCCACAGCGACACGAGGCACGAGAACTCACCGTCACCCCAGCCGTACTGCGACGCCATGATGTCGCGGGCAGCAGCCTGCGCCGCACCCGGGGAGTTATCGCCCGTGGACGCCACGGGCCCGGAAACGGCCGGCGCTGCCGCGGCCGCTGCGCGCGCAGCCTCCTCAGCTGCAACGCGCGCGGCTTCTTCAGCCGCGGCCTTGGCTGCAGCTTCCTCGGCAGCCCGGCGGGCTTCCTCAGCTGCGACTGCAGCGGCCAGTCGCTCGCGCAGCCCGTCAATCTTGGCCTGCGTGTCGGCAACGGCATCCGTGACCGCTGAGGTGAGCGAGGGCAGCAGCACGATCGGCAGAAGATCCAGTCCATCCAAATCGGCGGTTGCCGCTTCCACAGCCGACACCGAGACAGTAGTGGGGGCGTCGACCGTCAGCCCGGATGCCGCGACCTCCCCATTCAGAGCAGTGGCATCCGCCGCAACGGTCGCCGCGGCAGCAAGTGCGGCTTTGGCATCAGAGGTGAGCGACTCGACGGAGGAGGCGTCAGTTTGGATGGATGCCGGAATCGGCGGTGCTTCGCTCCGCGCGGTGGGGACGGTCGCGAGAGCCGGCGTCTGTGCGAAGGCGGCAGTCGATGAGACCCCCAGCAGCAAGGTGAGCCCCATCGCGGCTGCGGTCAGAGCACGAGCGCGGGGACGGGAAACGAGGGGAGTTGACGATGAACGTTGACGCACGAATTCAGTGGCTTCCTGTTCGGAGAATCAAGCGGGCAGCACCAGTGGGCCCGGAAAAGTGTGCCTCGGGCGGCACACAAGTGTCCGAGTCTGGGTGCTCTTCCTGAACGAAACCTCCACGAATCCTGACCGGATCATGCGCTGGCTATGAATCACAAAAAGATAACGGTGAGGTCTTCCCTTCCGTTACCTCACCGTTATAGAGTGCTTGCACGGTAGTTGTTTTGCTGTGGCAGCTACCGACATGTGATTGCAGGACACTCTTGGTGCAAGGGACAAGGGCCGGTCGGAAGCCTCTCCGACCGGCCCTTACTTGTACCCGAACGATGCCTCGGCGTCATCGCCGCTCGCGACCGAGGACCCCTGCGACACCGCCGAGCAGGGCGAGCAGAACGGATGCCGCCACGACGAGGCTGAAAGCGGCTGCGGCACCCCCGATCGCCGCACCAGCACCGCCGACTGCGGTACCGATACCGACGCCCAAGACCACACCACTGCCGGTGAGCGTCATGAGAACGCCCGCCCGAGTGCGTTCGGCGATGGATCCCGCGACGCTATAGAGCGTAAGAAGTGCCGGCCCCTGGAAGGCGCCCGCGAAGACCGCGAACATCAGAAGGATGGGCACGGTCGGGGCTAGGGTCATCCCGATGCCCCCGAGAGCCATGCCGACGGCTGCGCCGATCCATCGCATCCAGGGGCCGATGGATGACGGCAGCGCGACCATCGCCATCGTCGTGACAGCCGACCCGATGGCCATGACGGCGTAGAACAGCGCACCCGCGTCCGGCACCCCCTGCGTGCGTGCGAACGCCGTGAGACCCGCCTGGCTCGCGCCGAAGAACACCCCCATCGCGAGCATCCCCGCCAGGACGAGAGCCGCCATTGCCGAACGCGCACGTCCACCCTCAGCGGCAGCGACGACGTCGGCATCCGTCGTCGGCTCCCGGCGCGGCACCAGCGCGGCACTGCGGTGAAGCGCGAACTGTGTCACGAACACCGCGATCAACGCTGCGGCCGCCAGGAGCGAGAGCTGCGGCGACAGCACGACGGCAACGATGCCGACCAGCGCCGGACCGATGATGTAGACGACCTCGTCGACGACGCCCTCGAACGCGAAGGCTGCCGAGACGTCATTGCGCGACATGGCGAGCCACCGGACCCGCGAGAGGGGTCCGACCTGTGGCAGGGAAAGGCCCGCGAGGCCGGCGAGCGCGACAGCCAACCCGTCGGGCACGTGCCCGACGGCGAGGACGAATGCCACGACGGATGCGACATTGGTCACGACGCCGATCAGGAGCACGCGGCGCTGGCCCCATCGATCAGAGAGGGCACCGCCGACGGGCGCTCCGACCGCCTCGCCGAGCGCCGTCGCGGCGGCGGCCACTCCGCCGACCGCGATGGAGCCGGTCGCCGATGTCGCGAGGGTGAGTATGGCAAGCGGGACCATCGACACCGGCAGGCGCCCGAGCGACGTCGCAATGAGATAGCCCCAGCCAGCGAGAGAGGGCAGGGCGCGGTAGGCGGCGAGGGCAGAACGCCCCGACGACGGATCAGTCACAGACGGAATCGCTTTCCGACGCATCCCCCGACCCGGATGGCGTCGCCCGCCCGCTGATGAACTGTTGTGGCACGGACTCTATCAGCGGCAGATCTCGCCCAGTGAGCAGCGTGAACGGCAGGGGCCGGTCGGATGCCTCTCCGCCGGCCCTGTCGTTCGTCTGCTCGAGGTCAGTCCTCGACGACGCGGACGATGACCTCGATGTTGCCTCGGGTCGCGTTGGAGTAGGGGCAGACGAGGTGTGCGGCGTCAGCCAGCGCCTGCGCCTGATCGGCCGCAACGTCCGGGATGACGACCTCGAGCTCGACAGCCAGGCCGAACCCTCCGTCACCGTTGGGTCCGATACCCACGCGGGCACCGACGCTGGTGTCGTGGAGCTGCACCTTCTCGCGGCGCGCGACACTCAACAGCGCGCTGTGGAAACAGGCGGCGTACCCCGCGGCGAACAGCAGCTCGGGGTTGAGCGCGCCGCCCGCGCCACCCATCTCTTTCGGCACGCGCACGTCGGCATCCAGCAAACCGTCGATCGTCGCCACGTGACCGTTGCGGCCGTCGCCGGTGGCCAGGGCTTCAGCGGTGTACAGGGTTTCCATGGGGTTCTCCTTCTGTATGGGGATTCGTGGCTGCTCGCGGGCACGCGTGATCGCAATCACCCCGGCGGCGAGTCGGAAGCGTCAGACGTGCGAAGCGCTGCCGGCCTGGACGCTGGCTGTGTATGCCCGCACCTCCGATGCCAGGGACTGCGCCATGTCGAGAGGTATGCCCATGCACCGGGCGATCTCGCCGGGCACGTGGGCGAGCTCTTCCCGAAGGGCTGCGCCGCGATCGGTGAGCCGAATCGTCACGACGCGAGCATCCTCGCTGGAGCGCGCACGCGCGACGAATCCGAGAGCCTCCAGGCGGCTCAGGAGGGGCGAGAGCGTGCCGGAGTCGAGGACCAGGTCATCGCCGAGTTCCGTGACGGTACGCGGCTCCCGCTCCCAGAGCTCTACGAGCACGAGGTATTGCGGGTAGGTCAGTCCCCACGGCTTGAGGGTGCGGCGATAGGCCTGTGTCGTGGCGCGATGTGCCGCGTAGAGCGAGAAGCACAGCATCCGGTCGAGGGCGCGCTCTGGGACCTTCTCTTTCGCGATCACAGAAAAAGCATTGCACACAATTTAATTGTGCACAATCTAATGTGGGTGCTCCCTCTCAGACCCCGCCACCGCCACCACCCCCGCCACCGCCGCCGGCGCTTCCGCCGCCGCTGGAGCCGCCCGAGGTGGACGACGTGGTGGTGGTCGAGAGGGTCGAGATCCCTGAGGAGAAGGCAGCAGCGTTGAATCCCGCCGTGCCGACATACCAGCCGGGGACGCCGGTCTGGTCGTAGAGCACAGCGAGGTGTTCGGCCCATTCCTCTTCTTGGCCGAACACCACGGCGTAGGGCAGCAGCGTCTCGTAGATCCGCAGCATCTGGCGGGGGTTCGCGGGATCCACACGCGCACCGCTGTCGTCGAGCGCGATCCGCTCGGCGCCCTGCGGCGACTGCAGCATTCGGATCCGGTCGGCCTCGGCCCACTCGATGAAGACCTGCAGGCCCTTCAGGTGATCGCGGGTCTCGGCACCGGCGGCCGTGAGCGGCTTACGGGAAACGAGGCCGGCGACCACGAAGATCATCACGAAAGCCGGAATCATCAGGAGCACGGGGATGGTGGCGTCGACGTACGCACCAAGCGCGAGGAACCCGAACACGATCGTCAGGATGCCGAACACGATCGCCCCGAGCATCGGCCAGAACCGCGAGCCACGGGGAACCCGGCGACGAAGCCCGCGCGTGTCAAGCTCTCGCTCCGCCGCCTTGATGATGCGGCGCGCAGCCGACGAGAGTCGCGTGTCATTGGACCCGAACTCATACTCATCTCCGGGCACCATGGTGGGGAACAGCCCCTGCAGCAGCAGGAGTCCGTCACCGTCGGCGCGGGCCGGATCCACCAGCACCGCCTTGAGCTTCAGGCCGCCGAAGAGCTTGCGGCCCGCTTCCTCGATCCGGATGCTGCCGACCACCGCCTGTTCGAGCACCTCCGCAGGAATCGCCTTCGTCGTCTTGCCGAGCAGCACCGCGCTCTCGAGTGCATCAATGCGCGGCGGCGGTGCGTACTCGGCGATGATCGTCGGTCGTCCGGGCTCGTCGCGCAGCATCCTGACCCGGAACACGATCGCCCACACGAGCGACCCGATGACACCGAGAAAAGCGAGAGCCTGCAGCCACCCGAACGGCGAGGCGACATAGGAGCTGTCGAACGACATGAAGGTGTCGACGTCAAAGGCGACGGAGATCGTGACTGTCTCGTACGGCTGCAGGTCGGTGGCGGATGCCGTGACCGTCACGGCGCCGGCGGCATCCGTCGTCGAGGCGATCGGGCACTGGTCGGTAGCGCCTGCCGCACCGACGTAACAGGACTCCGCCCCCGTGAGCGCGGGTGCGAGCTCGGTCGGAACGTGCAGCGTAGCCGAGACCGATCCGAAGGGCTGGGCCCAGTCGACGCCGTTGACGTTCCAATACAGTTCGTCCACGCCGGTGTCATCGAAGAAGCGGGCGACGTTCTCGAGCGTGTAGGTGAAGACGTAGGCCTGCGCACCGTGGACGTAGTCGTCAGCACGCGAGGTCATGGCGTAGACGCCATCCTCGCTCTCGACCTCGGCGGGCCTCGGGGCCCCGTCGGCGTCGGTGATCGACACGAGCTGGGGGTGCAGCGGCGCGCCCAGGTACGAATCGGGCAGGATGCGGCGCATCCCCCGGTTCTGGTCGTACTCGGGGAAGATCGCGACGAACGTCTCCACGACCGTCATCGTGCTGGTGCCGTCTTCCGCACGGCCGAGCGTGTAATCGGCATCCATGCTCTCGAAGACGAAGTCGTCGACGTCGGTCGATACCGCCGCGGCCTCGTCCCCGAACGACACACTCACCGAGCAGGCGACGATCGCGACCAGGGCGATGGCGAGCGTCGCGACGGCGCCGACGGTCCGGTGCAGCAGGATCCGGGCTGACATGAGATCAGCCTAGGGGTGTCGCCATGGTCGTACTCTGGTGTGCATGACGGACCGGCGACTGGCGATCGACGCCTGGGAGAGTCTGTTCCGCGCGCAACACGAAGTGCTCGCCGAGATCAGTGGCGACTTCATCGTCGGCGAACTGACGCAGGGCGAGTACGACGTCCTGCTCACCGTCACCCGCGCGCCGGGGATGTCGGCGCGCCTGCGCGATGTGACATCCAACATGCTGATCAGCCAGCCGAGCGTTTCGCGCCTGGTCGACCGGATGGTCGTCTCGGGGCTGCTGACGAAGTGTTCAGACCCTGACGATGGCCGCGGCGCAGTTGTCACCGCAACAGATCGGGGCGCGAGCCTGTTCCGCAAGGTCGCCTCAGCCCACGGCAGGGCCATCGCCGAACGGATGTCGACCCTGAGCGACGCCGAGCTCGAACAGCTGCGCACGCTCACCGCGAAGCTGCGTCAGCCGCGCCCGGACTCCCGCTGACGCCGGCATCCGGGGGGAGCCGCTACCACCGGTTGTGGACGTGCTCCGCCCATCCCTCGATGCCCTCGAACGGGATAACCTCGCCGCTGACCGTCGTGAAAGTGCCTGACCACGCGCCGAAGCACTGGTCGGTCGCCGCCGCGATGATGCCCAGGTTCGTTCGCGCGACACGGTCATAGAACGGCACGAATCGCGCGTCCAGACCGCCGCCGCGCACTGACCACGGACGCAGGAAGTCCGCCTGGTCGTAGTCCCACGCCAGATCGTCGTGGATCTTGCGCATCCGACCGTCAACGAAGAACGCGTTTTCGGTAGCGCCGGTGCGGTCGGTCCACTTCCCGCCGACCTGGATGCCGATCACGCTGCCCTCGTAGCGGCCAGACCCCGCGCCCCAGTTCCAGGTGATGTCGTACGGCCATCGCCCGCGGCCGTGGTCGAGTACCGCCCACGACTCCCCCGTCGGCAGGTCGTACACCTCGCCATCAACGGTGATCATGCCGGTCGCGGGACGCGCGACATCCTTGACCGTGTATTGGAATCGACGGTCGGTCCACGGCACGACGACGGCGAGACTCTCGTGCCCGGCAGGCTTCTCGGCAAACACATCGATGACGGCGCGCGGCACCTCGACGTGCATCCGGGCTCCGCGAGCGTCGTCAACGATGTCGATCCGAAGATTCTTGGCGCGTGCCGAAGCGGGCCCCAACCCGAGCGACCCGGGCAGGCTCACGCCGCGTGCGGGAACGACGGTGGCGGCACGGTGGACGGCCTCGCTCGTCTCCCGATCGAACACCCAGACCTCGTGCACAGCGGCGTAGTCGATGGCGGAGACCGTGATGCCCACGATGAATCGCGGCGTCATGACGTTCCAGTACTCCCACCGCTTGTTCCGCCCCCAGGACCGCCGCGGCCCGATCCCGTCAGTCCGGATGAGTGGGGAGCGCGCCCAGCCGACCGCGGCGGGGTTCAGGCGACCATCGGGAAGGGTGAGTTCGACCGGAGCCGTGATCTCACTGCGGGAGTCTTGTCTGGGGAAACGAGTCGTCGTCGACACGCACTTCAGCCTAGACGCGGCGACTACTCGTCCCGCCGCGCGCGAGCAGGCAGAAGCCCCCGGTCCATTGTCGGGCCGGGGGCTTCTGGAGAGTAGGTCAGGCGCTGGCGCCAGCCTCCTGGATTTCACTGTGGGACTCGTCGACCGTGATCGTCGCCGGGGCCTCGGTTGCGATGTCGATCTTGCGCGGCTGGGCCTTCGGGCTCACCGGAATCGTGACCGTCAGCACGCCGTGCGCGTAGCTGGCAGCGATGCCCTCGGTGTCGATCCCCTGCCCGAGGCTCAGCTGGCGCAGGAAGCTGCCGGCCTCACGCTCACGCGTGATCCACTTGACGCCCTCCTGCGAGGTGAGCGTGCGCTCGGCGCGGATCGTGAGCAGCTGGCCGTCGACATCCACGTCGACCGAACCGGGGTCGATCCCCGGAAGGTCGGCGGAGAGCACGTAGTGGTCGCCGTCACGGTAGAGGTCCATCGGCATCTGACGCGGTCCGCGGCGGTTGCCGTCGAAGAGTGCGTTCGCGAATCGCTCCATCTCGCGGAGCGGGTCATAGGTTGCCATCTCGTCTCCTTTATGAGCGGGGTCGGATGCGGCATCCGACCGAGTTCTAGAAGTTGAGTCACCTCGACTCAACTGAGTTCAGATTAGCACTCTCAACGTCCGAGTGCCAGATATCAGAGCGCGCAAATGCCTCGCTCTGGGCGAACAGGATCCTGCGCTCAGCGGAAGGCGGGGATGCCCGTGATCGCCTGGCCGAGGACGAGCGTGTGCATCTCGACGGTGCCCTCGTAGGTCAGAACCGACTCAAGGTTCGCGGCGTGACGGATGACGGGGTACTCGAGCGAGATCCCGTTTGCGCCGAGGATCGTGCGGGCGGTGCGGCAAATCTCCAGCGCCTCCCGCACATTGTTGAGTTTGCCGAGGCTCACCTGCTGCGGGGTCAGCGTGCCGGCATCCTTGCGACGTCCGAGATGGAGCGCGAGCAGCAGTCCCTTCTCATACTCGACGACGGCGTCGACGAGTTTCTGCTGCGTGAGTTGGAACGCCGCGATCGGTTTGCCGAACTGCATCCGCTCCCCCGCGTACGTCAGGGCAGCCGTGAGCGCCGACCGCGCAGCACCGAGCGCGCCCCAGGTGATGCCGTATCGCGCCTCGTTGAGGCAGCTGAGCGGACCGCGAAGCCCGACCACCTCGGGGAGCACGGCATCCGCGGGCAGGCGCACCGCATCGAGCACGAGTTCCGAGGTCACGGATGCCCGAAGCGACAGCTTGTGGTGGATCTGGGGAGCCGAGAATCCCGCCGAGTCCGTCGGAACGACAAACCCCCGGATGCCACCATCGGTGTTCGCCCAGACGATCGCGACATCGGCGACCGACCCGTTCGTGATCCACATCTTGCGGCCCTCGAGCACCCAGTCCTCGCCATCGCGGCGAGCTCGCGTTCGCATGCTCGCGGGGTCGGAGCCGGCATCCGGTTCGGTCAGACCGAAGCATCCGATCAGGTCACCGGCAGCCATACCGGGAAGCCAGCGCTGCTTGTGTTCCTCACTCCCCCAGCGCCAGATCGCGTACATCGCCAGCGACCCCTGCACCGACACGAGCGAACGGATGCCGGAATCGGCGGCTTCGAGCTCGAGGCATGCCAGGCCATACTCGGTGGCCGACATTCCGGCACACCCGTACCCCTCGAGATGCATGCCGAGGACCCCGAGCTGTCCGAGGTCTTTGGCGAGCCCGCGCAGATCATCGATCTCGCCCCGCTCAAACCAATCGACAACGAACGGGCTCACGCGCCGCTCCACGAACGCGCGGACGGCATCGCGCGTGGCACGCTCGTCCTCGCTGAGCAGGGCGCCGATGTCGGCGACGTCGATCACGTCATCCATGGATGCCACGGGCTTCTCCTTCGGGCAGGTCACTCGCGTGACCGATCGGATCGGGGCCGGCGGCAAGCCAGCGGCGAATCTCGTCGCGGTGCTCGTCAAGCCGCGGCGGGCGCTCGTACCGGCCGATCGGTGTCCGCTCGAGCCGCAGCGGAGACCGGATCTGGTCGATGCCACCCGCGACCGGGACCCGCGGGTCCAGGCCGAGACGTTCTGCCAGGAGGAAGCCGTCGGCGACGCTTCCGATCGTGCCCGCGGGCACCCCGGCATCCATCAGTCGCGCCGCCCACGAGGCCGCGGCGTCGCCGTGCAGCCGAGCTTCGAGGGCTGCAGCCAGCTCATCGCGGTGGGCGACGCGCTGCGCATTGGTGGAGAAGCGGGGATCACCGGCAAGGTCGGGATCACCGACGATCTCGCACAGCCGCGCGAACTGCGCGTCGTTCCCCACGGCGAGCGCAAGTGTTCCCTCGCCGGTCTCGAGCGCCTCATACGGCGCGATCGACGGATGCCGATTGCCGAGCGAGTGCGGCGACCTGCCTGTCGCAAGATACCCCGAGCCCTGGTTCACGAGCGCCGCCAGCAGACTCGACAGGAGCGCAACCTCGACGTGCTGGCCGAGCCCGCTGCGTGCCCGCTCGTAGAGGGCGGCGAGGATGGCGACCGTGGCATCCTTCGCCGTCAGCACATCGACGATCGCGACACCGACCTTGGAGGGGGAACCGGGCGGGCCCGTGATGTCCATGAGCCCGCCCACAGCCTGAACGAGAAAGTCGTATCCCGCGTCGTGGGAACCGGCCTGACTCCCGAAACCCGTGATCGAGGCATAGACCACGCCGGGGTTGCGTGCATGCACACTCTCGTAGTCGAGCCCGAAGCGGTCGAGAGTGCCGGGCAGGAAGTTCTCGATGACAACGTCGGCCCGTGACACGAGACGGTGTGCCAGTTCGAGATCGGCGGGGTCACCGAAGTCGAGCGCGATGGAGCGCTTCCCCCGATTGGCTGACTCGAAGTACGACGAGGAGTTCTCGGTCCACGGCGGACCCCACCGCCGCGTGTCATCGCCCGACCCGGCACGCTCCACCTTGATCACATCGGCACCGAGGTCAGCGAGGGTGGATGCCGCCAGCGGCCCGGCCAGCACGCGACTGAGGTCGGCGACGACGACACCGTCCAGGGGCATCGGACCAGGCATCCGCTTCCTCGCTCTTCCCGGTGAGAGTGAGACAACACTATCGAGCGTGGGTGCCCCGGTTGCCGCAGTAGCCTGCTGGAGGAGGATCGCATGGATGTCGACGCAGAACCGCGGGAGGATGTGGACCAGAGTGCACGTGCGGCGCTCCGGGACGATCGCAGTTCCTGACGCTCGGGACGGCACCGGTCGCCGCCGCCGCCGCTTCCTCCTCGTCGGGTGCGCGTCACCGCATCCCCCAAGCGCAGATCCCCGCGGGCCGCTTCGTCATGGGCGACTCTTCCGGCGACGCCAATGTCGGTGACGGCGAGACCCCGAGCCACGACGTCTCGATCAGCGCGTTCGAGATCGACACGACGAGCGTCACGAACGACGATTTCGCGCGATTCGTCGATGACACCGGCTATCTCACGGAGGCCGAAACCTTCGGGTTCTCCGCCGTCTTCCATCTGGCGCTGCAGGCTCCCGAGAGCGACATCATGGGGCAGCCCACCGCGACCCCCTGGTGGTTCGGAGTTCGCGGGGCCGACTGGCGGCATCCGGGCGGAGCGCACTCGTCGATCGACGGGCTCGGCGATCACCCTGTCGTGCACGTCTCCTGGAACGACGCCATGGCGTACTGCGAATGGGCGGGGCGGCGCCTGCCGACCGAGGCTGAGTGGGAGTACGCGGCCCGGGGCGGGCTCGAGGACAAGAAGTACCCCTGGGGCGACGAGGAACCGGATGCCGATGGCACGTGGCGCGTCAACATCTGGCAGGGTCAGTTCGCTGGCTTTCGCACGGTGAGCGCGCGCTGAAACGAAAAGGTCCCCGAGCCACAGGGCTCAGGGACCTCATCACTGTCTCAACACAGTGCGCGCCCGGAGGGACTCGAACCCCCAACCTTCTGATCCGTAGTCAGATGCTCTATCCATTGAGCTACGGGCGCATGGTCCTCGCGTTTCCGCGAGCAAACCAGCGTCCAGATTACCCCACGAGTGCCCTGCACGGCGAATCGTCGGCGGCCCTACCGCGGTTCACTCGCCGCCGGCCTCATCAGCGTCGGGAGCGTGACCGGCATCCTCGACATCGACGATCGGCGCCGACGCCGCCGGGGTGCTCAGTCGGCGCTGGTGAGAGGCGAGGCGAGGCAGGTCGATGAGCCTGATCGATTGCATCCGCGCTGCGCGCATCGACGCATAGTCGGGGTCGAGATCCGGCCGCATCGCCTCGACGATCAGGCGTCGCTCGAGGTTCGATTCGACATCACCCCACGCGGCATCGCGTGCTTGCTCGATCAGCTGCTCGAGTGCCGCATCGTCGGTCGCCCGCTCACGGAGTTCCTTGGCAACCCCCGTGTACTGCCGAGCACGCCGTCTCAGGTTTCGGGAATCACGCCCGCGATAATCGTGAGTCCCACTCGGGTCGGACTGCTTCCCCCACGCACGACGCCAGTCGGCCCGGGCGCGATCTGCAGCTGCCGACTGCTCGTCGGCGAGCGCTTCGAGAGTCTGCCGCGCGAACGGCTTCACGGCATCGACCGAGAAGACGCTGTCGTTGCGAATCGCGTCGACGAGAATCCGGTTGCGGATGCTGAGGCGCGCCGCCGCGGTGGCGATGATGACGCCCTCGGCGATCGCATCGGCCGTCCTGCCCATCCGCAACCTCCTGGGTAGAGGGTATCGGGGCATGAGAGCGGGCGCCGACCCGTGGCCGGCGCCCGCAAGGGTGGTGGGATCGGACTCAGGCGCGCTTGGTGTACTGGGCGTCGCCGAAACCGAGGATCAGGTACCCAATGAATGGGAACAGGAACAGCAGGAAGAATGAGAAGGCGCCTCCCTTGCCGAACTTCTCCCCAACCTTGATCGCCACGATGATTGCGAGCACCAGGTTGGCGATGGGCACGAAGTACAGCAGACCGAGCCAGGCGGAGTATCCGGCAATCTTCACGAGGATGAACATGTTCACGATCGGGATGATCGCCAGGATGCCGGGCCACCCCGCCTTCGAGAAGACTCGCCACAGAGCGATGGCGACCACGACGTAGATGGCAAGACCGATGAGCGACGTCGTCCACAGGGTGGACACACTGGCCTGGTCGGTGATGGAAGTTGCGAGCATGGCCACAGCCTAGAGCGAAAGCGGCCTGCGCTTCCAGCTAACTCTCAGGAAAGCGCAGCGATCCGCCACGACGCCTTGTGGGCGTCTCCCGGCGCGATCACGGCGAGCCCCGTGTCGAACGGGTAGCTCTCGTCGTTGAAGGCGTCGGGGGCACACGTCATCGGTTCGACGGCGAGCCCCGCTCGGTGCCCGGGAGCCGCCGGCCCGCCAGGCCGGTCGGCCGTGTGGATCTGAACCCAGGGGCACCGCGAGTCCCACGTGATCGAAGCGCCCGCACCCTGGGCATCGGTCACCCGGGCTGTCACGAGCCCATCGCGGTCGCGCACAAGATCCGTGTAGGCGTGATCGATCATGACAGCGCCGAGGGTCCGCGGTTCACGGAAATCGAAGCGTTCGGCATCCGCAGTCACCGACTGAAGTCCGACCGGTGAGAGCCGGTCGGGGGTGACCGTGAGCACCTGGGACGCCGGAAGCGTGAAGGTCCAGTCATCCAGGGCACCCGGGGCGACAAGATACGGATGCGGACCGGTACCCCACGGCGCGAAGTCGTGACTCAGATTGGTCGCCTTCACCCGCTGGGTAAGGCCATCCGCACCGATCGCGAACGTCGTCTCGACACGGATACGCCAGGGATACCCCTGCTGCGGTTCGATCGTGGCTCCGAGAGTGACCCAGCTCTCCGCCGTCTCGACGGGCGTGAAGTCCAGCCAGGATGCGAGACCGTGGAGGGCCTGACCGCGCCCGGGTTCGGTGAGAGCCACCTCGTACGAACGTCCCCGGAACACGTACCGTCCATCGACGATGCGGTTGGGCCAGGGCGCAAGCGTGGCACCGCGGAAGGCGGGTCGCACGATGTCGGGCTCGAACGGGACGACAAGGTCCCGGCCACGGTACGTGAGGGTCCGAACGGTTGCGCCGACGCTTGCGATCGTGGCCTCGTAGTCACCAGCGGTGATCGTGTACTGCGTTCCGGATGCCGGGATCACGGCCGAAGACTCATCGTTCATATCGCCAGTCTGCCTGACCGCGGATGAAGGGTGAGTCACAGACCCTGCGCCAGGCGGTAGTACGCCTGGTTCCAGCGGACCTCTTTCTGGAAGCCACGGACCGTGGTGTCTTCATCGATCACGAGCAGCTCGGTCTCGGCGAGCTCGGCGAAGTCGCGGAAGACGTCGATGCCGACGGCCGTCGACATGACGGTGTGGTGAGCTGCCCCCGCCGTCAGCCAGCAGGCCGCGGATGTCGCGAAGTCAGGCGCCGGCTTCCAGATCGCCCGTCCCACCGGGAGCTTCGGCAGGTCGGGAGCAGAAACGTTCTCGACGACATTGGCAACCAGGCGGAACCGGTCGCGCATGTCGCTCATCGCGACAACGACCGCGGGGCCAGGGTCGGCGGTGAAGACCAGGCGGACCGGGTCATCCTTGCCGCCGATGCCGAGCGGGTGGATCTCGAGAGTCGCCTTGGCACTGGAGAGGGTGGGCGCGACCTCGAGCATGTGAGCGCCGAGGATCTTCTCGTCTCCGGGCACGAGGTCGTAGGTGTAGTCCTCCATGAGGCTCGCACCGCCGGGCAGTCCCTCACCCATGACGTTCGCGACGTGCACGAGGATCGCGGTCTTCCAGTCGCCCTCGGCGCCGAACCCGTACCCCTCGGCCATGAGTCGCTGCACGGCAAGGCCGGGCAGTTGCTTGAGCGCGCCGAGATCTTCGAAGCTCGTCGTGAAGGCACCGAACCCGCCGGCCTCGAGGAACGAGCGCAGCCCGACCTCGATCGCCGCTCCGTCGCGCAGTGACTGGTGGCGCTCACCGCCGCGACGCAGCTCAGGAACGATCTCGTACAGCTCTTCGTACTCGTCGATGAGTGCATCGATCTGCGCGTCGGATGCCGCAGCGACAGCATCTGCGAGCTCGTTGACGCCCCAGGTGTTGACCTGCACCCCGAACCGGATCTCGGCCTCGGTCTTGTCGCCCTCGGTTACGGCGACGTAGCGCATGTTGTCACCGAAGCGGGCGAGCTTCAGGGAGCGCATCGCGGCAAGGCCCGCAGCGGCGCGCTGCCATGTCTCGATCTGGTCGCGAACTGCCGGGTTCGACACGTGCCCGACGACGGTCTTGCGAGGAACACCCAGGCGGGTCTGGATGTACCCGAACTCCCGGTCGCCGTGGGCTGCCTGGTTCAGGTTCATGAAGTCGAAGTCGATCTCGCTCCACGGCAGTTCGACGTTGGCCTGCGTGTGCAGGTGCAACAGCGGCTTCTGCAGGGCGTCGAGACCGCCGATCCACATCTTGGCTGGGCTGAAAGTGTGCATCCACGCGATGAGCCCGATGACCTCGTCGCGGGCGTTCACGTCGAGGGCGAGGCGGCGGATGCTGTCGGCATCCTTCAGCACGGGCTTCCAGACGACCCGGATGGGCAACTCGGACAGCCCGGCGGCGACGGCCTGGGACTGCTCGGCGACCTGTCGGAGGGTCTCTTCGCCGTAGAGGTTCTGGCTGCCGGTGACGAACCAGACTTCGCGGGTCGCGAAGGTGTTGAGAGAAGTCATGGGGGTCCTTCTTCGATGAGGGGTGGGGAACTAGAGGGCGGTGACGGCGGCGCGCTCAGCGGCAAGGCCCGCGCGGTAACGGTCGAGGTAGGAGGTGTAGCCAGCAACCTCAGCGGGGTCGGGAACGACCGTCGCGAACTCGGCGTCGGCGAACGCGACGGCGTCGAGGTACGCCGCGAGCGAGGCATCAGTGGCACCCGCGTGGCGGGCTGCGGAATACGCGGCAAGCACCGCGATACCCCACGCTCCACCCTCCGAGGCATGCCGCTCGACCGACACGGCGGTATCGAGCGCTGCCGCGAGCACCCGCTGCGCGACACCCGCGGTGCGGAAGATCCCGCCGTGCGCGAGCATCCGGTCGACCTCGACGCCCTCATCATCGAGCACCTGCATCCCGAGGCTCAGCGTCGCGAACACCCCGGCCAGCTGCGATCGCAGGAAGTTCGCCAGCGTGAGCTGGCTGTCGGGGGTGCGGATGACCAGGGGTCGCCCCTCATCGAGGCCCGCGATGGGCTCTCCGGAGAGGTGGTTGTACGACAGGATGCCGCCGGCATCCGGTGCGGCGGTGAGCGCCTCGGTGAACAGGGCTTCGTACACCGCGTCGGGCGGCAGCGGGGAGCCGATGAGGTCCGCGAAGCGCTGGAAGACGCCCACCCAAGCAGCAAGCTCCGAGGCGCCGTTGTTGCAGTGCACCATCGCGACGGGGTCACCGGCGGGAGTCGTGACAATATCGAGCTCGTCGTGCGCCCGGGCAAGGGGACGCTCGAGCACGATCATCGCGAAGATGCTCGTGCCCGCGCTGACGTTTCCGGTGCGAGGGGCGACCGCGTTGGTCGCGACCATGCCGGTACCGGCATCACCTTCGGGCGGGCAGAACAGCGCGCCGGGCCTGAGCGCTCCGGTCGGGTCGAGCAGGGCCGCGCCCTCGGCGGTGAGCTCCCCCGCCTCGGCGCCGGCAGGCAGGACGGTGGGAAGCACATCGAGCAGGGGGCGTGGCGCGGCATCCGCGGCGAGGGCATCGAACCGCGCCACGAGGTCGGCGTCGTAGCTACCGGTGGCCGGATCAATGGGGAACATGCCCGACGCGTCGCCGACCCCGAGTACGCGGCGGCCGGTCAGGGCGGTGTGTACGTATCCAGCAAGCGTCGTGAGATGGTCGATCGCGCCGACATGCGGCTCAGCATCCAGCATCGCCTGGCGGTAGTGCGCGATCGACCAGCGGAGCGGGATGTTCACACCGAACAGGGCGCTGAGCTCGCTGGCAGCAGCGCCCGTGCTGGTGTTGCGCCAGGTGCGGAACGGCACGAGCACCTGGTCCTGCGCGTCGAAGGCCAGGTAGCCGTGCATCATGGCCGAGATGCCGATGCTCGCGAGGGACTCGATCGCGATCCCGTAAGCGTGCTTCACCCGGATGCCGAGCGCCGCATACGCAGACTGGATGCCTGCCCACACCTCATCGAGGGAGTAGGTCCACACCCGATCGACGTAGCTGTTCTCCCACTCGTGGCTGCCGACCGCGAGCACCCGTCCGCTCTCGTCGACGAGGCAGGCTTTGATGCGGGTGGAACCGAGCTCGATGCCCAGGCTCGCGCGCCCACGCACGATCGCTTCGCGGGCCTCGTCGGTGCTCAGCGCGCTCATCGGCGGTCGTCCGTCGACTGGCCGTACACGTTCTGGTAGCGGTTGTAGAGGCTGTCGATCGCCTCTTGGGGAATCGGGATGACCGGCCCTGCCTGCTTCGCGATGTGCACAGTTCGGGCGACATCTTCGAGCATGACGGCGGCCTTCACGGCATCCTTCGCGCTGGAGCCGATCGTGAAAGGGCCGTGGTTCTGCATGAGAACCCCCCGGGAGCGGTGACCGTGCAGCGTATCGACGATGCCCCGTCCGATCGAGTCGTCGCCGATGATCGCGAACGGGCCGACCGGAATCGGGCCGCCGAACTCGTCGGCCATCGCCGTGATGACGCAGGGGATCTCTTCACCGCGCGCCGCCCAGGCGACGGCGTAGGTCGAGTGGGTGTGGACGACCCCGCCGACCTCGGGCATGTGACGGTAGACGTAGGCGTGGGCGGCGGTGTCGCTGGAGGGCGAGCGGTCACTGCCCTCGCTGCCGGGAACGACGTTGCCGTCGAGGTCGCAGAGGATCATGTTCTCGGGGGTGAGGTCGTCGTACGAGACACCCGAGGGCTTGATGACGAACAGGTCGGCTCCGGGGACGCGACCGGAGACGTTGCCGCCTGTCCAGACGATCAGCCCGTAGCGCACCAACTCGGCGTGCAGTCGTGCGACATCGGCACGTACCGCCGCGATCGCGGCCTCGAGGTCCGACATGGATGACTCCTCCCGTGACACCCTTGTCGGTCGCGCCTCTCTGCGCCGAGCCGGGTTCGCTTCGAAATGTTACCGGTAACACTTCGTGGACGCCACCCCCCGACACCCGCCTCTCGCGCACATCCCCCTCGGGTCACCGCGATGCAGAGTGCACATACGCGGTCCGGAAGTTCATCATCTCGAACACTGCCTCCCGCGATCCGGGTTTCTAGCGTGGGTCCAGCGCGGCGGCACCACGCCGCACTCGACGACAGAGAAGTCGTGCGCCCCCTGACGGCGGGCGCAGAAGTGGAGTGACGATGTCTGGCACCGATACGAACATCCGGGTGACGCAGACCCAGGCGGGCAGGAATGCTGCCGCGGACCTGACGCATCTGCCCTGGACGAGCCCCTCCGCGGGCTCCTTCGCACCGTGCGTGCGCGACAGCAACGTCCAGCTGACCTACCTCGCCCTCGAGCGCCGGGCAGCGGCCTGCGCGGAGCAGTTGAGCACTCTCGGCATCCGGGCCGGCGATGTTATCGCGATCATGCTGCCCAACTCCGTCCCCCTGCTCGTCGCGATGCTCGCCGCCTGGCGTATCGGCGCCGCTGTCACCCCCATCAACCCCACCTTCACCGCACGCGAGCTCGCCTATCAGCTCTCCGACTCCGGTGCTGCTCTGCTGATCGCCGCCGACGCCCCCGCGCACGACCTGCCCCAGCTGCGCCCGAGCGAGTTCGTAACCACGCCCGCGGCGGAGATCACCACCCCCGACATCCGGCCCGATGCGATCGCCCTGCTGGTCTACACCAGCGGCTCCACGGGGCAGCCCAAGGGTGTGATGCTCGATCACGCGAACCTCAGCGCCATGGCATCCTCCCTCGTCACGCACGTCGGCATGGGGGTCAATGACCAGGCACTGCTCGTGCTGCCGCTGTTCCACGTCAACTCGCTGTGCGTGAGCTTCCTCGCACCGATCAGCGCCGGGGGCAGCGTGTCGATCCTCGAACGGTTCGCACCCGACACCTTCCTGGCCGCGATCGAGCACTACCGGCCGACGTACTTCTCTGCCGTTCCGGCGATCTTCGCGCGGCTGGCTGAACTCCCGGCCGAACGGATGCCGCACGGTACCGCGCTGCGGTTCGCCATCTGCGGTGCCGCACCGGCGACCAGCGAGCTGCTCGCCCTCTCGGAGGAGCGGCTCGGCATCCCGATCATCGAAGGCTACGGACTGACGGAAGCCACCTGCGCCTCCTCCTGCAACCCCCTGTGGGGTGTGCGCAAGCCGGGGACCGTCGGGCGGGCCCTGCCCCGCCAGCAGATCGTCATCCTCGACGAAAACGGCGCCCTGGTCCCTCCCGGCACCCTCGGCGAGGTGGCCATCGCGGGCCCCACCGTCATGCGCGGCTACCTCGGCCGGCCGGAAGCGACCGCCGAAGCGTTGCGCGACGGCTGGCTGCGCACGGGAGACATCGGGTTCCTCGACGAGGATGCCTACCTCACCCTGGTCGACCGCAGCAAGGACATGATCATCCGCGGGGGCGAGAACCTCTACCCCAAGGAGATCGAGTCGTATCTCGGCGCCCACCCGGCCGTGCTCGAGTCGGCCGTCGTCGGTCGACCCCACCCGGTCTACGGCGAAGTCCCCATCGCCCATGTCGTCGTGCACCCCGACAGCGAGGTCACCACCGACGAGCTGACCGAACACTGCCGATCCGGCCTGACCAAGATCAAGATCCCCGCCGAGATCCACATCGTCGAGGCTCTGCTGCGCAACCCGGTCGGGAAGGTCGACAAGCCGGCCATGCGTCGCGCACTCGCTGACAACCCGCCGCCCGCGGCGTAACCCACACCACCCCAGCTGTCGCGTCGGCGCCGCGTCGACGACGACCGAGCGCACGCGCGCTCACCGCCACCCCATCACCAAAGGAGCTGTCATGGGATTCACCACCGGAGACTTTCCTCCCGTCGATACGCAGACCTTCCTGCATCTCCCCCTGCGGGAACGCGTCAAAGCGCTCGCCCTGCACTGGGTCGATTACGGCTTTGGGTCACCGCGCATCATCGCGACGACCTACGTCCTGAAAGTCACCCTGCTGTGGCTTCTCGTCGGCGCATTCATCATCACCGCGACCAGCGGTGTCGGATGGTTCTGGCAGGTGGACCAGTGGTGGAACCAGCCGATCGTGTATCAGAAGGCCATCGTGTGGACCATGCTGCTCGAGGCGATCGGCCTTGCCGGCTCGTGGGGTCCGATCGCCGGCAAGTTCAAGCCGATGACCGGCGGCATCCTGTTCTGGGCCCGCCCCGGGACGATCCGGCTGCGCCCGTGGAGCTGGGTTCCCGGCACCGCAGGCGACACCCGCACGGTGTTCGATGTGGTGCTCTACCTGGGTCTGCTCGTCTCCCTGACCCTCGCCCTGGTTCTTCCCGGCGCGGTCTCGACCTCGCTGGCCGTCGCTCTCCCGGGTAACACCAGCGGCCTCGTGCAGCCGGCACCGGTCATCGCCGCCATCGTGTTCCTCATCCTCGCGGGCTTGCGTGACAAGACCGTCGCGATCGCCGCCCGGATCGAGCAGTACCTGCCAGCCCTGGTGTTCTTCGTGGCGCTGCCGTTCATCGACATGATCATCGCGCTCAAGCTGCTCATCGTCGTGGTGTGGGTCGGCGCGGGCGTCTCCAAGCTCGGTCGACACTTCGTCAACGTCATCCCCCCGATGCTCAGCAACACTCCCTTCTGGCCGCCGCGGTGGTTCAAGCGCTCGATGTACCGAAGCTTCCCCGAAGACATTCGGCCGTCGCGGTTCGCGCACTTCATGGCGCACGTCATGGGTACCACTGTCGAGATCGTCGCTCCGCTGGTGCTGCTGTTCTCGCAGAACATCTGGCTGACGCTGGCGTGCGTCGTCCTGATCGTCGGGTTCCACCTGTTCATCGTCTCGACCTTCCCCCTCGCGGTGCCGTTGGAGTGGAACCTGCTCTTCTGCTACGGAGCGATCTTCCTTTTCCTCGGTTTCCCCGGCTGGGATGGCTACGCCCTGACCGACATCTCCACCGGCTGGGTTCTCGCCGCCGTCATCGCGGCGCTGATCTTCTTCCCGGTGCTGGGCAACCTGCGCCCCGACAAGGTGTCGTTCCTGCCGTCGATGCGGCAGTACGCCGGCAACTGGGCCTCGGCACTGTGGACCTTCACCCCGGGCGCTGAAGCGAAGCTCAACGCCGTCGTGCGCCCCACCCGCAACCAGGTCGACCAGCTCCAGCAGATGGGCTACCCGGCGGAGGTGGCCGAGATCACGATGCAGCAGACGCTCGCCTGGCGGTCGATGCACAGCCAGGGCCGGGGCCTGTTCTCGGTGCTCTACCGGTCACTGCCCGACCTGGAGACCCGCACCATCCGGGAAGCGGAGTTCGCCTGCAACTCGGTCATCGGCTTCAACTTCGGCGACGGACACCTGCACAATGAAGACCTCATCCGGGCACTCCAGGCGCGTTGTCACTTCGCGCCGGGGGAGTTCGTGGTGGTCTGGGTGGAATCGCAACCCATTCACAAGGCGACGCAGGAGTACAAGGTGGTCGATGCAGCTCTCGGCGTGATCGAACGTGGCCGGTGGCGTGTCGCGGATGCCGTCGCCGCCCAGCCCTGGCTGCCGGATGGTCCGATCCCGCTCGACGTGTTCTGGAAGGCCTCTCCCGGAGGCTCCGACACTGCCGTCACGAACGACCTGCGCACCGTCGCCTCGTCACGAACGCGGAAGGTCCCCCGGTGACACGCGCCGTCGTCGTCGGCAGCGGACCGAACGGGCTGGCTGCGGCCGCCGAACTGTCCGCCGCCGGTGTCCAGGTGCATGTCATCGAGGCATCCGATGAACTCGGCGGAGGGGCTCGCAACAGCGCGCCCCTCCTGCCGGGGCTCGTACAAGACCACTGCGCCGCGGTGCATCCGATGGCGGCCGGCTCCCCGTACCTGACGGGGCTGGACCTTCCTGGTGTCACGTGGGCCCGCGCCGAGATCGACTGCGCGCACCCGCTCGACGGGGGCGACGCCGCGCTGCTGAGCCAGTCGATCGACCGCACCGCGGAGGACCTCGGCGACGACGGGCGACGGTGGGCGGCACTGTTCGGCGCTCCGTCACGGCGGTTCTCGGCACTGTCGGAAGACATCATGCGGCCGCTGGTCGGGATGCCGCGGCATCCGCTCACGCTCGCCCGTTTCGGGGCGGTGGCGGCGCTGCCTCCCACCTGGGTTGCCCATGCCTTCGCCAGCGAACGCACCCGAGCACTCTTCCTCGGCGTCGCGGCACATGCCTTCCAGCGCCTGGACATCCCCCTGGTCACCGGCATCGGTGCGGGCATCATCACGGCCGGTCACGCCGTCGGCTGGCCCGTCGTCGCCGGCGGCACCGGCACCCTGACCTCGGCGGTCATCGAGCGTCTGCGCGCTCGCGGTGTCACCTTCGAAACCGGTCGGATGATCACGCAGCGACGGGAACTTCCCGCCCACGACATCGCGATGTTCGACCTGCATCCGCACCAAGTCGCCCGGATTCTCGGCGACGCGCTGCCCGCACGCTCCCGCCGCGCCTTCACCCGTTTCCGTCCCGGTCCCGCCGCCTTCAAGGTCGAGTTCGCCGTCGACGGCGGTGTGCCCTGGCTCGCCGAGGGTGTCTCCCGCGCCGGGACCGTGCATCTCGGCGGTGCGGCAGCCGAGATCGTGGCCGCCGAACGTGAGATCGTCGCCGGCCGCATGCCCGAGCGCCCCTTCGTGCTCGTCGGACAGCAGTATGTCGCCGACCCGCAACGATCCGCCGGAGACATCCACCCGGTGTACGCGTACGCGCACGTGCCGGGCGGGTTCCGCGGCGACGCCACCGAGGCGATCATCGCGCAGTTCGAGCGGTTCGCGCCCGGCTTCCGCGATCGCATCCATACGATGCGTGTCGTGACCTCCACCGAGCTGAGCCGTACGAACCCCAACTTCGTCGGCGGTGACATCCTCACCGGCGCGAAGTCGCCCCTGCAGTTCACCCTGGGTCCGCGCCTGAGCGCACGCCCCTATGACACGGGAGTGCCGGGCTCCTACATCTGTTCCGCGGCAACGCCGCCCGGACCCGGCGTGCACGGCATGTGCGGTGTGAACGCGGCACAGCGAGCGCTGCACGTCGAGAGATCGCGGCGACGCCCACACCAGGATGCCGCCGCGTGAAAGCGTCCGAACCCGAGTTCGATATCAGCGAGCTGCTCGCCCTCGTCGCGCGGCACCTCGATGTGCGCATCCCCGAGATCGTGCGGGAGATGCGCGACCTGCTCGCCTCGCGGATCACCGACCTGGGCGGCGACCCCCACCTGGTGGAAATGCTGCAAGCCAGCATCGAGGGAAACGTCACCACGATCTGCCACATCCTGGCCAACGACATCGATCTGGACAGCCTCCAACCCACCACCGCTGCCGTCGAGTACGCGGCCCGGCTGGCGCAGCGGGATGTGCCCCTCGCCGCTCTCACACGGGCCTACTACCTCGGGCAGAGCATGTTCCTGCGGCTGGGCATGGACGAGATCGAACGTCTGGACATCCCCGACGGCATCCGCATCGACGTCGTGCGTGCCATCGCCGACGTCGTGCACCGTTACATCGACTGGATTCTGCAGTTCGTGACGAGCGTCCACGATCAGGAGCGGCGGCGCTGGTGGAACAACCGCGCCAGCCTGAACGCCGGCATCATCCTCAAGGTGCTGCGCGGGGACACGCTCCCCGCGCGTGGTTTCGAGTCGGAGACCGGGTACAGCCTCACGCAGACGCACGTCGCCCTGGTCGCTTGGACCGACAGTTCCTCCGACGACCAGGATCAGCAGCGCGGAATCGACCAGCTGCTCCGCAAGGTCGCGGCGCTGCTCCACTCCTCGGCGCCGCCGCTGGTCGCCGCCGCCGACCGATCCACCGCCTGGGCGTGGGTCGCCGCTCCGGTCATGACGGAGCAGTCATACGCCGATATCGCGGCCCTGGTGGCCTCCCATCCCGGGGTGCGCCTCGCCCTGGGCGACACCGGTGCGGGCTGGGACGGGTTCCGGCGCTCGCACGAGCAGGCTGTCACCGCCCGCCTGGTGGCCTTGACTTCCCCTCGCTACCGTGGCACAGCAGTGGTGTCCCACGCCGACCCGCACATCGCCCTCGTCGCCCTCCTGCTGAAGGATGCCGCCGCGACCCGGATCTGGATCCGGGAGGTGCTCGGCCCGCTGGCCGACGCGGGCGAGCAGAACCGCATCGCCCGCGAGACGCTCGCGACCTACTACGCCCAGGGCGAGAACGCGGTGCGTACGGCGGAAGCGCTGGGGCTTCACCGCAACACCGTGCGTCAACGCATCGCGAAACTCGAGAACGACCGGGCGGGGTTCCGCGGGGACGCGCTGCAGATCGCCCTGGCGTTGCGCGTGTACGACGACTTCGACCCGATCGATCCGACGCAGGGCGGCGGGTGAGAAGCTCCCGCCCTAGGCAGAAGCCGGCTGGGAAGACGCCCGCACGATGATCTGCGGAGCGGAGGCCCCCACCGCAGCATCCGCGGAGGATGGCGCCCCGACCACGGCTGCCACGCACCTCCGGGCATCGCCGAGGACGTCCACGCGCACACTCGTCAGCGCCGGGGCATAAAAGGCTGCGTCGGGGTTGTCATCAAAACCGACGACGACGAGGTCATCGGGGACACGGATGGCGGCGGCATCGAGCCCCGCCATCAACCCCAGGGCCATCTGGTCGTTGGCCGCGAGGATCGCCGTGACCTCACCGGCGCGGACCGCCGCGGCGATCTCCGCCGCAGCGGCGTAGCCGGATCGGGCAGACCAGTCACCACGCCACCGCCGCGTCTCCTGCAGCCCCGCAGCCGTCAGCGCGCGCGTCGTGCCCTCGGCGCGCGCGGCTTCTTCGAGCCAGTCCTCGGGTCCCGCGAGTCGGGCGATACGGGTGTGCCCGCGTTCGATCACGTGCGCGACGGCCAGGGCGGCCCCGGCGCGCTGGGCTTCGGCCCCCTCATCGGCGTGCAGCGATGCGACGGGAACATCCGCCGCGCTCTGCCGGACCCGTTCGATCGTGCGGGCGTGCGGTGCGACGAGCACCAGCCCGTCGATGCCTTGTGCGAGAACGTGGGCTATCGATCCGTCGATCGCGGCCGGATCGCCGGCATCCGCGTAAGCAGTCGCGATCCACAGGCCCGCCTCCCGCGCGGCTTCAGCGAGGGCCGCGATTCCGACCGTGGGGCCGTAGAGGGTGGCATCCGTCGCGATGACACCGATGGTGCGCGTGGATGCCGTGCCGAGCGCTCGTGCGGCGTTGTTGACCCGGTAGTCGAGCGCTCGCATGGCCTCGAGCACACGCATCCGTGTCTCGGGTCGGATGTTCGGATAGTTGTTGATGACCCGCGACACCGTCTGGGTCGACACCCCCGCCAGGCGGGCGACCTCGCGCACCCCGGCAGGACGCGCCGGACGGGTGACATCGCTCATGGGCCCTCAGCGTACTGCTGCGCTGGGCCCAGCGACGACGAGCGTCGGGGCGGTCAGAGTGCGCCGATGCGCGCTTTCAGTTGCGCCACGATCTCAGGGTCGACCTGTCCACCCGCGAAGGTGAGCACCGTGTTGACAGGCATGCCCTTCGCCATTCCAACCATGGGATGGGTCGGAAGCTCGGGAACCAACTCGTCGATGATCGCCCGCGCCTCCGGGTCGTCGAGCAACTGCCCGAGAGTGGTCGTGTTCAGATCGAACTTGCCAGCCATCGTGTGTTCCTCCATCGGCGAGGCGCGCACCCAAACGCGCGTGCTCTCAGCTTCCCAGCGCGGGAGGTCGGCAGCAACCGTCAGATCGCTGAAAGGGCGCTCTCCTGCTGGTGCGCGACCAGTCCCGCATACGCACCGCCCGCCGCGAGGAGCTGGGAGTGCGTGCCGCTTTCGACGATGCGTCCCGCCTCCACGACGTGAATGACGTCGGCGCCGACGATCGTCGAAATGCGGTGCGCGATCGTCAGGGTCGTGCGCCCCTGTGCCGCGGCATCCAACGCCTGCTGCACTGTCCGTTCCGAGACGGTGTCGAGCGCGCTGGTTGCCTCATCCAGGAGCAGGACCGGTGGGTTCTTCAGCAGTACCCGTGCGATCGCGATTCGTTGCTTCTCGCCACCCGAAAGGCGATAGCCCCGCTCACCCACGATCGTGTCGTAGCCGTCCGGGAAGGACTCGATGACGTGGTGAATATGCGCGCCGCGGCATGCTTCCTCGATCTCGTCGGAAGAGGCATCCGGCTTCGCGTACAGCAGGTTCTCGCGGATCGAGGCGTGGAAGAGGTAGGTCTCTTGCGCGACGATTCCGACGCTGTCGAGCAGGGACTCACGGCGGAGGTCTCGAACGTCGGCGCCGGCAAAGAGCACGGCACCCGATGATGCCTCATACATCCGCGGCGCGAGGTAAAGGATCGTCGTCTTGCCTGCGCCGCTGAAGCCGACGAAGGCGATGTGCTGACCGGGTTCCGCAACGAAGGAGACATCATGCAGGGTCGCCGCATCCTCTCCCGCGCCCGGGTAGCGGAACGAGACGTCACGGAACTCGACGCGGCCGACCGGCCCCGGCGCCACGCCGACGTCGATCGCATCCGGTGCGTCGACGATCGCGGGCTTGAGGTCGAGGTACTCGAAGATGCGGGCGAACAACGCCATCGAGGTCTGAACGTCGAGCGCGACCCTCATGAGCGCCATCAGCGGGAAGAGCAGGCGCCCCTGCACGGCGGTGAAAGCCACGATCGCGCCGGCTGTGATGTCGACACCGCCCGCGATGAACACACCCGCGAGAAGGTAGATGACCGCCGGGACTGCCGACATGATGACACCCACGACCGCGAAGAAGCCCTGCCCGCTCATCGCCTGCCGGATCTGCAGAGAGACCTGACGCGAGGTCTCGTCGGCGTAGCGGCTGGTCTCGTAGTCCGCGCGATTGAACGAGCTCGTCAGCATGATGCCCGAGACCGAGAGCGACTCCTGGGTCATAGCGGTGAGCGTCGACAGTGATTCCTGGGCCTGCGCCGCGATGCGAGCGCGCACCTGGCCGACGCGGCGCTGAATGACCACGAGCACCGGCAGCATGACGACTGCCACGAGCGTCAGTCGCCAGTCGATGATGATCATCGCCACGAGCGACGCGATGACGGTGACGCTGTTGCCGAGGATCGAGGTGAAAGTGTTGGTCAAGACGCTCGCGACCCCGCCCACGTCGTTCTGGAGGCGGGACTGGATCACTCCCGTCTTCGTGCGTGTGAAGAACGCGAGCTCCATCGACTGGAGGTGCCGAAAGAGCCGAACCCGCAGATCACCGGTGACACGGTTACCCACTGACGAGGTCAGCCACGTCTGGAGCACGTTCAGTCCCGCGGATGCCACGAACAGTCCGATCATCAGCGCGACGAGTTCGATCAGAAGCGGGATGTCCGGGGACCCGGATGCCGGGAACAGGGCGAGGTCGAAGACCTGCTCGACCAACAGCGCGGGCACGACGCCGAGCGCCGCGCTCAGGACGACGAGAACCGCGGTGACCGCGAGCCGCCCACGGTACGGCGAGAACAGCGCGACGATGCGGCGCCCGAGGTGAGGGATGTGGGGCGCCTCCGCGTTCCGCTCACGCTGCGTCCGTTCGTCGGCCCCTCGAGTGAGCCCCCCGCCGAAGCCTCCGCGCACCATGCTCATCCGCGCTCTCCCGTCCGACGTTTTCCATGTCTTAGTACATGTAAATCGTACCTTCCCCGCACGGCCTGCGGGCCGAGGCACAGAGGGCGCCTCACTAGACTCCGTCCCATGCTCCGCCGCACCCGACGACCGGTGACCATTGCAGCGATCATCGCTGCGTCAGCGGGATTGATCTCGTGCACCGCCGCCCCGCCCGGTCCGCCCACTGATGTGCCACCCACGATCGCGGCCATCATGGACCAGCCCACCTACGAGGGCGGCCGCTGGGGGATGTCGGTGATCGACATCGACAGCGGCGAGACCCTCATCGCCGTCAACCCCGACGAGCAGTTCCTCACCGGGTCCACGGCGAAGATCCTCTCTGTCACCGCAGCCCTCGACCTGCTCGGCGCGGATGCGACGTTCACGACCCCGGTCGTCGCCGTCGGCGAGGTCTCGAACGGCACCCTCGAGGGAGATCTCATTCTGCGCGGCTCGGGAGACCTCACCCTCGGCGGTCGAACGATGCCCGATGGCACCCTCGATGTGCCGATCTTCGACCACTACGACGCGAACGTCCTCCCGGGCCTGGCGACGCTCACTCCCGAGGATCCGCTGACCGGCCTCGATGATCTCGCTCAGCAGGTCGCCGCATCCGGAATCCACACGGTGGGCGGGGACGTCCTCGTCGACGACAGGCTCTGGGATCCCGTCGTCCTGGACGGCGTACCGATTTCACCGATCGTGGTCAACGACAACCTGGTGGACATCGTCATCACCCCCGGCGCGGCGGTCGGCGACCCCACGACCGCGAGCTGGCGGCCGCAGAGCTCGGCGTACACCGTCGAGAATCTGGTGAGCACAGCGGATGCCGACAGCGGGTTCGACGTCACGATCACCGAGCAAGGCGGCATCCTCACCGCCACCGGAACGATCCCTCTGGGCGCCGAACCGGTGGTGCAGCCCTATCAGGTCCCTGATCCGGCAGCGTGGGCCCGCATCCTGTTCATCGAGGCGCTCGAGCGCGCGGGCGTCACCGTCACGGCGGACCCGCGGACGCCGAGCTCGAGCGAGCTGCCGCCGGTGGCGGACCTCGACGGCGCGATCCCGGTCGCCACGTTCACCTCCCCGCCGTTCTCGGAGACCGCCCGACTGATCAACAAGGTCAGCCACAACCTCGGCGCCAATCAACTGCCGCTGCTGCTGGCGGCGCAGGCGGGTGAGCGAACCCTCGACGCCGGGCTGGCGAGACAGATGAGCGTGCTCGAAGCGGCGGGACTCGGGCCCGACGACGTCGTGATCACCGATGGTCAAGGGCTGCCGGGGAACCGCATCACTCCGGCAGCGATGACCTCCTACCTGGTGTCGCTGACGGACGCCCCGTACTTCGAGACCTTCCTCGAATCCACACCGATCCTCGGGGTGGACGGGTCCCTGGCAACCGTGCTGCCCGACGGTGACCCCGCGATCGGTTCTGCCCACGCGAAGACCGGCACGCTCGTCGGTCCGGGAACCGACACCCCCTACGTGCTCGAGACGAAGGCGCTCGCCGGATATCTGGATGCCGCATCCGGGCGGCGTCTCGCCTTCGCGGTGTTCGTCAATGACGTACCGATCACCGAGGTGCAAGCGGTCATCCAGGCCAACACCGATCTGGGCGCGATCGCGTCTCAACTGTTCCAGTTGTACTGAAAGCTCACGCCAGCTCGACGTCGCGCCCCGGGGTCGTACGGCCGCCGATCTCAACCTCCCGGCCGAGGTTCCGGCGATGCGTGACCAGCCTCGACCCTGCTCCCTGTTCGATCTGCAGGTCACGACCGAGCGCGGCGGTCAGCCGGATCGCTGCAGACCCGGTCGCCTCATCGGTGCGGATCCCGAGGCCCGGCGCGAACATGCGCGTGCGCACGCGCCCGGCTTCCTCGTCGAGCCAGGCCCAGACGTAGTGCATACCCTCGGTGTAGGCATCCGGATCGACGGCATCGACCTCACCAGGGGAGTCGAGTCGTTCGAGTTCGAACTCCGGGGCCCAATCGACGTCGGCACTGATCCACGTGAGGTCGCCGTCGGCACGGACCCGGGCCGAGCCCGCCGGCACGACGACATGCCGGATGTCGTCGCCTGCCGCGCGCAGCCAGGCTGCCAGTCCCACCGTGGGATGCCCGGCAAAGCGCAGCTCCTGCTTCGGGGTGAAGATCCGCGCCCGAACAGTGCGCCCGTCCACCTCGTCGATGAACACCGTCTCGCTGAACCCGAGGTCAGCGGCGATGTCTTGCTCATGCCCGCGAGTGGCGGTCGACGCCCACACGATTCCGAGCGGATTGCCGTGCTCGCCGGCTTCATCGACGAAGACGTTCACGACAGTTGCCAGGATGCCCATGACTGGCCAGTCTTGCACGGGATGCAGCGGGCGGTCAGCCCCGTCGGCCGCCACAGTGAGGGTCTTTGGTCCCTGCCGCCGACGGTCGGATCCGGCGCACAGTTGAGGGGTCGGACATTCCGACACGATGAAGAAGGGGACCTCGTGTCCAAGCTGCTGGTTATCCGCGCCCACCCTCTGACCTCAGAGAACTCGAAGTCGATGCGACTCACGGATGCGTTCCTCAAGACGTACGTCGAGACGCACCCCGACGACGACGTCATCGACCAGAACCTGTACAACATCGCGATCCCCGAGATCGATCTGGATCTGTTCAGCGCATGGGGGAAGCTGCGCGAAGGCATGCCGTTCGTCCGCCTCCACGAGGCCGAGCAGAGCAAGCTCACCCTCTTTGAGGGCTACACGACCCAGTTCCTCAACATGGACAAGATCGTGATCGCCAACCCGCTGTGGAACCTCCAGGTACCCACCCGACTGAAGGCGTGGATCGACTGCATCTGTGTGGCGGGCAAGACCTTCCGCTACAACGAACAGGGCGAGGCGGTCGGCCTCGTGCACGGCAAGAAGGCGCTGCACATCCAGGCCGCCGGCGGAGTGTTCAACTCCCAGGATCCCGCGAGCCAGTACCTGCGCACGATGCTCGGATTCATCGGCATCGACGACTACACGGAGATCGCCGCCGAGGGCATGGACCACGACCCGGCCCGCTCGGATGAGATCATGGCCGCCGCGTTCGCGAAGGTCGAGGAAGCTGCCGCAACCTTCTGAGGTGATCAGGCTCACTCCGACGGGGGGCCGGTTCTCCCGGACGCCGTGACGTGGTTCATGGCGCCCCAGGATCGGCTCACCCGAGCGCTCTGAGCCGCGGTTTACGCGACCGAAACACGAGCGTGTGCACAATGGGTGTGCAGCGTAAGCCGTTGCGGGCGCACTGGGCCACAAGACCCCGGGGCGTGTGGAGATGTCGTTCGCTCCACGTCCCTCTCGCGGTGTGGTGCGGCGACTCATCCCTTCCTGTTCATCGGTATGGAAGTGAGAGAGTCATGTCACTCAAAGTCGCGGTTGTCGTCGGCAACCCGAAGCCGGCATCGCGCACCCGCAAGATCGCCGAGCTCCTGGTCGAGAAGCTTCTCGACCAGGGAACCTACGAGGCCCAGGTGATCGACCTGGCCGACTACACGAACGAGATCTTCGCCTGGCCGTCGGAGGTCATGGGGTCGCTGAACGCCGTGGTCGCCGACAGCGACCTCGCGATCTTCGCGTCACCGACCTACAAGGCCACCTACACGGGGCTGCTGAAAGCCTTCCTCGACCGGTATCCGGCCAACGGGCTCGCCGGTGTCACCGCGATCCCGGTTCACACGGGCGCCGACTTCACCCACTCGATGGGACCGACCTTCACGCTGTCTCCCCTCCTGGTGGAACTCGGGGCGACAGTGCCAGGACGCGGCTTCTATCTGGCCCTCAGCCAACTGGAGCGCGTGGACGAGGTCCTTGACGCGGCGGTCGCCGAGTATGCCACCAACATCCGACAGGTCGCGTCCCTGGCCGGCGCCCTCCGCGCCGGCGTCCCGGCATCCTGAACCGACGGCGAAGAGAAAGCGAACCCATGTCTCAGTACTCGGCACCCGATGTGCCCTTCTCTCCCCGTCAGTTCCGTGACACCCTCGGGCACTACGCATCGGGGATCACGATCGTGTCGGGCATCGACGATGGCGAACCCATCGGCTTCACGTGCCAGTCGTTCTTCTCGGTGTCCATCGAGCCGCCACTGATCTCGTTCAGCGTCATGAAGACCTCGACGACGTACCCCCGGATAGCCGCCACCGGCAGGTTCGCCGTGAACGTCCTGGCCCACGACCAGCACGAGATCGCCAACCAGTTCGCCCGGCGGGGCACCGACAAGTGGGCGGGCGTCGCCTGGAACCCCGCAGCCTCCGGTAACCCGATCATCGCCGACACCCTCATGTGGGTCGATTGCGAAGCGTGGGCAGAGCACGAGGCCGGTGACCACCTGATCGTCATCGGGTCGGTTGTGGGGATGAGTCCGGCCGAGTGGCACCGCGAGGAACCGCTGCTCTATTTCAAGGGTTCCTACCGTCACCTCCGCGACCTCGACCAGCTCGCCGGGTGAGCGAGGCCGGCATCACGATGCTTGCCCATGCGTAAAGAAGCCTGAATCTTGACGCACTCTTCGGCGAAAAGCAGGGGTAAATCTCCCTAACCTCGAGGCATGCATCCTGCCCTGAGCGACCACGCGCTCCCGAGCCGCGCCGTGTTCTTCGTCTCAGACAGCACCGGCATCACTGCCGAAACCCTGGGCAACGCGCTCCTGGCGAACTTTCCCGGATTCCGGTTCGATCGCCACACGATTCCGTTCGTCGACACCGCCGAAGCGGCAGCGGCGGTGGTGCAGACGATCACCGGTGCGGATGCCGCGGGCCTGGCGCCCATTGTCTTCTCGACGATGAAGAACGCGACTGTCGGACGCGTGCTCGATACCGCGCCGGCGCCGCGCATCGACCTTCTCGGTGGCCACCTCACCGATCTGGAGCGAACGCTCGGCACGACGGCATCCGAACAGCTCGGGCAATTCCATACCCTCGGTGACACCGAGGCCTACTTCGCGCGGATGCGCGCTGTGGAGTACGCCATCGAGCATGACGACGGGCAGAGCTCGCGGGCGCTCGAGTTCGCCGACGTCATCATCATTGCCCCCTCGCGCTGCGGCAAGACCCCGACGACCATGTACCTCGCGCTGCAGTACGGCCTCCTGGTCGCGAATTACCCGCTCACCGACGAGGACTTTCCCACCGATGGACTCCCGCGGCTCGTCGCCCCGCACGCCGAGCGCTGCTTCGGCCTCACCACGACGCCCCTGCGCCTGAGCCAGGTGCGCCACGAGCGACGCCCGGATTCGCGCTACGCGAGCCTCGCGCAATGCACCCTCGAGCTGCGACGCGCCGAAGAGCTGTATCGCCGCACGCGCGTGCCGTTCCTGAACTCCTCGACCAAGAGCGTCGAGGAGATGTCGGCAATCATCCTGCAGACCTTGAAGCTTCGCGCCTGACACCCCAGCCCTTCCCGGCCCTCACAAAGGAGCACCCATGAAGAACGTCCTCTGGTTCGACGAGATCGGCATGACCGATCTGCCAGCCGTCGGCGGCAAGAACGCCTCGCTCGGCGAGATGGTCTCTCATCTGTCAGCGCTCGGCGTGCGGGTTCCCGGCGGGTTTGCCACCACAGCCGACGCCTACCGCCGCTTCTTGGCCCACGACGGTCTCGGCGACCAGATCGCAGCCCTCTTGCGCGATCTCGACACCGACGACGTCGCAGCCCTCACGCGCGTCGGCGGCGAGATCCGCGCCAGCATCGAGCGGCACCCGCTGCCCGAGGACCTCGAGATCGACATCCGCACCGCCTACGACCGGCTGCTGCACGACGACGCCGATCCGGATGCCGTGACCTGGGCGGTCCGGTCGTCGGCGACGGCCGAGGACCTGCCCGACGCCTCCTTCGCGGGGCAGCAGGAGACGTTCCTCAACATCGGGGGAATCGAGAACATCCTGACCGCGATCCGTCGGGTCTTCGCCTCGCTCTACAACGACCGCGCGATCGCGTACCGCGTGCATCAGGGATTCGATCACACCGAGGTTGCGCTGTCTGCCGGCGTGCAGCGCATGGTGCGCTCGGATGTGGGTGCCGCCGGCGTCATGTTCACCGTCGACACGGAGTCGGGGTTCGATCAGGCGGTGTTCGTCACGAGTTCCTACGGACTGGGTGAAGCAGTCGTGCAGGGCGCGGTAAACCCCGACGAGTTCTACGTCTCGAAGCCGGCTTTGCGCGCGGGGCGCCCGGCGGTGCTAAAGCGGTCGGTCGGCGAGAAAGCGGTGGCGATGCGCTACACCGACAGTCGTGCCGCGGGCGCGAGCACGGCCTTCGTCGATGTTCCACTCGCCGATCGCGCCAGGTTCTCGCTGACGGATGCCGAACTCGAGGAACTGGCCAGGCAGGCTCTCGTCATCGAAGAGCACTACGGCCGGGCGATGGATATCGAATGGGGTAAGGACGGCGTCGACGGGCGGCTCTACATCCTGCAGGCCCGGCCCGAGACTGTCGTCTCTCGCGCGTCGGCGAAGGTCATCCGCCGCTTCCGCCTGCACGAATCGGGGACGGTCCTGGCGGCAGGTCGCGCCATCGGCCAGCGCATCGGCTCGGGTTCCGTGCGGGTGCTGAGCGATCTGGCTCAGATGGACTCGTTCCGCGCGGGCGATGTTCTGGTGGCCGACATGACCGACCCCGACTGGGAGCCGATCATGAAGAGGGCCGCAGCGATCGTCACCAACCGCGGTGGACGCACCTGTCACGCGGCGATCATCGCGCGCGAGCTCGGCATCCCGGCCGTCGTCGGTGCAGGCGATGCCACCCGCATCCTGAGCGATGGACAAGACGTCACAGTCTCGTGCGCCGAGGGCGACACCGGGTTCGTCTACGAGGGCCTGCTGGAATTCGCCGAGGAGGAGACGCACCTCGATCGGATGCCGGAACTGCCCGTCAAGATCATGATGAACGTCGGCACGCCCGACCAGGTGTTCTCGTTCTCGCGCCTTCCCCACCGGGGGGTCGGGCTGGCGCGGCTCGAGTTCATCATCAACCGGCAGATCGGCATCCATCCCCGTGCGCTCCTCGAGGGCGACCTACCCGCCGAGCTGCAAGCCCAGATCGACGAGCGGGTCGCCGCCTACCCGTCGCCGCGTGACTTCTTCGTGCAGCGTGTCGCGGAGGGGATCTCGATGATCGCTGCAGCGTTCGCGCCAGAACCGGTGATCGTACGGATGAGCGATTTCAAGTCGAATGAGTACGCCAACCTCATCGGCGGCGAGCGCTACGAGCCGCACGAGGAGAACCCCATGCTCGGCTACCGCGGGGCATCCCGCTACATCTCCCCCGACTTCCGCGCCTGCTTCGACATGGAATGCGAGGCGCTGCGGTACGTGCGCGACGAGATGGGTTTCACCAACGTCCAGGTCATGATCCCGTTCGTGCGCACCGTCGGCGAGGGGCACGCCGTCGTCGAGATGCTCGCCGAGAATGGCCTGCGTCGCGGCGTCAACGACCTCAAGGTCATCATGATGTGCGAGCTGCCGACCAACGCGCTGCTGGCCGATCAGTATCTCGAGTTCTTCGACGGCTTCTCGATCGGCTCGAACGACATGACCCAGCTGACCCTGGGACTCGATCGCGACAGCGGCCTTGTCGCCAACACCTTCGACGAGCGCGATCCCGCCGTGCTGCAGCTCATGTCGATGGCCATTCAGGCGTGCCGCGCGCAGGGCAAGTACGTCGGCATCTGCGGTCAGGGGCCGAGCGATCATCCTGACCTTGCCGAGTGGCTGCTCGCGCAGGGTGTCGAATCGATCTCCCTGAACCCCGACACGGTCGTTGAGACCTGGATGCGGCTGGCCGGGTCATCTGTTGACTCTGCACCGACTACGCCATAGCCGTGAGTGCGGATGGCCCGGCTCATCCGCCCCGGCCGAAGATAGAATCCTCACAGATGCACACGCATCACGAAGATGCGGAGCACAATGTCATACCGAGATCAAGCGAAGGTTCAGTCGTGGGTGACGGACTTCGCGAACAGTCACCCTGGGGTCTCGCCTCAGATCTCCGTCGTGGATCAGTACTACGCCGAGGGGCCCGATTCGGGCCTGGTCGTCGTACAGTTGCGCACGGCGACCACCGTGACATCGATTCAACCGGTCGTGGAGGACGGTGCTCCTACCTGGCGGGTCCACTTCGATCCGCGCGAGGAGGGGCTTGATCTCGACGGTGAACAGACCGAAGCGTTGGCTGCGGATCTGACGTTGCTCTCCCTGCTCTGTCAGTACCTGCAGGGCCGGACAGACTCCGAGCCCTGACCGGGCTCGGGGAGTTTTACCGCTCCTGGCTCGCAGCTTCGAGAGCATCGAGAGCCCGCGCGAGTCGGTCGATGACGAGGGCTGCCACCTCAGCCTCGCCCTCGGACAGACCGTCGATCACGCTGACCACAGCCCCATCCCGGGAGGCGTAGGCAGAGTCAACCCTCTCGATGGCTGCATCCGTCGGCACGAGATAGTGAGCGCGCCGGTCAGTCGGATGCTCCTCGCGCACGAGGTAACCGCGTGTGACAAGCCGCTCGACGACGTTCGTCACTGTCGCGCTCGAGGTGTCGAGCATCACGATGAGGTCTTTGGGGCTGAGTTTGCGATCGTCGCGCCGTGCCTGAACGAGGTATCGCAGCGCGCCAAGGTCGAGGCTTGAAAGACCGGAGGACCGCACCGCGCGGTCGGCCTGGATTCGCTCGCTTCGACGAAGGTGCAGCACGGCGCTGCTTAGCCGTCTCCCCGCGTCGGACGACGGCTGTGTTGCGTAGAGGTGTTCACCCTCGTGGCGAACCACCGTCCTGGGCATGCCTACCTCCGATGACTTCGTAGCGCTTTGTTCCTGTGATGGCGGCCCGTGCGGCATCCATCGTTTCGTATTGCCCGACGTGAGATCCTGTGGCGCCCCTGGCAACGAACGAGTCACGTGCACGTCGCTCGATCGTGCCGAGAAACTCGCCGACGGCGCTACCCACCCAGAATCCCCGGTCGACTTCGTACCACACCGCGGTGTTCGCGCGCGCAGTCCCCAGAGTTTCCACCGTCAGTGCCGACGAGGTCTCGATCACTTCCATTGTGCTTCCGTCTCATGATACCCAACACGTTCTGTGCCACACACCATATTGCACACTTGCTGTACTATTTTGCTACTGTGCTTTATAGCAACTGAGACACATCCTGAGATTTCTCCTGACATTGGAGGTAAAACGTGACCACTGCTACCGGTGCCAGACCGTCAAACGAGCCGCTCCCGCAGACTGAACCGCTTCCCACAATCTCGAACCGGCGGAGCACGCGCCCGCTGCCGGCGACGCCACGCGAGCACGGCGTAGGGCTCGTGCCGCGCTCCCGACTCATTGGATTCGGCGGGTTCGCTGACATGCTGGCCGTCCGTCGCCACCACCGTCGATTGCTCGACCGCGGCCTCTCAGCGGCATGAACCGTTCAACCAGCCCGAGTAGACAGGCGACTGGCGACTCGTCAAGCCCCTTTGTCGAGTTCGCGTCATGCGCCTAACTTTGCCGACAACCACCCAGCAATCTATGTGAGGAGAGCCATCATGGGTATGGACGACAAGATCAAGAACGCTGCGGAAGAAGCCAAGGGCAAGGTCAAGGAGACCGTCGGCGACGCGACTGACAACGAGAGCCTCGAGGCCGAAGGCAAGGCCGACCAGGCCAAGGCCGACGTCAAGCAGGCTGGCGAGAAGACAAAGGATGCACTGTCCTGACGCTCTGCGCCAACATCCGACGGGGCCTGTCCAGACGGACGGGCCCCGTCGCTGTGTCGCATTCGCGAGCTTCGCGAAGTCGCCGACCGCATTCGTCGGAACACATTCCGTTCGCGTCATCCGATGTCAAGCCTCGTTCGCCGGGCAGGCATCCCGTCTAGGCTCCCCGCTGGAGGTTGACCATCATCATCGATTCGGACATCGCGACTCACCCGGTCGCGCGCTCGGGTGACGTCCGGCACGTGACTCTCAGTCCGCACCCGAGCGCAACGACCGCGCAGGTTGGTCGTGCTCTCGCGTCGGCGGCCGAGATCAGTGGGTTCGGCATGGACCTCGACGCGACTCTCGACTGGTGCGTGGACGTCGGGGAGTGGGCGCCGCGCGTCGGCGAGGGGCGGACGGCAGAGCTGTGGGAGCTTCTTGCTGCCACCGCTGCGATAGACGTGGGCGCGGCGCGCATTCTGGAGCCGCACCTGGACGCACTGACCATCCTGAATCAGGCCGACAGGTCAGATCTGGTCCGACCCGAGGACACGTGGGGAGTGTTCGCGGCCGAGAGCCCCGATCATCGCCTCCGCGCCGAGGAGTCAGGGGCACGGTGGACCCTGCGGGGCTCTAAGCCGTGGTGCTCGCTCGCGTCACACCTGTCCCGCGCGCTCGTGACGGCATCCCTCGACGACGGGCGACGCGCACTGTTCGCGGTCGACCTTCGCGCGGATGGTGTTCGAGCCCACGACGGGCCGTGGGTGGCGCGCGGGCTGACTCAGGTCGTGAGCGCACCCGTCGACTTCGACGATGCTCCGACTGTCCCCATCGGACCACCGGGCTGGTATCTGGAGCGCCCGGGCTTCGCCTGGGGCGGGATGTCCGTAGCGGCGTGCTGGTGGGGGGCGGCGTCCGGCATCGCCCGACGGCTCCTGACTCCCGCACAATCGGCGGATGCCGACCAGCTCGCACTCGTCCATCTCGGCCGCGTCGATGCGTCCCTCTGGTCGGCCCGCGCCGTGCTCACCGAAGCAGCCGAGCTCCTGGACGATGGCCGCTCGACCCGAGTGGGCGAGCGACTGTTGAGTGAACGCGTGCGCGCCGTCGTGGTCGATGCCGCCGCTCTCACCCTCACCGAATCCGCCGAGGCTCTCGGTCCGAGCCCCCTCACCCGTGACGAGCAGTTCGCCCGGTCAAGCGCCGACCTTCACCTCTACATCCAGCAGCATCACGGGCTCCGCGATGTGGCGCGGATCGGTCGCGAAGCAGCTCGGCAGCGTGCCGCGTGGTGACCTTCAGTCACCTCGACGATGGCACCGCCGAGGAACGGTGGCTCGCCGATACTCGCCTGATCTCCGCGCCGCCGCTGGAGTCCCTCCCCGACGAGCTCGTCGTTGTCGCCGCCCACCCCGACGACGAGACGCTCGGTGCCGGCGGACTGATATCCCGCGTTGCAGGCCAGGGAGGCCGGGTGAGTGTCATCGTCGCCACCGACGGTGAGGGCTCTCACCCGGGATCGAGAACGCACTCCCCCGATTCCCTCCGCGCAAAGCGGCGTCTCGAGGTCATCGAAGCGCTATCGCTTCTGGCTCCTGGAGCACGCGTGCAGTTCCTGTCGATCCCCGATGGCGAGGTGGGCACGCACGCGAGCGTCGTCGAGGATGCCGTCGCGGCGGCGCTGGATGCGACGGATGCCGCGCCGGCCCAGACGCTGGTCGTCGCCCCCTGGTCGGGAGACGGACACCGCGATCACCGGGAAGCTGCCGGTGCCGTGCGCAACGTCGCGTCAGTTCGCGGTGTGCGTCAGCTCGGGTATCCGATCTGGATGTGGCATTGGGGCACTCCCGAGGATGTTCCCTGGTCTCTGGCGCTCGCGGTGCAGCTGACCGAGGACGAACTGACACGTAAGGGTGCTGCCCTGCGAGCTCACACGTCTCAGGTGAAGGCCCTCTCGAACGAGCCGGGCGACGAGGCAATCGTGCCGCCGAGATTCCACGCTCACTTCACCCGCGACCGAGAGGTCTTCCTCGCCGAGGACCCCGGTGACCGGGCAACTCTCCGGTCGGGGTTCTTCGAGGACTTCTACGCGCGTCACGACGACCCGTGGGGTTTCGAGGCACGGTGGTACGAGGAGCGAAAGCGCGCAGTCCTGCTTGCAGCGCTGCCGGCCCCGAACCTCGGCAGTGTTCTTGAGATCGGATGCGCCACGGGTCTGTTGACCGCGTCGCTTGCGGCTCGCTCCGACCGGGTCATCGCCGTTGACGCGTCAGCCCGCGCGGTCGATCGCGCGAGCCGCCGGTTGGCCGGCGCGGATCACGTGACGATCTCGCGCGCGCATGTGCCGACAGAGTGGCCGGAGGGAGAGTTCGACACCGTCGTGCTCTCCGAAGTCGGCTACTACTTCGACGCGGCCGATCTGGATACGCTCATCCGTCGAATCGACGCTGCGCTCACCGCGGACGGCATCGTCGTCGCGTGCCACTGGCGGCATCCGGTCGCGGAATACCCGTCCACCGGCGATCGTGTGCACCACACGCTGCGACGGGTGCCCGGATGGCGCAGGATCGTGCTCCACGAAGAGGACGACTTCGTACTCGAGGTCTTCGGCGGCGCGGATGTCGAGTCGGTGGCCGCGCGGGAGGGTCTGGCGTGATCGGCTCCAGCATCCGCGCACTTGCCGTCGTAATCCCGGTCCACAACGAAGAACAGCTTCTGTCCCGGTGTCTGCACGCGCTGGAAGCCGCCGTCGCGCGGGTCCGCGTGCCGTGCGCGGTCGTCGTCGTGATCGATGCCAGCACCGACAGGTCGGTAGCGGTCGCGCGGCGGCATCCGTTCGCCGTCATCGAGATCGGAGCGGGCTCCGTTGGCGCCGCCCGCTCGGTCGGGGTCACCGCCGCGCTCACAAGCCTGGCGCCCGCCATCGACCGGCACACCTGGATCGCCAACACCGACGCGGACTCGGTCGTGCCACCGAACTGGCTCACCCTTCAGCTTGACCTTGCCCGCGAGGGTGCCGACCTGGTCATCGGCACCGTGCGGCCGGACTTCGCCGACCTCACCCCGCAGCACCGGCAGCTGTGGCTCGACACACATGAGCCGGGCCGTCCGAATCGGCACGTGCACGGGGCGAACCTCGGTGTGCGGGCCGATGTCTATCGTGCGGCCGGAGGCTTCAGCGATGCCTCGGAGCACGAAGACGTGATGCTGGTCGATCGCTGCCGCGCGGCGGGAGCGCACGTCGTCGCCAGCGACGGGGCCGAGGTCATCACCTCTGGGCGGTTCGTCGGACGTACTCCCGGCGGCTATGCGGCGTACCTCCGGGATCAGCATCGGGGTCTCGGAGCGGTCACTCCCGAGCCGGTCTAGCGCGCTGGCGTCGCTGCGGCGAGCCTGCGAACGATCTCATCGAGCACGGGCGTGGGGGTCGCGAAGATGAGGCGCGCGAACCCTGCCCCGGCTTGGCCGCACATCGTCCCCTCAGTGAGAGTGACGGAGGCTTCCCGCGCGAAGTACTCCGCGGGCAGGTCGTCGATTCCGGCGCCGCGGAAGTCGATCCACCCGACGTACGTGCCTTCCGGTTTCGGCATCCATGCCCCCGGAAGATGCTCGGCAAGGAGCGAGAGCAGCCGATCACGATTGCCCTCGAGGTAGGGCACGAGGTCGGCAAGCCACGCATCCCCGCTGCGGAAAGCGACGGCGTTGGCGATCGCGCCGAGGTTGCTCGTGCCGTGCCCCGAGAACCGCCCGATGCGCTCCCACGTCTCGCGGTCACGGTCGCTCGTGAGCACGAGTTCCGCGCACTTCAGACCGGGGAGATTCCAGGCTTTCGAGGCGCTCATGGCAGTGATGGTGTGCTCGGCAGCGGCGGGGGTCACTGTCGCGTACGGGATGTGGGTGGCTCCCGAGAAGACGAGCGGCGCCCAGATCTCGTCTGAGAAGACGCGCCCGCCGTTTCGGTCGACGACCTCGGCGATCCCGATCAGTTCGTCTCTCGCGAACACGCGACCCACCGGGTTGTACGGGTTGCACAGGAGCAGCAGGTTGCCTCCCTCGTCGAACGCCCGCTGCAGCGCGTCGAGGTCGAATTCGTAGCGTCCGTCGCGAATCGCGAGAGGCATCTCGATGACCTCGCGACCGCGCATCGGAGGCACCATGAGGAACGGCATGTATGACGGGGTGGGGACGATGATCTTCGACCCCGGCTCCGAGCAATGTTCCATCGCGAGTTCGAGGCCCATGATCACATCTGGGATGCCCCACACGTCGCTTGCCGGAACATTCCAGCCGTAGCGGCGCTCGAGGAAGCCCGCCGTCGCATCCGACAGATCAGCGGCGATGCGCTGCGGCATGTACCCGAAGGCGCCATCATCGACCGCCGCATGAAGGGCGGCGGTAATGGCCGGGTCGACACCGAAATCCATCTCGGCTACGAAGGCCCCGATCGAGCCATCCGTTGCCGACCACTTCGTCGCGCCGGTGGCACGAAGCTGCTCGATCGTGATGGCGTTCATGCGCCGGGCGAAGTCAGTCATTGCGCGCTCTTCCTGCTCGTGGCCGCTCCCACGATAGCTCGCACCGCCGACGGGCGGCCCTCAGGCGCGGATGCTGCCGACCAGGGCGAGCACCTCCGCTACCGCCCCGCGAACGAGCGGAAGACGGGCCAGCGGCAGCACCGCCGAGAGCAGCCTCAACGCTCGATCCAGCAGGAGCCTCGTGCGCTGGCGGCCCTCTGAGGTGTCGTAGACCCAGAACAGCGCGAGCAGAAGGTGCGCGAGAACGAGCGCATCCGGCATCCGCTCCCGCACGTCGTCGGTGAGCCGCGTCGGTGCCGCGCCGTCGATCGCCTCCGCGAACAACCCCTCGACGATTGCGAAGGCCGGGGCCGATTCGACCGATAGTGGGTTGATCGGCGACCGGGGCGACACCGCAGCCGAGAGGAACTCTCCCGCGTGGGCACGGTACGGCTCGAGCTGATCGAGTCCGGTCTCGAACACGATCCGCAGCCGCTCGATGAGGTCGGTTGCGTCGCCGAGGAGCGGCTGAGCCGCGGCCCGGTGCCGCTCCTGCACGTCGAGGTACAGCTCCTGGATGAGGTGATTCTTCGACGCGAAGTGGTAGTTCGTCGCCCCCGCCGACATCCCCAGCTCGTCGGCCAGCCCCCGGATCGTCGTCGCGTCGTACCCGTTCTCGCGAAATGATCGCAGCGCCGCGGAGCGGATGCGCTCACGGGTGCGCTCACCCTTCGTGTGTCGAACCTCAGCTGGCATCGATCGCCTCCTTCGCGTCGACGAGCGCTGCTCGCAGGTCGGTGTGCCCGAATGTGAAGCCGGCATCGCTCAGGGCCTGCGGCACGACCCACCGACTCTTCAGGACCAGCTCGGGCTCGGTGCGCAGCACCCACATCGCGGCTTCCAGCATCCAGCGCTGGGCGGGCAGCCCGACCGGCGCACCGACCACGCTGCGCAGCGTTCGCATGAGGGTGCGATTGTCGCTCGGATGGGGCGAGGCGACGTTCACGGGACCCGACATGCGCGGGTCGTCACGGATGAAGCGCACGGCCGCAACGACATCGTCGATGTGCACCCAACTGAATCTCTGGCGTCCGCGAGTGCGGTACCAGGGCGCCCGCGCCGGGCCGGTCGGTTGGTCACCGATGCCGCGGTAGCGGTGGTGCGGGGGGCACCATCCGTCGAACTGCGTGCCGCCCAGCCCCCACCGGGCGAGGTTCAGCAGCATCCGGGTCGCCGGACCGTCGCCGATGACGATCGCCATCCGCAGCGCAACCCGGCGTGTGTCGGGAAGCGAGCCGGCGAAGAGCTCGCGCTCCCACGACGTTGCGACATCTACCGAGAACCCCGAGCCGATCTCACCGTCCGACTCGGCGTTTGGTCGATCGGTGGAGTGACGGTAGATCGTCGCCGTGGAGGCATTCATCCAGACCCGCGGCGGTCGCTCCGCCGTCGCAATGGCCTCGCGCAGCGCTCGCGTCGTCTCGACCCGCGAGTTCAGGATGCCGGCGCGATTGCGGTCCGTGTAGCGACAGTTCACGGACTTACCCGCGAGGTTGATGACCACGTCTGCACCGTCGACCGCGCGCGCCAGGGCCGCGGCATCGTGCCACTGGACCGGCGCAGTTCGCCCGATCTGACGGACCGCGTAGCCGTCTTCGGCGAGCGCCTGAACAACGGCTCGTCCGACGAAGCCGCTGCCGCCGGCGATCACGGCGACCTGCCGCCTCTCGGTGTCCATACATCGACGATAGCGCTTTTCTGAACGTGTTCAGAAACTGAAGAACTCTATCGCTGTCGGATGCACGACATAGCGTGCCGTCATGACGATCACTGATGTCCTTGTGGAAGACGAACCCGCCGAACTGCTTCTCGAAGCGATCACGGCCCTGATGGAGAACTCCGAAGAGTCCGCCGGCATGACCAGCTTTGGAGGCAAACTGGCAGGCGATAGCGGCGCGGCGCTCGTGCACGCGCTCGGACGGATAACGGCCGAGCTGCACGCCGAGGACATGCGCAGCTTCCTCCCCGGAGGAACACGCAACAAACGCACCGAAGAGCAGCGTGGCGCTGACGCCTTCATCCTGCTCGTCGATCGGCTCGAGGAGGCATTGATGAGTCGGACAGCCGATGATGTCGCGACGTGACTGAAGTTCGCCGGGCCGAAGGCTTGTACCCCTGATCAGGTCAGCGGCCGGTCAGGACGCCCCGGAGCACTCACGTTCCCGGTCGTCAGCTCAGACATCGTGAGGTCGTCGAGCCATGAGGGCCGCATGATTTGCGCCGGCGGTTCGATTCGGACCCTTTCGGGAGTCCAGGCCGGCGTGACAACTGAACAGATCAACGCAAAGCCCGCGGAGTCGACGAGTCGAAGTGCTTTGTAGGATCCGGCCGGGACAGTGATCATCGGCCGCGTCTCCCGAGACACCACCGACCTGGTCACCGCACCGTCGCTATCCACAACCACGTACTCGACCGGACCACCGTCGACGATGACGTGGGTGTCATCGACAGCAAGCCAATGCCACGCGTTGATGGGGCGACGAGGGTCGAGCAGGTAATAGATTGCGTTCGCGGCTGGAGACGCCGCGCCGTCGGCAGTTCGGACTTCCACATCCGAACGGAAGGCGGGAGCCCACCACCCCGATTCACCCTCGAGCACGCGCAGTCCCAGCCGCTCAATCCACTCGTCGGCTCGAGGATGATGTGTCACATGCTCCATCGTGCCCGCATGCCGCTTCGAGAAGAGATCAGCTCAGCTACGTTCAGGAAAAGTGGCGGAGACGGAGGGATTTGAAATCACGCCAATGACAATCGAGCCCAACTCAAACCGCATGATTCCGCGGATTCTGACGTCGCCGACGTACTCCTGGATCAGGTCGGCCGGGTTCGATTCGTGGCAGAAACGTGGCGAGTGTTCGGCGCGAAATCAGGTGGCTGCACTCGCCCTTCAGTCACGCGATCTGGAGACTACGCGGACGTGGCTTCGACCATCATCTCGACGGCTTCGATCATGCCGTATCGATCTCGCAAGATGTCGAGAATCTCCTCGACGGTGAGCGCTGTACTGTAGCGGCCAGAACGACTCGCGATCTCCTGCACCGCAGCGAGTGCATGCCTTGGGTTGAGCGCGACAGTGTTCTTCGCGAACTCCCTGGCGCTGAGCACCTGAATGCCCGGCGGAATCTTGCCTGCAGGGAAGTCCTTCAGGTTCTCGGTGACGATCGCTCCGGCTCCCGCGATGACGGCCGCAGCGACCACATGCTCGTCATCCGGATCGGGAAGCCCGAACGTACCTTCCAGCGGCTCCCAGCCTTCGACCTCCGCGTCGGCGAACTCTCGCCGCATCGCAGCGATGAGGGTCGCTGCGCGGCTGGCCGCCTCCGCTATGGGTATCCCCCGCTTCACGAGCTTGGCCTCCTCGTGGAACTCGAGCTCGTCGAGGATCGCCGAACTCCAGGTCGGTCGATACGCGCCCTCGACCGCGAGGGAAAGGAGGAAGTCACGCTGCAGGCTCGGCCACAGCACGCTGGTGTCGAGGGTCGCCGTGAACACGACCCCATCCTCTCAGCCTGCGAAGTCAGAGTCGGGCAGCCCGCCTCGCTGCCACTGCCTTCCTCGCCGCTTTCAGGTCCTCGAGCGTCTGCTCGATGTTGTCTTCGCCGACGGAGTCGCGCGTGGCGGCGAGCATGTCGTACTGACGCTCACGGCGGCGCTCTCGGTATTCGAGGAGATCCGCGAGGAGAACGCGGCGGTGCGTTCCCGCCTTCTCGAACGGGATCTCGCCCTCGTCGAGGAGCTTCACAATGGTCGGGCGGCTCACGTTCAGGAGATCCGCTGCCTGCTGGGTGGTGAGCCGTGTTGTCTGGGGTACAACTGACACGGCAAGCCCGCTCTGCATCGCGTCCACGATCTTGCGGAGAGCGAGGTAGACCTCTTCCGGAAGCTCCACCTGGTCACCTGGACGCGCCCCCGCAAGAAAGTACCTCGGCTCGGGAAGAGCCCGACCGGCGGCCTCATGGGCGGTGAGGAAGTCCAGCACAGGGGCAAGCTCGACTCCCCTGCTGGGAAGGTACGTCTCTTCAACAACTGCAGCGCGAGACACGGAAATCACCTCAATACACGTAAACGCAGGTGGTTGCGTTTGTTGCGATTAAGGTACCACGCGTCACCGACAAGTCAATAGGAGCGCGCTGGAGCAACGATCAGATGCCTCGTCAGGACACCCCGAGCCGTGCGAGCGCGTAGCTCCACGGAATGCGCTCCTGCTCGAGGCGTATGTTGCCCTCCGCGCTCAGCGACTGGAGAGCCGCGCGCTCATCAGGCGTGAGCAGCTCGAACACGCCGACATTCGGATCCGGATCGATCCCCCACAGATCACGGTGGTCGAACAGAGTATCCATATCCATCAATGCCGACGTTGCGTCCACTCCCCTGGCTCGAAGTCGGTTGAGAATGGCGAATCCGTGCGAATCGAGATCACCCCAGTAGGTGACCGTCTGCGCCCACGGGAGGCGGGCGACGAGATCGACGCGGTGACCGCCACCGTGCACTGCTATAGCTCGGGGCACATCCGGCATCGCGAGCAGGGTGGCGAGGTTCTCGAACACGAACACACGCTCGGGTCGGATCGTGCTTGCCGCAAGGTCGTCGACGGGCGCCGACACATCGGAGAGCCCCTGGAATGAGAGCGACGGATCGAGAGCACGGATCCGTATGAGCGGTGACGGCTCGCGAAGGCCCAGTCCGGGCGCACCGGTTCCCGCCCGATGCAACGCCTCCACGAGTCCGCGGCGAGATTCGATCCACTTGGTGTGGATGCCGCGGATCGGCAGTTCCCGCACCAGGCGGCCCGATTCCGGGTTCTCGCGCAACCAGGCCAGCACATGGACGAGCCTGTCGAAGTCGGCGCCATCGAGATCGCCGATCGCGCGGGCATGGGCGCGAAGCACGCCGCCGGCGTCGGACCCGGCCAGGCCCCTCAACTCGTCGAGTCGCGCCACCAGACGTCGCCAACCATCCGCCTCGCCCGCCGCTCGAGCGATCGAATCCGAACCGCGCAGCACCGCGCGAATGGGGACTTCCTGCGACCCAATGCGTGACCAATGACGGACGACCCACTCGAGCTCAATACCCGAATCCTCGCTCACACCGCGCCATGCGTCGACCCACTGTCGAACCCGATCGAGATCGTCCAGCGCCTCCCGCTCCGTTGGCGGGCGTAGCGGAACGTCGAGCGCGACATCGGTCTGCTGCTCGGCGGCCCAAGTGCGTGCATCGCGCTCGAAGAGTTTCTTCGCCCGCGCGCGCAGGTCAGACGGTGTGACAAGCGTGCTCACGCGCGCGACTCCGCGTGCGGCGGGACGGCGACCTCAGTCTCATCGACCGAGAACACCACGTTCGCCAGCCGTGACGCGTCGCGGTCGGGGTTCGACACCGACGTGATCGCGCCCACGTACGGCTCGAGCGTCTGCAGCAGCTTCTGCGGTGTCGCGAGGATCATGTGGAATCCGAATTCGCGGAACACCTCCATCGCGTTGCGCGTGTATCGGCTGTCAGCCTTGTCGAACGCCTCATCGAGCACGATCGACCCGAACCGCGGAACGTCGTCCTCTTCTTCAGTCAGCTGGTACCGCAGCGCTGCGGCGAGGCAGAAGATGACAAGCTTCTGCCTCTGGCCGCCCGACAGCCCCTCGGCCGAGTCATACACCCGCACAACGCGGCCGGTGACGTCCTTCTCCCGCGCGAGGAAGCTCACATGCAGCCTCGTGTCGAGCACTCGGTTGCGCCAGTCCATGTCGACGCGGTCCTTGGATCCAAGCCGACCGATTACGCGCTGCAGCACGGCGAATCGTTGCTCGGCACCGGCGGCCGACTCGTCGGCCCAGTTGCCTTCGACGATGCGGCGGAGGTCGGTGAGGAACTCGTCAACCTCCGGGGTCCGCGTCGTCTTCACATCGATCTCGAGAAAGCGGTCCGCTCCCTCGAACGGGGACCGCCCCAGGGATGCGTTGACGGGGAGGATTCGCTCGCGGATGAGACCCGGGGCGTCGCGGAGATCGCTGAGCAAGTGTGCGACGACGTCCTGCGATCGTTCCCGCAGCAGCTTGCGGAACTCGGTCTCCTTCTCGGGCAGGCCGCGCGCGAGGATGCCCTCCCGCAGTTCCCGGTAGCCGTAGCGGTCGCGGATGTCAGCAGTCAGCTCAGCGGATGCAGCGGACCACTCGAGCCGGAACTCGGCGGCGCGCCCGGCGAAGCTGGCCTCAGCATCCGCCGCGCGGCCGGCCGCGGCGTCCTTCTCCTTCGAGAGTGCCGACTGCACCTTTCGCGCGACTTCGTCCACCGTTTCCAGGATCACCGAGCGTCGCTCGGCTCGGAACCGGCCTTCGAGGGCGTCGGTGATCCGCTCGTCGACCGGTGCATGCGGTGTTGCCTCGAGTCCGGCGATATGCGCCGCGATGCTTTCTACGTTCTTGCCGGCGACAGCGTGATCTCCGACCGCCCGTTCGTAACCCTCGTTCGTTTCGTTCAACCGCTGGGTTGCACGCTCCGCGGCTTCCTGTGCTTCACGGAGAGTCCCGGACTCGCTGGTGAGCACCCGGAGTTCGTCGCGCCGGGCGGCGGTGACCGCCGTCGCGGATGCGAGATCCACTTGGTTCCACGTGAACATCGATACGCGGTTGAAGACGTCGCGCCGACTGACAGCGTCCTGATGGAGCGAGTCCGCATCCGACTCGCGGGCAGCAGTCTTGTCCTTCGCGAGTTCCGCTTCGCGGCGACGGCTTAGCAGCGCTTCAAGTCGCGCTTGAGTGTCGCCGCCGAGCATCCACCGGGTGGCATCGCCGACATCGTGACGGTCGTCCTTCTCGTACCTGCGTGAGTTGCGCTTGACGAGGCCCCCGATCGTGACGCCCCGGTCGACGCCGTCGAGCTCGTCGGGGTGTGAAACGCAGGCGTAGTCGAACTCGTTGGCGATTCGCTTGCGGACGTAGGACGCGAAGGGCCCGTCGCTCACCACGAGGCGATGAACGAGCGAGCGGGAATCCTTGGGGCGACGCGGCTCGTCGACGGAGTGCGGGACCGCTTCGATGACGAGCCGGACGCCGAGTGTCCGCGAGTCGGCTGCCCGCCGCGCGGCGACAAGGTGTTCGTCGCGCACGAGGAGCGTCGGCGCAAACGGCGCCATCACTCGCTCTGCCGCGCCGCGCCAGCCGGAGTGCTGCTCGGCCACCGAGATCAGCTCGCCCGCAAAGGGGAATGTCGATGCCGGCACGCCGACAGCGTCCGCGAGGAATCGCCGGGCGCTCAGAAGCCTCTCATCGAGGTTGCTCCGGTGATCTCTCAACGCCTGAATCTGCTTCGTGACTTCGTCCACTGCCTTGCGCGCCTGGCTCGCGGCGTCACGCACCTCATACGACACCGCGGGGATATCGCGCGCAGCCTCGGTGACGGCCGCCGCAAGGAGCTCGGCGAACTGCTCGGGATCCTCGGGCATCGGCGCACCGATGCGCGCCAACTCAGCGGTCAGCTGGGCTCGATACTGCCCGGCGATATCCTCGGCGCGCTGCGCACTTTCGATCCGCTCCTGCAGAAGCTCGACCCGCGCGCCGCCCTCGTCCCGAACACGCGCCTTCGCGCTGTCCAGCGCCTCGGATGCCAACCGCTGCTCGCGCGCGGCGTCGCTCAACTCGCTCTCGGCGCGTGCCAGCCTGGCGCGCGCGGGGCCCGCGGCCTCCTTCGCGAGCCGAAGCTTGAGTCCCGCCGTGAAGGGTTCGACTGCATCGTGTAGATCAGAGATCGCCGCCACCTCGGCGCCGGCCAGATCGAACGCGGTGATCGCCTCATCGACCTTTCGGAGCGCATCAGCCTGCTTCCGCAGGTCGACGACGTGCTTGTGGGCAGCATCGAGCTCCGTGAATTGCTCGACTGCGGTCGCGGTTCGCGCGAAGGTTCCCGGCTGGTCGAGCATGAACCCGCGGAACAAGGCGTCGAGGGTGCCGAGGTTCTTCGCTGATTGTGTCTTGTGGAGAAGCTGAAGTGTCGCGTCTCCGCGGAAGCCGAACTGGCGGACGACGCGCTCATGAAAGCGTCCGTGTCTCCCGCCGGTGGTGATCAGCGCGTCGGGGAAGGCCTTCGACATGCGGCGAGCGTCGATTCCGCCCTCGACGTGGGGCTTCACCTCGAGAAGCCCCAGGTGACCGCGGGCGAAGATCCGTGCGTCCTTCAACGCGGTCGGTTCGGTGCGCGTGCCGGGTGCGTGGAATACCCGCAGCAGGACGACTGGTTCGTCGCGGAGATTCTGGTAGCGCAGCAGGATGCCGCTCCAGGTTGCCTTCGAGCGCAGGTAGGTCGTGGTGGCCCGATCGGCAGTCTCGTCAGCTTCCTTGCTCCAGGCGCCACGCACATAGCTCATCAGCGTGCGATCGCTCTGCCGGGATGCGCCGTCCTGAGCCGCCGCGTTGAGGCGCAGCCACTTGTCGGGGGTGAGGACGGCGGCGATCGCGTCGAGTAGCGACGACTTGCCCGATCCGGATGCGCCGGTGAACAGGTGGCCGGCGCGCGCGACGTCCACGGAGACGTGGCCCGCAAACGTACCCCAGTTGACGAGTTCGATCTGGGCGAGTCGCCACTGGCCGGGCCTGGTCGGATCGACTTGCGGCTCGTCGGTGGGGAAGCTCAGCATCGTCATTCTGTGTCGTCCTCGGCATCCGTCGACGGGGCAGCGGATTCTCCTCCGCCCTCTCGGGCGATCCGGTGGTACTCAGATGTGATCGCGCGGATCTGGTCGGCATCGACGAGCAGTCGTAGCACCGGCGAGATCTCGGCACGGTCATCGCCAACGGCGTGCAGCACGCGGAGCTTGTTCTGCATCTTGTTCCACGACGAGTTGACGCGGCTCGCGAAGTCCTTCTCATCACGGTCCGGGGTGCGGAACACGGCGAGCTGCTCGAACACCTCCGCCTGCCCCACGATCACGCGCCCGCGGCCCTCCTCACTCAGCAGCGTCTGGCGCAAGACAAGCAGCATTGCGGTGTCGAGGAACGTCAACGCCTCAGACCGCACCGCCTTCGGGGCATCTTCGGACGGAGCGTTGCGGACGAAGGCGAACTCGTTGTCCCGATCGATGACCAGTTCGAGGAACAGGTCGGCAAGCCGGGAGCGGAGGACAGCCTCGTCGGTGAGCAGCACCGCCCACAGCTGCGCCTCGCGCGCTCCGGAAAGATACGGGCCGCGCACCAGACGCAGCAAGACCCGCCGCGTACGATCCGGAAGCTCGCCCGCGTCGCCACGCCAGAGGCCAGTGTGCTCGTCGGGGGCGACATCCGCTGTGGTCGGTTCGGTCATGTCACCGCTCCTGTGAATCGGTGCGCGGCGACGATCGCCGCCCGCGGAACTCCGTCTGCGCCCTGCCAAGCGAGCACCTCGGGTTCATCGTCGACGGTGCCCTGCTCGGCGGCGATCGAGAGAAGTCCGATCACGCTGCCCACACCTTGGGTCGCGGGGTATCGAGCAAGGACATCTGCGACGGTGCACGATGACACCTCGGCGAGCAGGTCGTTGACATTCCGGGTGAGTTCGTCGAAGTCGATCTCGGTCTCGCGTGCGATCGCCCGCAACTCCTCAAGACTCGCGAGGGATGCCGGCTGCGTGACGACCTCTTCGGTGGCAGCGAATTCGGCAGGATCGTGAAGATCGATCGCTCCAACGCTCGACAGCGCGACAGCAGAGAGATCCAGCGTGAGAGACGTCGGATACCACGGGCGCGTATGCGCAGCGGCTTCCACCCCCGCGTGCTGAGCCTCCCGCAGAAGAGTCCTCAATACCCGGTCGCGCTGGTAGTCCTGCGACTGCACGTAGCGGCGGAGCGCCCGGGCGAACAATGTGATGACGTCGTGAATCTCCGCGCTTCGTCCCTTGAGCGTTGTGAGGAAGGCGCGCAGTGCCCGGCGCTCATCCGAGGTGAGATCACGAGCGAATCCGCGGTCGAGGATGCGGCGGATGTCGGCCTCGAACGCGGCACCGAGTGCAGGGTCGAGCACGAGCTGGGAGAAGGCAGCGAAACTGCGGCCTGCATCCGAGTCGGAGATGTGGTCGATTCCGCGAAAGACTTCGTCGACGACTGACGCCTGAGAAACATCGGACTCGACGATCTTCGCCCTCAGCGACGCATTCAGCGTCTCGAACTCAGCACGCACCCGAGCGAAATCGTCCGGTACGTCCGCCGCCTGCGCCAACACATCGCGAACGCGCTCGAGCGCCCGGTCCTCGTCGATCGCGGTCTCGTCACCCGAACGCAGGCTCTCGATCCGCCGCTCGATCGACTCGATCTCTTCCTCGAGCAGTGCGATGCGCGCTGACGCATCAGGATCGGTGTCGATCGCGAGGCGACGGACTTGCGCCGCAAGGCTCGCAAGCCGAGACTCGGTCACACTCGAACGCGGGGCGGCACGCCCCTGCAAGAAGCGGATCCCGGCGATCGCATCCGGGGAAAGCTCGAGCGTCTCACCCCGCGCTTCCGATGACGGCCGACGCACCAGGAAGCCGGCCGATCGCCACTCCCCGCAGTACCCCTTCGCAGTCAGCGGCAAGATCAGCCCCTGCGCACGGAGCCGCTCGAGGTCGGCATCGATCCGCTCGTACAGCTCCTCAGCGTCGACTCGGCGCTCGTCTCCACCCAGATGGGTGCCGAGAAGACCGGCGACCACGGGTGCACTGTCGGCTCGAAGCAGCTTCCACGCCGCATCGCGCTCCGCAAGCTGGGCGAGCTCGAGAACCTGGGCGACGGCGGGCACGCGTCCATTCTGAAGGAACGCACCGACATCCGTTGACGCGGCGGCAGCGGATAGCTCGGACTGAGTCACCCGATGAGGTAGACCATCCCGCGACCGTCTGTCGCGAGCGCCTCGACGAACTCCTGTGCCCGCGTGAGGTACTCGAGGAGGTAGCGGAGCTCGTCGTCATCGTCGGCTCCGTGCCGACTGCGCCAGGTGCGCGCCCACGTTCGCACCTGGTCCTCGTCGATCGCACAGAGGTCGTCCCGAATCGCCGGCACCTCCGCCGGGAGGATCGTCCTCACCCACGGGTCCCACCCGAGCCCGTGCATCGTTACGCTCCCCTCGAACATCCGGTAGCAGGAGCCTGCGTCGGGAACATCGGTCGTCGGACACGTGAGGGACTGCAGGGCGGACCAGGCCTTGTCGAGGTAGAGCATGTCGCGCTTCGGCGAGACCTGCTCGAACGTCGCGACACTCACGCTCGCGTGCGGTTCCAGGCCCCATGCGTCAGCAAGCGGGTCACTGGAGAGGATGCTGTGCGGGTCATCGACCGCCTGCTGAGCGAGGTCGGCGTCGAAGGCATATGCGTAGTAGCGGATTCCCATGCGGCCAGCATCCCGACGCAGGCGTAGCCTCGATCGCCGCATCCGACGCCGTGGGGAGAACGCGTTCGAAACCCGCGCTGTGGAGGAACCGACGGGCCGCGGGCGCGAGCGTCTCGCGGCCCCTAGACCGAGGGATTCGACGTACCGGTCTCGGACCGAGGCGCGCAGCCCCTCGGTCTCCGACGTGGCAAGTTCGTGGCAGAACGCGCCACCCACAGCGTTATGCCCGCGTCCATGGCGATCTGCATGGCAATGTGACCGGCCTCCGCGGCGGTCCGCCGATCGGGCACTGACCAGGCATTCAGTTCTGCCACGACTTGCCACGAACCGAATCGGGCCGAAACCGGCTCACCTGATTGAAACGAGCCCACCTGAGCGGAGACGGAGGGATTTGAACCCTCGGTCCCCCGGAGGGGACTCCACCTTAGCAGGGTGGTGCACTAGGCCTGACTATGCGACGTCTCCAGGCATCCGGTACCGAATCGGGCGGATGGCCTCGTCAATACTAACCGCTGCGGTGCGCCGCGACGAATGGATGCCGTCAGCCGAGGTTTCCGACCGAGCAGGTTGTCTGTGCTGCGGTGGAGCCGGTGATCGAGTTCGGAAGAACCGCGGCTTCCTGGGCAGGTGCTTCCGTAGGCGCGGCTGTCGCACTCGGGTCTGCGGTGGTCTCGGGGGCCGGCTCCTCGGTCGGAGTCACATCGACAACGCTGCCGTTCGCGCCAGCCGTGCCCGTGAGTTCGAGCGGTGCGTTGGCCGCGAGCGCTGCCCACAGTTGGTCGGCGGCGTCGTAGTTCGGCACAACCTTGTTCGGGTCGTCGGGGTCCCCATTGACCGGATACTGGACGAAGACGATGTCCTCGAACGGAACGTCCTTGATAGCGAGCGCGATCTGCACGAGTGTCAGCGGGTTGGTCAGGCTCGAGCTCTTCGTGATGTTGTCGATGGCGACCGTCGCGAGCCGGTAGAGGGTGGTCGGGTCAGACAGCACGTTCTCGCTCACGAGCTTCTTCGCGAGACTCGACATGTACTGCTGCTGGTTGCTGATCCGGCCGAGGTCCGAGCCGTCACCGACCCCCTTGCGGGTGCGCAGGAAGGCGAGCGCCTGGGTTCCCGAAACTGTCGAGATCCCGTCGGGCAGATAGAGGCCGGCCAGCGGGTCGCTGATGCCGCCCTGGACGCAGACGTCAACCCCGCCGATCGCGTCGGTGATGTTGATCACGCCGCCCCACGTGACCTTCGCGGCGAACGGAATGCTCTGGCCGCTCAGCTGAGAGATGGTCTTGACGACACAGGACAGCCCGCCGCCCTCTGCTCCACCGCCCGCATAGAACGCGGAGTTCAGGGGCTGCTTGCTCATCGCGGATGAGGTCGAACCGTCACCGCGGTCGCACGAGGGAATCGGGATCATCAGGTCGCGCGGGAACGAGATGACTGTCACACGGCGCGGCGCATCCGAGATGTGCACGAGCATGTTGACGTCGTTGAGTTCGCCCTCCGAGTCGGAACCCGAACAGCGGTCGCCGAAGATCGCTGAGAACTCGGGCTCACACGCGTCAGTGCCCGCAATGAACAGGTTGACGCCACCCTCGATCGCACCGATGTCGGGCGGAACGACGACCTGGTCTTCAAGCTCGACGGTGTTCTCTGTGACGTAGCTGGCCGCCAGGTCGTAGACGGCATACGCGGCAACTCCGGTGCCGGAGACGAGGATGACGGCAACGACGATGCCGAGCGCCTTCATGAAGACGGAGAAAGGATGCGGCGACCTCAGCGCTCCATGACGGGCCACCGTCTGGCGACCGCCCTGCGGTGCTGTCTTGCTCACAGAGTTCCTTTCCGACGACCGTCGCGACCCCACCTCGTCCGCAGGCGTGCGACGCAAGGCTCGATTCGACAGCTATGCGCGACGCCTCTCGGTCACACGTCGTTGACCTCGAAGACGTCGGGTGTTAGCGAAGCCGAAGAACGGATGCCTTAAGAAAGGTAGGTTATGCCATGGCCGCTGGACGTGCACTGTGCGGTCGCTGACCGCGGCTGCTGAGACACATATGCGATGTACAGCATCCATTCCCGCTTTCACGGCTCGCGCTCGGCTTTTACGCAACACGGGACCGGTAACATCAGCGCCGTGACCACCGTTGACGGCGACCGGCAGGCCGATTCCGTCCCGGCAGGCGAGCCCTCCCCTAGCAATCCGCCCGCCCTGAGCGCGGGCCATTCGCCGGATTCGCAGGCCCTCACCCGACGCACCCGGTCGAGGGCGTCATCCGTCACCCCGAAGCCACCGGCGACCCGGCGCGAGACGCGCACAGGGCGCACCCCGGCCCGGCCGCTGGCTCGGCACGCCGCGCCTGAGTCTGGAGCGTCGCGCAGGCGGCGCGGATGGCGGACGTTCTGGATCGCGCTCAGTCCGCTCGGACTGATCCTGGTCGGAACCGTCATTCTCGGAGGCGTCTTCGCGCTCCAGGTGCTCGAGGTTCGCGATGACCTCGAAACCGTCAAGTCGCAGCTGGGGGGCCTTGCAGAGGCAGCTGTGTCGGGTAACACCGACACCCTCCAGCAGGCTGGCGACGAGATCGTCGCTCGCACCCAGCGCGCCTCCGAAACCGCGAACGGTCCGTTGTGGGACCTGGCATCCACGCTCCCCCGCATCGGTAACAACGTCCTCGCGGTGCGCACGGTCGCCGAAGCCGTGAACACGATCGCGAGCGAATCCATCCCACCCGTCGTCAACATGGTCTCGGCCGCGAACGTCGACCAGCAGCGCGCGGACGGCAGCCTCGGGATCAACCTGCAACCGTTCCTCGAAGCCGAGACGGTGCTTCCGACGATCATTTCGTCGTTCGAGGATGCCTCAGCCATCGCGGCGAGCATGGACCGCACCGACGTCTTGCCCGCCGTCTACGAACCGATGGACGAGATGGTCGGCCTCCTCGACCAGGCGATCCCGATCCTCAAGGTCGCGCAAGAGAACCTTCCTGCATTGCTGCAGGCAGCCGGCGCCAACGGGCCGATGCTCTACCAGGTGATGATCCAGACCCCGGCCGAGATCCGTGCGACCGGCGGTGGCGTCGCCCACTGGCTGATTCTGAAGGTGGACAACGGGCAGGCAGAGCTCGTGGGTCAAGACAACGGCGTCGACCTGATGTACACGCGGCTTCCCTCGCTAGGATTCGACACCGTCAACGGTTCGCTGATCACGCTCCCCCGCGACGTCAAGTCTCTCTACCCCCGCGAGCTCGTGAGCTGGTCCTCGAACTTCACGATGACGCCTGAATTCCCGCGCGCCGTTGAACTCTTCCAGGCGACCCGCGAGTGGGAAGACCTGCCCGAGTTCGACGGTGCGATCTCCATCGATCCGATCGTGCTTGCTCACCTCATCGAGGCGACCGGACCCCTCGCTCTCGATTCGGGCGAGCAGGTCACGGCCGAAAACACCGCATCGCTGCTCATGAGCGAGCCGTACGAGCGGTTTGGCGCCGACAACGCAGCGATGGATGCCTACTTCAACGAGGTGACGTCCAAGATGTTCAGCGCACTCACCAGCGGCGACTGGGAGTTCAGTGCGATGTGGGATCAACTCGTGCGCAGCGCCGATGAAGGCCGCATCCAGATGTGGTTCAACGACCCGGGCCTCGAAGCTCTCGCGACCGAGTACGGCCTCGACGCCTCACTGCGCGAAGACAACACGGATGCCACTCAGCTCGGCATCTACTTCAACGACTACTCGATCGGCAAACTGAACTATCACCTGACCTACGACCAGCACGCCACATGCAACGTCGACGAGCGCACGATCACGGTCACCATGAACCTGCACAACAGCATCACCAAAGACATCAAGAGCGAGTACACGCTGGGGCTTCGCAACGTGAACCGTGGTATCGATCCCCGCACGATGATGCTCGATGTCCTCTTCTTCGCGCCGCCCGGTGGCGAGATTCTGTCGACCGATCCCAAACGCGGCGACTACCAGGACTCGTACTTCCGCGATCGCTCGGGAGTGGACCACGGCAACGAGGGGCTCAGCCGCACGCTGCTGCTCCCGATGGGCGAGTCCCGCACCGTGTCGTACACGGTTCAGCTGCCCGAAGGTCCGCTCGGTCCACTGCAGCTGCGTCACACCCCGGGTGCGAACGACACCCAGGTCACAGTCGACGCGAACTGCGCGGGCCTGTTCGCCAGCCCCGAAGGCTCGACGAATATCTCCCTGACGAAGATCGGCTGAACCCCCGACGCGTCGCGCGCTCGCGCGCCTGGTAGAAGTGGGCGCGAATCGTCGGCATCCAAGGCAAAGACTGGCGCATGTTGTCGCCATAGGCGCAGGATGCGACAAGACGAGCCCACTTTTCGCTCCGGATCGGCGCGGCCTCAGATGGCGGAGGGTGTGGGATTCTCCCCACCGCCGCTCCACACGCCGCTACGCGGCGCGCGGAGCCTCCAGCGGCGTGGGCCCAACTGCGTTCGTATCCCGCTCAACCGGCCATAACGACGAAAGCGGGCCCCTATGGGACCCGCTTTCGTCGTTGCGGAGGGTGTGGGATTCGAACCCACGGGACATTGCTGCCCACTGGTTTTCAAGACCAGGTCCATCGGCCGCTCGGACAACCCTCCCGATGACGCCGCGCGCGGCATCCATCGAACGGCGTCCACTCTATCCGACCACCCCGGCGAGGTTCTCGCCGCGAGGGTCAGAGTGCGCGAAGGATCGCTGCCACACCGCCCTCGTGAACGGATGACGTGATCTCGCCGGCAGCGTCGAGCACTTCCTGCGGACCCTGCGCCATCGCGATGGCACGACCGCCGTTTTCGAGCGCCCAGGCGAACATACCCACATCGTTGCGGCCGTCGCCGATCACGAGCACGTCGTGCGGGTCGAATCCCAGCCAGTCGCGCACCATTTCCAGCGCGGTGGACTTGTCGATGCCCGGCGGGGCGATGTCGAGCCAGGCGGTCCATCCGATCGCGTACGAGACCTCGTTCAGCCCGACCTGTGCGACGAGGTCGACGAAGTCCCCCTCGGCGTGATCGGGCGAAACGACCACGACGCGGCACACCGGCTCACGGGTGAGCTCTTCGAACGCGACGCGGCGCGCGCCGAGCAGGTTCCAGTCATCGAGTTCCTCGGTATAGAGGCGACTGCCGTCTTCGAGTTCGACCATGTACTTCGCGTCGGGCAGGTGCTCGCGCAGCAGCGTAACAACCTCGGTCGCGTCGAAAGTCTCGGTGTGCACCTGCTCGTACCGCACCTCGTCACCCTCGATCTTCTTGAGGATGACGGTGCCGTTCGAGCACACGACGTAATCGGGTTCGATCTCGAGGACGCGAACGACCCCGCGAGTGCTCGCCCACGAGCGGCCGGTGGCGAGCATGACCTCGTGCCCGGCGCGGCGAGCGTGCTCCACGGCCTCGACGACGCCGGGGCTCAGGGTTTCGTCCTCAAGCAGCACCGTGCCGTCGATATCCAGGGCGATCAGCAGTCTCGGCGTGCTCCCGGGGTGGCGCTCGGTCTCTTCAGCGAGCTCCTCGACGATCTCGGCGGCATCCGCTTCGGGAACCGCCTCGACCTCGCCTGCCCGCGGCACCCCGGCATCCGTCACGCTACCGGCTCCAGGATCTCCAGCCCGCCGAGGTACGGGCGAAGCACCTCGGGAACCGTGACCGACCCGTCCTCGCGCTGGTGGGTCTCAAGCAACGCGACGATCCACCGGGTCGTTGCCAGCGTCCCGTTGAGCGTTGCGACGTGCTGGGTCTTGCCACCGTCGGGGCGGTGGCGGATGTCGAGCCGACGCGCCTGGAACGTCGTGCAGTTGCTCGTGCTGGTGAGTTCGCGGTACGCATCCTGCGTGGGGACCCACGCCTCGACGTCGTACTTGCGAGCGGCACTCGACCCGAGGTCACCGGCGGCCACGTCGATGACCCGGTACGCGAGGCCGAGGTCTTGCAGCATCCGCTCCTGCATCTCGACGAGGCGGAGGTGCTCGGCTTCGGCATCCTCGAGGCTCGTGTAGACGAACATCTCGAGCTTGTTGAACTGGTGGACCCGGATGATGCCACGCGTGTCCTTGCCGTACGAACCCGCCTCGCGCCGGTAGCACGTCGACCAGCCGGCGTAGCGTTTGGGGCCCTTCGCGAAGTCGATGATCTCGTCCATGTGGTAGCCGGCGAGCGGAACTTCGCTGGTACCGACGAGGAAGAGGTCGTCCTCCTCGAGATGATAGATCTCGTCGGCGTGCTCACCGAGGAATCCGGTGCCGCGCATCACCTCGGGACGGACGAGGGTCGGCGGGATGACGGGAATGAACCCCGCCTGCAGGGCGCGGTCGAGGGCGAGGTTCATGATCGCCAGCTCGAGGCGCGCACCAATCCCGGTGAGGAAGTAGAAGCGGCTGCCCGACACCTTCGTGCCGCGCTCCATGTCGATGGCGCCGAGGATCTCGCCGATCTCGAGGTGGTCGCGCGGGGTGAAGTCGAATGTGCGCGGCTCGCCATGCGTGCGGAGCGTCACGAAGTCGGCCTCGCCACCGGCCGGCACGCCATCGATGACGATGTTCTCGATGCGCGACAGTGCTGCATCGGCAGCCTCTTCGGCGACAGTCACCCGCTGCTGGGCCTGCTTGACCTGCTCGCTCAGCTCCTTGGCTTCGGCCACCAGCGCAGCCTTCTCATCCTTCGGCGCCTGCGCGACCCGCTTGCCGTGGGCGTTCTGCGCGGCACGCAGCTCCTCAAAGGCCGTAATCGCGGCACGACGCTCGCGGTCTGCGTCGAGGGCGGCATCCACCGTCTCGGACGAGTGCCCGCGAGCCTCCTGCGAGCGCTTGACCAGCTCAGGATTTTCACGAAGCAGCACGGGATCGATCACCCGATAAGTCTGTCACAGCACCCGGAACCGGCTCCGCTGTATCGGGGCGACACCCTCTCGTCCCGAACGCAGGAGGAGAACAGCATCCGGCCCCCGTACGACGGCATGGCAGCTAGTTCATCCTGCGTTCGGTCCGGGGCTTGGCGCCCGGACATCAGGCTCGCCGGGCTGGGAGGGTTATCGTGTGTGCATGACGCACGCTTCCGCATCCAACGAGGAAGCCGCGCCGACTAACGATCCCGGCACCGATTCGCCGGTCGACGCCACCGGTCACGAAGCGGCACCGGGCGATGCCAAGAGAGCGGCCCTCGTATACAACCCGATCAAGGTCGATCAGGATGCCATCCGCGCTTCCGTCGAGCGGGAGTCTGCCGCCGCCGGCTGGGGAGCCCCGCTGTTCTTCGAGACGACAGTCGATGATCTCGGCCAGCTCGCGACGCGAGAGGCGCTCGACGCCGGCGCGGATGCAGTGCTCGTCGCCGGCGGCGATGGCACCGTTCGGGCGGTGGCCGAGGCGCTCACCGGAACCGGCGTGCCCTTGACGATCGTTCCGTCGGGAACCGGGAACCTGCTTGCGCGCAACCTGCAACTACCGCTGTCGCCGCCCGATGCGATGGTGACGGCGACGTTCTCGGGAGATCACGAGACGATCGACGTCGGGATCGCCGAGATCCGACGCGCCGATGGGTCCAGCGAGGAGCACGCCTTCGTCGTGATGGGCGGCATGGGCATGGATGCGGCGATGATCGCCAACACGAACAGCGACCTCAAGAAGCGCCTCGGTTGGATCGCCTACGTCGACGGAGCAGCTCGTTCCCTGTGGAGCGCCAAGCCGTTCCGCATCCTGTACGAAGTGTCGGGACAGCGGATGCGGACCGCCCGCGTGCAGAGCGTGTTGTTCGCCAACTGCGGCTCGCTCCCCGCTGGCCTGTCGCTCATCCCCGAAGCGTCGGTCGCCGATGGACAGCTGGATGTCGCGGTCATCCAGCCCAAGGGCTTCTTCGGCTGGTTCTTCGTGTGGCGCAGGGTCGCATGGATCAATGGCTTCCTTCGCCGTCACTTCCATCGCAGCCGGGCATTCCTGAAGTTGCGCACAGCTGACAACGCGATCGTCTACTCGCGCGGGACGACCGTCGAGATCATGCCCGAGGCAGCCCAGCCTGTACAGCTCGACGGGGACGAGTTCGGCGAGGCCGTGCGGATCGAGTGCCGCATCGAGCAGAAGGGTCTCGTCATCGCAATCCCCGCCGGTCACGACATCAGTGGAGCGTGAGAAGCGGGTTCTGTCGCTGTTCGAGAACGGCCCGCGCGACTGACTCAATGTCCGAGGCCCCTGTCATCATTAGAACATGTCTTCGAATGTCGAGAAGGGTGACCGGTCGATTGGACCGGTGATCGGGTACACGGATGCCGACCGCGGCGCCCTGTGCCAGATCGTCGCCGACTTCGAAGACGTCGAGATTCGGGCAGCTCGCGAAGAGGTAGCTCGCGTGCGGGTCCTCGCTCGCGCCGGTCAGTTGGCGCGGAAGCAGGCGATGGGCCAGACGGCCAGGGTGCGCGCCCACGACATGGCGCTGCGGTCGATCGCGCTGGAGCTCGGCGCCGCCTCGCGGGTCAGTGACCGGTCGATGCAGCGCCAGATCAATGACGCGGTTCAGCTCGTCGAGGACTACCCCACCCTGCTCGCGGCACGCGAGACCGGCTCGATCACCCGACAGCACGTCAGCCTCGTCGTCGAGGCCGGCACCCCACTTCCCGCCGACGTGCGCGCGGAGTTCGACCGGCTGGCCACCGAACGATGCCTGACCGACTCGGCGAACCGGGTCCGCGCCTCTGTCATGATCCTCGCCGAGCGCATACACCCCCGCACCCCGCAGGAGCGACACCAGGAAGCGCGCGAGGGGCGCGCCGTGCGAATCAGGCCGTTGTCAGACGGAATGAGCGAGGTGTGCACGCCGGTGCCGACGGTGATCGCTGTCGGCATCGACGACCGGCTGACCCAGATGGCGCGCGCCGTCATCGATTCGCGACCGAGCCCGGATGCCACCGAGCAGGGGCCCGACGTGCAGGGAAACGTCTTCACCGGCGATACCCGCACGATCGATCAGATCCGGGCCGACCTGTTCGCACAGCTACTGCTCGCTGGCTCACCCGTTGTCGACCCTGCCGCCGGCGACGGACCGGGCCCGCTCGGCGCGATCCGCGCCAAGGTACAGGTCGTCGTTCCCGCGCTCGCCCTGGCCGGTACCGAAACCGCTGGGCCCGCCGACCTCGTCGGGCACTCCCCCATCGACCCTGAGACGGCGCGTGAGCTCGCCGCTGGCGCGACCTGGTGGGAGCGGCTCGTCACCCATCCGGTCAACGGGTCGGTGCTCGCGGCCGACGGGTATGCGAGGCCCGCGGCACTGAACCGCTGGCTCAGAGCCCGGGACCAACACTGTCGGACACTCGGATGCCGCATCCCAGCCATCCGCTGCGAGGTCGACCACAACGATGATCACGCCACGGGCGGCAGGACCGAGCACGGGAATCTCTGCCATTTCTGTCAGCGACATCACTCGATGAAGCAATTCACGGCCTGGCAGGTGCAGCAACTCGACGGCGGCATCCTCCAGTTCACCTCGCCGACCGGCCGGATCTACACAGACCATCCGCCGCCCGTCTCCGTGCACTTCACACCTGACGAACCCCCGAGTAGTCAGAGCGACCCAGCACCTTTCTGACTCGCGCGCAAGCCCCCTCGACTGAGCACGCTGTGGCACACCTCGGCGGCTATCCTGCTCGCGGAGGTGACCATGAACGACATTCGTCGACTCGCCGAGATCGCACAGCACCGAGGCATCCGCGTAGCCGTCGCCGAGTCGCTCACGTCAGGGCTGCTGGCGAGCGAGGTGGGCAAGGGCCAAAACGCCGCGGAATGGTTCGCCGGCGGCGTCGTCGCCTACCTCTACGACATCAAGCAGAACGTGCTCGGCGTCGAGCCGAACCTCGACCCCTGCTCGCCCGAATGCGCCGAACAACTTGCCGCGGGAGTCCGAGACCTCATGGATGCCGACGTCGCCGTTTCCACGACGGGCGTGGGCGGTCCCGAGCCGAGCGACGGCCACCCGCCGGGGACGGTCTACCTCGGCTGGGCCTCCGCGAGCGGTGTGGGGCACGTTCGCCTCGACCTCGGCGACGAACCCGAGGAGGTCCTGCCCGCCGCGGTTGACGCAGCGATCACACTGCTCGCCGACGCCGTCCACGCGTCCGAGCCCGGCGCCACCCGATAGAGCGGGTGCTGCGCACCGGAATGACCGGGGGACATCCGGCGTTTCCGATACCGATGTCTGCCACACCGCTTGCCCTCTCCGTCCTCGACCTCGTCCCGGTCCGCACCGGGCAGACCAGCGCCCAGGCGATCGCCGCATCCCTCGCCACCGCCGACGCGGCGGACCGGCTCGGGTACCGGCGCTACTGGTTTGCCGAGCACCACAACATGCCGGCGGTCGCCTCCACCACACCGCCGGTCCTGGTCGCGGCAGCAGCGGCACGCACCTCGCGCATCCGGCTCGGCTCGGGCGGGGTCATGCTGCCCAACCACTCGCCCCTCGTCGTCGCCGAACAGTTCGCCGCGCTCGAAGCGATCGCCCCGGGGCGCATCGACCTCGGCATCGGCCGAGCGCCCGGCAGCGACCCCGTCATCACGCAACTCCTGCGACAGTCCGGGACCACGAGCGACGTCGACCGCTTCCCCGACAACATCCGCGACATCCTCGCCCTCGCCTCTCCCGAGGGCGCGAGCCTTCGCTTCACCTCCGGCCAGGAGTACGCCGTTCGGGCCACTCCCGCGGCCAGTGCCGCACCGGAGGTCTGGCTGCTCGGCTCCAGCGACTACTCGGCGCAGCTCGCGGCATCCATGGGTCTTGCCTACGTCTTCGCCAATCACTTCTCCGGTGACGGGCTTGAACGCGCACTCGACCTGTACCGCTCGCAGTTCCGCCCGGCCAGCGAAGGCGAGACCCCAAGGACGTTCCTCACGGCAAACGTCGTCGTCGCCGACACGGATGCCGAAGCCCGAGCCCTCGCTCTGCCGCAGCTTCGCATGATGGCGCGGCTTCGCGGAGGGCGGCCCCTGACAGCACTCGAAACCGTGGAACAGGCGCACGCCGCCGAGGCAGCAGACCGCCTGGCGGCGCCTCTGGAATCGTGGGCAGCAGAGCGCTGGTTCATCGGCACACCGGACGCCGTGGCCGAGCGACTGCGGGAGTTCGCAACGCGGTGGCAGGTAGATGAGGTCATGATCTCGCCGGTCGCGGCCGCTCGCGACAGCGACCCGATGGATGCCGCGCCCGCCCGCCTTCGAACCCTCGAACTGCTCGCACCGGCGGCCTGAGAGCACCCACCGGGCACGACCCGACCTCTCGTCAGGAGCGGGACGGAACCGGGTGCTCCGGGGCGAGCACCGCCGCAAGGTCGCGGAAGATCGTCATCGCGATGTTCCCTCGAGGCTGGCCGTCCTCGTCGAACGATTCGTCGCCGTATGTGGCAGCGACCGCGATCGTGAGGTCCTCGGTGGGGAGATAGGCAGCAACGCCGGCATATCCGTGGAAGAGGGGGTTCTGTATCAACCAGTCGCCGGACAGCACGATCCCATAGCCGTAGGTGTACGCCTCGTTCTGCTCCAAGCAGGACGGACATCCGTCGACGGCAGTCGTCGTGCCCCGCAATGTCGGCGCGATCTGCAGGGCGTGGCTCTCGTCGCTGAGAAGGTCGCCTCGACCCACGGCACGGATCACCGTGGCGGTATCGGTGATGTCGGAGTTCTGAATCGCTCCGCGCGCGAGAGACCACGACGGGTTCCACGACGTCGACTCCTCAACGAAGGGCACACCGTCCGGGATCCCGAGCGCTGGCCGCCGCTCGCTGTCATAGGCGTGGAGCGCGGGCTGCAGCAGCTCCGGCGTCCCAGGATCGGCAGTCTCGGTCATCCCGAGCGGATCAAGAATGCGTTCCTGGATGAGCTGGTCCAGAGGTCGCCCCATGATCTCCTCGAGCGCGAGACCGAGCAGCACGTAGTTCGTGTGCGCGTAGTTCCAGTTGGTCCCCGGCGGGTACACGTGGGGTTGGGCAGTCGCCATCGCGACGAGCTCGTCGGGTGTCCACTGCCGGAACGGGTCGGCGAAGAATCCATCGCGGAACTCATCACTCCACAGATAGTCGGCATACCCCGAGGTCATCTGGGCGAGTTGACCGAGTTCTACCTCGTCGGCGAACGGCACGTCGGGCAGCCAGGTCGACAGCCGGTCATCCAGGCTCACGACCCCTTCGTCGACGAGCTGCAGCAGCACGGTCGCGACCTGCGGGATCGCCACCGCACCATTTCGGAAGTGCATGTCAACGGTGGCGGGAACCCCCGTCATGGACTCACCCCAGGCCTGCGTGAGAAGCACCTCGTCGCCGCGCATCACCCGAACGATGACGGCCTGCGCGCCGGTCTGGGCGATCGACTCTTCCACGGTGGCGCGAATGAGAGACGCGTCGGCGCCCTCGATGGTGACAGACCGGTCCGGATCGGTGTCGGCGGCACACGCCGACAGCAGCAAAGCCCCGGCAACCGCCGACACGATGGCCGAGCGACGGATGCCGCGCGTCGGGCCGACCGACCGGCGGGACCGAGGTGGGGTGGAGACGACCTGACGTCGCATCGGGGGCTCCTCTGCACCGATGACGCAGGCACTCGGGTGTGCCCACACGACAGAACCTATCGCGTCGGGTCGCGCTCGAACGGCCCCAGCAGCGTTGACAGGGCGTTAGCATCCCAACGTGACCTCTCGCACGATCGTCTGGTTCCGAGACGACCTGCGGATCGGCGACAATCCCGCCCTTCACGAAGCCGTGAACCGCGGAGAGCCGATCGTCGCGGTCTTCGTCTTCGAAGAACGCTCCCCCGGCATCCGTCCGCTCGGTGGAGCGAGTCGCTGGTGGCTCCACCACAGCCTGAACGCCCTCGAGGGCGAGCTGAACGGGCTCGGCATCACCCTCGTCCTGCGGCGAGGAGCCGCGGGCAAGATGATCCGCGAGCTCGTCGCCGAGACAGGCGCTGACGCGATCTACTGGAACCGGCGCTACGGCCTGCCCGAGCGCGACATCGACGCCCAGCTGAAATCCGAGCTGCGGGATGCCGGCCTCGATGTGCGCTCCTTCGGCGCGAACCTGCTGTTCGAGCCGTGGACCGTCCGCACCGGCTCCGGCACACCGTACGGTGTCTTCACCCCGTTCTGGAAGGCGTGCCTGGCACTCCCCGAACCACGCGAGCCGCTTCCCGCCCCCACGGGGGCACGCGGCGCCCGGCCCGCCGTCGACAGCGACGACGTGACCGACTGGCAGCTCTTGCCCACCGACCCCGACTGGGCCACGGGCTTTCGCGAGACCTGGGAACCCGGCGAGGCCTCAGCTCATACCCGACTCGAGGCGTTCCTGGCCGACGACCTGCCTGACTACGCGACAAAGCGCGACCGGCCCGACCGTGCAGTGACCTCGCGCCTGTCCCCGCACCTCCGGTGGGGAGAGATCAGCCCGCACGAGATCTGGCATCAGACACGGGCGCGCCACGCAGGGGGGCCTCACGCGAACGCGGCACAGAAGTTCCTCGCCGAAGTCGGCTGGCGCGAGTTCGCCTGGCACGTCCTCTTCCACTTCCCCGACCTTGCGACCAAGAACTGGCGCTCCGAGTTCGACGCGTTCCCCTGGCCGCGGCTGAACCCGGCCCGACTGGAGGCCTGGCAGCGCGGGCGCACCGGTGTCGCGCTCGTGGATGCCGGGATGCGCGAGCTCTGGCACACCGGAACGATGCACAACCGCGTCCGGATGGTGACGGCATCCTTCCTCACCAAGAACCTCATGATCGACTGGCGTAAGGGCGAGCAGTGGTTCTGGGACACCCTCGTGGATGCGGATGCCGCATCCAACCCGTTCGGCTGGCAGTGGGTGGCCGGCTCCGGCGCCGACGCCGCACCCTACTTCCGCATCTTCAACCCGGAGCTGCAGGCCGCCAAGTTCGATCCCGACGGAGCCTACGTGGGCCGGTGGGCTCCCGAGCACGCCGGTGAGGATGCGCCCGAGCCGATCGTCGACCTCAAGGCCACACGTGACGCGGCGCTGGCCGCCTACGAGACGGTCAAGAACGCGCGCTGACTAACCGGCCATGGTCGAGGCGCCGATGATGCGAAAGACGATCACCAACGCGCACCCCAGGAGCACGGCAGAAACGGGCGTCCAGATCGCACGTTCGATGCGACTCCGTGAGATTCCGTTCATCGCGGTCGCGATCGCAAACAGCCCCACGAGCACCCACAGCACAACGATGTTCCACGAGTCAGGCACCGGCCCCGCGAGAGCGGGGATTGCAAGGGACAGGAAGAACCACGCGACGAGTGCCCAGACCACCGCCGCTATGCCGCTGGCGATACGAAGCCGTGGCTCGAGCGTCGCCGATGCGCCACCGTAGGCCGCCTTCCCCCACGACACCCCGGCCGCGAGCGCTACTTGAAATCCGACGAGCACAAGGAGCAGGACCACCGCGACCCATGCCGCAACCACCGCCAGAGTTTCCATCGCAGGCCTCAGCGGTCGGGTTCACCCGAGAGCAGGCCGCGCAACCAGTCTCGAGCCTCGACGAACACATCGTCGGAGTACCGGTCGGGGTAGCGGACGACCGCGTGGTCGGCGCGGGGATAGGAACCGAGGAAGATGACCTTGGGACTGAAACGCCGCAGCCCCAAGAGCGCATCGGCCATACGTTCGTCCTTGATGTGCCCGTCGGCGTCGATCACGAATCGATAGCGGCCCAGCGCATCGCCGATCGGCCGCGATGCAAGCAGACTCAGGTTGATCCCGCGCGTTGCGAACTGCTCGAGCATCTCCAGAAGGGCCCCGGGGTGATCATCGGGCAGCTCGGCGATGAGCGATGTCTTGTCGGCACCGGTCGGCTCAGGTGGCGCGACGGTCCGACTGACCAGCACGAACCGCGTGACAGCCTCGGCGTTGTCACCGATACCCTCGGCCAGCAGCTCGACATCGAGGTGCTCCAGGATGCCGGGGGCAGCGATCGCGGCATCGGCATCCGAGGTACCGTCGATCAGCCCGACAGCGCTCGCGACGTTCGACGCCGCCGGGATATGGGCGTGGGCGGGAAGAGTGCCGGTAAGCCACCGCAGGCACTGGGCGTAGGCGACGGGATGCGCAGCCACCAGCGACACGTCCTCAAGCCGTGTGCCGGGCCGCCCGACGAGGACGAACTCGACCGGAACGAGGTACTCGCCGACGATGCGCAGTCCGGGCATCGTCGCGAGGGCGTCTTGCGCGGTCGAAACCCCACCGTCGACCGAGTTCTCGATCGCGATCATCGCGGCATCCGATCGACCCTCGACGACATCGGCGAGCGCCTCGCCGACATTGCGGACGGGGCGCCAGATCTGCCCGCGGGCCTCCGGCACCTGCGCCAGAGCCGCTTCGGTAAAGGTCCCCGCGGGTCCGAGATAGCTATAGGTCCGGCGGGTAGCTTCGGGCTCGTCGCTCACGGCAACCCAGCCTAGACCTGCGGCTCGACCCCACGCAGTTCAGCCCCCAGAGCAGGGGGCATCGGCATCGAGAGGCCACGCGGGATTGCGTGCGCTCGCTCGGGTGACAGACTGTGTTCATGAGCCGCGCAGGTCTGCCAGCCGAAGAATCCGACCTCATCGACATCGACGAACTGATCGCCGCGTATTACGAACGGGTCCCGGATCCGGCGGTGCCGGAGCAGCGCGTCGCGTTCGGAACGAGCGGTCACCGCGGTTCATCGCTGTCGACGAGCTTCAACGAGGTGCACATCCTCGCCACGACGCAGGCGATCGTCGACTACCGCACGGCTAATGGCATCGCCGGTCCCCTGTTCCTGGGCCGCGACACCCACGGGCTCTCCCGACCGGCCGAGCGCAGCGCCATCGAAGTGCTGGTGGCCAACGGCGTCGGCGTGCGCGTCGACTCGCGTGACTCCTGGGTACCGACCCCGGCGCTCAGCCACGCGATCCTGACCTTCAACCGCGGCAAGGCCGGCGACGACCCGACGCGTGCCGACGGCATCGTCGTCACCCCATCGCACAACCCGCCCCGGGACGGCGGCTTCAAGTACAACCCGCCCCACGGTGGTCCCGCCGACACCGACGCGACGGGCTGGATTGCGAACCGGGCCAACGAGCTCATCGCGGCAGGTCTCGAGGGTGTGAAGCGGGTGCGCTTCGCCGATATGGACGGCGAGCGCATCGGTTCCTACGACTTCCGTGACGCCTACGTGCGCGACCTCGAGAACATCATCGACGTCAACGCGATCGCCCGCGCCGGCATCCGGATCGGCGCCGACCCGCTCGGCGGTGCGTCAGTCGAGTACTGGGCCTACATCGCCGAGGTCTACGGCTTGGACCTTACCGTCGTGAACCCCGACGTCGACCCGACCTGGCGATTCATGACGCTGGACTGGGACGAGAAGATCCGCATGGATCCCTCCTCCCCCTCCGCGATGGCATCGCTGGTCGCCCGCCGCCACGAGTTCGACATCCTCACCGGCAACGACGCCGACGCCGACCGCCACGGCATCGTCACCCCGGATGCCGGACTCATGAACCCCAACCACTACCTCGCCGTCGCGATCGACTACCTCTTCTCGCACCGCGACGGATGGGAATCGGATGCCGCGGTCGGCAAGACCCTGGTCTCGTCGATGATCATCGACCGCGTCGTCGCGGCCCTGGGCAGGGACCTCTACGAGGTGCCGGTTGGATTCAAATGGTTCGTGCCAGGTCTGCTCGATGGATCTGTCGCGTTCGGCGGTGAAGAGTCGGCCGGCGCGTCCTTCCTCCGCAAGGACGGGTCGGTGTGGACAACCGACAAGGACGGCATCCTGCTGTGCCTGCTCGCCGCTGAAATCCTCGCCGTCACCGGCAAAACACCCTCGCAGCGCTATGCCGAGCTCGACGAACAGTTCGGGTCATCCGCCTACCAGCGGGTTGATGCGCCGGCCACTCCCGCGCAGAAGGCGACGCTCTCGAAGCTCTCCCCCGAGTCGGTGACAGCTACCGAGCTTGCCGGCGAACCGATCACCGCGAAGCTCTCGCACGCGCCCGGCAACGGCGCAGCGATCGGCGGCCTCAAGGTGCAGACCGAGAGCGCGTGGTTTGCTGCACGGCCGTCGGGCACGGAAGACGTCTACAAGCTCTACGCCGAATCACTCAAGGGCGAAGAGCACCTGCGCGAGGTGCAGGAGCAGGCGCGCGCCGTCGTTTCCGCGGCTCTCGGTTCCTAGGCCGGCCTGCGGTACGCCCGAAGCGGAACGAAGCTGACGGCAACCGCCAGCGCTGACCCGACGATCGTGTCGACGACACGCTCGCCGGCGATCGCCACCGAGCCGAACTCTCCGGCTGCCGCGCCTGTCAGGACGAGGACCAGGGGCGTGATCAGCACGAGCGCGAGCGCATAGTTGCGAGCGACGACAAGCTCGATTCCGAACTTCGCCCTGATCAACGGGTTCCTCCTGGGCCGCTTCTGGAGCGCAGGCCCCCAGCGCACGCTCTACGTCCCAGCGCCGGTGACGCGCGCCAGGACCAATGAGATCGTCGTGCTGACTCTGGATGCCGCGAGCTCGGCGACCGCACGCTTCGTCCCCTCCGCGCTCCTCGGCCCGACCGAAGAGTGATCCCCGACCTGACAGGATGGAAGCCATGAGCTGGCTTGTCACCGGCGGTGCCGGATACATCGGTGCCCACGTCGTCCGCGCGCTGTCCGCCGCGGGGATCGCCCCGGTCGTCATCGATGACCTGTCCAGCGGACACGACGGCTTCGTGCCGGCGGGCGTGCCGTTCGTGCGCGGCTCCATCCTCAACCGCGAGCTCGTCGAAGAAACGCTGCGCGAGCATGAGGTCGAGGGCGTCATCCATGTCGCCGGCTACAAGTACGCCGGCGTCTCGGTCACCCGGCCCCTGCACACGTACCACCAGAACGTCGAGGGCACCCGGATCGTGCTCGAGGCGATGGCGGCGGCGGGAGTGACCAAGATCGTGTTCTCGTCCAGCGCCGCGGTGTACGGGACCCCGGATGTGCCGCTCGTGGTCGAGGACCTCCCCAAGCGCCCAGCCTCCCCCTACGGCGAGTCCAAACTCATCGGCGAGTGGCTCATCGCCGATCAGGCGCGCGCGACTGCCGACACCCACGCACCGCTGCGGCACACGTCGCTGCGCTACTTCAACGTCGTCGGGTCGGCCGACCCGAGCGTCTACGACACGAGCCCGCACAACCTCTTCCCGATCGTTTTCGAGAAGCTGATTGCGGGCGAGACACCACGCATCAACGGCGACGACTACGACACCCCCGACGGCACCAACGTGCGCGATTACGTGCACGTCGGTGACATCGCCGCCGCTCACGTCGCCGCCGCGCAACGCCTGATCGCGGGCGAACCGATCGAGGCCGCCTACAACCTCGGGTCGCAGAACGGGCTGTCGGTGCGCGAGATCATGGATGCCATGGCTCGGGTCACCGGGATCGCGTTCACTCCCGAGGTCGGGCCGCGTCGCCCTGGCGACCCCGACCGAATCGTCGCGACGGGAGAACTCGCTGCCCGCGACCTCGACTGGCAGATGCGCTACTCGATCGACGAGATGGTGCGCACCGGGTGGGAAGCGCGCCAGAACGCGCTCTGAGCGGTCGCGGTCGCGGTCGCGAAACGATCAGGCAGGCTGCACGAAGGGCGCTGCGCTGCTGCCGCGAACAACCAGCGGCGCATCGATCACCTCTCGCGATCCCGCCTCTGCGCCGTCGAGTACGGCGGCTACCGCGCGCTGTCCGAGCAGATCGAATCGCTGACGCACCGTCGTGAGCGCTGGGGTGAAGTTCGCGGCATCCGCCACATCGTCGAACCCGACGACACTCAGCTGTTCGGGCACGAGGATGCCGAGTTCGGAGGCCGCTCGCAGGACGCCGAGCGCCATCTGATCATTTGCGACGACAACCGCTGTCACGGGATCACTGGCGTCGAGGTTCGCGAGAAGCTCTAGACCCGCCCGGTAACCCGACGCCGAGTCCCACGCGCCGCGCAACAGCGCGCCTGGCTGCAGACCCGCAGCCACGAGAGTCTCACGCCACCCGCGCTCACGTTCGGCGGCGGCATAGGACGACTCTGGCCCGGCAATGTGAGCGATGACACGGTGCCCGAGTTCACGAAGGTGCGCCGTCGCGGCTGCTGAGCCGGCAGCGTGGGCGGTTTCCACCCCCGCGTACCGGTCGTCGGGCGGTGAATCGACCACAGCCAGACGCAGGTCGGTGGGCAGCTCGCTCTGACGAAGAAGCGCTGACGCCTCGTTGACCACGATCGCCCCATCCACACCCTGATCGCGGAGCCGCTCGAAGGCCTCGGCCGGGCCACCCTCGCCGATACGTGCGACGGCGACGGCGTAGCCGCGCGCAGATGCCTCGTCGACGACGGCCTCGAGCAGCATGGAGTTACCGACGGTGGCGAGGGTCGACACGACGGCCCCGACGACTCCGGTGCGGCCGGTGCGCAGCGCCCGGGCTGCCCGGTGGACTCGATAGCCGGCCTGGGCCATGGCCGCCTCGACACGCGTGCGCGTCACGGGGTCGACGCGCGGGCTGCCGTTGGCAACCCGCGATACAGTCTGCGTCGACACGCCGGCCAGTTCCGCGACATCGGCCATGGATGCGCGTCGTTGCTGGGTCATTGGGCCCTCCAATGTTGACGATATCACGGCCGAGCACTAGCGTGTTATCGTGAACATGCTTCGGGAACCGATAACCCTCGGCGCCGGTGTCATCAGACGCGACACCACGCTGGCCGATGGGCGAGACCTCTTCTACTACGACGATCCCGATACGACGCTCGGCGCTGATCGCGGAATCGATCAGCGAACGCTCGATCCGCGCCCGACAACGGCGACGATGCGGCAAGACATCCTGACCGGCGACTGGATCTCGATCGCCGCCGCGCGGCAGAACCGCGCCTTCCTGCCGCCGGCAGAGCTGGATCCGCTCGCCCCGCAGACGCCGACGAATCCGTCCGAGATCCCGTCGCGCTACGACGTTGCGGTCTTCGAGAACCGCTCACCCTCGTTCGGCCCGGCCCTCACCGAGGCTCACGGCGACGCACCTGAGGCTGCGAACCCGCCCCGCGGTCTCGATGATCTCGATGCCCTCGGCCTCGGCAGCGTGCGCACCTCCGTCGGCCGGTGCGAGGTCGTGTGCTTCAGTCCCGAGCACACCGGATCGTTCGGAACCCAGTCGGTCACCCGCGCCCGCACCGTCATCGAAGCGTGGGCCGATCGCACCGCAGCCCTGTCTGCCCTCCCGGGCGTCGAGCAGGTGTTCCCGTTCGAGAACCGCGGTGAGGCGATCGGGGTCACTCTGCCCCACCCGCACGGCCAGATCTACGCCTACCCGTATGTCACCCCGCGTACTCGTCGTCTGCTCGAGAACATCTCGCGCACCTCTCCCGATCTGATGCAGCGCGTGCTCGACTTCGAGCGAGAGGGCGGCCGCGTCATCCTCGCCGGTGAACACTGGACCGCCTACGTCCCGTTCGCCGCCCGCTGGCCGATCGAGGTGCACCTTATGCCGCACCGCCACGTCCCCGACTTCGCGGAGTCCACGGATGCCGAACGCGACGAACTCGCCCGCGTGTACCTGCGTCTCCTGCGCGGCATCGACGCACTCTACGAGACCCCGACTCCCTACATCGCCGCCTGGCATCAGGCTCCGGTGAGCGTCGCCCGCGACACCGTGCGGATGCACCTGGAGATCACCTCGCCGCGGCGAGCCGCCGACAAGCTGAAGTTCCTCGCCGGGTCCGAGGCGGCCATGGGCGCCTGGATCGGCGACATCCCGCCCGAGGCCGCCGCCGAACGCCTGCGCGAGGCCGTCGAGGGGGTGCAGCTGTGAGCGCCGGCGATCCCCAGGCCGCTGCCCTCGCTCTGCTCGACCAGATGACGGATGCCGCCCCGCTCGGCGTCTGGTCCGCGCCGGGACGCGTGAACCTCATCGGCGAACACACCGACTACAACGACGGCTTCGTGCTGCCGTTTGCCATCGACGCCCGCACTGCGGTCGCTGTCGCCGCGCGCACGGATGGGGTCCTGCGGGTTCGCTCGAGCTTCGACGAGTCCGGTGCTTCCGTGGCCATCGCCGAGCTCGACGCGCTGTTCGAGACCCCCGCACCGGCATCCGTCCCTGAATGGACGACCTACCCGCTCGGGGTCGCGTGGGCCCTGCTGCACGCCGCCGGTGAGACCGCGAACCCGCAGGGGCTCGACCTCGCGATCGCGTCTTCGGTTCCCGTCGGCGCGGGTCTGTCGTCATCCGCCGCCATTGAATGCGCCGTCGCGGTGGCGCTGAACGAGCTGTGGGGCACCGGACTCGGCGCGAAGGATCTCGCGCGCGTCGGCCGCACTGCCGAGAACGAGGCAGTGGGCGCACCGACGGGGATCATGGATCAGACCGCGTCAATGCTCGGCGAAGCCGATGCCGCCGTGTTCCTGGATTGCCGCACGCTCGAGACCGAGGTCGTGCCGCTGGGGCTGGAGGCAGCCGACCTCGAGGTCCTCGTGATCGACACGCTCGTGACCCACGCACATTCCACCGGCGGGTACCGCGAGCGCCGGGCATCCTGCGAGCAGGGTGCCGCGGCGATGGACGTCGCGATGCTGCGCGATCTGACGCCTGTCGACCTCGAGCGGGCGGCATCCGTCATGGACGAGGTCACCTTGCGCCGGGTGCGGCACGTCGTGACCGAGAACGCCCGCGTGCTCGAGACCGTTCGCGTCCTGCGCGAGTCCGGCCCGCGGGCCATCGGCGAACTCCTGCTGGCCTCGCACGCCTCGATGCGCGACGACTTCGAGATCTCGGTCCCGGAGCTCGACACGGCGGTCGAGGCGGCGATGTCGGGTGGCGCAATCGGCGCGCGCATGACCGGCGGCGGCTTCGGGGGCGCGGCGATCGCCCTGGTCCCCCGCGACCGGCTGGACGCGGTGACGGATGCCGTGACCGCCGCCTTCTCGGCATCCGACTTCCGGACTCCGCGCATCTTCACGGTGCAGCCCTCGGCCGGCGCCCACCGCGACAGCTGACCGCAGCGCGACAGTGACCGCTACCCCTCTCGCCGAGGTAGGACAAATCCCCGGGGGAGGACGAATGGTTCACCAAACGTCCTACCCCGGGGATTTCGCCTACCTTCATGAGGCGGCGGGCACCTACTGCTGCGGCGCGTTCGCCATCGCGATGAGGCCGTCGATCATTTCAGGGCTGACCTGGTCGCCGGCCATCATCGACATCCGGCCAATGGGGAACGACATCATCATCTTGTCCATCGACACGCCCTCGGGCATGACGGACTCGAGACCATCCATCCCCGCCATCAGCTGCTGCATCGCCGCCTGCACCATCTGGCCGACGACCGGATGCGCGATCACTTCGCCGAGCGACGACTCGCGCGACAGCGGGACCGCCACCGGGTCGCCCTCGACGCTAACCGTCGCCGAGCTACGGATGTCGCGGCTCGATGCCCCGACCTCCACGGTGTACGCCCCACCCTCGACGACCCAACCGTCGACACGGATGTCCCAGTAGGCGAGGTCCGCGCGGCGCACCGCGATCGCGACCTTCCGGGACTCGCCGGCAGCGAGCGCCACCGAGGCGAAGCCCTTCAGCTCGCGCACCGGGCGCTGCACCGCCGACCCCGGCAGCGAGGTGTAGACCTGCACGATCTCGCGACCGTCGCGCTCACCCGTGTTGGTCACGGTGACCGTCACCTCGAGGTCTCCCGTCTCGGTGACGCGGGCCGCGGCATCCGTGTACGAGAACGTCGTGTACGACAGGCCGTGGCCGAAGGGATAGGCAACCTCGAGGTTCCGCGCGTCGTACCAGCGGTAGCCGACGAACAGACCCTCGCCGTAGCGGACGTGGCCGAACTCACCCGGGAAGTCCAGGTACGCCGGGGTGTCCGAGAGCCGCAGCGGAATCGTCTCGGTGAGCTTGGCCGACGGGTTCACGTCACCGAACAGCACGTCGGCTGTCGCCCCACCGCCGGCCTGACCGAGGAGCCACCCCTCGAGGATCGCGGGAACCTCGTTCGCGAAGGGGAGGGCGACGACCCCGCCGTTGGAGAGCACGACGACGACGTTCGGGTTCGCGGCACGCACGGCATCCAGCACGGCGAGCTGCTCGGCGGGCAGATCGATGTCGTCGCGGTCATAGCCTTCGGACTCGAGGCGCGCAGGCAACCCGAGGAACAGCACGACGACGTCGGCAGCGGATGCCGCGGCCACCGCCTCGTCACGTAGGCTCACCGTCTCGGCTTCCTCGACCTCGGCAGCAAGCGAGAACCCGGGAGCGTAGGCGACCTCACCTGTCGCGAGCGCACGGATCTCGTCGATCGCCGTGTCCAGACGGGTCGGGTTGATCAGCGAGGAGCCGGCCCCCTGGTAGCGCGGCTTCTCGGCGAACGCGCCGATGACGGCGAGGTTCGCGTCTTTGGCCAGGGGCAGGATGCCTCCCTCATTCTTCAGGAGCACGATCGAGCGGCCAGCAGCCTCGCGGGCGAGGGCATGGTGTGCGTCGACGTCGAGCGGTCCTGGCACCGCGCCGGCCCCGGCCTGGGCCTTGCGGACAAGGTCGATGACACGGCCCGCTGCGATATCCAGCGCCGACTCATCGAGCTCACCGGAGCGGACAGCGGCGACGAGCTCGGCATCCGTCCGCCCGTTCGAGGAGGGCATCTCAAGGTCGAGACCGGCGGGAAGACCCTTCACCCTCTCGTTGACCGCACCCCAGTCCGAGACGACCAGACCCTCGAAGCCCCACTCGTCGCGAAGCACGCGCGTGAGCAGCCACGGGTCCTCCGAGGCGTAAACCCCGTTGATCTTGTTGTACGAGCACATGACAGTCCACGGCTGGGCATCGCGCACGACGCGCTCGAACCCCCGCAGGTAGATCTCGCGCAGCGGCCGCGGGTCGATATCGGAGCTTGCCCGCATCCGATCCGTCTCTTGGTTGTTCGCGGCGAAGTGTTTGAGCGAGGTGCCCACTCCCTGCGACTGGACGCCCTTCACGAAGGCGGCGCCCAGAACTCCCGAGATCAGCGGGTCTTCGGAGAAGTACTCGAAGTTGCGCCCGCACAGCGGCGAGCGCTTGATGTTGATGCCGGGCCCGAGCAGGACGGCCACATCCTCGATCGATGTCTCGGCGCCGAGGGCCTGACCGACCCGATCGAGAAGCTCGACATCCCACGAGGAGCCCAGGCCCACCGCCGGCGGGAAGCACGTCGCCGGAACCGACGAGCCGAGGCCGAGGTGGTCACCGGTCCCCCCTTGCTTGCGGAGGCCGTGGGGTCCGTCGGTCACCATGATCGAGGGGATCCCGACCCGCTCGATCGGCTTGGTGTGCCAGAAGTTCAGGCCGCTGGTCAGCGAGGCCTTCTCTTCCAGGGTCAGATCGGCGACTGTCGCCTCGACGGCGCGGTCGTTGTCAGTCATGGGGTTCCTTTCGCGGGGATGGACAGGTCGCCGGGGCGTGCTCGACGCGCCCCGGGCAAGACGCTACTTGACGGATCGGATGGGCCAGACGGCGAGCGCGCCGAGGATGCCGAGCACGATCGCGACGGGGAACAGGCCTTGGTATCCCACGGTCAACACGATTGCGCCAGCGACCGCGGGCGCGAGAGTCTGCGGCAGCGTCGCGGCGATGTTCACGACACCCAGGTCCTTCGCAAAGGACTTCGCCGAGGGGAGCACCTGGCTGATCAGAGCCGTATCGACTGCCTGGAACATGCCGAAGCCAAAGCCTGCAATGAAGGTCATGATGAACCATGCCGTGAGGTCCTGCCAGAACCACGGCAGAAGGAAGGCGAGACTCACAACTGCAGCGGAGGCGAACACGAAAGGCTTGCGACGTCCGATCCGGTCAGAGAGTGGTCCGGAGACGACTGTCGAGATCAGAATGCCCACGAGGCTCAGGAGCCCGAGAAGCGGGATGACGGTCTCGGGCGCCTCAACGCCGAAATAGTCGGTCAGAAGGAACAGCTGATACCCGGTTACCGCGAAGTAGCCGGTGTAGAGCAGGAGGCGCCCGGTGAAGGCCCAGAAGAAGTCGGGGTGCGCGATCGGGTTGACCCAGAACGTACGGAGGAAGTCGCCGAGCTTGAACGGCTCGGGCTGGATGTCGCGGCTGGAGTAGTCCGGGTTGAACAGTACGAACAGGATCAGCATCACCAGGGCGAAGACGGCGAACACGATGTACCCGACGGTGACGCTGTTGTAGAAGAGCGCCCCGAGGATCGAGCCACCCAAGGCACCCACCATGAGCCCAATGCCCGTGAGCGCCGCGAAGGTCCCGCGACGAGCGACCGGCACCCGGTCAGGCATGACCGCCGACAGGGGCCCCTGCGCGAAGTTGAAGCTGATCTGCACGAGCGTCCACGCGATGACGACACCGAGGAACGAGTTCGCGAACGCGAGGCCGACAAGCGCGAGCGAGCCTGCGAGGGCGCCGATGATCATCCACGGCGCGCGGCGGCCGAATCGGGTGCGGGTGCGGTCCGAGATCTGGCCGGCGATCGGCTGGGCCACCATCGCGGCGAACGCGCCGATCGTCGAGGCGATCGCGAGGTTTGCGACCTTGTCGGCCTCACCGAACAGGACCGTGATCTGCTGCGGCAGCAGGATGCCGGGAATCGCGCCCCAGAGCATGAAGATGCCGAGGTTGGCGGGGATGATCCACCACATCAGTCGGCGCAGTCCCTTGATGGGCGGCGGCGGGTCGTCGGTGCCGGAGGCCGAGGCCAGGAACGTGGTCTCGGTCATGGGCGCGGATGCCGCGACCAACGCGGGATCGGCGGGGCTCAGGGGGGATTCAGACGGCGATGTCATGGCACGCTTCTTTCGGGCGAACGAGGGGTCCAACATCGGACCTGCGAAAACCATACGGCACTAGGTTTTGAATTACAAGCATTCTTCGGCACACTCGACTCATGGCACAGCGAGGTTCATATGCGAAGGGCGTGGCCAAACGCGAAGAGATCCTCGAACGCGCCCTCGACGTGATCGCGACAGAGGGCTACGACGGCGCAAGCGTCAAGCGCATCGCGGAGGCCGTCGGGCTCAGTCAAGCGGGACTACTGCACTATTTCGACAGCAAAGAGGAGCTGTTCACCGAAGTCCTGCGCAAGCGTGATGAGCACGACGGTGAGGAGTTCGGCCTTCCGGATGGCAGATCCGTTGACGCCGCCGCGATCGATGTCGCCGTGATCCGCGAGAGCTTCCTGCGCGTCATCCGTCACAACACAGAGGTTCCCGGGCTCGTTGAGCTCTTTTCCCGCCTTGCCGTCGAGGCCGCCAACCCCGAGCATCCCGCCCACGACTACTTTCTCGAGCGAGGCGAAGCGGTGCGTGATGGATTTACCCTGACGGCGCCGACTGGCCCCATGCCCCCGGACGTGTACGCCCGGATCCTCCAGGCAGTCGCTGACGGCCTCCAGCTCCAGTGGCTCGTCGACCCCACCGTCGACATGGCGGGCATTGTCGACCAACTCCTCGCCACCCTGCAGCAGAATCCCGCGTCAGCATCGTGACCACGCCCCCATCCCGGCCGACCCGCGAGGCACCCGTTGTCGATACCACTGCCGGAGCATTCCGGGGCCTGTGGCGGGATGACCCCGAGGCTCCATCTGCCGCCTTCCTCGGCATCCCGTTCGCGCAGCCCCCCATCGGCGAGCTGAGGTTCGCTGCACCGGTTCCGGTGGAGCCGTGGGCCGGCGTCCGAGATGCGACAAGTTTCGGTGCGACCCCACAGCGCGGCCCCGTCGCCGAAGTCACGCTCATCCCCGAGCCGTCGGTCCCCGGAGACTCGACACTGAACGTCAACGTCTTCACGCCCCGACCCGGCGACTCGTCGGCACGTCTGCCGGTGCTCGTCTACATCCACGGGGGCGGCTACGTCTCGGGATCGCCGGCGAGCCCCTGGTATGACGGCGCGTCGTTTGCGCGCGACGGGGTCGTGACCGTCGTGGTGTCGTATCGGCTCGGTTTCGACGGGTTCGGTCTCATCGAGGGCGCGCCGAGCAATCGCGGTGTGCGCGACTGGCTCGCGGCGCTCGAGTGGGTCCAGCGCGAGATCACGGCGTTCGGCGGAGACCCGGATGCCGTCACGATCGCCGGGCAGTCTGCTGGCGGCGGCGCCGTGCTCACGCTGCTCGGGATGCCGGCAGCCCAGCACCTGTTCCACCGGGCGTGGGCGCTCTCGCCAGCGCTCGGCGATGTGTCGCAGGCGCGGGCCCGGAGCGTCGCGACGCAGCTCGCGGAGCTCGCCGGCGTGGCGCCCACGCGGGACGGATTCGCATCCGTCGATCCGGATGTACTGATCGGGTTGCAACAGACGGTCAGCGAGCGCGGGGGTACCCGGCTGTCCGGGATGCGCGAGCTGCTCGAGGACGGCCTCCCGTGGGGCCCCTCGGTCGACGGCGATCTGCTGCCGACCGCCACGCCGACATCCATCGCGAACGGGGTCGGCGCCGAGAAGCCACTCGTCGTCGGCTCCACCGACGACGAGTTCACGATGGTCACCGATGACGCGCGGGCAAAGCTCCGGTTCGTGCCGGCCGCCGTCGCACTCGGCGCCCTGGGAGTGGATGGACCGACTCGGCGCGGATACCTCGCCGACAACGCTGAGCAACACCGACTCGGCACCGCTGCTTTGCTCGGTCGCTACGTTTCGGACGCCGTGTTCCGTAGCGGTGTGGCTCGGATCGCGACGGCTCGTGGCGCGGCCCCGACCTGGGTTTACCGCTTCTCGTGGGCTTCCACCCGCATCGGTTGGGCCTGCCACTGCATCGACGTGCCGTTCTGGTTCGACGTGCTCGACCGTGAACGGGTCGACCTCCTCACGGGCGAGAACCCGCCCGTTGCCCTCGCGGAGGCCGTTCACGGCGCCGCATCCGCCTTCGTCCGTAACGGCGCGCCCGGATGGGAGCCGTGGTCGACCGAGCCCGGTCGCACCCGCGTCTTCGACGTCACCGGGCCCGACGAGATCGACGACGGCTACCGCAGCGTCCGGGCGCTCCTGTAGGCGCGACTCGCCTCGGAGCCGCCGGCGCGGGGGTCAGAGCGCCGGTATGACCTCGCGCTCGAACAGCTCGATGCCGCTCGTGTCGTATGCCGCTTCGGGAAAGTAGTGGATGGCGTAGCCGAGTCCATGATCGGCGCGCTCCTGCAGACGCTCGACGACCTGTTCAGGAGTCCCGAATCCGAGTGATCCGCGGTACTCGGCTTCGATGCTGGCGAGGCGCTCGCCGCCGACGAAAGGCGCCAACCGATCCAGGACCGCGCGCAGACGTTCCTCGGCCTCGGCCTCGTTCGCGCCGATGATCGTGTTGACATTCGAGGATGCGGTGATCTCGCCCGGGTTCCGGCCGAGCGCTGCGCAGTGCTCGTGCAGCACCGAGAGTTTGTGGTCGAACTCCTCGACGCTGCCGGTGAAGTTCGTGTACGACGCGTACTTCGCGGCGATCTTCAGCGTGACCTTCTCGCCGCCGCCGGCGATCCAGAACGGGATTCCCGGACGCTGCAGCGGCTGGGGCTGCACGATCGCGCCGTCGACCTGGTAGTACTTCCCGTCGAGGGTTGCCGACCCGGTCGTCCAGGCCTGGTGCATGATCTCGACTCCTTCGCGGAGCATCGCGAGGCGATCGCGAACCTCCGGAAAGCCGTACCCGTACGCGCGCCACTCGTGCTCGTACCATCCGCCGCCGATTCCCATCTCGGCACGGCCACCCGAGATGATGTCGACTGTCGCCGCGACCTTTGCGAGGTAGGCCGGGTTTCGGTAGCCCATGCAGGTGCACATTTGGCCGAGACGGATGCGGCTGGTCGACGCGGCGAACGCCGACATCAGCGTCCACGCCTCGTGCGTAGCCTCCTGGGTGGCAACAGGCACGGTGTGGAAGTGGTCGTAGACCCAGAGGGACTCCCAGGGGCCGGCATCGGCCCGCTGGGCAAGTCCGTTCATCGCCTCCCACTGCTGCGCGGGATCGATCCCCACGAGGTCGAGACGCCAGCCTTGCGGGATGAAGATTCCGAATCGCATAGCTCCAGCCTAGGTCGCCGAGGCGGAGGCGGGTCAGCTTTCGATGATCGTCGCGAGCGGCATCCGTTCTCGCATGATCGCTATCGCCTCGGGATTGGCGTCGATGAGCACGGCGTCTCGTCCCAGCCCCTGCGCGACAGCACCTGTCGTTCCCGAGCCGGCGAACGGGTCGAGCACAGCTCCGCCCGGGCGCGAGGATGCCTGCACGATTCGCCGCAGCACGCCCTCGGGCTTCTGGGTGGGGTACCCGGTCTTCTCACGCCCGGTCGTCGGGACGATCGTGTGCCACCACACGTCAGTCGGGAGCTTGCCACGCGCCGCCTTCTCGGGGGTCACCAGTCCCGGGGCCATATAGGGCTCGCGATCTACGGCCTCGGAATCGAACCAGTAGCGCGCCGGGTCCTTCACGTAGACAAGGATCGTGTCGTGCTTGGTCGGCCAGCGCTTGCGGGTCTTCGCTCCGTAGTCATACGACCAGATGATCTCGTTGAGAAAGTGGTCGCGGCCGAACACCGCATCCAGCAACACCTTCGCGTAGTGCGCCTCCCGGTAATCGAGGTGGAGGTAGAGAGTGCCGTCGTCGGCGAGAAGACGCCAGGCTTCGAGCACCCGCGGTTCGAGAAAGCCCCAGTAGTCGTCGAACCTGTCGTCGTACACGCGCAGGTCTCCCCGCAACCGCTCGTAGTCGCGGCCGTGGAAGCCGCGCCGGGTCACCGATCCGGGAAGGGGCGCATCGCGCGGCGTGCTGGCTGATTCGACCGCTCGCTCACGCACGCGACCGGTGTTGAACGGGGGGTCGAGGTAGACCAGACCGAATGACGCATCCGGCAGTCCGCGCATCACCGACAGATTGTCGCCGTGATGGATCGTGACGGTCACGGAACCCGATGCAGCCACGCGTCGGTGGCGAACTTCGAGGCGACGAGAGCCTCCGCTTCGGCGTATTCCTCTTCGGTGATATGTCCGACCTCGGCACCGTACAGCGTGGTGAAGGTGTCGGCGAATGCCTGGATGATCGCCTCGCGCGGCAGCCCCGTCTGGCGCCGCAGCGGATCGACGCGCTTGGCGGCCGAGGTCGTTCCCTTGTCGCTGAGTTTCTCACGGCCGATGCGCAGCACGTCGGTGAGCACCTCGCCGTCCATGTCGTAGCTGAGAGTCGCGTGATGCAACACCCCACCGTTCGCGAGGCGCTTCTGCGCTGCACCGCCGATCTTGCCCTCCGGGCTCGCAATGTCGTTGAGCGGCTGGTACGTCGCATCGATCCCGAGGGAGCGGAGCGCCTGCAGAACCCAGTCGTCGAGGAACGCGTAGGAGTCGGCAAAGGTCATGCCCGCGACAAGCGAGGCGGGAACCGAGAGCGAGTACGTGATGATCGCATCAGCGCCCATGAGCATCGCGCCGCCGCCCGAGATCCGCCGCACGACGTCATAGCCGTGACGGCGCGCGCCCTCGGGATCCACCTCGTTGCGGTACGACTGAAACGACCCGATGACGACAGCCGACTCGTTCCATTCCCAGAGGCGCAGGGTCGGCATCCGTCGCCCGTCGCCGACCCGGGTCGTGAGCACCTCGTCGAGCGCGAGGTTCATGCGTGGCGAGACCGGGCGGTCGTGGACGATCTGCCATGAGAAGTCTTTCCAGCCGGATGCGGTCACGAGCGCCCGGCGCACCACGGTGCCTACGGCCTCGGGCGTGAACCCCAGAAGTTGTGCTCCGTCAGGGAGCGCCGCACGTACGGCCGCAGCGATCGTGGGCACGTCGGCTTCGGAGGGAAGGCCCGACACCGCCGCGTTGATCGCGCCGAGGGCATCGTCGGGCTCGAGGAAGAAATCGCCAGCGAGTCGCACATTCGCCAAGCGCCCGGCTTCGACATCCAGGTCGACGACGACGAGCTTTCCGCCCGGGACCTTGTACTCAGCGTGCATGGCACCAGCCTAGGAGGAGCTGCGCGCCGAGGCGCGGACCGTCAGTCGCGGACCGGGAAGCGGGCATCGAGCCACGCCAGGAGGTCAGCGCGGACCTCGGCCTGCTGGGCCTCGTTGAAGATCTCGTGCCGCGCTCCCGGGTAGACGAGCGTGGTGACATCGGTGAACCCCGAACGCGTGCGATAGGCATCCGCCAGCAAATGGTTGCTGCGCGGGCCGCCGACGGTGTCCTCGCGCCCCACCATGATGAGGGTCGGCACGTCGTGCTCGAGATGACGACCGGGTTTGCCGATCAGTCGGAGCGTATCGACGGGCCCGAAGAGCTTGGCCAGCGGAGTCGAGGTCGTGAGCGGATCGGCGAGGAACGCTTCGGCAACTGCCGGATCGGTCGAGAGCCATTCCATGCCGTTGGCGTTCGGGCCCTGCCACGGCGCGTTCAGATCACCCGAGTTCAGCGATCCCGGCCAGCGCAACGCCGACCCGCTGAGGATCAGTCCATCGATCGCCGCCGAATGACGGTTCACGAGGATCTGCGCGATGAAGGATCCCCACGAGTGACCGAGCAGGATGAAGGGAAGATCCGGATGCTCCGCCCTAGCCATCTCGCTCAACTGCCAGACCGCGTCGATCGTCGCACGCAAGCCGCCGGGGCCGAGGCGACCGAGGCGCTCGCTGCTGCCGTGCTGGCGCATCCCGGTGCGGCCGTGACCGCGATGATCGTCGGCGTAGACGATGAACCCGGCATCCGTCAGCGCACCGATCACCGCGCCATAGCGGCCGGCGTGCTCGCCCACGCCGTGGAGGAGATGGATGACGCCGCGGGGAGTGGTCACGGGAGTGGCGAGGTCGTAGACGATCTCGACACCGTGCACGTCGGTGTACTCGGGCATGCCGGAAGCTTAGCAAGCCGTAGGCAGGCTGGTGCGAGATGCAGCGGCTCGGGCCCGCGCAGCGACACGCACCGTGTGGTCTGCGCGCGAGCCAACCTGACGCCCGAGGCGCCGGTCCCGGGGAGGCGCAGTGCTCATATTTTTAGCATGACTAATGAGCTATGCTAAAGACATCGTGACCGACTCCACACCGCATCCTGATTCGCACCCCCTCGCCGGCGACGCCGCGCAGTTGCGTATCGGCGTCTTCCGATTCGCGCGGCGGATGCGCACGGAGCGGTCGGTCGACTCGATGAGCGACGGCCAGTTCGCGGTTCTCGCGGGCCTGTACCTGCACGGACCACGCACGCTCGGCCAGCTCGCGGAGCGAGAGCGGGTCTCGCCGCCGTCGATGAACCGCACGGTCAACTGCCTGCAGGATGCTGGCTACGTGGCGCGGTCGGCGGATGACAACGACGGTCGCAAGGTCGTGATCACGATCACGGATGCCGGTCGTAGCGTGGTCGACGAGACGACGCGGCGCCGCGATGCCTGGGTCGAGACGATACTGGCCGACGTCAGCGAAGCCGACCGGATGACGCTGGCTGCCGCTGCCGAGATTCTGCAGCGGCTGGCGGCACAATGAGCACGATGTTCCGATCCCTCGGGATCTTCAACTACCGCGTCTGGTTCATCGGGGCGTTGGTATCGAACATCGGCGCCTGGATGCAGTCCACGGCGCAGAACTGGGTGGTCCTCACCGAGTTGACCCCCGGCGACGCTGGTGCAGTCGGAATCACGATGGCCCTCCAGTTCGGTCCTCCCCTCGTGCTGGTCGGCCTCACGGGCTGGGCCACCGACCGGTTCGAGCGACGCCATATCCTTCTTGCGACACAGGGCGTCTCGCTCCTTCTTGCCACGGCGATCGGCATCCTCATCCTCACCGGCGCCATGACCCTTCCGCTCATGTACGCGTTCGCCCTGGGACTCGGGATCGTCGCCGCCTTCGACAATCCGGCGCGTCAGGCTTTCGTCTCCGACCTGGTGACGAAGGAGAACACCAGCAACGCCGTCGCCTTGAACTCGGCATCCTTCAACGCGGCCCGGATGATCGGCCCAGCCGTAGCGGGCCTGTTCATCGTTCTGGTCGGTACCGGCTGGATGTTCCTCGTCAACGCGCTCACCTTCCTCGCGACGATCGGCGCGCTCCTCGCGATGCGACGACACGAACTCACGCCCCGCGCGATCACCCACGGTCGGTCCCGCCTGTCCGACGGATTCCGGTACGTGGCCACCCGACCCGATCTGATTGTGGTTTTCATCGTCGTGTTCCTCGTCGGCGCGTTCGGCATGAACTTCCCGATCTACGCATCCACGATGGCGCTCGAGTTCGGCGCGGGAGCCGACGGCTTCGGCCTGCTGAACTCGGTCCTTGCGATCGGGTCACTCACGGGCGCCCTGCTCGCCGCCCGACGCGACCGCGCCCGCGTTCGCGTCGTGATCGCCGGAGTTCTCGGATTCGCGGTGGCATCAGCGATCTCGTCGGTCATGCCGACATACGCCCTGTACGCGGTGACACTCGTGTTCACCGGGTTCACGGTTGTCACGATCCTCTCGACGGCCAACGGGTACGTGCAGGCCACGACAGATGCCCACCTGCGCGGCAGAGTGCTCGCGATCTACGTCGCGATTCTGCTCGGAGGCACCCCGGTGGGCGCACCGATCGTCGGATGGGTCGCTGACGAGCTCGGTCCGCGTGCCGCCATCCAGCTGGGGACTCTGGCAGCGCTCGTCGCCGCTGCGATAGCGATCACCTGGCTCGTCTGGTCGGGGCGCGTACACCGCGGCGGCAGGCTCCGTCTGCGACTTGACGAGACGCGCCCACTGTCGATCGTCACTCAGCCGATAGCGCAGGCTCCCGCACGGAACTGAGGTCGGCGATCGACTCGAAACACTCATGCAGGGCATCCCCGCTATCGAGCACGTTGCGATCGAGCAACCAGTCCCGGCTACCCTCGAACAGTGATGACCTCACGCCACACGATCCACCAGACGAGCGTCATCGCTGCTCTGCTCGACGGCGTCTACGACGGCGAGACCACCGTCGGCAGCCTTCGCCGCCGCGGTGACTTCGGGATCGGCACCTTCGAAGGCCTTGACGGCGAGCTCATCCTTCTCGACGACACCTGCTACCGCATCCGCGACGACGGCACGGCGACGGTGGCAGCCGATGGCGAAGGAGTGCCCTACGCCGTCGTGACGCGCTTCGAACCGCACCTGAGCTTCGAGATCACCGGGCGGCACACCCGGGCGGAAGTCACGGCGCTCATCGATGAGAAGCTCGGCTCGGCGAACTACATGTACGCGGTGCGGGTCGACGGCGTCTATGAGCGGATGACGGTGCGTGCCGTCCACGTTCAGCAGCAGCCGTACCGCCCACTCGTGCAGGCAACCGCCGAGCAGAAGGTGACGGAGTTCACCGATGTCTCCGGCACCGTCGTCGGCTTTCGAACGCCGGCGTTCGAGGAAGGTCTGTCAGTTCCTGGCTACCACGCCCACGTGCTGCTCGATGAGCGCCGCAGCGGTGGACACGTGCTCGATCACGTCATGCTGCACGGTCGGGTGCAGGTGTGCGTGGGCACGGATCTGCATCTTGAGCTCCCCCGCACCCCCGAGTTCGCCCAGGCAAACCTCGACCCGGAAGACCTGCGCGAACAGGTCGACCGGGCCGAGTCCTGAGGAGGTCGATCAGCGCACCGTCACGGATGTCGTGACCGGCGTGGGATTGGCGAACAGGTCGAGCACAGGACAGTGCGCGTCGACGACCTGGCGCAGGCGCTCGTAGTCGGCGGCGCTCGCTGTGCCGCTCACGTCGATCGCGACGCGCACCGCAGAGAAGCCAGGGCGCACCGTCTCGTCCTTTCCGAACAGTCGCGCGGCGTCGAGGTCGCCTTCTGCAGTCACCTCGACGTGATCCAGCGGTATGCCGAGCGCATGGGCATAGAGGCGGAAAACGACAACCTGACAGGCGGCGATCGCGCCCAGCGCGTACTCGACGGGGCTGGCAGCTGCATCGTCACCGGCGAGCGCGGCGGGCTCGTCGATCACGAACTCGTGTCCGCCGGCACGGATGCGGGTCGCAACGGCTCCCTCGCCAGTGCCGCGGACGCGATAGGTGAGATGGGAGGCAGTGCGGTCGGCGTCGATCCGCGCTCCCCACGCGGATGCCGCAGCATCCAGGCGCGACGCACGCTCGGTAGCAAGGTCATCAGAGGTCGGGGTAAGAGTTGTCATGCCGCGACGCTAGACGCTCGACAGCATCCTGAATACTCAGTACGTCACGTATGGTCACGCACCGTCAGATGCCGTCACGCAGTGTCAGATACCGTCACACCGCTGCCCTCACGACGCCGGCCGCGGGGAGCAACACGTCGTCGATGAGCGAGATGAGGAATTCCCTCGTGATCGGTTCGCGCTGAGCCAGAGTGCGAAACGAGGCCATCGCTGGCATGAGGGCGGCGAGGCGGTCGACGTCGATATCGGGCCGGGTCTCCCCCCGGTCGCGCGCGCGCTCCAGCAGAATGCGGTTCGCCGTGATGCGCGGTTGCAGAATCGCCGCATACGCGGTGCGCGCCAGTTCAGGCTCCCGGGACATCAGCGAGAGGATCCCCCCCATGACATGCATCTTCCGATCGGCATCGGCAGCCGACGGCGCTCTCACCAGGGCGATGAGGTCACCACGCAGCGTCCCCGTGTCGGGCAGTTGCGCGGGGTCGAGATCCCGTTTCTTCATGCATGCCACGGCGTCGATGACGAGGTCGGCCTTCGACGGCCACCGTCGGTAGACCGTCGCCTTGCCCGCTCCTGCCCTCGCCGCGACCATGTCGATCGTCATCCCGTCGAAGCCCTGCTCGGCGAGAACCTCGATCGTCGCTTCGAGGATGTCGGTGTCGCGAGACGCGTCCCGGGGGCGTCCCAGCCGCGCCCCGGCGGCTGCCGGCTGCGTCGCCTGCGGATCCATCGCACTCCCTGGTTGTCGAACACCGCCAGTCTACTTCAGAAACTATTCATTTCCGATACTCGCCGGTTTCGTATACGCTGACGCCGTGACGACTCCCGACATCTCTTCATCGACAACCCCCGCCACGCGCCGCTGGTGGACGCTCGGCACCGTGGCCATCGCCCAGCTCATGGTGGTGCTCGACGCGACTGTCGTGAACATCGCACTGCCCGCCGCACAAGCCGACCTCGGATTCTCAGACGGTGACCGCCAGTGGGTGGTGACCGCCTACTCCCTCGCCTTCGGCAGCCTCTTGCTGCTGGGCGGCCGCCTCTCCGACCTCATCGGCCGCAAACTCGCCTTCCTCATCGGACTCGTCGGATTCGCGGCTGCCTCGTTGCTGGGCGGTCTTGCCGTGTCGTTCGAGATGCTCGTCGCCGCTCGCGCGCTGCAGGGTGTGTTCGCGGCACTGCTGGCACCCACCGCCCTTGCCGTGTTGACGACAACCTTCACGATTCCGCGCGAGCGATCCCGCGCGTTCGGCGTCTTCGGCGCGATCGCCGGCGCCGGAGGTGCTGTGGGCCTGCTGCTCGGTGGCTTCCTTACCGAGCAGTTCGACTGGCGGTGGAACCTCACGATCAACGTCTTCTTCGCGGCGATCGCGTTCGTTCTGGCCCTCGTGTTCGTTCCCACAGCATCCCGGCAGGGTCCGCGCCCCCACCTCGACATCCCCGGCACCCTCCTGGCGTCTGCTGGGCTGTTCGCCCTCGTGTTCGGCTTCTCCCACGCCGAGTCAGACGGGTGGGATGCCTCGTTGACGTGGGGGTCACTGGTCGCTTCGGCGGTGCTCCTGGTTGCTTTCGTGATCTGGCAGCGTGTCACGACGCATCCGCTGCTCCCGCTTCCCGTCGTCGTCGACCGCAACCGCGGTGCATCGTTCCTGTCGGTCATGATCACCGGCGCCGGAATGTTCGGGGTCTTCCTTTTCGTGACTTACTACTTCCAGTTGTCGCTCGCCTACACCCCGATGCAGACCGGAGTCGCCTTCCTCCCGATGATCGTGATGCTCGTCATCGCTGCGCAGCTCAGCACGAACCTGCTGCTGCCGCGGCTGGGACCGAAGATCCTCGTGCCCACCGGGATGCTGCTGGCTGCCACCGCGATGGTGCTGTTCACCCGGCTCGATGTCGACAGCGCGTACCTCGACGCCCTCCCAGCCCTGCTCACCCTCGGCTTCGGTATGGGAACGATCATGCCCGCTGCGATCCAGACGGCAACGCTCGGGGTGGATCGCCGATACGCCGGCGTCTCCTCGGCCATGGTCAACACCAGCCAGCAAGTCGGCGGCTCCATCGGAACCGCGCTCCTGAACACCCTCGCCGCGACCGCCCTGGCCGATTATGTCGCTGCCAACCAGCCGGCATCCGATGCCGTGCTCGCCGACGCCGCTGTGCACAGCTACACGGTCGCGTACTGGTGGAGCGCCGCGTTCTTCGCGGGCGGCGCGATCATCGCGGCGATCCTGTTCCGACGTAAGCGGTTCTCGGTGGCAAGCGCCTTCCACACCGAATCGACCGAGGCGCCAGCTCTCGCACACTGATGCGGGCCAGATCACCCGCGGGGTTCACGCCTCGCGGGTGATCGTCACCTTCACCGACATGTCGCTCTTGAACGGTCCCGCATAGACGCCTCGCACCGGCGGCACGTCGTTGTAGTCGCGGCCGCGACCGACCAAGACGTGGCGGTCTCCGATCTCGGTGTTGTTCGTCGGGTCGAAGCCCTCCCACGACCCCGCGAACCACTCGACCCAGGCGTGCGACTCTCCCTCGACCGGAACGCCGACCTCGGCGTTCACGCTCGGGTGCAGGTATCCCGAGACGTAGCGCGCGGGAATGCCTACCTCTCGCAACGCGCCGAGCACGATGTGCGCGATGTCCTGGCAGACGCCCTTTCGCGCCTCCCAGGCTTCTGCCCCGGTGGAGTGCACGCCGGTCACACCGTGGACGTACTCGACGGCATCCCCGATCGCCATCGCGATGGCGTGTGCGGCCTGGCCGGGCTGATCGTGTTGCGCAGCAATCGCCCGCGCGATCTCGGCAACATCCGGGTGCGGCTTAGTACGCGAGGTTTGGCCGAGCTGCTCGACGACCTCGACCGAACGCGCCGCCTCCCGGCGGAGCTGATCCCAGGTGATGTCAGCGTGCTCCAGCGGACGCGGGCGCACCTCCACGAGGGACCTTGCGGTGAGGGTCAGTGAGGCGTGAGGAGACAGGATGTCGAACGAGGTCACGCGCGTGCCGAAGTAGTCGACGTACTGGTTGACCGAGGTCGAGGGTTCGATATCAAGCGATGCGCTCAGGACGAACTGGCTGTCGGTGGAACCCGGCAGCATCCGTGCCTCGTTGTAAGACGCCGAGACGTCGCCCTGGTAGGCGAACGCTGTCTGGTGTTCGATGCGCAGGCGCTTCATGAGATCTCTCCGATCCAGCTCGGCTCAGCCTGCGTGGGGAAGAAGCGGTGGCGGATCGCTTCCGACGCCTCGCGGGTGACGAGCTGGACCCGCTCCATTTCTTCGGGGAGGTCGCTGAGGATGTCGGCCACGGGCTTGTACTCGAGCTCGTTGCGGATCCGGCCGAGGGCCCGTAGCACGCTGTTGGAGTGTCCGACCCTGTCGGCACGCGGGTCGATGGCCGACATGCATGCCTCGGCCTGCTGGATCGAGTAGATGATCGAGCGCGGGAAGAGGCGGTCCAAGAGCAGGAACTCGGCGGCGTTGCGCGCGCTCGGGATGCCCCGGTAGGTACGCAGGTAGGCCTCGTACGCGCCGCACGAGCGCAGAATCGTCGTCCACGACGGGCCGGATGCCTCGGTCAGGGATCGCGTGGCGAGGAGCCGCGCTGTCATGTCGGCCCTCTCGATGCTGCGACCGAGCGTGAAGAACTGCCACGACTCGTCACGGCTGGTCGAAGAGTCGACGATTCCGACGGCGAGTGCTGCGCGTTCGCGGGCCCACTGGAAGAAGTCGTGCACCTTCTCGGTCTGTAGGCGCCGCGGCATCCGGGAATTGGTGGTGTTGAGGCATTCCCAGAGCTCGGTCGAGACGATCTCGCGGGCCCGGCGCGCGTTTTCGCGAGCGGATGCCACCGAGTAGGCGATGCTCGACGGGTTCATCCGGTCGACAGCGAGCCGCTGCAGCACATCGTCGCGCCCGACGACCTCCAGGCCATCCGGAGGGACTGATCCCATGACACTCAGGAGCGAACGGCAGGCGGTGTCTTCGTCGATCCACGGGTCCTCGAGCAGCAACTGGAGGTGCACGTCGAGGATGCGGGCGGTCCCGTCTGAGCGCTCGATGTAGCGTCCGATCCAGAAGAGGCTCTCGGCGATGCGGCTCAGCATGGCGCACCATCCTCGGCCTGCTGCTGTTGTTGCTCCTGCTGCTCGGTGCGCGTCCGGGGACGATCCTGCGGCGAGTGCGTCGGCTCGGTCTGCTCTGGGTAGATGATCCGGATCGCCTCGGTGACCGACGCCTGATCGGCGACGAGCCCGGCAAGCCCGTGACCCTGCCCGTACTCCACGTGGGGCGGCGCATCGCCTCCGACGATCCACGTGTCTTTCGATCCGCCGCCCTGGCTCGAGTTGACGACAAGCTGTCCTTCGGGAAGCGCCACCCTGGTGAGACCGCCCGGGAGCACCCACACCTCGTCACCGTTGTTGACAGCGAACGGACGCAGGTCTGCGTGCCGTGGCCGCACCCCATCCTCGACGAGAGTCGGGATGGTCGAGAGCATGACGACCGGCTGCGCGATCCAGCCGCGGGGGTCAGCGAGCAGGCGCTCGCGAAGCCTCCCGAGTTCGGCAGGCGAGGCATCCGGGCCGACGACCAGACCCTTGCCGCCGGAGCCGTCGACCGGCTTCACGACGAGCTCGTCGAGGCGGTCGAGGACCTCCTCGAGAGCGTTCGGGTCCTCGAGGCGCCACGTGTCGACGTTCTTGAGGATCGGCTCCTCCGCGAGGTAGTAGCGGATGAGGTCGGGAACGTAGGTATAGAGCAGCTTGTCGTCGGCAACGCCGTTGCCCACTGCGTTGGCGATCGTGACGTTGCCCAAGCGCGCCGCCAGCAACAGACCCGGAGCTCCGAGCATCGAGTCGGCGCGGAACTGCAGTGGGTCCAGGAAGTCGTCATCGACCCGCCGATAGATGACGTCGACGCGCTGCGGTCCGCGGGTGGTACGCATGAAGACCTTGCCGCCGATACAGACGAGATCCCGGCCTTCGACGAGCTCCACGCCCATGAGCCGGGCCAGCAGCGTGTGCTCGAAGTACGCCGAGTTGTAGACGCCGGGGGTGAGGACGACGACGTTCGGGTCCTCGATGCCGGGCGGCGCCGAAGCGCGCAGCGCGCCCAGCAGCTTGTTGGGGTAGTCGCCGACCGGGCGCACGCGCATGGAGACGAACAGCTCGGGGAGGGTCTGGGCCATCACTCGCCGGTTCGAAATGACGTAGCTCACACCGGATGGCACACGAACGTTGTCTTCGAGCACCCGCATCTCGCCGTGTTCGTCGCGAATGAGGTCGATCCCCGACACCTGGATACGGACTCCGTTGGCACTGTGAATCCCGGCTGCCTGCCGGTAGTAGTACTGCGAGGACGCGATCACAGCCGCCGGCAGCACACCGTCGCGAACGCAGTGCTGGCGACCGTAGGCGTCGTCGAGGAACGCCTCCAGCGCGCGGACGCGCTGCGAGACTCCCGCCTCCACGCGCGACCACTCGTCGTAGGGGATGACGCGAGGCACGGCATCCAGGGGGAACGGGCGTTCCTCACCCGCGAAGTCGAACGTGACTCCCTGTGCGAGGTAAGAACTCGCCAGCGACTCGGTGCGTCCGCGCAGCTCCTCCTGGGTCATCTGCGCGAGCGCCTGGTACAGCTCGCGGTACGCCCGTCTCAACTCGGCGGAACCGTCCTTGGCCGGTGCAGACGCGAACATCTCATCGAATGGCGGGATACCCGACGAGGTCTTCCGCGTCGATGCGGTGGAGCCGTATCCATCGAACAGGTCACCCATGGGTTGAGCCTAGTCGCGGGCGTGTTGCACGGATGTTTCCTTCTTTCGGGTTCCGTACGAACGGGCCGCACCCCCTCCGAACGCGGTTAGCCTCGAGGACGTGGGTGACACCCGACACAGGCAAGACAACGCCGTCGCCGCTCTCGCGGGTGCCGCCGCGGCGATACTGGGCGCGGGCCTGGGGGAACTCTCGGCGGTGTTGTTCGCTCCGGCATCCAGCCCGTTCGCCGTCGTCGGCGGGGCGATCATCGATGCCGCGCCGCCGTGGGGCAAGGACCTCGCAATCGCCCTGTTCGGGACGAACGACAAGATCGCGCTGCTGACGGGCATCGGAATCGTGCTCGTGCTGCTGGCGGGCATTGCCGGCATCCTGCAGCTGCGCAAGCCCCCGTGGGGCCTGGTCATCCTCGGCGCGTTCGGTGTCGTGGGTGCTGTCGTCGCCCTCACCCGCAGCGATGCCAGCGGGATCGCGTGGCTTCCCTCGGGCATCGCAGGCATCGTCTCGGTCGTGGTGTTGCGGTACCTCATCGGGCTGCTGCGACGCACCGGCGTTCGCGATGACGACACTGCCGACACGGATGCCGACACCCGACCGAACCGCCGCCAAGCACTGGCCTGGATGGGCGGCGCAACAGTCGTCGGCATCGTCGCGGCGATCGCCGGGAACATCGCCCGCGGCGGCGCGCGCGTCGTGACGAGCGTGCGGGAGGCGCTGAAACTGCCTACCCCCGCCACGACAGCTCCGCCGATCCCAGCGGGCACGGAACTCGGCATCGACGGGATCTCGCCCCTCATCACCCCGAACGCCGACTTCTACCGCATCGACACGGCGCTGGTCGTCCCCCAGGTCGATCCCGCGACGTGGAGTCTGCGCATCCACGGCATGGTCGAGGAAGAGGTCGAACTCACCTGGGACGAGCTGCTCGACCTGCCCCTGGAGGAGAGCACGACGACGCTCGCCTGCGTCTCCAACAACGTAGGCGGCGACCTCATCGGCAACGCCGTATGGCTCGGCTACCCCATCCGCGAACTGCTCACGAGGGCTCGACCGACGGCGGATGCCGACATGGTGCTGTCGACCTCGGTCGACGGATTCACCGCTGGGACGCCGCTGGAAGCGCTGACCGATGACCGCAACGCGATCCTTGCTATCGGCATGAACGGCGAGCCTCTTCCACCCGAACATGGGTTCCCGGCGCGGATGGTCGTGCCAGGCCTGTACGGCTACGTGTCGGCCACCAAGTGGGTCGTCGATCTCGAGGTCACCCGGTTCGATCAGGCCGAGGGCTACTGGACCCCGCGCGGCTGGTCGGCACTCGGCCCGATCAAGCTGCAGTCGCGCATCGATGTGCCGCGGTCGGGCGTGACCCTCCCCGTCGGCCAGACCGTCATCGCCGGTGTGGCGTGGCAGCAGCATGTCGGGGTAGCCGGCGTCGAGGTGAAGATCGACGACGGCCTGTGGCAGCAGGCAGAGCTTGCCACCGCGATCTCGGACGACACCTGGGTGCAGTGGAGCATCCCGTGGGACGCGACGGATGCCGGCCAGCACACCATCCGGTGCCGCGCCACGAACGCAGACGGCCAAACGCAGACATCCGATCAGGCCCCGCCCGCTCCGGACGGTGCGACCGGCTGGCACACCATCATCGTCAACGTCGCATAGCCCGCCAGCGCGCGGTGCAACGCGCGCAGCATCCGTCCGCGCCCGTCAATCACCTTCTGCCGAACCCACAACCTTCGCGCCGAACCCACACGTTCAAGGCACCAAAACCTGTGGGCTCAAGCAGGATGCTGTGGGTTCGCGCCTCAGGAGATCATCGGCAACGTGGCCTGATCCCGCCGGTCAGGCCGCGAGGACGAATCGCAGCTGCTCGACTGCCCAGTCGATCTCGGTGGCACGGATGACGAGGGGCGGCGCCATCCGGATCGTCTGACCGTGCGTGTCCTTGACCAGCACGCCACGGGAGAGGAGCCGCTCGGCGACCTCACGCCCGCTTCCGACCTTCGGGTCGATGTCGATGCCTGCCCAGAGCCCCGCGACGCGGATCGCGGTCACCCCGTGCCCGACGAGGTCCGAAAGGCGCGATTCGAGGTGCTCCCCGAGTGCTCGAGCTCGCTCCTGGAACTCTCCGGTCGAGAGCATCTCAACGACACGCTCACCTATCGCGGCAGCGAGCGGGTTCCCCCCGAAGGTCGAGCCGTGCTCGCCGGGACGGATGACGCCGAGAACGTCGGCGTTCGCCACGACTGCCGACAGGGGCAGGATGCCGCCGCCGAGCGCCTTGCCGAGCAGGTAGATGTCGGGGACGACGTCCTCGCGGTCGCACGCGAAGGTCTCGCCCACCCGGCCGAGCCCTGACTGGATCTCGTCGGCGATGAGCAGCACGTTGTGGCGGTCGCAGATCTCGCGAACCTCCCGCAGGTAGCCCTCCGGCGGCACGATGACGCCGGCCTCACCCTGGATCGGCTCAAGAAGAACCGCCGCGGTGTTCTCGTCGATGGCTGCCTCGATGGCCGCGGCATCCCCGAACGGAACCTGCGCGAAACCGCCACTGTAGGGGCCGAAGGCGTCCCGGGCGGCCGGATCGTCGGAAAAGCCGACGATCGTGATGGTGCGGCCGTGGAAGTTCCCTCCCACGACGATCACGCGTGCGGCATCCGTGGGGATGCCCTTGACCCGATATCCCCACGCCCGCGCGACCTTGATGCCGGTCTCGACGGCCTCTGCACCGGTGTTCATGGGCAGCACCATGTCTTTGCGGGCGAGCTTCGCGAGCGCCGCAGCAAACGTTCCGAGCTTGTCGTTGTGGTACGCGCGGCTCGTGAGGGTCAGCCGGTCCAGCTGCTCCCGTGCCACCGCCAAAAGAGCCGGATGCCCATGGCCGAAGTTCAGCGCCGAGTACGCCGACAGCAGATCGAGGTAGCGCTTGCCCTCGACATCTGTCACCCACACGCCCTCGCCGCGGGAGATCACGACCGGCAGCGGGTGGTAGTTGTGGGCGAGGTGCTCGTCTTCTGCCCGGATGATCTCGAGCGTCGTCGTGTCGACGGAAATCTGGTCGGCGCTCATACCGGCTCCCGCTTCGCGCGCAGCTCGAGCGTGCAGCATTTAATGCCGCCGCCACCGAGAAGGAGCTCGGACAGGTCGATGAGTACCGGGTTGTAGCCGCGCTCGCGCAACTGCGCCTCGAATCCGGTAGCGCGGGGGGAAATGAACACGTTGTAGCCGTCGCTTGCGGAGTTCAGACCGAAAACCGCACCGTCGGCATCCGATACTCGGATGGCGTCGGGGAAACGCTCGGCGAGGATCCGCTGGCTTGCCCCGTCGAAGGCTCCCGGAAGGTAGGCGATGTTCGCGGCATCCGGTCCGCCATGGGCAGCACCGACGACGGGATCGAGGACCGAGATCGCGGTGTCGAGGTGGTAGAACCGCGGGTCGGTGAGGGTCAGCGACACGACCTCTCTGCCGAAGACCTCGCCGACCTCGCGGTGGCTGTCGCCGGTAGAGCGGAAGCCGGTGCCGGCCAAGATCACGTCGCCAGCGAGCAGGAAGTCACCCTCGCCCTCGTTGACTTCCTCGGGGATGACGGTGTCGAACCCTGCGGCACGGAACCAGTCGATGAAGTGGCGCTCTTCGCCGGCGCGCTCGGCGAAGCGGAACTTCGGCGCGTACGCGACGCCATCGATGATGAAGCCGCCGTTGGCCGTGTAGACCATGTCGGGCAGCCCCTCGGCGGGGTCGATCAACTCGACCTCGTGGCCGAGCTGCAGGTAGGTGTCGTAGAGCACCTGCCACTGCGCGACAGCCTTGGCGGTGTCGGTGGGCTTCGCGGGCTCCATCCACGGGTTGATCGTGTAGCTGACCGTGAAGTGCCCGGGACGGCACATCAGGTAGCGGCGGTGCTGAGCCGTGCGAGTCGTTGGGGCATTGTTTGTGGGCGTCGTAGTCGTCACGTCGTTCTCCAAGAGAGTGCGGCTGGCGGACGCTGTCCAGAGGCCCGACGGAGCAGAAAGATGCCGGCGACACGGGCACGCCGGCATCCATTGTCGCACGATCGTCGCCGCCGGCCGAGAACCTGGGCGGGTCACTCGACCATGACGACAACCTTGCCGACGGTGTGCCCGGCATCCACGTACGCGAGCGCGTCGCGTGCCGCGTGGAACGGGTACGTCCGCTCGATCACGGGACGGATGCTGCCCTGACCGGTCAGCTCCACCAGCTGCGCCAGGATCTCGGGTTTCGCGGTGGCAGCGAGGGAGCGGATGCGTCGCCGGCGCCGCGAAAGGAAGACGGCCTTCAGCATCCGTCCCATCGGGCCGAGAATCTTTCCCCCCGCGCCCGAGACGAGCGCGACCGTGCCACCGTCCCGCAGCAGTCCGCGAAGCGCGGAGAGAGGGGCGGTGCCGGCGATATCGATTACCGCGTCGAAGGATTCCGCGGGAATCTCGGGCGAGCCCGGCTGGACCCTCCGGTAGTCGAACGCGTGGGCCGCCCCGATGTCTGTCATGAGATCGAGCGCCCGCTCCCCGGCGAGCGCCCACACCTCCGCGCCGCGCTGGGCGGCAAGCTGCACGGTGTAGGTGCCCACACCTCCCGCCGCTCCGATCACGAGGACGCGGCTTCCGGATGCGACGTGCGCGGCATCCAGCGCCTGCCAGGCCGTCCCGCCGGAGACGGGCAGCGCCGCAGCATGCTGAACCGGCACGTCAGCCGGCCGCACTACGGCGCGCGCGGCGGGCACGATGGCATACTCGGCGAGGCCCCCGCCGACGCCGATCTCGGCTACGACCTCATCCCCGGGCCGATGGTCCGTGACCTCGGATCCGACAGCGACGACGGTGCCCGCGACATCGATGCCGCGGGTAGCCGTGCGCGGGCGACGGATGCCGAATGCCAGCCGCAGGAGGTACGGGTCGCCTCGCATCAGGCGCACGTCTCCGGCGTGGATGCCGCACGCACGCACCCGGACGAGAAGGTCAGTGGCGCCCGGCGTGGGCAGGGGCAGCTGAACAGACTCGACGACCTCGGGTCCGCCGTAGCGGCGCTGGAGCCACGCCGCCATCGTGGTCGCGGAGGCTGAAGAGCCGGGCGCGGATTCGTTCTCGATCATCGTGTCGCTCCGTCCGGGGCATCCGTTGGGTACTGGAACAGGTCGTCGATCGCGACCCCGAACAGCCGCGAGAGCTGAAAGGCGAGTTCGAGCGACGGGGAGTACTTGCCCTGCTCGATCGCGATGAGCGTCTGGCGGGTGACTCCGATGTGGCGGGCCACCTCGGCCTGAGTCATCCCGGCAGCTTCCCGCGTCGCGCGAATCGTGTTGGTGATTCTTGTCGGCTTGACCATTACGGCATCCCTCGGCGGTAAACGACGATGCGGGCGATGCCGCCGATGAACGCGGACAGGAAAAAGCCGAAGAAGACCGCGTTGCCGATCCAGAACCACTCGGCCTGCACCATCGCCAGGATGAGCGCTGCCAGCCCACCGATGACCAGAAAGGCCTGTCCGACGCGGTCGCCGAGGTGCTCGATCTCCCGGTCACGCTGGTCGGCGCGGTGCTCCTCGTCGGGGTCGCGCATGCCCGCGCCGATACCCCACAGGATGCTGATCACGATCGAAACCACGATGGCACCGGCGATCGTCCAGACCATCGGCCACTGCCAGGCGATCTCTCCTATGGGGGTGGTCCCTAGCTGGGGCAGCACCAGCACCAGGTACACAGCGGTCCCCGCAGCACTTGCAATCAGTTGCGACCAGGTATTTCTCTCGACGTATCCCATGTCGACTCCTCGAGCTTGAATGTATAGAATGTTTGACATCTCCGAGCGTAGAGTCGCGAGGCATCCGTGTCAAGTGTTCTTTACATATCGCTGGCGCTCACGTGTCAGGCTAAGCCGAGGCGCGAGAGGTAGTCGTTGGTGAACCTGCCGCGGGGGTCCATCCGCGCACGCAGCGCCGCGAACTCGTCCCACCGCGGGTACCGACTGCGGATGCGGTCAGCATCCATCGTGAAGACCTTGCCCCAGTGTGGCCGCGCCGACTCGGGTAGAGCGTCTTCGATTCGGGGTAGGAGCCCCTCGACCCCCGCTACGTCAGGTCGCCACGTGAAGTGAAGACCGACGGTCTCCCGCCCGAACGCGGGACTCAGCCACAGGTCGTCAGCCGCCATCTCGCGCACTTCGCAGACATAGAGCAGCGGGGCGATCGCCGGCGCGAGTGCCCGCAGCGCCTCGATCGCGGCGAGAACATCGCGCCGGTCGATGAGGTATTCGCTCTGCAGTTCCGCGCCAGCCGATGGCGTGAACTCGAGCCGGAAGTGCGGCAGCCGGGAGTGCCACGGACCGGGCACTCCGCCCTGCACCGTGCAGGGCTCGGGCCCCACGCCGGGCACAGGATGCCGCGGCCCGTCCGCCTCGCGTCCACCCGCTGCGAGCACGGCGTCGGCATTGGCTCGCCCCGGACGCGCCTTGACCCAGATCTGGTCGATCGTGTCGGCATCCTGCCAGCTGGTGAACAGGCTGACGCTGTCTCCCGCGCCCGTGATCGCGTCGAACCCTGCGAGCACGTCGTCCCAGCGGGCGCCGTCGTAGACCGTCTGCGCGATCTCGTATGCCGGCTCGAGCTCAAGCGTCAGATGCGTGACGACGCCGAGCGCTCCGAGTGCCACGACCGCTCCGTCGAACTGCGGATCACCGCGCCGCAGGGTCAGCGCCTCGCCGTCGGCGGTTACCATCTCGACGCCGAGCACCTGGGTGGCAAGCGACCCGATCCGATCTCCCGAACCGTGCGTCCCGGTCTGCACGGCGCCGGCGACCAAGATATGCGGCAGCGAGGCGAGGTTGGCAAGCGCGAACCCGGCGGCATCGAGGGCCGGCACCAGGTCGCCGTGCCGAAGCCCCGCCGATACCCGGGCTGTCCCGGCATCCGTATCGATCTCGATCTCGCGTGGCATCCTCGCGAGCGACACGAGTGTTCCGTCCGTGTCGGCGATGGGGCTGAACGAGTGGCGACTACCGAGCGCCCGGACCCCCGGAGTCCGGGCGACGATGTCGGAGAGCTCGCGGAGGCTCGCGGGCTCCCGCACCGCCGCCGCCCGATACGTGAGATTCCCCGCCCAGTTCTTCTCGGCCATGCCCCCATTCCAGCACGCGCATGCCACGCAGCGCGGTGTTAGCGTGTCACTGGCGAGAGGAGGCCGACAGATGCGTAACGCGACCGCTGCGCTGCTCGCGCTCATCCTGTCGACGCTCGGCCTGCTGACCCTCGCCGACGCGAACACCGTGACGCTCGCGGTTGTCGTCGTCACCACGATTGCGCTCGCGGTCCTCGCCCTTCACGCGATCGCGCGGCCGGGATCAGCGCAGCAACGGCTTGCCCGAGCCGGCGGAGAGATCGACCCCTCCGCGCTCGTAGAGCAGAGCGACCCGGATGCCGAGGGTCACGCCCGCCCGAGGGCGCCGGGACTCGCGGCCTAGGCCGCACCCGTTCGTTCACCTCCTCCGGGGTTCACGCACGCCCCCCTCACGGCGTGCAGCCGGACGTTCGACGACCCTGCGGCCAGACGCACCCGCATCCGTCATCGACTTACCGGGAGTCCGCCGTGGACCTGTTCGCCTTTCCTCCGTTCGCCTTTCTTCTCGACACCACCTACCGAACCCTCATGGGCCTGTCTGCCCTCCTCAGCCCGGTCGCGGGAGCTGCCTCCGCCGCCCTCGCGATCGTCATCATCACCCTCTTCGTCCGCGCCGCGCTCATTCCCGCCGGCATAGCCCAGGCCCGCTCTGAGCAGGTGCGCATGCAAATTACTCCCCGACTGCGCGAGATACAGAAGCGGTTCCGAAAGAACCCCGAGCGGATGCAGCGCGAGATGATGCAGCTGTATCGCGATGAGAACACCTCACCGCTTGCCGGCATCCTGCCCGCCCTGATCCAGGCGCCGATCGTCGGCCTGATCTACGCCGTGTTCCTCCGGAGCATCGTCGGTAACCATCCGAACGACCTGCTGACCGAGCATCTCTTCGGCGTATCTCTCGGTACGAGCCTCGTGGGGTCCGCCGGCGCCTTCTCGGTCGAGACGGCTGTCGTGTTCGGCACGCTCATGGTGCTGATGGCAGCAGTCGCCGAGGTCACGCGGCGCATTTTCCGCCCGGCGGTTCCCGCAGAGCCGGATGCCTCGCCCTTGGCATCCGGCGGCGTGCAGCGTGCGCTCGGGTTCTTGCCGTACCTGTCCGTCGTGTTCGCGGCGTTCGTGCCACTGGCCGCCGCGCTCTATCTCGCCGTGACAGTCACTTGGACGCTCGGCCAGCGCTGGGTTCTGCGGCGTCGCTACCCGCTTGAGTGATGTCGCGTTCGCAACGGCGCCGCGTTACGCAGAATCTGCGCCGTTGCGACCACCATCGCCCCTCAGATGACGTCCGCCGACCACGCGTCGGGGTTGCCGAAGCGGTGGGCGGTGATGGTGATCGACTGCTCGTGCAGGAACGGGAGCAGCTCGATGCGGCCCGCCGTTGTCACCTCGTTGTCATAGATCGCGACATCCGGATCCCCACCGACGGCCTTGGCGAGCGCAGAATGCAGCACCGCCACCGCGTCGACACCGCCGACCAGCCGCACCCGGGGCGGGCGAGTCGGCCGGGGCTCGCCGGCAACGGCATCCGCGACGTCCTGCTCGGGGCGGGCGACGCGGGCGAGCCACTCGTTCTCGGTCTCGACGAAGACGTTCACGTCCTGCTCGCTCAGCGCGCGGCGCACCGCCGCGGGCAGCCCGACGGGCGCGCTGACGGTGGTCATCGACCCGGTACGGATGCCGGCAAGGATGACACGCAGCAGCGCCTGCCACGTCGCATCCCCCGTCGCCCGGATCGCGACCTCGACCGGCCGGTAGCGGAAGAGGTTTCGCTCCACGCCCAGCCGCGAGACATCCGTCACCCGCCCGAACTCCTCGTTCCACGCTACGGCGTCCGAGAGCGCGGCGCGGCGAAGCCACTCGAACGCGGGGTAGTCGAGCGATGCCTGAGCAGCTTCGATGACCGTCGTGATCCGCGAATCGAGGCCGCGCAGGTGCAGCGTCGACGACGGCGCGCCGGCATCCGTCCCCCGCCACCTGCCGAGGCCGATGAGGTAGTTCGGTCCGCCCGCCTTCGTGCCGGGGCCGACCGACGAGCGCTTCCAGCCACCGAACGGCTGACGCTGCACGATCGCTCCCGTGATCCCGCGGTTCACGTAAAGGTTGCCGGCCTCGACGCGGTCGAGCCACAGCGCGAGATCGTCGGGGTTCTGCGTGTACAGACCCGCGGTGAGGCCGTACGCGACGGCGTTCTGCAGCTCGATCGCGTGGGCAAGGGAGTTCGCGTGCATGATCCCGAGCACGGGTCCGAAGAACTCCTCGAGGTGCACGCGCGACCCCGGCTGAACCCCGACCCGGATGCCGGGGCGGAAGAACCGGCCGGCAAACTCGGGCCCGAAGTCGAGCGGCTCGGGGGCGACGAGCCACTGCTCGCCCTCATCGAGGGTCGTCAGCGCCCACTCCAGCTTGCCGCGGGGCGGTTCGACCACCGGCCCCATCTCGGAGCGCGGATCGGTCGGTGGTCCTACCCGCAGCGAGGTCGCGGCATCCACGAGCTGCCGCGCGAAGCGCTCCGAGCGCCCGACCGGGCCGACGAGTATCGCGAGCGATGCTGCGGAACACTTCTGCCCCGCGTGCCCGAAGGCACTCTTGATGAGATCGGATGCCGCGAGGTCGAGGTCCGCGGACGGCATGATGACCATGGCGTTCTTGCCGCTCGTTTCAGCGAGAAGGGGCAGATCAGGACGCCAAGAGCGGAACAGGGATGCGGTCTCGAACGAGCCGGTCAGGATGACGCGGTCGACATCCGGATGCGAAATCAACTGCTGCCCGAGGCCACCCTCGTCAATGTCAACCAGGGCGAGGACGTCCCGGGGCACGCCAGCCGACCAGAGGGCCTCCGCCACCACCGCAGCGCAGCGTCTCGCCTGCGGCGCCGGTTTGAAGATCACACCCGAGCCCGCGGCGAGCGCAGCCAGCACGCCGCCCGCGGGAATCGCGATGGGAAAGTTCCATGGTGGGGTGATCACCGTGAGGCGCGCGGGCACGAACACCGCACCGCTGACACGATCGAGCTCTCGCGCGGTCGCGGCGTAGTAGTTCGCGAAGTCGACAGCCTCGCTCACCTCGACATCCGCCTCAGCGAAGACCTTGCCCGTCTCGGATCCAGCGACCTCGATCAGTTCGCCGCGCCGGGCTTCCAATGCCCGCGCCGCGGCCTGCAGCACTGCCGATCGGTCGGCCGCCGGCATCGCGCCCCACCGAGATGCCGCGTCGCGGACTCCGGCGATGATCTCCTCAAGCCGATCGGCATCCGTGACCCGAGATGCCTCGATCGTCGCATCCCCTGCCGTCGACACCGCCATGCGCTCGAGCACGTGCCGCGCCCACTCGCGGTTCGCCGGGAGCGCCGGGTCGGTGTCACGCGCGTTGCGGAACCCCGGCGCGCCCGCGGCTACACCGTCCGACTCGGTCGCGGAGTAGATCGCGGTCTCGACGTATTCGACCCCACCGAAGCGGGCGATGCCGTCGTCGGATGTCGCGGAACTCGCGATCCCCAGCACAGCCTGTGTCAGGCCACCGGCTTGCGGCGAAGGAGCGTCGCGAAGGATGCGGGACTCGGCAGCGCCGTCGGCGGTTTCCTCCGCCCCCCGGTTCTGGCGGCGGTTGGGGCCGGTCGACAGCCCCGGCTCAGTGGAGCGCTCGAGCGACGCGACGAAACGATCCCGCTCCCGCTCGAACAGCGCGGGGTCGTCGGCGAGATCGAACGCAGCAGACAGGAAGTTCTCGCTCGACGCGTTCTCTTCGAGTCGGCGCACCAGGTAGCTGATCGCAACGTCGAACTCCTGCGGGTGCACAACCGGCACGTACAGGAGCACGTGTCCGACCTCGCGCGAGATCGCCGCGACCTGCCCCTGCGCCATGCCCAGGAGCATCTCGATCTCGATGTCCTCGCGTACTCCGCGCTCGCCGGCCAGCAGCCACGCGTATGCGATGTCGAAGACGTTATGCCCCGCGACGCCGAGCCGCACGGCATCCGTATTCTTCGGCTGCAACGCCTCGTCGAGGCACCGCAGGTAGTTGGCGTCGGTCTCGAGCTTGCGGTCGTAGGTCGCCAGGGGCCAGTCGTGCATGATCGCGTCCACCCGCTCCATCGCGAGGTTGGCGCCCTTGACGAGCCGGATCTTGATGCGAGCACCGCCGCCCGCGACGCGCTGGCGCGCCCAGGCCGTGAGCTCCCGCAGCGCGGGGAGCGCATCGGGCAGATAGGCCTGCAGCACGATCCCCGCCTCGAGGTCGCGGAGCCGCTCATCCTCAAGGATGCGAGTGAACACCGCGATCGTCAGGTCGAGGTCGCGGTACTCCTCCATGTCGAGGTTGATGAAGGTGCGGCCGCCGTTCTCAGGCAGCCCCGTCGCGGCGGTGAGGTACAGCGGAGTGAGGCGCTCGACGACGGCATCCACGATCTCATCGAAGGCCCACATCGAGATGTGGCTCGCGATCGCCGAGACCTTCACCGAGACGTAGTCGACATCGGGGCGACGGATGAGGTCGTGGATGCCCTCGAGCCGGCGCAGCGCCTCACGCTCGCCGAGAACGGCTTCGCCGAGCAGGTTGAGGTTCAGTTTCGCGCCGCCCTCGCGCAGCGCTGCGATCGCAGGCCCGAGCTTTTCGGGGCGAGCGTCGACGACGAGGTGCGAGACCATCTCGCGCAGGGCGCGGCGGGCGATTGGCACGACAGGCGAAGGGAGCACGGGAGCGACCGCCCCGCCGACCTTCACGGCCCCCCGGAGGTACCAGGGCAGAAACTCCGGCGCGAGCGGCGCGATGCGAGAGAGCGTGGATGCTGCCGCAGTGAGACTCTCGGGCCGCATGACACCGTCGACGAAGCCGATCGTGAACGGCAGACCGTTCGGATCTTTCAGGACTCCGGCGAGGCGCTGGGCCGAGGCATCAGCGGGGAACTCGGCGGCTTCGGCAACCCAGCGTGCGGCGAGGTCGATCGCGCGCTGCGCCAGGTCGCCCGACGGCGCGGGTGGCGCCGGGTCGGGGGTCTCCTGCATGCGATCAGCCTACGTCCGGCCGGCCCGCGGAACAGGTTGCGCGGGGCGGTCTTCTCGGGACGTGGCTAACTCCGCAACTCCGCCCCGAATCAGCATCCGGAACGCAATAAACCCCGCCATGAGGCCCGGGGCTGAGGAGTTAGCGACGCCGCGTCCGCGAGCCCGATCAGGCCCAGATGCTGGGCGCCTCGGCCTTGGTGGGCGGGAGGGCAGATGCCGCTGCCCAGTCGTGGATCCAGGACGAGACGTCCGGGGTGTCGTCGGGGCGGCCAACGGCGGCGAAGAACTCGTCGTGGCTGACCGTGCCGCCCGCGCGCTTGAGCATCCGCGACCGGATGATCGCGCGGGCGAAGATCTCGCCGTTTACGACCGCGCGATGCTCCAGATACAGCGCCTTATCGTCGTGACCGATGAAGCGCGACTCGACGTCGAAACGCTGCCAGAGCTGGAGGGATTTGCGAAAAGAGATCGTCTCGCTCGAGACCACGGCATACCAACCCTGCTCCCGCATCGCGTCGAGCAGGCCTGAGCGCACCAGCAAGTCCCACCGGCCGAGGTCGAACAGCGACAGATATCGTCCATTGTTCATGTGGCGCAGGATGTCGATATCTGTCGGCAGCGTCGTCAAGCGAATCCGCGCAACGCCCGTGGGTGAGACCAGACCCTCTCGGCGCTTGCGCCACCGGGCTCGCCAGATCACCAGCATCGTTCGCCACATCACGTTCACGAGGGGCGATGCTAGGGGAGAACGCATCGACGGGGTACGCCGTTGTGGGATTCCCACAGCACAAACCCGCCGCATCCGCCCCGGCTTTGCGCCGATTTCTTTCCCGCGTGATCGCCCGCGTAGAGTCTGGCCATGAACGCCGAAACGCAGACGGATGTCATCGTCAGGCCCGTGCGCGATGTCGACGCACAGGAACTCGGTCGCGTCCACGCGACGTGCTGGCACGAGACCTACGACCACCTCATCAGCAAGGCAGCTCTCGAGAACGTCTCACCGAAGAGACTTGCCGAGCTGTGGACGCACTGGGCAGCCCAGGGTGAGGAATACCGCATGAGCGCGGCGCTCGTCGACGGCGAGATCATCGGCTTCGTCGGTTCCGGGCCGGCCCGGGACGAGGATGCTCCGCGTGAGCGCGAGCTGTACTTCATCTATCTGCTGCACCGGTTCCACGGCACCGGTGTGGGCCAGCTCCTGTTCGACGCAGCGATCGAAGAGGGCGAAGGGGTGTACCTGTGGGTCGCCGCTGATAACCCCCGCGCACATCGGTTCTACACCCGAAACGGTTTCGCTCTGGACGGAGCAACCCACGACGAGGCGTTCCTCGGCGAGTCGCTCACCGAGGTGCGCTTCGTCCGGTGACCGCCCGAGGTGACGGCTCGACACGAACTGAACGTCCGTGACGATGCTGCAGATCTGGGCGCTCGACGGCATTCGCGAGATCGTCGCCGGAGATGACCTCGTCGCTCTGATCGGCGCCGCCGCCGGAGACTCGCTTGTCGACGGTGACATCCTGGTGGTCACCTCCAAGATCGTCTCGAAGGCCGAAGATCGATTCGTCGCCGCCGCCGACCGCGAGGAAGCGATCACCGCCGAGACTGTGCGTGTCGTCGCCACCCGGGTCGCGGCATCCGGTCATACCACCCGCATCGTCGAGAACCGTCTGGGAATCATCGCGGCGGCCGCAGGCGTCGACGCGTCAAACACGCCCGACGGGACGGTGCTGCTGCTTCCCATCGATCCGGATGCCTCGGCCCGCGCCCTCGCCGCGGGGCTACGCGAGGCAACCGGCGCCGAGGTCGGCGTCATCATCAGCGACACCCTCGGGCGCGCGTGGCGCGAGGGCCAGACGGATGCCGCGATCGGCGCGGCCGGCATCCGAGTGTTCGACGACCTGCGCGGCGGCACGGATGCCGAGGGCCGGCCGCTCGTGGTGACGATGCCGTGTGTGGCCGACGAGCTCGCTGCAGCTGCCGACCTTGTGAAGGGAAAGACCGGACGCACGCCGGTTGCGGTCATTCGGGGACGAAGCGACCTCGTGGGTTCGCTCGAGCTGCCCGGTGCCCATTCGATCATCCGAGCACGCGAGCACGACATGTTCCACACCGGCGCCGCCGAGTCCTACGCCGCCGGCCGCGCCGCGGGGCTCGTTGCGGCTCGGGAGGCGATCGACGGCGACGGAGGGGCGAAGCTCTGAGCTTCCCCCCTCCGTCGCTTTTCGCATCAGCGTGCGGCGCGCAGCATCACCTGTCCGGCCGAGACCTCCACTGAGATCGTGCTGTCAGCGCCGGGATCGCTGCCGAGCTGATTGCGGAAGTTGCCGGCTGAGACGTCAGAGGTGACGTCGTACGCCCCGTCGGGAACGACGAGGGTGAGCGAACCCGCGCTCACTCCGGCACGGATGTCGCTGGGCTGAGCCCCACTGAACGCGGCATCCATCGACCCGGCGCTGACCGTCAGGTCCGCGGTGTCAACATCCGCGAGGTTGAGCACTGCGCGCCCCGCAGACAGGTCGCCCGACACGTCCTCGGCGGATCCGTCGAGCGTGAGCTCCCCCGCACCGACAGTGAGGTCGACGAGACCGAAGTCGCCGTCGGCGCGCAGTGACCCAGCCGCCATCTGCACGTCGGCGTCGAGGCCCTCGAGACTGTCAGGCAGGACGAGCACGGCGCGGCCGCTGCCGCCGAAGATCCAGCCCATCCCCCATTCCCAGCTCGGGGAGGCGACCGTGAGGGTGTCACCGGCACGCTCGAGAGTCCAGCGATCACCACCGAAGGGTGCGGTGACCTCGAGCTCTGCCTCGTCGACATCCGCGTACTCGACGGTCAACGACCCGGCGTTCAACTCAATCGAGAGGGCGTCGACTCCAGCCACGGCGACAGTCGACGAGGCAGTGGAAACGGCAGCTGCCCGGATCGTGCTGAACACCGCACCGACGATCGTGCCGAGCACGATCAGCGCGCCGAGGACGATGATCAGGATCGCGACGACGGTGGAGGATCCGCGTGGTCCGGAAGACGCGGGCTCGGAGCCGGGAGCCGGGGCATCGGGGCCTTGCGGCGAAGTGGGAGCGGGTGGCGGTGTGAGGTTCGTGGTCATGACAATTCTCCCGTCTGGGGCGGCATCCCGCCGTGAGCGATGTGGGCGAGGGCCGCGAGCACCCGCCGGTTGCCGGAGTCGTCCTGCTCGAGTTCGAGCTTCTGGAAGACCGCCGTGATGTGTTTCTCGACGCTGCCCTCGCTGATGTGGAGGGTCCGCCCGATGGCCTGATTGGACTTTCCTTCGGCGATGAGTGCGAGCACCGTGGCCTCGCGGTCGGTCAGCCGCTGCATCCGCTCATCCCGGGCTCGCCTGCCCAGCAACTGGGCGACGACCTCGGGGTCGAAGACAGTCCCTCCCGCCGCGATGTCGTCGACGGACTCGAGGAACTCGGCCACGTCGGCGACCCGGTCTTTCAGCAGATAACCGAGGGCGCCGCCGCGTCCGGCGATGAGCTCGCTCGCGTACCGTTCCTCCACATACTGCGAGAGCACCAGGACGGGAAGATCGGGGCGCGACGCGCGAAGGCTGACTGCAGCACGGATGCCTTCATCGGTGCGGGTCGGGGGAAGGCGAACGTCCAGGATGCACAGCTGGGGGTCGAGGTCGGCTACCGCGTCGGTCAGGCCGTCGGTGTCGCCGAGGGCGGCGACCACCTCGTGCCCGGCATCCTCGAGCAGGCGGACCAGACCCTCCCGCAGCAGGACGGAGTCTTCGCAGATCACGATGCGCATGGCAGGCTCACTTCCACGGTCGTCGGGCCGCCGACGGGACTGTCGACGGAGAAGGTGCCGCCGGCGCCGAGAGCACGGTTCGAAATGCCGTCCAGTCCCCCGCCGGGAATGACCTGGGCACCGCCGATGCCGTTGTCTTCGACGCGGGCCCAGAGCACTCCTCCCTCGCGCTGGCGCACCAGCACCCGCGCTTCGGTCGCACGCGAGTGCTTTGCCGCGTTGGTGAGCGCTTCCGCGATCACGAAGTAGGCGGCGGCATCCGCTGTCGGTGCGCAGCGCTCGGTGATCCTCACGTCGAGCACAACGGGCACGGGCGACCGGGCAGCCAGGGCGGATAGCGCAGCATCCAGTCCGCGGTCGTCGAGCACGGAGGTGTGGATGCCGCGCGCCAGCTGCCGCAGTTCCGTGATCGCCGCCTTCGTCGACGTGTGGGCCTCGGAGATGAGTTCCTTCGCGGCTGCGGGATCGGAATCGATCTTCTGCTGCGCCAGCCCCAGGGTCATCCCCACCGACACGAGCCGCGGCTGCACGCCATCGTGGAGGTCACGTTCGATCCGGGTGCGCTCGACGTCGGCGGCGCGCACAGCCCCGGCACGCTGCGCCTGGGACTGCCGGGCCTGCTCAGCCAGAAGCGCTTCCCGCGAGGGGATCATGATCGCGCGGGCCAGCACACCGTGCAAGATGGCAAGACCCACGATGGTCGCCAGCGCCAGCAGCGACACGACGATGCCGACCGGGACCGCCCACGCCGTGGACACATCGATCCACGTGCTGCCGAGGCGAACGGCATCCGCTGTTCCGGCGTACAGGGGCGAGAACGCGAGCGCGACACCGGATGCCGTGACGCCGACGAGGCTCAGCACGATCCAGCCGAGGATGGTGGCGATCGCGCCGTTTGCCACAGCGCGCCACATGCCCGGGTCGATGAACTGCAGCCAAATCGTGTGGAGGAAGCCACCGAATCCCGGCTTGGGGCTGCGGCGGGGGCGACGCGCAGGAAGTCCGAAGCGGTAGAGCCCGTCGATGCGCGCGTTCTCGAGCCAACTCAGCGCGAACAGCACGTACACGAAGGCCAGCAGGAAGAGGAGCCCGATCCCGATCACGGGCAGAAGCCCGAGGCCGAGACCCAGAAGCGTCATGAGAATGGCGAACACCCCGGGGCCGATCACACCGAGCGCGGCGAGCTGGGCGATCGCGCCAGCCACGCGCGCGGGCGTCGCGACGGGCCGAGGTGGCGAATACGTTGTCGTCATGCCTCCACGGTAGGTTCCGGCATCCGCTTTCCGCGTCCCTGCCAGCCGGTCGAATCACGGGGGGATAACCCCCGACATCCGGCCGGGCTCGCCGGGTCCTGACGGATGCCGCCCGAACCCGACCCCGTCAGCGGCTGGACACCGTGCCGAACAGGCGCGCGATCGGCGCCAGTACGAGCGGGCGCGCCGCAACCCACGCTGCCGCGATCACGATCATCGACAGGACGAACAGCCAGAAACCGGCCCAGTTCTCGGCGTCGGTGGCCGCGTACATGTGGTTGAGGTTGCGCAGGGCCCCGGTCGCAAAGACCAGGATGACGTGGACGATGATGAACGCGACGAAGTACAGCATCACGGGGAAGTGCACCGTGCGTGCCCACTCGACCGGGTAGGCCCGGTTCAGCGCCTTCGCGTTCTTCGGCCAGATCCCGCTCATCCGCACGCCGGTGATGATCGCCAGCGGAGCCGCGATGAACACCGTCGTGAAGTATGCGAGCTGCTGCAGCGAGTTGTAGTTGACCCATCCGTTCTCGGTCGGCCAATCCAGCGACACGTACTGCAGCGCCGCCGACAGGGCATTGGGGAACACTTCCCAGCTTGTGGGAACGATCCGCATCCACTGTCCGGTCACGAACAGCAGCACCACGAAGATGAGGCCGTTCACGATCCACAGGATGTCGAGGGCTTGGTGGAACCAGATCGTCAGGCTGACCTTGCCCTTGGGCTTGTTCCGCGGCGCCCAGAACACGCTCGGGCGCTTCTCGGTGCGGATGGTGAGGCCGGACCGGATGATCAGCACCATCAGGAACACGTTGAAGAAGTGCTGCCATCCGAGCCACGCCGGGAAGCCCACGGGAGCTCCCTCGGGCAGGTGGTACTCGCCGGGGTAGGTCGTAAGGAAGTCCTGCATCCCATCAAGCGAGAGCAGCCAGCGCACCGCAAGCACCGCCATGCCCGCAGCGAAGAGCAGCCCGAGGCCCCCCACGATGACGGCGCCTGCCCACTGCGCCCGTGTGAACGGGCCGACGCGGGCGGGCTCTGGCCGCGGCGCGGGGCGCGTGCGGGCTGATGCCCCCTCCCAGACCGTCGGCGTGAACGGGAGCGGCACGCTGACGTCATGTGCCGGAGCACTGACCACTGAGGTCTCGGCAGGGGCGGCATCCGGGTGCGCTTCGCTTGCCGCAACACGCCGTGCGTCGTCGTCGGAGCCGGCGTTTTCGGGCAACCGAGCCTCGGCGCTGGATGCTGCAATCGCCGCGACCATCTCGGCGGTCGGCCACGGCTCGCCGCCGGGAACGCGAGGGAGGCCTCGGCGCACCGGGCGCGCGGCACCTTCGTTTGCCGCAAACCGCGCTTCGTCCGTCGCCGACGCGGCGTGTTGCGGCAAGCGAGACTCGGGAACGCCGGATGCCGCATCCGTCACCGCCGTGGCGGTCACTCCCGTGTGTGCTGCAGTTTCGTGCGACTGCTGTGCATCTTCCCGCAGCGCTTGCACAGAAGTGCCGCGCTCGGGGGACGGCGCGGCCGGCGGCCACGGCTCGCCGCCGGGGACGCGGGGCAGACCCCGGCGCACAGCCCGTGAAGCCGGCGCGACTGTGGCGGCATCCGTCGCTGCGGCGACCCCTGCGGGTGCGGCAGTTTCGTGCGACTGCGGCGCATCTTTCCGCAGCTCCTGCGCAGAACTGCCGCTCTCGTGTGAGCCGCCGGCAGGCACGGATGCCGCAGCCGGCGTGGCCGCGGAGGGTGCGGGGGCTTCCGCGGACTCCGCGGCCGCCCCGCCGGGCGTCTCACCGGCGGGCGGCCAGGGGTCGCCGCCCGGGATGCGGGGCAGCCCGCGCCGCAGGGTGCGCGCGTAGGTCGCCATGGGGTCAGGCCTTCTTCGCCTGCAGCGTCTCGATCAACTGCGGCACGACGGTGAAGAGGTCTCCGACGACGCCGAAATCGGCGATCTCGAAGATCGGGGCGTCGGCATCCTTGTTGATCGCGACGATCGTCTTGGCCGTCTGCATGCCGGCCTTGTGCTGGATCGCTCCGGAGATGCCGAGCGCGACATACAGCTGCGGAGCAACCGAGACACCGGTCTGACCGACCTGCGCGGACTGGGCGATGTAGCCGGCGTCGACCGCAGCACGCGATGCACCGACGGCGGCGCCGAGCACATCGGCGAGTTCCTCGACGAGGGCGAACTTCTCCTCCGAGCCGAGGCCACGCCCGCCCGAGACGACCTTGGCGGCGCCACGCAGCTCAGGCCGCGCCGAGGTCACCACGACCTCTTCGACAGACCCGATGGTCGCGGCCTTGCGCCCGGATGCCGCCACCTCGAGCTTCTCGGCGACAAGCGGCTGAGCCTCCGCTCGCGCATCGATCGAGCCCTGGCGCACCGTGATGACGGGAGCACCGAAGGTAGCCGCTGCCTCGACGTTGTAAGCGCCGCCATACACGGAGTGGTGCGCCACGATTCCCTCGTCGTCGCGGGTCACGCCGACAGCATCCACGCAGAGCGCCGAACGAGACCGGGCAGCGTACCGGCCCGCGGTCTCGCGCGACTCGATCGAGTGCGACAGCAGCACGGCGTCAGGATTCACGAGCGCCGCGGCGGCAGCCACCGCATCGGTCGCCGGCACACCCAGCGCCGCCCCCTGGCCCTCTGGCGTGGCGGTGAGCACCAGCGCGGCGCCGAGTTCAGCGGCCGTGGGCGCGAGGGTCTCGGCGTGCTCGCCGACGATCAGCGCGACGGGGGTTCCCACGCCGGCCGCAGCACCCAGCAGGCCCGCGGCGCTTGCGGCGAGCGCGCCGCCGGGCGTGACATCGAGAACGACCAGAACAGCATCAGCTGCAATATCCACCATCATCTGCCCCTTAGACCAACCGGTTCGAGATCAGGAACTCGGCGAGCTTCACGCCCGCATCGCCCTCGTCGACGACCTTCACGCCCGCCGCCCGCGGCGGCTTCTGCGCCACCGCGATCATGATCGAGCGAGCAGCATCCGGGTCATCGGCGGTGACGCCGAGGTCAGCGAGCGAGACCGTGTCGACCGGCTTCTTCTTGGCCGCCATGATCCCCTTGAAGTTCGGGAACCGCGCATCGGGCAGCCGTTCGGTGATCGAGATCACGGCGGGAAGAGCAGCGGATGCCGTCATCGACCCACCGTCGACCGACCGCTCACCCGAGACCTCAGATTCGGTGATGGTCACGGAGTTCATGCTCGTGATGCTCGGCACATCCAGCAGTTCGGCGAGCATCGCCGCCATGACCCCACCCGATCCGTCGGTGGACTGGTTTCCCGTGATCACGAGGTCGAACCCGGCCCGTGAGATCGCGGCGGCCAGGGTCTGTGCGGTGAGCCCCAGATCGGCACCCAGCAGCGCGTCATCGACGACGTGCACGGCGGATGCTGCCCCCATGGCGAGCGCCTTGCGCACCGATCCGGTTGCCGACTCCGGCGCCATCATCACGACGACGACCTCGGTGCCGGGGTTGGCGTCCGCGTACGAGAGCGCGACCTCGAGCGAGCGCTCACCGATCTCGTCGATGACGGCATCGCTTGCGCCTCGATCGGCCAGTCCCGTCTCGAGATTCAGTACTCGATCCCCCCACGTGTCGGGGACCTCTTTCACCAGGACGAGAATCCTCATCGCGCTCCTCCTTCTTGCATCGAGTCTATGGTCGCGCCAGCCCAGGGCGAATCCGTGCGGGTGAATCGGTCACCGGCCGGTGAATCGGGGGGCGCGCTTCTCGCGGAAAGCGGCCATCCCTTCCTTCTGGTCGTCGAGGGCGAACAGTGCGGCAAACGCCTGCCGTTCGAACCTCAGCCCCTCGGCAAGTCCGCTCTCCTGTGAGGCGCGCAGGGCTTCCTTGGCCGCGTAGGCCACGGGCAGTGACTTCGCGGCGATCGACTCGGCGACCGCCATCGCCTCGTCGGCAAGATCTGCGGCCGCAACCACTCGGGATACGAGGCCCGCGCGCTCGGCCTCGACGGCATCCATCATGCGCCCCGTCAGGACAAGCTCGGCGGCCTTGTAGTAGCCGATCGCGCGGGTCAGGCGCTGCGTGCCGCCCAGGCCCGGAATGACTCCCAGGGTGATCTCCGGCTGCCCGAACTTCGCGGTGTCGGCGGCGAGGATGATGTCGCAACTCATCGCGAGCTCGCACCCGCCTCCGAGTGCGAAGCCCGAAACGGCGGCGACGATCGGTGTGCGGGCCCGGCCAAGGGCCTCGAGGCCGACAAAGGGGCTGTCGACTGTCATGTCGCGCACCGTCTTGTCGGCCATCTCCTTAATGTCGGCTCCCGCGGCGAAGGCGCGCTCCGAACCGGTCAGCACGATGCATCCGATCTGCTCGTCGGCATCGAGAGCTGCCACTGCCGCGCCAAGCTCGGTGGCGAGGGTCGAGTTCAGCGCATTGAGCGCCTCGGGCCTGTTCAGCTGGATCCAGCCCACGCGACCGCGCGTGTCGACCAAGATCGTCTGGAAATCACCGGTGTTCTCGGTCACGTTCGCTCTCCTTCTTCGGTGTCGCTGGGGCGTGCCGTCCGGATCGATCCTGCCGAATCCACAGGCGGTGTCGCCAACCGATTGTCGGTTGGCTACAGCCGCTCGATGATGGTGGCGTTCGCCATCCCGCCGCCTTCGCACATCGTCTGCAGTCCGTAGCGTCCGCCGCTGTGTTCGAGCGAAGCCAGGAGGGTCCCGAGCAGGCGGGTTCCGGATGCGCCGACCGCATGCCCGAGCGCGATCGCGCCGCCCCACGGGTTGAGTTTGTCGGGATCGGCGCCGAGTTCCCGCTGCCACGCAAGTGGTACTGACGCGAAAGCCTCGTTCACCTCGTAGGCGTCGAGGTCATCGATCGTGAGCCCTGCCCGGTCGAGGATCCTCCGGGTTGCCGGGATCGGTGCGGTGAGCATCATGATCGGGTCATCGCCGACCACGGCAAAGGCGTGGAAGCGGGCGCGAGGCGTCAGGCCCAGCGCATTCGCGCGTTCCTCACTCATAATGAGCGCTGCTGAGGCGGCATCCGTCAGCGGCGACGAGTTTCCCGCGGTGATCCGCCAGTCGACGTCGGGAAAGCGCTCGGCGAGTTCCGGTGTGCGGAACGCCGGCGCAAGGCTCGCCAGCTGTTCGGCGGACGTGCCGGCTCGAATCGTCTCGTCGGCGTCCACGAGCCCGCCCGGCGTGACGACCGGCAGCACGTCGGCCGCGAAACGGCCTGCCGCCGCGGCTTCGGCGGCCCGTCGGTGCGACTGGGCAGCATACGCGTCGAGCTCATCTCGTCCGAGGCCCCACCGCGCCGCGATAAGTTCCGCGGAGACGCCCTGGTTCACGAGGCCCTCAGGGTAGCGGCGACGGATGCCGTCGGCATCCGCACCGCCGGCACCAGCCGATCCCAGCGGAACGCGACTCATGGACTCGACGCCCGCCGCGATCACGACGTCATAGGCACCGGCAATGATCCCGTGGGCCGCGAAGTGCACAGCCTGCTGGCTCGAGCCGCACTGCCGGTCGATCGTCGCGGCCGGCACCGACTCGTCGAAGCCCGCCGCAAGAACAGCCTGACGAGCGATGTTGGCGGCCTGGTCGCCGACCTGACTGACGCACCCCATCAGGACGTCATCGATCTGGCGCGACTCGAGCCCGTTGCGCTCGAGGATCGCGGTCAGCGTGCCGGCTGCGAGGTCGACGGGATGCACACCGGAGAGCGCGCCTCCGGGCTTGCCCCGACCGGAGGGCGTCCGGACGACGTCGACGATGACGGCGGTGGTCACTCGGTGGCCTCCTCCGGGCGCTCTTGCACGTTGATCGCGGAGGTGTCGGGCACGTAGCCCTCGATGTGGCGCTCATCGGGGCCGTTGTAGGCCGACAGCGGCCGGATGAGCGCGTTCGAGGCCTGCTGCTCCATGATGTGTGAGGTCCAGCCCACAACGCGGGCAGCGACGAACAGCGGCGTGAAGGTCAGCGTGTCGAAGCCGATCAGGCTGTAGGCCGGACCCGACGGGTAGTCGAGGTTCGGGTAGATGCCCTTACGCGCCACGAACTCCGATTCGAGGGCGTCGTAGAGGGCTGCGACATCCGGGCGGTCGTAGTGGGCGACAAGGGTGTCGAGCGCCGCCTTCATGGTGGGAACGCGCGAGTCACCGCGCTTGTACACGCGATGCCCGAAGCCCATGATCTTGCGCTTCTCGGCGAGAGCCGTGTCGAGCCACGCTGACACGTTCTCGGCCGAGCCGATCTCGTCGAAGATGTGCAGCACTGCCTCGTTCGCGCCACCGTGCAGGGGTCCCTTCAACGCGCCGATCGCACCTACCACTGCGGAGTAAAGGTCGCTGAGGGTCGAGGTGATGACGCGGGCAGTGAATGTCGACGCATTGAATGAGTGCTCGGCGTACAGGATCATCGAGCGGTTGAACGCTTCGACGACGACCTCGTCCGCTTCTTCACCGAAAGTCAGCCAGAGGAAGTTCGCGGCGTAGTCCAGATCGTCGCGAGCTTCGACCGGCTCGAGCCCGTGGCGGCGCCGCTGCCCGTAGGCGACGATCGCCGGAAGTTCGCCGAAGAGACGGATGCTGCGCTCGAGGTTCTGCTGCGGAGTGCCCACCGCGTCCATGACATTCACGATGCCGCGGGTCTCACGCGCCCCGATGACACTGACGGCTGTGCGCACCTCATCCATCGGATGAGCATCGAGCGGGATGAGATCGATCGCGGCCCTCACGTCGGGCTGCAGTGCGCGGTTCTCGCGCTCCGTCTTGCGCAGAGTGGCAAGCTGCTCGTCTGAGGGCAGCTCGCCGGTCCACAGCAGGTGCGCGACGGCTTCGACAGGCTGTGTGGCGGCGAGCTCCTGAACCGGGTATCCGCGGTAGAGCAGGCTGTTGCTGTCGGGGTTGACCTTGCTGACTGCCGTGTAGTCAACGACGACGCCGGCAAGCCCCTTCTTGATGTCGGTGTCGGCCATGCTCACTCCTTCGTGATGGGTGCAGAGACAGTGAAGTTGAAGATGCTCGAGTCGAAGTGGTTGTACTGCTCGTAATCGATCAGGTCGTAGAGGTCGGCGCGGTGCTGCATCTCGTCGAGCCTGTCGCGCAGGTGCCCCTTCGTCTCCAACTCATCGAGCGCACGCCCCGCGGAGCCCATGGCGATCCGCAGCAGCGAGACCGGCCAGATCACAATGTTGATCCCGGCCGAGCGCAACTGCGCCGTCGAGAACAGCTCGCTCTTCCCGAACTCGGTCATGTTCGCGAGCACCGGCACATCCAGCGCCGCACGCATCCGCTCGAACTCGCCGAGATCACGCATCGCCTCGGGGAAGATCGCGTCGGCACCGGCATCCACCAGCGCCTTCGCGCGGTCGATCGCGGCATCCAGTCCCTCGATGGCACGGATGTCGGTGCGAGCCATGATGAGGAAGTTCTCGTCCCGACGCGCGTCGACGGCGGCACGGATGCGTTTGACCGCGGTGTCAGCATCGACGACGGCCTTCCCGTCGAGGTGACCGCACCGCTTGGGGTTGATCTGATCCTCGATGTGGGTGCCCGCAAGGCCTGCGTCTTCGAGGGTCTGAATGGTGCGTGCCACGTTCATCGGCTCGCCGAACCCGGTGTCGGCGTCGATGATCGCCGGAAGCTCGGTCATCCGGGCGATCTGCTGCCCGCGGCCCGCGACCTCGGTGAGGGTCGTCAGGCCGATGTCGGGGAGCCCGAGGTCGGCCGCAAGGACGGCACCGGAGATGTAGACCCCCTCGAAGCCCTTGCGCTCGATCAGGCGCGCCGACAGCGGGTTGAAGGCTCCCGGGAATCGCAACAGCTCTCCCGACGCAAGGCGCTCCCGAAACAGCCTTCGCTTCTCGGCCGCGGATGTCTGGCTGTAGAGCATCAGAAGAGCCCCTTGGGCGCGGGCGCCGAGGCGAGAACACCGATTCTCGCGACGATGTTGAGCTGCCCGACCTCGTCTGCCGAGAGCTCAGGGAGGCGCTGGGCGAGGTCGAGGAACCGTTCGATCTCTTCGGGAGCGAGCACGGGCTCGGCAAGCAGCCGGAACTTGCGAACGTAGTCCTCGCGAGCGAACGGCCGCGCGCCCAACGGGTGCGCGTCGGCAACAGCGATCTCGTCGACAACGGTGGAACCGTCGGCCATAACGATCTCCACGCGACCCCCGAAGGCCTTCTCGTCGGGGTCCTCGGAGTGGTAGCGGCGCGTCCACTCGGCATCCTCGGCCGTCGTGATCTTGCGCCAGAGCTCCACCGTGTCGGGCCGTGCGGCACGTTCGGGAAGATACGAGTCGACGTGATGCCACGCGCCGTCCTGCAACGCGACCGCGAAAATGTACGGGATCGAGTGATCGAGGGTCTCGCGAGATGCCTGCGGGTCGTACTTCTGCGGGTCGTTCGCCCCCGAGCCGATGACGTAGTGCGTGTGGTGGCTCGTGTGCAGCACGATGCTCGCGATGTTGGCGGGGTCGCGCAGCTCGGGGCGCTCGGTACCGAGCTTGCGGGCCAAGTCGATCCACGCCTGCGCCTGGTACTCGGCCGAGTGCTCCTTCGTGTAGGAGTCGAGGATCGCCCGCTTGGACTCGCCCGGCGCCGGAAGCGGCACCTCGTAGGCGGCATCCTTGCCATCGAGCAGCCAGGCGATCACGCCGTCCTCGCCCTCATAGATGGGGCTGGGGCTCGTCTCACCGCGCATCGCCCGGTCCACGGCTTCGACTGCCATCTTGCCGGCGAAGGCAGGGGCGTGGGCCTTCCACGTCGAGATCTCGCCCTTGCGGGACTGGCGGGTCGCGGTGGTCGTGTGCAGGGCCTGCCCGACGGCCTGGTAGATCGTCTCGACGGACAGGCCCAGGAGGGTGCCGATGCCGGCAGCTGCCGACGGACCGAGGTGTGCGACGTGGTCGATCTTGTGCTTGTGTAGCGAGATCGCGCGCACGAGGTCCATCTGGATCTCGTAGCCCGTCGCGAGACCCCGCACCACCGCGGCACCATCGGCCCCGACGTGCTGGGCGACGGCCAGGATCGGCGGGATGTTGTCACCCGGGTGAGAGTACTCGGCAGCCAGGAACGTGTCGTGGTAGTCGAGCTCACGCACCGCGACTCCGTTTGCCCACGCCGCCCACTCCGGACTCGTGCGACGCTCGTTCGCGCAGCCGAAGACCGTCGATCCGGCACCGCTGACCGACACCGCGTGGTCGAGCGCCTGCTGTCGTGCAGCACTCACCGGTCGGCGAGTGAGGGATGCCGCCGCAACCGCGGCGTTGTCGATCACGCGGTTGATGATCATGTCGACGACCTCGGGTTCGACCGCTACCGGGTCGGCGGCAACCTCCGCGATGTGCCAGGCGAGTTGTCCCTCGCGGGCAAGGTTCTCGTCGCTGCGGTGGACACGGACGTGGTGCGTGATTGTCATGCTGCTCCGGGTTCGGTGCGGGCCTCAGCCAGGGAGGCGAGGATGTTGGTCAGGGCGTTGTGCAGATGCACGTGGGTCGCGTGCGCGGCGAGGTCGGCATCCTTCGCGGCGATCGCGTGCGCGATCAGCGCATGTTCGCCGACGGATGCGGAGAGCCGTGCGGGATTCTCGCGGGCGAGGCGGCGAACGCGCACGAGGTGGGTGCGGATCGTACGAAGCGCCGAGCTCAGGTAGATGTTGTCGACGGCATCGTCGAGGGCGGCATCGAACCGCGCGATCAGGTCGTAGTAGTGCTCGCGGCCTTCACCGCGCAGTGACGTCCTGTCGAACTCCGCGGCAAGTTCCGCGAACTCGGCCGGGTCTGCCCGGGTCGCCGCGAGGCGCGCAGCAGCTTCTTCGAGCGCCCGGCGGAACTCGAACAGGGCACGGATGTCATCAGCATCGACGTCCGACACGACAGTGACCCTCGGCGACTGTTGCACGACGAGCCCGTCTGCAGCCAGGCGCGCGAGCGCCTCACGCAGTGGCGTACGGCTCACACCGAGGCGGGCCGCCTGCTCGACTTCGCCGAGCACGGCACCCGCGGGTAGGAGGCCGTCTTGGATCTCGGTCAGGAGCGTCCGGTACGCACGATCGCTCGCTCGCATCGACTCTCCCTTCCCCGCCTCCATGTATACACAAAAGCTATCCAGCTATCAATACTGGTTCCTGTGATAGCTCTAGGTATACAAAGAGCGACGGTTCGCTAGGAGCCGTCCGTTCCCGGCGAGCCCTCGTACAGGCCGATGACATTCCCGTCGGGGTCGCTGATGACCGCCCACCAGCTCGTGTCATCGATCGGCTGCTTCGACATCAAGACGGCGCCACCGGCATCCGTCGCCGACGCGACAGTCTCGTCGATCGAATCCACCTCGACGTAGGACCGCGGCTGCGTGAAGCCCTCACTGCGTGGGGCGAGGCCCCCACCGCTGATCTGGTTCGGCGCCTGCCACATCGGGTAGCCCTCGAAACCGGGAGCCTCTCGGATCTGCCACCCGAAGAGCCGTTCGTAGAACGCTGTCGCTGCCGCCATGTCGGCGACCGGAATGTCGATGTGCGTGATGTCACCGTGTGCCATGTCGTTCTCCTCGATGAGTGCTGAGCAGCCGGGACTCACCCGACGGTGCAAGTCTGATCGTCGCGCGGGGCACTGACAAGGGCGTTCGTCACGCCGAACCTGCAATGCACACCGTGCGACGATGAGGCAATGGATGACGCATCGGCTGCCGAACTGCGGAGGCTCCGCGCCCGGGCATACGGCCCCGACGCCGACCTGCTCGAGGACCCCGCCGCCAGCTCGCGCCTGATGGAACTTGAAGCACAGCTTCGAGCGGAGCGCGAGGCAGAGCGGCCTCCGGTGGCTACGGCGTCCAGCGCATCCGGAACGGGCCGCGAGCCAGGCCCAGCCGCCGAGGCACAATCGCCCGATGCGCCCGCCGCAGACCTCGACGCCGAAGCCGCAGACGACCCGGCGACACGCCGCCTGTGGGCACTGGTGCGCATGCTGACCTCGCGGCTGCCACCTGTCGCGACCGCCATCGTCGCCGTGTCGATCGCAGCGGCGATTGCGTTGACGGCATCCATCGTCTGGGGACTCGCGTCTCTTCCCATGATCTCGCAGACAAGCGCGAGCCGTCAGGTAGCCACTCTCGAGATCGATGACGACGTTGCGATACCCGAGGGATTCTTCGGCACGACGTCGGAGCAGGCCATCGCCTACGAGTACTACGGGCTTCTGATGGCGCAATCGTCGGCCATGAGCCCGAACGGGGAGAGCGAGTGTCTTATCGGGCTGGACGAAGACGACCTGACTGCCGATGGTCAAGGCGTGAACGGGCCGTTCTACTACGGATGCCGGGCCGGGGCCTTCCCCGCGACGATCGAAGTTCCCTTGGATGACACAGCGCCGGAGCGCTTGCGCGCGCAATTCCCCGAGGGCGGCGCACTGCAGTTCGTTCTGCAGGACGACCGGATCGGTGTCTTCTGGGACGGCGGCGCGACCGCGGCCTAGCTTCCGGACGCGGGCGACACCGTCAGCGAGCACGGGTCATGCGAGCATGAAGCGATGAACGACGATGCCGCCGCTGAGCTGCAAGCGTTGCGCGCGCGAGCCTACGGTCCCGACGCCGACATCCTGCGCGACCCGGTCGCCTACGACCGACTGCAGGAACTCGAAGCGCAGCTGCGCAGCGAGCAGCGAGGGCCGGAGCGCAGCGGTGCGGTCCCAGGTACGTCGTCAGTGGCATCCAGCACCGAAGGGGGTGCCCCATCGTCCGCGGCAGCGGCGGCCGGCACCGGCGATCAGGAGTCCGCGGGCACGGCAGTCCCCCGCAGCACCGAACGGGCCAGCGAATCAGGTGCCCGCGCGGCTTGGTCGCCGCTCACCCGCGTGCCCCCGCTCGCGCGCGCCTTCTGGCTCATTTCGGTGATGGCGGTAGCGACGCTCGCCGCATCCGTCACCTGGGGCCTCGCCTCGATTCCGGTGATCTCCGAGGGCTCGGGAGCGCGACAGATTGCGGCGCTCGATCCCGACCCGTCAGCCACAGCCCCGCCGTTTGGGAACACCGACACACCCCCGGTGGGATTCCAGTTCGCGGGCTACACGCTGATCACGGCCACGAACTCGAGCGACGGCGTCGACAGCGAGTGCCTTGTCGCCTTCAGAACTGAGGACGTTGACGACGAGTCGGGCTTTCCGAACGGGCCGACGTACTACGGATGCGGCGCCGGGACTTTCCCGCCGACCGCGTCACTACAGATCCATGCGGGTTCGCCGGCCGAGGCTCTGGAACGCTTCGGAGAAGGGTCCTCGCTGCAGTTCGTCCTGGAGGGCGACCGCGTCGGCGTCTTCGTCGACTCAGCACCGCCGGACCCGGTCAACTGACGCCGTGAGCACCGAGCGCTGCAGCAAGTGCAGCAATCACCGGTCGCTGTGACGCGGTGAGCTTCTCGGCGGCAACGGCAGGTTGCATCCACTCGACACGATCGACCTCGGGAAAGCTCACCGTCCTCCCCGATCGCGGCGGCCACTCGAGCTCGAACTCCCCGAAGACCGGGCGCGAGATATCGAGCCCGGTGTCCTCAATGGCGAAGACGCTGACCGTCTTGCGTGATGCCGCGAAAGACCCGAGCTCGACCACAGGGCCATCCGGCGGATCGATCCCGAGCTCCTCACGGAACTCGCGCCGCGCGGCCTGAAGTGGGGACTCCTCCGCCGGGTCATATTCGCCCTTGGGGATCGTCCAGGCTCCGGCATCCTTGCGCTGCCAGAACGGTCCACCCATGTGGGCGATGAGTACCTCGAGCGCGCTCGAGCCACCCGACGCGGACACTACGAGGCGATACACCAGCAAGCCGGCGCTCGTTACCGGCATCAGCCGGCGCCGTCTCGGCGCCGCAGCGCCGCGCGAAGGCTCCGCACGAGCAGCAGCAGACCGCCCAGGCCGACGACACTGCCAAGGAACGGGAACAGGGGAACGTCCTCGGTCAGTTGCGGTCCGCCCGAGGAAATCGCCAGGGCGATGCCCGTGGCCAGCAGAGTCACACCGACGAGCGTGCTCGTCACCTGGCCGAGCATTCCCTCGATCCATCGCCGCTCACCCGCACCCTCGAACGAGCGAAGGCGCACCGAGAAGGTGCCCTGTTCGAGAGAGCGCGAAATGTTCTCCAGGCGCCGCGGCACGCGGCGCACCTGCTCCAGAGCGAGCACGAGCTGCGTCTGCGCCGACAGCGCTGCGGTACGCAGCGACAGCATGCTGCGGGCGAAGTGCGGTGCCCGCGCAAGCGCCTGACCGACCATGTCGTACCCCGGATACACCCGGCGGAGGCTCCCCTCGAGCGAGCCGAGAGTCCGGAATACCAGCAGCAGAGACGGGGGCATCGCCAGTCGGTGGTGGCGGAGGGTGTCGAGCAGAAGCCGGAAGACATCCTCGCCCGCGGGGGCGTTGCGAACCCGAGTGATGATCGCTCCGACATCACGCTGCAGCGCTGCCTGATCGGCGCCCGCCGGGTCGGGTTCGCACAGCAGCAGCACGATATCGGTGGCGGCCTGATCATCGTCGGCGGCGATCGCTGTCAGCAGCGGCACAAGAAGGCGCCGCATACTGGCCTCCAGTATGCCCACGGCGCCGAAATCGATCAGGGCTACCTCTCCGTCATCGCAGAGGATCAGGTTTCCCGGATGCAGGTCGGCGTGGAAGACCCCGCGCACGGCGATCTGCTCGAACACGGCATCCAGGACCCCGTCGGCGAGCGCGCGGGCTGCGCCCGGCTCCACCGCTCCCTCGGGGAGCTTGCCGAAGGGCACCCCCTCGATGCGCTCTTGCACGATCATTCGCTGGGTGCACAGATCCGGAAAGACCCGGGGAACCCGCAACGGCATCGCGTGCGTCTTCGCGATGGCGCCCCGCAGCATCTCGGCGTTGGCCACCTCGATGCGATAGTCGAGCTCCTCGGTGAGTGCGCGCGAGAACTCGGCGACAAGGGCGACGGCACCATAGTCGGCTGCCCACGCAGTGCGACGTTCGGCATCACGCGCGAGGCGCTCGAGGATGTCGAGATCGGTGGTGACTTGGGCGCGTGCGGAGGGCCGCTGGATCTTCACGACGACGCGCTCGCCCGACACCAGCGTCGCGGCGTGCACCTGGGCGACGGATGCCGCAGCCATCGGCTCCGACTCGATCTCTGCGAACACCTCGGTGATCGGCCGCCTGAGTTCGGCACGGATCGCCGCTTCGGCCTCCGGCCAGGGAATCGGGGTCGAGTCCATCTGCAGCGTCGAGAGCGCTTCGATGAGGTCTCGCGGCAGCACGTCCTCGCGCGTCGAGAGCACCTGGCCGAGTTTGACGAAGGTGACGCCGGCCTCGGCCAGGGCCGCCACCAGCGCCTGGGGCAACGCGTCTCGCGCGGCATCCGATCGGCCGCGGTACATTCCCAGGCCGTGCCGGGAGGCGATGGCAACGATCTGCGCGTATCGGCGGGCGCGATCGCGGCGACGGAACGCCTCCCGGACGATCGTCACCGGATTTCCGAGCGGGCGACTGGGCCAGAGGAACTCCAGGGTGACGAGGATGACGACGACGACGGCGAAGATCCAGCCGAGTACGAGGGCGACGAAGGCCACCACGATCGGGCTTTCGACGACGACGCGATCACCGTCGATGACGTCGGCCTGCTCGAACACCCACGCTGTCAGCGGAAGTGAGCCAAGGAACACCACGGCGGAGGTCACGAGAGCGCGAACCCATCCGATCTGGGCGTCGAGGAGTCGCCTGCTGACCCATGCGGACAGCGCAGCGAAGGCGGCAGTGAGCAGAAGGACAGCAAGCCAGATCGGCATGTCCCGATTGTGTCAGCAGCATGATCCGGGCGCACGAACTGCACCGAAACCCGGCCGCATAGCGCCACCGTCTACGCTGTCTCGCGACGCCGCCCTCTCACCAGACCCGGAAGGCCCCCATGGACGAGACCCCTGTTGCAGCCGCACCCGCCGGGCGCTTCGCCGGAGAGGAGCTTGCAGGCGGCATCCGCGTCTGGCGCGGCATCCGCTATGCCCAGGCCCCGACCGGCGACGCCCGCTGGCGCGACCCTGTTCCGGCCGAGCCGCTGGATGCCGGCGTGACGGTCGAGGTGACAAGCTTCGGGCCCGCCGCACCGCAGAAGGCGAATCCGGCCATGGACCTCGGGCCGGACCCGATCTTCGACGAGGACTGCCTCTTCCTGAACGTCTGGAGCGGGGCGGATGTTGATGCTCCGGCTCCGGTCATGGTGTGGCTGCACGGCGGGGCTTACACGTTCGGCTCCAGCAGCCAGCCGGTCTATGACGGCGAAGCCCTCGCGGGCCACGGCGTGGTCGTAGTGACGATCAACTACCGCATCGGCGCGCTCGGATTCCTCGATCTGTCGAGCAAGTCCACCCCGGAGCATCCCTTCGACGGAAACCTCGCCCTGAAGGACGTCATGCTGGCGTTGCGCTGGGTGCAGCGGAACATCGCAGCGTTCGGGGGCGACCCCGAGCGCGTGACCGTCTTCGGCGAGTCCGCGGGCGCGGGCCTCGTGACGACGCTGCTCGCCGTCCCGAGCGCTGCGGGGCTCTTCTCGCGCGCGATCGCCGAATCCTCGCCGGTCTCGAGCGTCTACGACGCGGCCCGGGCCGAGACCGTCACCGACCTGTTCTTGGCGGCGGTCGGTAATCCCGCCCCGGCAGATCTGCGAACACTGCCGGTCGACACGATCGTCGAAGCCGGGATGACGGTGTTCGCGGAAGTCCCGGCACAGCATCCGGGAACGATCGCGTTCGGTCCGGTGATCGACGGTGACCTGCTGCCCGAGGCGCCGGCGACAGTCCTTGCCGAGGGGCGTGGTCTGCCGGTACCGCTGTTGATCGGCACAAACAAGGACGAGGCATCCCTCTTCCGGATGATGAAGTCACCGCTCATGCCCATCCGCGAGGAGCAGATCGAGCAGATGCTCGCCGAACTCGGCACCGAACGCCCCGGTATCGACCTGCCGTCGATGGCGCAGGTGCTCTCAGCGTACGAGGGCGTTCGTCACCACGCGGTCGGGCTGGGAATCGCCCGTGACATCGGATTCCGGATGCCGACGCTCTGGGCCGTCGAGGGCCATTCCCGCGTCGCGCCGGTCTGGCTCTACCGCTTTGACCACGCGACGCCGATGCTGCACCTGCTGCGCATCGGCGCAACGCACGCGACCGAGCTCCCCTACGTATGGGGCACGTTCGGCCGCCGCGCGCACGACATCAGCTTCCGACTCGGCGGCCGCCATGAGGCCGAACGGATCTCGGCGAGAATGCAGCAACGATGGACGGCGTTCGCCACGGGGGAGGCCCCGAACGCCGACGGCGCCGTGGAGTGGCCGGCATTCGATGTCGATACCCGCGCAACGCTCGTGATCGAGGCCGCGGACCGTGTGGTCCCCGACCTCGATCACGAGTTGCGCACCGGCTGGGGAGACGAGGTTCTCGCCTTCCCCTGAGCCGTGGCGCCCTTATGGGCGGGACGGTGCCAGACGTCGCGCCCTCACGGGCGGGACGGTGCCAGACGTCGCGCCCTTATGGCGGGACGGTGGCGAGGACTCTTCGGTGAGCGCCGGATCGGTCTCGGCCACCGAGCCGAGAGCGTCATCGATCGCCACCATCGTGTCGGCATCCAGCGTCACGCCTGACGCCTTCACGGTGTCGTCGAGCTGCTCGGGACGCGAGGCGCCGACGAGAGCCGCCGACACGTTGGGGTTCTGAAGCACCCACGCGATCGCGAGCTGCGGCAGGGTCAGACCCGCCTGCTCGGCTACCGGATGCAGCTTCTGCACTGCGCTGAGCACGTCATCCGTCATGAACCGCTTGATGAAGCCCGCGCCGCTCTTCTCGTCGGTGGCCCGCGAACCGGCGGGAGCCGGCTGACCGGGCAGGTACTTGCCGCTGAGCACGCCCTGCGCCATCGGCGACCAGACGATCTGCGAGATTCCGAGCTCCTCGGAGGTCGGAACGACCTTCCCCTCGATGACGCGCCACAGCGCCGAGTACTGGGGCTGGTTCGAAACGAGCTGGATGCCGAGACCCTTGGCCAGCGCGTGCCCGGCGCGCAGCTGCTCGGCCGTCCACTCGCTCACGCCGATGTAGAGCGCCTTGCCCTGCCGGACGATGTCGGCAAAGGCCTGCATCGTCTCTTCCAGCGGGGTTTCGTAGTCGTACCGGTGCGCCTGGTAGAGGTCGACGTAGTCGGTTCCGAGCCGCTCGAGCGAGCCGTGGATGCCGTCCATGATGTGCTTGCGCGACAGACCCGAGTCATTGGCGCCGCCCGGCCCGACGGGCCAGTAGACCTTCGTGAAGATCTCGAGCGACTCCCGACGCTGGCCCTTCAGCGCCTCGCCGAGAACCTGCTCGGCGACCGTGTTCGCGTACACGTCGGCGGTGTCGAAGCTCGTGATGCCGAGGTCCAGTGCTCGGTGAACTGTCGCGATGGCTGCGTCGTTTTCGACCTGCGAGCCGTGGGTGATCCAGTTGCCGTAGGTGATCTCTGTGACTTTGAAGCCGCTGTTGCCGAGATAGCGATAGTTGACCATTGCTCCACGCTATCGCCGCGCCGCGACAGCGGGGCCGGCCCGTGATGGAACGGCCTACCCTGAGGGCGTGGGCACCGAAGCAATCGAAACGACCATCAGCACCGGAACACTCCGCGGGAGCGTGACGGACGGCATCCGTCGCTTCCTCGGCATCCCGTACGCCGACCCTCCCTTCGGTCCGCGGCGGTTCCGGCTGCCCGCAGCGCCGGACGCCTGGACCGGGGTGCGCGATGCGACGCAGTTCGGTCCCTCGGCACCGCAAACGCCCTACCGCGGCAGGATCGGAGAACTCCTGCCGAGCCTGACCAGCGACGGCACCAACGAAGACATCCTGACCGTCAACGTCTGGGCCCCGACGGACGCGACCGACCCGGCATCCGGGCCGCTGCCTGTCGTGCTCTGGATCCACGGCGGCGCGTTCGAGCGCGGCGGGAGTTCGATCGCCGGGTACGACGGGTCGAGCTTCGCCCGCGACGGAGTCGTGTTCGTCTCGGCGAACTACCGCCTCGGGTCCGAGGGTTTCTCGGTGCTCGAGGATGCCCCGCGCAATCTCGGCCTCGAAGACATCGCTGCGGCCCTTCGCTGGACGCACGCTGAGATCGCGGCGTTCGGTGGAGACCCCTCGCGCATCACGCTCATGGGAGAGTCTGCCGGCGGGGCGCTGGTCGCCGCGCTCCTCTCCCGACCCGACACCGCGCCCCTCATCGCCGGCGCAATCATCGAGTCGGGGCCCCTGGATGCCGTCGACCCGAAGCGGGCGGGCCGGGTCACCCGCGCGCTCGCCAAGCGGCTCGGGATCCCGGCGACGCGCGAGGCATTTGCGGCGCTGTCGCCGGCCGAGCTGCTGGCGGCGCGAACGACACAGGCTGCCGGCAGCTCGCCGCTGCGGGGCGCACCCGGGTTCCTGCTGGCCCGCGACCCCGAGAGCCTCCCCGAATCCCCTCGCCAGGCACTCCCCACGGCCTCAGCCCCTATCCTCATCGGCACCAACACCGACGAGTACCGGCTCTGGTTCACGCCCGACGCGCTCGCGAAGATCTCGCCGTGGCAGGCCAGCCTCGGCCATCTTGCCCTGAGAATCCCGCGTGCCGCGGTGCGCGCCTACCGGGCCGCGTTCCCGGATGCCGGCACCGGCGACCGGCTCGGGCAAGCGCTCACTGACTCGATGCTGCGAGCGCCGATGACCCAGGTGGCGGATCGCCGAACGGCGCCGACCTTCGTCTACGAGTTCGCCTGGCAGAGCCCGGTCGACGGCCTCGGCGCCGGGCACGCTCTCGAACTCGGCTTCGTCTTCGACGGCGTGGGCAATCCCGACAGCATCCGGATGGCCGGGGATGCTCCGCCGCAGCGCCTCGCGGATGAGATGCACGGCGCGTGGGTGCGGATGATCCGCGACGGCGACCCGGGATGGGAGCCGTTTGCCCCCGGCCGCCGCGTGCGCGTCTTCGATGTCGACTCGCGGACGCTGCCGCTCCCGCGCGCTGCGGCCGTGGACGCCTTCAGACCGGCATCCTGACGGGACTTACGAGACGGTCACGAGGCTGACGCCGCGGCCTCGTCGTCCTCGGTAGCGACCAGTTGCCCGCACGCGCCGTCGATCTCTTTGCCGCGCGTGTCCCGCAGTGTCGTCGGGATGCCCGCGGCGTTCAGGCGCCGCACGAACTCGTTCTGCACGTGCGGTTCGGATGCCGTCCAGATGGAACCTGGCGTCGGATTGAGCGGAATCGGGTTCACGTGCACCCAACCGCGCCCGCGCGCGTTGAGCTTCTGCGCCAGCAGGTCGGCCCGCCACGGATGGTCGTTCATGTCTTTGATGAGGGCGTACTCGATCGATACGCGCCGCCCGGTCCGCTCGAAGTATCCGCGGGCGGCATCCAGCGCCTCGTCGACCTTCCACCGCGAGTTCACGGGGATGAGTTCGTCGCGCAGTTCGTCGTCGGGAGCGTGCAGAGAAAGGGCGAAGGTGACCGGGATGTCTTCGGCGGCAAGTTTGGTGATCGCGGGCACAAGTCCCACTGTCGACACCGTGATGCCACGAGCGCTCATGCCCATGCCGTGCTTCTTGTCGGTCATCACCCGAACCGCCTGCATGACACGGGCGTAGTTGGCAAGCGGCTCCCCCATCCCCATGAAGACGATGTTCGACACCCGCTCCAGCGACTGATCGGTGCTGCGCTTGCCGCCGAGTTCACCTCGGGCGATCGCTTGATTGGCGCGCACCACCTGGTCGACGATTTCGGCAGCCGACATGTTCCGGGTGAGCCCCGCCTGGCCGGTCGCGCAGAACGGGCAGTTCATTCCGCATCCGGCCTGGCTTGATACGCACAGGGTGATCCGACCCGGGTACCGCATGAGAACCGACTCGACGAGCGCACCGTCGTGCAGTTTCCAGAGGAACTTGATCGTGTCGCCCTTGTCGGTGTCGAGCCGGCGCACCTCAGTCAGCAGCGGCGGCAGCAGCCCCGCGACAAGTTCCTCACGACCGGATGCCGGCAGATCGGTCATCTCTGCCGGATCGCTCGTCCAGCGGGTCAGGTAATGGCGCTCAAGCTGACCGGCGCGAAAGCCCGGAAGACCGAGTTCCTTGGCCTTCTCGACGCGCTGTTCGGGAGTCAGATCGGCCAGGTGCACGGGAGGCTTGCCGCGTTTGGGGCTCGCGAACTGCAAGAGTGGCCGGCCCTCGGCATCCTTCTTCTGTTGCCATCCTTCGGTGGCTGGGCGCACCTGAGGCGCGCCGGAGGACGTGGGAGGGAGCGCGCGAGCCATGACTCCAGGGTAAGCGAGCGGATGCCGCGCGACCCTGCTCGACCGGCGAAGCCCTGTCAAGCCCTGCCCGCGAGGGGACCTGCCCAGTACCGTGAGGTCGTGGCCCACGACGATCTCGACATCCGCCCGATCACCCCCGACGACGCCGGCGAGGTGCTCACGCTCCAGCGCGCCGCCTTCGTACAAGAGGCGCTCATCTACGGCACCCCGCACATGCCTCCGTTGACCCAGACACTGGACGAGATCACTGCGGAACTGGGCGAGAACCTCGGCTGCGTCGCCCTGCGCGGACCCCGGATCGTCGGAGCCGTCCGCGCGCAGCAGAGCGGCGGGCTGCTGCTCATCGGGCGGCTCGCCATCGCCCCCGATCAGCAGGGTGAGGGAACCGGCACCGCACTGCTGGCAGCCGTCGAGCAGAGGGGGAGGGAAGCCGGCGCGACGGCGGCAGAGCTGTTCACCGGGTCGCTGTCGGAGGCGAATCTGCGCCTGTACGAGCGCGAAGGGTATGTCGAAAGCGAGCGCGTGCCGGGCGATGATGGCATCGAGCAGGTGTTCCTGCGCAAGAAACTCGACTGATCATCCGCGGCTGATCCGTCGCCGAAACCCCGTGTCAGTCGAGGAAGATGTCGGGGAACAGCCGGTCATCCGGGGTGCCCGGCACGGCAGCATAGCGTGAGAAATCAGTGACACCCGCGGCCTCCAGCACGTCCTCGACGATCAGCGTCTGGCCGGTGTACTCCCGCGAAGGCTTCGTGATCACCTCGTACGCGGCATCCGCGTAGATCTCGGGGGTGCGACTGACCTTCATCATCTGGTCGCCGCCGAGGGCGAACTGCACGGCTGCTGTCGCGATCGTGGTGCGCGGCCAGAGCGTGTTCGCCGCGATGCCGTCTTTCGCGAACTCGGCACCGATCCCGAGGGTCGCCATCGTCATCCCGTACTTCGCCAGCGTGTATCCCGTGTGCCCGCCAAGCCACCGCGGCGAGAGGTTCAGGGGCGGCGACAGCGACAGGATGTGGGGGTTCTCGGCCTCGCGCATAATCGGGACCGCTGCCCGCGACAGCATGAACGTGCCCCGTACGTTGACACCCTGCATGAGGTCGTACTTCTTGGCGGAAAGGTCGAGAGAGCCCGACAGATCGATGACGCTCGCGTTGTTGACCACGACGTCGATGCCGCCGAACTCACCCTGGGTCTTGAGCACCGCCGCCGCGACGTCGTCATCGTTGCGGACGTCGCCGACGATCGGGAGGGCGCGACCACCTGCGGCCTCGATCGCATCTGCCGCGGTGTGGACAGTGCCCTCAAGCTTCGGATGCGGCGTATCAGTTTTCGCGAGGATCGCAATGTTCGCGCCGTCGGCGGCGCACCGCAGTGCGATGGCCAGCCCGATCCCGCGACTACCGCCGGAGAGCAGAACTGTCTTTCCAGCAAGCTTCTTCTCGGTCACGCGTGGTCCTTCCTGGTGGCGGCGTCGTTCTTCGGCGTGCGCGAGGCGGCAGCGAATGCGGCGATTCGCGTGCGGGCCTCGTGAGTGACGAACTGGTCCCCGATCGTCTGCGCTTCGTCCTCGAGATTCTGCGCGAAGGCGCGGCCCGCACCGGAGCGCACAAGACGCTTCGCCTCGCCGAAGGCCGCGGCAGCGCCTGACTGCCAGAATTCGGCAACCTCGTGAGCGCGCGAGGCCACCCGGTCAGCGGGAACCACCTCGTTCACAAGGCCCCAGTCGAGGGCTTCGTCGGCGGTGAGGGAGCGATCTTGCAGCAGCAGCGTGAGTGCGCGGCGCTGCCCGATCGCCGCGGGGAGCAGGGTGGAGACGCCGAGGTCGGGGGTGAGCCCGATGTTGGCGTACTTGCTCACGAATCGCGCAGCGTCGGAGGCGACGATGTAGTCGGCGCAGAGCATGAGCCCGAGACCGCCGCCGGCCACCGCTCCCTGAACTGCCGCGACGATCGGGGTCGACGAGCACACCAGGGTGAGGATCCCCTGGTGGATGATCCGCGCCATGGCGGTGACTGCCTCACCCGCGCTCCCGTCACCGGGGTCGGCCTCGGACATCGCGACAACGTCGCCGCCCGCGCAGAATGCGGGGCCTGCGGCATCCAGCAGAATCGCTGTCACGGTGGGATCCCCGGTGAGCTCGACAGCCACATCTCGCCACCGACGGCCCATCTCGAAGTCGACGGCATTCAGGCGTGCGGGGCGGTTCAGCGTGACGTGGGCGAGGCCATCGGCGACCTCGACCCGGATGGAATCGCTCATCTCAGCCTCCTTCAGCGGTGAGGGTGCGGCCACACGGCGTTCCCCTTTGAAACCTCCCGCCACTCTACTCTCGCCACCATCGCGCGCGAGCCCGCGTTTCACGATCTGTGACACTGCGTCCCACTCATATCTGCCGGCGACGAAGCAGCGATCCGCAGGGCCAGCGGCGGTAGGGTGGCGGCGTGAGCGGAGAACGGCGGCGCAGCTACTCCATCGGAGTCGCGCTCGACTGGTTCTTCTTCGTGTTCGCCGGCATCTCGGCGCTGTGGCTCGCGTACCTGAGCTTGACCGAGTCGTTCCGTGTCGGGTGGTGGGGGATCCTCGTCGCGATCGCCTTCTGGGCGCTGCTTGCTTACCTGGTCCTGCCGCGCATCCACCGCATTCTCACCACGATCTACGTACCCGGCTATTTCATCGGACGCACCCGCACCAGCGACGGCTTGCTCGGCGATCCCGTCAACCTTGCCTTCATGGGCGAGGCGGCTGCGCTGCACGAGGCGATGGAGCGGGCGGGCTGGACTCTCGCCGATCCCGTGACGCTGCGCTCATCGGTTCGGATCGTGACCTCGACGCTCACTCGGCGCAGCTACCACCGGGCGCCCGTGAGCCCGTTGTTCCTCTTCGGCCGGATGCAGGACTTCGCCTACCAGCAAGAGGTCGACGGCAATCCCGCGCAGCGTCACCATGTGCGGTTCTGGCGGTGCCCTGACGACTGGCCGCTCCCCGGCGGTCGCCGCGTCGAGTGGCTGGCGGCTGGCACCTTCGACAGTTCCGTCGGCTTGTCGCTGTTCACGCTCCAGGTCACCCACCGCATTGACGCCGACACGGATGTCGAACGCGACCACATCGTCAGTTCGCTCCTCGCCGCGGACCCGACGATCCGTGTCGAGATCATCGAAGACTTCTCGACGAGCTATCACGCTCGTAACGGCGGCGGCGACTCGATCCGCACCGACGGCGACCTGCCGATCCTGGATCTGCGCCCCCTGGCGGTAGCCGAGGCCGCCGCCATCGAAACAGGCCCCGACACCACGGATGCGTCCCTCCCGGCTTCTGATAGCAGCGTGGGTGTCTTGAAATCTGCGGCGGCGACGGAAGCCCCGCAGGGGCTGCCCCGCAAGCGGGCAGCTTTCGAACCGCCGACCACACTGTTCGCCCCGCTCACCCGGGATCCCCGGATGCGCCGACCCGCCACGATCACCACAGGAACTCTGTTGGTGCTGCTGCGCGTGCTCGCCGGCATCGCTCTGATCATCGGGCTGTGGTTGGAGTGGCCCGACGTGATGGACAGCGCCGACCTCGCTTTCGCCGGCGATGTGCTCACCGCCGAAGAGGAACAGTTCGCCCTCTGGATCGTGATCGCCCTCATGTGTGTGAGCCTTGCGGTTCAGGTGAGCGTTGTGCTCTCGCTGTGGTGGGGCCGCAACTGGGCACGCCTGATCGTCATGGTCTTCGCGGTCATCTCGATATCGACGGCATTCACGACCTGGTTCCTGCGGGAGCAGGACGTGACGCTTCGAACGTCTCTGCTCGCGGTCGGTCTCGATGTGCTGATTCTGCTCGCGCTCTCCAGTCGCAGCGCTGCCGCCTACTCTCGACGTCGCGAACGGCGCCGCTGAGGCCGCTACAGAGACCCGACGCAGAGGGAGCCGCTAGCGGGGCGCCATCCGGATCGCTCCGTCGAGGCGGATCGTCTCGCCGTTGAGGTAGCCGTTCTCGACGATGCTCATGACCAGCGCCGCGTACTCGGTCGGCCGGCCGAGCCGTGCGGGATACGGCACCTGCTGACCGAGCGAGTCCTGCGCCGCCTGAGGCAGACCTGCGAGCATCGGTGTCTCCATGATTCCGGGAGCGATCGTTGCGACACGGATGGCGTGACGGGCAAGTTCTCGTGCGATCGGCAGCGTCATGGCGTGCACGCCACCCTTACTGGCGGCATACCCCGGTTGCCCGATCTGCCCATCGAACGCGGCGACGCTGGCGGTGTTGATGATCACGCCGCGGTCGCCGGACTCGGCATCCGGTTCCGTCCTCGCGATCGCTGCCGCAGCCTGGGCGACGACGGTGTACGTGCCGACGAGATTGATGCGCACGATCCGCTCGAACGCGGCGATCGACGACGGCTCCCCGTCACGGTCGAGAACCTTGGCCGGGGGCGCGATCCCGGCGCAGTTGACGACGACCCGCAGCGGACCGGATGCCGACGCCACTGCCACCGCGTCGCGCACGGCTTCAGCATCCGTGACATCGGCCGGAGCGAACGTGCCACCGAGCCTGTCAGCGACTTCGGCGCCAGGCGACCCGGGTAGATCGACAATCGTCACCAGCGCACCGCCAGCGGCGAGCCGCTCCGCCGTTGCCAATCCCAGACCGCTCGCTCCGCCGGTGACGAGAGCTGCAGCACCAGTGACCTTCATCCGACTCTCCTTCGATGTCGCGCACCAGGCTACAACCGAGGCGACGTCCGGCTCAGGACGGGCCGAGGATGAAGTTCCAGGAGCCGGTCAGGACGGCGGCGGTCACGGCGACAGCGGCGATTGCGGCACCGAGCAGTACGAGCAACCACTCGGCCAGCCCGAAGCGAGACTCTCGCGCCCACGTCCGCGGGCCGGGCGCCCCGAAGCCGCGGGCTTCCATCGCCACAGCGAGCTTCGTGCCACGGCGGATGGAGAGCACGAGCAGGGCAAAGGCCATCCCGAGGAAGCGACGGATGCGGCCACGGTCGGCGACGCCGCGTGATCGGCGCGCGAGTTCCAGAGCACGCCAGTCATCGACGAACAAGCCGACCATCCGTAGCCCAGCGAGCCCACCGAGGACGAATCGGGCCGGAAGACGGAGCACCTGCGCCAGCCCATCGGCCAGGTCGGTCGGATCAACGGTGGCAAAGAGAACAACCGACGGCAGCGCTATCGCGAGTACTCGAAGCATCGTCGCGAGCGCCAGGGTGAGCGACCCCTCGCTGATCCGCACCACGAACCACTCTGCATAGATGTGGCCGCTCGCTTGGCCGTACAGGGCGATTGTCACGCCGGTCAACGGCGCGAGCAGCCAGACGATCCAGGTGCGCCGCCAGAACTGCCGCCAGCCGAGGCCAGCGAAGGCGAACAGGGCGAGTTCGATCACGAGCGCCACCCCCGCCGATACCGCATCCAGGGTCAGCACGAGCGGAATCGTCAGCACGACGATCGCGAGGAGCTTGGCCACCGGGTTCAGTCGCGCCACCCGCGAAGGTGCGGCGATGTGGATGTCGATCACGACGCCCCACCCAGCACGAAGCGGTCGGCATCCAGGGCATCGGCGACCTCGAGATCGTGCGTGATCGTCACGACCGCCGAGCCCTCGTCGCGCACCCGCGCAAGGAGCGCGACGAGCTCGGCCCAGGTGCGAGCATCCTGGCCGAACGTGGGTTCGTCGAGAACGAGCACACGCGGCCGCGTCGCGAGGGCTGCTGCCACCGTGAGCCTGCGCTTTTCGCCCCCCGAGAGTGTGTACGGATTCGCCTCGGCGAGGCGGTCCAGCCGCAGCCGGTGCAGCAGCTCATCGACCCGCGCCGTGACCTCGGACTCCGCGATCCCCAGGGCGCGGGGTCCGACCTCGAGCTCGCCGCGAACAGTCCGTGCGAGCAATTGGTGCTCGGGGTCCTGGAACACCATGCCGAGACGCGTCAGCAGCGCGCGCGAAGGCCACTGGTGAGGGTGACCGCGCTGACCGTCCGCAAGAGCCGGGGAGGGTATGACCGTCCCCGACGCGGGCGGGATCAGCCCCGCAAGGGTCAGACCGAGCGTGGACTTGCCTGCGCCGTTGGGCCCGGTGATGGCCGTCGCGACCCCTGCCGTCACCTCCAGGTGAGGGATCTCGGCGACCGGATGCCCCGGCACGCGCGCAACCACGAGGTCATCCGTCGACACGAGAACGGATCCCCGAGAGCGGGTGACCCGGGGCGGCCATGCCGGTCGATGCCCCGGGACCCACACACCGGACCGGGCGAGTTCGTCGCCTCGTTCACGCAACACCGCTTCGGGCGATCCATCGGCGACGACGCCGCCCGCCTCGAGGACCACGACGCGATCGACGAGCGACTCCCAGGCCGCCACGCGGTGCTCGACGACAAGGAGGGTTGCCCCCGTCTGCTCGACGACGCGAGCCACGGCATTCCGCACCTGCACGACGCCGTCGGGGTCGAGATTGGCGGTGGGTTCGTCCAGGATGATGAGCCCTGGCCGCATTGCAACGACAGCGGCGAGCGCCAGCCGCTGCTTCTGCCCTCCGGACAGGGCGCTCGTGGAGTGATCGAGCGGCACGTCGAGTCCCACCAGCTCGAGTGCCTCGCGCACGCGCCGCCAGATCTCGTCGCGGGGGACGCCGAGGTTCTCGCATCCGAACGCGACCTCGTCGCCCACGCGCGCAAGAACGACCTGAGAGTCGGGGTCCTGAAGCACGAGGCCGGCCCTGCCGCGCGCCGCGCTTGGCGAAACACCGTCGAGGCGAATGGAGCCTTCACTCTCGCCCTCGTCCGCGCCGAGCACGCCGGCGATCGCCCGGACGAGCGTCGACTTGCCAGACCCCGACGCCCCGAGCAGCAGTACACGCTCGCCCGGCTCGATCCGCAGGTCGAGCCCACGCAGGGCCCACCCCCGCCGGCTCCCGTGCCGCCACCCCCACCCGTCGATGCCGACGGCGACGGAATGGCGCGGAGCGGAAGGGATCTGGGGAGACTGTGCCGTCACGTCAGACGCGCTGCCGGACCTCGCGACCGGCCGGGAAGGCATCGAGTGCTCCGGTGGCGGCGAGCGCTCGCACCAGCAGCCACGAGAGAAGGCCAGCAATCACCGCCCCAGAGATCACGGTGCTGATGAGGTACACGATCGTGAAGGTCACGTCTGCCCCCGCGTACCAGAGGATCAGATTGTTGATTCCACCGGCCAGGGCTGCGCCAGCGCCGGCGAGGATGGCCACCGGCAGTGTCCAGACGCGGTAGGCGAAGATCAGGAAGATGATCTCGGCGCCGAGACCCTGCACAAAGCCGGCCTCGAGCGTCAGGAACCCGCCCCACTGGTTGCCGACCAGTGCCGAGACGACGGCAGCGAGCAGCTCGGTGTAGATGGCGGCACCCGGCTTGCGGATGACGAGAGCACCCAGAACTCCGGCGAAGAGCCAGGGCCCGTCCAGCAGACCCTGGATGCCCGGCAGCAGCGGCTCAAGGAGCGTGCTCGGCCCGACGTAGCCGACATTCCAGGCCAGGAAGATCAGACCGGATGCGACACCGATCACGCTGGCGACGACGATATCGACGATCCGCCACCGGAACCGGTTCGCGACGGTGGTGGGGGTGGACGACGAAACAGACATTGTTCTCCTTCCTGCGCTGGCATGACCCAGATCAGGTTCGACGGTCGAAGCGTGGATTCGCTTCCTCTCAGCCCGGCACACCGGACTCCCGTGGTTCGTGGTGCCGAGTATACGCGTCAGGTACGGATAATCTGGGCGGGATGACTGACACGGAGGCGCCGACCGCCCCCGACCCGACCGACGCCGACCCGGCGTCGAGTGCGGCCGCGGGCGTCGCCGTTGAGCGCGCCGACACCGCCGCCCTGCAATGGGCCAGCCCCACGGGAGCCCCCGTGTCGCGGCGGGCGCCGGAACGCTCGGACACCGGCGATCTCCTCGACGGGATGCCGCGTCGGTCACTGCTGCGCGGAACCGTCATGGGCCCGACCCTTGTCGTTCTCGCTGTCGTCGCGGCGTACGCCGCGGTCACTTTGCTCTGGCCGCTGACAGCGGTCATGCCGACTGCGCGGCCCGTCGATGTCTCCCCTCTCACGGCATCCGCCGCCGCGCCGGCGTGGCCGGCAGATGGATCGGCTGCGGTGGCCGTCGACGGGTTCGAGTCGACGGCTGCCGACGCAACGCTGGTCTCAACGACGGATGACGCACCGCTGGCGAGCATCACGAAACTCGTGACCGCACTCATGGTGCTGGACCGCCAGCCGCTCGCGCCCGGTGAGACCGGCCCGGAGTACGCCTTCAATTCGCGTGATCGGTCGACGTATTGGAACTATCGCGGGCGCGGCGAGTCGGCCCTGAACGTTCCCGTAGGCGGCTCCCTCAGCGAGTACCAGATGCTGCAGGGACTGCTGATCGGTTCCGCGAACAACTATGCGTCTCGACTGGCCGACCAGTTCTGGCCTACCGACGAGGTGTTCGAGAGCGCCGCCGCGGACTGGCTGCGTACCCACGGCATCAGCGGCATCACGGTCGTGGAGCCGACCGGCATCGACTCCGACAACGTGGGCACACCCGCGGGGGTCATCGCGCTCGGACGAAAGGCGCTCGAGAACCCCGTGATCGCCGAGATCGTGGCGACTCCGTCGGTCGATCTTCCCGGTGCCGGAGTGGTCACGAACACGAACGATCTGCTCGCAGATCCCGGCGTCGTCGGTATCAAGACCGGGTCCCTCTTTGTGAACGGCCGCGAGGTCGATGACCTGGCCACCGCGAAGAACATCACCGTCGGTGACCAGACGGTCCGCGCGTATGCCACCGTCCTCGCCCAACCCAGCGACGAACTGCGCGACAGCTCGGCCCGGGCGTTGCTGGCTCAGCTCGAAGCTGAGCTCACGACCCCCTACGTCATCCCGGCAGGCACGGTCGTCGGGACCGTGGAGACCGCGTGGGGATCGAACCCGGAGATCCGCACCACAGCGGATGCCGCCGTCATCCTGTGGAATGGCGCGACGTCGAGTTCGTCATCCGCCCTCGCGGTCGACGAGTGGGAAGCCGGATCTCCCGCGGGGACCTTCACCCTCACGGGCCCCGTGAACTCGACCACCGTCGAAGCTGCCGTGTCCGCTGAGATCGAGCAACCGTCCCCGTGGTGGCGCCTTACCCACCCGCTGCAGCTGTTCGGACTCATCGACTGACAGACGGGATGCCTCTGGGGCTGAGTCAGCTCCAGAGGGGCGTCGGCGGCTGGAACGAGAAAGCCTGATCGAGAAGGTCGGCGGGAAGCTCCTCACCGGGAGCAGGATCCCAGCGCGGTGAGCGGTCTTTGTCGACGAGTTGCGCGCGAATCCCTTCCACGAGATCCGGCTGCGTCGTCCCGAACCACAGCACAAGCCCGTACTCCTGGTCAAGAGCCGCCCGCAGGTCCGGAAGCTTCCGCGCGCGCCTCACAGCCTCGAGCGTGACCGCGAGCGCAGTCGGGGGAAGCGACTCCAGATGCGCGGCGGTCTCGCGCGCGGCATCCTCAGGCAGCCCCTGCAGCGCCGAGATGATCTCGGCGACAGTTGGCTGTGAGAACGCGCCGTCGATCCACTCCCGCTCCCGGGTCAGGGTTCCCGGAGCCGGTTCTGTCGCGACCGCCTGGATCGCACCGTCGACATCGGCTCCGGCAGCCAGGTCCGACAGCAGAGCCTCGAGCCGCTCGCTTGGCACGTGATGGTCGGCGAGACCCGCCTCGATGGCGTCGGCAGGTCCGACGGTGTTTCCGGTCAGCGCCAGGTACTCGCCGATCCGCCCGGGGGCGCGACCCAGCAGCCAGGACCCGCCGACATCCGGCGTGAAGCCGATCCGTGTCTCGGGCATCGCGAGCATTGATCGCTCGGTGACCAGACGGTGAGATACGTGGCCAGCAAGGCCAATGCCGCCGCCCATCGTGATCCCGTCGGCGAACGCGACGATCGGATGCCGATACTCCGCGATCCGGGCATTGAGGGCGTACTCGGCGCGGAAGAAGGCTTCGACCTGTTCGGGGTGATCGCCGATGAGTGTGTCGTACAGCCCACGAACATCGCCCCCGGCGCAGAACCCGCGATCGCCGGCGCCGCGCAGAACAACAGCCCGAATACTGTCGTCCTGCTCCCACCGATCGAGGGCCGCAGCGAGAGCCTCGACCATCTCGAGGTCGAGGGCGTTGAGCGCGCGGGGGCGTTGCAGGGTGAGGATGCCGATCTCGCCGCGCTGCTCGATCTCAACCGTCGGTGCCGTCGTCTCCACCGTTCCACGGTAGCGACAGGCCGCCACGAAGGGGGGTCTTCGACCCGCCTCGGGCGTGGTGCCGCATCCGGGACCGCTCCGTCAGCCAAACTGGTGCGCAATCCACACCCAGGGAGGGGCTCTTCATGCCCGACGGACAGGTTCTGGAGTTCGCGGGGCTCACCAAGCGCTTCGGGACGATCTCGGCGGTCGCCGATCTCACGTGCAGCATCCAGCCCGGACGCATCACGGCGTTTCTCGGACCCAACGGGGCCGGCAAGACCACGACGCTGCGGATGCTGCTGGGACTCATCCGTCCCACATCGGGCTCGGCGACCATCGGTGGTCGCCGCTACGACGAACTCGCCCATCCGCTGCACACTGTCGGCGCGGTCCTCGAGGCCACCGGCTTCCATCCCGGCCGCACGGGTGCAGCCCATCTGGCCGTGTACGCGCAGGCTGCCGGCATCCCGCGCTCGCGCGTCGATGAGGTGCTGGAGCTTGTCGGACTCACGCACGCTGCGGGACGCAAAGTCGGTGGGTATTCGCTCGGAATGCGTCAACGGCTCGGGGTGGCGTTCGCGCTGCTCGGCGACCCGGGCGTGCTCGTGCTCGACGAGCCCACCAACGGCCTCGATCCCGAAGGCATCCGCTGGATGCGGTCGTTCCTGCGCACCCTGTCTGGCGAGGGGCGGACCATCCTGGTGTCGTCTCACCTGCTCGCCGAGGTGCAGCAGACGGTGGATGCCGCGCTCATCATCTCGGGCGGCCGCCTCGTCTTCGAGGGGTCGCTTGCGGACCTCGCCTACCAGGAGGTTCCTGTCACCCTCGTCGACGCACCCGACCGCGGCGCCCTTATCGCAGCACTGGAGGATGCCGCGGCTCCGCTCGAGCACCTGCGCACCGGCATCCAGGTGCAGGGCCTTGACGCTGCTCATGTGGGAGCGATCGCTGCCTCTGCCGGCGTCGCCCTCTCGGCGCTGACCGACCGGGGGCCGGCTCTCGAGGAAATCTTCCTCGAGTACGTCAACGGGACTAGGCCCCCTCTCCTGCTGACGGATGATCCGCGACGTGTGACACCCGCGGACGCTGACGACGCTGACGAAGAGCCGGAGGCAGAAACCGTGACTGACTCGGACGCCGATATCGCCTCGGTAGCTGACGGGACGGACGAGCCCGAAGGCGCGACAGGACCGGCGGAGCCTGACATGGACCCTGAAGCGAGAGCCGACGAGGACGGGGCGAACCGATGACCGTCGCCACCGTTACCCGGTCGGAGTTCACGAAGTTCTTCTCGACATCCCTGTGGTGGGTGCTCGGCCTCGTGCTCGTTGTTTACATCGCGTTCACGGCAGCTGCGCTCGCCTTCGCGATCGGGGCCGTCGGCAGCGGGATGCTCCCTGGCGAGGGCGCACCGGTTCCGACCGAGGGAGTCGCACCGGTGTTGTATTCACTGGCGGCAAGTGTCGGATACGTCATCCCTCTCATCCTCGGAACCCTCATGGTCACCTCGGAGTTCCGGCACAAGACCCTCACGGCGACGTTCCTCACGACACCGCGCCGGGGAACCGTGCTGTGGGCGAAGATCGTCGCGGGCATCGTCGTGGGCGCGGGCTTCGGGATCGTCGGCGCGCTGTCATCCGTCGGGCCGGCCGCTGGCCTCCTCGCAGCGTTCGGGGTCGAAACCGACCTCGGTGTGGGCTCAACCTGGGCGCTGATCGCGCGGGTCGTACTCGCTCTCACGATCTGGGTGATCGTCGGGATCGGCGTCGGCGCGCTTGTGCGCAACCAAGTGGCTGCCGTCGTGGGGGTGCTCGTGTTCACCCAGTTCCTCGAGCCCATCGCCCGCGCGGCGGGAGCGTTCGTGTCAGGACTCGATACCGTCACCAACTACCTGCCGGGCGCAGCGAGCGATGCCCTGGTCGGGGCAAGCATCTTCCAGATGGCGGGCGCGGGCACCAGCACGAGCGGACTCGAATGGTGGGCGGGCGGCGCCGTCCTTCTCGCCTATGCCGCCGTGCTGCTCGTGCTCGGCTACGCGCTGAACTGGCGCCGCGACGTCAGCTGACGAGGTCGGCGACGTCTTCGGCAGGGCCGTCGACGTCGAGCCGCAGCGCTTGAACGAGCGCTAGCCCGTGGCGCGTCGTGAGAACGATGCGCTGATAGTCCGGGTGCCCCTCGAGGTCGATCACGACGCCGGGACGTCGACCTCGCACGACGACGAAGTCCTCGCTGCTCGCCGACTTCCACGTGCCCATCGCGATGACTCCGCGCACATGCGTTCCGGGACTCGGCACCCCGCGAAGCCAGGTCCAGACGTCGTCGGTGAGTTGGACTTTTGCGATCGTGCTGCGCGGGATGTCTACATTCTGCCGACGGAATGCAAGCAGACGTTCCGACCCCGACAACGTCACCTCCAGCTGGGAGGAGTCGAGCAGCAGCGTCACCATGAAGCTAGTCTGCCAGCGCCGTTCCCGCCCTTACGGGGAGTTTGCTTACAAGCCCGCAACGATCCCTCTGCACCCTCCCTCCAACGGCAGACGCTCTGGCGCGATCGACAGCACGTGCACTCTCCGCGTCAACTGCACCGTCGACAACGACTGCGGCGTCCCGCGCGCCGAACCGGGAGCTTGAGCTCCTCAGCGAGCCTCCACTGATTCCTGGTCCCTTGTCGGCATCCGATCATAGGTCGGCTCCACCGCTCGCTCCGTGCGATCGCTCTTTCCAGAGTCCGACCCTTCGGGTCTGCGCTTAGGCGCGTGGATCCCGAGCGTCTTCACGAGCTTGTCCATCCCCCGCGTGCTCACGCCTGCGAGGTAGCAGTCCGCGACGACGGTGATCATCGCCGTTTCGGCGCGCTTGCGGCGCGCGAGCAACCACTCCGGGATCTGGACGTCGATCGTACCGACCCGGGTGTCCAGGTCACGGTGCCGATAACCGTTGCGTTGCGCGACACGGTCGGCGCTGGGCTTGCCCCATTCGGCGCCGACGACGGCGTCCACGTCGGCGGACAGCAGCGCGTCGATCATGGTCTGCAGCAGCGAGCGCATCAGATCCGGCGATGCGTCGGTCAGGGCTTCAGCGAGCACGCTCGCACGGTCGACAATAAGACAATAAGAGGTGCGATCATCGTGATGACTCCGTTCGAGAGGGATGTGAGAGTTTCCTCGAAGGATCACACGGTGACCGCGTCTACGTCATAGCGACAAGCTCGGCCAGCCACCACGCGCTACACACTATGCGGGACTCAACTCACGAGGAGCGAGCGCATCCACACGTTCTTGCCTGTAACCCTCATCTCCTCTACCACGAGGGTCCCGGCCAGAGCCTCGTAGTGCTCCGGGCTGCCGTGGTGGCGCGAGTTGATCTCGACCCCGGTGCCGTTTTCCAGGTCTCCCGCCGCCCCGAATCCCTTGTCCCCCTTTCTACCTACAGACAGCACTACAGCGAGTCACTAGCGTGACTGCTGTCTCAGAAAGGAGATTGATACGGAACGAAGAATTGGTCGACGTCGAGTATCACTGATTGCCGCTGGTTTTGCTGCGGCGCTTCTCACTGTCGCCATCGCATCACCGGCAGGTGCAGAACAAGTCCCGCCCGGACCGGAAGCCCCGGCTGAAACAGCGCTGATGAGCCCTGGATCATCCACCTCGGAGGTAGTCTTCGCCGTCCCGGCGACCTCCACGTCCAGGTCTGAAGGGGGCGTGGCGGCGGCCGCTGCTTCAAGCTATACGTGCCTGTTGACGGTCGACAACCCGCATTGGTCGAACGGCTCGGCCAGTGTCATCGCTAAGTCACGCGTTCGGTGTAAGGGTCCATCCGGCACGATTCCAGTGCAGGTGCAGATGTACCTTGGAAAGACCGCCTACAACGACGTTGCCACCATGGGGATCGTAGCGCAGTCCTTGTACACGCAGTACGTGCAAGTCACCAGTACCGTCAATTGGGGACCGACGACAACCTGGTATGTCCCGGCACTGAACAGCGGTACGCATATTTCTCGGGCCGCCTACTTCAGAGCTTCAGCTTCGGCGAACACTGCGCCGCCCCTCCTGCCGCTAGCTGCGCCCCCGAGCGCAGCCTCGAGCTTCCTCTGGGTGCCCTAAACCGAGGCTGGGCGGGGTGCGTCTGCGCTACCCCGCCCAGCTGAAGACACGCAACAATCCCATCCCAGATGGCCAGCCGGTCTCCACGTAAGCCGTGAACTCTCGTCCATCGGCCCGCGCCCAGTCGATGACCTCGATTACCGACGATGCACCCTCAAGTTGCCACTCATCAGTGGCACCGAGCTCACTGAAGTAGACACGATAGACCGGATCTTCCATCTCGTACGCTGCGTCACGCGGGTCGACTCGGCTTATGTCCATGGAACCATCTTCCCGACTGGCTCCTCTTTAGGAAAGAGCGATGCCTCCCGATGAACAAATCGGAACTGTAGCCCGCCGACAGGACGCAAACGGCACACGACAGGTTCGACACTTACCCTCCTGGAGAACCCCAGGCCCCGCATGACTACGGGGTATTCGGAACGATCTCAACGCGCCGCGATTCCTGCACAACCGGATTGCCGACCACCACAACACGCTGTGCTGTCCGTCACCACCAACGCCCGACTACGCAAGAGGCTGCTCAGTAATGAGCAGGATTCACCCGACCTTTGCCGCGATCGCCGGGGCGCGAAGCAGCGTCCGGCGGCTACTGGGGGGCGATCCAAGACGACGCTCACGTATGCCTGGAAGGCTCTAGA
>NZ_JBBWSA010000005.1:0-274692 GCF_038150145.1 Microbacterium schleiferi
ATGACGCCGACCGTTTCGTCGGCCCCTTCCTGTACGAAGGTGGGTACTGCTCGATGAGGCGAACGGCGTTGTTCATTCGCGGTCGCGATCATCCACTACCGTGGCAGTCGTGCTCAGGCTCGCGAACCTCGCGCCTCTCACGACTGGTGAAGTGGTCGAAGCAGCCCCGGCGCTGCCAAACCTGATCGTCGGTCCGCTGACCATCGCGATTGGAATCGCGGTAATTCGATATCGCGTCGAGATACACCGAAACGTGATCCAGCAGCAGAGGTGGCTGGTCGGCGACACGGTAGCCCGGAGGCTAGAGCGTCTCCAACACCCGTTTTGGATCGGGTTCGTCGGGATATCGACGATTCTCATGGGCATCCACTCAATCGGCTACGGCGTAGTGAAGCTGGTGTCCGATCTCTCGTAGCGGGAGCGTCAGCCCTGATAGCCGATGAGCCAGCGGATGCCGTACCTGTCGCGGACTATGCCGTCGTAGTCGCCCCACGGGCGCTGCTGCAACGCATCCACGATCTCGCCGCCGTCGGCCAGCGCCTCGAACCACGCGTTCAGCTCCTCGGCCGAGGCGGTTCCGAGCAGCGAGAACTCGATACCGGCCATCGCGACGGACTCCTCGCTGGGGGCGGCATCTGAGGCGAACAGGGTCACCAGACCCGAGAGCCCTCCGTGGGCGATCGCGTCCTTGGGCCCATCGGTGCGTGAGAACTCGCCGTAGGTGAACAGCTCCAGCTCTCCGCCAAACACTGATTGGTAGAAGGTCAGCGCCTCTCGCGCGGTGCCGTCGAAGTGCAGGTACGGGACCAGTCCGCTCATGCTGAAGCCTTTCTCGCCAGCGACCGGCGGATCAGTTTGTCTACCTCGACGACGATCGGGGGGATGAGGGCGAGGCCGATCGCCAGCCACCATTGCGCGGCTTCCAGCGGCGTCGTCATGAGCAGCGCGTTCATGAAGTCGAGCTCGACCGAGAGGATCGTCAGCACGATCGGGATCCACATCCACTTCAGGGCGTTGGTGATCGGCGCGGCAAGACCGGATGCGGGATCGCGGCGCATCGCGAACCCGGCGAGGACCATGCCCAGGCTCAGCACGACGAAGGTCATCGTGACGGGGACCGACGGCTCGGTCTGACTCGGGGTTCCCGGCGAGAGCAGCATTGCGGCAAGCGCGGCGCCGAAGATCGCGACGCCGTACAGCAGCCACTGGCCGATCGAGCGGGGGTTGGCCAACGGAATCTTCGTGTTCCGTGGCGGCTGTGACATGAGTCCTGCCGGGCTCGGGTCGAGCGTGATGACGAGCACGGGGAAGAAGGTGATGAAAAAGCTCAGGAACAGCACCATCAGTGGTGTGATCGGTGTGCCGTTGTTGATGTCGAAGATGCTCGAGACCAGGAACAGCAGCACGAGCGAGAACAGGCCCGCCATCTGGTAGCGGATGTAGCTGACGATCTTGTCGTAGATCGTGCGACCGAGCCGGATCGCCTCGACGAGCGTGCCGAAGTTGTCGTCGGTGAGGATCATCTTGCCGGCCTGCTTCGTCACCTCGCTTCCCGAACCCATCGCGACACCGATATCGGCTTGCTTGAGGGCTGCGGCGTCGTTGACGGCATCCCCGGTCATCGCGACGACATCGCCGCGCTCTTGCATGAGGCGGGCGATCCGCAGCTTGTCTTCGGGGGTGACGCGGCCGAACACGTGGAGCTCGGGCAGGCGCGCGGTGAGTTCTTCGTCGCTGAGCGCCCGCAGCTCGGGGCCGCTGATCGCGCCGGGGCCGAGGCCCAGCTCTCGCCCGATTGCGGCTGCTGTCACGGCGTGGTCGCCGGTGATCATCCGCACCTCGATGCCTGCCTCGCCCGCGATGCGGACCGCCTCGATCGCCTCGGGGCGCAGCGGATCGATGATGCCGACGAGAGCGACGAAGGTGAAGTCCTCGGCAAGCGACATCGGGTCTGACTTGGCTGCCGCCTCCTTGCCGGCGAGGTCTCGCACGGCGATCGCAAGAACGCGCAGGCCATTACGGCTGAGCTCGGCGTTCGCTTCCAGGATGCCGTCCTTCGCGTCCGCGATAGGGACGACCCCGTCGGCGGTGACAGCGTGCGAGCAGCGGTCGATCACGACATCCGGCCCGCCCTTCATCGTCGCCAGGAACGTCTCGGTGCCCTGCAGCGGGGCGTGGTGGAAGGTCACCATGAACTTGTAAGCCGAGTCGAAGGGCACTTCGGCTTCGCGCGGGTAGGCGCGGCGGCTCTCTTCGGCATCCACTCCGAGCTTCGCAGCCAGCACGACCAGGGCAGCCTCGGTCGGGTCGCCGACCACGACTCCGGCATCCGAAACCGTCGCGTCGGAGTTCAGGCACAGGCCGTAGGCGAGCGGTGTGAAGTCGGGAACCTCTTTGCCGGCGGCGTGACGAAGCGCGCCTGTCTTGCGGTAGCCCTCGCCCTCGACGGTGAACCACTGCCCGAGCGCGTAGAGCTTGGTGGCGGTCATCTGGTTGAGGGTCAGGGTGCCGGTCTTGTCGGAGTTGATCGCGGATGTCGCACCGAGCGTCTCGACGTCGCTGAGGTTCTTGACGACGGCGCGGTGTTCGGCCAGCTGGCGCGCACCATAGGCGAGCATCCCCTGCACGAAGGTCGGCAGGGCCGACGGGATCGCCGAGACTGCCATCGCGATCCCGACGAGCAGCACCGTCGCAAGAGTCTCGCCGCGCAGGAGACCCAGGATGATCATGATCGCCACGGCACCCCACGCGACGAAGCCGAGCACCTTCGTCAGGCCGTCGAGCTCGCGCTGCAGCGGCGACTTGGAGGGCGCGACCGCGGTGAGCATTGCCGCGATCTGGCCCATCTGGGTCGACATCCCGGTTCCAGTCACGACCATTGCGGCGGTGCCGCGCGTGACGGTCGTGTTCTGCCACAGCATGTTGGCGCGGTCGCCGAGAGCAACGTCGTGGCCGTCGATCGTCGCGACATCCTTGTCGACCGGCGCGCTTTCGCCGGTCAGCGCCGCCTCCTGGGTTTGCAGGTTCGCGGAGCGCAGGATGCGGCCATCGGCCGGCACGAGATCGCCGGCCTCGAGTTGCACGAGGTCGCCCGGCACGATCTCGGGCGCGGGAACCTCGCGCAGCGAACCGTCTCGCACGACCTTCACGTGCGGGATCTGGAGCTTCGAGAGGCCATCGACACTCGCACGGGCGGCGAGCTCTTGCCGCGTGCCCAGGACGACGTTCAGCACGATGAGGGCTGCGACGATGAAGGCGACGGCGAACTGGGCAATGACGATGCTCACCACGACGACCGCGACCAGCATGAGGTTCATCGGGTCGGCGAGCAGGCGCAGGGCAATCGTCCAGGCGCTCGGCGCCGGGGGAGCGGGGATCGTGTTGGGGCCGCCCGTGGCGAGGCGCCGCGCTGCATCCGCCGAGGTCAGACCGGACGCGGCATCCGTCCCGAGACTGCGCACGATGGAGTTCGGATCCAGGGTCCACCACGCAGTGGTGTCGGATGTCCGTACGGGTGCTGCCGCTGTGGTTTGCGGTCTGGTCTGCTCGGTCATGCCGATCCCTTCGCCGCGCCCGATCCTATCGAGGCGTGAGCGTTCGTCGACAGCCTCACCGCCGTGCATTCCCGGTGCAACGCCCAGCATTCTCACGGGTGGTCTCCGAGCCGCTTCATAACTGCCGGTCGTACCGTCGAAGAGTGCGTTTGGCAGTACACGAGTTCGGCAGCGGCGACCGTACCGCCGCCATCGTTCACGGCATCAGCGGATCGGGCCTGCTCTGGCAGGATTTCGCCGAGCGGCTCTCGCGCCGGCACGGGATGCGGGTGCTCGCCGTCGATCTGCGCGGTCACGGATCCAGCCCCCGCTCCGAGCACTATCGCCTGCGCGACTTCACGGATGACCTCGTCGAGACCTTGCCGACGGAGCTCGACCTGGCGATCGGGCACTCGCTCGGCGGGCGAGCCCTCGCCGATGCCGCCGAGCGCCTCCAGCCGCAGCGCGCGATCTACCTGGATCCGGCACTCGACGTCGACGCCGGGGTTGCTGGTCGCCGCCTGCTGACGTACCGGATGGCAGGTCCGGTTGTGGCGCGGATGCTCTCCGTCGTCGACCCCGCAGTGCCGGCGCCGCTGCGTCGCCGTCTCCGGGCCAGCACTCGTCGCTGGGACCGCTTCATGGCTCTGTCGGTCGTGCAGGAACTGGATGCCCACCGCGTCGAACCCGCACCTCCTCCGGTGCCGTCAACCATCGTGAAAGCCACGAAGTCGCGGCTTCTTCGGCCCCGTTACCTCGAGAGGCTAAGAGGATATGGCTGGGACGTGCGGGAGTTCCTCAGCCGCCACGAGATGCAGCTTCTGAAGCCCGAGGCGCTGCTCGACGCTCTCGAGGATGTGCTGCGCGCCCCCGTGCGCGCGCTGACCACCATCTGAATCGTCGCCGCCAGGTCCTCAGTCGAGGTCGATGCGTTGACGTGCCTCCGGAATACCCAACGTGTTGGGTGCAGCATCCGCTGATTCGGTCGCGGCAACCCCGGGGCACCAGCCAGTGATCGCCATCGCCGCGAGCAAGAGCGCGCCAAGTGACGCAGGAAGAGCCAGAGCCCACACGCCCGTGGTCGCCGCGCTCCCGGCGATGGCTGCGACGAAGACGGCCGCCGCCCACCGCGCAATGCGCTCGCCGCGCGTGATCGTGCAGACCCGGAGGAGGCTCACGGTGCGCTCGGCGCGTCCTGTGTCGCGTTCTGCTCCGCGATCTGGCGACGGACGTCATCCATATCCAGGCCTTCGACCGCGGTGATCACCTGCTCGAGCTGGGGAGCGGCCAGCGCGCCCGGCTGAGAGAAGACGAGGATGCCGTCGCGGAAGGCCATGAGCGTCGGGATCGAGGTGATGCGGAAGCCTGCCGCGAGTTGCTGCTGGGCTTCTGTGTCGACCTTCCCGAAGACGATGTCTGGGTGCTCTTCCGACGACTTCTCGAAGACGGGACCGAACATGCGGCACGGTCCGCACCACGCGGCCCAGAAGTCGAGCAGCACGATGCCGGATTCGTTGATGGTCGTCTCGATCGTTTCGAGGGTGATCTCTCGGGTTGCCATGATCTGTATCATACCCTAGGGGGTATACCCCTGGGGCTTCTCCCATGCACTCACATCGGGATGCCGCCCGCGCCGCTCAGAAAGGACACCTCATGCGACGCATCCGTCTGATCCTGGCCGCACTGGCCGCCGCCGTTCTCGCCACGAGTCTCGCCGCGTGCTCGGCGACGCCGTCCGTCGAGGTTCCCGACAGCGCCGTGATCATCGACGTGCGCACGCCTGAGGAGTATGCCGAAGGTCACCTCGAAGGCGCGATCAACGTCAACCTACAGTCGGGCTCGTTTGAGCAGGAGATCGCCGAGCAGCCCCTCGATGGCACATACATCGTCTACTGTCGGACTGGCAACCGCTCAGCGCAGGCCGTGGCGATCATGAACGAGCTGGGCTTCGGTGATGTCACGGATGCCGGCGGCGTCAGCGACGCATCCTCGGCCACGGGCATCCCGATCGTCACCGACTGACGTTCTCAGTCCGCGCGCCCCGACCGTGGCACGAACCGGGGAACCCACCGCACGAACGCCGCTGCACCGACGAGACCGAGCACGCCGACGGCGCCGGTCGCAAGCGACAACGATGACAGTGCGGCGATCCCCGACACCAGCAGCGGTGCCGCGGCCCCACCGGCGTCGGTGAACATGCGCCAGGAGCCGAGGAACGGGGCCGGGTCCGTGCGCGGAGCGACGTCGGCGCCGAGGGTAAGCAGGATGCCGCTGGAAAGCCCATTGCCGACACCGAGGACTGCGGCGAACATCGCGAACCACATCGCCGACGAGTCGAGGTCGTGGGTGAACGAGAGCGCGAGGAATCCGAGGCCCATCAGCAGCATCGCGGGAAGCGCTGCCCACAGTCGCCCGAAGCGGTCCATGACCTGTCCGCTCGCATAGAACAGGGCGAAATCGATCGCGCCCGAGATTCCGACCACCAGCGCAATGCTCTGCGCGTCCAGCCCAATGGACACGCCCCACAGCGGCAGAACCACCTGACGGGCAGACCTCACGGCAGCCAACGACGCCGCCGCAACCCCAAGCCGAGACAGCACCGCGCGGTAGCGCCAGGCGACAGCGAAGACGCTCTCGCGACTCCCTGGAACCCGGATGCTGCCCGTGATCGCCTCGCCGGTGTCCTCTTCCTCGAGCTCATCCGGGTTCGCATCCGATCCGGCGCGTGCTTCGATCGGCGCGAACTGCTGCTCGGGGTCGGGCCCGAAGACGACAAGAACCACGGTTGCGAGAAGGCACACGCCGAAGAACCAGATAGCCGCGTGCTCGTCGCCGAAGAAGGCCAGTAGTGCTGCGGCGACGAACGGTCCCACGAACATCCCGAGTCGGAACGTGCCGCCCAGCAGTGACATGGCGCGCGAGCGGAACGAGAGCGGCACGCGCGTGGTCATGAACGAGTGCCGGGCGAGACCGAACGCCGCCGCGCACAGTCCGATGAGAAGCACGGATGCCGCGAACACGCCGAGCATGGGCGCGACGACCATGCCTGTGACTCCCACCATGGCCAACGCGCCGGCAACGCCCATCGTGATGCGCTCACCGAAACGCGCGACTGCCCAGCCGGCGGGGAGATTCCCCGCGAGTTGGCCAACCACGAGAGCCGATGCGACCAGCGCGGCGCCCGCGACATCGGCGCCCAACTGCGCCGCGATCACCGGAATGAGGGGGATGACCGCTCCCTCGCCCAGAGCAAACAGCACCGTCGGCAGATAGACCATCGGCCCGAATCGCCACAGCACGTCCCGCGCGCGGATCGGGGCTGGGGGATCGGACATCGGTTCCACGTTAGTCTGGACTGTCATGCTCGAACTCGATCTGTCCGCCGACATCCAGGCCCTGCGCTCCACCTTCAACGACATCCAGTCCGTCGTCGACGTCGATGCGCTCGCCGCAGAGATCGCGCGGCTGAGCGATGAGGCCGGCGCGCCCGACCTCTGGGACGACCCCGAGCAGGCGCAGAAGGTGACCAGTGCCCTGAGCCACCGGCAGGCCGAGATGTCCCGGATCACGGCAGTTGCCCAGCGCCTCGACGACCTCGAAGTACTCGTCGAGCTTGCCAACGAGATGGAAGACGAGGAGTCAGCCGCCGAAGCGCGACGCGAGCTTGTCGACCTCGAGAAGGTCATCGGCGATCTCGAAGTGCAGACCCTGCTCGACGGCGAATACGACGATCGCGCCGCCGTCGTGACGATCCGTTCGGGAGCCGGCGGTGACGATGCTACGGACTTCGCCGAGATGCTCATGCGCATGTACCTGCGGTGGGCAGAGCGGCACAAATACCCCGTGAAGGTCATGGACACCTCCTACGCCGAGGGCGCCGGCATCAAGTCGGCGACGTTCGAAATCGACGCTCCCTACGCCTACGGCACGCTCTCGGTCGAGGCCGGAACCCACCGTCTGGCACGCATCAGCCCGTTCGGTGCCGCCGACAAGCGACAGACCTCCTTCGCGGCTGTCGAGGTCATTCCTGTCATGGAAGAGGCGGTTGAGGTCGACATCCCCGAGGGCGACATCCGAGTCGACGTGTTCCGCTCATCCGGTCCCGGCGGGCAGTCGGTGAACACGACTGACTCGGCCGTTCGTATCACCCACATCCCCACCGGGATCGTGGTGTCGATGCAGAACGAGAAGAGCCAGATCCAGAACCGCGCCGCAGCCATGCGTGTTCTGCAGACCCGCCTGCTGCTGCTCAAGCGCGAAGAAGAGGCAGCGAAGAAGAAGGAACTTGCAGGAACCATCACGGCCAGCTGGGGCGACCAGATGCGCTCCTACTTCCTCTACGGCCAGCAGTTGGTCAAAGACCTGCGCACCGGCCACGAGGTCGGAAACCCCGCCGTGGTGTTCGACGGCGACCTCGACGGGTTCATTGCGGCGGGCATCCGGTGGCGCAAGCGCAAGGATGACGACGACTGACGCTCCGCTCCCGCGCCGATGGCTGCGAGCCTGAACGTTCTCGATGAAGACTGAGCCGCCACGGGTGTCGCACCCGGCGGTGCTCGCCTGCGCGCTTAGGCTCAGATCGCCATGATCCGGTTCGAGAACGTCACCAAGCGATACCGGGGCACCGCGAAACCCGCCCTCGACCAGGTGAGCTTCGAAGTGCTCCGCGGCGAGTTCGTGTTCCTCGTGGGTGCGTCGGGATCGGGTAAGTCATCCTGTCTGCGCCTCATTCTGCGAGAGGACATCGCCACCTCCGGCAATGTCCTCGTGCTGGGGCGCGACCTGCGCACCCTCGCAAACCGCAAGGTGCCCTACTTCCGCCGCCACGTCGGCGCCGTCTTCCAAGACTTCCGGCTGCTTCCGAACAAGACAGTTTTTCAGAACGTCGCGTTCACACTGCAGGTCATCGGTTCTTCGCGTGGCTTCATCAAGCAGGCAGTTCCCGAGGCACTCGCCCTGGTCGGACTCGCCGACAAGCAGAAACGGATGCCGCACGAGCTCTCGGGTGGTGAGCAGCAGCGCGTCGCGATCGCCCGCGCGCTGGTGAACCGCCCTCAGGTGCTGTTGGCCGACGAGCCCACCGGAAACCTTGACCCGGCGACATCCATCGACATCATGCAGTTGCTCGCGCGGATCAACGCCGGCGGCACCACGATCGTCATGGCAACCCACGAGGCGGGCTTCGTCGACCAGATGAAGCGGCGCGTCATCGAGCTGCGCGGCGGCCAGATGATGCGTGATGAGCGCCACGGTGGCTACGGCGACACGTCGGGTCTGCCGCGGCTGCAGCCCGAGCAGGTCCGTGGTGCCGCTGCTGCTGCGGCGCTCACCGCGGTGCTCGAACTCCAGCGTGAGGTCGGTATCGAGCCGACCGTGACGGATGCCGAGATTGCCGTCGCCGCTGCGGTGGATATCACCGACGACCCGTCGACGGCATCATTGGTCTCTGCCCTCGCTGCAGTTAGGCCCGCTCCCGTCGATCCCGAGGTGCCCGCTCCGGCTGTCGCCGAGGCCCCGACGGCGGACGCTCCGGCGCCTGCGCCCGCAGAGCGACCGGCTCCCGCGTCGAGCGCACCGTCAGCGCCGCCCGAATGGCAGGTGTCTGCGGCCCAGCCCGCGCCCGCACCGCGACCCACAACCCAGCCCGTGCCGGTCATCGACATCCCCGAAGTCGAGGTCGAAGAGCTGGGACTGGCAGACCGGTTGGGCCTTGCGGGCGAGCACCGCGACGATGAAGTCGGACCTACCTCATGAGGGCCGGGCTCGTCTTCGGTGAGGCGCTCAGCGGCCTGCGCCGCAACGCGTCGATGGTGATCTCCGTCGTTCTTGTCACTTTCGTCTCGCTCACCTTCGTGGGTGCAGCGATGCTCATGCAGCTACAGATCGGCACGATGCAGAGCTTCTGGGCCGATCGCGCCCAAGTGCAGATCTACATGTGCAGCTCCTTGTCTCAGGTCGACACCTGTGCGAACGGGGTTGCGACGCAGGAGCAGATCGATGCGGTCCAGGCCAAACTCGACTCCGATTCGCTCGCTCCGCTGATCAGCGATCTGCAATTCGACAGCGCAGAGCAGGCCTACCAGGATGCGCTCGAGCTGCTCGGTGACGAGTACGACGGCATCCTTACCGCCGATCAGATCGGTGCGCAGTTCCGAGTCACGCTTGCAGACCCGACGAAATCAGCAGTCATCTCCGAGGCGTTCGGGGGGTCGGACGGGGTGGAAGAGGTCAAGAACCAGCTGCAATACCTCGAGCCTCTGTTCTCCGCCCTGACCGTAGCGACCTACGTCGCCGTAGGGATCGCCGGGCTCATGCTCATCGCGGCCGTGCTGCTGATCTCGACGACGATCCGTCTATCGGCCTATGCGCGACGACGAGAACTCGGCATCATGCGGCTCGTTGGAGCATCCAACCGGTTCATCCAAACGCCGTTCATTCTCGAGGGTGTGTTCGCGGCACTTATCGGCTCGGTGCTGGCGAGCATCGCGGTTGTGGCGGGTGTGCAGTTCGGTGTGCAGGACTACCTGCGCTCGCGCATCACGTTCGTGGCGACCTGGGTCGACACCGCTGATGTGCTGGTCGTCATCCCCGTCCTCATCGGGATTGGCATCGTGCTCGCCGCGTTCTCGGCGGGATTCGCGATCCGGCGGTGGCTCCGGGCCTGAGCCGGCAGGAGCGAGGAGAACAGCGATGGCGCAGAATCCGCGAGCAGCACAACCAGTAGGGTCAGCGCCGGCCTGGGGGACTGCCGGCATCATCCTCGGGCTCGGTCCGCTGCTGCTCTTCGGTGTGGCCGCGGCTGCGAACCTCGGTGGCCCGCTCATCTCGGTTGCCGTGTTCGGGCTTCCGGTACTCGCGACGACCGTGTTCGCCGTGCTCGTCATCCGTCGCCTACTGCGGGCCCGACAGATCGGCTGGGGCTATACGGTCGCGGCCGTCACGATCTTCGCCGGCGTCGTCGGATACCTGCTGTGGTTCTTCCTGGCACTCTTGGCGATCCAGTTCGGCAACGGGCCGGGCTGACCCAGCCGACTGCCGCGCGGCCCGCGCTTGGTACACTGGTGGGCTGCCGTCGAAAGGAGGAGCCATGCCACGCGAACGCGGAGAGAAGGTCATCGCGACCAATCGTCGTGCGCGCCACGACTACTCCATCGAGAAGACGTATGAAGCGGGCCTCGTGCTCACCGGCACCGAAGTGAAGTCGCTGCGCCAGGGACGCGCCAACCTCACCGACGGTTACGCGTACATCGACGGCGGTCAGGCGTTTCTGGATGCCGTCCACATCCCCGAGTATTCGCAGGGGCACTGGACGAACCACGCTGCCAAGCGTGTGCGCAAGCTGCTGCTGCACAAGGACGAGATCATCAAGCTCAGCCATGCTGTCTCTGCGGGCGGCTACACGCTCATCCCGATGAAGCTCTATTTCTCGGACGGGCGCGCCAAGGTCGAGATCGCGGTGGCCAAGGGTAAGGCCGAATACGACAAGCGTCAGACGCTGCGCGAGCGCCAAGACAAGCGCGAGGCCGAACGCGCCATGCGCACCAAGAACCGCCTGGGGGAGTAGCTGGCGCGCCCGGTCAGCGGGCGCTGAAACGCGCTTCGACGGCTGCGCTGATCACGATGTCGGCGGGCTGCAGCTCCAGGGCGCTCCCGGAGTCCATCGGGCTCGCCGCGAGCATCATCCGAGGAGATGGGCCGGATGCCGCAGCCGGCGATCCGCCACCGAGCAGGCCCACGTCTGCTACTTCGACCGCGGTGACCTCGGCGAGTCCGAGGGCCGCGGCGTAGTCGGTCGCGCGGGTCATCGCGACCCGGACCGCGTGGGCAGCGACATCCGCCTCGACGACTGCGCGCGTTGCGTCGGTGAGCATCCACTGCACCCCGTCGATGTGGACCGCGTCGAGCTCGGCGATCTCGCCAAGCCAGCCCGAGAGCGCCTCGAGATCGGCGAACGTCGCCGACACGTCGAGGGAGGCGTGGTGCACCAGCGGCAGCTGTTTACCCTCGCTGTTCCAGGGGCGCTCGGAGCGCACGGTCAGGCGACCGGTGGACCACTCGCGGATCTCGCCCGCGTCCTGTCGGGCGGTGAGCGCGGCACGAAGCATGCTCGCGGCATCCGTCGCTCTGCCCATGACGTCGGTACGTTCGCCGCCCTCGGTCCTGATCGTGAGACGTGCCACAGCCTCTTCGGGAGCGACCCGGGTCTCGTGTTCGCCGCGGACGGTGATGATGACATCGCGCATGAGTGCGACTCTACGTCGTGCGGCTGAGGCCGGGGAATGCGCAGGATGCGGCATCCGTTGTATCCTGTAACGCTCGGGTGCTTTGCATCCTGAACCTTCGAAACTCCACAGTGTGACAGCGGCCCTTCGCAAGAAGGACTCACGGGGATGATCGGTTTCGACATCGTCTGCGAATTCGCGAGAAGCGGGCCGAGGATGCGGGGTTATCTCGTAAACGCCCCCTGCAAACAAATAACTGCCAATAAGAAGCAGTCTGACTTCGCCCTCGCTGCCTGAGCAGCGAGCCCGAGTCCGTTAGCCCGTAGGCGATCCCGCTACGGTTCCTAGCGTCATCTAAGGGATCTTGCTGCGTGACGGCGCCTGGACGTCACGCGGGACTTCTCCCAGGCTGGGCTTGTCGACTTAGGTGTCTGTGACAAAGGTCGGAGCCGAGCAGAACGCTTTCACAGAATGCGCCCGGAGAAGGCGCGATGACCCAGCGATGGACGGGGGTTCGATTCCCCCCATCTCCACAACGGCACACAGAAGATGGATGCCGAAGCCGCTGTCACACTGTCGGAGCGAGCCTCCGATTGGATGAGGTTGTCGCTGAGAGCAATTTGCAAAAAACGCAAACTGCTTCCGCGGATAGGGTCGTGACTCTTGGTTTTCCAGCGCGTGCGAGGATGCTGCTATGCCCGGCTCCCCGCTCATCTCAGCCCACGAACTTCACGATCTACTCGAGGCCGGAAGCGGCATCCGGCTTCTTGACGTTCGCTACCGACTCGACAAGCCGGACGGTCGTGACGACTACCGCGCGGGGCACCTCCCGGGTGCCGTATACGTCGACATGGATACCGAGCTCGCGACGCACGGCGCCCCGTCGGACGGCCGGCATCCCCTGCCGTCGCGTGAGACGCTGCAGGATGCCGCCCGCCGCTGGGGTCTGCACGCGGGTGACGCGGTGGTCGTCTACGACGACTACCGCTCGGTCTCGGCGGCTCGGGCCTGGTGGCTGCTGCGCGGCGCTGGGGTGAGCGGCATCCGCGTTCTCGACGGCGGGCTGTCGGCGTGGCGATCGGCTGGGCTTCCGCTCGAGATGGGCGACGTTTCACCCGAACCGGGATCGATCGATTTCGATGACCTAGATCAGGGCATCTCGATCGACGAGGCTGCAGCCTGGCCGCAGCGCGGAGTGCTGCTCGATGCGCGTGCGCCGGAACGCTATCGCGGAGAGTCCGAGCCGTTCGATCCGGTCGCCGGGCACATCCCCGGCGCGGTGAACCTGCCCGCCGACGCAGTGCTCGACGGAGCGAGCTTCGCATCGCCCACGGCGATTCGCGCAGCGTTCGAGAGCGCCGGGGTGAGCGACCTCACACCCGTCGCTGCCTACTGCGGCTCGGGTCTCACCGCAGCGCACACGGCGCTTGCGGGAGCGGTGGCGGGCCTGGATGTTGCTGTGTATCCCGGTTCGTGGAGCCAATGGTCCAACACGGCGGGGCGCCCGGTCGCGACCGGCGCCGAGCCGGGAGCCTGAGGAGGACGCACAGCAGCGAAAGGGCTGGATCGCGATAACGCCCGGTGTCACACTGCCTCCATGACGAAGTTCATGATCTCGTTCCCGAGCTCGGCCATGGTGGTTCCCGACGACGAGTGGGAGGCCGTGGGAGAGGCTGCCCATGCGGTGATTCGGGAGGCGAAGGCCGCCGGAGTGTACGTCTTTGGCGGCGGCATCAATGAGAGCATCCCGCCCGTGACTGTCGACGGTGATGGCGTCGTGACTGAGGGCACCTATCCGATCACCGGTGACCTATTCGGCGGCTACACGATCATCGAGGTGCCGACGGCCGCCGAGGCATACGAGTGGGCCGCGAAGATCGCCGTCGCGTGCCGCTGCCCCCAGGAAGTGCGCGAATTCCAGTACGACCCCGAGTCCTGACGGCCCGCTTCCGCGTCAGCTCCAGAGGGTCTCGATCGGGATGTTGCGGCCGGCGATTCGCTCGGCGGCGCGGTGGCCCGAGAACATCGCGGCGGGGACTGTCGCGGGATCGTCGGTCCAGGTCGCCTCGCCCGCCAGATGCAGCACGCCGCCGATCGGAGTTGCGAGATCGTCGTGGTCAGCGGTGGTCGAACCGAGCGTCATGTAGGCGTACGAGCCGCGCGCGAACGGGTCATCGTGCCACGACGTGATCGCGACACTCGTGGGCTCGACGACGCGATCGCCGTAGAGTCGGCGCAGTTGCGTGAGGATGTCGGCGACGATGCGCTCGGCATCCCACCCGGCGACCTCGCGCGCCGTGGGGCCGGCAGCGAAGGTCAGCAGCGTCGGCGTGCCGTGGAGCGCCGTCAGGTCGTACCAGGAGTGCCAGGCGCGGCTCTCGGGGCCCTGCTGACGAATGGCATACACACCCTCGTCCCAGAACTTCGTCGGGAAGCGCAGAAACACCTTCTCGAACGCGTTCATCGTCAGGCGTGACAGCGCGCCCGCGACGGGCTCGGGCAGCGGCGGACGGATGACGAACTCGTCCGACCGCAGCACGCCGACCGGTACCGTGATCACCGCCGTCTCGCCGCCGAACACGCCCCGATCGGTCGAAACCTCGGCACCGTCATCCGACCACTCGACGCTCGTGACAACGTGTTCGAGACGGATGTCGAGCCCGTCGGCCAGCCGCGTCGCGAGCACGTCATAACCCTCCGGGAACACGACCTCATCTCCCTCGATCGCGTCGTCGTCGAGCCCGTGGGCTGCGAGATCCTCGATCCAGGCGCCGTACTGCTCCTCGGCCCGGTGCTCCAGGTACTCCCGTACCCGCTGGGTGCGCTCGGCACTCCATCCCTGGTCCGCCAACGCCTGCTCGGTGACGTCGCGGTACGAGGCCTCGGGTGCCGATGCCGCGATCACCCCGAGCAACGCCGCGTCGACTGTGTGTACGTCGTCCGCGAAGGCGCGGGCCTCAGCATCCGAGAGTCGCACGCCGTCCGGGCCGTAGTAGGCGATCGGTCGGCTGTCGGGCTGGTAGCCACCGACGGTGAACTCGACCGTGCGCATCCCAAACGCCTCGGCCGCCGCGGCGACGGGGCTGTCGGTGATGCCGTGGATCCAGGACGCGCCGAGGTCGGTCACCTCACCATCCGTGCGATCGGTCTGCACGCGTCCGCCGACGCGATCCCGGGCCTCGAGGACGACGACGGAGCGGCCGGCCGCCACGAGCAGTCGCGCTGCGGTGAGCCCCGAAATCCCGGCGCCGATGACAACAGTGTCGAAGCGTTCCATGCCCTGATTCTGCACTGTTCGGGTGCTCACGGGCAGCAGGATGTCAGGGGCGGCGCCCCAGCAGCGCATCGACCGCGGCCGTGACAAAGGATGCCGCGGCGCCGATCGCCAACGCGACCCCGGCTGTGACCGGGGAGAGCGAGCCACCTTCGAACGGCGGAAGCACGAACATCACGAAGGACGCGACGGTCAGCATCCCGCCGAGGATCACAGTCGAGACGCGGCGGATGACGCCCGTGACGACTCGGCGATCGCGATCGTCGGCGAACAGGCGGATCTTGACGGTGAGTTTGCCGTCGGCAAGATCCCCTACGATCGTTTCGATCCGATCGGGAAGCCGCCGCAAGCGGGGGAACGCGCCGAGCGCGGAGCGCCCGATCGCCCCAGCCAAGGCCCGCGGCCGCAACTGCGACAGGATGAGTGCCTGCGCGGCGTCCCGGGACTCGCCGATGACATCCATCGTCGGCGCTGCGGTGCGGAGGGTCCCCTCGAGGATCGCGAAGGCACGACCGGCGGCGACCAGATCGGGCGGGAGCGCGGTGCCGTATCGGGTGAACAGGTCGCTGGCGTTGTCGATCGTACGCAAGGTGACCCGGGACCCGCTGCCGAGATCGTTGGTGACGAACTCCGCCAGCGCACGCCGGAACGCCGGCTCATCGGCGGGGTTTGCCAGCGGCATGATCGCCAGCGCGGCATCCGCAACGCGCCGCGTGTCGCCCTGCAGGAACGCGATCGCAAGGTCTTGCACCGTCTGGCGCAGGTCCCGGTCGAGCCGCCCGACGGAGCCGAAGTCGATAAGTGCCGGCGTGCCGTCGGGATCGATGATGACGTTTCCCGGATGCAGGTCGGCGTGAAAGACGCCGTCGATCACGAGCTGGCGCAAGAAGCTCCGCAGAACCGTGCGCAGGGCATCCTCGATCTCATCGGTCTGCCCCTCCCGCCGCAGCGCCGTGATCGTCTCGCCCTCGACGAACTCCATCGTGAGCACGCGATCGGTGGAGAGGTCGGGGAAGAACCGCGGGATGCGCACCTCGTCGCGTGCCGACTTCGCCGACTGGGCGAGGCTTTCGAGGTTGCTCGCCTCACGCGCGAAATCGGCCTGATTGCGCAGATCCTGGGCGTACTGCTTGGCGATATCGAGCGCACCGAACTGGCGGGCCTGCTTGATGCGACGCGTCGCCCAGCCAGCCAGGCGCAGCATGATGTCGATATCGCAGTCCAGCAGGGCACGGATGCCGGGGCGCTGCACCTTCACGGCCACGACGGTGCCGTCATCCAGCGTCGCCCGGTGTACCTGGGCGATGGATGCCGCAGCCAGCGGTTCCACGTCGAAGGTTGCGAACCGGCTGCGACGCTCGCCGAGTTCGCGCTCGAGGAGTTCTTCGATCTGCGCGGCCGGAGCAGGGTTGACTTCCTTCTGCAGGCGCGAGAGCTCGCGAACCCATTCGGTCGGCAGGATGTCGTCGCGTGTCGAGAGGAGCTGCCCGGCCTTGATGAAGCCGCCACCTGCTTCTTCGAGCGCTTCGCGAAGCCCCCGTGCCTGGCGCGCGCGAAGATCGGCAGTAGCCGGGTCGTAGCTGAAGTCGAGCTTGCGGAAGGGGAGGAGACCGTGGCGCCGAGCCAGCCCCCAGATCTGCCGGAACCGGGCGCGACGCTGCCGCCAGGTCAGGGGCTTCTCGCCCGCCGCCGCAGCGGCGAGGTCGGAAAACCGAGGTGGCGCAAACAGCGACGAGCTCACGGTTCGATTCTTCCGTGTCTTGCGGTATCCGGGGTCATCCGGGTTACGGTGGGGCGATGACCGATACGCAGACGCAGGTCGGGGTGCGTCGGAATCGGGCATGGAACTCGCCATCGGCGATCTTCCTGCTCGGTGTCGTGATCATCCCGACGATTCTCGCGATAGCGACCACTGCCCGGACCTCGCCGGATGATGCGGACTACGTTCGCATGGCATTCGCGACGGTGATTGGCGCCACCGTTGCCATCGTGACCATCGTCGGGCTCTGGGTCTTCTTCCTGCGACGCCGCAGCCCGTACCTGTTCTGGTACACGCTGGGAGCCCTCGCGGTCGTCGCGTTTCAGATCAGCGCGATATCGTCCGCCGCCGACATGCTCCTCGGCAGATTGGCGATGTCATGACGGATGCCGACACCCAGACATCCGTCACCGGAAGCTCGGTGCTCCCCGGTGTTGAGATCGTCGCGGCCATCCGCCGTGTCGCGACGGTGACGGCTCTCGCTCTCATGGTCTACGTGACGTTCACGCGAGGCAGCGCTGGCACATGTGCCGGCGGGATCGGGGCAGACGGGGGCTACATCGATTCGAACGGCAACCCGACCGACACGGTGCCGCAGTGCATTTCGCTGACGCTGGAGCCGAGCCCGGTGGTGATCATCGCCGTTGTGCTCACCTTCATCGTCGCGCTTACTCTCGTGATTCGACGAGCACAGACAGTCCCGGCGGCGCTGCGGATCCTCGACCGCGCGACCATTGTGATCCTCGCTATCGCGGCGGTGTCGCTGGTCGTTTCGCTCGTCTGGTTCGGACTTCTCCCCATTCGCGACTGGAGCCCCGACGGTCCGTGGGGATTCCTCTTCCCCTTCCCGTTCGGGTCGGTCGATCTCTCGATCAGCCCGATGCAGGCATCCGTTAGCGGTTAGCCTCTGCCCGGTCGCGGTGCGGCGTGGCGAACCACGTCGCAAGGATGAACGCGCCGACCACGCCGAAGACCAGCCAGGTCAGCGCAGCGCCGACCCAGCCGGTGACGAAGAAGCCGAACATGAGCGCGGCGAACCACAGCAGCGCCACCAGCGCGAGCGTCATGAGTGTCAGCAGGATGCCGCGCAGCGGCGCCCGTGCGAAGAGGCCGAAGCCCCACGCCGTGCGCTGCGGAATCCCGAAGACGGCAGGCAGCAGGATGGCGGCGACTGCGAGCGCCGGGATCACGAGCCACGAGGCGACCAGAGCGCTTGCCGAGACGGCGACCGTGAGCAGCAGCACCGCAAGCCACTCGCCCCAGGTTGGCCAACGTCTGCCGCCGCCGAGCGCCGCCCGGTACCCCGCACCAATCAGCGCGACGCTGGCTACGACTCCGGCGAGCGACGCGAGCGCGAGCAGCACGAAGACCACGGATGCCGCGGGCGTCGCGAACGGCACCACGAGTAGCGCCTGCACCGCGGTGTTCAGCAGGGCGACAGGGACCCACACCCGCCAGGCGCGTCCGAGCAGCATCCACGTGCTCACAGGTCACCCCGCACGGCGTCATCCAGGATGTCCCAGTACTTCCCGCTGTAGATCGTCTCGTCGCCGACCGTCACCGTGACGGTGTCGGTTGCGTCGGCAGGCGAGGTGACGGTGATCGCCTGGCCGTCTGCCGTCTCACCCGTGCACGACACCGCCTCGCCGTCCTGCTCACACACGGGCGCAACCAGCACGTCGATGTTCTTCGCAAGCAGAACGTCGATAGCGGCGTACCGGATCTCGGTCATGTGGTTGCCGCCGACGGGCGCCAGAGCCTCGACCTGCGAGCATCCGGCCACCGCCATCAGGCTCGCTGCGAGCACGGATGCCGTGATCAGTCGCCGCTTCACAGTCCACGCTCCGTCTCATACGCCAGAATCCGCGCGTTCTCGGTCAGGTGCTGCTTCTCGAGTGCGGCATCCGTGATTCGCGAGAGATCAAACGGAGCCTTCAGTAGGAGTTCGGTATTGCGATCCAGCGGCGAGCCGCGGCGCATCATCGGGCTTTCTGCCCAGTCGTTCGATGCGAACTCGCGCGAGCGTGAGGCGAGGTCGGCGACGCTGCCGCTGGAGCCGGGAACGGCGGGGGACGCATGATCGAGCACCGTCGTGAACAGCGACAGGGTGCCGTCGCGGTTGTCGACGATCTCGACGACCTGCTGCTGCTGCGGGAAGTCGATGCAGGATGCCGTCGTGATCTCCCAGAAGCCGCGCTCGCCGTCTGAGTGCGCGAGGATCTGGTTCAGATGAGTATGGCCGTTCAGCCATCCGATCACCACGGGGTACTTCAGCAGCATCGCGACGAACTCCTCGGCGCCATAGAGCTTCTGCGGATCATCGAACCGCTGCGCCTTGTTCTCGAGCGTCAGGCTGTTGTGGTGGCTGAAGATGAGCGCCAGCTTTTTCTCGGCCTGCGCCTGCTGCAGCTGCGCCTCAAGCCAGCGGAACTGCACGTCGGGAACCCCGCCGTCGGGCCCGGCAACCTGGTTACAGGTGTCGAGGCCAAAGCCGCGAACGTTCGGGGAGAGGTCTGCTGACCACCAGGTCTCGCCCGAGTCGAGGTTGTGCTGGGTGAAGCCGTGCCCCACGGGGCCGGGGGCCGGTTGGGTGTTGAAGTGCTCGGCCATGAACTCGCGCTGCTCGAACAGGTAGCGCTCGGGGCTGGCGGCGACCTCCTTGAAGCCGGGCCGCCCCCACGCGAGTCCCAGCGCATCGACTGCCTGTTGCAGGATGCCGGTCGCAGCCGCCCACCCGCCGAGTGCCATTCCCGCGGTGCCTTCGAGCGCGTAGGACTTCTGGGCGCCGATCGCCAGGGCGTGCAGCTGTGGGCTGAGATTGAACGTGCCGAGCAGCAGCGTGTCGTGGTTTCCGTACACGGCGTACCAGGGGGCGGGCAGGCCCACGGAGTCCACGGGCTTCGCGATCGCCTGCGCGAGCAGATCGGGTAGCTGCGGGAAGCCGTAGTCGCCGAAGGCCCCGCCGCTCGGGTCACCGGGCCGGTACGCCCAGGTGGCTTCGGCCCAGGCCTGCACTCCCTGGTAGGTCGAACTCGCGTAGGCGGGGTCGACGCTCAGGCCGTCCATGAGATCGATGTACCACCGCAGTTCCATGTGGGAGTGCATGTCCGCGGAGTCGCCCGTGACGATCGCGGCGCTCATGGGCGCGCCCGTGAGGGGGCTGTACCGGGCATCCGAGAACGCCTGCACCATCGCCGCTGTCGCGTGCGGGCTGAGGGGGTCTTGCGGGTGGAACGCGGAGCCCCACGCCGAGTGGTCTTGCACGATCATCGGCTCGATACGCCCGGGGGACTGCGCATCGATGACGTGGAGGTCAGAGAGGTGCCCGAGGTACAGCAGCGACCGCCGCGCGCTCGTGCGCGCGCTCGAGGGCGCGGCACGCAGGATGTCGAGACGAGGGATATAGGGCTCGCCGGGCCCGGTCACCAGTCCTCGGTACGAACCCTGGATGACGCTGCCCTGCAGGATCGTCTGCTGCAGGGTCGTTGGGATGCCGGCAGCGGTCTGTGCAGTGGTCTGCGCACGGGCGGCGAGGCCGCGTCCGAGCACGTCGATGTTGAGTCCGGTGGCGGCAGCGAGCGCTGCGACGCCGGTGAGGAAGTGGCGGCGGGACAGTCCGGGCATCGATGCCGTCCGTTCGGGTCAGGCGACAGTGCCTCTGACTTTATCGGAACAGCACGCGTCCCTACCGGAGCGAACTCAGGCGTCGGGTCGCTCGATCAGTATGAGGCCTTGCTTGGTCAAAGCGACAGTCACCCAGCCGTCGCCGAACAGGTAGGTCATGCCGTACCCGTCCTCATCGACCGCGACCGCGTACTGCGGGTCTGTCGTGATGTAGGTGCCCTGGGCGCCGTCCTCGCGCAGCCAGCCCTGACTGATGAGCTCCGTCTGCAGGCGCGTTGCCTCACTTGCAGCGATCGGGGCCCACCCGAAGACCAGCAGGTTGTCGGTCGCGGGGCCGTCGAAGTCTGCCCACGTGCACTGCAGGCCGCCCTCGACGACCGTTGCGCCGACGAGGAAATCGTCGGCCCGCGAGGTCCACCCGTAGCTGGTGAGTTCGTCGACGAGCGAGGAGGAGATGAGCGTGTCGCACGTCGGTGCTGATGCCTCCGCGCTCGCGCTGGGGGAGGCATCCGGGGTCTCGACCGGCGCTGCGGGAGGGGCAGACTCCGTTGTTGTCGGAGTGGGCGAGGGCGCGGCGCTGGCCGAGCATGCGGCAAGCGCCAGCGCGCCCAGCAGGAGTGGAGCCAGGAGGCTCGCGTGCAGTGCCCGCGAGGTCATGACGCCGCCTCGTCGCCGCGAAGCAGGTCGATGAACGCGTCGTGCAGGATGCCGTTGGTGGCCAGCCCAGATCGATCGCTCAGCGTGTGGGTGCCATCGACAGCCGTGAACCGGCCGCCCGCCTCCTGAAGAATCGGGACGTAGGGGGCGATGTCGTACTCCTTCACGCCGAACTCGGCGACCATCTCGAGGCGGCCCTCGGCCAGCAGCATGTAAGGCCAGGCGTCGCCGTATCCGCGGTCCCGCCACACGGCCCGGGTCAGGCGGATGAGGTCCTCGACACGTCCGACCTCGTCCCACTGCCCGATGCTCTGAAAACTCACGCTCGCCCTGTCGAGGGAGTCGATGTCGGATACCTGCAGCCGAGTCGCTTCACCCGATGGGTTCGCGGTCCACGCACCGAGCCCGGTAGCGCCCCACCAGCGGCGCGCGATCGCGGGCTGACTGACGACGCCGACGCGGGGAACGCCGTCGACGGCCAGGGCAATCAGCGTCGCCCACATCGGGATGCCCTTGAGGTAGTTCGCTGTGCCGTCGATCGGATCGATGATCCACTGCCGCGCCACGTTGCCCGACGACCCGAACTCCTCGCCGAAGATCCCATCCGCTGGCCGTTCGGCCTCGAGGATGTCGCGGATTGCCCGCTCGGTGGCCAGGTCGGCCTCCGTCACGTGCGTGGCATCAGGCTTGACACGGATGTCGAGATCAGCCGCGTCGAACCGGGCCATCGACACCGCGTCAGCAGCATCCGCGAGCCGCAGCGCGAGGTCGAGCTCTGCGGAGAGATCGCCGTCGAACGGTGCGTCGAAGCTGTTCATCGCGGGGGAAGAGATCACAGGATCAAGGATAGGCGGCAGCGCCTCGCGCGATTTCCCGGTGACGTAATCGTGATGCTAGAGTTGACCCTCGGTTCGCCGCGCAATCTGAGCGTCGCAAACCTCTGCACCTCTAGCTCAATCGGCAGAGCAACTGACTCTTAATCAGTGGGTTCAGGGTTCAAGTCCCTGGGGGTGCACCATCTTTTCTCCGCAGTCGCGTGTTCGTTCCGCGAAGGTCGTGCTGCCGCATCCGGCCGCCTCGCGTGAGAGTGCTCTCACATAGCGTTCGCATCGTGGGCGCCAAGGGTAGGTTTGTTAGCAGAGCAACACCTTCGCGGTATTCGGGTAACCGCGAAGATGGCGGCCCGGGTGAGAGTTTCTCCCCGGGCCGCATTTCTGTCCGCGAGCGAACCCGTCGGCAGGATGCCTCAGCCGGCGTCTCCGATGAGCACTGCGGCGCCTTCCTCTTGCGCATCGGCGACGTGACCGTCGATGCGGGTAAGCGCGCCGCGCCCGAGCAGGATGATCAGCCCCGACAGCAGTACCGCGACGGCCGCGACGTAGTACGGAACGCTCGCGGAGAACGCGTGCCATAGGAGTGCGGCCAGCGGGGGAGCCGCAGCGCCACCGAGAAAGCGCACGGCGGAGTACGCCGAGGATGCGACGGCTCGCGGGTGATCTGTGGCTTCCATGACCGACTCCGTGAGCACTGTGTTCATGACGCCCAGAAGCAGGCCGCCGATGACGATGCAGGTGACGAGCGCCGCCGCCGACGAGACGAGCAGCCCGGCGACCAGCAGGTCGACGGCAAGCAGCACCAGGACGATCTGCATGATCGTCGTGCGCGGCATCCGTCGTGCCAAAGCCGGCGCGACCCAGACGCTCGTGACCGCCAGCGCAACTCCCCACCCGAAGAAGGTCAGGCCGATGCCCATGGCACCGAACCCGAGGGGGAATGGCGAGAATGCGAGCAGGATGAAGAACCCGATGTTGTAGAACAGGGCAGCCGTTGCCAGCACGGCAAGGGCGGGGGTGCGCAGTGCGCGAATGGGCGCAGACAGTGGGATGGGAGCCCGGCGCTCGCCGGTCCCGCGAACGAGCACGGCGACCGCGATGAAGGCGATCGCCATGAGCACCACAACACCGAAGAACGGCCCGCGCCAGCTGACCTCACCGAGAAGACCGCCGAGGAGTGGCCCGATCGCGATTCCCAGACCGAGCGCCGCTTCGTAGAGGACGATCGCCGCGCCGCTCCCACCTGCGGCGGCCCCGACGATCGTCGCCAGGGCCGTCGAGATGAACAGGGCGTTGCCCAGCCCCCAGCCGGCGCGGAAACCGATGATCGCGTCGACGCTGCCGGACAGAGCCGACAGGAGAGAGAAGACCACGATGAGTCCGAGCCCCGTCATGAGCGTGGCCTTGGTGCCGATGCGGCTCGAAACCCAGCTGGTCACGAGCATCGCAAGCCCGGTGACCAGCAGATAGCTCGTGAACAGCAGCTCGGTTTCCACGGGCGTTGCGTCGAGCGAGGCGGCGATCGCCGGCAGGATCGGGTCGACCAGGCCGATCCCCATGAATGCGACAACGCAAGCGAACGCGACAGCCCAGACCTGAGCTGGCTGGCGCCAGACCGACGAGGCGGATGTCGGGGCGTGCGTGGATGCGGTCATTGGTTCAGTCCTGAGGTGTTGAGGGGCACATCGATCGTGCGCTCGCGCAGCAGCTGAGCGGTGCGCTCGAGCGCGGCACGGTCGTCGTCGGTGAGATCGGCGAAGAGGGGAGCGAGTGTCTCGCTCAGTTGCACCCGCCAGCGCGCAAGCTCTGCTCGTCCATCAGCGGTGATGCGCACCACGGTCGCCCGGGAGTCATCGGGATCGGGGGATCGGGTCACCAGCGCCTCATCCGCCATCTGGCCGATCAGCCGCGTCATCCCGGGCTGCGTCGTTCGCGCAGCCGAGGCGAGTTCGCCGATCCGAAGCGCACCCTCCCGCTCCAGGGTGGCAAGAGCGCGCCACTGCGCCGCGGGGGTGTCGTTTCCGGTGCGGTGTGCGGCGATGCGACTCAGCGAGTAGGCCGCGCTGATGATCGTTTCGATGGGGCCGGCGTCTGTCACGATCTCGACTATATACCTCATATATATAACTAAGGCATGTAATGCGGATCCGATCGCGAATCGGTAACGGATGCCGACATTCCGCCGCCACGACTTGCCCCTTGTTCGCCTGTCGCTTACTGTAGGTGCCACCTGAATCGGCTTTCAGGTATGCCCCCTTCCAACGGTGAAAGGCACGCAGATGCGGGTTACGAAGAAGTTGCTCCTGGGCACGGTGGTCGCCACCAGCGCCCTTGTTATGGCGGCCTGTGCGCCGCAAACCGGCGGCGACGCCGGCGGCGGCGAGACGGCTGGACCCTCAGAGGTCACTGTCGGCATCGTCTCGAGCGAAAGTGGACCGCTGGCCAGCTACGGCGAGCAGTACCTCTGCGGGTTCCGCGCCGGAATGTCGTACGCGACCGACGGGACCAACGAAATCAACGGCACGACCATCAACGTCGAATACCGCGACGACGCCGGTGATCCTGACAAGGCAGTGACCGCCGTGAAGGAACTCATCGGTGACGGCGTCAACATCATCGCGGGCACCGCATCATCGGGTGTTGCGCTCGCCGTCGCCGAGCAGGCGGCCCAGAACAAGGTGCTCTACATCTCCGGCCCCGCGGCTGCCGACGCGATCACCGGCATCAACGACTACACGTTCCGCTCGGGTCGCCAGAGCTCGCAGGATGTCGCGACCGCCGGAACCTTCCTCGACGACATTTCGGGCAAGACGGTGACCGTCTTCGCACAGGACACCGCGTTCGGGCAGGGCAACGTCGCGGCGGTCGAGACGATCCTCGGTGGCCAGGGCGCGACGGTCAACTCGGTGCTCGTTGCCGAGGACGTCACGGAGTTCACGCCGTTCGCACAGCAGGTGCTCGCCGGCAACCCCGACCTCGTGTTCGTCGCGTGGGCTGGGGCGACCTCGGGTGCGATGTGGCAGGCGATGAGCCAGCAGGGCGTGCTCGACGCGATTCCCGTGGTCACCGGGCTCGGTGACTCCGCCACGTTCGGCGCCTACGGTGAGGCATCCGAAAAGATCAACTTCCTGAACTACTACTTCCCGGGCGCCCCCGACAACGCCGTCAACACCGAGATGATCAGCCTGCTCGAAGAGGACGGCTGCACGCCCGACCTCTTCAGCCCCGACGGCTTCAACGCGGCACTCATGATCGTGCACGCGATCGATGAGGGTCAGGGCGATGTCGACGCGATGATCGCAGCCCTCGAGGGCTACTCCTTCGACGGTCCGAAGGGCACGCTGACGGTGCGCGCTGGCGACCACGCGCTGCTGCAGGAGATGTATCAGGTCAAGCTCGTCGCCGACGGCGGCAGCTTCGTTCCCGAGCTGATCGACACGGTGCCTGCCGACGCGGTAGCCCCCGCCGAAGCGCAGTAAGGCCCAGAACCAATGAGCACTCCGGTTCCGTCCGCGCCCGCGCAGCATCCGGCTCCCTCCGCCCTGCGGGTGGAGAAGCTGGGTCTGCAGATCGGCGGCGCGACGATTCTGAAGGATGTCGACCTCGATGTCGCCCCAGGTTCCCTGGTCGGCGTCATCGGGCCGAACGGCGCAGGCAAAACCACGCTGTTCAACGTCGTCTCCGGCATCATGACCCCCACAGCAGGTCGGGTCCTGATGAACGGCGAAGACATCACGAGGATGTCGGTGCCTGCCCGGGCGCGGGCGGGACTGGGGCGCACCTTCCAAACCTCGAGCCTGTTCCCCAAGCTGAGCGTGCTCGAGAACGTCCGGCTCGCCGCGCAGGTCGCGGTGGGGCGTGACTACTCCCTCTTCCACTTTCCATCGAAGAGCGGTGGCGCGAAGAAGGATGCCGCAACCCAGCGCGCCCTGCAGAATCTCGAAGAAGTGGGCCTGACCCACAAGCTCCTCACTCCGGCGGGAGACATCTCCCACGGCGACAAGCGCAAGCTCGAGATCGCGGTGCTCCTGGCCATGGATTCGAAGATCGTGCTGCTCGACGAGCCGATGGCTGGCGTCGCATCTGGCGATGTGGCGGGCCTCGTCGACAACATCCGCGAGCTGCAGGCGAGAACCGGATGCACGGTTCTCATGGTCGAACACCACATCGACGTACTGATGGGGCTCGTAGAAAAGGTGGCAGTGATGTACTTCGGCTCGATCATCGCGTTCGACTCACCCGCTGAGATCATGGCCAACCCGCTCGTGCAAAGCGCCTACCTGGGCAACGCCGCATGAGCGCCATCCTCGAAGTCAGCGACCTGCGCTGCTCGATCAGCGGCCAGCCGGTCGTCGAGAGCGTGACCTTCTCGGTCCCGGCCACCGGCATCACGGCGGTCCTCGGACGCAATGGTGTCGGCAAGACCTCGACGCTGCGCGGCATCCTGGGATTGATTCATCGCCGCGGCGAGGTGCGCCTTGCCGGAGAGCGGATCGACACGCTCCCCACCCATCGGATCGTCAAGCGGGGCGTCGGCTACGTTCCGGAAGACCGTGAGGTGTTCGCCAAGCTCACGGTCGCCGAAAATCTCGCCCTGGCCGAACGGCAGCGCAATCCGCGCCGTGAGTTCGTCGCCGAGCTCTTCCCCGACCTCGTGAACCGTCGCGACCAGATGGCCGGCACCCTCTCGGGCGGACAGCAGCAGATGGTCTCGGTCGCCCGCGCGCTCATGAACGACAACCAGCTGCTGCTGGTCGACGAACCGACCAAGGGGCTCGCCCCCAAGATCGTCACCGAGGTTGCAGACGCCCTCGAGGAGGCAGCAAAGACGGTGCCGATCCTGCTGGTGGAACAGAACCTCGAGGTCGTCAAACGACTCGCGCACGACGCGATAGTCATCGACAGCGGCCGCGTCGTCCACGTCGGGCCCGCCCGCGAGATCCTCGACGACGAGGAGCTCACCCAGCGACTGCTCGGTGTTCATGCCGAGCGGCCCGCGGATCCCAAGCCTGCACCGTCCTCGGAGGCCCACTCGTGAGCACCATCATCCTGACCCTGGTGACCGGTGTCGGTCTCGGGGCCCTCTACTTTCTCGTCGCCTCGGGCCTGAGTCTGATCTACGGCCTCATGCACGTGCTCAACTTCGCGCACGGGGCGTTCCTGACTCTGAGTGCTTTCCTCGGATGGATGGTCGCGCAGGCGCTCGGGACCGAGTCGTGGTGGTCGTTTCTCGTCTCGATCCTTGTCGGCGCTGCGGTCGGCGCTCTGTTTGCAACCCTGACCGAACTCGTGCTGATCCGCCCGCTCTATGAGCGACACATCGAGCAAGTGCTCGTCACGGTCGGACTCTCATTCGCCGCGGTCGCCCTGTTCGAAGGGGTGTGGGGCACCGACGCGATTCCGATCTCGGGTCCACCCTGGCTCAAGGAGACCACCGAGATCCTCGGAGCCCGGATCCCCAACGTGTACTGGATCCTGATGCTCGCCGCGGGGCTCGTGCTGGCAGCACTGGTGCTGTTCCTCCAGAAGACGCGGTACGGCATGATCATCCGCGCTGGCGTCGAGAACCGTTCGATGGTGACGGCTCTCGGAATCGACGTGCGGCGCTCCTTCACTCTCGTCTTCGCGATCGGCGGGGCAGCTGCCGGCATCGGCGGCGTGCTGGCGATGCACTACTCGACGTTCGTGTCAGCGCACCTCGGATCCACGCTGCTGATCTTCGCGTTCATCGTCACGGTCGTCGGTGGTCTCGGCTCGCTGACCGGGGCCGCAGTGGCATCCGTGCTGGTTGCCGTGTTGCAGCAGTTCGCGAACTTCTACCTCGGCGGCACCGGAGACTTCATCGTCGTCATCCTGCTGGCGGTCGTGCTGCTCGTGCGACCTTCTGGACTCCTCGGGAGGAAGGCATGAGCATCCGTCGATACTGGCCGGCGCTCGTCGGCGTCGGGCTCGTGATCTTCATGGCGGTGCTGCCGCTCCTGAACATCTCGATCCCCGGCATCCTGCCTACCCCCACCTACCAGCCGGGAACCCTGGCGCTGCTCTCGCTGTGCATGGTGTTCGCATCCCTCGCGCTGTCGTACAACCTGCTGCTGGGCACGTCCGGGATGCTGTCGTTCGGGCACGCGCTCTACTTCGGCGCCGGCGCGTATGGCCTCGGCATCGCGCTCGAGCACTTCGGGGTGCCGCTCTTTCCCGGCGTGTTCGCGGCCCTCATCGGCGGGATGATCATCGCCTTCGTCACGGGTGCTGTCGCGATGCGCGTCTCAGGGATTCCCTTCGCGATGGTCACGCTCGCTTTCGCTCAGGCAGGCTCCGTGCTCGTGCGTCGCAACTCCGCGATCACCGGCGGTGAGGAGGGTCTGAGCCTGAACACCGACCAGGTCCCGGACTTCCTCGTCGGCGTGATCAACACGCGAAACCTGTACTGGTTCGCCCTGGCGGTGCTGGTGATCGTGTACCTGGTGACGCTCTGGGTCGACACCTCTCGCCTCGGGCACCTCGCCCGGGCCACCCGCGAGAACGAGCAGCGGGTGCGGGTCCTGGGCCTTCGGCCCTACCGGGTGCGACTCATCGTCTTCGTGATCGCCGCGGTGCTCGCGAGCCTTGCCGGGGTGGCGTACATGCTGCTGCAGTCGGGAACGGTGCCGCGGTCCGTCTCCGCCGATCTCACCATCACCGTGCTGGTCATGGTCGTCCTCGGCGGGGTCGGATTCCGGTGGGGTGCGATCGTCGGGGGAGTGCTGTACACCCTGCTCGATCAGCGGCTCACGGTCCTCGCCGGGTCCGAGGCCATCGAGTCGCTCCCGGATTTCCTGCGCATTCCGCTGTCGGAGCCGCTGTTCCTGCTCGGTGCGCTGTTCATCATCGTGGTGATGTTCCTCCCCGGGGGCATCGCCGGCACGATCGATGGCTGGTGGCGTCGTCGTCACGGCGAACGTCACGTGCGCGATAGTCTGCGGAGCATCGACGACGCGGAGGCAGATGCCGATGCGGTCGGTGCCTCGGAGGTTCGAGCGTGAGCAACGACGTACAAGACGAGTCGCACACGATCGGCCGGTGGCTGGTCGAGCGCGCCGCGCACACACCGCATCGTGTTGCGATCGACGATCGCGGGGTGACGATCACCTACGGCGAGCTGGCCGACCGGGCGCGAGAACTCGCCGAGAGCCTCGCAGGAGCGGGCTTCGGCCCGGGAACGCGCATCGCAACGCTCGTGGGAAACTCCATCGACCACGTCGTGCTCTTCTTCGGATGCGCGCTTGTCGGTGTCGCGTTCGTTCCGCTCTCGTGGCGTCAGAGCACGCGTGAGCTCGTCGACACGCTCGGCCGCAGCGACCCCCAGCTGCTGGTGGTCGATGACGAGTTCGCCGCGTCCGCGGCCGACGCCATCCGTGAACTGGCGGAGCCTCCGCTGGTTGCCGCCCTGGGGACTGCCGGCATTGAGCGCGCCGTCCCCCCGGCGCGCGACCCGCGGCCAGCCCGCGCGGTCCGCGACGATGACCCTTTGCTGATCGTGTTCACGTCGGGGAGCGAAGCTGCGCCCAAGGGCGTCATCCTCACCCACGCCAACTGCTTCTGGAACAACCTGGCCCTCGGGCGCGCGCTGCCACTGGGTGAGGGGGATGTCGTTCTCACCGTCTTGCCGCAGTTCCACGTTGCGGCGTGGAACTGCCAGCCGCTGCTCGCGTGGTGGGGCGGCGCGACTGTCGTGCTGGAGCGTTCGTTCGACACCGAGCGCGTGCTGCAGCTCATCCGAGAGCGCCGGGTCACCGCGATGATGGGCGTTCCGACGCAGTATGCGATGCTCGCCGAATCCCGAGGGTGGGACGCCAGCGATCTGTCGTCGATCCGCCTCGCGCTCGTGGGTGGAGCCACCCTACCCAGCGCGGTTCGAGACGCGTGGCACGCCCGCGGCGTTGAGCTGGTCCAGGGTTACGGACTCACCGAAGCAGGCCCCAATGTGCTGCACTGCCCGACCGGCAGCGCCGGCGGCCACGAGGGCGCGGTGGGGCGACCGTATCCTCACGTCAGCGTCCAGGTCGTCGACCCCCACACGCTGCTTCCGCTCCGCGGGGACGCGACGGGGGAGCTCTGGGTCCGAGGACCGAGCGTGTTCGCGGGCTACCTCGGTGACCCGGATGCCACCGCGCGGGCCATGCACGGCGACTGGTTGCGCACCGGCGATCTCGTCCACCGCGACCGAGACGGCGTCTTCACCGTCGTCGACCGGCTCAAAGACATCTTCATCTCCGGCGGCGAGAACGTCGCCCCCGCCGAGGTCGAGCACGCGCTGTGTCTGCACCCTCTGGTGAGCGGCGCAGCCGTGGTCGGCGTCCCCGATCCGGTGTGGGGCGAACGGGGCGTCGCCTTCGTCACGATTCGCGCGGGAGCGGTCATTTCTCGCGACGAGATCCTCGCGCACGCCCGGCGCACCCTTGCGGCCTTCAAAGTCCCCATTGCCGTCGAGGTCGTCGAACGACTGCCCCGATCCTCGATCGACAAGTTGGCGAGGTCGCGGCTGCGTGAGCGTGCCAGAGCGACCGTGGCATCGACTCAGGAGGTGTCGCATGAGCGTTCCCATTGAGGACGAGGACGTCACGCCGGTCTCGTCGGCGACAGGCCGGCCGTTGACCAAGCGGGGCGAGGCCACGCGGAGCCGGCTGCTCGAGGCGGCCGAGACGGTGTTCGCCGATCAGGGGTACCACGAGGCATCCATCGTCAAGATCACCGAGCGCGCCGGTATCGGGCTCGGAACGTTCTATCTGTACTTCGACAGCAAGCAGACGATCTTCGAAGCACTCGTGATCGATCTGAACCGGCGGGTACGGCACTCGATGTCGGAGGCGATGGCAGGAGCGTCGAGCCGTCTTGAAGCCGAACGCGCGGGGTTTGCCGGGTTCTTCCGCTTCACTGCGGCGCATCCCGCGTTGTACCGGGTTGTGCGCGAGGCAGAGTTCGTCTCACCCGACACTCTGCGACTGCATTACACGCGCATCGTCGAGGGGTATGAGGCGGGGCTCCGTGCCGCCCAGGGAAGCGGGGATGTCGATCGCGCGCTCGATCCCGAGGTCACGGCGTGGGCGCTCATGGGCATGGGAGAGCTCATCGGCATGCGGTTCCTGCTCTGGGAACGGGATGCCGAGGGCAGGCCGCCTGCCGAGCTGGACCCCGCCGTGATGGCGTCGATGTCGACGCTCATCGACAACGCGCTCGCTCCCCGAGCGGAACCGAAGAAGGAGGAGCCTCGATGACCGAGAACGACCTTGCGGGGCGACGCGCCCTGGTCACCGGCGGCGCGAGCGGCATCGGTTTCGCATGCGCGACAGAGTTCGCCTCTCGGGGCGCAAGTGTCGTCGTTGCCGACCTCAACGCGGACGCCGCTCACGCGGCTGCCGAACAGATCGGCGGCGAAGCCTGGGTCGTCGACCTCTCCGAGACCGAAGCGCTCGATGACCTGAGCCTCGAGGTCGACATCCTGGTCAACAATGCCGGCATCCAGCGGGTGAGTCCCATCGCCGAGTTCGACCCGGCGACCTACCGGATGATGATGCGCCTCATGCTCGAATCGCCGTTCCTGCTGGTGCGTGCCGCGCTGCCGCACATGTACGCGAACGGATGGGGCAGGGTCGTCAACATCTCCAGCGCCCACGGGCTGCGCGCCAGTCCCTACAAGGTCGCCTACGTCGCGGCAAAGCACGGCCTGGAGGGACTGTCGAAGGTGACAGCGCTTGAGGGCGGCCCGCACGGTGTCACCAGCAACTGCATCAACCCGGCCTATGTGCGAACCCCGCTCGTCGAGAAGCAGATCGCCGACCAGGCGAAGGTGCACGGTATCCCCGAAGACGAGGTCGTCGAGAAGATCATGCTCACCGAGACCGCCGTCAAGCGTCTCGTGGAGTCTGACGAAGTTGCATCCCTGGCCGGCTGGCTCGTCTCAGACAAGGCCGGGATGGTCACTGGCGCCTCCTACACGATGGACGGCGGGTGGACCGCACGATGAGCGCGCACACCTATCGCACTGTCGACGTCGTCGTCCCCGGGGGTGACCTGCACGTTGGTGTCTGGGATCCGGTGGCCCCGCAGACCGGCCAGGTGCTGCTGGTCCACGGCGTCACCTCGTCGCACCTGGCCTGGCCGTTCGTCGTCGAGGAGCTTCCCGGGATTCGCGCGATCGCGCCAGACCTTCGTGGGCGCGGACGCAGCAACGAGGTAGCCGGGCCAGCTGGGCTTGCTGCGCACGCGGACGACCTGGCCGCTGTGCTCGATCACCTCGGCATTGAGAAAATCCCGGTCGTCGGGCATTCGATGGGCGCTTTCGTGTCTGTCGTGTTCGCTCACCGGCATCCGTCGCGGGTCGAAAGCCTGCTTCTTGTCGATGGTGGGTTGCCCCTCGACGTTCCACCGGGGTTGGATGCGGATGCCGTCGTCGCGCATGTCCTCGGCCCCACCGCGGCGCGCCTGTCGATGCGGTTCGGATCCATCGATGACTATCTCGAGTTCTGGCGGCCCCACCCCGCCTTCGCGCAGGCGTGGTCGCCCGAACTCGAGAGCTACTTCGCCTACGACCTCGTCGATGACGGGTCCGGGATGCTGCGACCGGCCACAAGCTACGAGACGATGGTCGACGACACCATCGACATGAACACGGGGTCTTCGTTGCCGGACGCACTCGCCGATCTGCAGCATCCGACAACCCTTATCACGGTGCCGCGGGGATTGCAGGGTGAGGAGCCGGGGCTGTACGCACCGGAGTACCTCGAGGGGGTCCTCGCGACGTATCCGAGCATCGAGCACACGCGGCTCGATGACCTCAACCACTACACGATCGTGATGAGTGAGCAGGGTGCGCGCGTCGTCGGTGAGGCGGTGCGTTCGGTGCTCGCCCAGCCGCGCAGCGTTGCGTGACCAGCACCGCCGCGCAGCGTTGCGTGACGTCGTGGATCGATCACTGGCGGCCGCGTGCTGACTCGAAGGCGAATCGGCGGTTGCGTGCAGCAGCAAGGACTCGTCCGATTGCCTTTATCACCTCGATGGCGAGGAAGCACGCAAGGGCATATCCAATCGCGGTCGCCCATTGCGCGAGGCTTAGCGGGACGGAGCCGAACCACGCATGGAACGGTGGCAGGTAGGTGTATCCCGTCTGGAGTGCGGCAAGTATGGCGATGGAGATCCAAATCGCGTGATTCCCGGTGAGTGCACGCAGGGTGAAGCTCGATCGGCGTAGGAGGCGAACGTTGAACAACACGGCCACCTGAGCGACCACGAGTACTGTCACTGCTTCGGCGCGCGCCGTCTCGAGGTCAGCACCGCGAGCGAGTTCGGCGAAGAAGGCAATGATCGTCGCGGCTGATACCACAATGCCCATTCCCGCGAGCATGAGCAGCTTTCCTGAGAGGATCGACTCGCCGGCGGACCGGGGTCGTCGTTTCATCGTTCCGGGCTCGACTGGTTCGTAGGCGAAGGCGAGAGAAAGGGTAACGGCGGTAACGAGGTTCACCCAGAGAATCTGAGTGGGCTGCAGAGGGTCGGGGAAGCCAACCACGACGGCGGTGAAGACGACCAGGGCTTGCCCGAGTGTCGTGGCGAGGATGAAGACCACGGACTTGCGCAGGTTGTCGTAGACGCGTCTGCCTTCGCGTACGGCTCGCTCGATGGTGGCGAAGTTGTCATCGGCGAGGACGATATCGGAGGCGTCTTTGGCGGCTTCTGTTCCCTTCATTCCCATGGCGACGCCGACGTCGGCTCGGCTCAGCGCGGGAGCGTCGTTGACTCCGTCACCGGTCATCGCGACCACGCCACCGCGGGACTGGAGTGCAGCGACGATGCGCAGTTTGTGTTCTGGGCTGGTACGCGCGTACACGTCGACGTCCGCGACGACATCCCGCAGCTGTACGTCGTCCATCCCGTCGATCTCGGCCCCGGTCAGCACTGTCGCGCCGTCGTCGACGACCCCCATCTCGGCGGCGATGGCATGCGCGGTGCGGGCGTGGTCACCGGTGATCATCTTCACGCTCACGCCGGCCTCCTGGCATTCGGCGATCGCGGCCGTCGCTTCGGGTCGTGGCGGGTCGGCGATGGCGACGATGCCCAGCAGCACCAGTCCGCGAAGATCCTCAGACTCGACGGTCAGGACATCCGGTGACACGTCACGACGAGCTGCGGCGAGGACCCGCATTCCCTGCGCGGTGTACTCGTCGACGAGCGCCTGCCACCGGTCGTGCTCCACCGGGTCCTTCCCTCCGTCGGTGGCTCGCTGGTGCTCGCAAAGGGTGAGCAGACGGTCGGGCGCACCCTTGACGAAGATGACTTGCCTTCCCGCGATCGATCGGTTGAGGGTGGCCATGTACTTCACGCTGGCTTCGAACGGGATCTCGTCCTGGCGCGCGAAGTCGGAGGCGTCGATGCCAGCCTTGCGACCCAGGGTGATCAGTGCGCCTTCGGTGGGATCCCCCACGACCCGCCACCCGGCGGTCTCTGTGTGGTCGAGCCGCGCGTCGTTGCACAGGGTGAGCGCGAGCGCCAATTCGCGCAGATCCGGCATACCCGCGGAATCCAGGTCGCCGTTTCGCAGGATCGCTCCCGTGGGATCGTAGCCTTCGCCGGTGACCGTGTACCGGGCGGCCGCGGTGGTGGCGGCCCTCACGGTCATCTCGTTCTTGGTCAGCGTGCCGGTCTTGTCGGAGCAGATTACGGTGACCGACCCGAGGGTCTCTACCGCAGCCAGTCGGCGGGTGATCGCCCGCTGTGCAGCCATCTGCCGCACGCCCAGTGCAAGGGTGATCGTCACTACCGCCGGCAGCCCCTCCGGCACCGCGGCCACCGCAAATGCGATGGCGGACGATAGTAGCAACTCCGGGGAGTTCCCGTGCAGGATCGATCCGAGCGCGACCATCACGACGACCAGCACGAGCACGGTGACCGTCAGCTGACGTCCGAGCCGGTTGATCGAGCGGATGAGCGGGGTGTCCGTGCGCTCGACATCGCGAACCAGCTGCTGGATACGGCCGAGTTCAGTACGGATTCCGGTCGCGGTGACCACGGCCACAGCTCGTCCGGCGACCACGATCGATCCGGCGTGTAGCATATTGTGCCGGTCGCCGAGGGCGGCATCGTGCGGCACAGTGTCGGTGTGTTTGGCCGCAGGAACCGCTTCGCCCGTCAGCGCAGCCTCATCTGCCCGCACATCACGCGCTTCGACCAGCCTTGCGTCCGCGGGCGCTCGATCGCCGGCGTGGACTCGAATGATATCGCCGATGACCAGCGTGGCAGCGTCGATGTCGTGCCAGCTGCCATCTCGCCGCACGGTGGCGTGCGGCGAGAGCATCTTGCGGATTCCGCGCAGGGCCTTCTCGGCTTGCCCCTCCTGGACGAACCCGATGATCGCGTTGATAAGTGCGACCGCGAGGATCACCGACGCGTCGATATAGTCACGCGACGCGAGCTTGATCACCGCAGCCGCAAGCAGAACGTAGATGATTGCGTTGTTGAACTGCGCCAGGAACCGCAAGACCGGATGCGTCGGCGACGGTTCTGGCAGACTGTTCGGCCCGAAGTGCGCATGGCGCCGGTCTACCTCCCCCGAGGCGAGCCCCGCACGAGTCGTTTCGAGTCCCTCGAGCACGACACCGGCAGGGTGACCATGGGGATCGTTCGGCGAACCCGATGCCGCGGCCGGGTGATGGGTGAGTTCAGCCGGTGTCCGTCCCCGCGGCGCATGAGGCTCCCGAGACCCTTCGCGGCTCACAGCGGACATTTGATTCTGCTCCCGTCACTCCTCGTCCGGGCGTTCCTTCCACCGTGCCAAACCAGGCGGACGTGAGGTAGGGCCCATGGTCCCCGCCGATGGGACCTCCGCCCCTACCCGAGTGGCGCCCGGCAGGGGATGCTGCGATCAGCAGATCCGGGGCGCGACAGCGCCAACCGGACTCCGGGCCCGAACAAAGGAGTACGAGATGCAGGAGAAGATCATCGTCGGGGTGACGGATGCTGCGGTATCGCGCCGCGCCGTCGACTGGGCCACCGAGCGGGCGACGATCAGGGGCGACCGGCTCGAACTGGTGTCGATCGTCGGCGGTGCCGCCGGTGTCATCGGTGAAGGCAACATCATCGATCATGCGCTCGAGCTGACACAGAACATGCTGGATGAAGAGGCCGAGCGTGTGCGTGCACGTGGCGTGCCCGCCCGGACACGTGTCGCACGCGGCAAGCCGGTCGAACAGCTCATCGAAGCCTCGAAGGATGCCGCGCTGCTGGTCATCGGTAGCGACTACCGCGGCCCGCTATCAGGGCCGGCTCGAGGTCCGCACGGGATCCGCATCACCGCCGCCGCACAGTGCCCCGTGGTCGTCGTGCCCGACCTCGACCTCACTGGCCGGTCCGGGGTGATCGTTGGCGTCGATGGGTCAGACGTTTCCGAGCTCGCTATCGCCTTCGCCGCCGTCGAAGCAGACCGATCCGGAGAACCGCTCACCGCGGTGAGCAGCTGGTCTCCGGTGGCGCTTCCCCTCTACGTTCGGTCATACCCTGACGACTACCTCCAGATCATGCAGAAGCTCACCGAGGAAGCGCTCGCGATTTCGATCGCCGGTATTCCGCAGCTGTATCCCGACCTGGACGTGCGCCGCGTGGTCGAGAGGAGTGATAGTCCGGACACGCTGATCAATCGACTCGCCTCGCAAGCTCGCCTTACCGTCATCGGGTCACATGGCTACGGCCGAGTTGCGCGTTTCCTGCTCGGATCCACCAGCCAGCAGGTACTCGCCCGCCTCGCCACGGTGACAGTCGTCGTACGGTGAACAGACCGCGCTGGAGGCGCAGGTCAATCCGGAGGTCGCCTGAGCGCGGCTGACAGCGCCTGTTGCGGCAGCCCGGGCGGTCTCAGCCCCGGGATGCCGCGACGCGTGTCGTCAGCTGGTGCGCGTGGGCCAGCAGGATGCGGCCGAGCTCGGGGAGCCGGTCGGGTCCGAATCGGAACTCGACTCCCGTGAGACTCAACGCCCACTGCGGGTGCCCTTCGCGTGTGAAAACAGCGGCCCCGACGCCGAAGCTTCCTTCGACGATCAGGCCCGGGTTGACGGCGTACCCGCGCTCGTGCGTCTCGCGCAGACGGCCCCGAAGCCGCGTCGGGGCGTGAGCGGCACCCCACCGCTCCGGGAGCTCAGGATGCCGCTCGAAGTATGCGTCCACATCGTGGTCTGGAAGGAAGGAGAGGATCGCGAGCCCCGCCGACGCGACGCCCAGGGGAAAGCGCACACCCTCGGACAGTACGAAGGATCGGATGGGAAAGCTCCCCTCCTCGCGCAACAGACACACTGTCTCGTCGCCGCGTCGCACCGAGAGGAAGGCGCTTTCTTCGGTGCGGACGGCGAGCGAGCGCACGATGTCGCGAGCGAGGCTCGTGATGTCGTACCGGGATGCTGCGGCCGTACCCATCAGGTAGAGCTCGGGCCCCGGCATCCAGGTGCCGAGTGCTTCGTCCTGGTCGACGAGCCCCTCGTGGCGCAGCGCCGTGAGGAGTCGGTGGGTCGTCGGGCGGGTGAGATCCGCCCGACGGGCCAGCTCCGAAACGGTGAGGCCCGCAGCGCCTCCTGCCGACACCAAGCGCAGCAGAGATGCCGCGCGCGCGATTGCCTGCGCGCCCGGTACGGAGGGAGGGCTGTCCATGATGTGGACGGTAGTCGTGGTGATGTCCACATCGCAAGCGGATGCTGGCGTCGGCGGGCGCCAGGCGGAGACGATGGTGGTGCGGCGAGCCATTCATGATGCGCCCCGCACCCGAACCGGCAGACCGAAGGAGTTCATCCGTGATCGACAAGACGTGGGAGTCGCCGGCCGCAGCCGTGGCCGACATCCCCGACGGCGCTACCCTCGCCGTCGGCGGGTTCGGACTGTCGGGCAACCCGATGGCATTGATCGAGGCGCTGCACGCGCGCGGCGTCGGCGACCTGTCGATCGTGTCCAACAACTGCGGGGTGGATGACTGGGGCCTGGGCATCCTGCTCGCCGACAAGCGCATCCGCAAGATGATCTCGTCGTACGTGGGCGAGAACAAGGAGTTCGAGCGGCAGTTCCTCTCTGGCGAACTCGAGCTCGAGTTGACGCCGCAGGGCACGCTCGCCGAGAAGCTCCGCGCGGGCGGCGCCGGGATCGCCGCCTTCTACACGCAGACCGGCGTGGGGACCCAGGTAGCCGAGGGTGGATTGCCTCGGCGCTATGACGGGTCAGGCGGCGTGGCCGTCGCTTCGCCGGTGAAGGATGTCCGCACCTTCGAGGTGTCGGGGCGCGAGCGTGAGTATGTGCTCGAGGAAGCGATCGTCACCGACTACGCCCTCGTCCACGCGCTGCGTGGTGACCGTCACGGCAACCTCGTCTTCAACAAGGCAGCTCGAAACTTCAACCCCCTCGCGGCGATGGCCGGCCGCATCTGCATCGTGCAGGTCGAGGAGCTGGTCGAGCCGGGCCAGATCGACCCGGATGCCGTGCACCTGCCCGGCGTGTACGTTCACCGCATCGTCGAGGTCGGTTCCGACATCGAAAAGCGCATCGAGCGACGCACCGTCTCGGTGACCCCGGAAGGAGCCTGAGATGGCACTCACCCGCAATGAGATGGCTGCCCGCGCCGCCCAGGAGCTCGCCGACGGCGCCTACGTCAATCTGGGGATCGGACTGCCGACCCTCGTGCCCAACTACGTTCCCGACGGCGTCACCGTCGTGCTGCAATCCGAGAACGGCATCCTGGGCGTCGGGCCCTACCCGCAGGAAGATGATGTCGACCCCGACCTCATCAACGCCGGGAAAGAGACGGTGACGACCCTGCCGGGCGCCGCGTTCTTCGATTCCGCGACGAGCTTCGGCATGATCCGTGGCGGCAAGATCGATGCCGCCATCCTCGGTGCGATGCAGGTGTCGGCCTCCGGAGATCTTGCCAACTGGATGATCCCCGGAAAGATGGTCAAGGGCCCCGGCGGCGCGATGGATCTCGTGCACGGTGCAGCGAAGGTGATCGTCCTCATGGAGCACGTCGCCAAAGATGGCACGCCGAAGATCGTCAACGACTGTTCGCTGCCGCTGACGGGCAAAGGCGTCGTCGACCGCATCATCACCGACCTCGCGGTTCTCGACGTGACACCCGAGGGCCTCGTCCTCGTCGAGCTCGCGCCGGGCGTCAGCGTTGCGGATGTCGCGGCTGCGACAGAGCCCGAGATCACCGTTTCGAGCAACCTTAAGGTGGAGGCATGAACCACGAGGATGTCGTCATCGTCGGTGCCGCGCGCACCCCGCAGGGCCGGTTGAAGGGGCAGCTGTCATCGCTGCCGTCCACGGCGCTCGGCAGCATCGCGATCCGCGGCGCGCTTGAGAAAGCCGGGATCAGCCCCGAGGCCGTCGATGCGGTTCTGGTCGGGCAGGTGCTGCCCGCGGGCGCGGGTCAGAACCCCGCGCGCCAGGCCGCGATCGGCGCCGGCATCGGCTGGGATGTGCACGCATCCTCGATCAACAAGGTGTGCCTGTCGGGACTGACCGCTGTCATCGATGCCGCCCGCATGGTGCGCCTCGGCGATGCCCGGGTCGTCGTAGCGGCGGGGATGGAGTCGATGTCGCAGGCACCGCACCTGCTCATGGGCTCGCGCGAGGGCTGGTCGTACGGATCGATCGAGGTGCTCGACCACATGGCTCACGACGGCCTCACCGACGCCTTCGACCGTGAGAGCATGGGCGGCTCCACCGAGCGCCACAACGCCCGTTACGAGGTCACGCGCGAAGACCAGGATGCCGTCGCCGCTCGCTCTCACCAACGCGCGGCAGCCGCGTGGGAAGCGGACGTATTCGCCGACGAGATCGTTCCGGTGGAGATTCCGCAGCGCAAGGGCGAACCGAAGCTGGTCACCCGCGACGAGGGCATCCGCCCCGAGACGACTGTCGACACCCTCGCGGGGCTTCGTCCGGCGTTCTCGAAGGACGGCACGATCACGGCGGGCAACTCGTCACAGATCTCCGATGGCGCGTCGGCAGTGATCGTCACGAGCCGAGCGCACGCGGACGAGAACGGGTGGCCGGTCCTTGCCGTCCTCGGGTCGGCGGGTCAGGTCGCGGGCCCCGACAACACCCTTCACGCCCAGCCCGCGCGGGCGATCCTCGCCGCCTGCGAGCGGGAGGGGATCGCCGCCGCCGATCTGGACTTCGTCGAGATCAACGAAGCGTTCGGTGCCGTGGTTGCGCGCTCGCAGGCAGAACTCGGACTTCCCGACGACGTCGTCAACATCCACGGCGGCGGCATCGCTATCGGTCACCCGATCGGGGCCTCGGGCAATCGACTTGTGGTTCATGCCGTCCACGAGCTGCTGCATCGCGGGAGCGGCACGGCAGCTGTCGCGCTGTGCGGTGGCGGTGGCCAGGGTGACGCGCTGATCCTCAAGCGCTGAGCGAACCCTGTCACGCAACCAACGCCGACATGCGATGAGCGGATGCCGCAGTTTCGGCATCCGCTCGGTCGTTCCCGCGGCTAGTCTTCGAGGCGTCGCGCGGCGGGGGAGTCGGCCGGAACGGGCTTTCCCTGGTCGATGCGACGCATGTCGACGATCGCGCCGATCGCCAGAGCAACGGTGATGCCCCAGTTGATCCACGCCAGCGCGGTACGCCAGGTGAAGGTGTCCTCCCGGAGCGCGCGAAGGAGCGAGAAGCCTGAGATGACTGCTCCGATGATGCCGGTGCCAAAGAGGTACTTGCCCATGCGAACCACGCTACACATCAGCTCGCCGCTGTCCACCCCCGGGGGTCAACCCGGCGAAGCGACTAGCCTGGAAGTGCCCGCGTCCGCCATTGTGAAGGAGCTCGCGTGTCGCAAGCTGATTTCGTCGTCGTAGCCAACCGCCTCCCTGTGGACCGTGATGACGACGGCGGATGGCGGCGTTCTCCCGGTGGTCTGGTCACAGCGCTCGAGCCCGTGATGCGCAAGACCGAGGGTGCCTGGGTCGGGTGGGCCGGCAAGCCGGGGCTCGAACTGGAACCCTTCGACTTCGAAGGCACACATCTCGTCCCCATTACTCTCAGCGCCGACGAGGTGCAGAACTACTACGAGGGGTTCTCGAACGACACGATCTGGCCGCTGTATCACGACGTGATCGCCGCGCCGCGGTATCGCCGCGTGTGGTGGGATGCCTACGTCGACGTCAACCGACGGTTCGCTGAAGCTTCGGCCACCGCAGCCGCCGAGGGCGCGACGGTCTGGGTTCAGGACTACCAGCTGCAACTCGTGCCGGCGATGCTGCGCCGGATGCGTCCCGACCTCACGATCGGCTACTTCCATCACATCCCGTTCCCGGCATACGGCCTGTTTTCGCAGCTGCCGTGGCGTCGACAGGTCATCGAAGGACTCCTCGGCGCGGATGTCGTCGGGTTCCAGCGGGTGGCGGATGCCGGCAACTTCGCCCGGGCCGTCAGGCGCCAGTTCCACTACACGACCAAGGCCTCGGGCATCACGGTTCCCCTCGAGGACGGCAGTACGCGAAACGTCCTCGCGAAGGCGTACCCGATCTCGATCGACGCGGAGTCGTACATCGAGCTCGCGCAGCGCCCCGACATCCAAGCCCGTGCCAAGGAGATCCGCGAGAGCCTCGGCAACCCCAAGACCGTGATGCTCGGGGTCGACCGGCTCGACTACACCAAGGGCATCCGACACCGCCTCAAGGCGTTCGGTGAGCTCCTCGAAGACGGCAGACTCAGCGTCGAAGACGCGACCCTCGTGCAGGTCGCAAGCCCCAGCCGCGAACGGGTGGAGGCCTACATCCAACTGCGCGACGAGATCGAACTGACGGTCGGGCGCATCAATGGCGACTTCGACACGATGGACCACACCGCCATCCGGTACCTGCACCAGGCCTTCCCGCGCGAAGAGATGGTCGCGCTGTACCTGGCCGCCGACGTCATGCTCGTGACGGCGCTGCGCGACGGTATGAACCTCGTCGCGAAGGAATATGTCGCCAGCCGCATCGACAACCGCGGGGTGCTGCTGCTGAGCGAGTTCGCCGGGGCTGCCGACGAGTTGGGGTCGGCGATCCGCATCAACCCCCACGACATCGACGGTATGAAGGATGCCATCATGCGCGCCGTCGAGATGCCGGGGACCGAACAGGGCCGCCGGATGCGCACGCTTCGCCGCCGCGTGCTCGATCACGACGTGAGCGACTGGTCCAAGTCCTTCCTCGAGGCTCTCGCGGCGGCGAAGCGCTAACCGCGAGTTGTCCTTCCCCCATGCGAGTTGTCCTTCCTGACCGCGAGTTGTCCCTCCCTCACGCGAGTTGTCCTTCCTGACCGCGAGTTGTCCCGCCCGATCACCCGAACGGAAAGAACCGAGATGACGAATCCCGACGCCAATCCCGTCTCCGACGCCCTCCCCGCCCCGGTGCTCGAAGCCCTCTCATCCGTCGCGGGTGTCCCGACCCTGCTGGTCGCCCTCGATTTCGACGGCACACTCTCGCCGCACGTGGAGGACCCGATGACAGCGCGGATGCTGCCCGCGGCCCGTGACGCGGTCCATGCGCTGGCCGCGCTGCCGAACACGGTGGTAGCCCTCGTGTCGGGGCGCAGCCTCGTCGACCTGCGGATCATTGCCGAGCACACGGATGACTCACCGATCACTCTCGCTGCCTCCCACGGTGCTGAATACTGGTTCCCCGGCGAGGGGCCGGTTGAGCCCGCCGAGGATGACGCCGAGCGCGGTCTCCGCGATCTGCTGCGCGCCCGCGCCGAAGAGATCGCCTCGGACTACGAGGGCGTGTGGATCGAGCCGAAGACCTTCGGGTTCGGTGTTCACACCCGCAACGCAACTGAGGAGGCGGGGGAGAAGGCAGCAGCCGCCGTGGATGAGATGGTCGCTTCCGCAGCCCCCGACTGGCGTCGCCGGACCGGCAAGAAGATCGTCGAGTACGCCTTCCGGCACGAGGGGAAAGACAGCGCCATCGCGAACCTCCGCGAGCGGGTTCACGCCGACGCCGTGCTGTTCGCCGGTGACGACACGACCGACGAGGATGCCTTGCGCAGCCTGCAGTCGCAGGATCTCGGCATCCACGTGGGCGACGGCGAGACGGCGGCTCGAGTGAGCGTGCCCGACATCCCCGCGATGGCCGCCACCCTGGCCGAGCTCGCGGATCAGCGGCGCCACGCGCAGGAATAGACTTCGTGCATGGCCCCGCACGACAGCACCATTGACATCAAACCTCGGAGCCGGGTCGTCACCGACGGCATCGAAGCCACCACCTCCCGCGGAATGCTCCGCGCGGTCGGTATGGGTGACGAGGACTGGGACAAGCCCCAGATCGGCATCGCCTCGAGCTGGAACGAGATCACCCCCTGCAACCTGAGCCTGGACCGCCTCGCTCAGGGCGCGAAAGAGGGTGTGCACTCCGGTGGCGGGTACCCGCTCCAATTCGGCACCATCTCCGTCTCTGACGGCATCTCTATGGGGCACGAGGGAATGCACTTCTCTCTCGTGAGCCGTGAGGTCATCGCCGACTCCGTCGAGACCGTCGTCATGGCCGAGCGCCTCGATGGCACAGTGCTGCTGGCGGGCTGCGACAAGTCCATCCCCGGGATGCTGATGGCAAGCGCCCGCCTCGACCTGTCGAGCGTCTTCCTCTACGCCGGCTCGATCGCGCCCGGGTGGGTCAAGCTCTCGGACGGCACCGAGAAGGACATCACGATCATCGACTCGTTCGAGGGTGTCGGCGCGTGCCTGTCGGGCCGGATGAGTGAGGCCGACCTCAAGCGCATCGAGTGCGCCTTCGCGCCCGGCGAGGGTGCGTGCGGTGGCATGTACACCGCCAACACGATGGCATCCGTCGCTGAGGCGCTGGGGCTCAGCCTTCCCGGCTCTGCCGCCCCGCCGTCAGCCGACCGCCGGCGCGACGCGTTCGCCCACCGCTCGGGCGAGGCAGTCGTGAACCTGCTGAAGCTCGGGATCACGACGCGCGACATCCTCACCAAGGAGGCTTTCGAGAACGCGATCGCTCTCGCGATGGCTCTCGGGGGTTCGACCAACGTCGTGCTGCACCTGCTGGCGATCGCGCGCGAGGCTGATGTCGACATCACCCTGCACGACTTCAACCGCATCGGCGACAAGGTTCCGCACGTCGCAGACATGAAGCCGTTCGGGAAGTACGTCATGAACGACGTCGACCGCCACGGCGGCATCCCGGTGGTCATGAAGGCGATGCTCGACGAAGGACTGCTGCACGGCGACGCGCTCACCGTGACCGGCAAGACCCTCGCCGAAAACCTCGCCGACTTGAACCCCGACCCGGTGGATGGCACCGTCATCCACGGGTTCAACAACCCGATTCACGAGACCGGTGGCATCACGATCCTGCACGGCTCGATGGCCCCCGAGGGTGCGGTCGTGAAGTCCGCGGGCTTCGACAGCGACGTCTTCGAAGGCCCCGCACGCGTGTTCGAGCGTGAGCGGGCCGCCATGGATGCGCTCGAGGCCGGGGAGATCTCGGCCGGCGACGTCGTCGTCATCCGGTACGAGGGCCCGAAGGGCGGCCCCGGCATGCGGGAGATGCTCGCGATCACAGCTGCCATCAAGGGCGCTGGGCTCGGAAAAGATGTACTACTCTTGACAGACGGCAGATTCTCGGGCGGCACAACCGGCCTGTGCATCGGCCACATAGCACCCGAAGCGGTCGACGCAGGTCCGATCGCCTTCGTGCGCGATGGTGATCTGATACGGGTCGATATCGCAGCTCGCTCCCTCGACCTACTCGTCGACGAGGCTGAGCTGAGTTCCCGCCGGCAGGGCTGGGAGCCGCTTCCTCCGCGCTATACCCGTGGCGTCCTCGCCAAGTACACGCGACTCGTGCGTTCGGCATCCGAAGGCGCGACGACGAACTAGGCGTTCCTCTCTCGCAACTCTCGACATCCATCGCAAGGAATCATCATGTCTTCCGACATCGCCACGGCCGTGCCCCGGCCCCCCGCTCGCAGCGCCTCGGCGCCTGTGATGACGGGCGCTGAGGCGGTCGTCCGTTCGCTCGACCTCCTGGGAGTGTCCGATGTCTTCGGCCTTCCCGGCGGCGCGATCATGCCCGTCTACGACCCACTCATGGACGACGAGGCAGTTCGTCACATCCTCGTCCGACACGAGCAGGGTGCCGGTCACGCAGCCGAAGGGTACGCGTCGGCATCTGGCAAGGTCGGTGTTGCCATCGCGACGTCGGGGCCGGGGGCCACGAACCTCGTCACGGCGATCGCGGATGCCTACATGGACTCCGTGCCGCTGCTGTGCATCACGGGCCAGGTCTTCTCGAGCCTCATGGGCACTGATGCGTTCCAGGAAGCCGACATCGTGGGGATCACGATGCCGATCACGAAGCACTCCTTCCTGGTCAAGCGTGCCGAAGACATCCCCGGCGCGATCGCGGCTGCCTACGAGATCGCCTCGACGGGTCGCCCCGGTCCCGTGCTGGTGGACATCACGAAGGATGCCCAGCAGGCCGAGGCGCCGTTCATCTGGCCGCCGCAGATCGATCTGCCGGGGTACCGGCCGGTGACCAAAGCCCACGGGAAGCAGATCCAGGCTGCGGCTCAGCTGATCGCGGAGGCCGAGAAGCCGGTGCTCTACGTCGGCGGTGGCATCATCCGCTCCCGCGCTTCGGAGCAGTTGCTCGCCCTGGCAGAGGCTACCGGCGCGCCGGTTGTCACCACGCTCATGGCCCGGGGTGCGTTCCCCGACTCGCACGAGCAGAACCTCGGCATGCCCGGCATGCACGGCACGGTCCCCGCTGTGCTGGCGCTGCAGGAGTCCGACCTCATCGTGGCGCTCGGTGCCCGGTTCGATGACCGGGTCACCGGCAAGGCATCGCACTTCGCGCCGCACGCGAAGGTCATCCACGTTGACATCGACCCCGCCGAGATCTCCAAGATCCGTGCCGCTGACGTTCCGATCGTGGGTGATCTGCGCGAGGTTCTCGTCGATCTGGATGCGGCGTTCCGCGCGAACGCCGACGCGGGCCGTGCCGACACCAGCCAGTGGTGGGCCTACCTCAAGGGTCTGCGCAGCGAGTTCCCGCTCGGATACGCCCCGACGACCGATGGACTCCTGGCGCCCCAGAAGGTGATCCAGCGGATCGGTGAGCTCACCGGCCCCGAGGCCGTCTACGCAGCGGGCGTCGGACAGCACCAGATGTGGGCTGCCCAGTTCATCAAGTACGAGCGCCCCAACGCCTGGCTCAACTCGGGTGGGGCGGGCACGATGGGCTACGCGGTTCCGGCGGCGATGGGCGCGAAGGTTGCCGAGCCCGACCGTGTGGTGTGGGCGATCGACGGTGACGGATGCTTCCAGATGACCAATCAGGAGCTTGCCACCTGCGTTCTCAACAACATTCCGATCAAGGTTGCGATCATCAACAACTCGTCGCTGGGGATGGTGCGCCAGTGGCAGACGCTGTTCTTCAACGGCCGCCACTCCAACACCGACCTGAACACGGGCCACGGCACCGCACGCGTGCCCGACTTCGTGAAGCTGGCTGAGGCTTACGGATGCCTCGCCCTGCGCGTGGAGAAGGAAGACGAGATCGACGACGCAATCCGCACTGCGCTGGAGACCAACGATCGCCCTGTCGTCATCGACTTCGTCGTGTCGGCAGACGCGATGGTGTGGCCGATGGTGCCCCAGGGTGTCGGCAACAGTGAGATCCAGTACGCGCGTGAGCACGCCCCGACCTTCGATCAGGAGGACTGAGCCATGACAAGTCACGTGCTGAGCCTTCTGGTCGAAGACAAGCCCGGCCTGCTCACCCGCGTTGCGGGCCTGTTCGCCCGCCGTGGATTCAACATCGAATCTCTCGCCGTGGGCGTCACCGAGGTGCCGGGCTTGTCCCGGATCACGGTGGTCGTGGATGTCGAAGGGCTCCCGCTCGAACAGGTGACCAAGCAGCTGAACAAGCTCGTGAACGTCATCAAGATCGTGGAGCTCGACCCCGCGGCATCCGTGCAGCGCGAGCACATGCTCGTGAAGGTGCGTGCCGACAATGCGAGCCGTTCCAGCGTGCTCGAGGTCATCAACCTGTTCCGCGCATCGGTGGTCGATTACGCTCCCGAGGCGATGGTCGTCGAGATCACCGGCGATAAGGGCAAGGTTGAGGCGTTCCTGCGCGCGATCGAGCCCTTCGGTATCAAGGAGCTCGCCCAGTCGGGCATGCTCGCGATCGGCCGCGGCGGCAAGAGCATCACCGAACGGGTCCTGCGGGGCTGAGAAGACCACGCCGATCCGCTCCCGGTCGTTGAGCGGGCTCGGCGAGAACAAACGACCACAATCGCACAGTCAAGGAGAGACACCCCCATGGCCGAAATGATCTACGACCAGGATGCCGACCTCGCCCTCATCCAGAGCAAGAAGGTCGCCATCGTCGGCTACGGCTCGCAGGGCCACGCCCACGCGCAGAACCTGCGTGACTCGGGCGTCGAGGTCGCCATCGCGCTGAAGGATGGCTCGAAGTCCGCGCCCAAGGCGCAGGAGGACGGCTTCGAGGTCAAGTCCGTCGCCGACGCCACCGCATGGGCCGACGTCATCATGATCCTCGCGCCCGACCAGCACCAGCGCGGCATCTACAACAACGAGATCAAGCCCAACCTCGCACCGGGCAAGACCCTCGCTTTCGCGCACGGTTTCAACATCCGCTTCGGCTACATCGAGGCTCCCGAGGGTGTGGACGTCATCCTCATCGCCCCGAAGGCTCCCGGCCACACGGTTCGTCGTGAGTACGTCGCAGGTCGCGGCATCCCCGACATCATCGCTGTCGAGAAGGATGCCTCGGGCAGCGCCTGGGAGCTCGCGAAGTCGTACGCGAAGGCCATCGGCGGTACGCGCGCCGGCGTCATCAAGACGACCTTCACGGAAGAGACCGAGACTGACCTCTTCGGCGAGCAGGCAGTGCTGTGCGGTGGTGTGTCGCAGCTGATCCAGTACGGCTTCGAGACCTTGACCGAGGCCGGCTACCAGCCTGAGATCGCCTACTTCGAGGTGCTGCACGAGCTCAAGCTCATCGTCGACCTCATGTGGGAGGGTGGCATCGCCAAGCAGCGCTGGAGCGTCTCGGACACCGCCGAGTACGGCGACTACGTCTCGGGCCCGCGCGTCATCGACCCGCACGTCAAGGAGAACATGGCGGCGGTTCTCGCCGACATCCGTTCCGGTGCGTTCGCCGAGCGGTTCATCAACGACCAGGACAACGGCGCCGTCGAGTTCCTCGAGCTGCGCGAGAAGGCTGCGAAGCACCCGATCGAGGCCGTCGGCAAGGACCTGCGTTCGCTGTTCTCGTGGAAGCAGCAGGACAAGGACTACGTGGAGGGCTCGGCCGCGCGCTGATCTTCACACCCCTCTTCCGCCGAACCCACACCTCCGGCCCCGAACCCACCTGTTCTGCGCGAGCAGCTCAGTGGGTTCGGGCCGGGACGTGTGGGTTCGGTCGTGGGTAGGCTGAACTCGTGAGCACCGACCGCGACGACGACGCCCTCTCGTGGGGGGATGACGACCCGACGCTCGACGCGGGTCCCTCGCTGCCCCCGGGTTACGTCGCCGTCGGCAAGGGGAGCGAGGCGATCGCCCCGACGTCAGCGCCGGCCGCGGATGCCGAATCCGACTCTCGCTCGGATGCTGCAGCTCCCGCGCCGGAAGCGGAGCGGGCGGATGCCGACACCGACGACGCACCCGCAGCAGGCCCGAGCAACGCTGCGCTCATCATCCTCGGCGTCTTCGGCGGCGTGTACGCCCTCGAGAGCATCGGGTGGATCATCGGGGGCCTGCGGCTGCAGCAGTACGCCGAGTTCCTCGTCGCGCCGCTGGCCTATCAGGTGAGTCTGTGGCTAGCGGTGCTGACCCCGCTCATCTGGTTCGTCACGGTGTTGCTGCTGACGCGAGGCGGTCGGTCCTGGGTTCGGATACTGCTTCTTGTCCTCGGGGCGCTGCTCGTGCTGCCGTGGCCGTTCATCATGGTGGGGGCGATCGGACAGTGAGCGAGAACACCAACGAGCCGACCGAAACCTCGGTGTCGTCATCCTCGACGGCGTCTGCACCGGCCGTACGTCGCACCGCCCTCCCGGTGTGGCTCATCGCCACGATCGCCGGCTTCTTCGGCCTGTTCTACGCCTATGCCGTCTGGAACGCCGTCGCCTTCCTGATCTCGCAGGCCACCGGCCCGCTCGGACTCAACGGCGGCGGCTGGGCCCTGCTGCTGACAGCCATCGCCTTCCCGATCATCGTGTTCGCCCTCGCCTTTGCCATCGGGTGGAAGCGACGCGCCGGAGCCTTCGCGCTCATCATGCTGTCGGGCCTGGGGATCGTCGCGGTGTTCTGGATGAACGTCATCGCCTATGCCGCCGTCTACGGCGCATCGCTTCTCGGAGGCTGAGCCGACGGGACCATCGGCACGTCATCTGGTCGGGACGGTGGGCGCGCCCGCGATAGGCTGGCGAAGGCCCGTCGTCATGGCGTGCGGCGTGGCATTACCGTCATCCTGCGTGCGATTCACTCGTGCGCGTCTGCTCCGAAGGATCCACCCGTGTCCAAACCGGTCGTGCTGATCGCCGAAGAACTGTCCCCCGCCACGATCGAGGCCCTCGGTCCGGACTTCGACGTCCGAAACGTCGATGGCACCGACCGGCCCGCATTGCTTGCTGCTCTCGCCGACGCGGACGCCGTCCTCATCCGTTCGGCGACGAAGATGGATGCCGAGGCCATTGCATCCTCGCAGAAGCTTCGCGTGATCGCCCGCGCGGGCGTCGGGCTCGACAACGTCGACATCAAGGCAGCGACTGCCGCCGGCGTCATGGTCGTCAACGCACCGACGTCCAACGTGATCTCGGCCGCGGAACTCACCGTCGGGCACATCCTGAGCCTGGCCCGCCACATCCCCGCCGCCCACGCCTCCCTCGCACAGGGTCAGTGGAAGCGCAGCTCGTTCACGGGCGCGGAACTGTTCGAGAAGACCGTCGGCATCCTGGGCCTCGGCCGGATCGGCGCCCTGGTCGCCGAGCGTCTGCGGGCCTTCGGTGTGCGTCTGGTCGGGTACGACCCTTATGTCACCCCTGCGCGTGCCCAGCAGCTGGGTGTCGAGCTGTTGAGCTTCGACGAGGTTGTGCGCGAGAGCGACTTCCTCACGGTGCACATGCCGAAGACGCCCGAGACGACGGGCATGATCAGCACCGAGCAGCTCGCGGCGATGAAGCCCACGGCGTACGTCGTCAACGTCGCTCGCGGTGGACTGTTCGACGAAGAGGCGCTGCTCGAGGCTCTCACCGCCGGCCAGATCGCCGGTGCCGGACTTGATGTCTTCACCGCCGAGCCGCCCAAGCCCGACTCGGCGGCAGCGAAACTCGTCGCCCTTCCGAACGTCGTCGCAACGCCACACCTCGGAGCTTCGACCGATGAGGCGCAGGAGAAGGCCGGCGTCTCGGTTGCGAAGTCTGTCAAGCTCGCGCTCGAAGGCGATCTCGTCCCGGACGCGGTCAACGTCGCCGGCGGCGTCATCGACCCGTTCGTGCGTCCCGGTATCGGGCTTGTCGAGATGCTCGGGCAGTACTTCACGGGCCTGACCCACAGCGCGTTGACCTCGCTGGACATCGAGGTTCGCGGGGAACTCGCCGCGTTCGATGTCAGCGTGTACCGGCTCGCGGCGCTCAAGGGCATCTTCACGAACATCGTCAGCGAGAACGTGTCTTACGTGAACGCGCCGCTGTTCGCTGAGCAGCGCGGCATCGAAACCCGCATGATCGTCGAGGCCGACAGCCCTCAGTACCGCAACCTCACCGTTCTGCGCGGCACCATGTCGGATGGCACGACGTTGAGCGTCGCGGGAACGCTCGCCGGGACGCGCATGGTCCCGAAGATCGTCGCCATCAACGGCTACGACATCGAGGTACCGATCGCCGGCCACCACGTCGTGATGCGCTACCAGGACCGTCCGGGCATCGTCGCGATCTACGCCAGGAAGCTCGGTGACGCCGGAATCAACATCGAGGGGCTCCAGGTCGCGCATCCGGATGCCACCGGGCGTGCTCTCTCGGTGCTCACGGTCGACGCAGCAGTGCCGGACGAGCTGCTCGACCAGATGCGTGAGGCGGTCGGGGCCGACCTGTTCCGTCAGATCGAGATCGTCGAACCCTAGCGCGGAGCGGTTGCCTGCGCGATGAGCTGAACCAAGGCATCCATCTCGGCATCGCGGGGGACCGGCGTTGCCAGGCCATCGTGCTGGAGCGCGTTGTTGTAGTAGACGCCGTCGCTGATCAGCATGACGAGATCGAGCGCGGTCTTGTCGGCGACATGCGGGCGGAGAGTGTCGGCCCAGCGCTCCCGGACAGTTCGGAGGGCATCGCTCGCGGCGCCCCGGCCGGCCTGCGCGAGGCGAGAGACGGCGAGGATCGCTCTGTCGAGCGCGGTGCCGTCCATCGCCGAGGTGCGCACGTAATAGGCGACGGGACCTTCCTCTGAGGAGGTCATGCGGGCGAGGTCTTCGTCGACGCACTTCTCGAGTCGGATGAGCAACGCCGCCTCGAGCGCCTCCTTCGACGCGAAGTGGTAGAGCAGGCCACCCTTGGAGACCCCGGCGGCGCGCGCGATGGCATCCATGGTGGCGGCGCGCTCGCCCTCGGCGATGAGGAGTGACTCGAATGCGTCGAGCACCTTCTCACGGGCGTGCGGGGGACGACTCATGCGTTCGATGCTAGCCAGGCAGTCTCCATGGCTGTTACTATACCAGCCAGACGGTATAGAAATTCTGACGGTGACATGATGACGACCCTGACCGAAGACATCCGCATCGCCGAAAGCGAGGGGCGTCCGGTGACCTGGCGTGGCTGGGCTGCGCTGGTGGTGCTGATGCTGCCCGTGCTGTTGATCTCGGTCGACAACACGGTGCTGAGTTTCGCACTGCCCGAGATCGCGCTCGCACTCGAACCCACCGCGGCGCAGCAGCTGTGGATCATCGATGCCTACCCGCTCGTGCTCGCCGGCCTCCTGGTGACGATGGGAACCCTCGGCGACCGGTACGGTCGGCGACGGATGCTGCTGATCGGCGCCACCGGGTTTGCCACAGTGTCGGCGCTGTCGGCCTTCGCCCCCTCCGCAGAGTGGCTGATCGCGGGACGCGCCGCGATGGGTCTGTTCGGTGCGCTGATCATGCCCTCGACACTTGCGCTGCTACGCAGCATCTTCACCCTCCGCAGTCAGCGACGCCTCGCGATCGCCATCTGGGCATCGATGTTCTCGGCCGGTGCGGCGCTCGGCCCGATCGTCGGGGGAGTCCTCCTGGAGCACTTCTCGTGGGGATCCGTGTTCCTCATGGCGGTACCCGTGCTCGTGCCGCTGCTGGTGCTCGCGCCGCTGCTGGTTCCCGAGAGCCGCAACCCGGATGCCGGACGCGTCGACGCCGTCAGTATCGTGCTGTCCATGGCGATGATGGTGCCGATCGTGTGGGCCATCAAGGAGTTCGCGGTCCACGGATTCTCACCGACGATCGTCGTCGCTGTGGCCGCGGGCATCGGATTCGGCATCCTGTTCGTGCGGCGGCAGTTGCACGCGCGCTCCCCGATGCTCGACATGCGGCTGTTCACGCGAGGCACCTTCAGCGGTGCTCTGCTGGTGAACCTGCTGAGTGTCATCTCGCTCGTCGGCTTCATGTTCTTCATCGCTCAGCATCTGCAACTGATCGTCGGCCTGTCGCCGGTGCAAGCGGGCTTCGCGCTCGTGCCGTCACTGGCGTCGGTCATCGTCTCCGGGCTTCTCGTCGTGCCCATTGCGTCGTGGATTCCACCGCGCATCGTGGTTCCCGCGGCGCTCATGTTCTCGATGAGCGGCTACCTCCTCGTCGCGGCGACAGCGGGGAGCGGTGACCTCGGCTGGCTCTTGCTGGCCAGTGTGCTGCTCGGCATCGGAATCGGTGCCGCCGAGACAGTGTCGAACGAGCTCGTCATGGCGAGCGCCCCGCCGAGCAAGGCGGGGGCGGCAGGCGCTGTCTCTGAGACGGCGTATGAGCTCGGCGCCGTGCTCGGAACCGCTGTGCTGGGCAGCATCCTCACCGCCTCGTACCGGTCGGGACTCGCGATCCCCGCGGGAGTGCCCACTGACCTCGCCGCGCAGGCGCGGGAAACGCTCGCCGGCGCCTACGTCACGGCGGGCGAGCTCGCTGCCCCCATCGCCGACGCGTTGCGTGCTGCCGCGGCAGCTGCCTTCGACTCGGGCGTTGCGGTCACTGCCGCGGTCGGGGCCGGTCTCATGGTCCTGGCTGCCGTTATCGCGGCCACTACGCTGGGATCGGCGCCGTCATCTGTGAATCAGGCGGCGCGATCCGAGAACGAGGAGAGCAATGTCGCGCGAGGTGAAGCTAGCCGTCATCCCCGGTGATGGCATCGGTGTCGAGGTTGTCGCCGAGGCCATGAAGGTTCTCGATGCGGTGACCGCAGGCGGCGACATCCGGTTCACGAAGACCCCGTTTTCGCTGGGTGCCGCGCGTTACCTCGAGACCGGCGACACGCTCACGGATGCTGACCTCGAGGCCATAAAGCAGCACGATGCGATCGTGCTCGGCGCGGTGGGCGGCGTTCCGGGAGACGTTCGCCTGAAGGATGCGAACATCGAACGCGGACTGCTGCTCAAGCTGCGTTTCGAGCTCGACCACTACGTCAACCTGCGGCCCTCGAAGCTCTACCCTGGTGCGCCGGGCCCGCTTGCGAACCCCGGTGAGGTCGACTTCGTGGTCGTCCGCGAGGGCACAGAGGGTCCCTACGTCGGCAACGGCGGCGCGATCCGCAAGGGCACGCCGCACGAGGTCGCGAACGAGACATCCGTCAACACGGCCTTCGGTGTTGAGCGGGTCGTGCGCTACGCGTTCGCGTTGGCCGAACGACGCCGCAAGAAGCTGACGCTCGTGCACAAGACCAACGTGCTCGTGCACGCCGGCGGAATCTGGCAGAGAATCGTGCGCGAGGTGGCAGAAGAGCACCCCGACGTCGCCGTAGACTATCTGCACGTCGATGCGGCCACCATCTTCCTGGTCACAAACCCTGACCGCTTCGACGTGATCGTCACCGACAACCTCTTCGGCGACATCCTCACCGACTTGGCCGGCGCCGTCACCGGAGGCATCGGCCTTGCCGCTTCGGGGAACATCAACCCCGACGGCGCGTTCCCCTCGATGTTCGAGCCCGTCCACGGATCGGCGCCCGACATCGCGGGTCAGCAGAAGGCCGACCCCACTGCTGCGATTCTGTCCATCGCGATGCTTCTCGATCACCTCGGGTTGCACGACGATTCCGCCCGCGTCACCCGCGCGGTGGAAGAGGACATCGCTTCCCGGGGCGAGGCCGCTCGCACAACAGCGCAGATCGGTGACGCGATCGTCGCCCGCCTGCAGGCGTAGCCTGGAAGCACTCGGCTCCTTGCCGCGCCGGACGGATCCGCCACCGCCGCGCACGAACGACTGGATTTCGACATGACTCTTCTTGACGCCGACCCCGACGCTGGCCTTGCACCCCTGCAGTTCCAGGTGATGCGGAACCTGCAGGCCAAGACGGATGCCGAGCGCGAGGCGATTCTCGCCAACCCCGGCTTCGGTCAGCACTTCACCGACCACATGGTCGACATCTGCTGGTCGGTCGGCGGCGGGTGGCACCGCCCGCAGGTGAAGCCTTACGGTCCGCTCTCGCTCGACCCGGCAGCAGCTGTTCTGCACTACGCGCAAGAGGTCTTCGAGGGCATCAAGGCCTACCGTCACGCCGACGGATCGATCCACACGTTCCGTCCCGACCAGAACGGTCGCCGGCTGCAGCGATCCGCGCGGCGGCTGGCCCTTCCCGAGCTGCCGGTGTCGTACTTCATCCAGTCGCTCGAGGAGCTCGTCGCGGTCGACGGCGCCTGGGTTCCGTCTGGTGAGAACCAGAGCCTCTACCTGCGCCCGTTCATGTTCGCCAAGGAGGCCTTCCTCGGCGTGCGTCCTGCCAACAAGGTCGGCTACTACGTCATCGCCAGCCCCGCTGGCGCGTACTTCAAGGGTGGCGTCACCCCCGTGTCGATCTGGCTGAGCGAGGACTACTCCCGCGCCGGCAAGGGCGGAACCGGGGCCGCCAAGACCGGCGGCAATTACGCGTCGAGCCTGCTGCCGCAGTCGGAGGCCTACGAGAACGAGTGCGACCAGGTGGTCTTCCTTGATCAGGATGGCAACGTGGAAGAGCTCGGTGGAATGAACATCGTGTTCGTCTTCAAGGACGGCACGGTCGTGACGCCGCAGTCGGACTCGATCCTCGAAGGTGTCACGCGCGACTCGATCCTGCAGCTGGCGGTTGACCGCGGGCTTCACGTGCAGGGTCGCAACATCTCGTTGCGAGAGTGGCGCGAGGGTGTGGCATCCGGTGACATTGTCGAGGTCTTCGCATGCGGCACCGCCGCCGTCGTGACTCCGATCGGTGTGCTCAAGGGACGCGATTTCGTCGACCAGCAGCCCGTCGGCTCACTCGCGCTTGAGCTGCGACAGGAACTCACCGACATCCAGTACGGCCACGCCGAAGACCGCCACGGCTGGATGCACCGCCTCGACGCCCGCTCCCAGGCATGAGAATCGCGCGGTTCCGACACGAGGATGCGATCGCCTACGGCATCCTCGACGAGGGCGAGCTCGTGGTGCTCGCGGGTGACCCGATGTTCGCCGGCTACGAGACGACGGGGGAGCGCGTGCCGGTCGGCGAGGTCACGCTGCTCGCTCCGGTCATTCCGCGCTCGAAGGTCGTGTGCGTCGGTAAGAACTACCTCGATCACGCCGCGGAGATGGGGAGCGAGGCACCCGGCGAGCCGCTGCTGTTTCTGAAGCCCAACACGGCGGTGATCGGGCCGGACGAGCCGATCGTGCGCCCGTGGCAGTCGGAGCGCACGGACTACGAGGGGGAACTCGCCGTTGTCATCGGCCGGATTGCGAAGAACGTGTCGGCGGATGCTGCGCTGGACCACGTCTTCGGATACACGATCGGCAACGACGTGACAGCGCGGGACCTGCAGCGTTCTGACGGCCAGTGGTCGCGTGCGAAGGGCTTCGACACCTTCTGCCCGCTCGGACCCGTGATCGAGACCGAGTTCGACCTCGCGGGCGGCGCGACACTGACCACACGCGTCAACGGCGAGGTCCGTCAGCGCGGCGCGATCACCGACATGATCCACTCGGTTCCGGCGATCATCGAGTATGTGTCGGCTGCGTTCACACTGCTGCCCGGGGACGTCATCCTCACCGGCACGCCGGCCGGTGTCGGCCCGTTCGTGTCCGGAGACGTCGTCGAGGTCGAGATCGATGGGCTCGGCATCCTGCGCAACACCGCGCGGGATGCGGAGCCGCGCCGGTGACACTGTCTGACGGCTGGGTCGACGATCGCCAGGAGGCGAGCGAACTCGCCGGCATCCAGCGTCGGACCGTCTGGGTGCTCTCGGCAGGCCAAGTGCTCGGCGGGCTCGGGTTTGGAGCGACAGTCTCCCTCGGTGCGGTGCTTGCCGCCGACATCGCCGGTGACGAGTCGCTCTCGGGGCTGGCTGCGGCGGGTGTGACCCTCGGCACCGCCGCGCTGGCGGTGCCGCTTGCTGCCCTCGCGCGTCGGCGCGGCCGACGGATCTCGCTCGCGTCAGGAATGGCGATCGCGCTCGTAGGCGTTTCGCTGGTCGTGGTGGCGGCGGCCGTTCGGTCGTTCCCGCTGCTTCTGCTGGCCTTCGGGCTCGTCGGAGCGGGTCAGACCGCGAACCTGCAGTCGCGTTTCGCTGCCGCCGATCTCGCCACGGATGCCACGCGTGGCCGCGATCTGTCGATCGTCGTGTGGGCGACGACCATCGGCGCCGTGCTCGGACCGAATCTTGTGCAACCCGGCCAGGCGATCGGAGACGCCCTGGGGATGCCGCCCCTGACGGGACCGTACGTCTTCACGATCGTCGCGCAAGCGCTGAGCATCATTGTGTATCTGTTCGCTCTTCGGCCGGATCCGCTGCTGGTCGCGCAGACGGTGGCGCAGCGGCGCCGCGACCGGGTGGTCGAGCAGATCGTCAAGCCCGACCGTCCGGTGTCGGCTCGCTACGCGATCTTCACGAATGCCGCCGCACACGGCGTCATGGTCTCGATCATGGCGATGACGCCGGTTCACATGCTCCATCACGGCGCGAGTCTGACCATCATCGGTCTGACGATCAGTCTGCACATCGCGGGGATGTACGCGCTCTCGCCGGTCTTCGGCATCCTGGCAGACCGCGTGGGCCGCATTCCGACGATCATGGTCGGTCAGGCGCTGCTCGCGGCATCCCTGGTGACGGTCTTCTTCGGCGCGGAGTCGAACACGGCGGTCACCGTCGCGCTCATTCTGCTCGGCCTGGGGTGGAGCGCTGCGACTGTGGCCGGATCGGCCCTCCTGACCGAATCGTCGTCGGAGGAGCGACGCACCACGCGTCAGGGGCGCAACGACCTCTCGATGAGCCTCGTCGGTGCCGTCGGTGCGATCACCTCGGGCGTCGTCCTCGGGTGGATCGGTTTCACGGGGCTCGCGCTGGTTGTCGGTGTCGCCGTGATCGCGACAGTGCTACTCGCGCCGTACGGCCGCATCCGTCAGGTCGCGTAGTCGTACCGAGGCGCAGGTGCAGCATCCGCGCCGGACTTAGACTTGATATCTATGCCCGGGACGCCGCATCCAGCCACCACGACCGCCACCGGATCCGACATTCGGGTCCGCTTCTGCCCGTCACCGACGGGTCTACCGCACGTCGGGCTGATGCGCACGGTGCTGTTCAACTGGGCCTACGCGCGGCACAACGGGGGAAAGCTCATCTTCCGCATCGAAGACACGGATGCCGCCCGGGACTCCGAAGAGAGCTACAACCAGCTGCTCGACGCGCTGCGGTGGCTCAGGATCGACTGGGATGAGGGCGTCGAGGTCGGCGGTCCCCACGCGCCCTACCGGCAGTCCCAGCGCCACGAGATCTACCGCGGCGTGCTCGACAAGCTCATCGATGCCGGCGTCGTGTACGAGAGCTATTCGACAGCCGAAGAGATCGACGCGCGCAACGAGGCGAACGGGCGTGCCAAGCAGCTCGGCTACGACAACTACGACCGCGACCTCACTGACGAGCAGAAAGCAGCGTTCCGCGCCGAGGGCCGTGAGCCCGCGTGGCGTCTACGCGTACCCGATCACGACCTCACCTACGTCGACCTCATCCGCGGCGAGGTCACCTTCCCGGCCGGGTCCTTCCCCGACTTCGTCATTGTGCGGGCCGGCGGCGTGCCCCTGTACACGTTCGTGAACCCGGTCGATGACGCTCTCATGGGCATCACTCACGTCATCCGTGGCGAAGATCTGATGCCCTCAACCGCACGCCAGCTCGCTCTCTATGACGCGCTCGTGACCGCCGGCGTCACCGACTTCGTGCCCCGGTTCGGCCACATGCCGCTCGTGCTGGGGGAGGAGGGCAACAAGAAGCTCTCCAAGCGCGACCCGAAGGCAGACCTGTTCTTGCAGCGCGAGAAGGGCTTCATCCACGAGGGGTTGCTGAACTACCTCGCCCTGCTCGGCTGGTCGATCGCTCCCGACCGCGATGTCTTCTCGCTCGACGAGCTCGTCGCCGCGTTCGATATCGCCGACGTCAACCCGAACCCCGCTCGCTTCGATCAGAAGAAGGCAGAGTCGATCAACGGCGACCACATCCGGATGCTGGAAGCCGAAGACTTCGCTTCCCGTCTGATTCCGTACCTGGTCGCCGCCGGGGTCGTGTCGGATCCGCTGACTGACGCGCAGCTGGAGATGCTCGCGGCATCCGCCCCGCTCGTGCAGGAACGGATGCAGCTGCTCGGTGACGCTCCCGGGTTGCTCGGGTTCCTCTTCACGGATGCCGTCACCTATGAGGACGACGCCCTCGCGTCTCTGCCTGCCAACGCGGGTGAGGTGCTGGTGGCCGGTGTGGGTGCGATCGAGTTGATTCCCGAGGCGGAGTTCACTGCCGCCGCGATTCAGGAGTCCCTCGCTGCTGCGCTCAGCGAGGGCCTCGGTCTCAAGCCGCGCGTCGCCTACGGACCGCTGCGGGTCGCACTCAGCGGCCGTCGCGTCTCGCCGCCGCTGTTCGAGTCCATGGAACTCTTGGGCAAGGATGCGTCGGTCCGCCGCTTCGGGGCACTCGTCGATCACCTCGCCGCGAGCTGAGACGCGCCGCTGCCGGGTCTGGTTTGGCGGGGCCTTTCGCGTCGTCTAGACTTGACCCTTGGCGCCCGTTCCGGCGGGAACCCTTGGGGTATGGTGTAATTGGCAACACGGCTGATTCTGGTTCAGTTGTTCTTGGTTCGAGTCCAGGTACCCCAGCAGTAGTTTTCGCAGGATTCCGCAGGTTTCGTCGTTTATGATGACCCGCGCGTGCGACGCACCCCCGTCGAGGGCGCGCCGTCGCGAGCCCTCGGGGGCGCCTAGGCTGAGCCCGTGACAAGTCGTGAGTCGCAGGCGTGGGAGTGCCCGACGTGCGGCGACCGGCTACGGTACGAGATCCTCGACGATGAACGTTTCCTCGTCGCATGGTCGTGCGTCAGGTGCGGGCTCGTACGCACGACGGAACCCACCTAGGCCGATCGAACCGGACCGGAACGATCGGGCGCGCGCGGGGTCGACTCTCGCAGGCTGGATGTCGAAGGAGGCCCCATGATCGCGGAACTCAATCGACTGATCGATGTCATCGACGACGATCTATCCGAAGACCTCGATGTCGCGTCGCTGGCGCGGGAGTCGGGCGTGACGGAGTACCACCTGCGGCGGATGTTCTCGTCTTTGGTCGGGATGCCACTGTCGGAGTACGTGCGGCGGCGACGGATGACGGTGGCAGCTGCGGCGGTCGTCGCCGGTGACCCGCTGCTCGACATCGCGGTGCGGTTCGGGTACGGGTCGACCGAAGCCTTTGGCCGGGCGTTTCGCGCCGTCCACGGCTCGACGCCCGCCGAGGTGCGCGTGAGTGGCGGTCCCCTTCGTACGCAACCGAAACTCAGGCTCCGCCTGACCGTCGAAGGGAACACCACCATGGACACGCGCATCGCCGAACGCCCCGCGTTCCGTCTGGTCGGACACGCCGCTCGCGTGCCGCTCATCAACGAAGGAATCAATCCGCACATCCAGACGTACATCGCCGCACTGCCTGAGAGCGAACACGCCCGACTCAAGGGGCTCAGCAGCACCGAACCGAGCGGCTTGCTGCAGGTGAGTGACGGCGTCGATCCGGACTACCGGGAGGGAACCGAGCTCACCTACCTGCACGGCGTCGCACTGGATGCTGAGGCCCCCGTGCCCGACGATCTTGATGTGATCGAGGTCGAGGCAGGGGAGTGGGCGGTGTTCCGCACGTCAGGACCGTACCCCGCAGCGCTCCAGGAGGCCTACGCGGCCTCCGCGTCGGACTGGTTCCCCGCCAACCCCTGGCAGCTGCGTCCCGGTCCCTCGATCGTCGCCGTCCTCGAACGCGCCGACGACTTCAGTACCGCAACGACGGAGCTCTGGATGCCGATCGCACGCCGCTCATAGGTCACCTGCTCGGCGCCTACCGCATCGCGGTCAGCAGTCCTGCGGCATCCAGCTCGAACTCAGCGTCCAGCCTCAGCCGATCCAGGAATCCGCGGTCATGACTGACCACGATGATCGCCCCGCGGTAGGCGCCGAGCGCATCGATGAGTTGCTCCGTGGTCTGAAGGTCGAGGTTGTTGGTCGGTTCATCGAGCACGATCAGCTGAGGTGGCGGGTCGGTGAGGAGCACCTGCGCGAGCGCGACGCGAAAGCGCTCGCCGCCCGAGAGGGCTCCGACGGGCCGATCCACCATGGTGCCGCGTACGAGGAGCCGCGCGAGCCGGTTGCGAAGCTCAACTCGCGGAACGTGGGGGGCGACCCGTGTCACGTTCTCCATAACGGATGCAGCGTCGTCGAGGTTGTCGAGCCGTTGTGAGAGCTTGCCGATGCGGTGAACGTGCGCGACCGCCGCGGCCGTCCCAGGCGCCGCCGCCACGCCGGAAATAAGCCCCTCCAGCAGGGTCGTCTTGCCGACCCCGTTCTGTCCCGTAATCGCGATGCGCTCCGGTCCCTGGATGATGATCGTGCGCCCGTCGCTCCCCGTGAACTCGGCGATCCGCTTGCCTGGAGGGACGGCCGGGTCGGGAAGGTCGATGCCAAGGCGGTCGTCATCACGGATGCGTGACTCGGCCTCCTGCAACGAGCGCTGCGCCGACTGCATCCGATCATCGAGCAACGAGCGCTGCTTTCCTTGGGTCTTTTCGGCAGAGTTGCGTCGGTCATTGACGACGGCGCCGATGTACTTGCGGTTGGCGGCATCCTTCTTCCCCTGCCGCTGGCTGTGCGCGATACGCTCGGCTGCGGCGATGCGCTGCCGCTTCTCGACGCGCACCGCGTGCTCCGCGGAGCGTACCGCGCGCTCGGCCGCCTCCTGGTCCCGCGAGACCTGCTCTCGGAACGCGGAGTACGGACCGCCGTACAGCGTCAGCGAACCGGCCCGCAACTCAGCGGTGTGCTGCATCAGCTCGAGCAACTCGAGATCGTGACTGACGACGATCACCGGACCGCCCCATGCGCCGATGAGGTCGTGGACTCGCGTCCGTCCGTGGGCGTCGAGATTGTTCGTCGGCTCGTCAAGCAGCGCAATGTCGGCTCCACGCATCCGGATGCCGGCGAGCGCGGCGACTGTCGCTTCCCCGCCCGAGATCGTCGTGACGGGTCGGTTCAGGTCGTCGATGTCGACGCCCGCAGCGCTCAGGGTGGCGATCGCTCGCTCTTCGATGTCCCAGTCTGCGCCGATCGTGTCGAACAGGGCGGGGTTGATCGCTCCCCGTTCGATCGCGGCTATCGCGTCCACGATCGAACGGATGCCGAGAAGATCGACGAGGGTATGGCTAGGGTCGGCATCCGTCCGTTGGGGCAGATAGTCGACGACGCCTGCCGCCTGGACGGATCCCGACGTCGGCCGGAGTTTCCCGGCGATCAGGCGCAGCAGCGTCGACTTGCCGACACCGTTGAGGCCGACCAGTCCCGTCGAGCCGGGTGGGAACGAACCCGACACGGCGTCGAGAACGCGGTGGCCGTCGGGCCAGCTGAATGTGAGGTCGTGCAGAACGACGGAAGGAATGGGGGCAGGCATGCGGAACTCCAGAACGTGTCGGTTCCTGACGAAGTCAGGGGTGACGCTGACACGGGTCCGCAGAAAGGGAGGATGGTCCGGTCAGCAGGGGATGCTGAAGCCCGAACCTGTCATGTCTCTTCCTTGCCGTTCACTCCCTCTCACGAGCAGCGGATGCCGCAGGAGTGCGACCTCAGTATGCCACTGCCGCCGCTGTACGCAAACGCGCCTTTCGCGTTCCCTAGTGGGACAGGTGCTTCGCGAGGAACTCACGGCACCGTTCGAAGGCGACGTCACCCTCGGGATGGACACCCGGGAAAAAGTAGAAGCCGTGCGGCATCCCCGCGGGCCAGTAGCCGTCGGTGGGAGAGCCTGCCTTCTCAACCAGGGATGCGAACTCCCGCGCCGAGTCGCCGGCGACGGCGACGCGCGACGGATCGCCGCCGACTCGGCCCGCCTCCCGCACGAGCCACGCATAGACGTCGGCGACATCGTTCAGGGGCGTGGGGAAGGGATACTCCGGAGCCATCCGATAGTTCGTCGACACGACGACGACGGAGTTATCGCGCGCCAGACGCCGAGTGATGTAGGCGGTGTCGAAGTCTGAGCCCACCGTGAACCCGCCGCCATGGGCATACAGGATGACGGGCAGCGCGGCATCCTGGTCAACGGCGTGCGGCCGGTAGACCTGAGCACTGACATATCCGTTGCGCACGGGGAGGTAGACCGTCGTCTCCTCCACGTCGGGGACCGCTTCCTCGGCCGAGGGTGGGATGAGCGCCGGATCGGGCTTGCGGATGCGGTCGGCACCGATGTAGCCCGTGCGCACCGGGAGGATCATCATGTCGCGGAGCGCAACGGGCTGGCGATTGTTCGCAATGACCCGGTATGACGGCATCGCGGGATCGTCGGGGGAGATGTAGCTCAGCCCGTCGATCTCCTTTACGACAGTGACATCTTCGGCAGCGTGAGCAGTGCAGCGTCAATCATGTGACCTCCCCGATCCGGGGCGATGCTATCCGACCTGCGCGGCTGGGTCCATCCCCGCGTCTGGTCCGTCGTGTAGGTCTCAGCGCGTGCCCGCAGCCAGACGGATCTGCACGATGTTCTCGGTTTCGTCGATCTCGGCGACCTGCGGATGCGCCTTGATGAACTCCGTGAAGCTGCGGAAGCCCAGGGCGCGCTCGCTGAAGCCGGGATCCAGGCGCGTTATCAGGCTCTTGACCACGTTCGCGTGCTGCCAGTCCGTGCCCTCGCGGTCGCCCTCCAGCCGCAACGCCCGCTCGAGAAGCTCGGCGCCCGGATCTGCGGACTTCTTGCGGCTGCGGCGCGTCTTGCCGGACGCCTTGTCTTCGGCATCCTTCGCCGGCTGGCGCTCGATGCCGGGGAGAGCGTCATAGGTGTCGAAGCGGTCACAGGCCGCGGCGAGGGAGCGGGCGCTGGAGCCTGCAACGCCGACTCCCACGACGAAGCGACCGAGGCGCTTGCAGCGCTGCGCGAGCGGCACGTAATCCGAATCACCGGCGACGATCACCACGTGCGAAAGGTCGGGCAGCCGAAACATGTCCTCGACGGTATCCACGGCGAGCCGAATGTCGGCACCGTTCTTCGCGTACGCAGCGGCCGGGAACAGCTGCACGAGATCGACCGCGCGAGCAACGAGCTGCGAACGGTACTCGGCGTTGACAGGCGACGACCAGTCCGCGTATGCCCGCGTAAGCACGAGTGTGCCGAAGGATGCCGCGTAGTCGATGATCGCGCCGAGATCCACGGTGGCTGCGGCCAACCGCTCCGCGATCTCCGGTTCGGTCGGATCGGATGCGATGCGCTGCCGGTCCCTGCCGTAGGCGTTGCGGCCATGTACGGTGTCGTACCAGGACATCACGATGTTGTCGAAGTCCAGATACACGGCTACGCGTGGGTCGGTTCTCTCAGCCATGCTCACTCCTCGTGGGTCCACGGGCGCCCGCCTGCTTCCCCCCGAGCCTAGTCTCGACATCCGTCGGCCCACACGGGTCGCGCTTTTCCGCAGATCGCGGAGGATCCGTAGGATGCCAGCATCGGTGGTGGAGCGGAGGACGCCCATGTCGCCCGTGTCTCGCGGTTTCGGTGCTCGTCGGCGCGGAACGAACGACCGGTTGCCGCCGGGGCAGTACCTGACGACCGACTTCCCGGTGCTGTCGGCTGGCCCGACGCCGCGCATCGACACGAGTGCGTGGAGCTTTACTGTTCGTGACGAACGGGGTGGATCGCGGGCATGGACGTGGGATGAGTTCCGTGCGCTTCCGTTCGAAGACATCCACACCGACATCCACTGCGTGACGCGCTGGTCGAAGCTCGACACGACCTGGCGAGGCGTCTCGGTCGACACGCTCCTGGCGGGCGTCGAGACGGATGCCGAGGCGGCGATGGCGCACAGCTTCGGCGGGTACACGACGAACGTGCCGATGTTGGACCTGCTCGGCGGAAACGCCTGGGTGGTGACGGAGTTCGACGGCGCACCGATCGACCCCGAACACGGTGGTCCCGCCCGGCTGCTGGTGCCGCACCTGTACTTCTGGAAGAGCGCCAAATGGGTCAGTGGTCTGTCGCTGCTGCGCCGCGACGAACCGGGTTTCTGGGAGCAGAACGGCTACAACATGCACGGCGATCCGTGGCGCGAGGAGCGGTATTGGTGACGGTTGGGGCCTGGCTTGCGGCATCCGTGCTGGAGGTGCGCCCCGCCGGGTTCGGCGCCCGCACTCTTGTCCTCGACGTTCCTGAGTGGCCGGGGAACCTGCCAGGACAACACCTGGATCTTCGCCTGACCGCCGAGGACGGTTATCAGGCGGTGCGGTCGTACTCGATCGCGTCGTTCGGTTCCGGCACCGCCGTTGAGCTGGGCGTCGACGAGGTCGAGGACGGTGAGGTCTCTCCCTACCTGGTCGAGGACGTGCGCGCCGGTGACCAGATGGAAGCGAAGGGACCGCTCGGTCAGTACTTCGTTTGGGACGCGACCGACCCGTCGCCGGTTCAGCTGATAGCCGGCGGATCAGGAATCGTGCCGCTGATCGCCATGGTGCGCGCGCACGTGGCTGCAGACGCCTCGGCGTCGATGCGTCTCGTGTATTCGGTGAAGGATGCCGACCGGGCGATGTACCGAGACGAACTGCTCGCGCTCGATGCGCCGCGGATCTCGGCAACCTGGGCGTACACGCGCGCGGCTCCCGACGATTGGTCTGGTACCGTCGGCCGGCTCAGCGCTCCTGCGCTCGCCGATGCGCTGCACCCGGCGTCCGTCGACCCGGTCAGCTTCGTTTGTGGGCCGACGCCGTTCGTCGAGTTCGTCGCCGGGGCGCTCGTCTCGTTGGGGTATCGAGCCGAGCGCATCCGCACGGAGCGGTTCGGAGGAGGATCATGACCGCCACCACACATCCGCTGCCCGATCTACCAGCAGCCACGCGGCCGAGCTTGGTCGATGGGAACGCCCTCGTCGGCATTCTCGAGGAGGCCTTTGGCGCTGCAGCCGAAACGCTCACGCTCACCTGCGGGGCATGCGCCGACGCTGTAGCGCTCGCCGAAGCGGCGGTCGAGCTGGCACCGACATCCGCGATCGTGCGGTGTCGCCGCTGCACGCACACCACGCTCACCGTGCGCTGGAGTGCGCACGACCTCGTCATCGATGGCGCAAGCTGTCAGATGACGGTGCAGCGTGGCGCGCGCTGAATCCATGGATCCTCCGCTCCCCGACGGTTACGGAGCGCAGTCGTAGACGACGTCGGGTGCGTCGGCGACCGTCTCGCACGTTGCCTCGACCCACTCGCGGATCTGTGCCGAGGTCGTCGACGTTCCGCCTGAGGGAGTGCTCGCACCCTGTCCTGCCATGCCGGTGGCCAGCACGTACCGCAGGCTGCCGTCGGCGATGAGTGCCCGGAACTCGTCGAGCGTGGGGACTGCATCGTTGCCGTTGAAGCCACCGATCGGCAGCACCGATCCGCCATCGGTCGCGAGAATGATTCCTGCAGCGCTTTGAGCACCGAAGGACGCGACCAGGTAATCCGCGTCATCCTGGTTCTGCTGTAGCCAGGCGATCAGGTCGTTGGATGCCGCGCCGCCCCGGCTGGTTATGCTTCCGGCGGCGCCGTTGGTCGCTTGTCCGGATGCCGCACCTCCCTGTCGCGGCCCGAGCCCGGGGCTTTGTCCCGGAACGCTGTCAGCCTGACCCGGTGCGTTACCCGGGGCCGCTCCCGCCCCCTGTCCCGGACCGCCGCCGGGGACGCTTCCGAATCCGGGTGCTCCACCGCCCTGCCCGCCCGGCCCCATGCCGCCCATGTCTGAGACGCCCCCGGCAACCGGATTGATATCGCTGGGATAGGCGATGGTCACCACCTCGGCGGCCAGGCAATCCAAGACGGACGACACTGCTGACACGCCGCTGACGACGTCCGGCGGCGGCGTGCTCTCAGGGGCAGACGGGGCCGGTGCATGCGATAACCCCTCGCTGGGGACCGAGACTTCAGCCGAGGAGCCGCTGCTGCCGCCTCCGGCAGCAGCGTGGTGGCGGCACCCGGGAGTGTTCGGTGCGGCCGGACTCGCGCTCGCGGTCGGGCTCGGACTCGGGCTTGCGCTACCTGCTGTCTGGACGGATCGACCCGACTTCATTGCCGGCGTCGACCGCGACGCTCCGGTTGACCCGACCGAGGCGTGGATCCGTCAGGCGGAACGGGCTCTTGACGTGGACGCAGGCAACCTCCGGCAGTACGAGCAGGTGCAAGGCGTGACGATGTGGACGGGCACGAACGCTGTCGGTGCACGGTGCCTCATTGTCGCCTGGGGGGAGCTGTGGGGGAACGGGAGTTGCACGCCCGCACCCCTGGACCCGGTCGTCGACTTCCGCGTGAATCCCGACATCCCCATGCCGCTGGCAGCGCCCCTGGACGAGGGCGGCGTCGTGCGCTTTGTCGCTCGCGGCGACGTCGTCGAGATCTGGGTGCGCGAACCCACCGACACGGGAAGCGACCTCAGCGCGAGCTGATCGGGAGCGGCGGCCTCAGATGTCGACCGAGGCTCCGGCATCCAGTTCGAGGAACTCGCCCCCGCCCTGCTCGGTCGCCCACCGCAGACGCTGACGCCCCATCGTGCGTCCGATGATCGAGAGCGTCATGTCGTGTGTTCCGAAGCACATCCGTGGAGCGACAGCGAGGACGAAGTCCATGGCCTCCCCGATCTTCAACCACGGCGCGCCGACAGGAGCCGCCAGAAGCTTCACGTTCCGTCCTTCCGGCACCTCGTACGAGTCGCCCGGATAGTAGAGACGGTCGTTCACCAGCACACCGACGTTGTCGATGACGGGGATCGATTCGTGGATGACGGCGTGCTTGCCGCCGAAGAACTCGAGCTCGAACGGGCCGACTTTCATGCTGTCGCCGGGCGAGACCACCGTGACATCGAACCCCGCGGCGGCGTCGGCGAGGCCCTGGGGCCCGATGATCTGCGCCTTCGGTGCGTTGCTGAGGATGCGACGCAGATGCTCCGGTGTCCAATGGTCGGGGTGCTCATGCGTGAGCACGATGGCCACGACATCGCCGTCATCCGGGAGCGGATCGGTGAACGATCCCGGATCGACGATCAGCGTCTTACCGGAGTCGCGGATCGTGAGGGCAGCGTGCTCGTGCTTCGTGACTCGCATATCCCGAGTCAACCCTCGCGACGGGGCTCGAGGCAACCCCGCTGCGGTCTTCGCGTCGATTTGGCCGGCCGTTCGGATGCATGGCATAATCGAACGGTTGTCTTGCGGCCCCATCGTATAGCGGCCTAGTACGCCGCCCTCTCACGGCGGTAACGCGGGTTCGAATCCCGCTGGGGTCACCAACACACGAAAGCCCGGTCTCGTACCGGGCTTTCGTGCGTTCGGGATGCCTGTTGTTGTCTCGCAACTTATCCGGGTTGGGCCCACGCCGCCGGAGGCTCCGCGAGGCGCGCAGCGGCTCGCGGAGTGGCGGCGGGTTCGAATCCCGCTGGGGTCACCAACACACGAAAGCCCGGTCTCGTACCGGGCTTTCGTGCGTTCGGGATGCCTGTTCGCGCAGCGGCGCCCTCTGCGGATGAATCTCGCAGGTAGGCGAACTCGCGGGCGTAGGACGTTTGAGGGCTCAGTCGTCCTACGCCCAGGATTCCTCCTACCTCGGAAAGTCCATGCGAAGCATCCTGCCTCTGCCTGAGAGCGTCGGAGCGCCGACGTAGGCTGGCGGCCGTGCTGACCACATTGGCAATCGAGGGCTACCGCTCCATCCGAAGCCTGGTCCTGCCGCTCTCGCCGTTGACGGTTGTAACCGGCGCGAACGGAAGCGGAAAGTCGAGCCTGTATCGCTCGTTGCGTCTGCTGGGGGCCGCGGCGCGGGAAGGCGCCATCCGTGCCCTCGCCGCTGAAGGCGGTTTTCCGGGTACGTTGTGGGCCGGGCCTGAGGCCGGCGCACCGACGAGCGGTCCCGTGCAGGGCACGGTGCGGAAAGGACCGATCGCGCTGCGACTGGGTTTCGGGTCGGATGCCGCAGGCTTCGGCTACGCCATGGATCTTGGCATCCCGATCCCCGCCACAACGATGTTCTGGGCAGACCCCGAGATCAAGGCCGAGGCCGTCTGGGGTGGGTCGGTGCTTCGCAACGGCTCGCTCGTCTGCGAGCGACGCGGCGCGATCTACCGTGTTCGCACCGACGCCGGTTGGCAGATGGCGCAGAGAGGGCTCGCACCGTGGGAGAGCATGCTGGCGGAATTCGGCGACATGGATGCCGCGCCAGAGGTCTTGGGCCTTCGCTCAGGCCTGCGCGACTGGCGTTTCTATGACGCGGTCCGTACTGACGCTGACGCTCCCGCTCGACGTCCCGCCATCGGCACACGGACTCCGATCCTGGCGTCCGATGGGAGCGATCTGGCCTCGGCGCTGCAGACCATCCGGGAGCAGGGTGATCCCCACGCACTCGACGCAGCGATTGAGCTCGCGTTCCCCGGCAGCAGGCTTGTCGTCACTGACCACGCGGGGAGGTTCGAACTCTCGCTGCGACAGCCGGGGATGCTGCGGCCCCTGTCTGCGCCCGAGCTGTCCGACGGGACGCTGCGCTACCTCGTGTGGGTGGCGGCTCTCATGAGCACACGGCCCGCGAGCCTCATCGCCGTCAACGAACCCGAGACCAGCCTGCATCCCAGCATCCTGGAGCCACTCGCGGCGATGCTCACGGATGCGGCGACCCGATCCCAGATCATCGTCGTCTCGCACTCGAAGACGCTCGTCGACGCGCTGGAGAGGTCCGGCGCGACGGTTCACACGCTGGAGAAAACAGGCGGGGAGACGCGACTTCGAGGTCAGGGGTCGCTCGACGCTCCTGCGTGGGTCTGGCCCACGCGCTGATCGCCCGCGAGCGGGCGGTGCCCGCGAGTCAGTCCTCCGAAGCCGGGCTGCGTCGCCGGCGAACCAGAACGACGACTCCCCAGACCAGCCCGCCGACTACCGCGACGACGGCAATCCAGGGGACGAGGAAGCCGAGCGCAACAACGATGCCGTTGAGCGTTGCGACCAGACCGTTCCAGCCGGCCACCAGGCCGTCCCAGAACCCCGCGGGGTTGGCGTCGACAGCCTCGTGACGCACGGTGAGTGACACGCTCAGCGACGACATCGCGACCTGGTCCTCGAGCGTCTCGAGCTGCTGCTGGTAGGACTCGAGCGTCGCCTGCCGCTCGGCGAGCGCAGACTCGGCGGCGATCAGGTCCGACACCGACCCCGCCTGCGCCATGAGTTCCACCAGGCGGTCGACTGACGCCTGTGCGGCATCCACCCTCGCCTGCAGGTCGACGACCTGGTCGGTGACATCGAACCGGTCGATCGAGGATGCCGTCACCTCACCCACCTGCTCCAGGTCGGCCATGGCGGCAGTGAGCTCATCGGCGGGTACGCGCACGGTTATCCAGCCGTTGGTCACCGCGACGGTGGGGTCTGCCAGGTCGACGGGCATTCCGGTGTATCCCGATCCAATGCTCATCGACTCGACGTACCCGCCGCGCGCGTCAGCTCCCGCCGCGATCTGGTCTGCGGCGGCGCGCACGTCGTCGACGACGACTGTTGCAGATGAGGAGGCGATGATCGAGCGGCCGGAGTCGTCGACTGCCGATTCCGCGCTTTTGGCGCCGCCCGAACTGTCGACGACCGCTCCGTCCGTGAGCGCGATCTCGCCGCCCGACATGCCGCCATCCATGGACATGTCGGCTGACATCATGCCGCTGTCCGCGCTCTCGTTCGCACTCAGTCCGCTGAGCACGGCAGGCGAGATGATGGCCGCGAGTGCGACAACCGCCGCAGCTGCTGCTCCCGTCATCCATACCCGGCCGCGCCGCACGGAACGGCGAACGGATGCTGCACGCTCACCTTCGATGGCCGTGAAAACATGGTCTTCCATCACTGCGACGCGGTCATCGTCAAGCGGCGGAAGGGCGGGGCGTGTCTCGGTTTCCGGGAGTCGGTCCGCGCCGGAAGGCTGGGGGTTTTCGGTGTTCATGTGCTCTCCTTGGCAACGGTCCGCAGACGCGTGCGGATGCGGGAGAGACGGTTACGGACCGATCCGTGCGGGATGCCGAGCTGTTCGGCTGCCGCACTGTACGCGTAGCCCTCGGCAGCGCATAGGCGAAGGATCTCGCGGTCGGTGTCCGAGAGGGTGGCGATCTCTGCGGCGATCAGGCGGAGGTACTCCTGGTCGATCACCTGCTGCTCGACGTCCACCGTCGCCGGGATGGTTTCATCCACGACGGGCCCGGTGTGATCGCGGTCTTTCCGTTGCGCGCGCATCCGGTTCGCCGACTGGAATCGGCAGATCGTCGCCAGCCACGGCAGCAGCGACTCCGACGCCAGATCGAGCTCCGGAAGCTTGCGCCATGCGACGACGAAGGTCTCCTGAACGACATCCTCGGCATCCGAGGAATCGCCGAGGAGACGGTGGGCGATCCAGTACACCGGTCGGACGTAGGCCCGATAGAGCATGCGGAAGGCCTGCTCGCTGCCGCCGGCGGCGCGGGCGACGAGCTCGGCGTCACCCGTGGTCACTGCATCGGTCATCGCTACCCCTCGCACCGTCCATCGGCGCGCCTCATTGTCTCTCACTCGCTCAGTGTCGGCATCCGGCCATTCGTCTCACGTATCCTGGAGCGGCGAGAGGGAGTATCCCGTTCTTGCGCGTTCGTCATCACGGGCCGACTGCCCCGGGCGCGCACCGCGACACGCGGGGGAGAGACTTTCGGTGACCGCAATGCCCTCCTGCCGCGAAAGGCTCCCGTGGATCTCACCCTCCCGCTCTGGTTCGAGATCGGTTCGCTCGTCGCGCTGACGCTGATCCTTGTGGCCGACCTGCTCATCATCTTGAAGCGGCCCCACATCCCGTCGACGCGGGAATCGACCCTGTGGGTTGTCTTCTATGTGACCCTCGCGCTGATCTTCGCGGGCCTCATGTGGCTGATCGCCGGCGGCGAATATGCGGGTCAGTTCGTTGCCGGGTGGCTCACCGAGTACAGCCTGTCGATCGACAACCTGTTCGTCTTCGTGCTGATCATGAGTCAGTTCGCGGTGCCGCGCCGGTATCAGCAGGAAGTGCTGATGGTGGGGATCATCATCGCTCTCATCCTGCGGGGACTGTTCATCCTCGCCGGCGCCGCGATCATCGAGAACTTCAGCTGGGTCTTCTACATCTTCGGAGCGTTCCTCGTGTGGACCGCGTACCGACAGGCTTTCCCCGGCGCGGACCATGACGAAGACGTGAAAAAGGAGAACTTCGTCGTGCGGTTGGTGCGGCGCACCGTCGACATCAGCGACCACTATGACGGCGCGAAGATCCGCACGACGGTCGACGGAAAGCGGATGTTCACGCCGATGATCATCGTGTTCGTCGCGATCGGCGTGACCGACCTCATCTTCGCGATCGATTCGATCCCCGCGATCTTCGGAATCACCCAGAGCGCCTTCATCGTGTTCACCGCGAACATCTTCGCCCTCATGGGGTTGCGCCAGCTCTACTTCTTGCTCGGCGATCTGCTCGACCGTCTGCGTTACCTGCATTACGGCATCGCCTTCATCCTCGCCTTCATCGGCGTGAAGCTGTTCCTCCACGCGATGCACGTGAACGAGCTTCCATTCATCAACGGGGGAGAGCCGATCGACTGGGCGCCTGAGATCTCGACGCTCATGTCGCTCGGCGTGATCGTGATTTCGATGGTCGTCGCCACCGGGGCAAGCCTCCTGGCGTCTTCGCGCGAGCGTCGAGCTGGGGCCCAGGTAGAGCCCGCGGGGGCGGCGGATGCGGCATCCGTCGTCGCACAGGAGAAGGGCACGCCCTCGACGGTGGACGCCCCCGCACCGACCGAGAGCCCCGACGAGCGCGCCTGACACCGGTGGTAGTCTGAGCGAATGCGGATCGCTCGCCTCCTTCTTAGCGGCCGCGACGGGTCCTAGTTCTCAGGCCATCCCCGTCGCGGAGTTTCGTCGCGGGCTTGAACCACACTTTCCTGGAACGAAAGAGCTCATGAGCGAATCCATTGACGTCGGCATTCCCGATCACCCCCGTACCTTGGCTGAAAAGGTGTGGGACGACCACCTGGTAGTGAAGGGCGAGAACGGCCAGCCCGACCTGATCTACATCGATCTGCACCTGGTGCACGAGGTCACGAGCCCGCAGGCCTTCGATGGCCTGCGGGCCGAGGGGCGTCCGGTGCGCCGTCTTGATCTCACGATCGCGACCGAAGATCACAACACGCCGACGCTCGACATCGACAAGCCGATCGCCGATCTGACCAGCCGCACCCAGATCGAAACCCTGCGTCGCAACGCCGAAGAGTTCGGTGTGCGCCTGCATTCGCTCGGCGACAAGGAACAGGGCATCGTCCACGTCGTGGGACCGCAGCTCGGCCTCACGATGCCCGGCATCACGGTCGTCTGCGGCGACTCCCATACCTCGACCCACGGCGCTTTCGGTGCCATGGCGTTCGGCATCGGCACGAGCGAGGTCGAGCACGTGCTCGCGACCCAGACGCTGCCGCTCAAGCCCTTCAAGACGATGGCGATCACGGTCGAGGGCGAGCTGAAGCCCGGCGTCACCGCCAAGGACATCATCCTCGCCGTCATCGCGAAGATCGGCACCAACGGCGGCCAGGGTTACGTGCTCGAGTACCGCGGCTCCGCCATCCGCGCCCTCTCGATGGAGGGACGGATGACGATCTGCAACATGTCGATCGAAGCCGGTGCCCGCGCGGGAATGGTCGCCCCCGACGAGACGACGTTCGCATACCTCAAGGGTCGTCCGCACGCCCCTAAGGGGCAGGACTGGGACGACGCGGTCGCCTACTGGCGCACCCTTCCCAGCGACGAAGGCGCCGTCTACGACGCTGAGGTCTTCATCGATGCGAACGAGCTCGAGCCCTTCGTGACCTGGGGTACCAACCCCGGCCAGGGCGTCTCGCTGAGCGACCGCGTTCCCGCGCCTGAGTCGTTCACGGACCCGAACGAACGTGCCGCCGCCGAACGCGCCCTCGAGTACATGGATCTGGTTCCCGGCACACCGCTGAAGGATGTCGCCGTGGATGCCGTCTTCATGGGATCGTGCACCAACAGCCGCATCGAGGACCTCCGCGCTTTCGCATCCATCATCAAGGGCCGTACCAAGGCGGAGGGCGTGCGCGTCATGGTCGTGCCGGGGTCTGCCCGCGTCCGGCTGGAGGCAGAGGCCGAGGGTCTCGACAAGGTCTTCACCGATTTCGGCGCAGAGTGGCGGTTTGCCGGGTGCTCGATGTGCCTGGGCATGAACCCCGACCAGCTGGCTCCCGGTGAGCGGTGCGCGTCGACCTCCAACCGCAACTTCGAAGGTCGCCAGGGCAAGGGCGGGCGCACCCACCTGGTGTCGCCCCTGGTCGCGGCGGCGACCGCAGTGCGAGGCACGCTGTCGAGCCCGAGCGATCTCGACCCGATCGAGATCAGCGATTCGGTCGTGACAAGCGGAGCGGAGGCCTGACATGGACAAGTTCGTCACCCACACCGGTGTCGTCGCTCCACTGAAGCGCTCGGCCGTCGACACCGACCAGATCATCCCCGCCGTCTACCTCAAGCGCGTCACGAAGACCGGCTTCGAGGATGCGCTGTTCGCCAACTGGCGTCAGGACCCCGAGTTCATCCTGAACCAGCCGACTTTCGCGAACGCTTCCATCCTCGTTGCCGGCCCCGATTTCGGCACCGGATCCAGTCGTGAGCACGCCGTCTGGGCGCTGCGTGACTATGGCTTCCGGGTGGTCCTCAGCCCCAAGTTCGCGGATATCTTCCGCGGCAACTCGGGCAAGCAGGGCTTGCTCACCGGCGTCATCAGTGAGAGCGATCTTGAGGCGATCTGGGGCGTGATCGATGCCGACCCGGGCGTGCAGATGACCGTCGATCTCGAGGCGCGCACCGCGACGATTGGCGACCTTCAGGTCGCTTTCGACATCGACGATTACACTAGATGGCGGCTCCTGGAGGGGCTCGACGATATCGGGCTCACACTGCGAAACGAAGAAGCGATCACGCAGTTCGAGTCGCGCCGCGCATCCTGGCGGCCGCGAACCCTCCCCGTTCCGTAGCCGACTACCGAGGCATCAGCAGACCCGATCGGTCTCGCGGTGCCGAGATATAAGTGAGGTCCATCCCGGATGAAGACGCTTCTGAGCGACGAAGCCGCGCAGGCGGCAGGCACCGAACCGACCGGCGAGGTGCTGCTGGTGCGCGGCGGGCGCCCGCTGCGCGGACGGGTGACCGTCACGGGCGCGAAGAATCTCGCAACCAAGGCGATGGTCGCATCGTTGCTCGGCGACTCTCCGAGCACCCTGCGTGATGTGCCCCAGATCAGCGACGTCCGGGTGGTCCGTTCCCTCCTCGAAGTCCACGGGGTGAAGGTCACGGACGGAGCAGAGCCGGGCTCGCTCGTGCTCGATCCGACGGATGCCGTCTCGGCCCACATGGAAGAGATCGACGCCCACGCCGGTGCTTCCCGAATTCCGATCCTCTTCTGCGGCCCGCTGCTGCACCTGCTCGGCGAGGCGTTCATTCCCGACCTCGGTGGGTGCCGCATCGGCGACCGTCCGATCAACTTCCACCTGGACGCACTCCGCCAGTTCGGCGCGGTCGTCGAGAAGTTGCCGACCGGCATCCGTCTGTCGGCGCCGGAGGGGCTGCACGGTGCGAACATCGAGCTGCCGTACCCGAGTGTCGGCGCGACCGAGCAGGTGTTGTTGACTGCCGTTCGCGCTGCTGGTGTGACCGAGCTTCGGGGTGCGGCAATCGAGCCCGAGATCATGGATCTCATCGCGGTGCTTCAGAAGATGGGCGCGATCATCTCCTACGAGCCCAATCGCGTCATCCTCATCGAGGGTGTCGATGCGCTCTCCGGCTACGACCACCGGTGCATCTTCGACCGCAACGAGGCCGCGTCCTGGGCGTCGGCTGCGCTCGCGACCGACGGTGACATCTTCGTCGAGGGCGCGAAGCAGCAGGAGATGCTGACGTTCTTGAACATCTACCGCAAGGCTGGTGGCTGGTTTGATGTGCGCGAGGACGGCATCCAGTTCCGTCGCGGTGGGCCACTCAAGCCCGTGATCGTCGAAACGGACGTGCACCCCGGGTTCATGACGGACTGGCAGCAGCCACTGATCGTCGCGCTCACGCAGGCGGAGGGTGAGTCGGTCGTGCATGAAACCGTGTACGAGAACCGGTTCGGGTTCACTGACGCGTTGAACAAGATGGGCGCCAGTATTGTCGTGCACCCCGATGGTCTGGATGCGCCGTACCGTCGCGTTCCGAGGCGCGCTCTGGAGCAGGCTGCTGTCGTGACCGGCCCCACACCGCTGCACGGCGCTGATGTCGTCGTGCCTGACCTCCGCGGCGGCTACAGCCACCTGATCGCGGCCCTGGCGGCCGACGGCGAGTCAACCGTCCGCGGCGTCGGGATCCTGAGCCGCGGCTACGAGAAGCTCTTCACCAAGCTGTCGGCACTCGGCGCAGATTTCGATATCGTCGGCTGATATGGGCGACCCCAAACCGCGAGCCTCCTCGGAGAAGACGCGGCCGAGTCTCTTCTGGCCGCTGGCAGCGATTGTGGTGCCGCTGCTGGGCATCGTGGCGCGGGTAGACATCGAGGATGGGCACAAGCTACCCCGCGCGGGTGCCTTCGTCCTCGCGCCCAACCACATGAGTGAGTTCGACCCGATCATCGTCGCGCGAGCGGTGTGGGGGATGGGGCGGGCGCCGCGCTTCATGGCCAAGGAGAGCCTGTTCCGCGTGCCTGTCCTCGGCGGGATCCTTCGGGCAACAGGCATGATCCCCGTTGCGCGGGCGTCGTCTGCCGGCTCTGCCAAGCAGACCATGGCCCAGGCAGAGCATCTGGTGGAGGAAGGTCGCGGGGTGATCGTTTATCCCGAGGGCAGCCTCACCCGAGACCCCGACCTGTGGCCCATGCGCGGCAAGACCGGCGCGGTGCGGTTGGCCCTGGAGGGCGGCATCCCGCTGATCCCCGTCGCCCACTGGGGCGTGCAGCGCATCCTGCCGCGCTACGGCAAGCTCAGTCTGTGGCCGCTTCGCAAGCGCGTGCGCGTTCTCGTGGGAGACCCGCTGGATCTCTCGGCTTTCGTGGGACGCACCCGCGAGGCATCCGCCCTTGTCGCGGCGACCGACCTCCTGATGGCCGAGATTGCCCGTCTCGAGGGTGTGCTGCGCGAACAGACTCCGCCCGCCGAGCGCTGGGATCCGGCATCCCACGGGCAGAAGGAGACCGGGCGCCTTGAGTCGTAAAGCGGATGCCGCACGTCCTCGGGTGACGGTGGTCGGTGCTGGAAGCTGGGGAACCACGTTCGGCAAGATCCTCGCCGACGGTGGCGCCCAGGTCACGATGTGGGCTCGGCGCCCTGAACTTGCCGCCGAGATCACGGAGGCCAAGCGCAACAGCCACTACCTCCCGGGCATCAATCTCCCTCGGTTCATGACAGCGACCTCTCGCCTGGAGGAGGCCCTCGCGGGAGCAGAGCAGATCTATCTGTCAGTGCCGAGCCAAGCGCTTCGTCAGAATCTCAAGACGATCCGTCCCCTCATCGCCGACGCCGGCGTTCCCGTCGTGTCGCTCATGAAGGGTGTCGAGCGCAAGAGCGGCCTGCGGATGAGTCAGGTGATCGAGCAGGAGTTGCGCTGCGATCCCGATCTCATCGCGGTCGCGTCGGGCCCGAACCTCGCCCTCGAGATCGCGAAGGAACAACCGACCGCGGCGGTGATCGCCTCCCGGAGTCAGGAGACCGCGGATGCTGTCGCCCGTCGCGCGCGGAACGCGTACTTCCGGACCTTCGTGAACACCGATGTCATCGGTACCGAGTTCGGCGGGGTGCTCAAGAATCTCATCGCCGTGGCGATCGGGATCGTCGACGGGGTGGGGTACGGCGAGAACACGAAAGCATCCATCATCACGCGCGGGCTCGTCGAGATGACGGATTTCGCGGTCGCCCAGGGCGCGCACCCCGAGACGTTGCAGGGGCTGGCGGGGCTGGGCGATCTGATCGCCACCTGCCAGTCGCCGCTCAGCCGGAACAACACGGCCGGCCGTCTTCTCGGTCAGGGCTACAGCTTCCAGGACGTGGTGAAGCAGATGGAGCAGACCGCTGAGGGTCTCGCATCCGTCGCCCCGATCCTGTCGCTTGCGGCGGAGGCCGGTGTCGACATGCCGATCGTGGAGCAGGTGAAGATGGTTCTGGACGGCACGATGAACCCCAAGGACATCGCGCCGCACCTGACAACCGATGACGACGAACCCCAGGGTGAGAGGACGCAGAATGGCACAGGCGACGGTGGCGGTGCTGTTTGGCGGTCGCTCCAGCGAGCACTCGATCAGCTCCGTCACGGCGGGCGGGGTGCTGCGGGCCCTCGATCGTGACCGGTTCCGGGTGATTCCGGTCGGCATCACCCGCGACGGCGTCTTCGTCCTCGAGGAGGACAACCCCGACAAGTTCGCCCTGGATGCTGCCCACCTTCCCGACGTCGTCGACAACGGCACCCGGGTGCTGTGGCCCGAGGGCGGTGCCGATCGTGTGCTGCGCGTTCGCCGCGCAGACGGCACTGTTGACACGCTCGGCTCGCTCGACGTGGTCCTGCCGATCCTGCACGGAGTCCACGGCGAAGACGGCACAGTCCAGGGCTTTCTCGACACACTCGGCATCCCGTACGCGGGGGGCGGCGTGTTGGATTCGGCGCTGTGCATGGACAAGCACTTCATGAAGATCGTGCTGCAGGCATCCGGTGTGACTGTCGCGCCGTGGGTGACGATCACGCGCGATTCCTGGGCGGCGGACCCCGCTGCTGCGCGGCAGGCTGCCCGCACGCTCGGCGTGCCGAACTTCGTGAAGCCGTCACGGGCCGGGTCTAGCGTCGGTGTCTCGAAGGTTCACGACTGGGATGAGTTCGACGCCGCAGTCGAGCTCGCGCTCGCCGAGGATGACAAGGCGCTCGTGGAGACCGCCATCGTCGGGCGCGAGATTGAGGTAGCCGTGCTCGAGACGCCGGGAGCCGCGCCCGCGCGTGCGTCGCTGCCGGGCGAGATCGTGCTGACAACACGCGAGTTCTACGACTTCGAAGGCAAGTACCTCGGTGGCGACGGCGCCGAGGTCGTGTGTCCTGCCGTGCTTACGGATGATGAGATCGCTGCCTTGCAGGCGGCGGCGATCCGCGCCTTCGATGCCGTCGGTGGACGGGGACTCGCGCGCGTCGACTTCTTCCTTACTCCGGCGGGGATCTATGTCAACGAGCTGAACACGATGCCCGGTTTCACACCGATCTCGATGTTCCCGAAGTGTTGGATCGCCTCGGGAATGACCTACGCCGAGTTGATCAGCGACCTTCTGGATACCGCCCTCGCTCGCAGCTGACGGCCACGCATCGAGGCCTCCGCGCGGTCAGCCCTCTGCGGATGAGGAACTGGTGACCTGGTCAGTGCATTGCAGGCCGTTGACGGGAAGTGTGTCGACGATGATGTTCCCGAGCACGTCGAGAACTTCCGCGCTCGAAACGGTCTCGCTGTCAAGGTAGACCTCGACGGCAGGATCGGTGCCGAAAGACGTGATCCGGTAATACGGTGCGTCGGCGTCGTCAACGATCCAGTCGACACCGCTGAGCGTTGAGCAGGGGAGTGTTGTGGGACCGGGAACGGCGACACCGCACGCGACGATGATGTTGCTGCCTCCGCCGTCTACTCCCCACGCGCCCGTCGCCTGGGCATCCGTCCAGCGGCGATCGAAACCATCGAGGGTCTGGGGGAACCGCACCGTCACGTCAGCGCAGTGCGGGTTGTTCGCATCGGGCGCCGGCTGCAGCGAAACCGTTGTGCTGCAGGCCGCGAGGGTAACCAGGCTCGTCGCACAGACGACCAGCACGGCGATGGCGCGGCGGGCACGAGGCATTCGTCCAATCTACCGCCGCGGTAGCGTGGGACGATGCAGGATGCGTCGGTCGGTGAGCTCTCCGAGGGCGAGATTCTGTCAGTGATCCTGAACGAACTCGGGCCTTCTGCGGCAGAGGTGGGGCCGGGGGATGACGCAGCAGTGCTGACCGCGGATGACGGACGCGTCGTCGCGACGGTCGACACGCTCGTGCACGGTCCGGACTTCCGCCTTGCCTGGTCGAGCGGGTTCGATCTCGGGTGGAAGGCCGCGGCGGTCAATCTCGCCGATATCGCAGCGATGGGCGCTCGCCCGACCTCGCTTCTGGTCGCCCTCGCGATGCCAGACGCCACCCGAGTCTCTTTCGTGGTCGACTTTGCCCGCGGGCTTCGCGCCGGGTGTGAAGCTCTTGCACCGGGTTGCGTCGTGGAGGGCGGCGATCTCACCGTGTCTGACGTGCTCACCATCGCCGTGACGGCGCTCGGCACCCTTGAGGGTCGCCCCGCGGTGCGTCGATCGGGAGCACGGGTCGGAGACATCGTCGCCGCCACGGGAGAGCTGGGGGATGCCGCTCGCGGCTTGCGCCTGCTTTTCGACCGCTTCCGGGATGCCGCCGGCAACCCGATCGCGGTTGACCGGTCCGGTCTTACGGGCGAGGAAGCTCGGGAGCTCGACGCGCAGCTTCGGCCTTCACCGCACATCGCCGACGGGGTGCGGGCAGCAATGGCGGGTGCGACGGCCATGATGGATCTCTCGGACGGCCTCGTCCTTGACGCCGGGCGCATGGCGGCGGCATCCGGTGTCACCCTCGACCTGCACCGCGAGGCGCTCGGTCCACACCCCGACGACGCGCTCTCCGGCGGCGAGGACCACGGACTCCTTGCGACATTCCCGACGACGGATGCCGTGCCCGATGGCTTCCGGATCATCGGGATGGTCCGGGAGCGCGGGGAGGCTCCGGTCGTGGTCGACGGTGCCCGCTATGAGGGCAACGGCGGGTGGGATCCCTATCGCGACTGGGATGCGTCGCGCGGTTGATCGTCCGCGTCAGCGACGCTGGGTGCGCACCGGAGCCACCAGATCGCGGTGTCACCGTACCGGCGGTGACGCGCGAGCGTGAGTCCGGCCGGAAGAGCGGGTTCGGGCGATCGTGCGGCACGCTCGGTCACGACGATCGCATCCGGCGTGAGCGACGGGATGAGCAGTCCCAGAACCTGGGCGAGGTCCTCCTCGCCCAGGTCGTACGGCGGATCGATGAAGACCAGCGCGTACGGTTCGCGCGCGGCAGCGAGGTAGGCATCCGCTGAGGTTCGGTGCACGCGGTATGCGCCGCCGGCAGCGTGCCGTACCCGCTCGGCGTTGCGTTCGATGACGCTCGCGGCCCGCGGAGATCTCTCGACGAGGTCGACGGATGTCGCGCCCCGACTGAGCGCCTCGAGTCCGAGCGCTCCCGACCCGGCATAGAGGTCGAGCACCCGGGCGTCGGCGATGGCGCCGGCGGCGTCGAGCGAGCCGAAGATCGACTCGCGGACCCGGTCGCTGGTCGGTCGCGTGCCGCTTCCCGGAACCTCGAGGGTCAGGGAGCCGGCGGCGCCGGCGATGATCCGTGTCACCCGTCCACTGTACAAACCGGCACGGCGCCGCCCCGGGCGCAGCCTCGGCATCCGCGCGTCGGATGCTCTGCCTAAACTCAGGAGCATGGTCGCCCTCACGCTGTCGTCGCGGCTGGATGGCGCGCTTGGCGGCAAGACGGCCAAGGCTCTCGAGCGTGCCTTCGCGATGCGAACGGTAGGTGACCTGCTTGAGCATTACCCTCGTCGCTACGCGCGACGGGGAGAACTCACCCCCATTGCGTCCCTGCCCATCGGTGAACCTGTCACGATCGTCGCTGAGGTTCGCCGGGCCTCCGAGCGGCGGATGCAGAACCGCCGGGGATCTCTGCTCGAGGTCGTGATCAGTGACGGCAACGGGGAACTCACCCTGACCTTCTTCAACCAGTCCTGGCGGATGAAAGAGCTGACACCCGGCAGGCGTGGGGTGTTTGCAGGCAAAGTGGGGGAGTACCGCAGGTCGCTGCAGCTCGCGCACCCCGACTATGAGCTGTTCGACGACGAGGACCGCGCGAGGGCGACGGCCGAAGCAACGGCGAATCTTCCCGTCCCGATCTACCCGGCTACGGCGTCCCTGGCGAGCTGGCAGATCGCGAAGTTCGTGGGGATGGTTCTCGACGGGCTCGACGATCTGCCGGAGCCTCTTCCCGAAGATCTGCGGCGGGCTCATGGTCTGCTGTCGTATCGCATGGCTTTCGATCGCATTCACCGGCCCGACTTCCCGGATCAGGTCGAGCCCGCTCGGCGGACCCTGCGCTGGCATGAAGCGCTCGTGCTTCAGACCGCGCTCTTGCAGCAGCGCCAGTTCGTCCGGGCCATGTCGGCGACGCCGAGAGAGCCAGGCGCTCTGCTTGAACGATTCGACGCAGCGCTACCGTTCACTCGCACGCCCGATCAGGTGTCGGTCGGCGATGAGATCTCCCGCGACCTGGTGGGCGAGTGGCCCATGAATCGGCTCCTTCAGGGCGAGGTCGGGTCGGGCAAGACGCTCGTTGCGTTGCGTGCAATGCTGCAAGTAGCCCAGAGCGGCGGACAGTCCGCTCTCATCGCTCCGACCGAAGTTCTCGCATCCCAGCACCTGCGCTCGATCGCGCGGATGCTCGGCCCCGACCTGGCGGTCGAGCTCATGCCGACGCTGCTGACCGGTCAGTTGACAGCGGCCGAGCGGCGTCGGGCGGCATTGCGCGTCGCATCCGGGCAGTCGCGCATTGTCGTGGGCACGCACGCGCTCCTGAGCGAGGCGACAACCTTCGCTGACCTCGGACTGGTCGTTGTTGACGAGCAGCATCGGTTCGGTGTCGACCAGCGTGAGGCGCTGCGAGCGAAGGGGACGACGCCGCACGCGCTCGTGCTCACCGCGACGCCGATTCCCCGAACCGTTGCGATGACGGTCTTCGGTGATCTCGACGTCTCCACGATCCGCTCGATGCCCGCGGGTCGTGCCGGTATCGAATCATTCGTTGCGCCGATAGCCGACCGCCCCGCGTGGTTCGCGCGCGTGTGGGAGCGCGTGGCCGAAGAGGTAGCCCAGGGTCGTCAGGCCTTCGTCGTGTGCCCGTCAATCGATGCCGCTGCAGCGGGCAAGCCAGCAGCAGACGAGGTAGCCGATGTTCCGGCGGGCGACGCTGCCGAAGCGACGGCAGAGGAATCGTCGCGCAAGACGCGCTGGGGCGTTGTCCAGGTCGCTGAACTGCTGTCGCGTCATCCGGCTTTCGAGAACCTCTCGGTCGAGATCCTCCACGGCAAGATGCCGGCGGAACAGAAGGATGCCGTCATGCAGGCCTTCGCCGCAGGGCGCATCGACGTTCTTGTCGCCACGACCGTCGTCGAGGTGGGTGTGGACGTTCCGAATGCCTCGACGATGGTGATCCTCGAGGCTGACCGCTTCGGCGTGTCTCAGCTACACCAGCTGCGCGGACGCGTCGGGCGCGGTTCCGTGCCGGGCCTATGTCTGCTCGTGACCGAGAGCGAGCAAGGAACGTCGGGGCGTGCGCGTGTGGAGGCGGTGGCTGCGACCCTCGACGGGTTCGCCCTCGCCGAAGTCGATCTCGAACTGCGCGGCGAGGGTGACGTGCTGGGTGCGGCGCAGTCCGGCGCAAGGTCGTCGCTGCGCCTCCTGCGCGTCGTGACAGATGCCGATCTCATCGCCCGCGCCCGCGCGGCTGCCGAAGACATCCTCGCGGCTGACCCGGCGTTGCTGTCTCACCGTCCTCTCTCTGACGAGATTGAGCGGCGGGTCGGTCAGCAGGAGCGGGCAGCTCTCGCCAAGAACTGATCCTGCCCCCGATAGGCTTGACTCATGAACAGTCGGATCGCCGTGGTTCCGGGTTCCTTCGATCCGCCGACGAGGGGTCACCTCGACGTCATCCGTCGCGCTGCGCGCCTGTATGACCAGTTGCACGTGGTCGTCGTCCACAACCCGGGCAAAGAAGCAATGTTGCCGATCGCCCAGCGTCTGTCTCTTCTGGAGCAGTCCATCGCCGAGGCTGACATCGAAGGCAGCGTTGTCGTTGCCTCCTGGAGCGTGGGCCTGCTCGTCGACTACGCACGCGACGTCAACGCCGGCGTACTGGTCAAGGGCATTCGTTCGCAGGCGGATGTCGTCTACGAAGTGCCCATGGCCGTCGTGAACCGTGATCTCGCAGACGTGGAGACGGTCTTTTTGCTGCCGGATCCGTCGCACGCGATGGTGTCGAGCTCATTGGTGCGGCAGGTAGCGGCCCTCGGCGGTGACGTCTCGGCGTACGTACCGCCCGCGGTCGCTCGATTCCTGCACACCGGCGGCCACGACCTCTGAGCCGTCATCGAGCCCGTTCCCTCTCACGCGGGTAGCATGGTCCCCCGTGAGTAGGCAGCACTCCGGACCGTTCGTGGTCCCCGTCCGTGACATCACGCACCGTCCCGGCGAGATGCGAGAGTTCTCCCTCGAGATCCCGGCGCCGCAGAAGTGGGGCGAAGGGTTGGTCTCGGTCGCGGAGGGCGAACCGATCGTTCTTGATGTCCGGGTGGAGAGCGTGCACGAGGGGATCCTCGCCACCGGCGAGGTCGACACCGAGTACACCGGCGTGTGCGGACGGTGCCTCAATGAGGTCGCCGAAGGCGTCCGCGTCGCGTTCCAGGAGCTTTTCGCGTATCCTGGGCAGGAAGAAACTGACTTCGAGGTTCAAGACGACCACGTGGATCTTGAAACTCTGGTCAGGGATGCGGTAGTCCTGTCGCTTCCATTTCAGCCGGTGTGTCAGCCGGATTGCCCCGGCCTTGATCCGGTCACGGGTGAGCGACTGACCGAGAGCACCGGTTCGCCCGCGAGCGAACCCATCGATTCCCGGTGGGCGGCGCTCCAGCGCTACACCACCCAGGACGACACCACAGACCACGGCGACCACGACGCACGCGCGTGAGTGGCTGCCGAGAAGAAAGAGAAGAGCTGAACAATGGCTGGTAACCCCCCGAAGCGCAAGGTCTCGCGTTCGAACACCCGCTCGCGCCGTGCGCAGTGGAAGGCCGATGCGCCCACCCTCGTCAAGACCGTCGAGAACGGCAAGACCGTCTACAGCCGTCCGCACCAGGCGAAGGTCGTCACCGACTCGCAGGGCACCGAGCTGTTCCTCGAATACAAGGGCCGCAAGGTCGCCGACGTCTGAGCGTCGCAGAGACGTGACGACTCGCGAGTCCGCTGAACTCGCGCAGAAGCTCGGGGTCGACATCGACCCCGAGCTTCTCGCGCTGGCACTGACCCACCGGTCCTGGGCCTACGAGAACGGCGGAGTGCCCCACAACGAACGGCTCGAGTTCCTCGGCGACTCCGTGCTCGGCCAGGCCGTGACCGTGCGGCTGTTCCGCGCGCATCCCGAACTCGACGAGGGTTCGCTCGCCAAGCGGCGCGCAGCCGTGGTGTCGACTGTCGCGCTGGCAGAGGTTGCCCGCGGCATCGATCTCGGCGCGTACGTCAAGCTCGGGAGAGGCGAGGAGCAGACCGGAGGCCGGGAGAAGGACTCGATCTTGGCCGACACCATGGAAGCCGTCTTCGGGGCCACCTATCTGTCGGCGGGCCCGGATGCGGCATCCGACCTCGTTCTTCGCCTGATCGAGCCGCTGCTGTCCGATCCAGACCGCTACGGAGCCGCCGTCGATCCCAAGACGGCGCTGCAGGAGCTTGCTGCCCGTCGTAGCGTTGCCCCGCCGGCGTATGAGGTCTCATCGACGGGGCCCGATCATGACCGCCGCTTCACCGCGATCGTGGTCGTCGGTGATCACCGCGCTGAGGGCGTCGGGACCAGCAAGAAGCACGCCGAGATGGCTGCTGCCCTCCGGGCCTGGCGCGACCTCACCGCGCGCACGTGATCTCGCTCCCCGAACGCGATGCCTGAGCACGATGCCCGAGAACGATGCCTGAACTTCCTGAGGTCGAGGTCGTCCGCGCCGGTCTCGCGCCGGCGGTTACGGATGCCGTCATCGAGTCAGCCACCGTCATCGATGGTCGCGCGCTGACGCGGCATCCGCCGGGAGCATCGGACTTCGAGGCTCGGCTCCTCGGCCGCACCCTGGGGGGCCCGGCAAGACGGGGCAAGTTCCTGTGGATCCCGCTAGCACCCGGCGCTCCGGGCGCGGTGCCCGCCGAAGCTCTGGTCGCGCACCTCGGTATGAGCGGGCAGATGCTGCTGCGGCCTTCCGGGGCGCCTCCAGAGCGGCACGAGCGCGTGCGGCTCGACATCCGGCATCCGGAGCATGGCGATCTCGCGGTGGTGTTCGCTGATCAACGCACGTTCGGTTCGCTCGCGATCGATCCTCTTCAGGACACTGCCGACGCACGTGCGGGCGGATACGGCACTGACGACGCACTCGTCCCGGCTCAGGTCGCGCACATCGCGCGGGATCCTCTGGATCCGGGATTCGACCTTCGGGCCTTTCGCCGCACCCTGGAGCACAAGGCGTCGGCGATCAAGCGCGTGCTGCTTGACCAAACCGTGGTCTCGGGCATCGGAAACATCTACGCCGACGAGTCGTTGTGGGCAGCGCGAATCCACCCCGACACGCGGGCTTCGGACCTGAGTACTCGCGCCGTCTACCGCCTGATCGCCGAAGTGCGGGCCGTGCTGGAGAAAGCTGTCGCGGAGGGCGGCACGAGTTTCGACGCACAGTACGTCAACGTGAACGGGCAGGCCGGCTACTTCGCGCACTCCCTGAACGCGTACGGTCGCACCGGCCAGCCGTGCGCACGGTGCGGTGCCCCGATCGTGAAGGTATCGTTCACGAACCGCTCAAGCCATTTCTGCCCGCACTGCCAACGACCGCCCCGGCTCACAGCGTAAGCGTCTTCTTCCACGCGCCGATGTAGGCGACCGGGCGGAACCCGATCTCTTCGTTCACGGCCAGCATCGGCCGGTTCTCTTCGGCGTTGTAGGTGAGAATCCGCTGCGTGTGCGGCGCGAGATCACGCCACAGAAGAAGCGCAGCGGTCTTGATCAGCATGCCGAGTCGGTGACCGCGGTGCTCGCGCAGCACGAGCGTGTCCTCCTGGTGCGTCACGGGGTGACCGGGGCTCGACGCCAGCTCGGTGAAGGCCACGAGTCGGCCGGACCCGCGATCGCGTGCCGCGACGATGAGCACGTCGCGGCCCCCGTCGATCCAGTGAGTGTCGTGTTCGACAATCCTGGCAGCGTCCCAGCTCTCCTCCGCCATCTCCATTCCCGCGCTCGGTGCGTCCACACTCATCCGCGACTTCATCCAGGCGTAGTCGGTCACGAACTCCGGAGGAGTCGGTGGGTGCCACGAGACGATGTCGTATCCGGCTGCGGCCGCCGATGCCTGCTCATGGAGCTCGCCCACCAACTCGACGCTGGTGGCCGAAATGTCGAGGATGCTCTTACGTTCGACCTGCTCCAGTGCGTAGCCGTGGCGGAGCGCAAATCGGGCAGCGTGATCGAGGGGAATCCGCCCGAAGCCGGTCGGCGGTGTCACCTGCTGACCGTCTGCCGTTGGATGCTCGATCCACGACTGAATGATGCGGCGGCCGTTCGCTGCGGCGGCTGCCTCCAGGATGCCGAGCGCCGTGCTTCCGATGCCGCGGCTCCACGCGTGGCGGCGGAGTTCGATCTGCGCGTAGGCGACGGTGGCATCGCCATCGTTCGGAAGATCAAGCCCTGCGCGTCCCACGAGCTCGTCGCCGCTCCAGACGCCCCAGATGAGCCGCTGCTCGAACGGGGACGGCTGGTAATGGGGGAGGAGGACGGCGGGTTCGAGTTCCTCGTCGCGATTGCCGCTGATCTCGTCGTAGACGATGTTGCGGACCCTCACCATCTCGAGAAAGTCCGCGGCCTCGGGGGCGTTGAGACTGCTCGGGATGGTGAGGGGCCGGATATCGGCTGTTGCGGTGGTCACGTCGGATCCTTCGATCAGCGGGCGTTCAGGTGCCAAGCAGCCAGGCGCAGGGCGTGAGCCGCACGCTCTTCGCGTGCCCGCTCCTGTTCGTAGCGGAGGCGTGCGACCTCGCGCTGTTCCCGGGAAGCCGCACGACGAAGGTGCTGCGTGAGAACCCAGACGGCGATCCGCAGACTTGCGCGCTCGGCAACCGTCAGATGTCGACGGACCTGGGGGTGGGTGGTGAGAGCCTCGACGGGCTCGAGTGTGGTGTACATGAGAGACCTTTGGTCAGCTGCGGATGCCGGTGTTCTTCCGGCATGCAGCGGGGAGGCATCCGTGGTCTGACGTAACGGTCAGCGCAGATGCGGAGAAGTGAACGGACGGTGGGTCCGTGTGACCGGAACCGATGAGGTCCGGTGGCTCAACCAGCGCGCTTTAGGCGGCGGTGGGAGCGGCGAGCAATCCCGGGGAGGTCAGTCCCATGGGTACGCGCAACGGGGTGTGTCCAAACACTGCAGTGCGAATCATCATGGCTGTCCTCCTCTCGTGACGTGTCGCGATCTGAGACGCTAGCGGGTCGAACCCGTCTTCGTCAAGCAAGCTCCCAGAATTCGTGGTCATCCGGGCGTGTCGCCCGTCCTGGGCCTGGCTCCCTCGGGGAAGCGTCGCAGCAGGGTACCGTAGGTCGACGGTCGGACGTGGGGTCGATACGCCACAGGTCGGGAAGGAACGCGCATGCACCTGAAGAGCGTCACGCTCAAGGGGTTCAAGTCGTTCGCCCAGCCGACCACGTTCGCTTTCGAACCGGGGGTCACCGCAATTGTCGGCCCCAACGGTTCTGGCAAGTCCAACGTCGTCGATGCGCTGGCCTGGGTCATGGGGGAGCAGGGCGCCAAGACCCTGCGCGGCGGAAAGATGGAAGACGTCATCTTCGCCGGTACCTCGACGCGCGGGCCGCTGGGTCGCGCCGAGGTGCAGCTTACGATCGACAACAGCGACGGTGTCTTGCCGATCGAGTACTCCGAGGTCACGATCAGTCGAACGCTGTTCCGCAACGGAGCGAGCGAGTACGCGATCAACGGCGAAGGATGCCGCCTGCTCGACGTGCAAGAGCTCCTGAGTGATTCGGGCCTGGGCCGTGAAATGCACGTCATCGTGGGGCAAGGCCGCCTCGACACGGTCCTGCAGGCTTCACCCGAGGATCGGCGCGGCTTCATCGAAGAAGCCGCCGGCATCCTCAAGCATCGGCGCCGGAAAGAGAAGACGCTTCGCAAGCTCGAGGCGATGGAAGCCAACCTCACACGCCTGAGCGATCTTGCCGGTGAGCTTCGCCGACAGCTCAAGCCTCTGGGGCGTCAGGCCGAGATTGCCCGGGAAGCTGCCACGATCGCCGCCGTTGTGCGTGACGCGAAGGCTCGCCTGATCGCCGATGAACTCGTCGGTCTGCGCGCGGAACTGGCTGACCACATGCGCGCCGAGCACGAGCGCCATGCCGAACGCCTCGTGCTGCAGGACCGCTCGGACCAGCTGCGGATCCGGATCGCGCAGCTCGAGTCGGAACAGCGGTCCGAGGCTGTCGACGGTGCGCGGCGAGTGCTCTTCTCGCTCGAGCGCGTGCAGGAGCGCCTGCGCGGACTGTATTCGCTCGCCGGGCAGCGGCTGACGCTGCTCGGAGAATCGGCCGACGACGACAGTGCGGCAGTTCGTACCGTCACCAGCGCGATGATCGATGACGCGCGGGCTGAGATCGACGAGGTGTCTGCAGGGCTCCTGGAAGCCGAGGATGCGGCATCCGATGCTGCCCGCGACGTCATCCGGGCTCGTGCTGAGCTGGATGCGCTGGACGTCGATATCGCCGAGCAGAGCGCGCTGGTTTCGCAGCATGAGATGAAGCTCACCGCGCTGCGGGGATCCGCGGACGCCGCCGAATCTGCCCTGGCGGCCATCGACGATGCTTTGGCCCGCCAGCAACGCGCGCTGGACGCCGCGACGGCCCGCCGTGAGTCTGCAGCAGCCGAGCTCGCCGGCGTTGATCCAGAGCTCGTTCCCGAGGGCAGCGCAGCGCAGTACGCGGCCGAGTACGACGAAGCGGGCCGCCGGGCGACGGATGCCGAGACCCGGGTTTCGGAGTTGCGTGACCGCCTTCACGGCGCCGAGCGCGAGATCGAAGCGCTCACCGCCCAGACCACCGCGCTGACGCGTGCACTGGGCGTCAAGAACGCCTCTGCCGACCTCATCGCTGAGGGAGCTCCCGGAGTTCGGAGTCTGGTCGGCGACGCCATCCAGATCACGCCCGGCTACGAGGCTGCCATTGCCGCTGTGCTCGGTCCCCGCGCCGAAGGTGTGCTGGTCGACAGCCTCAACGATGGCTTCGCACTTGCCGAGCGCGTGCGCGACGCCGATCGCGGGGTGGTCGACTTCGTCATCGGTGAGCTCTCGGCGCCCCAGGACGATCTGTCAGGTTTCGACCCGTTGCGCCCCGCCGCGGATGTCGTCACGGGTCCCGCCGGCGTGCTGGCGCTTCTGACGCGCGTTCTCATCGCGGATGACCTCGACGCGGTTCGCAGGAGCGCGCCGTCGGTCGTTGCCGACCCCCGCACGATCACCGTCGTCACCCGCGCCGGAGAGGTGTTCACTGGTTCGTCACTGCGCGCCGGTGCCGGAGCCTCACGATCGCGCCTCGAGCTTCTGGCCGAACGGGATGCCGCTGCCGAGCGTCGCGATGAACTCGTCGTGGTGGCCGACTCCCTACGCGAAGCGCTCGCCGATGCGCGGGCCGCGTCCGAAGAAGCCAAACGGTACACCAGTGCTGCGCTGACACGGTTGCGCGAGCACGATGCGGCAGTGGCCGCGCACGCAGAGCACGTCAACCGCGCCACAGTGCAGCTGGAGGCTGCCAGCGCGGAGTGCGAGCGACTGGAGGCAGGGCGCGCGCAGGCGCAGACCGCGCGGGACGACGCAGCCGCTGCCGCCGCATCGGCGCAGACACAATTGCAGCACGCGCTTGAGGCGCCACGCCCCATCCTGGACGCCTCTGCGCGCGACGGGCTACTCGAGGCGCTCGAGAGAGCACGAGAGCACGAGATGCGGGCGCGACTGGAGGTCGAAACGCTCCGCGAGCGTGTTCGTGCCGGGCAGGCACGTGTGCAGCAGCTCGAGCGCCAGCGTGAACGTGAGGCCGCGGCCGCTGCCGAAGCAGCTCGTCGTGCGGTCATCCGTCGACGCCAACGCCAGGTAGCCGCCGACGTCGCCGCAACCCTGCCTGCCGTGCTCGACTCGGTCGACCGGTCGGTCTCGGCGGCGCGTCTCGAACTCGCCGAGGCAGAGTCTGCGCGCTCAGCCGTGACGTCGGAGTTGTCGGCAGTCCGCGCCGACGAGGCGGCGGTGAGGGAGCGACTGGCGGGACTGACCGAGAGCGTTCATGGGCTCGAGCTGCAGATGCACGAGAAGCGCCTGCACGTCACGAGCATTCTCGACCGGGCACGATCAGAACTGAGTCTTGAGGAAGACATTCTGATTTCCGAATATGGTCCCGATCAGCCGATTCCCGCCGATGAGGGCGAGGAGCCGGTGGCTTTCGACCGCGCGAGTCAGCGCAAGCGGCTCCAGGATGCTGAGCGCAAACTCGCCCAATTGGGTCGGGTGAATCCGCTCGCGCTCGAGGAGTTCGCTGCGCTTGAGCAGCGGCATACGTTCCTCACCGAGCAGCTCGCCGACCTCACGAGCACGCGCAAAGACCTCGTGACGATCATCGACGACCTCGACGAGCGGATGCAGACGATCTTCCTCGCGGCATTCGAGGACACACGCATCGCTTTCGACGAGGTCTTCCCCGTCCTGTTCCCCGGGGGGTCTGGAAGCCTGAGCTTGACCGATCCCGACAACCCGTTGACCACGGGAATCGAGGTTTCGGTGCGACCGGTCGGGAAGAAGATCGAACGGCTCTCGCTGCTGTCCGGTGGCGAGCGATCGCTGGCTGCGGTGGCGCTGCTGACGGCGATCTTCAAGGCGAGGCCGAGCCCGTTCTACATCCTCGACGAGGTGGAGGCTGCCCTCGATGACGCGAACCTCGGTCGCCTCCTCGGTGTGTTCGAGCAGCTGCGCGGCAGCAGCCAGCTGATCGTCATCACCCACCAGAAGCGAACAATGGAGATCGCCGACGCGCTCTACGGTGTCTCGATGAGACAGGATGGCGTGTCCGCGGTCGTCGGGCAGCGGATCGCCGATCGCGCGGCCAGCTGACCCTAGGCTGGAGATATGGCCGAATCATCCTGGTCGCTCGGACGAGCGCTTCGCGGCATGTTCGTCAAGCCCACGATCGATGAGACGACGTGGGAGGACCTCGAGACGGCGCTTCTGACTGCCGACTTCGGTCCCGACATCACCGAGCGCATCGTGGATGAGCTTCGCGAGAAGGTCGACCGGTACCGCACCACCGATCCGCGTGACCTGCAGCGGATGCTCAAAGAAACGCTCGAAGAGCACTTCGCGAAGTTCGACACCACGCTCAAGCTCACCGAGCGCCCGGCCGTGGTGCTCGTGGTCGGGGTCAACGGCGTGGGAAAGACCACGACGATCGGCAAGTTCGCGAACTTCTTGCGCCGCTACCAGCGCAGCGTTGTGGTGGGCGCCGCCGACACCTTCCGCGCGGCAGCCGTCGACCAGCTCGCGACGTGGGCTGAGCGCGGAGGCGCGCACATCGTCCGCCCGCAGCACGAGGGGCAAGACCCGGCATCCGTGGCGTATCAGACGATCGAGTACGCGAAGAACACCGGCACCGAGATCGTCCTTGTCGACACAGCAGGGCGCCTGCACACCAAGGGTGGCCTGATGGATGAGCTCGGCAAGATCCGCCGGGTAATCGAGAAGCAGGCGCCGATCAGCGAGGTCCTCCTCGTCCTCGATGCGACAACGGGCCAGAACGGCGTCGTGCAGGCCGAGGCGTTCCTGGAGCACGCCGGCGTCACCGGTCTCGTTCTCACGAAGCTCGACGGCTCGGCAAAGGGCGGCTTCGTGCTCGCCGTGCAGGAGCGCACCGGGATTCCCGTCAAACTCCTCGGGCAGGGCGAAGGAATCGGCGATCTCACCGGGTTCACCCCGCACGTCTTCGCTGCTGCGCTCGTCGATTGACGCCGCGCCGGGCGCTAGGACTATCGGTCTGCGCCTGAGGCTGGTTTCATGGGGATATGGCGATCGAGCACGACTTCTTCGGCCTGCTGGAATCTGGCCCCGACGGTTCGATTTTCTGGTCTGAGAACGTGGAGTTCGCAGATCAGTCGGTCACCGTCGATCTGACTGCGCCCGACCAAGACGACGTCTCGCCGGCCGCGCTCGACGTTGCCGCAAGTCTCATCTCCTCTCTCGAGACGATCGATCGGATCGCTCGCGAGGCGATGGTGTCGCAGCTGAGCGAGCGCACGAGCGAGGTGACCGAGTACATCCTGCAGCAGCAGGAAATACTGGGCGAGGAGTTGGAGTCGTTCCTTGTCGACGTTTCGGGAGACACCCACATCGACGTCATCCGTGCCCTGCAACTGATGAGCATGACGATCCTCGCCGATGAGCACGGCGGATCCGATCCCTTTGCCGTGCTCGAGTACGCACTCGATCCGGACGCCACGGACGACGTGCTGCTGGTGAACATGGCCTCCGACGGCACGGTGCTCTCGGTCACCAGCGCGGACTGACTGCGCGGCGCCTCACACAGCCTGGGCGAAGCTGAGGCCCTCTCGCGCGATGTCATCGGCGAGGTGTGACAGGTTCTCGGGGATCTCCCGCCCCTTCGAGAGCATCGACTGTGCCCACAGTCTGCCGGCCCGGTAAGACGAACGCACGAGGGGGCCTGCCAGCACTCCGAGGAATCCGATGCGCTCGGCTTCCTCCTTGAAGGCGACGAACTCGTCAGGCTTGACCCAGCGCGCGACCGGAAGGTGCCGCGGGGACGGGCGGAGGTACTGGGTGATGGTGATGATGTCGGTACCGGCCTCGTGGAGATCGCGTAGCGCCTGCACGACTTCTTCAGGCTCCTCACCCATCCCGAGGATGAGATTGGACTTGGTGATCAGTCCTGCCCGCCGAGCCTGAGTCAGCACGTCCAGCGAGCGCTCGTAGCGGAAGGCGGGGCGGATCCGCTTGAAGATCCTCGGGACTGTCTCAACGTTGTGTGCGAAGACTTCGGGGCGTGCCGCGAAGACCTCATCGAGCAGCGCCGGCTCTCCGTTGAAGTCTGTCGCGAGTAGTTCGACACCGGTGCCCGGGTTCACGGCGTGAATCTGCCGCACCGTCTCAGCGTTCAGCCACGCACCCCCGTCGGGAAGATCGTCCCGGGCGACACAGGTGACCGTCGCGTAGCGCAGCTGCATCCGCTGCACGCTCTCGGCAACCCGCCGCGGCTCGTCGGTGTCGTACGCCGCGGGCTTGCCCGTGTCGATCTGGCAGAAGTCGCAACGGCGGGTGCACTGGGACCCGCCAATGAGGAACGTCGCTTCGCGGTCTTCCCAGCACTCGTAGATGTTTGGGCAGCCGGCCTCTTGGCAGACCGTGTGAAGACCTTCGTCTTTCACCAGACGCTGCAGTTGGGTGTACTCCGGCCCCATCTTCGCCTTCGTGCGGATCCACTCTGGCTTTCGCTCGATGGGCGTCAGCGCATTGCGGATCTCGAGCCGCAGGAGCTTTCTCCCATCCGGTGCGGTCTGCGTTCCAGCCCCGCCGATGTCGCCCGTCGATCCCGTCCCGCATGTACTCACGCTGCGACCTCCGCGTACTCTCGCTCGAATTCTCTGATGACGGCGGGAAGGATGTCGGCCGGGCTCACCGATGCGCCCGCAACTTCGCTGACGGTCGTGACACCGGCATCCGTGATCCCGCAGGGGATGATGCCGCGGAATCCGGCGAGCGTGTTGTCGCAGTTGACGGCGAATCCGTGCATCGTCACGCCCTTCTCCACACGTACGCCGATGGCCGCCACCTTGTCTTCCGACAGGGGGCGTCGCACCCAGACCCCACTGCGGCCCTCGACCTGGTAGCCCTCGACGCCGTGGTGGGAGAGGGCGGAGATCAGCAGCCGCTCCAGACGCCGCACGTGAGCGACGACATCGATCGGATCGGAAAGTCGCAGGATCGGATAGCCCACGAGCTGCCCCGGACCGTGCCAAGTGATTTTGCCACCGCGATCGACGTCGATCACCGGCGTCCCGTCGGTGGGCCGCTCGTGGGCCTCCGTGCGCTTACCTGCCGTGTAGACCGGGTCGTGTTCGAGCAGGATGAGCGTGTCGGGGCGTGAACCAGCGACGACCTCGCGATGGATGCGGCGTTGCATCTCCCAGCCGTCCAGATAGGGCACCGTCGCGGGAGACAACCCCGCCACCACGACATCGATCACGAAAGCCTCCGGCGTATTATTGGACTCCGTCTAACAATACGCCGGATCCCGGCAACACCGAGCGTGTACCCTTCCCCCATGTCCGGAGGACGACCACACGCGGTATCGCGGGAGTTGATTGCCGAAGCGGCGTGCGAACTCTTCCTCGAACAGGGATATGAGCGCACGACTGTCGCGCACATCGCTCGCCGGGTCGGAGTGAGCCGTTCGAGCTTCTTCAACTACTTCGAGTCGAAGTCCGAGGTCTTCTGGTCGGGCCTGGACGAGAGGATCGGGTTCCTCGACGCGTTCCTTGCCGCTGCGTGCCCGTCATCGCAGCCCGCTGCGGTCGTGGCGGATGCCGTGCGTGAGGCCTTCTCGCGGTTTGCCCCCGATGCACTGGCGCTCGCGCTTGTGAACTCGGACGCGATGGGGATCGTTCCCGAGCTCACGCAGGAGATGGCGACGCGACAGTGGCGCATCGCCACCGCGATCAGTCCTTACCTGCGTCGGACGGGGCAGGATGCGCTCGCAGCCGAAGTATATGCAGCTGCCTATGCGGGCGCGGTGATCGCTGCGCTGCGCGCCTGGGCTCTGGCTGGTGCGGGCCGGGAGCGGCTCGACGATCTCCTTCGTCGCGCCCTGGGAGTGCTTCGCTGATCCCGCAGGGTACCCTCCCGTAGAATCGGACGATCATGGCAACCTTTGGCACGCTCTCGGATCGCCTTACCGAAACCTTCCGCAACCTCCGTACCAAGGGCAAGCTCACGCCTGCGGATGTCGACGGGACCGTCCGTGAGATCCGGCGCGCGCTCCTGGATGCCGACGTCGCCCTGCCTGTGGTGAAGGAGTTCACCGCGAAGGTGCGCGAACGCGCGCTCGGCGACGAGGTCAATCGTGCCCTCAACCCGGCTCAGCAGGTTGTGCAGATTGTCAACGAGGAGCTCATCGCCATCCTCGGCGGGCAGCAGCGCCGACTGCAGTTCGCCAAGACGGCCCCGACTGTCATCATGCTGGCGGGCCTGCAGGGATCGGGAAAGACGACGTTCGCGGGAAAGCTCGCGAAGATGCTCGAGAAGGATGGGCACACGCCGCTTCTTGTCGCGTGTGACCTCCAGCGCCCGAACGCCGTGAACCAGCTCCAGGTCGTCGCCGAGCGGGCCGGAGCCGCGATCTACGCACCCGAGCCGGGCAACGGCGTCGGAAACCCCGTCAAAGTCGCCAAAGACGGCGTCGAGTTCGCGAAGCAGAAGCAGCACGACATCGTGATCATCGACACCGCCGGCCGGCTCGGTGTGGATGCCGAACTCATGAAGCAGGCTGCCGACATCCGGAAGGCGACTGACCCCGACGAGGTGCTCTTCGTCATCGACGCACTGACCGGTCAGGACGCCGTGAACACGGCGAAGGCGTTCCAGGAGGGTGTCGACTTCACGGGGGTCGTGCTTTCGAAGCTCGACGGTGACTCGCGCGGCGGTGCGGCACTGTCCGTTGCATCCGTCACCGGCCGTCCCATCATCTTCGCGTCCACTGGCGAAGGGCTTGATGACGTCGAGCCGTTCCACCCCGACCGGATGGCAAGCCGCATTCTGGACCTCGGCGACATCCTCACCCTCATCGAACAGGCTCAGAGCGCCTTCGACGAGGCCGAGGCGGCCAAGATGGCCGAGAAGCTCGCGACGGAGCAGTTCACGCTCGAAGACTTCCTTGAGCAGATGCAGCAGCTCAAGAAGATGGGCTCGATGAAGAAGATGCTCGGGATGCTCCCGGGCATGGGGCAGATGAAGCAGCAGCTCGACGACTTCGACGAGCGCGAGATCGACCGCACCGAGGCCATCATCCGGTCGATGACCCCGGGTGAGCGGCGCAACCCGAAGATTCTGAACGGATCGCGCCGCCTGCGTATCGCGCGCGGCTCGGGGATGACAGTCACCGATGTCAATCAGCTGGTGCAGCGGTTCGACCAGGCGGCGAAGATGATGAAGACCGTCGCGCGCGGCGGTGTTCCCAACATCCCCGGTATGGGTCCGGTCCCCGGGGGCGGTCGGCCCGGTGCAACTGCTAAGCGCGGTAAGCAGTCCAAGGCACAGAAGGCGCGTCAGGGTTCTCGCTCGGGTAACCCCGCAAAGCGTGCCGCCGAGAACGCCGGGCTCACGACGCAGAATGCAACGCCGACCGGCTCGGGCTTCGGACTGGGCGGAGGATCGCAGGCGCCGAGCGAGGCTGATCTTGCCGAGCTCCAGAAGATGCTCGGCAAGAACTGACGCCCGCGCTGACATCGCGGCGTTGACGCCTCGCCACGGGCCGGCGCTTTCGCTACAATCCGCACGTCATCTGTCTTCATCGGCGAGCGGAACCGAGAATGTCCGTGCTCAGCGGCCAGCACCTGTTCGACCGCGATGTGCCGCGCTTCCTGGAGAGTCCCGCAGGTGTCCTGCCGCCCTATCCTCGGCGCACGTGGCTGCGCTGGACAATGCGCGGCATCCTCGCTCTCCCTCTGGTCATCGCCGTCGTGCGCTACGCGCTGCTGGCTCCCGAGCCGTGGCACGACACTGCCAATCAGTCGCTCCTAGCCCGTGTCCGCGACGGCGCAGGTGCAGCGGATTTCGGGCAGCTCCTCACGACCTTCTCGCCGCCGCTGGGCACACTGCCGGCCGTGGTCCTTCCCTCGGAGTTGCTCCTCGCCCTCGCCGGGGCACTGCTCGGAGGCTTCTTCCTTCAGGGCCTTGATCAGGCGATGTTTCGCCGCGGGCTGCACGGCATCATTCGCCTCGTCGTCCTGGTCTCTCTGCTGATCTCGCCGGTCTTCGTGCTGCTCTCTGCAACCGACATCACGATGTTCGGCGCTGTCGTCCTCTTCGGCTTCGGGCTCATCGACATCGTGCGTTTTGAGAATCTCGCCAACACCCAGGCGGGGTTTCGTGCGGGGCTGCTGCTCGGGGCAGCGGCGATGACCGATGTGCGGGCCATTCCTCTCGTGCTCACCGTCGCGATCGTGGGAACTCTGCTCATCCATTCCCGCCCACAGGCGCGCGCTGCCAACGCGGTAATCGTCGCGTTTCCGACTGTTGCCGTCACCGTCGCGCTTGCCCTTGCCGGCGTGATCATCGGCTCCGGCCCGCTGACCTTCCTCCGTACCGACACGACAAGTGCCGCCCGCGCGATCGAGGCGCTGGTCTCGGATCCGCTCAGCGAGCCGCTCATGCTGTACCTGGCTCCCGTGCTCGTCGTCGCGATCACTGCCGGCGTCTTCGGCTTCGCGCGCTCGGGAGTCATGATGCTGCTGATCGCGGTGGGTGCTCTGGCCGGCGTTCTGGTGGGTTCGCCGCTGATCGCTGTTGCAGCACTCGCCTATCTGCTCGTGCATATTTCGGTCGCCATCCTGCCGACCGAGTCGCCGGCGCAGCACGCGGCGATCGTCGTGATGTGTTCGGTGCTCGTCGGCATCGTCGGGTGGGTTGTCGCCTCGCGACTTCCCGAAGCCCAGGAGTGGTCGGTCGTCTTCACCGGGTTCGGCATCACTTCGCCCAGCGGGGCAACGGATGACAGACATCGATGTGAGCCTCCTGGATGTCGGTTTTCGCGCGGTCGACGCCCGCGAGGGATGGATTCCGCTCGCGGCCGGCGAGGACGGCACGATTCTGGTCGGCGCGTCCCGCGAGCTGAACCCCACGCAGGAGGAAGCGATCTCAGACGATCTTGGGGCGCCGATCGAAGTCGTGCCGGTGAGTCAGCAGTTCATCGTCGACGCCGTGATCGAGGTGTTCGCGGCAGAGTTCGCTGCCGAGGCGGCAGATGGGCTCGCCAACGCGAATCCGGTGCGTTCGGCGCGCACCGTACTCTCGCGCGGCCAGGTGATCGGTTTCGCGATTGTGGCCAGCGTCGCGGTGCTCGGTGCAGTCCTGCTGACCGGAGTGACACTTGTCGTCATCCTCGCCGCCATCAATCTCTTCTTCCTGGCGAGCGTCCTCTTCAAGTTCGTCGTCGCCTTCCGGGGATCCCGCTACGACCTGGTGAACAAGGTGTCGCGGTTCGAGCTGGCGATGCTCGACGAGGACGAGCTCCCGTTCTACACCGTGTTGGTGCCGGTCTTTCGCGAAGAGAAGGTCGTCGCCCAGCTCATGACGAATCTCGGGCGTCTGGACTATCCGCGTGACCGCCTCGAGGTGCTGATCCTCGTCGAAGAGGGCGATGACGCGACCCGGGCGGCGATCGCCCGCTCAGCAGTCCCGGAGCACTTCATCGTCGTGCCCATACCTGCCGGAGTGCCACAGACCAAGCCACGCGCGTGCAACGTCGGCCTCGAGCTGGCGCGTGGCGAGTTCCTCGTGATCTTCGATGCCGAAGATGCGCCTGAACCCGACCAGCTGAAGAAGGCGGTCATCGTGTTCTCGCGCACCGACGAATCGACGGCCGTCGTTCAGGCGTCGCTCAACTACTTCAACGCCCGCGAGAACGCCCTCACCCGCCTGTTCACCCTCGAGTACGGGGCATGGTTCGACTACATGCTCATGGGCCTCGAAGACTCGGACCTCCCCATCCCGCTCGGGGGGACATCGAACCACTTCCGGATGACGGCGCTGCGGCGCCTCGGAGGATGGGACCCCTACAACGTCACCGAGGACGCCGACCTCGGCATCCGCGCCAGTGCGCTCGGCTACCGCGTTGGTGTCGTCGATGCCACGACGATGGAGGAGGCGACCTCGCGCATTCCGCAGTTCATCAAGCAACGCAGCCGGTGGATCAAGGGATATATGCAGACGGCCCTGGTCCACTCGCGGCAGCCCATAGCGCTGATCCGCCGGATCGGCCTCCGCCGGTTCGCTGCGTTCGCGCTGCTGATCGCCGGCACACCCTTCACGTTCCTGAGCGTGATCCCGTTCGCGATCCTGCTCGTGCTCGCCCTTGCGTTGCCGTTCTACGTCGTTCCGGTCGAGGTTCCGCCGATCGTGATCGTCCTGAGCGCTTTGAACTTCCTGCTCGGCTACTCCCTGTTGATCTACATGAACATGATGGGGCCGTACAAGCGGGGGCTTTTCGGACTCGTGCCGTGGGCTCTCCTGAAGCCCCTGTTCTGGATCCTGCACTCGATTGCCGCGTACAAGGCTCTGTGGCAGCTGGTCACCAGGCCGCACTACTGGGAGAAGACCGAGCACGGCACGTCCCGGTTCGCTGCGCCACACGCCGGCCCCGCGGGGCATCCCGATCCGGTGCCGCCCGAGGAGCCATCCGCCGACGAAGAGTCGGAGGTCGAACTCACCCCGGAGGAGCGGGAGGAGCGCAGCGCCGGTGAGCGTCAACGCCGGATGTCGTGGTGACCCGGCCCGCTAACGCAGGGCGTTCAGATGGTCGCGCAGGGTCGGCCCGTCACGGAACTCCGTCACAAGGTGTCGCACTACCGCTCGCAGGTCGCCACCGTTCTCGTCCGCGACCCGCAGTTGCCGCTCGTAGCTCGCTCCGCTGGCGAGGATCTGCTCGACTCCGGCGAATTCTTTGGCGCACTTGAGCTCGACGGAGATCTCGGCGAGATCGTCGAGGACCTCGCGCAGATGCTGGCGAACGGGCGTAAGCGTTCCCTGACGGTCGACGATGATCTCGGCATCCAGGCCGTACCTGGCAGCGCGCCACTTGTTCTCCCTGATGAACCAGGGCTGGATCCCGGTCAGGTCCTCCCCGTCGTCCAGCCGCCGCGAGAAGTGCTCCACCAACACCTGGACGAGGGCGGCGACCGCTGCAAGCTCGGGCAGGGTCGACATCCCGTCGCAGGCGCGCACCTCGATCGTTCCCCAGCGCGGTGCGGGTCGGATGTCCCACCGGACCTCGGTCGCGTCGGCCATGACGCCGGTGCTCACCATGTCACCCAGGTACGCCTCGAAGCTCTCCCAGTCATCGAGCAGCCACGGCAGGCCCGCGGTGGGGAGCTGCTGGAAGACGAGCGCCCGGTTCGAGGCATAGCCGGTTCGGTCTCCTGCCCAGAAGGGACTCGACGCCGATAGCGACTGAAGGTGGGGGAGATAGGTCGACAGGGCACGGATGAGTGGCATGACCTTGTTGACGTCCTCGACACCCACATGGATATGGATGCCCCAGATCATCATGTTCCGACCCCACCACTGGGTTCGCTCGATGAGTGCCTGGTATCGCGTCTTGTTGGTGACCTCCTGGTCATACCATTGCGCGAACGGATGCGAGCCGGCGCACAGCAGGTCGAGGTCTCGCGGCTCGGTCGCTGTCCGCAGGGCGCGGATGCCGTCCACCATGTCTTCGGCTGCTTCGGCCACGGTCGACCCGATCCCGCTGGTCACCTCCACCGTGTTGGTGAGCAATTCGCTTGTGAGCGAAAAACGCTCGAGCTCAATCGTGGGCGCGAGTTCATCGAGGACCTCGGGAGCCCGGCCGGCAAGGTCACCCGTGCTGCGGTCGGCGAGCATGAGCTCCCACTCCAGGCCGACGGAGGAGCGAGCGGATGTCGCAAAGCCGAGCGTCATGGCGTCAGTTTGGCATGCACCGACACTCTCTGACCCGATTGCGACACGGTGCGACGAGTACCCCTCGAGGGCACCTGCGCGTCGTCGGTTCTCGGCATCCGGTCGGATCTGGCAGAATAGAGGGTCGGACCGCGCTCGACCCTCTATCCAGCGCATCCGCCCCCTTTGAGCTTCCGCCGGGTGTGCACCCCACGCTCCAGGCGATCAGTTCGTTCGAATCCACCACACAGGAGAATCGTGGCTGTCAAGATCCGCCTCAAGCGGCTCGGTAAGATCCGTGCCCCGTACTACCGCATCGTCGTCGCAGACTCGCGCACCAAGCGCGACGGACGCGTCATCGAAGAGATCGGCAAGTACCACCCGACCGAGGAGCCCTCGTTCATCGAGGTCGACTCTGCTCGTGCCCAGTACTGGCTGAGCGTCGGCGCCCAGCCGACCGAGCAGGTGCGCGCCATCCTCAAGATCACCGGCGACTGGGGGACCTTCAAGGGTGACAAGAACGCTGTCTCCACGTTGAAGACCGCCGAGGCAAAGCCTGTCTTCGAGGTCGAGACCTCCAAGAAGTCGGTCGTCAAGCCCAAGGCTGAGAAGAAGGCTGAGGAGGCCCCCGTGGGCGACGCCGACGCTGCACCCGAGGCCGCTGAGTCGGCCGAGACCGCAGAAGCCTGAGTCCGTGCTCGCCGCCGCGCTCGAACACGTCGTCAAGGGGATCGTCGACAACCCGGATGACGTGCGTATCCTTTCGTCGGAGTCCTCACGCGGTGAGGTGCTCGAGGTGCACGTGCACCCCGACGACCGAGGACGCGTCATCGGTCGCGGCGGTCGCACGGCCAAAGCAATCCGCACCCTGATCTCGGCACTGGCCGACGGGCGCCGCGTGCGGGTTGACGTCGCGGACGACTGAGGTGGTCGATTCGGACGGGCGCCCCGCGCCGCCCCCTTCGGCAGGAACCCAGCTGCGGGTCGGACGCCTCGTGAAGGCGCACGGCCTGAAGGGTGCGCTGAAGCTTGAGCTGTACACCGACAATCCGGACGGCCGGTTCGTCCCGGGAGCGACGTTCACCCTCCAGGTTCCCGACACCTCGCCCTGGCACGGCAAGCCGTTGACCGTTCGGGAGTTCCGCTGGATGAACTCCCACCCGGTCGCCTTCTTCGAGGGGGTCGACGATCGGACAGCCGCCGAAAGCCTCGTGCGTGCCATCCTCTGGGTCGATGAGGCAGCTGACGCGGCATCCGAGGAAGAGGATGCCTGGTTTGATCATCAACTCGTCGGCCTTGACGTTCGCCGTGATGGCGCCTCGGTCGGCCGCGTGATCCGGGTCGAGCACCTGCCGGCGCAGGACCTGTTGATCGTCCGCGCCGACGCTGATCGCGAGGTGCTCGTGCCTTTCGTCAAGGCGATCGTGCCGGTGGTCGATCCCGCCGCGGGTTACGTCGTCGTCACGCCACCGGCGGGCCTGTTCGAAGACCTCGTCGACGAGGATCCCGAACCGGCGGCATCCTCCGACGATTCCCCCGAGGACCCGGCTGCCGACACCGACGGGAACTGACGTGCGGATCGACGTCGTCACGATCTTCCCCGCGTTCTTCGACGTCCTCGAGGTTTCGCTGATCGGCAAGGCTCGCGAGCGTGGCCTCCTCGATGTCCGCGTTCACGATCTGCGTCAGTGGACGCACGACCGTCACCGCACCGTCGATGACACGCCCTACGGGGGCGGTGCCGGGATGGTCATGAAGCCCGAACCCTGGGGCGAGGCGCTGGACGAACTCGCTCCAGTCGATGCGTCACCTCGGCCGACGATCGTGTTCCCGTCGCCGGCTGGGGAACTGTTCCGCCAGTCGACCGCGCGTGAGCTCGCCCTCGAAGAGCACCTCGTCTTCGGCTGTGGGCGATACGAGGGCATCGACGAGCGCGTGTTCGAGGAGGCCTCCGCGCGCGGCTCGGTTCGCCTCATAAGCCTCGGTGACTACGTTCTCAACGGGGGCGAAGTGGCGGCCATGGCGATGATCGAAGCCGTCGGACGCCTCATTCCTGGGATGGTCGGCAACCCGGCGAGCATCGTCGAGGAGTCCCACGAAAATGGGCTCCTGGAGTATCCGTCGTACACGAAGCCCGCCGTTTGGCGAGATCGCGCCGTGCCCGACATCCTGCTCAGCGGCAATCACGGTGCGATTGCGCAGTGGCGCGCAGAACAACAGATCGAGCGCACCCGGACGCGCCGCCCTGATCTGCTGCCGGAGTGAGGATGTGCCGCTGAGGCGACCCCTCGAGAGCGCTGTGAGTCACCGACTTGTCACACGCGAAAAACCCGCAGGTGTCGTCAGGGCGCCAGAGTGAGAGCGACTCACCCGCCGAAGGGATCGTTGCATGCGCCGCGCCAAGATCGTCGCCACTCTGGGACCTGCGACATCGTCATACGACCAGATCGAGGCCCTCGTTCGCGCGGGGATGGATGTCGCCCGGCTGAATATGAGCCACGGCGAGTGGGACATTCACGAGCAGTCGTACGCCAACGTGCGACGAGCCGCCGACTCCACCGGGCGACCGGTCGGCATCCTCGCAGATCTGCAAGGTCCCAAGATCCGGCTCGGACGCTTCGCCGACGGCCCGCACCATCTCGAGCCGGGAGACATCTTCACGATCACCACCGAGGATGTCGAGGGCACGCGCGAGGTCTGTGGAACGACGTTCCCGCAGCTTGCCTCCGACGTCTTAGCCGGAGACACGCTGCTCATCGATGACGGCGAGTTTCGGCTGCGCGTGCTCGATACCGACGGCATCCGGGTGCGCACCGAGGTCGCGCTCTCGTTCGTGCGCTCGCCCAAGGACGCGCAGCGCGCTCGAATCATCATGGCCGAGGAGAACCGCCGGATCCCGATCATCGCCAAGATCGAGAAGCCGGAGGCTGTCGAGCACCTGCAGGAGATCATCGACGCGTTCGACGGCATCGTGATCGCGCGTGGCGATCTTGGCGTCGAGCTGCCGCTGGAGACCGTGCCGATCGCGCAGAAGAGAGCGATCGAGCTCGCCCGCCGCTGGGCCAAGCCGGTCAGCGTCGCGACCCAGATGCTCGAGTCGATGATCGAGAATCCGGTGCCGACGCGCGCAGAGACCTCGGATGTCGCCAATGCGGTTCTCGACGGCGCTGACGCGGTCATGCTCTCTGGTGAGACAAGCGTCGGCGCGCATCCCGTTACGGTGGTCGAGACCATGGCCCGAATCGTCAGGTCAACCGCGAGGAGACCGGGCTCGAGCGCGTGCCTCAGCTCGGGACGAAGCCACGGACGCAGGGCGGAGCGCTGACCCTTGCCGCCGCCACGATCGCCGACTTCGTCGATGCGAAATTCGTGTGCGTGTTCAGTCAGTCCGGCGACTCGGCCCGACGGATGGCGCGGCTGCGCCACCGCGTGCCGATCCTCGCGTTCACCGATCTGCCGGGAACCCGATCCCGGCTCGCGCTCCGCTGGGGTGTGGAGCCGTTCCTTGTGCCCCGAGCCATCTCGACTGACGGGCTCATCGAACTTCTGGACCGTGTGCTCATCGAGGCCGGTCGGGCCGCGCCCGGGGACGTCGTGATCATGACCGCCGGTGCGCCTCCGGGAACCCCGGGGTCGACGAACAACGTGCGGGTCCACCGCGTCGGCGCCTCCGACGGGTCGTGAACCCGGGTCGAGGTGCAGGCTCAGCTGACCCCGAGGAAGCTCCGGTCGGTGAGGATGACGGGGCCGTCCTCCGTAATGGCGATCGTGTGCTCGGAGTGAGCCCCACGCGAACCGTCGGCGCTGCGTAGCGTCCAGCCATCGGCATCCGTTCGCAGCTGGTCCGTCGACTGCAGAAACCAGGGTTCGAGTGCCAGCACCAGTCCGGCCCGCAGGGGGTACCCCCGGCCGGGCTTGCCGTCGTTGGGAACGTGCGGGTCCCCGTGCATTTCGCGACCGACGCCATGGCCGCCGAAATCCGTGTTGATCGAGAGGCCCTCGCCGTGAGCGACGGCGGCGACGGCGGCCGAAATGTCACCGATGCGGTTACCGATGACCGCTGCACCGATCGCGGCATCCAAGGCTCGCTCGGTCGTGTCGATCAGGGCGAGGTCTTCGTCGCGCGGCGTTCCCACCACGAAAGAGACCGCGGAGTCGGCGACCCAGCCGTCGACGGAGACAGCGAAGTCGAGGGTCACGAGGTCGCCGTCTCGGATGGCGTAGTCGAAGGGAAGCCCGTGGAGCACGGCGTCATTGATCGACGTGCAGATGACCTTGCCGAAGGGGCTCGCACCGAAGGACGGGTGATAGTCGATGTAGCACGACTCGGCGCCGGCCTTGCGGATCATCTCGTGCGCTCGCCGATCGATGTCGAGCAGGTTCGTTCCGACGCGGGTCTCATCGCGCAGGGTCGCGAGCACTTCGGCGACGAAGCGACCAGCCGGTTTCATCGCCTCAATCTCGGCAGGGGTGCGCAACTCGATCATCAGTTTCCTCTCGACCGGTCCATTCTGTCCGATCCGCTCTCGATCGGCTGTGAGGATGCCTCGCATCGCGTGCCTCGGCCACCGGTGGCATGAGCCGGGCGTAGCATCGAAGCATGTGGCTGCGACGCGCCTACTACGGCTGGATGATCCCCGCCGCCTTCGTGCTGCCGCTGTGGCTCTTTGTCGGCTGGATCGCCTTCAATGCCGGCGCGTGGGCCTTGCTGTGGGTCTTGCTCATGGCCATTCCCTCGGTACTCATCGGCCAGCTCGTGCTGACACTTTTGGTCAGGGCGCGTCCCACGGCTCGGGCTGCGCGAGCAGTGTCGTGGTGGGATGTCGCAGGCTTCACGGTGTGGCACGCCCTCACCATCGCGCTCGGCTTCTTCGTGGCTGCCTGGTGGTTCCCGGTCTTCCTGCTCACGGTGGCCGTCGGGCTGTCGCTGTTCTGGCTGATGCTCTGGCAGCTGTGGCGCGAGGCGCGTCCGGGACTGTCGACGCTGCGAAGCGCGTCTGGAGTGTCCTACATCCCGCCGTCGCCGTCGACTCCGCCGCGCCGTGAGGACCCCGAGGTCATCGTCATCACCGAGCAGCAGCCGCGTTCCTGACGGTTTTGTTCGCGGCGGCTGTCGTGGCAGAATAGCTGTTTGTGCCTTGACGGATTCTGCCTCAGGGGAATCCACCGCCGGTCTCGACCGCGGTTCGGCACGCCTCATCCTTTTCTATCCACCCGCGACCGACCTGTGGCGGCCGCAGAGAGTAGCGATCATGCAGACCCTCGATATCGTCGACGCAGCTTCCCTGCGCAGCGACATCCCCGCTTTCGGCCCCGGCGACACCGTCAAGGTGCACGTGAACATCGTCGAAGGAAGCCGCTCGCGCGTCCAGGTCTTCCAGGGTGTCGTGCTCGGTCGCTCGGGCGACGGCGTGCGAGAGACCTTCACCGTCCGTAAGATCAGCTTCCAGGTGGGCGTCGAGCGTACCTTCCCCGTGCACAGCCCGATCATCGACAAGATCGAGCTCGTGACCCGCGGTGACGTGCGTCGCGCAAAGCTCTATTACCTGCGCGAGCTGCGCGGCAAGAAGGCCAAGATCAAGGAGAAGCGCGACAACTGAGTCTGTGCCTCTCCACGTGTGCCCCGGTGCCCCTCGGTGTCGGGGCACACGTGTCTGTCCGGGCGTTGCACGTCCCCCGGAAGACCCATCGTGTGACACCCTTGTCTGAGCGTCCGGTATCACCTCGGACGGATTGGATTGCTGCATGACTTCCGACGCTGAGGCACCCGCGGAACCCGTAACACGGGCACAGCGGCGTCGACAGGGGGGCAGACGCGGCGGTTGGGTTTTCCTGCGCGACGTACTGGTCATCATCCTGATCGCCGTCGTCGTTTCGGCGCTGGTGAAGACGTTCCTGGTTCGCTCGTTTTACATCCCGTCGGGGTCCATGGAGGACACGCTTCAGATCGACGACCGCATCCTTGTCGACGAGCTCACACCGCGCTGGAACGGGTACCAGCGCGGTGACATCGTCGTGTTCCAGGATCCGGGTGGGTGGCTTCCTCCGAGTGTGCGCCCGGCCCAGTCTCCGTTCGTCGAGGGCATCGACTGGCTCCTCACTCTCGTCGGTCTCTCGGTCTCGGATTCCGAAGACCACCTCATCAAGCGGGTCATCGGGGTTCCGGGCGACCATGTCGTGTGCTGCAACGCTCTCGGACAGATCACGCTCAACGGTGTTCCGATCGACGAGTCGGCGTACGTCAAGCTTGACCCGGGTCAGACGGCGCCAAACCCCGTGCCGTTCGATGTCGTGGTTCCCGACGGGAGCCTCTGGGTTCTCGGTGACAACCGAGACCACTCCAAGGACTCGCGATTCAACCAGGACCAACCTGGCGCCGGGTTCGTGCCGATGGAGAACGTCGTCGGTCGCGCATTCGTGACCACGTGGCCGATCTCGCGGTGGGGAATTCTTGCTCCGCACAGTGAGGTATTCGCTGGCGTTCCCGCAGGCGAAGGAACCGGCGCGCAGTGACCGGGGCGTCGCGAGCGGTCCCGCGCCTCACCCTGGAGCGGCAGCTGTTGCGCGAGTACGACCTCGTCATCTCGTGCGACGAGGTGGGTCGTGGTGCCCTCGCTGGTCCGGTCGCCGTGGGTGCCACCGTGACGGATGCCGCGCTCTCGCGCCGCCGGGTTCCCGAGGGCCTGCGCGACTCAAAGCTCATTCCCGAACCGCGCCGCGCGGAATTGGCTCGACGCGCTGCGAGCTGGGTCGTCGACAGTGCTGTCGGGTGGGCCAGTTCAGCCGAGATCGACGAGGTCGGCATCCTGCCCGCCCTCGGGCTCGCTGCCAGGCGTGCGCTGGCGGAGCTCGCCGCCCACGGTGTGGACATGTCGCGCGCGATCGTCGTCCTCGACGGGAACCACGACTATATCTCGCGGGCTGCGGGCCCTCGACTGACGGTCCGCCCCGTGATCAAGGCCGACCGCGACTGCGCCGGCGCGGCGGCAGCATCCGTGATCGCCAAAGTCGCGCGGGACGAGCTCATGGTGGGTCTCCACGGCGATCTGCCCGCCTATCAGTGGATCCGGAATAAGGGCTACGCGAGTTCCGAGCACCGTGCCGCGATTCTCGAGCACGGGGTGAGCGACCACCATCGGGTGTCGTGGGCCTTCGCGGGAGCTCCAACGCTCTTCTGAGGCGCCCGTGCGTGCTCGACCGTGGTCGCGCGCCGCATCCCGGGAACTAGGATGAAAGCACCATGGATGACGAGGTCTTCGAGGACTACGACCGCGAACTGGAACTGGCGCTGTATCGCGAGTACCGGGACGTCGTACACCAGTTCCAGTACGTGATCGAGACAGAGCGACGCTTCTACCTCGCCAATGACGTCAACGTCGTTCGCCGGGACACGGAGCACGACTTCTACTTCGAGATCACGATGAACGACGTCTGGGTGTGGGACATCTACCGCGCCGATCGTTTCGTGAAGTCCGTGCGCGTGCTCACCTTCAAGGACGTCAACGTCGAGGAACTTCAGCGGGGCGACTTCCAGCTGCCCGACGAGCTCACGCTCGACAGCTGAGCGTCCTTCCTCCCCAGGCGCATAGTTCCCGAGCTTCTTCGCGTCTCGCCCCGATCCTCGCTGTCGCCGATGAGCGCGCGGCGACGCTGGAGGAATGGCACGCAAAGACGAACTCGGCAGAGCGGGTGAAGACGCCGCCGAGGCCTACTTTCGGGCTCGAGGCTTCGAGATTCTCGATCGCAACTGGCGCTGCCCCATCGGTGAGATTGACCTGGTGGTCGCCGATGCCGACACTGTCGCGATCGTCGAGGTCAAGACGCGACGATCCGCGGCCTTCGGGCATCCGTTCGAGGCGATCGACGCGCGTAAGCTCCACCGGCTGCATCAGCTGGCGCGCGAGTGGCGCACCGCCCACCGCGATCTAGCCGGCAACCGCCACGTACGCGTGGACGGGCTTGCGATCACCGGTGATCCCGCGGCGCCGCTGCAGATCGAACACCTGCGAGACCTCGCATGAGCCTCGCCCGCACCTGGGCGATCTCGCTCGTGGGAATCGAGGGGGTCGCCGTCGAAGTCGAAGCCGATCTTTCCGATCAGCTTCCCGACTTTCGCATCATCGGGCTTGCCGACCGTGCGCTCGGGGAGTCCTCTCAACGCGTGCGCAACGCCTGCGCCAATAGCGACGTTCCGCTCCCGAGCAGGCGCCTGACGGTCAATCTTTCGCCGGCGAACCTACCGAAACACGGCTCGGGGTTCGATCTCGCGATCGCTGTCGCTGCCCTGGCTACACAACTGCCGCTGTCTGCTGATGCGCTCATGCGTACTGCGCATATCGGTGAACTCGGCCTCGACGGAAGATTGCGACCCGTGCCCGGCATCCTTCCCGCCGTCATGGCCGCAGCTCGCGCAGGTCTCGAGACCGTCGTCGTGCCGCGAGCGAGTGAAGATGAGGCGGCGCTCGTTCCCGGAATCACGGTGGTAGGTGCGACGAGCCTCGGCGATGTGTTGTCGCGCCACGGGATCGATGCGCGACTCCCCGAGGCCGACCCGGTTGACTCGTTTGCCGGCGGCGATACAGCGGAGGAGACCCTGGACCTGTCCGATGTGGTCGGACAGGATGACGCTGTGGCCGCCCTCCTTGTCGCGGCCGCCGGTGGCCACCATCTGCTCATGACCGGTCCGCCGGGCGCCGGAAAGACGATGCTTGCGCGGCGACTCCCCGGGATTCTGCCGCCGTTGGATGACGAGGCCGCCCTGGCTGCGGCATCCATCCGTTCGCTCTCGGGAAGAGCTGTCACCCAGCTCTCGCGCGTCCCGCCGTTTGAGGCGCCGCATCACAGCACAAGTGCTGCAGCTCTCGTCGGGGGTGGATCTCGTACGCCGCGCCCCGGCGCGATAGCACGAGCAAGCGAGGGCGTGTTGTTTCTGGACGAGGCTGCAGAGTTCGCCACCTCGGTGCTTGATGCGCTGCGTCAACCCCTCGAATCCGGGCACATCACCGTCCATCGGGCCGGATACACGGCATCCTTCCCCGCGCGCTTTCAGCTTGTCCTGGCGACCAACCCGTGTCCGTGCGGAAACCGCGGGCTCCGGGATGCCGTGTGCGAATGCCCATCACAGGCGATCAGGCGCTACCAGAACCGACTGTCGGGGCCGCTTCTTGATCGCGTCGATATCGAGCTGACTCTGCTGCGGGTAGGTCGCGTTCCTGAGGCACGAGGATCGCTGGACTCGGCCCAGGCCCGGGCTCTGGTGGTCGAGGCTCGAGATCGGGCTGCGCGACGCCTCTCGAATACCCCGTGGCGGCGGAATGCCGACGTACCTGGCACGTGGCTTCGCTCCGGCGCTGGGGCGCTCCCGCCCGCGGTTCGCGCCCCGCTCGATGGTGCCCTGGCGCGGGGCAGTCTGACGCTGCGCGGCTACGACAGGGTTCTGCGGGTGGCCTGGACGCTCGCCGACCTCGAGGGGGAACGGATGCCGACACCCGACCACATCGGGCGCGCACTATTCCTGAAGAGAGGAACCGTTTCGTGATCGATCCACAGCGCGCTCGCGATGAGCTCGGGCCGCTCGTGACAGGCCCACTCTCCGACGACGACATCCTCGATCGGTACGCCCGCGTGGTCTGGAACAGCCTCACTGAGCCGGGCGACGCGGCAGCCGGGATCCTGACGGGGTCGCTCGGAGCTTTTGACGCGCTCGGGCGGGTGCGGCGAGGGGACATCAGCGACAGCATTCTGGAGCCGAGCGAGGCTCGTGCGGCACTGCAACGGTGGGAACCGAGGATGCGGCCGGGTACGGTGTCCGGGGTCTTGCGCACCGCCCGTGCCGCTCGACTGCGTCTCGTGATCCCTGCCGACGAGGAGTGGCCTGATGCTGTCGACGACCTGGGGGTGCACGCACCCCTGGCGCTCTGGGTTCGCGGTGACCCGCGATCCATCGCGGCGGCGTGCGCTGGTGTAGCGATCGTCGGAGCGCGTGCTGCCACGTCCTATGGCGAGCATGTCGCGGGGGAGTTCGCCGCGGAACTGACCGCTTCCGGAATCCCCATCGTGTCGGGCGCGGCCTTCGGTATCGACGCCGCCGCTCACCGGGCGACCCTCGCCGGTGGCGGCTGCACGATCGCCCTCATGGCTGGCGGTCTGGAACGGGCTTATCCGCAGGCTCACACCGATCTTGTCGAGCGCATTGCCGCGACCGGTGCAGTCGTGAGCGAGGTTGCGCCGGGCTCTGCTCCCACAAAGTGGAGGTTTCTGCAGAGAAACCGGCTTATCGCAGCCCTCTCAGCTGCGACAGTCGTCGTAGAAGCCGGGTGGCGCAGCGGCTCGCTTAACACCGCGCATCACGCGAGCGCCCTGGGCCGCCCGATCGGAGCAGTGCCGGGGCCGGTCACCAGCGCAGCGTCGGCGGGTTGCCACCGGCTCCTGCGCGAACTCGAAGCGACCTGCGTCACCACCGCCGCCGAGGTTCGCGAGCTGATCGGCTGGGGGGAACTCCTTGGCGCAGGCGACGGCGAATCCGCCGCGCGCACCACTGACGCCACCCGCATCCGCGACGCTCTCAGCGTCAGGGTTTCGCGGACGCCTGTCGAGATCGCACGGCGCAGCGGTCTCGCTATCGCCGACGTCCAGTCTCACCTGGGAATCCTGCACCTGGACGGAGTCGTGACGGCTGACGCGGGAGGCTGGCGTCTGGCGTGAGAGGCTCGGGGTGAGGAGGTCAGGCAGCGATGACACAGCAGACAGGCAAACGGTGGCGTCCGGTGATCGCCGCGCTAGCGAACCCCGACGTTCGCGTCGCCTTCGGCTTGTTGCTCATGGCCGGAGACGTTGCTGGCTATCTCGATGCGAAGTCACCGTCGCGGCGCGAGCACATCGTCCGGGTGCTGACCGCGTCGGGCGCAGTTCGCGTGGAAGAGGGCGGGCTGGAGCTTGAGCCGACGGTGTTCGCCGACATCCTTGCCGATGCGTCGCCACGAAAGGCAACGGATATCGGAAGGTTCCTCGTCGACGGGCGCATCACGCAGTACCCGGCGTCGCTACGCGAGCGTGATGATCTGTTGCGATGGGTTGTAGGGCGCGTTCTCGAGCACGGTGAGACGGTCTCGGAACCTGTTCTCACCGGCCGGTTGCGCGTGCTCGTCGATGACACCGCACTCTTACGGCGCTACCTCGTCGATGCCGGCCTTGTTGACAGGAGCCGGGATGGGGCTGCGTACACGCTCCGGGGTGACGCCGCGGATACTCCGCCTTCTTGAGCTGGCGACTGCGGCACCTCGCGCCACACCGCCTTGGCCGCCGTCGCCGCTTAGTCAGCTGAGGCATCCTGTCTGCATGGACATCTCCGAGGCGGCAGAGCGCTACCTGCGCTACGTCGCCGACGTACGCCGGCTGTCTTCCGCAACAGTGCGCGCGTACCGGTCGGATCTCGCCAACCTCGCCGATGCTGTGGGCCCCACCCAGGTACAGGATGTCGATCTCGAGATGCTGCGGAACTGGATGTGGCGCGCGAGCGAGCGCGGCGACGCTCGGTCCACCCTCGCGCGGCGTGCTGCTGCGGTGCGCACCTTCTTTGCGTGGGCACTGGATGCGAACCTCATCGACACGGACCCTGCGGTGCGCCTCGTTGCGCCCAAGCGCGGGCGCACCCTCCCGAAGGTTGCTTCGGCCGACGGGCTCGCGCAGCTGCTCGATGAGCTCGGGCGGTCAGCAGGAGCCGGCGGCGACGCGGTTGAGCTGCGCGATCACGCCATGCTCGAGCTGCTCTACGGGGCAGCGCTGCGCGTCTCAGAGCTGTGTGCTCTGGATCTGACGGATCTCGACAGAGGGCGCCGGACCGCCCGCGTCTGGGGGAAGGGGGCGAAAGAGCGGGTCGTGCCGTACGGGGGGGCTGCGGCGCGCGCACTGGACGCCTACCTTGTGCGAGGCCGGCCGGCACTTGCCGTCACCGAGACCGCCCGCAGTGCCCTCTTTCTCGGCGTTCGCGGTGCACGCATCGGCTCGCGTACGGTCTATGACGTCGTTGCTCGACGCGTCGGCGCGCTTACCGGGGGGAACGTCGGCCCGCACGCTCTGCGACACTCTGGTGCCACCCACCTCCTCGATGGTGGCGCCGACCTGCGCTCGGTTCAGGAGATGCTCGGCCACGCAAGCCTGGGTACGACGCAGATCTACACTCATGTCTCGAGCGAGCGACTGACGGCGAGCTACCGTCTCGCGCACCCACGGGCGTAGGCGGGCATAGCACCACCCACTGCGTCTCGGACGATCCGCACTTCCCGCGTAGGGTTATCGCATGCATGCTCCGCGCCGTACGCTCGGTGTCGCCCTGGCCGCAGGCTTGATTTTCGCGCTCGCCGGATGCATCACGCTCCCGGGACCCCGTGCCACCGTTATTCCGACGCGTGGAGCTGTGACCCCGGTTCCCTCGCCCTCCTGGGAGACGCTGGCACCGACTCCGGCGCCGACAGCAACGGTCTCTCCGACATCGGCGCCAGATGCGCTCTGCGTGAACGGGAGGGCTGTCCTCGCAGGCAACGATGTCGTGTTCTCACTGACGGGCGACTGCGCCGACGTGACGATCGCCGGTAACCGCATCGTCGTGCAGATGAGCGGGTCAGCGGACACCGTGTTGCTCCAGGGAAGCAACAACGATGTCACGATCGGCGCCATGGGCAAGGTACGCATCGAGGGCAACGACAACACCTTCGTCAGCGGCCCGATCGAATCGCTGCAGATCGCTGGAGACCGCATGCGGATCGACGCCGACGGTGCGATCGGCGACATCACGGTCAACGGCAACGACAACACGTTCAGCGCGCCCGGGTACGGCACGATTCAAGACAACGGCGGCAGAAACGTCTTTGGTTGATCCGGTCGCCCACGGCTGATCTTCTCTCGGCTAGCCACAGCACGGGAGCAGAACAGCTCGGGGCACGCCGCCCAGCAGCACCATCGGATTGATGTACTCGCCATTCCAGCGCACACCGAAGTGCACTGCTCCGGCGGGCGTGTGGCCGCCCTCGCTCACGGCACCGACCTCTTCACCTCGCGCGACGCGGTCGCCCGCTGACAGGGGCGAGGTCACGGGTTCCAACGTCGTCACGAGCCCGTCACCGTGGTCGATCGTGATCAGATCCCGGTCGACCACGCGGCCGGAGAACTGCACGACCCCTGCTGCGGGCGCACGGACAGTTCGGACGCCGAACAGCGCCAGATCAACGCCACGGTGACCCGGCCCGTAACGATGCGCCGGGGCGACGTACGCGGTGAGGATGCGAAACCCGGAGACGGGCCAGACCCATTCATCCGCCACCAGCGCAGGGTCCGCTGATCGCATCGCGTGTGTGTCCGCTGCGATCGCTGGCGCAGCCGACGCAGGGACGGATGCTCCTAGTGCGACCGCAAAAGTAAGCGCGAGGACGGTGGGCAGAACGAGTCGAGAGGGTGACATGTCAGTCAGCATTGACGCTGCGCTGATGGCCTCGGGCTGCCGGTGCCGCGCCGGGGAACAGGCGCCGGCGGGAGTAGGGCTGGGGAGGAGGCCTCGCGCCAACGCATCGCGTATCTGGCGGCCGCCGCCGCTGGTACACTGGGAGGGCATCCCGATCTCGGGGTGACTTCGCGTGCCCAGAGCCTGGCTATCAGTCAGGTGGCACGACTTCCATCGGTCTGAGCTCGCCTGAGCACAGCCGAAGCGTGTCGGGCGCCAGGATCGTCGGTCGCCGACTGACGAGATCAACCGTAAGAGACGCGGATCCGCGTCAGCAAAGGAGTACGGCCATGGCCGTCGTTACGATTCGCCAGCTGCTCGACAGCGGCGTGCACTTCGGACACCAGACCCGCCGGTGGAACCCGAAAGTCAAGCGCTTCATTCTCACGGAGCGCAGCGGCATCCACATCATCGACCTGCAGCAGTCGCTGACCTACATCGACAAGGCGTACGAGTTCGTCAAGGAGACCGTCGCCCACGGTGGCACGATCCTCTTCGTCGGCACCAAGAAGCAGGCGCAGGAGGTCATCGCCGAGCAGGCGACCCGCGTCGGTCAGCCCTACGTGAACCAGCGGTGGCTCGGTGGCCTCCTCACCAACTTCGTCACCGTCTCCAAGCGCCTTCAGCGCATGAAGGAGCTCGAAGAGCTCAACTATGACGACCCGGCTGCGAGCGGCTTCACCAAGAAGGAACTGCTCATCAAGAAGCGCGAGCTCGACAAGCTTCACAAGTCGCTCGGTGGTATCCGCAACCTGCAGAAGACTCCCTCGGCAATCTGGGTCGTCGACGCCAAGCGTGAGCACCTCGCGATCGACGAAGCCAAGAAGCTTGGCATCCCCGTGATCGGCATCCTCGACACCAATGCCGATCCCGACGAGTTCCAGTACCCGATTCCTGGCAACGACGACGCGATCCGTTCGGTGGGCCTGCTCACGCGCATCATCGCGGATGCTGCCGCTGACGGTCTCATCCAGCGCCACCAGCCGGCAGGCGAGGCCGAGGCTGCTGAGCCGCTCGCCGAGTGGGAGCGGGAGCTTCTCGAGCAGGGCGCGCCGATCGTGACCGACGTCGCCGAGGTCGAGACCATCGCGACCGAGTCCGAGGCCGACGAGGCCGGCGCAGCGGCGCACGAGGCCGTCGCCGGTGACGCGGACCCCGCCGCCGACACCGAGGCCAAGTAAGCCGATCGACATCGCTCCGGTGGCGCCAATGCGCCACCGGAGCATCCACGAGAACTCACCACGAACAAGGAGCCACCACCCATGGCAAACTTCACGATTGCCGACATCAAGGCGCTGCGCGAGCAGCTGGGCACGGGAATGGTCGACACCAAGAAGGCACTCGAAGAGGCTGACGGCGACGTCGAGAAGGCCGTCGAGATCCTGCGTCTGAAGGGCGCGAAGGGCAACGCGAAGCGTGCCGACCGTTCCACGAGCGAGGGCCTGATCGCCGCCCGCGAGCTGGGCGGCAAGGTCACGCTGATCGAGCTCGCGTGCGAGACCGACTTCGTCGCGAAGAACGAGCGCTTCGTCGCTCTCGCCGACAAGGTCGTCGATGCTGCAGCCGCGATCGGTGCGAACTCTGTCGAGGAGGCCCTGGCTGCTTCCGCAGGTGCGGGAACCGTCGAGCAGCTCATCTCGGACGAGGCAGCGATCATCGGCGAGAAGGTCGAACTTCGCCAGGTGCGGACGATCGAGGGCGAGAAGTTCGAGATCTACCTGCACAAGACCAACAAGGACCTCCCGCCGCAGGTGGGCGTCGTGTTGGCCTACACCGGTGACGACGCAGAGACCGCTCGCGCGCTGGCGCAGCACATCTCCTTCGCGAACCCGTCGTACCTCTCGCGCGATGACGTTCCGGAAGCCGACGTCGAGAAGGAGCGAGAGATCGTCACCGAGATCTCGCGCAACGAGGGCAAGCCCGAGGCTGCACTCCCGAAGATCGTCGAGGGCCGTGTGAACGCCTACTTCAAGCAGGTCGCCCTGCTCGACCAGGACTACGCCCGAGACAACAAGCTCTCGGTCGCCCAGGTGGCGAAGGACGCGGGCCTTACGCTCACTGACTTCGCTCGATTCAAGGTCGGCGCGTAAGCATTATGTCGAAAGGGTCCGCACCATCCAGTGCGGGCCCTTTCTGATGTGCTTCGGTAGGTTGTAGTCGACAAGAGGAGACGTACGTGGCGGATGAATCAACGGGGCGCCGGCGCGTCCTGCTCAAGCTTTCGGGGGAAGCTTTCGGGGGAGGGCAGCTCGGGGTCAATCCCGATGTCGTCAGCCAGATCGCGCGTGAGATCGCTGCGGCGGTCGACGAGGTGGAGATTGCCGTCGTCGTCGGTGGCGGTAACTTCTTCCGTGGTGCCGAACTCAGCCAGCGAGGTATGGACCGCGGCCGGGCTGACTACATGGGGATGCTCGGCACCGTCATGAACGCGCTGGCGCTGCAGGACTTCCTCGAACAGGCCGGGGCGGCGACGCGCGTGCAGTCGGCGATCTCGATGACTCAGGTGGCTGAGCCCTATATCCCGCGCCGAGCAGAGCGTCACATGGAAAAGGGGCGCGTCGTGATCTTCGGAGCAGGCGCCGGACTTCCCTACTTCTCAACTGACACGGTTGCGGCCCAGCGTGCGCTCGAGATCGGTGCGAGCGAGGTTCTCGTCGCGAAGAACGGCGTAGACGGCGTCTACACCGCGGATCCGCGGAAGGACCCGACCGCGACCCGCATCGACCGGATCACATACCTTGACGCGCTGCAGCGAGGCTTGAAGGTCGTCGACTCGACAGCCTTCAGTCTCTGCATGGACAACGGCATGGACATGCGAGTATTCGGCATGGAGCCCGAGGGGAACGTCACGCGTGCCCTCCTCGGCGAATCGATCGGCACGGTCGTCACGGTCGGCTGAAGGCCTGCCGACTAGACTGTGCAGGTCACACGCAGTAAGGAGTCGCCGTGATCGCGGATGTCTTGACCGATGCCGGAACCCGCATGGATCGTGCTGTGGAGGCCGCGAAGGATGACTTCGCGACCGTTCGCACGGGACGCGCAAACCCGCAGCTGTTCCAGCGGATCATGGTCGACTACTACGGCTCGCCGACCCCGCTTGCTCAGCTCGCGTCGCTGAACAATCCTGAGGCACGCACTCTGGTGATCAATCCGTACGACAAGTCAGCGCTCAAGGCAATCGAGCAGGCGATTCGGGATGCCCCGAACCTCGGCGCGAACCCCACGAACGATGGCACGATCGTGCGCGTCACGATGCCGGAGCTGACCGAGGAACGGCGCAAGGAGTTCGTGAAGCTCGTTCGCACCAAGGCCGAGGATGCAAAGGTGCACGTGCGCGGCATCCGTCGTAAGGCCAAGGACGACCTCGACACTCTGAAGAGCGACATCGGGGAAGACGAGCTTGCTCGCGCCGAGAAAGAGCTGGATGCGCTCACGCGCGCCCACGTCGACCAGATCGACGAGGCGCTCAAGCGCAAAGAAGCTGAGCTACTCGAGGTGTAACGGTCGACATGACCGCTGACCGTTCCGAGGCGCGCGTCCCTGGTGATTCTGCCGGGGATGCGACGGAAGACGCCGGCCCCGGCTTCCAGACGCAGATGCGCACTGCGCGAACCGAGTTCGAGCAGCATGTGGCACACGCACGTGCGGAGTTCGAAGAGGCCAACGAGCGCATCAAGAAGCGCACCGGCAGGGACTTGATCCTCGCGATTCTCATCGGTGTGGGTATCGGGGCCGTCGCACTTCTGTCACTGATCTTCATCAAGTGGGCCTTTGTCTTTCTGGCTCTCGGAGTCGTCGTTCTCGGCGTTGTCGAGTTCTCGCGTGCGCTGGCGGGCTCGGACCGCCGCATTGATCTGGCTCCCCAGATCGTGGCGGCAGTCGTCGTGCTCCTGTCTGGCGCATTCCTCGAGCTGTGGCTGCATTGGGTAGCGCTGTTCGCCGCTTTGGCGTTCGTTGTCGTGTGGCGGCTGATCGCTCAGATGGCAGCTGCCGAGGGCCGTCCATACACGGCGGTCACCAGTGACGTGCTCGCGAGCACGTTCGTGGTGTTCTATGTTCCGTTCCTTGCGAGCATGGCGATGGTGCTGCTGCGGCAAGACGGCGGCGAGTGGTGGATCATCGCGTTCATCGCCGTCGCTGTCGTCGCTGACACCGCGGCTTACGCTGCCGGCCTGACCTTCGGGAAACATCCGATGGCGCCTCGGATCAGCCCGAACAAGACCTGGGAGGGCTTCGCGGGAGCCGTCGTCGGCGCCGTTGCTGCAGGCATCCTGCTCGGGATCTTCCTGCTGGGTGTCCCCTGGTGGGCCGGTGCCATCTTGGGGGCGGTGATTCTCGGCACCGCCACGACCGGTGACCTTGGCGAGTCGATGGTCAAGCGGGATCTCGGTATCAAAGACATGAGCTCATGGCTGCCCGGACACGGAGGAGTCCTCGACAGGCTCGATTCGATCCTCCCGTCGGCGACAGCAGCGCTGGCGCTGTACTACCTGTTCGCGCCGCTGGTGGCAGCATGATGTGGTGTAGCAGCGTGAGGCTGGTATTCGAATGACCATGACTACTTCTCCTGAATCGGCAACGCCCGCCGTTCCCGAACCGGCCCGCGCGCTGTTCCCCGTCACCCGCGGACGGGTGAAGGGCTACGAGCGCGCCGCTGTCGACAGCTTCCTCTCGCACGCACGGGATGCCTTCGAGGCTCCGGGACACCCGTCGATGACGTCGGGCCAGATCCGTGCTGCTGCTTTCCCACTCGCGCGTCGCGGGTACGAGATCACGAGCGTAGACGCGGCGCTCACCCGAATTGAGGATGCCTTCGCCCGTCGGGAACGCGATGCTGCCATTGCCCGAGTGGGGACTGACGTCTGGATCGCCCGGACACGGCGGGACGCGCAGACGGTCCTCGACCGGCTGCAGCGGCCCTCTCGTCGTCGCTTCCAGCGGACCGGAGCTCTCCGTTACGGGTACCGGATCGACGAGGTCGACTTCGTCATGAACAAGCTCGCGCGGTATCTCGAGACCGGCAGTGGCGCGACCATCGAGCAGGTCCGTGGTGTCGCGTTCCGTATGCAGCGCGGGGGATACCGCGAGGTCCAGGTCGATGCCGTCCTGGATGCTGTCGTCGAGATCATGCTCGCTGTGGAGTGAACCCGCGCGTGGCTCAGGGCGCAAGCGCGGCTGGGCCTCGATAGAATCGGGTCATTGTGACCGATGAAAGCCGTGGCGCCGAGGTAACCGCACGGGCGAGCGCTGATCTCGCCCAGCGGCGTCCCAGCGTGCCGCCCCGGGCAGCCGCAGCCCCAGTCGGACATTGGTCGAAGCGCCGCGGCGTGCTCGCCGTGTTCGCTGCTTTCGCGGCACTGGGCTTCGTCGCGGCGAACGCCGGCCCCAGCGGGATGGCTTTCGCGACTGCTGAGGATGAGACGCCCGAGGCGGTCTCGCTCTACGCGAGTTCGATCGTCGACGCGCAGTCGATCGTCGTGGATACGGATGCCGAGCCGGTCGCTTTCGATCCCGACCGCGGCAGCTATGAGGTGTACGTCAAGCCCAAGCCCACTCCGACTCCGGTCGTCGCATCCGGCGGCGGGGCAGCGGCGCCGTTGTTCTACTCGGGTGGTGGCTCACCCGCGGAGTGGATGTCGGCGGCGGGGATCGCCGAGAGCGATTGGGGATACGTCGACTACGTCGTCTCGCGAGAGAGCGGTTGGAATCCCAACGCGACGAACCGTCGCTCGGGGGCCTGTGGTCTCGTTCAGGCGTTGCCGTGCAGCAAGGTCCCCGGTAGCGGCTACAACCCGGTCGACAATCTGCGGTGGGCCAATGGCTACGCCGTCGGGCGCTACGGCAGCTGGGCCGGCGCTTACAACTTCTGGGTCAACAACCACTGGTGGTGACCGGCGAGGATGCCACGATCTCATCGTCGCCGACCCGAGCCTGCCGGCGATGACGGGCTCGAGCGCCTGATCGCGGGCTGGAAGCGAACGGAAGTGCGCCGCGGCGTGGAATGGACGGTGCAGCCGGTCTCGGCGGCCCAAGCCACGAAGTCCTATGCGTGCCCCGGGTGCGTCCGCCCTATCGAGCCGGGGACCGCCCACATCGTCGCGTGGCGCGCGGACGGCGTACTCGGTGACGCCGCGGACCTCGCGGCGCGGCGCCATTGGCACTCACATTGCTGGAGGATCAGCTGACATGGAGATTCGCGGACCGATGCTGCTTCCCGCTCGGCGGGAAGAGATCGAGCTTCACACGCACGACGGTTTGCGGCTGGTCGGTGAACTCGCCCTGCCCGCAGAGCGCGCGCCGCACGCGACTCTGGTCACGCTGCATCCGCTGCCGACGGCGGGCGGGTTCATGGACTCGCACATCTTCCGCAAGGCTGCGGCACGACTGCCCGCCCTCGCCGACCTTGCGGTGCTTCGATTCAACACCCGGGGGACGACCTCGCCGCGCGGGACGAGCGATGGCTCCTTCGACGGCGGTGACTCCGAGCGGTGGGATGTCGCCGCGGCGATGTCGTTCGTGGCCGAGCGTGGTCTGCCCCGTCCGTGGATCGTCGGATGGTCTTTCGGGACGGAACTGGCGCTGAAGTACGCCGCCGACCACGATGTCGAGGGAATCATCCTGCTGTCGCCCCCTCTGCACCGAACCACCGATGACGAACTCGCGGGCTGGGCCGAAGACCCGCGGCCGATCATCGTGCTCGTTCCGGAGTTCGATGACTTCTTGCGCCCCGACGAGGCTGCGAAGCGCTTCTCCGTTATCCCGCACGCCACGCTCATTCCGGTCGAGGGCGGTCGTCACCTGTGGGTGGGCGAGAACCAGACCAGGACGGTGCTGACCGAGATCGTCGCGGCCATCAACCTAGACGCTTTGCCGCTGCCGACCGAGTGGGATGGCGATCTCGGCGCGCCCGCCTGAGCATCAGCGCTCGTTCTGCCGGGGGATCACCACCTGGCGGTAGATGATCAGGACGCTTGCCGCCGCCGGGATGGCGATCAGGGCACCGAGGAGCCCGAGAAGCGAGCCGCCGGCGAGGGCCGCGACCACGACGACTGCCCCGGGGATCGCGACGGCGCGACTCATGATGCGGGGCGAGATGACATAGGCCTCGAGCTGCATGTAGATGAGGTAGTAGATCGCGGCGATGAGCGCGATCGTCGGCGAGCCCAGGCCCGGGATCAGACAGGTCAGCACGATGATCGTCGAGCCGGTGAGCGTGCCGACGAGCGGGATGAGCGAGAACAGCAGGGCCACAACGGCAAGCACCGCCGGGAAAGGGGCCTCGATGATGCTGAGGAAGATCCAGCTCAGGATGCCGTTGATGACGCCGAGGCTGACCTGACCGATCACGTAGTAGCCGACCGAATCGGTGATCTGCTCCGCGAGATCGACGAACCGCTGCCGCTTGGATGCCGCGACGAGTTGGTACACGGCCTTCTTGAGCGAGGGGATCGACGCTGTGAAGTAGATCGTCAGGATCAGCACGATGAAGGCGCCGAACAGGCCGCTGGCGATGGTGGCACCGATCGCGAGGATGTTGCCGCCGATCGACCCACCGATCGACGCGAAGTCCAGATTCTGAAGCCACTGCAAGATGTAGGCGAAGATGTCATCCCAGGCGAGCATGGGGAACACCGTCTCGAGCCACGCCTGCAGCTCGTCCGGCCACGAGGGGTTCTGGAGGATGCGGGTGACTTCGACGACCAACTGCGTGATCTGCTCCACGATGATCGGGAGCACCATCAGGATCACGCCGGCGAAGATTCCGAGCACGACGACGATGGTGGTGAGAACCGCTGCCCACCGCGGCACGCGGCGTCGGATCAGCCACGAGACCATCGGTTCGAGGCCGAGCGCGAGAAACAGTGCGGTACCGACGTAGAGCAGGATGGTTGACAGCGTCTGGACGCTCGCGATGAGCAGGAGTCCGAGGCCCACGCCGAGGGTCGCGACGAATGCGACGCGGAAGGGGTTCTGCAGCTTCACGGCACCTCGTTCTCTCTGACGCGACTCGCCTGGCGATCAGAATACGCATAGCCGGGGCTGAGACGGTGATGCGCCCCTTCCCTGGGGACTTTCAGCACATGTTCGCTAGTCTGAAATGTCGAGTTTTCCGGTGTGCGACGACGTCCGCGCGCCGAGGAAGGTTTTTCGTGCGTTTCGTATGGGCTGTGGTCGCGCTGGTTCTGGCGACCGTGATGATCGGGGCGGGAATCGCCCAGCGGACGATCTTCCAAGGCCCCCGGTCGACGACAGCCGATGTTTCGATAACCGAGGACGAGCCGTACCTGGTCATCGACGGTGCGTTGCTGACAGAGAATCCCGGATCCCAGACGCTGCGTGTGCTCGGCGATGGTCCTGTTTTTGCCGCCTACGGTCGGACAGCTGACGTGCAGGCGTGGCTTGCTGACGCTACCTACAACCAGGTCGTGCAAACCGAGGACGGGTCGCTGGTTACCGAGGAGGTCGAGCCGGCTCCTGAGCCCGAGGCGACCGTCGCCCCCACCGCCACACCGGCAACCGAGGCGCCCACCGGTGACGGGGCAGCGACAGGGGATGCAGCAACCGATCAGGGATCCGCCGAGGAAGCGATTCCCGGGCGGAACCCGGCAGGATCTGACCTGTGGCTGGATGAATACCAGCAAGACGACCTTGTCATCGCGCCCCTGCAGCTTCCAGCCGACATGAGCGTCATCATTGCCTCGGATGGAACGGAACCTGCCCCGACGACGGTGAGCGTCACCTGGCCGATCGAGAACTCCACGCCATGGGCGGGCCCCCTGATCGTCGGTGGCGGCATCCTGATGGCCGTCGGTGTCGTGCTGTACGTGCTCGGCATCCGTCACGTGCGCCGTTCGCGCGGTCCACGCCGAAAAGGCTTGCCGCTGCCGGTGACCGAGCCGATCGATCTGTCTGTCGCCGAGGCCGACAAGGGCGTGATCAGCGCCGGCAAGCCGCGTCGCGCGTTGGGACGCGGACGCACCTCCTTCCTGGCGATCCCGGTTGTGGCGGTAACCGTTGGTCTGCTCTCTGGCTGCACGTCTGACGCGTGGCCGCAACTGGTGCCGTCCGAGACACCGAGTCCGACGGCGTCGGTCATCGTGCCCGAGGGTCAGCAGGCTCCAGCCGTCACCAAGCAGCAGGCCGAGCGGATCGTCGAGCAGGTGGCTCAGACGGTAGCGCAGGCCGATGAGGCTAAGGATGCTGACCTCGCAGCGACCCGGCTCGACGGTGCGCTTCTGGCAGAGCGCAAGACGAACTACACCCTGCGGTCAGCCATCGCCGACTATGCGATGCCGACCGCGGTTCCTGGCAAGCCCGTCGAGGTCGTCCTGCCGCAGGCCTTCAACGGCTGGCCCCGGTCGTTCCTGGCTGTCGTCACGGATGACGAGGCCAACACCTCGAGCATCATGGTGCTGACGCAGGCTGATCCGTGGACGCCCTACAAGCTGAGCTATATCGGCAACCTCGGGGGCAACACACTGATGCCCGAGCTTGCGCCGTCGTACATCGGCGCGAGTCAGCTTGCCCCGGATTCACCGTTCCTGCTGCTTCCACCCGATGAGCTTGCAGCCGCATACGCTGACGTGCTCGATAAGGGCGACGAGTCGGCGTTCGCGGGAATGTTCGACGAGCAGAGCGACCTGTTCCGTGCTGGTGTCATTGCCGATCGCAAGGAACGTCTCGACGACTTCAATCAGACCGGTGCTGAGACCGGCAGCCTGACCTTCAGCGCCGCCGCCGGTGAATTCGCTCCGTTCGCGATCGCGACGCTCGAAAGTGGCGCCATCGTCGCGGTGAGCATCGCCGAGACCGACACCGTCAAGCCGACCAACGAAGACGCCGTCATCAAGCTGGACAACAACGCGACGGTGAAGACGCTCGCGGGCGCTGACCAGTCGGCATCCGGGTTCTCGACGACCTTCAGTGACCAGCTCTTCTTCTACGTGCCCGAGAAGGGATCGAGCGAACCGATCCGTCTTCTGGGCTACTCGAGTTCGATTCTGAAAGGCTCTGTGCTGTGACACTTCCCGGCTCCAACGTTCCTCTCCGGGGCGCCGTCGACCTCTCAGCCCTGCGCAACCGTCCGGCGGCTCCATCCCCGAGCGAGCCTGCTGCCGGCGCTCCTGCAGACGGGAACGCCACGCGCCTGGTGATCAACGTCACCGACGCGATGTTCCCCGACGTTCTGGAGCTGTCCAAGACGGTGCCCGTGGTCGTTGACCTCTGGGCCGAGTGGTGCGGGCCTTGCAAGCAGCTCAGCCCGGTCCTCGAGCGCGTTGTCACCGAGTACGCGGGTCGCGTGGTCCTGGCAAAGGTCGACGTCGACGCCAACCCGCAGCTTGCTCAGGCATTCCGCGCCCAGTCGATCCCGATGGTCGTGGCCCTGGTCGGCGGGCAGGCCGTGCCCCTGTTCACGGGCGCCGTTCCCGAGCAGCAGGTGCGCGAAGTCCTCGCCCAGTTGCTGCAGCTCGCTGCGCAGAACGGCGTTACCGGAACAGTCGGGGCAGGAGACCCGGGCGCTACCGATGACGATGCTGCTGTCGAACCGGCGCTGCCGCCGCTTCACGCGGAGGCCTTTGCTGCGATCGAGTCCGGGGATTATGCGGCGGCGATCTCTGCGTACGAGCGTGCTCTCGCCGAGAACCCGCGCGACGCAGAGGCGCGGGCGGGTCTTGCGCAGGTGCAGCTTCTCTCACGCGTCCAGGATGCCGACCTCCAGGCTGCGCGTGCGGCGGCAGCCTCTGCACCCACCGACGTCGATGCTCAGCTCCTGGTCGCCGACCTCGATCTTTCCGGCGGCCACGTTGAGGATGCCTTTGATCGACTGCTGGACCTCTTCGCGGCATTGCCCGACGATGTGCGCGCGCCCGTGCGGGAACGCCTGCTCGAGTTGTTCGGAATCGTGGGCGACGACGACCCGCGCGTCATCCGGGCGCGCAGTCGCCTTGCGTCGCTCCTCTTCTGACCCGTCCCAACAGGTCCGCGCTGTGTCAGTCGCGGATGGTGGAGGGAACCCGCGCCTGCGGGTCATAGCGCAGCCAGATGACACTCGTTGCCGGCAGCACCATCGAGGCTCTGCCGTCCTCGCCGGCAACGACCATCCCGAGATTGCCGACGCCGGCGCCCCCGTATTCGTGCGCATCGGTGTTGAGGATCTCGCGCCAGACTCCGCCGTAGGGTAAATCGAGCGCGTAGTTCGAGAGGGTCGACCCCGAGAAGTTGCACACTGCGGCGACGATGTTGCCGTCCCAGTCCCGTCTGGTGAAGGCGAGCACGTTCGGGTTCCAGGACGGAGCGCCGATGCGAGAGAAGGCAGACCCGTCGTTGTCGCGACTCCACAGGGCCGGGTTCGCGCGGTATGTGCCGTTCACGGCACCGACGAAATCCTGGAGCTGGCGGTGGGTCGGCTGGTCGAGGGTCCACCAGTCGAGCCCGCGTGATTCGGACCATTCCGCCATCTGCCCGAACTCCTGCCCCATGAACAGCAGCTGCTTACCAGGGTGCGCCCACATGTAGGCGAGGAACGCGCGCATGTTCGCCAGCTTGGCTGCGTGATCGCCCGGCATCCGAGAGAACAGACTCCCCTTGCCGTGGACCACCTCGTCGTGGCTGATCGGGAGCACGTAGTTCTCGCTGAATGCGTAGACGAACGAGAAGCTCAGCTCACCCTGGTGGTAGGAGCGGTACAGCGGGTCCCGCTTGATGTACTCGAGGCTGTCGTTCATCCACCCCATGTTCCACTTGAACCCGAATCCGAGCCCGGCGTGGTCTGTGGGGGCGGTGACCCCCGGGAAGCTCGTCGACTCCTCGGCCATCATGCTGATGCCGGGGAACGTCTTGTAACACGTGGCGTTGACCTCTTGCAGGAACCGGATGGCCTCGAGGTTCTCGCGCCCGCCGTGGATGTTCGGTTCCCACTCGCCCGCGTTGCGGGAGTAATCGAGGTAGAGCATGGAGGCGACGGCATCCACGCGAAGCCCGTCGACATGGAACTCGTCGTACCAGTACAGCGCGTTGGCGACCAGGAAGTTACGGACCTCGTTGCGGCCGTAGTCGAAGATGAGCGTTCCCCAGTCCTTGTGCTCACCGCGACGTGGGTCAGGATGCTCGTAGAGCGCCCTGCCGTCGAACTTCGCGAGCGCGAACTCGTCTTTGGGAAAGTGTCCGGGGACCCAGTCCATGATGACGCCGATGTCCGCCCGGTGCAGGCGATCGATGAGGTACTTGAGGTCGTCGGGGCTGCCGAACCTGCTCGTGGGTGCGAAGTAGCCCGTGACCTGATAGCCCCAGGAACCGCCGAACGGATGCTCGGCGAGGGGTAGGAACTCCACGTGGGTGAAGCCGAGTGCGTTGATGTGCTCGATGAGCGGGTCGGCTGCGTCGCGATACGACAGGCCGGGGCGCCACGAACCGAGATGCACCTCGTAGATCGACATGGGCTCAGTCACGGGGCGGCTCTGGGAGCGCCGCGCGATCCAGCCCGAATCATCCCAGCGGTAGGAGGATACGGTGACGACCGATCCGGTGGCCGGTGGAACCTCGGCTCGCCGGGCCAGAGGGTCCGCTTTCAGCCGCCACTGCCCGTCCGGTCCCTGGATCTCGTACTTGTAGACGGTTCCCTCGCCGGCTGCAGGGATGAACAGCTCCCAGACCCCGGAGTCGCCCATCGAGCGCATCGCGTGGGCGGCGCCATCCCATCCGTTGAAATCGCCCACGACGCGCACCGCGCGCGCGTTCGGCGCCCAGACGGCGAACGAGGTGCCATGGCTGTCTTCGTGGGTGCGGACGTGAGAACCCAGGACGTCCCAGAGTCGTTCGTGACGTCCCTCGCGAATCAGGTGCAGATCGAGTTCACCGATCGTCGGGGAGTGGCGGTAGGGGTCGTCAGCCCGGTAGTCGGGCCCGTCGTCGTAGGACGCGTCGATTCGGTACGAACCGAGCGGTCCGGTGACCGTGCCCTCCCAGATGCCCGCAGCGACGTGTTCGAGCCTGGCGCGTTTGCCCCCATCGAACACGGCAGTGACGGTCGCCGCGAGGGGCCGGCGGGTCCGAATCACCCAGGTGTTCTTGCCCGCGGGATGGATGCCGAGAACGCTGTGCGGGTCGTGATAGCTGCCGTGCGCGACGGCGTCGAGCGTGGCGGGGTCGATCGTGGTCATCGCTGTGCCTCAATCCGAAGGATGTGCACGGGCTCGCGGAAAGCGTCGAGCCGCACGTAGTTGTGGTCTGCCCAGGTCCACTGCGCCCCCGTGATCAGGTCGGTGACACCGAACTGCTCGCCCGGCTCGACGCCCCACACGCGAGTGTCCAGGTGGACCGTGGTCTCGCGCACAGAGTGGGGGTCGACGTTCACAACCACCAGGATCGTGTCGGGCTCGCCGGATGGGGAGAGCGCAGCGTCCAGGTGCTTCGAATAGACGAGTATCGCGTCGTCATCGCTCCAGTGGACGGTGAGATTGCGCAGCTGACGCAGCGCCGGGTGTTCGCGGCGGATCGCGTTGAGCCGCGTGAGGAACGGCGCGAGGGACGAGCCCGACGCATCGATCGCGTCCCAGTCTCGGAACTTGTACTCGTACTTCTCGTTGTCGATGTTCTCTTCGGACCCGGGTCGGGCGACGTTCTCGAAGAGTTCGTAGCCGGCATACACCCCGTAGACGGGCGCCGCGGTCGCGGCGATAGCGGCGCGGATGACGTACGCTGCGTGCCCGCCATACTGCAGGTACTCGGTGAGGATGTCGGGGGTGTTCACGAACAGGTTCGGCCGCAAGAAGTCGGCGGTCTCGTGGGCGAGAGAGGAGAGGAACTCCTCGAGCTCCTCCTTCGTGTTGCGCCAGGTGAAATAGGTGTAGCTCTGCTGGAAGCCCGCCATCGCGAGCCCCTGGAGAGGAGCCGGGCGTGTGAAGGCCTCGGCGAGGAAGACGACCTCCGGGTGCTCGGCGTTCACCGTGCGGATCAGCCATTCCCAGAACTGGAGGGGCTTGGTGTGGGGGTTGTCGACGCGGAAGATGCGGACGCCCTGCGCGATCCAGTGGCGAACGATGCGCAGCACCTCTGCGCGAATTCCCTCGGGATCGTTGTCGAAGTTGATCGGGTAGATGTCCTGGTATTTCTTCGGGGGGTTCTCGGCGTACGCGATCGACCCGTCGGGAAGGGTCGTGAACCACTCCGGGTGGCTTGTCACCCACGGGTGATCGGGGGATGCCTGCAGCGCGAGGTCGAGGGCGACCTCGAGTCCCTCGGCGGCAGCCGCTCGGACGAACGCGCGGAAGTCGGCGAGAGTGCCGAGGTCGGGGTGCACCGCGTCATGCCCGCCCTCTGCTGCGCCGATCGCCCACGGTGAGCCGGGATCGCCTGGCCCCGGGGTCAACGTGTTGTTCGGGCCCTTGCGGTTCTTTTGTCCGATGGGATGGATCGGGGGCAGGTACACAACGTCGAAACCCATGCGCGCGACCGCAGGAAGGCGCTTGCTTGCGGTGCGAAAGGTGCCGCTCTTGACGGTGCCGTCCTTGCGGAGCTTCGCGCCCTCGGAGCGGGGGAAGAACTCGTACCACGCCCCGACTCCGGCGCGCTCGCGCTCGACGAGCAGCTCACGGTCGCGGCCGATGGTTACGAGGGACTGCAGCGGGCGAGCCGTGAACGCCGCCTCCAGACGCGGATCGTCGATGAGGCTGAGCGGGTCGCTCACGACATCCGAACGGAACTGGTCTGCCATCTTGGTGAGCATCCGGCGCTCGGCTGCCGGTCGGCCGCGTTCGTCGGCACCCCGCTCGCACAGCAGAGCACCCATCTCCAGCATGAGGGGGACATCGACGCCGGCGAGCACCTTGACGTGGGCCGCGTGGTGCCAGGTGGCGAAGTCGTCGGCGAAGGCCTCGAAGTGGAACCTCCAGATCCCTTCCTCGAGGAGCACGACATCGGTCCACCAGCGGTCGAAACCGTCACCTGCGGGCTCCAGACGGTGAAGGGACTCGTCGCCCGACGGTGAGGTCAGGCGTAGGTGAACACCGATGCGATCATGACCCTCGCGGAATGCCGTGACGCCGAAGGTGACGGCTTCCCCGTGAAAGGCGCTGGGGTTATAGCGTTCGTCAGGGGTGTCGGGGCGGGGGAGCACCATCGGGATGCGTCCCATCGCGGCGTCAGCTGGCGGTGCGAGCGGTGAGGCGGGGCGCACCGGGATTGCGGTGGCGCTTCGCCACGGTCGAGAAACGGGGGAGCGTCTGCTGGTTGCCACGTTTCGAACCTACCCCGCGCACCACCGGCGGGAACAGGTGTGGACAGGCGCCGCGCCGTCGGCAACAATGCGCGCCCGACAGGGCTCAGGCCGGGTCGGCGACGAACAGGCGCATCGAGGTCGGGCCGAGTTCGACGGATGACCCGGGCTCGTGCGAGCTGATCTCGGTCGACGGATGTTCGTCTTCGCTCGACCAGACTGTGCGGTAGCGAGCGACGCCGTCGACGCGCGGCAGCAGCACAGTCGCCGAACGTTCGGTGCCGTGCACCACCAAGAGAGTTCGGTTGGGTTCCTCCACCTCGGGAGTGGAGGTAGCCAGGTACTGCAACGTGCGATGCGTCGGATCAGCCCACCGCGCGCCCGACATCATCTCGCCGTGCTCGTCATACCAGTCCATGACGGATGCCGACGGCGTCTCCTGGTCGTCGCGCGCGAACCGACTCGGACGCAGCGCGGGGTTCTGTGCGCGCAGGGCCAGGAGTCGCTGGACGTGGGCGAAAAGGTCTGCCTGCCACGGCGCGTGCTCCCACGGCAACCAGGTCAGCGGGCCGTCGTGACAGTAGGCGTTGTTGTTGCCGTGCTGCGTTCGTCCGAACTCGTCACCCGCGGTGATCATCGGGACTCCCGCAGAGAGCAGTAGGGTGCCCATCAGATTGCGCATCGCCCGGCGGCGTGTGGCGAGGATGAATGGATCGTCCGTCTCCCCTTCGGCGCCGTGGTTGAACGACCGGTTCGTGTCCGCGCCATCGCGATTGTGCTCGCCGTTCGCAGCGTTGTGCTTGACGTCGTAGGAAACCAGATCGTGGAGGGTGAAACCGTCGTGCGCCGTGACGAAGTTCACACTGGCAAGTGGGCCACGCTCGGCGCTGAACGTATTCGATGAGCCTGCGAGGCGCGTCGCGAACCCGCCGACCCCCACGGGTGCAGTCGTGGCGCGACGGCCATAATCGACATCGCTGAGCCAGAAATTGCGCACGCGATCGCGATAGCGGTCGTTCCACTCCAACCAGCCCCGACCGAAATTGCCGGTCTGCCAACCACCCATCCCGACGTCCCACGGTTCGGCGATCTTCTTGACATCCGCGAGCGCGGGGTCGTCAACAATCGCCCGCAGCAACGGATGCTCGGGCGTGAAGGCATGTTCGCGGTCGCGTCCGAGGGTCGTGGCGAGGTCAAAGCGGAAGCCGTCGACCTGCACGTCGTTGGCCCAATACCGCAGCGAGTCGAGGACCAGGCGGGAGGCGGCATCCGTGGCAGTATCGACGCTGTTCCCGCAGCCAGTGACGTCGATGTAGGAGCCGTCGGCGTGCTGGCGGTAGTACCCGCGGTTGTCGATACCGCGGAAGCTCGACCGCGGCCCGCCGATTTCGGCTTCGGAGGTGTGGTTGTAGACGACGTCGAGGATCACCTCGAGGCCCGCCTCGTGCAGGAGCTTCACCATCCCCTTGAACTCCCGCAGCACCGCCTCAGGACCCTTGCGCCGGTTCTCTTCTGTTGCGTATGCGGCGTGCGGGGCGAAGAAGCCGACCGTGTTGTAGCCCCAGTAGTTCGTGAGTCCCAGTTCGAGCAGGCGAGGCTCGGTCGCGAACTGGTGGACGGGGAGCAGCTCGATGCTGGTGACACCGAGTGTCGTGAAATGCTCGATCATCGCCGGGTGCGCGAGTCCCGCGTAGGTGCCGTGCAGGGCGGGGGGCACCTCGGGATGACGCTTGGTCATCCCCTTGACGTGACCCTCGTAGATGACCGTGCGGTCCAGAGTGATGAGGGGCTTGCGCGCGCCGCACCAGTCGAAGTCGCCGGCGACGACGACCGACCGCCATCCGCTGGAGCCGCTGTGCGCGAGACCGCGCGCATAGGGATCGATCAACAGCGATGACCGATTGAAGGTGTTGCCGGGACCGGCGGGTCCGTCGACCTGGATCGCATAGTGCGTTCCCGGTCGAAGCCTCCGCGAGAATCCTGACCAGATATCCCCGTCGGTCCGCGAGAGCGCAACGGTTTCTATGACCCAATCGAGGTCGTCGCCGTCGAAGATGAGAAGGTCGATCGAGGATGCGTGCGCTGACCAGATTCGAACTGTGCCGCCCCCGTCATGCAGGCGAATACCGAGGTCATCGAACCGCGGCGACAACAGACCGGCGTCGGTCGTGTCGGCACGCGAAAGTACAGCTGACTCGGGGATCGGCATGCGTAGAGCATAACGACGGCGCAGGGCCCCGAGGCGCGCCCTCGGCGGCTGTCGCGCCGCAGTACCGGGGTCGGTGGCACAGTGGATTCCGTGAGTATCTATCTGGATCACGCCGCGTCGACTCCGCTGCGTCCTGAGGCGCGCGAGGCGTGGCTGGAGGCGACTGAGGTCGTCGGCAATGCGTCGTCGATCCACGCGAATGGCCAGAGCGCGCGGCGAGTCCTGGAGGATGCGCGGGAGCGGCTCGCTGCCGCGGTCGGGTGCGATCCGATCGAGATCGTGATCACCTCCGGCGGAACCGAAGCCGTGAACCTCGCCCTGAAGGGGCTCTGGCAGACGCGCCGCCCGGGAACATCTGACATCGTGCTTCCCGACGGCGAGCACCATGCATCGATCGACCCGGTGGAATGGATCGCACGGCGCGACGGGGCCGGCATCCGGAGTGTGCCACTCACGACCAGCGGGGCGATCGACGCCGCCGAGTTCGCGGCGGCTCTCCCAGGCGCTGCGCTGGCGACGGCCCTTGTCGCCAACAACGAGGTGGGTACGGTCAACCCGGTTGCCGCTCTCGCCCAGGCCGCAGCCTCCGAGCGCGTGCCGATGCATCTGGACGCCATCGCGGCGTTCGGACATGTGCCGGTGTCTTTCGCGCAGCTGCGAGGCGACGCTCGCCCCGGAGCCGGGCTGCTCGCCATGAGTGTTTCGGCGCACAAGGTCGGTGGCCCCATCGGAGTCGGCGCACTCGTGGTCGCCCGGTCTGCCCGATTGGATCCGCTGCTGCACGGCGGGGGCCAGCAGCGAGGGTTGCGTTCGGGGACGCAGGATGTCGCTGGAGCCGCAGCATTCGCGGTGGCTGCTGAGCTCGCGGTCGCGGAGCTTGCCGAGGAGTCAGAGCGCCTGTCGGTGATGCGCGACAGGTTGATCGCGGGAGTTCTCGCGACGGTGCCGGGCGCCGAACTGCTGGGCGATCCGGTCGATCGCCTGCCGGGAAACGCGCACATTCTCTTTCCTGGCTCGTCGGGGGAGTCGCTTCTGTTCCTCCTCGACATGGCGGGCGTCTCGGTATCGACGGGGTCGGCGTGTCAGGCGGGTGTTCCCGAGCCGTCCCACGTCGTAATGGCCATGGGCAGAAGCGAGCGGGAGGCGCGCGAGGTACTGCGATTCACGCTGGGGCGCTCGACGACGGATGCCGATATCGCCGCAGTCCTTCGCGTGCTCCCCGATGCGGTCGAGCGCGCGCGGGCGGCATCCGGGCCCCGTCCAGATGGCCGCTCGTAGACTGGGACCATGCGTGTTCTGGCGGCGATGAGTGGCGGAGTCGACTCCGCTGTCGCCGCTGCGCGCGCCGTGGATGCCGGACACGAGGTCGTTGGGGTGCATCTCGCGCTTTCGCGTGCGGGCGGCACGCTGCGTACGGGAAGTCGCGGCTGCTGCACGATCGAGGACGCGATGGATGCCCGTCGTGCCGCCGATCGCCTGGGCATCCCGTTCTACGTGTGGGATTTCTCGGAGCGGTTCCGCGACGAGGTGATCGACGATTTCATCGCCGAGTACCGCGCCGGACGCACCCCCAACCCCTGTATGCGCTGCAACGAGAAGATCAAGTTCGCGGCGCTGTTGGAACGCGCAATCGAGCTCGGCTTCGATGCCGTCTGCACCGGTCACTATGCGACGCTCGTGGAGACGCCAGAAGGCCGCGAGCTGCACCGCGCCTCGGATGCCGCCAAGGATCAGTCGTACGTGCTCGGCGTGCTCAACGCCGAGCAGCTCGCGCACTGCCTCTTCCCGCTCGGATCGACACCCTCCAAGGCTGTCGTCCGCGCCGAGGCCGAGGAGCGAGGCCTGACCGTGGCGCACAAGCCCGACAGTCACGACATCTGCTTCATCCCGGATGGCGACACGAAGGGCTGGCTCGCCGAGCGCGTCGGTATCGCGGAGGGACCGATCGTCGATCGCTCCGGTGCTCAGGTCGGCACCCACGATGGTGCCCACGCCTATACGGTCGGGCAGCGGCGCGGACTCGCTCTCGGCACGCCCGCGCCAGACGGCAAGCCGCGGTTCGTGCTCGAGATCCGACCTGTGACGAACACGGTGGTCGTGGGGCCCAAGGAAGCTCTCGCGACCGCGGAGATCGCCGGATCGCGGGCGAGTTGGGCGGGGCGGACGCCGGATACGGCATCCTTCCCGTGCGACGTTCAGATCAGGGCTCATGCCGATCCCGTGCCTGCACGCGCGGAGATCGTCGACGGCGAGGTCGTCGTCACCCCCGATGAGCCCTTGGACGGTGTCGCGACCGGGCAGACCGCTGTGCTCTACGACGGCACCCGCGTAATCGGCCAGTTCACGATCGATCGCACCCGCTCGGCCGTCCCCGTCGACGCTTGAGGGTCGGCATCCGTCGTCGGCCTGCCATGTCGTGGGTGGTGCCTAAACTGCACTCGTGGCCACGAACGACGTCTCCTCTGCATCTGTGACGACCTCGGATGCGGAGCTCGCGCGGCTCGGGCTCGACGACGCCCGTGCCGAGGCTGCACGGCTGACCGACCTGATCATTGATGCGCGCGACGCGTACTACGGCCGCGATGAGGTTCTCGTCGACGACGCCACCTACGACGGGTGGATGCAGCGACTCGAGGCGTTGGAGCGCCTGTACCCCGAGGTTCAAGGGCAGGACTCTCCGACTCTGTCGGTGGGCGCGGCATCCGGAACGCTCTTTGCGCCGGTCGAGCACGCCGAACGGATGCTGAGCCTTGACAACGTCTTCAGTGAGGACGAGTTCCGCGCTTGGGCAGCGCGGGTAGAGCGAGATGTCGGCGCAGGAGTCGACTATCTCTGCGAACTGAAGATCGACGGTCTCGCCCTGTCGCTGCGCTACGAGCGTGGGCGCCTCGTGTCGGCTGCCACCCGCGGCGATGGGCGCATCGGCGAGGACGTCACCGAGAACGTTCGGGACGTTGCGGGGATCCCGACCGTGCTCGCCGGCTCGGGGCATCCGGAGCTCGTTGAGGTGCGCGGAGAGGTGTTCTTCACCGTGGCTGACTTCGAGTCGCTCAACGCCTACCAGGAGTCGATGGGGGACCGGCTGTTCGCGAATCCACGGAACGCAGCGTCAGGGTCTCTGCGGCAAAAGCGCGAGGGCAAGAACGAGCGCCAACTCGAGGCGATGCACGAGCGGCTCTCGCGATTGCGCCTGACCGTTCACGGCATCGGTGCCTGGCCGGATCCTCCCGTGGCGACCCAGAGCGAGGTCTATGGCCTGCTGGCATCGTGGGGGCTACCGGTGAGTCGGTACTTCACGGTCGCTGAATCAGTCGATGCCGCTGCCGACTACATCCGTCACTACGGCGAGCACCGCCACGACGTCGAGCACGAGATCGACGGGGTCGTCGTGAAGGTCGACGAGTTGGCGCTACACGACGAGCTGGGGGCGACAAGCCGCGCACCGCGGTGGGCGATCGCGTACAAGTACCCGCCCGAGCAGGTGAACACGAAGCTGCTCGACATCGTGGTGTCGGTCGGGCGCACCGGTCGGGCGACACCTTTTGCCGTCATGGAGCCCGCGCGGGTCGCCGGCAGTGTCGTGCGCCAGGCGACCTTGCACAATCAGGACGTCGTTAAGGCCAAGGGTGTGTTGATCGGCGACACGATCGTCATCCGCAAGGCCGGAGATGTCATCCCCGAGGTGCTCGGCCCCGTCGTCGAGCTGCGCGACGGGAGCGAACGCGCGTTCGTCATGCCGACGCACTGCCCCGAATGCGGCTCTCCGCTCGCCCCCGCGAAAGAAGGCGACATCGACTTGCGGTGTCCGAACACGCGGTCGTGTCCGGCGCAGGTGCGGGGGCGGGTGGAGCACATTGGTTCACGTGGTGCTCTCGATATCGAGGGGCTCGGCGAGGTGTCAGCCGCCGCCCTGACGCATCCGCTGCGGCCCGAGGTGCCGCCGCTGGTCACCGAGGCTGCCCTCTTCGATCTGCGCGCCGAGGATCTGTTTCCGATCGACGTCGAAGTCCGGGATGCCGAGACGGGACTGGTTCGTCTCGATGCTGACGGCGAGCCGGATGCGCGCAGCCCGTTCCGTCGTCAGCGCAAGGCTCCCCTGGAAGGCCGTGCGCCGACCGCGTCGCGCCCCGATCCCGTGTTCGATCCCGACGGGCCGTTCGATGGGGATGCCGAGTTCATCCTGTCCGCGGCGGCGCATGAGCTGCTCGACAATCTCGAACGCGCCAAGACGAAGGAGCTGTGGCGCTTTCTCGTCGCGTTGAGCATTCGTCACGTCGGCCCGGTCGCCGCCCGCGCGCTGGCGCAGTGGTTCGGGTCGATCGATGCGATTCGTGCAGCGTCCCGTGAAGAGCTCGCCGCAGTCGAGGGCGTCGGCCCGATCATCGCCGATGCGATCATCGACTGGTTCGAGGTCGACTGGCACGTGGAGATCGTTGAGCGGTGGGCGAATGCCGGAGCGCAGCTTGCCACTCCCGGGCATCCGGGTCCGGGTGCTGCTGTCGCCTCGGGCGGCGTTCTCGAGGGTGTCACGGTTGTGGCTACCGGGACTCTTGAGGGATACACCCGCGAGGGTGCGCAGGAGGCGATCATCGCTGCCGGTGGGAAGGCTGCCTCGAGCGTGTCGAAGAGGACTGATTTCGTCGCGGCGGGGCCAGGCGCGGGCTCGAAGCTCGCGAAGGCCGAGGAGCTCGGCATCCGCATCATCGACGCCGCGCAGTTCCGCGTCCTTGTCGAGCAGGGTCCTGCGGCGCTGGGGGAGTAGGGACTAAACGACGAGGGGTAGTGCTGGCGCTTGAGTGCGCGGGGCGGGATCGCTCGCAAGTCGCGCATGCGTCTCGACGTCGTACCGGTTGTCGCCGTACCTGAGCTTCTCGCGCTCGATTCCTTCGGCGTGATACCCGGCGGCGGTGGCGACTCGGCATGAGGCAGGGTTGTTGACGCGATGCCCGAGTTCGAGGCGGTAGAGACCGGTGCGGAAGGCCCAGTCGGAGACGGCGAGGAGGCCGCCCGTGGCGTATCCCTTTCCGCGAGCTTCGGTTGCAAGCCAGTAGTACACCCAGGCCGTTTCGTGTCGAAACTCGATTGCTGATGCGCCGACGTTTCCGACGGCGATCCCGTCCTCAACGATTGCCCAGTTCTTTGCTGTCGCGTCGAAACGCAGGGACTTTTCAATGAATGTCTCGGCGGCCTCGGGGATGCTCAGGTCGACGCCGCCGAATTGGTGGGCGAGGTCCGGACTGCTCGCGGCGGCTGCAACGAGCGCCGGTGCATCTGCGCGGGTCCAGGGACGCAGCATGACGTTCATCATTCACATCATTGCCCAAGCGCACTGATCTAGGGCAGCGTGCAGCGTCGTGGTGTCGCCGCCGACGTCAGAACGGTGCGGTCTCGTTCAGAATGGCGGTGATAGTTGCGTCGGGTACGAATGTGACGACCCCGGGTGGTCGGTCGCGGTGGGTGCGGCCGGTGGGGCTGGTCCATTCGAGGATGCCACCGGGGAGCTGCTTCACGCGCCATGCGGTTTCGTGTTTGAGGGTGTGGTGTCGTCGGCAGAGGTGGGCGAGGTTCGTGTGTTCGGTCGGTCCGCCACGGGCGGCATCCACGGTGTGGTCGACATCGGTCCCTCGTGCGAGCCTGACGCATCCCGGGCACCGGCATCGTTCGTCTCGGGCGCGGAGGTATTGTTCGAGGTCTTTGTTCTTTCGGTATCGGTCGACGCCGAGCACGGCGCCGGTGTAGGGGTCGGTCATGACCCTGTCCCAGCCGGGTGCGTTCGCGGCCAGGCGGCGGGCGGTTTCGGCGTCGATGGGCCCGTACCCGGCCAGGAGTGCCGGCTGGTTCCCGACCCCCGCAAGGGTCAGGACCGGAACGGTGATGGCTACTTCGCCGCGGATGGCGTCCAGGCCCGCCCCGTGCGCCACCGGTGCGGCGGCTAGCAGCATGTCGGCCAGCAGGTCGGCGCGTTTTTGATCCATCGTCCTCGTGTCCACGACGTGCCGTTCTGGGGTGATGTCGTGAAGTTCGGCGTCACCACGGGCGTCTCCGGCCGGGCCAGTTCGCACGCGCACCACGTTCCCGTTCCGCTGCTCATCAACGGCCGAATCGGTCGCAGCATCCGGCTCCGACCCATCGACCAGCAAGGGGACGGTCGAGGCAGTATCGGGCGCGGCGGTATCGGGTGTATCCGGGACGCCCTTCGCCATGCAGGTGAGCCGGTCGTAGATCGCGTAGATGAGGGTTGCGGGGAGGTCGGCGATTAGCCGCGCCATATCGTCCGGGAGGTCGATGACGCGGATGTGCCGGTCTGCTTTCGCGGCACGCTGGCGGCGGGCCGCAGCCTCGGGGTCAACGCGGGCGGCGATGATCCGGGCGATACTCTTCAAGCGTCCGGCGGACTCGGTTTCCGCGGCAGCAAGCACGCACGTCTCGTACCTGGCCCGCAAGTCGGGGCTGATGCCGGTTCCGGCGTCGAGGATCGCCGCGACATGGGCCGCGTCGATCTTTCCGTGCTCCCACGAGGTGAGCACGTCGGGGTAGTCGGTGACCGTCGTGGATGCGTCGCCCATGCGCCGCTGCACGGCCCGGTCACTGAGCCGCAACGCCGCGCCGATCTCAGCAGCAACCTCCCGCAACGGCAGATCCGCGTGACTGCGACGCCGAAGCCCCGCAGCGTGCTGTTCCGCGGCGCGCTCCAACGCCAGATCCAACGCTGCGGCAAACAGCCGTGCTTCACGCGCCTGTGCCTCCGCAACAGCCCGGTGCGCGTCCTCCAACTCGGTGATGAGCGCGTCCAAAGCACGCCACCGGCCACCAACCGTGGTGTTCGCGTCGTGCCCCATAACCATCTCCGTTCGGACCGCCAGAAGCGGCATCCGCCTCGCACTAAGTGGGCACGTGTGCGATGTGTTCTTACCCTCAACTCTAGAAGGGGCCTCCGACATTGACGCGGGCGGGCCTCGACGGGCTATCCCGAACGCTGCGCGTCGGTGGCGGCTCCTAGGCTGGTGCCGTGGCGACGGTAGACGACGTGCGGGCGGTCGCGGCGCGACTGCCTGGCGGTGAAGAGCGCACGACAATCAGTGGAACGTCGTGGTTCGTGCGGTCGAAGCCGTTCGTGTGGGAGTGTCGTCCGTGGCCGAGTATTCCCGAGCCGATACGCACGGTGATCGCTACCGAGCAGGTAATAGGTCTCAAGGTCGGGGATGCTATCGACGCGCAGGCTCTTCGCCAGATGTATCCGCGCGTCTTCCTATCGCAGACAACACGTTGGGGAGAGCCGAAGGTCGCGTTCCGGCTGGCCGAGATCGGCGCCGAGCACCTTACTGAACTCGTCGTCGAGGCGTGGCGCGTTCAGGCGCCGAAGTACCTGGTGCGTGCGTTCGACGACCAATCCTGACCCCGTGCCAGGCAGAATTGCCGAATGACCCAACGCGCGCTCGACACCGATGGCTTGGTCCCTGCGCTCGAGACTCTGCACGGGCCCACCTTTCACGCTGAGCTCCGGAGGGACGCAGCGCGACGGTGGGGCCATACTCCCGAGACCGCTTTCGCCGAGATGTTCGACAACCTGGACGTGCATCGGTGGTTCGATGTCGCCGGCGTCGGCGAGCCAACGCGCCGGTCGATCGTGTCGTGGCGGGGTGCGCTCGAACCCCGCCAGTGACTGGAGTAGCGCCGCAGGGGAATTCTTACTCGTCGCCCGAGAGCTCCAGGAGCTTCGTGCGCACCTGCCGGCGCAGCACCTTCCCGATCAGCGACTTCGGCAGCTCATCGACGACGAAGATGCGGCGCGGCACCTTGTAGGGGGTGAGGATGCTGCGAGCGAAGTCCCGGATCGCCGTTTCATCGATGTCCTCGATGCTCGGATCGAGCACAATCGCGGCGACGACCTCCTCGCCGGAGTGCTCCGACGGCAGCCCGACGACGGCGACATCGGCGACGGCAGGATGCTGACGCAGCACTCCTTCGACCTCGGTGGGGGCGACGTTGAAGCCACCGGTGATGATGAGTTCCTTGATGCGATCGACGATGCGCACGAAACCGGCGTCGTCGATCGTGACGATGTCTCCGGTTCGGAACCAGCCGTCAACGAAGACCTCTTCGGTCTCCTCCGGACGACCGTAGTATCCCGAGAAGACCTGCGGTCCACGAACGATGAGCTCGCCGCGCTCGCCCGGCGCGACATCCGTAGTCGGGTCATCGGGGTCAACGACGCGACACTCCGTGCCCGGGAGGGGTAGCCCCACTGTTCCGGGGACGCGATTCTCGGCGACCGGGTTAGCCATCAGCACAGGGGAGCATTCGCTCAGGCCGTAGCCCTCGACGAGGTATCCGCCGGTCTCGGCCTCGAACGGCACGACGAGTTCGTGGGGGAGTGCCATCGCGCCGGAGATCGCGATACCGGTGCCCGCGAGCGAGATCCCGGTGCGCTGGGACTCCTTCAGCAGCCGGTCCGCGATTGGCGGAACGAGCGGCAGGAAGGTCGCCGGATGCTTCTTCGTCACCTCCAGCACCATGTCGGGATCGAATCGCGGGAAGAGGACCAGCCGTGCTCCCATCGACATCGCGAACGTGAGGCACAGTGTCAGCCCATAGGCGTGGAACATCGGTAGGACGGCGTAGACGACGCATCCTTCACCGCGATGGATCGTGGGAACCCAGGCCCGCGCTTGCGCCGCGTTCGACAGCAGGTTCCGGTGGGTCAGCGACGCTCCCTTGGGGTTGCCCGTTGTTCCGCTCGTGTACTGGATGAGGGCGAGATCGTCGGTCGAGGGTGACGGATGCGTGACAGGAAGTGGCTCGTGACCGACGACGTCATCCCAGCTGACCGCGCCGCTGACTCGCTCGGTCAGCGCGGTGCGGGCCTCCTTGGCTTTGGCGATCGGGAGCCTCAGCGCCAGCTGCATCGTCCAGGGCATGGCCTTGGTGATGTCTACAGAGATCAGCGTCTTCACCCGCAGGTCGCGCGGGAACTCCTGGACCGTGCGCACTACCTTGCTCCAGACGATCGCGTGCTTGGCGCCGTGGTCTTCGAATTGCTTGCGCAGTTCCCGCGGCGTGTAGAGCGGGTTGTGCTCGACGACAACAGCGCCCAGGCGCAGGATCGCGTAGAAGGCAACGATGTGCTGCGGACAGTTCGGCAACACGATGGCGACAGGGTCGCCTGCTCGAACGCCGTGTGTGTGCAATGCGGCAGCTGCGCGCTGGATCTGCTCGTCGAGCGACCGGTAGCTCGTCGTGCGTCCGAAGAACTGCAGCGCCGGTGCGTCGGGATAGTCCCGGACGGATGCGCCGACGATGTCGATCAGTGACCCACTGACCGGCTCGAGGTCCTCGGGAACTCCCTCCGCGTAGCTGGCGATCCACGGGCGGGGCGGGTCGTAAGAGGTCACGGCACCCAGCCTAGGGGCGTGGCTCGCTGTCCGGGAGAGGGCTCGGCGGGGGCGCGCCATCGCCCCGCCTAGAATGGTCCGGTGTCTGAAATCACCCCCGATCTCGTGCGCCATCTCGGTGTGCTCGCCCGGATCCGCCTGAGCGACGACGAGGTTCAGCGCCTCACCGGTCAGCTCGACGCGATCGTCGACAACATCGCCAAGGTGTCTCAGGTCGCCACTCCCGAGGTGCCCGCGACGAGTCATCCGATCGCCCTGCACAACGTGTTCCGCGCCGACGTTCCCGGCGACATGCTCACGCCCGAGCAGGTGCTGCAGAACGCTCCGGATGCCGCAGACGGCCGCTTCCGTGTGACCGCGATCCTGGGGGAAGAGCAGTGACTGACCTCACCCGACTGACAGCAGCCGAACTCGCATCCTCGCTCGCGTCTGGCGAGGTCTCCAGTGTTGAGGCCACGCGCGCCCACCTGGACCGGATCGCAGCGGTGGATGCCGACATCCACGCCTTCCTCCACGTCAGCGACCAGGCGCTCGAGGTCGCTGCCAGCATCGACGCTCGGCGCGCGGCGGGCGAGGTACTTCCCGAACTCGCGGGAGTCCCTCTCGCTATCAAGGACGTGCTGGTCACGACCGACATGCCCTCGACGAGCGGCTCCCGCATCCTCGAAGGGTTCATGTCGCCCTACGACGCGACTGTCGTTGCTCGCTCACGTGCTGCCGGTCTTGTGCCACTGGGCAAGACCAACATGGACGAGTTCGCGATGGGGTCCTCGACCGAGCACTCGGCCTACGGTCCGACGCATAATCCCTGGGATCTCGAGCGGATCCCCGGTGGGTCCGGCGGCGGTTCTGCGGCGGCGGTAGCAGCGTTCGAGGCGCCGCTCGCGCTCGGCTCTGACACGGGTGGCTCGATCCGCCAACCCGCCCACGTCACCGGCACGGTGGGCCTCAAGCCCACGTATGGCGCCGTCAGCCGCTACGGTGCTATCGCGCTCGCCTCCAGCCTCGACCAGGTTGGACCGGTCACGCGCACGGTGCTCGACGCTGGCCTGCTGCATGACGTGATCGGCGGCCACGACCCGCACGATTCGACCTCGCTCGCCGAGGACTGGCCGTCGTTCGCGGATGCCGCACGCGAGGGTGCTCGCGGTGATGTGCTGAAGGGTCTGCGGGTCGGCGTTATCCGCGAACTGCCCGACAGCGGTTTCCAGAGCGGCGTCTCCGAGTCGTTCCGCGCGGCGCTTGCCCGGATGGAGGCTCAGGGTGCCGAGATCGTCGAGATCAGCGCCCCGCACTTCGAGTATGGCGTCGCGGCCTACTACCTGATCTTGCCTGCTGAGGCATCCAGTAACCTCGCGAAGTTCGACTCGGTTCGTTTTGGACTCCGCATCGACGTTCCCGGGGGAACCGTCGAGGATGTCATGGCCGCGACCCGAGATGCCGGCTTCGGCGACGAGGTCAAGCGCCGCATCATCCTGGGCACCTACGCGCTGAGCGCCGGGTACTACGACGCGTACTACGGGTCCGCGCAGAAGGTTCGCACACTCATCCAGCGCGACTTCGACGAGGCGTTCGCGCAGGTCGACGTCATCGCGACACCCACCGCGCCGACCACGGCATTCCGCCTCGGGGAAAAGGTCGACGATCCGCTGCAGATGTACCTCAACGACGTCGCAACGATCCCCGCGAACCTCGCAGGCGTCCCCGGCATCTCGCTTCCTTCTGGCCTGTCGGCCGACGATGGGCTGCCGGTAGGCATCCAGTTCCTCGCCCCGGCGAGGCAGGATGCCCGGCTCTACCGCGTCGGCGCGGCGCTCGAAGCGCTGCTTGTCGACGAGTGGGGTGGTCCGCTGCTTGATCGCGCCCCGGTTCTGGGCGCCGCAACGGGAGGTCGTGCCTGATGGCTACCGCAAAGCTCATGGACTTCGACAAGGCGCTCGAGTTGTTCGAACCCGTCCTCGGGTTCGAGGTGCATGTCGAGCTGAACACCGAGACCAAGATGTTCTCGGCCGCCGGCAACCCCGCCCACGCGGCAAACCACGACGCTGCACCAAACACCCTCGTCGCTCCGGTCGACATGGGCTTGCCGGGCGCGTTGCCGGTTGTGAACGAGACAGCCGTGCGCTCGTCGATCAGCCTGGGCCTTGCCCTCGGTTGCTCGATCGCGCCCTCGAGCCGGTTCGCGCGCAAGAATTACTTCTACCCCGACCTCGGCAAGAACTACCAGATCTCGCAGTACGACGAGCCGATCGCCTTCGAGGGCAAGGTCGAAGTCGAACTCGAAGACGGCACGATCGTCGAGGTGCCGATCGAGCGCGCGCACATGGAAGAGGATGCCGGAAAGCTCACCCACATGGGAGGCTCCACCGGCCGCATCCAGGGTGCCGAGTATTCGCTCGTCGACTACAACCGCGCTGGCGTCCCGTTGGTCGAGATCGTCACCAAGCCGATCTTCGGCGCTGAGCATCGGGCGCCCGAGATCGCCAAGGCGTATGTCCGGACCATCCGTGACATCGTGCTCTCGCTCGGCATTTCCGAGGCGCGACTCGAGCGCGGGAACCTGCGTTGCGATGCGAACGTCTCGCTGCGCCCGCGGGTCGCGGCCGGCGAGCCGCCGGCGCCGCTCGGCACGCGCACCGAGACCAAGAACGTGAACTCGATGCGTTCGGTCGAGCGGGCCGTGCGCCACGAGATCCAGCGCCAAGCCGCGATTCTTGCTGCCGGCGGCACGATCACGCAAGAGACCCGACACTGGCACGAAGACACCGGCACCACTTCGCCCGGTCGTCCGAAGTCGGATGCCGACGATTACCGCTACTTCCCCGAGCCCGATCTGCTCCCCGTCGAGCCGCCGGCGGAGCTGATCGAGGAGCTTCGCTCGGCACTCCCCGAGGCCCCGGCGGCGCGTCGCCGTCGGCTCAAGACCGAGTGGGGCTTCACCGACCTCGAGTTCCAGGATGTCGCCAACGGCGGCATCCTCGCCGAGGTCGAGGCCACGATCGCCGCCGGTGCATCGCCGGCTGCAGCGCGCAAGTGGTGGACCGGCGAGATCGCTCGGATCGCGAACGCTCAGGACCGCGAAGCGAGCGACCTCGTCTCGCCCGCTGACGTCGCGGCTCTCCAGGGGCTCGTCGATGCAGGAACGCTCACCGACAAGCTTGCCCGGCAGGTGCTGGAGGGTGTCATCGCCGGCGAGGGCACGCCGCAGGAGGTCGTCGCCGCGCGAGGGCTCGCGGTCGTCTCAGATGACGGGGCGCTCATCGCGGCGATCGACGAGGCGCTCGCGTCTCAGCCCGACGTACTCGAGAAGATCCGCGATGGCAAGGTCCAGGCGGCCGGGGCCATCATCGGCGCGGTCATGAAGGCGATGAAGGGCCAGGCCGACGCTGCGCGCGTGCGCGAACTCATTCTGGAGCGCGCTTCGCAGTCCTGACGGGCGAGGATCACCTCGATCAGGCTTGCCGTTCGAACGCCGCCAGATGGTTCTCGGAGCCCCCCAGGAGGCGCGATGTTCGTGAAGACGTTGCCGCCCCAGAGGTCGCCGAGAACGGTGTAGACATCGTGCGCGAGTTTCTCCTCTTCGATGAGATAGAGCAGTTGGGCGTCGACGTCACCGGAGGCGGCGTCGGCGAGCGGGGGCTCGGTCGACGTCGCTGGGTTCTCGGTCGTTGGTGCCGCGGATACGTCTACAGGGGTTCTGGGCGGCAGTGTCGCCGTGCATGCCGTCAGTCCCACCACGGTGAGTGTGGCAGCCGCGACGGCGAGAGAGCGGGTGGAGGTGATCACGGTGTGCTCCTTCAGTTTCGTGTCTCAATACCCCCCAGGGTATTACTTTCTTGCTTGACGTCATCTGTCCGGTCGTGATGGGAATGCCGAGAGAGCACTGTCGGTGGTGCGGGCGAGAATGGACTCATGGGACGAGGGGACGGCAGAAATCGCCTCGTGTCGCCCGACGACGCGGATGACACCGGCGCCGACATCCTGCACGTCGACATGGATGCGTTCTACGCTGCGGTCGAGGTGCTCGATGACCCGACCCTCGCGGGAAAGCCCATCATCATCGGTGCGCCCGAGAGCCGCTCGGTCGTTTCCAGCGCTTCGTACGAGGCCCGCGCGTTCGGCGTCCGCGCCGCGATGCCGGTCGGCCAGGCGCTGCGTCTGTGCCCCCAGGCGATTGTCGTGCCGCCCCACTTCGACCGTTACGTGACGATGTCACGCGAGGTCATGCGCGTCTTCCACGACATCACGCCGGTGGTCGAGCCGCTGTCGATCGATGAGGCTTTCCTCGACGTACGAGGAGTACGGCGCCTATGGGGTTCTCCCGGAACGATCGCGCGGATGCTTCGCGCCCGCGTGCGTGACGAAACCGGCCTGACCTGTAGCGTCGGCGCCGCAGCGACCAAGCACGTCGCGAAGATGGCTTCGACGCTAAGCAAACCGGATGGCCTTCTGATCGTTGCCGAAGCCGACACCGCAGCGTTCCTCGCGCCACGTTCGGTGCGGGCGCTATGGGGCGTGGGTCCGAAGGCTGCCGAGGCACTCGAATCGCGAGGCATCCACACGGTGTCCGACGTGTTGGACACGCCGCAGGCCGTACTCGAGCGCGCCCTGGGTGCAGCGATGGGGGAGCGCGTGTGGAATCTCGCGCGCGGCCGCGACGCACGGGAGGTCACGACGACCCGTGTGGAGAAGAGCGTGGGACACGAAGAGACCTTCCACACCGATATCAGCGACACCGCTGTCTTGCGATCGGAACTGCGTCGCCTGGCAGACCGGGTAGCGGCGCGACTTCGTGCGGCATCGTGGGAGGCCGGAGCGGTGGTGATCAAGGTGCGATTCGCCGACTTCAGCACCGTGTCCCGCTCGCGCAGCCTCCCGGAGCCGAGCTCCGTCGGTCAGCGCCTCGGGGAGGTCGCTCTGGAACTGTTCGACGCGATCGACAGGCGCCTCCCCATCCGGCTCGTGGGCGTCCGTGCCGAGAAGCTACTTACCCTTAGCGAGTCAGCGCCCACCCTGTGGGACGACGACGGAGAGTGGCGGCGCGTCGAATCCGCGCTGGATACTGCGGCTGCCCGGTTCGGTCGAGGGGCGATCACCCGCGCGACGCTGATCAGTGAGCGCGGCGGCGGTACGCTTCCCTCCAACCCCCGCCTGCCTCGCGATGATCCGCGCTGACCAGGATCGGATCGAGGTCGCCCTGTCTTCGAGGGACTCGGGCCGGTAGCGTGGGGCTATGCCCAACATCGCGCTCGAACTCGGCAAGCAGGCAGCATCCTTCGGCGTCTCCGGCATCTACGGAGAACAGCAGGACGTCGACGGCATCAAGATCATCCCCGTCGCCCTCGCGTCCTCTGGGTTCGGCGGAGGCTCGGATGAGGGCGGCAACGGAGGCGGCGGCGCTGGCGGCACGGCGATTCCGATCGGCGCTTACATCCGCCGCGGCGATGACCTGCGCTTCGAGCCCAACCTGATCTCTCTACTCGCCGTCGGCATCCCATTCGTCTGGGTCGCCGGCCACGTTCTCATTCGTGTCATCCGCGCCCTCAAGAAGTGACGACCCAGTCGGTCAGGTTCTGACCGACGCCACCGACGTCCTGCGGGACGACATCCTGGCATGTGCCGCGCCGGCACCCGTCATCCTGATCGATGGGCGCAGCGGGGCCGGCAAGACGAGTCTGACCCGCCTCCTTCTCGACCGCTGGCCGTTGGACGGCACGCCGCAGCTGCTTGCTCTGGATTCGACCTACCCGGGATGGGACGGCCTGGATGCCGCTGTCGAGGATGTCACGCGAAACGTCCTCATCCCGCACGCTGCCGGGCAGCAGGGGCGTTGGCGACGGTGGGACTGGAGCGCGGGTGAGTACGCGGAGTCCCATGGCGTCGACCCCGGCCTCCCTCTCGTGGTCGAAGGATCCGGCATCCTCACCCCGGCGACTGCGGTGCTCGCGGGTGTGCGGGTCTGGGTCGAATCGCCGGCCGACTCTCGACGAGAGAGGGCCCTCGAGCGCGATGGAGACACCTACCGCCCACACTGGGAGCGCTGGGCGCGGCAGGAGGACGACCACATCGCACGCGACGATCCGGCCGCGCACGCCACGCGGGTCTTCGTCGTGCCCTGAGCCGACCCGCGTCGCGTGTCGTCAGGGTTCGTCGGAGTCCGCGTCGATCGCGGTGATGAGGCTGTCGAGGCGGTAGCCGAGCCAGTCGTAGATCCCGAAACGCGGATCAGCGGCGTCGTGGTCGTCGTCGGCCTGAATCCCGAGCCGCGTCGCCAACACGAGACGAATGGCCGACAGCGTACGCAGCAGGGCGCTCACGTCATCGGCGCTCGCGTGCACGACGACCTCTTCCGTGAGTTCCGGGTCGTCGGATGCAACCGGCAAGGTCGGGAGAGTCGGGCGCAGGATGCCGAGGACGGTCTCCGCATCCGCATGGCGGCGATCGAGGAGCTCGCGCTCGGTCAGACGGCGGAACTCGCGGGCTGCGGCGTCGTCGTCGAGATACCCCTCGGGAACGAGGCGTGCCACGGCATCATCGTTTGATGCATCGGTCGTGGCATCGAGGAGGTCCCGGAACTGCTCCGTCATCTGCGAGAGGTGCAGGGCCTCGATGCGCGTGATCGCCATTACGAGTTCGCGGGTCATGCCGGAGCCTTCCGCACTGTCGCCGAAAGCCCGTAGTCATGCATGGCATGAACGTGAAGCTCCATCTGTTCGCGCGCGCCCTCGGCGACCACGGCATGGCCCTCGTGATGCACGGCGAGCATCAGCGACTCCGCCCGCTCAGCGCTGAAACCGAAGTAGCTGCGAAAGACGTGGGTGACGTAACTCATGAGGTTGACGGGGTCATTCCACACGACCGTCTGCCACGGCATGTCAGCGGCGTGGCGTGTGTCGACATCCTCATCTGCCCGAGGGAGTGTCGCGCTATTCATCAAGCCCATCCCAACTCGTGGAGTCGGTCGTCGTCAATCCCGTAGAAGTGCGCGATCTCGTGCACGAGAGTCGTGTGGACCTCAGCGCGAAGTTCGTCCAGATCGTCGCACGCCGCCAGGTGGGCTTCACGATAGACGATGATCCGATCGGGGAGCTCACCAACGCCGTATCGGTCGCGTTCGGTCAGCGCCCACCCGTCGTAGAGGCCCAGGAGGTCGAGAGACCCATCCTCGCCGCGGTCTTCGACCACGAAGATGACGTTGTCGAGTCCGTCGACCATGTCATCGGGCAGCCGGTCCAGCTCCTCGACGACCAGGTGCTCGAACGCGTCGGCATCCATCTCGATCATCGTGCCCCCGCGCCTTCCCGCCACTCATCTGGTGCCCCCGACTGGACTCGAACCAGTAACCGTCGGATTAGAAGGCCGATGCTCTATCCATTGAGCTACGGAGGCGCATCCACCAGATTACCGGGAGCCGCCGCGGTCGCCGTGAGCGCCAGCTCTAGGATGGGCGGCATGGCTTCGAGCGAGAACGACCGACTGGTGTGGATCGACTGTGAGATGACCGGGCTGGATCTCGCCGTCGACGAACTCGTCGAGATCGCTGTCATCGTCACCGACTTCGAGCTGCGCCCGCTGGATCCCGGCTTCCAGATCGTGATCAAACCCGACGCCTCTGCGCTGGCGAACATGAACGATTTCGTCACCGCTATGCACGAGAAGTCTGGCCTGCTCGAGGAGATTCCGAACGGCGTCAGCGTCGCCGAGGCCGAGTTCGAGGTTCTCGAGTACATCCAGCGCTTTGTACCGCTCGAGGGCAAGGCGCCGCTGGCGGGCAACACGATCGGCACCGACCGGATGTTCCTTGCCAAGTACATGCCCCGCGTCGATCGGTGGCTGCACTACCGCAACGTCGATGTGTCGAGCATCAAGGAACTGGCCAGGCGCTGGTACCCACGCGCATACATCCACGCCCCGGCGAAGGATGGCGGCCACCGCGCGCTCGCCGACATCAGCGAATCGCTGCGCGAGCTGGCGTATTACCGCAGCGTCGTGTTCGTTCCCGAACCGGGTCCGACCAGCGATGAGGCCAAGCAGGCAGCGGCTGTCGCCGTGTCGGCGTTCGCCCCCGGCGTGTGAGAGAATCTTTTGGTTGCGCACTCCGGTGTGCACATGGTGGCTATAGCTCAGTTGGTAGAGCACCGCGTTGTGGTCGCGGGGGTCGCGGGTTCAAGCCCCGTTAGCCACCCCACGTATTCCTACCTCGGTGACGCGAGGGGAGTGGTCGGCGCCGCTACCAGCCGCGATGTCGCCCGCGTGCGAGCGGTGTCGAACAGCGGCAAGGTGAGGTGTACCAGCGGGCCGATGGTCGCCGCGAACAGGACGGTCCCGAGCCCGACGGTGCCTCCCAGCAGCCACCCGATTACCAGCACGGTGAGCTCGACGCTGGCGCGAGCTGCCCAGATCGGCATCCCGAACCGGCTGCGCAGGCCGGTCATCAGGCCGTCGCGGGGACCCGGCCCGAAGTGCGCGCCGATGTACAGCCCCGAGGCGACGGCGACGAGCAGGATGCCGCTTACGAGCACCGCAAGCTGCGCGAGGAATCCCGTGATCGGTGGCAGGACCCAGAGGGTGACCTGCATCGCGGTTCCGACGACGAGGATGTTGGCCACGGTGCCGATGCCGGGGCGTTGGCGCAGCGGAATCCAGAGAAGCAGGATCAACAGGCCGAGGATGTTCGTCATCCACCCGACGCCGATACCGGTTCTGATCGACAGGCCCTCGGCCAGCACAGTCCAGGGGTCGACGCCCAGTCCAGCATCAACCGTCAGCGCAGCTCCGGCCCCGTAGAGGGGGAGCCCGATGAGAAGTTGCAGGATGCGGCGCGGCATGGCACCATCCAAGACCAGAAGTGGACTGACGTGACCAGTCCAATCGGGAAGGAGTGGCCGTGGAGTCCCGAATGTCCGCGCGATCACTGACCCTCGCACTGGGCGGATGGCGCACGCGCGAACCGGCTTACGAGGCGCTCGCCGACGGCATCCGTCTGCTCTGCTTGGACAACCGCATCGCGCCCAGGACCGCGCTTCCGGCTGAGCGCGAACTCGCCACCGCACTTCGAATCAGTCGCAGCACCGTCTCGATGGCCTATCAGAGCCTTCGCGACTCCGGGCACATCAGCAGCCTGCGGGGGTCGGGAAGCGTCACCCTTCCGCTCGGCCGGCGCGAGGTCGCGAGGGTGCTCGGAACTGACGGCACCATCGACCTCCAGCAGGCGAGCCCCCCAGCTTGGCCCGGGCTTGCGGGTCACATGGCCGAGGTTGCGGCCGATGCCGCGACCCTCGCCTCGCGCTCGGGGTACGACGTCCTCGGTCGCGCTGAGCTGCGCGAAGCCATCGCCGAGCTGTTCCGCGCTCGGGGACTGCCGACCGAGTCTCGCCAGATCATGATCACCGCCGGTGCCCAGAGCGCGATCCACCTGCTTGCGAGCGTGCTCATCGGACGCGGCGATCGCGTCGCGATCGAGACCCCCACGTATCCGCATGCAGCCGACGCACTCCGTCGCGCCGGCGGGCGGCTCGTCGGCATCCCGGTAGCGGCCGAAAGCGGATGGGATCTCGAGCGCGTCGCCGAGTCCTTCGCTCGCACCCGCCCCTCCCTTGCCTACCTCATGCCCGACTTCCAGAACCCGACGGGCCGCAGTATGTCGGCGTACGAGCGCGAGACCATCATGACGGCTGCACAGCGCTCTGGAACCCTCCTGGCGATCGACGAGACGACCGCCGACCTCGACATCGATCGAGGATCCCAGGACCGCGGTTTCCAGGCGACCGATGAATCCCTCGTGGTGCGCGTCGGGTCGCTCGGCAAGACCGTGTGGGGAGGTTTGCGTGTCGGGTGGATACGGACCGACCATGACCTCATCGACCGGCTCGTGCAGGAACGCCCGGCGTACGACCTCGGTACACCGGAGTTCGAACAGGCAGTGGCAACCGGGCTGATTCCGCGGCTGCCCGAGATCGCGCGACATCGCGGTGAGTTCCTGCGCGAGGGACGGGATGCGCTGGTCTCAGCGCTGGCGGAACGGCTGCCGGAGTGGCGCGTGCCCTCGGTTGATGGGGGAGTCGCCCTCTGGGTCGAGCTGAACGCGCCATTGAGTTCGGCGCTGGTGCTCCAAGCCAGGACGGCCGGACTGCTCCTGTCGGCCGGTCCGAGGTTCGCGCCAGATGGCGGAAACGAACGGCACCTACGCATTCCGTTTACCGCACCCCCCGGCGACCTGCGCCGGGCCGTCGAGATTCTTGCGGACGTCTGGCCGGGCGTGCTTCGAGATGCTCCGCACGGTGTCCGGGACCTCTGGAGCTCACCGGTCTGAGTCGCCGACCTCGGGACAGACGTCAGGTCGACAGCAGGAGGGCCTCGACGGCGTCATCGCGGCTCCAGAACCGTCCGAGCGCATGGAATTGCCTGTCACTCGGGTGGAAGCGTTTCACCGCGAAGTGCTCACCCTGAGCGTCGCGATCGACGCGCAGGTGACCGATCGGCCCGCGGCCCGCATCAACGACGCGCCAGGCGTCGATCCCGATCGGCACGAGCTGTATGCGTGATGCCTGCATCTGGGTCTCCCTGAGATCGAACATAGATCCGACCTCCGACACATCGCAGGGAACAGCAATACGCGCGAGACTGTTGTTGCCAGTGGCGCCGAGAACCCGGCGCCACAACAAGGAGAAATCATGCACACGTTCGTTCTCGCAGGCGGCTGCTTCTGGTGTCTCGACGCGGCGTACCGCGCTCTTCGCGGAGTGTCGTCGGTCGTTTCGGGGTATGTCGGCGGCACCGTCGAGAACCCCTCCTATGAGCAGGTCTGCACGGGCCGTACCGGGCACGCCGAGGCCGTCGCCGTCACCTTCGATCCCGACGTCATCTCGGACGACGTCATCCTGGATGCCTTCTTCACGATGCACGATCCGCGACAGCTGAACCGACAGGGAAACGACATCGGAACCCAGTACCGCAGCGCGATGTTTCCCGCCGACGACCAGCAGCGCGAGCTCTTCGAAGCAGCCCGCGATCGCGCGGCCGAGTGGTGGGATGGCGGCATCGTCACCACGATTGAGCCCCTCGGTGAGTTCTATCCCGCAGAGGAGTACCACCAAGACTTCTTCGCGAAGAACCCCACGCAGGGCTACTGCCTCGCTGTTGCAGTGCCCAAGGTGAATAAGGTTCGTGCGCGCTTCGCGGAGTATGTGACGGCCTGAGTTTTCCTCCCCAGCCACGCCGGTGCGCGGTCTGTCCACGGCTCAATGGGGCGGCGGACGTCGGTTAGCGATGATCGGCGAGCCTGATCTCGGCGCTGGTACCCGACGGGCACTCGGGTACCAGCGCAGCCCGGAACCGCTCCGGGCGGGAAAGGGAGAAATGCAGGACATCATCACCGTCACGGGAAACGTTGCGGGCCCTCCGGAATTCAAGATCACGGCGGGAGGTCTGCCCGTCGTCAACTTTCGGCTCGGGAGTGCGCAGCGCCGTCTCGATCGCTCGACCGGCACCTGGGTCGACGACGGGACGAACTGGTACAACGTCTCCGCGTTCCGGGGTCTTGCCGAGCACATCGCCGCCTCGGTCACGAAGGGGGAGCCGCTGGTGGTCACCGGCCGTCTGCGGCTTCGTCCCTGGGAGGCCGGCGGCAAGAAGGGTGTCAGCATCGATATCGACGCCGACACTGTCGGTCACGACTTGCGGTGGGGAACCACGACCTACACCAAGCAGGCAACCGCGCAGGGGACCGCATCCGCCGCTCCGGTGAGCCCCGATGACGGTCAGGACTCGTGGGCTGCACCGGGACTCGACGGCGCCGCCGCTGCCCCAGCGGTCGGCAGCGAGACACCGTTCTAGGCTCCCAGGGAGCCGAGGGGAGTGGGGCTCTAGACTCCTCAGCGTGTGTGCCGCTGAAATGACCGCTCCGCCCCCTGTCAGGGGAGGCTCTCGCTTGGGCGGATTCGCCTCCATAGTCAGCGCGGCACTGGTGGTCGGGATGCTCGCGGGGTGTACCGCGACTCCGGAACCATCGCCGACGCCGACTGTCACTGCCATACCCACCCCGACTGAAACAGCGTCTGCGGCACCGGCTCAGGTCAGTGAGGCGACGACCGCCGACGAGGCGCTGCCGTTCTTCGCCGACGTCGTCGCAACCGTATGGGCAACCGACCAGCGTTTTCAGGGGCGCGCCTATATCGATGGCCTCACCCAGGCGGGTTTCGACAAGTCGGCAATGGAAGTCACGTACGACGAGTCGACCGTCGGCAACCCGGCTGAGAGCATCCAATTCTCGGTTCGGTGGGGCGAAGAGTGCCTTGTCGGCCAGGTCGGCCCTTCGACGGGAGACCCCGTGGTAGCCGTCATGCCGGGTCTTCAGACCGGCCGTTGCCTCATCGGGGACACCCGACCCATCGATTGGTGAGGCGCGGGCGACACTCGGGCGGCCCGTAGACTGGTCGGGCTATGGCTGAGTACATCTATCAGATGGTCCGCGCCCGCAAAGCTGTGGGCGAGAAGCTGATCCTCGACGACGTGACGATGGCGTTCCTCCCGGGAGCGAAGATCGGAATGGTCGGCCCCAACGGTGCCGGAAAGTCGACGATCCTGAAGATCATGGCGGGTCTTGACGCCCCGTCCAACGGTGAGGCGACCCTCAGCCCGGGGTTCAGTGTCGGCATCCTGATGCAGGAGCCGGAACTCGACGAATCCAAGACCGTTCTCGAGAACATCCAGGACGGGATCGCGGTCAAGGCCAAGCTGGATCGGTTCAACGAGATCTCGGGCCTGATGAGTGACCCCGATGCCGACTTCGACAGCCTGCTGGCTGAGATGGGGACGCTGCAAGAAGAGATCGATGCGGCAGACGCATGGGACCTCGACTCGCAGCTGGATCAGGCGATGAACGCGTTGCGCACCCCGCCGGGCGATGCGCAGGTCGCGCACCTGTCGGGAGGCGAGAAGCGCCGCGTCGCGCTCACCAAGCTCTTGCTGCAAAAGCCCGACCTGCTGCTGTTGGACGAGCCGACGAACCACCTCGACGCCGAAAGCGTGCTCTGGCTCGAGCAGCACCTCCAGAAGTATGCAGGCGCGGTGATCGCAATCACTCACGACCGGTATTTCCTCGACAACGTCGCCGAATGGATCGCGGAAGTCGATCGCGGCCGGCTCATCGGGTACGAGGGCAACTACTCGACGTATCTGGAGAAGAAGGCCGAGCGCCTCGACATCCAGGGCAAGAAGGACGCCAAGCTTGCCAAGCGCCTCAAGGACGAACTCGAGTGGGTCCGCTCCAACACCAAGGGGCGCCAGGCGAAGTCGAAGGCACGTCTGGCCCGCTACGAGGAGATGGCAGCCGAGGCCGAGCGCACCCGCAAGCTCGACTTCGAAGAGATCCAGATTCCGCCGGGTCCCCGCCTGGGAAGCGTCGTCATCGAGGCCAAGAAGCTGAAGAAGGGGTTCGACGGCCGATCCCTCATCGATGGACTGAGCTTCAGTCTTCCGCCCAACGGCATCGTCGGTGTCATCGGACCCAACGGTGTCGGCAAGACCACGCTCTTCAAGACCATCGTCGGTCTCGAACCGCTTGACGGCGGTGACCTGAAGATCGGCGAGACCGTCAAGATCAGCTATGTGGACCAGTCGCGCTCCAACATCGACCCCACCAAGACGCTGTGGGAGGTCGTGTCGGACGGGCTCGACATCATCACGGTGGGCAAGACTGAGATCCCGTCCCGCGCCTACGTGTCGAAGTTCGGCTTCAAGGGGCCCGACCAGCAGAAGAAGGCCGGCGTGCTCTCCGGTGGTGAGCGCAACCGCCTCAACCTGGCGCTCACCCTCAAGGAGGGTGGCAACCTGCTGCTGCTCGATGAGCCGACGAACGACCTTGATGTCGAGACCCTTCAGTCTCTTGAGAACGCTCTGCTCGAGTTCCCGGGCTGCGCTGTGGTCATCACCCACGACCGGTGGTTCCTGGACCGGATCGCGACCCACATCCTGGCGTACGAAGGCACCGACGAGAACCCGGATGCGTGGTACTGGTTCGAGGGCAATTTCGAGGCATACGAGAAGAACAAGCTTGAGCGCCTGGGGCCGGACGCGCTCAACCGCGCGAGTTCCACGTACCGCAAGCTCACGCGCGACTGATCCGGCGATGCCCGATACTGACACGTCCAAGGGCGGGAGAACCCGGGTTCACCTGCCGATCCACCTGCGCTGGGGCGATCTCGACGCCTTCAACCACGTCAACAACACATCGATGCTGAAGCTGCTCGAGGAGGCGCGGGTGCGAGCATTCTGGCGCCCCGGCACCGGCGAGAACGCGCCGCCGACCGCGGTCATGGACTCGAGCCTGCACTCCGGCGTCCTCACGCTTATCGCCCGTCAAGAGATCGAGTACCTGCTTCCGGTTCCCTACCAGCGGCATCCGCTCGACGTTCAGCTCTGGTTCGGCAGGCTCGGCGGCTCCAGCATCGACGTGTGCTACGAGGTCTGCAGCCCACGGGAGACTGCCGGCGAAGATGGACAGCAGATCTACGCGCGCGCCACGACGGTAGTGGTCAAGGTGGATGCCGAAACCGGCAGGCCGCTGCGTCTGAGCGAGGTCGAACGAGAAGCCTGGGCGCCCTACGTCGGTGAGCCGCTCCGGTACGGGCACCGTCGCTGAGGCGATCAGGGTTTCTGCCGAGCGTGTCAGTCCCGGTCGTGTGGCAGGCGGATCGTGATCTCCTGCGCGACGCTCGCCACCAGTATTCCCTCTGAGGAATAGATCTTCCCGGTGGCAAGACCGCGGCCTCCGCGCGCACTCGGGGACTCCTGTACGTACAGCAGCCATTCGTCGACTCGCGCGTAACGATGCCACCACATGGCATGGTCGAGACTGGCGACCTTTAGCCCGGGCGCGGACCACGCGACGCCGTGAGCGCGCAGCACGGACTCTTGGATCGTCATGTCGCTCATGTACGCGAGCGCGGCGCGGTGCAGATCGGGATCGTCGGGCAACGACCGGCGCGTGCGAAGCCACACCGCCTGGTGGGGGACGTGCTCACCATCCACGTGCAGATATATGGGGCCGGGGACGTGGCGCACGTCGAGCGGCCGGTCAGTGAACATGCGCTTGCTCATCGGATGCAGGCCGATCAAGTGATCTTCAAGGTCGGGCAGCTCGTCGGCGTGCGGGATGCCGTCGGGCATGGGCACCGCGTGTTCCAGACCGGGGCCCTCATCCTGGAACGACGCGATCATCGAGAAGATCGGCACCCCGTCCTGGTAGGCCTGCGTGCGCCGGGTCGAGAACGACCGACCGTCGTGAATCCGATCGACGGCGAACGTAATGCCCGCCGAAGAGTCGCCCGGGCGCAGGAAGTATCCGTGCATCGAGTGGACGGTTCGTCCCGGCGGCAGCGTATGGGAGGCCGCCACGATGGATTGGGACAGCACCTGACCGCCGTACACGCGCCCGAGCGGCATTGATTGCGAGACACCGGTGAAGATGTCCTCGGTGGTCCGTGCCCCGCTCGAGGACAGGGTGAGAACGGCCAGGAGTGCGGCGACCGGGTCCGCCTCCACGACCTCGCCGGGGGTGTTCGTGGCGCCGTCGGTCATCGGTTCTCCCGGAGCTTGCTGATGTCGCCGCGGCCGCGGCAGCTGTTCCGCTTGGTAGTTTAGGTCGAATGCCGACGCCCCTGAATCTCGCCGACGCCGAGACCGCTGTGGACGCGCAGACCTTCGCCTCACGCGCCGCACGCGTCGGAGACGGTGCCGTGCGTCTGCGCGCAACGGGCGGCATCCTCGTCATGACCTGCGCCCCCATCGCGCCGCGCGGGATCCTGGACACAGCCCCGACAATCCTCGGCGTGCGGGTTCTCGCCGCCGACCCGGAACTCGCCTGCGACCTGGTCGTCGATGGTGCTTCCCTGCGGGCGCAGGGCGTGACACTCGAATTGCCCGACGCGGGCATGCGCGCCGCCTGGGCCGGCATCTCCCCACCAGTGTCGGGGTGGGCAGTACGCGGTGAGATCTCGTCGACTGAGCTGGCTGGGGCAGCCCACCGCGGAATGGAGGAGGTTGCGAAAGCTGTGCCGACGAGCGCCGGTGAGGATGTGGTCCGTCAGGTCCGGACCGCGGTGTGGGGAGCGCCGGATCCGGAGCTTGACGGGCTGCCGCGCGGAGTGGGATTCGTCGCTCAGGTGCTCGGCTTTCTGGGGCAGGATGCCGAGACCGTGCCGCTGCGCGAAGCCGGCGCCTGGCTGCGGCTGTCGCTTCGCCGCGGGCACGTTCTGGTGCGCAGATCCGGAGTGAACTCGCGATAGTTCCGTGCCGGGAGCATCCCCGGCTAACCGCCGCTCGAAACATATGCTTGACCGCGAATTCGCGGTGCTCCTACGGTGACGGAATGGCGACTGCACCGATTACCTTCACGGCACCTGAGGGAAAGGGTCTCGCCGCAGGCACGCTCGGCCTCTGGGGTTCGACAGTCATCGGACTGGCATCTACGGCGCCGGTGTACTCGCTGGTTGCGACGCTCGGGTTCATCGTCATCGCGGTGGGTGCGCAGGCGCCGATCATTTTCGTGCTGGCCTTCGTGCCCATGCTGTTCATCGCCTACGCCTACCGGGAACTCAATCGCGAGATACCGGACTGCGGCACCACATTCACGTGGGGAACCAAAGCCTTCGGCCCGTGGGTGGGATGGATGGGTGGTTGGGGCGTCGCCGTGGCCGGGATGGTCGTGCTGGCAAACCTCGCCCAGATCAGCGGCATCTATCTTTGGGCGCTCATCGACGGGATCGTCGGAAGCCCTCAGGATGCGCTTCTGGCCGATAACGCGGTATTGGTTACGGCAACTGGCGTCGTCTTCATCGCCGCGATGACGTGGATCAGTTGGCGCGGCGTCGAGATCGGCGAGAGGGTTCAGAACATCCTGCTGGCGGTGCAGTACCTCGCCCTCGCCATCTTCATCGTCGCAGCACTGTGGCACTTCTTCGGGGGCAGCGCGCCAGATCCGACACCCTTCGAGTGGTCGTGGCTGAACCCCTTCGCGATCGGCGACTGGAGCGGCTTCGTTCAGGCCATTCTGCTCGCGCTGTTCATCTACTGGGGCTGGGACACGACGCTGGCCTTGAACGAAGAGACGAAGGATCCCCGGCGAATCCCCGGCCGCGCAGCGCTGCTCACGACAGTCATCCTGCTGTTCACCTACGTTGCGGTGACTATCGCGGCCATGATGTACGCCGGGCTGGGCGATGGACCGACGGGCCTGGGCAACGCAACCAACGCCGATGACTTCTTCATCGCGATCAAGGACGGCCTGCTCGGCCCGCTCGGCTGGGTGCTCGTGGTCGCGGTCATGGTGTCTGCGATCTCGTCGACGCAGACGACGATCCTCCCGACAGCGCGCGGCACCCTCGCAATGGCCGCCTACCGCGCTCTCCCCAGGAGGTTTGCGACGGTGCATCCGCGCTTCAAGACGCCATCGTTCTCGACCCTCGTCATGGGGATCGTCGCGGTCGTGTACTACGTCGGGATGACGCTGATCAGCGACAGCATCCTGCAGGACTCGATCCTCTCGCTCGGGCTCGCTATCGCGTTCTACTACGGAATCACGGGCTATGCGTGCGTCTGGTACTTCCGTCGCGAGCTGTTCACCTCACGGCGGAACTTCTTCTACAAGTTCCTGTTCCCGTTGCTCGGTGCGCTGATGCTGACCTACGCATTCGTCCAGTCGGCCATCGACATGTACAACGTCGACTACGGCTATACGGTGCTCTTCGGTGTCGGCGGCACGTTCGTTCTCGGCGTCGGCGCACTCGCTTTCGGCGTGTTGCTGATGTTCCTGTGGTTCCTCTTCCCGCGCGCGAAGTCGTTCTTCCGCGGCGAGAGCCTCAACCGCGATACACCGGTCATGGTCCGAGACGAGCCGTCAGCGTACGGTCGCTCGGTGGACGGCGGACTGACCTGACGTCAGGCCGCGTGACTCGGTCACACGGCCGCTGCTGCGCCCCGTCCAGCCGCGCGGCCCGAGAACAGGCATCCTCCGACGAAGGTGCCTTCGAGCGCGCGATAGCCGTGCACGCCGCCGCCGCCGAACCCGCTGGCCTCGCCCGCGGCGAACAGACCCTCGATCGGCTCGCCGCCGGCTCCGAGCACACGCCCGGACAGGTCAGTCTCGATGCCGCCGAGCGACTTGCGCGTCAACACGTGAAGCTTGACCGCGATGAGCGGACCTGCGTCGGGGTCGGTGATGCGGTGCGGTGCGGCGGTTCGCACGAGCCGATCGCCGCGGTACGCGCGCGCCGATCGCAGCATCGCCACTTGTGCGTCCTTGGTGAAGTCGTTGTCCATCTCGCGGTCGCGCGCCTCGACCTCAAAGCGGACGCGGTCGGCATCCAGCGCCTGACCGCCGGGCAGCGCCCGCATGCCCTCGATGAGGCTGTCGAGGTCGTCTCGGATGACGAAGTCGGCGCCGTGGTCGAGGAACGCTTGCACGGGTCCCGCAGCCCCTTTTCCGAGCCGTGACCGCAACAACAGCCGCACGTCTTTGCCGGTGAGGTCGGGGTTCTGCTCGCTGCCCGAAAGTGTGAATTCCTTCTCGACGATCCGCTGTGACAACACGAACCAGGAATGGTCGTGGCCGGTCGCGCGAAGGTGCGCGAGGGTCCCGAGCGTGTCGAAGCCCGGAAACAGTGGCACGGGGAGGCGCGCCCCCGTGGCATCCAGCCAGATCGAGGACGGACCGGGCAGGATGCGGATGCCGTGCAGCGGCCAGATCGGATCCCAGTTCTGGATGCCCTCGACGTAGTGCCACATGCGGTCGCGGTTGATGAGGTTTGCGCCCGCGGCCTCGGTGACGTCGAGCATGGCGCCGTCGACATATGCGGGCACACCCGTGACCATGTCTGCGGGGGCCGTCCCCAGTCGCTCGGGCCACCACCTGCGCACCAGGTCGTGGTTCCCGCCGATGCCTCCGGACGCGACGACCGTCGAGCCAGCCTCGATCTCGAAGCTTCCGACGACATCGCGTGACGTTGCCACGCCACGGGCGGCGCTGGAGGGCGCGAGAACATCGCCGGCAGCGCCCGTCACGGCACCGTCTCGCACCGTGAGCGAGGTCACGCGGTGCCGTGGGAGCACTGTCAGCATCCCGGCCCGCTCGGCATCCTCGAGTGCCGCTTGGAAGGGTGCGACAAGCCCGGGGCCGGTACCCCATGTGATGTGGAAGCGGGGCACGGAGTTCCCGGGGCCCCCGGCGGTGTAGCCGCCGCGCTCCGCCCACCCGACTACCGGGAAGAAGCCAACGCCGCGTTGGCGGAGCCAACTGCGCTTCTCACCCGCGGCGAACTCGAGGTAGGCCTCGGCCCAGCGGCGGGGCCAGGCATCCTCGGGGCGGTCGAACCCCGCCGTGCCGAACCAGTCCTGTCGTGCCAGTTCGAGGCTGTCGCGGATTCCCATTCGCCGCTGCTCGGGCGAATCGACGAAGAACAGTCCACCAAACGACCACCACGCCTGTCCGCCGAGGTTCGTGCGCGGCTCCTGGTCGAGGACTGTGACGCGCTTGCCGGCCGCAGTAGCCTCAGCTGCGGCGACAAGTCCAGCCAACCCCCAGCCGATCACGAGGACGTCGGTTCGGTGAACGGATGCTTCGGTCATGCGACTCCCTTGTCGTGTACGTCTGTGGTCGTGCGCGTCAGTTCTCGGACGTCAGCGGGATATCTGTGCGAGCGCCCGCCCCCGGCCCGATCTCGGTTCGCTCGAACGTGTTCACCATGGCATGCGCGGCCCGACTGAGGTAGTCCCAGAGGAGTTCTTCGTGCAGGGGCGACAATCCGACCTCGTCGACGGCAGCGCGCATGTGTGCGAGCCATCTGTCGCGCGCGTCGGGATTGACGTGAAACGGCGCGTGCCGCATTCGCAGGCGGGGGTGACCGCGCTGCTGACTGTAGGTCGTCGGTCCGCCCCAGTATTGCTCGAGGAACATCAGCAGACGCTCCTTCGCCGGCCCGAGATCCTCTTCGGGGTACATGGGTCGCAACACGGGGTCATCCGCGACCCCGCGGTAGAAGCCGTCGACGATACGCACGAACGTCTCGTGTCCGCCCACCGCCTCGTAGAACGACTGCTGCTCGGGCGTGCTCACTTCTCTGCTTCCTCGGATGCTTCAGAGTCGGCATCCGTCTTCTTGCCCGTTCGCTTGGCGCGCCAGACGGGCCGATCCGGGACACCATGATGCGCGACCGGGGTCGGTTTGGTTCGGGGCGGGTTGGCGCCGCGCACCCGGCCGGCAGTCTCAAGACCCGACAGCATGATCGAGTTCATCTGCGGCAGGGTGAGGCCCAGGTCGTCGATCGCGCGCTTGAGTCTCATGCGCAGTTCGCGCGCGACGTCATCCTTCGCTCCGGCCCTCGTTTTGACCACGATGCGGATGACCAGCGCGTCTCCCGACACCGACTCGAGCCCCCACACCTCGGGGTCCTCGATGATGCGGCTGCGCCACTTCGGCTCCTGTGCAAGAGCGCGGGCGGCATCCAGCATCGCCTGTTCCACCTCGTCCACGTCGGCATCGACGGGAACGGCAAGGTCGATGATCGCGCGCGACCACCCCTGCGACATGTTTCCAATGCGGGTGATCTCGCCGTTTCGCACGAACCACAGGGTTCCGTTGACGTCACGGACCTGGGTGATGCGGACGCTCACGTATTCGATGACGCCGGTAGCAGGTCCGAGGTCCGCGACGTCGCCGATACCGACCTGGTCTTCGGCGACGATGAAGATCCCGTTGAGCACATCCTTGACGATGTTCTGCGCGCCGAAGCCGAGACCTGCGCCGATGGCTGCGCTGAGCAGCGTGAACGAGCCCATCACCTGCGGACCGGCAAGGATGAGGATGATCAGCAGAATCGCGACGATCACCACCGTCACGTTGACGATGTTCTGCAGGATGGATCCGAGGGTGCGGGTGCGCTGGACGAGGCGCACCGAGGCCAGCGGCGACCGCTCGAGTGCCTGCGTATCGTCAACGCGAGCACGAGACTTGGCGCCTTCGACGACCCGACGAACGACGCGCCGGATGATCAGGCGCAGCACCCAGACGACCACCACGGCGCTCGCGAGGACGATGACGATCTGCAGAAGCGTGCCGCCGATCTCGCCGAGCAGCCCCAGAAAGCCATCCCAGAGGCTCGTATCTGCGGCGGGGGCCGTATCGAATCTGTGCATCAGACGAATCCTAGAACCTGCGCCCCGAGCGATGCCGGATCACTCGGGGCGCAGGTGGTGCCACTGTGGCTTAGCTCGCGTCCCGTTCCTGGACCGCCAAGGCACGCTCGACCCCGGCGAGGTTCTCCGCCACGAGTCTGCGCAGTGCCGCCGGCGCTTCCGCGTTGGCGGTGAGCCATGCGCGTGTCGCATCGCGAAGCTTCGCGTTCGCCAAGGGCGCGGGGTACAGGCCGAGCACAAGGTACTCGGCGATCTTGTAGGTGCGTGATTCCCAGACGGGAAGCAGCATCGCGAAGTACTGGTCCACGAACTCATCGAGAAGCAGCACACCGGCGGGGTGCGTGAAGCCGAGACCCGCGGCGCGTACGAGCGTATTGGGCAGGCGATCGGAGTCGACCAACGACGACCACGCAGCGCTCTTCGCTTCGGGGGTCGGCAGTGCAGCCTTGGCCTGGGCCGCGAACTCGGCGCCCTTGGCCGTGTTGTCTGCAGCCAGCGCTTCGTCGATGACGCCCTCGGTGATGACCCCGCCTGCGGCCAGCGATACCAACAGCTGCCATGACAGGTCAGTGTCAATGGTGAGCCCGTCGAGGCTGATCTCGCCAGCACGCAGGGCTCGCACTGTCTCCCAGTGTTCGGGAGTGGCTGCGGCGCTCGCAAATGCTGTGACGAACTGCAGTTGGCTGTCGCTGCCGGCATCCGCTGCCTGAGCAAGGGCCCACAGCCCGTCGGCCACCTTCTGACGCGACGTGTCGCGCTTGTCGGGGGTCACGTAGGAGTTTGCCGCCAGCTGAAGCTGCGCGAGAGTCGTTCGCACGGTGGTCGACTCGGTCTCGGAGGCTATGTTGCCGAGGACCAGGTCGATGTAGTCGGATGCCGAGGCCTCGGCATCCCGCGTCTGATCCCACGCGGCGCCCCACACCAGCGACCTGGCGAGGGGGTCGGAGATCTTCGAGAGATGGTCGATCGCCGTCTGCAGGGAGCGCTCGTCGAGACGGATCTTCGCGTACGCGAGATCGTGGTCGTTCAGGAGCACCAGATCGGGTCGGGCGAGGCCCACGAGTTCGGGGACGTCAGTGAGGTCGCCATCGACATCCAACTCCGTGAAGCGGGTGCGCACGAGCTCACCGTTCTGGAGGTCGTAGAAGCCGACGCCGAGTCGATGGGGGCGGATGGTCGGGTAGTCAGACGGGGCGGTCTGGACGATCTTGAACGCTGAGATCGTGCCGTCCGCGGCTTCTGCGATCGCGGGGGAGAGGGTGTTGACGCCCGCGGTCTCGAGCCACTTCTTCGACCACTCGGTCAGCTCGCGGCCGCTGGTGATCTCCAGCTCGGTCAGCAGGTCGCGAAGCTCCGTGTTGCCGTACTCGTGCTTGCGGAAGTACGCGCCCACCCCGGCGAAGAACTCGTCGATCCCGACCCAGGCCGCCAGCTGCTTGAGGACCGAGCCGCCCTTGGCGTAGGTGATGCCGTCGAAGTTCACCTGGACGTCTTCGAGGTCGCGAATCTCCGCGACGACGGGGTGCGTCGAGGGGAGCTGATCCTGGCGGTAGGCCCAGGTCTTCTCCATGGCGTTGAACGTCGTCCACGCCTCGGTCCACTCGGTGGCCTCAGCTGTCGCGATGGTCGAGGCCCACTCCGCGAAGGACTCGTTGAGCCACAGGTCGTTCCACCACTTCATCGTGACGAGGTCACCGAACCACATGTGGGCGAGCTCGTGCAGGATCGTGACGACCCGGCGCTCCTTGACGGCATCCGTCACCTTGCTGCGGAAGACGTAGACCTCGGTGAAGGTGACTGCTCCCGCGTTCTCCATCGCCCCGGCATTGAACTCCGGGACGAAGAGCTGGTCGTACTTCGCGAACGGATAGGGGTAGTCGAACTTGTCCTCGTAGTAGGCGAAGCCCTGACGCGTCTTCTCGAAGATGTAGTCGGCATCCAGGTACTGCCACAGGCTCTTGCGCGCGAAGATCCCGAGCGGGATAACGCGGCCCGACGCGCTCGTCAGCTCCGAGAACGTTGACTCGTAGGGGCCGGCGATCAGCGCCGTGATGTACGACGAGATGCGCGGGGTCGGCTCGAATTCCCACGTCGCGATGCCTTCGCCGCTGGGCACAGGCGCGGGGGTGGGGGAGTTGGAGATGACCTTCCACGACGCGGGAGCGGTAACCGTGAACTGGAACGTCGCTTTCAGGTCGGGTTGTTCGAAGACGGCGAAGACTCGCCGGGAGTCGGGCACTTCGAACTGCGTATAGAGATACACCTCGCCGTCCACCGGGTCGACGAACCGGTGCAGGCCCTCGCCGGTGTTCGTGTACTCGCAGTCGGCGACGACGACGAGCTCGTTCTCGAGTGCGAGCTGGTCCAGTGCGATCCGGGAGTACGCGAACGCGGATGTCGGAATGCTGCGCCCGTTGAGCGTGATCGAGTGGACGGCCCGCGCGATCAGGTCGATGAACGTGGAGGCGCCCTCGGTTGCGGTGAAACGCACCGTTGCGGTGGAGCGGAACACCTCCGGGCCGGTGGTCAGATCAAGCTCGACCTCATAGGACTGCGTGTCAAGGACGCCGCGACGTTCCTGCGCTTCGATGCGGGTGAGGTTTTCTCCAGGCACTTTCGGATGCTCCCAAGTGTGTGAGGGGTCAGGGATGCCGCGACACGGCCTCGCGCATTGTGGGCGCGATAACCCCCAAGCCTACGCCGCGAGCTCTCGCGCGATGTGACTGCGGGCGTGGGTAATCGCTGCGGGAAGGTCGGTGAAGAGGTGATTGTGGTGGCGCAGGGAATCCAGGACCCCGACCCGCCGGAACAGACCGTCGTGAAGCGGCTGCACACCTTTGATCAACACCGTGATGCCGCGTCTTTCGAGCGACTGGATGATGTCGGCCAGCATTCGTGCACCCGTGGCATCCACCAGCTCGAGCTGAGACATCCGGAGCACGACGACCGAGACATCGGTGAGTGAGGCGACCTGCTCGAAAACGCGGTCGGCGGAGGCGAAGAAGAGCGGGCCGTCAATGGCGATGATCGCGATCCGTTCGTCTCCGTCGACCGCTTCGCCGCTGATTGCTTCGCGACGCACGCCGGTCTGGCGCGAGAGGCTGCGCACCGCGATGACTCCCGCGAACAGAACGCCGATGATGACCGCCACGATGAGGTCAAACGACACCGTCACAAGCGCGGTGATGACGAAGGCGATCGCATCGGCGCGTGTCGAGGTGATGATCGCTCGCACGGTCGAGGCATGCACCATTCGCACGGCCGTCATCATCAGCACGCCTGCGAGAGCGGCGAGGGGGATGGCGCCGACGGGCCGAGAGATCACGAGGACGACGAGCAGGAGGACGAGAGCGTGCGTGATCGCGGCGACACGGGTGCGTCCGCCCGAGCGCACGTTGACGGCGGTGCGTGCGATGGCGCCGGTGGCAGGCATCCCGCCAAAAAGTGCTGAGCCGAGTGAGGCGATGCCCTGGCCGACGAGTTCGCGGTCGGGGTCATAGGGTCCGGTGTCGGCGAGGGACGCTGCAACACGAGCCGAGAGCAGTGACTCGATGGCCGCAAGTGCTGCCACCGTCAGGGCGGGCAGCAGCAGTTGACCGATGACACTCGGGTCGAGCGAAGGGAAAGACGGCGAGGGCAGGCTCGACGGAAGGGCGCCGATCGTCGCCAGTGGCGTAGCGATGATCAGGGCAAGCGCCGTCACGACGGTGATGCCGATCAGGGAGCCGGGAAGAGCGCGGTGGATCCGGGGCGCGATGAGCATGACGAGGGACACGATGGCGGCAGCCCCCAGCGACCACGGGACGTAGGACCAGTCCGCCTCCGCGACCGATTGGACCGCGGCGATGATCGCGTTCGAGGAGTGGTCGCCGGCATGAACAGTGTGCGGTGAGGTGAGCAGCGGCACCTGCTGGAGGAAGATGATGACTGCGATCCCCAGGGTGAAGCCTTCGATGACGGGCCAGGGGATGAACGAGACGGCGCGACCGAGCCGCAGAGCGCCGGCAGCGACGACGATGACGCCCGCGATCGCCGTGACGGCGACCACGGCACCGGCACCATGGGTTGCGACGATGGGAACCAGGACGACGACCATCGCTCCGGTCGGCCCCGAGACCTGTACGTTCGATCCGCCGAAGACGGCGGCCAGGATGCCCGCGACGATCGCCGTGACCAGGCCCGCCTCAGCGGAGAGGCCGGAGCTCACTCCGAAACCGAGAGCGAGTGGGAGCGCGACGATTCCGACCGTGACGCCGGCAACGAGATCTCCCCGCCATGTGCGGGGCAGCAGGCGGTAATCCTGGATGCTCGGCAAGAGTGCTCGCGCCGATTGTGCGAGCGACCGCGCCGAGCGGCGTGCCCGACTCATGGCGCTGCCGTGCCGAACGTGGGCAGTGTGTCGACGTGCGCCAATTGAGCGCTGTCGGCTTCCAGCAGGCTCAGGAGCAGCGCCCGCGCGACAGCGAGCAGGTCGGCGACGCGGGGATCAGCAAGTCGGTAGAACACGTGGCTGCCTCGACGCTCCGACTGCACGAGGCGATGGCGGCGCAGCACTGCCAGGTGCTGCGACAGATGCGACGCCTCCAGCGCCGTCTCACCCTGGAGATCGGCCACGCTCACTTCGGGGCTTGAAGACAGCAGTTCAAGGATGCGGATGCGAAACGGATGCGCGAGCCCTTTGAACAGGTTCGCCTTGACTTCGTAGAGCGGCCGCTGAGCGTCATTCAATGGCATGATGAAAACATCATATCGGCGAAGATCGGTCCGCGCCGTTCACCCGCGCTTCCCTAGGATGGGAGCCATGCGCATCCATATCGCCACCGACCACGCCGGCATGGAGTTCTCCACGCAACTTCAGCACCATCTGGCTGAGGAGGGTCACGAGGTCATCGACCACGGCCCGATCGAGTACGACGCCGTCGATGACTACCCGTCGTTCTGCATCCGTGCCGCCCTCGGTGTCGTCGCCGATCAGAGCGCGGGAGTCGAGGCCCTCGGGATCGTATTCGGCGGTTCGGGAAACGGTGAGCAGATCGCTGCGAACAAGGTTCGCGGGATCCGTGCAGCCCTCGTCTGGAGCATCGCGACTGCGGAGCTCGCGCGACAGCACAACGACGCGAACGTCATCGCCATCGGAGCCCGGCAGCACTCTTACGACGAGGTCGTGACCTTCATCGACCGGTTCATCGAGACGCCGTTCTCGAACGAGGAACGTCACGTGCGCCGCATCGGCCAGATCGCGGCATACGAGGCCGACGGTTCCCTGCTGCCCGACCCGCGGGATGTCGCGAACACCGCGGCGACGGACTCGTTCGACCCAGAAGCTGGTTGATGCCCGAGGGTCATTCCGTTCACCGGATCGCCCGGCAGTTCGCGCGGAACTTCGTCGGTCGCACGGTTGTCGCATCCAGTCCGCAGGGCCGCTTCGCCGAAGGCGCAGCTGCGCTCGCTGGACGAGAGATGCTCGAGGCCCGTGCTGTCGGCAAGCAGATGTTCCTCCGTTTCGATGGCGACATCTGGCTGCGCGTGCACCTGGGCATGTATGGCGCGTGGGACTTTGCGGGCGTGATCGACGCCGACCCAACGATCGCCTCTGCGAACGGGCGGATGGGACAGACGAACCAGCGCGGCACGGTTCTCGACGAGCCGATCATGGATGCCGCGGGCGAGAACTCCCTCACCTCGATCGGGGCACCCCGGCGCGCCCGCGTCCACGTGCGGATGTCGGAGCAGACGACGGGTCTGCCCGATGAGGAGGGCACGTGGCCGCCGCCCGTGGTCGGTCAGGTGCGGCTGCGGTTGCTCACCGACGAGACGTGCGCTGATCTGCGGGGACCGACAGCATGCGAGCTCCAGACGCCGGATGAGGTCGCCGCCTCAATCGCAAAGCTCGGGCCGGATCCGCTCGTCGTCGACCTCGCTGAGGGTGAGGAGCGGTTCACCGCCCGCGTGCGGCGTGCCCCCACACCGATCGGACTGCTGCTGATGGACCAGTCGGTCGTCAGCGGAATCGGCAATGTCTATCGGGCTGAGCTTCTGTTCCGGGCGCGGTTGAACCCGCATACCCCAGGGCGTGACGTGCCCGAGGAGACGGTCAGATCGCTGTGGCGAGACTGGACGCGACTGCTTGCCATCGGCGTCGAGACCGGCCAGATGATGACGATGGACGACCTGGATGCCGACGCCTACCGTCGCGCCATGGCACACCGCGACGACCGTCACTGGGTCTACCACCGTGCCGGGCTGCCGTGCCGAGTCTGTGGGACCGCAATCGTTGTCGAAGAGGCAGCGTCACGGAAGCTGTACTGGTGCCCCCGGTGTCAGGCGTGACGCTGAATCCTCCCGTCATAGGCTGAACGCATGCGTCAGAACCCGAGCTTCGCCATGACCGACGTCGGCGAGTTGCGGCGGGTCGTCGAACACAACCCGTGGGCGACACTCGTCGGTTCGACGGATGACGGTCTCGTTGCCTCCCACTACGCGGTCCTCTTGGATGACACCAGGGACGACCTCACCGTCGTCGGTCATGTCGGCAAGCCCGATGACCTGATCCTGGGGCTCGGAGAACGCGAGCTCCTCATCGTGTTCCAGGGTCCGCACGGCTACATCTCGCCCAGCTGGTACGGTGACCGGCCGAGCGTCCCGACCTGGAACTTCGTGACAGTCCACCTGCGGGGCGTGCCGGAGCTTCTGTCGACCGAGGAGAACCTGCGCGTCTTGGATCGTTTGGTTGCGCGTTTCGAGAGCCCGATGCCCGAGCCTCGGATGCTGTGGGAGCGTCCGAACGACGCGGATTTCGTCGAGCGACTCGAGCGCGGCACCGTCGGCTTTCGCCTCACACCGACGTCGGTGACGGCCAAGCGCAAGCTCAGTCAGAATCGTCCCGTCGAGCTCGTCGATCACGTCATCCGTGAGCTCGAGAACGACGGCCCGCATCACAATCCGCTGCTTGCCGCGGAGATGCGCCGCGCGAACGACGCTCGCGCATGAGTGCCGTCGACGCAACGGCGTCGACCATTGTCGGCGTGCAGATCACAGGACCGGGAAGCGAGCTCTTGCCCGTCGACGGCGCGTATGACGTCTTCATCGAGGGTGGCCGTATCAGTGATCTTGCCCCCGCCGGCGCTGTTCGTCCGGTCGGCGAGGTGCTGCAGGCAGATGGTGCCTGGCTCATCCCGGGGCTGTGGGATCACCACGTGCACACGGTGTCCGCCGCTCTCACCCGACAGCGTGAGCCGCTCGGTGCTGCCGAATCAGCGTTTCATGCCGCTCACATCATGGCGGGCGCCCCGCTCCTCGGTCGCGGCATCCGTGTGGGTGCCGGCTTTCGGGATGCCTTCTGGCCCGACGAACCGACGCTCGAGATGCTGGATGCGGCTACCGGCGCCGTCCCCGCGTATCTGATCAACGCGGACCTGCACAGCGTGTGGCTGAACTCCGCTGCCTTCGCGCGCGAGGAGATCACGCCTCCTGACGCATCGGGGATGCTCCGGGAGGAGCCGGCGTTTGAGATCACTCGTCGGCTGGCGGCTGCGAGCCCCGATGATGCCGACGAGGCAGTTGCCGACCTCGCACGACACGCCGCATCCCGTGGGGTCGTCGGGATCGTCGACCTCGACATGGCCTGGAATGCGGATGCCTGGTCACGCCGCGTCGCTGCGGGCTTCGACACGCTGCGCGTCGAGTTCGGTACCTACCCGTCGCATCTGAGCCGACTCATCGAGACGGGATGGCAGAGCGGCGACCGGCTGAGCGAGCTGATCACGGTCGGGCCGCTGAAGGTCATCACTGACGGGTCGCTGGGAACGCGGACGGCCGCGTGCTCGCATCCGTATCCGGATGACCCCCACAATCACGGCGTTCTGACGATCCCGCCCGCTGAACTGGTCGCACTCATGACGGATGCCGCGGCCCACGGCATTTCATGCGCGATTCACGCCATCGGTGACCTGGCGAACACCCATGCCCTTGACGCCTTTGCGGTGACGGGCGCGGCCGGAACGATCGAGCACGCGCAGCTGGTTTCAGCCGTCGACATCCCGCGCTTTGCTCGCCTCGGTGTCGGGGCGAGTGTCCAACCGGAGCATGCCCTCGATGATCGCGACCTCTCTGACACGATCTGGTCTGCCCAGATCGCCAGGCCCTACCCCTTCCGCGCGCTGGTAGATGCGGGAGCGAATCTGCTGTTCGGTTCTGATGCGCCGGTGGCGCAGCTCGATCCGTGGGCGGCGATGGCGTCGGCGATCTATCGCACCCGCGACGGGCGGTCACCGTGGCAGGTCGAGCAGGCCGTTGACGCAGGTGTCGCGCTGGCCGCCTCGACACACGGCGGATCCACCGCTCCCAGTCGCATCGAACCGGGAGCCGTTGCAGACCTCGTGCTGTGCGGGGAAGACCCGCTGGTGGCATCCGAGACCGAGCTACGTGCGATGGATGTGCGCGCGACGCTGCTCGGGGGTCGCGTGACCCATCTGGCCTAGCCCGGTGACGCTCCGCTGCCCTACTGTCGAGGCATGAACTCCGACGCTGCATCCGTTCTTTCCGTTGGAGGCTCGACACCCGTGATCGATGACTCCGCCTTCCTTGCGGCAGGCGCGCGCGTGATCGGCGACGTGCGCCTCGGTGCGCAGTCGAGCGTCTGGTACAACGCTGTGCTTCGCGGCGACAGCGCCTCGATCACGGTCGGCGCCGGGTCGAACCTGCAAGACAACGTTTCGGTGCATGTGGATGCCGACAGCCCGGTGGTCGTCGGTGAGAACGTCTCGGTGGGACATAACGCCGTGGTCCACGGTTGCACCGTCGAAGACGGATGCCTCATCGGTATGGGATCCGTGATTCTCTCCGGAGCCGTCATCGGCGCCGGGTCGCTCGTGGCCGGGGGAGCACTCGTGTTAGGCGGGACGATCGTGCCGCCCGGGTCGATGGTCGCCGGCGTCCCCGCGAAGGTACGCCGGGAGCTCACGGAGGAGGAGAGGCTCGGCATCCTGCGCAACGCCGAGGTCTACCGAGAGCACATCGTCGAGCACCGCGAGGCCCGGGACGCAGGGTAGTAGGGCGGCCTCGGTCGGATCGCTTCGCTTCCGTCGGATGAATAGGTCGACCCGATCCGACAGATGCTCACCTATCCGACGCGGCCGCACGTGAGAGCGATGGAGGGGGCGACGGGAATCGTCCCCACCGCCACTCCACGCGCCGCTGCGCGCCGCGCGGAGCCTCGGGCGGCGTGGGCCCACCCGCGGGCGGGTCGGTTCCTACGGCACCCACACGAATGGCCCGCTGCACCGCCTGCGGCGGCACATCGGGCCATTGGAGGGGGCGACGGGAATCGAACCCGCACAACCAGTTTGGAAGACTGGGACTCTACCATTGAGCTACGCCCCCGCAGCGGCCGGAGCCGCAGCATCCGACAGTCTATAGGGCAGCGCGGCCGGTCGTCGCACTCGCGGCCCACCGGCGCCTCTTGGCGGTAAGAGAAATCGCCGCGGTAGGACGGATGCCGGGGCAATCGTCCTGCGTTGGGGAGAGGTCCTACGCCCGGGAGATCGTCGGCGGCCGCAACGTCGGCGCGCGCGTCAGCTAGACTTCTGTGGGCCGTCTGTCGCACAGCGCGTGAGATCCCGCCCGGGGCGTAGCTCAGCTTGGTAGAGCGCCCGCTTTGGGAGCGGGAAGTCGCAGGTTCAAATCCTGTCGCCCCGACGTCACGGTCCTACACACCCAGACCTTCGCCGCGTAGCTATGCGGTGCAGCACGAGGAGAACAACACAGGCATGGTCACCAGCACTGTCGAGAAGCTCAGCCCGACCCGCGTCAAGCTGCTGCTCTCGATCACCCCCGAAGAACTCAAGCCGAGCATCGCGCACGCGTACGAGCACATCGCGAAGGATGTCCAGATCCCCGGCTTCCGCAAGGGCAAGGTGCCTGCGCCGATCATCGACCAGCGCATCGGCCGTGGCGCCGTGCTCGAGCACGCCGTCAACGATGGGCTAGACCGCTTCTACCGCGAGGCAGTCGAGGCGCAGGAACTGCGCGTCATCGGACGCCCGAGCGCCGACATCACCGAATGGCCCAACGAGAAGGACTTCTCGGGCGACCTGAAGGTCGAGATCGAGGTCGATGTTCGCCCCGAGGTCACCCTCCCCGCCCTTGACAGTCTCACCGTGGAGATCGAGGCAGTCGAGGTCGACGACGCTGCGGTGGATGCCGAACTCGACAAGCTTCGTGGCCGCTTCGGCACGCTCATCACCGTCGACCGCCCCGCCACCTCGGGTGACTTCGTCGAGCTCAACCTCGTCGCCACCATCGACGGTTCCGAGATCGACCGTGCAGAGGGTGTGTCGTACGAGGTTGGTTCGGGCGAGCTGCTCGAGGGCATCGACGAGGCCATCGAGTCGCTCACCGCCGGTGAAGACACGACGTTCCGTTCGAAGCTCGTCGGTGGCGACCACGCCGGTGAAGAGGCCGAGGTTGCGGTCACCGTGACCAGCGTCAAGGAGCGCGAGCTGCCCGAGGCAGACGACGACTTCGCGCAGATCGCCAGCGAGTTCGACACCATCGCGGAGCTCCGCGAAAGCCTGCGTTCCACCGCTTCGCAGCAGTCCGGCCTGCAGCAGACCTCAGCAGCGCGCGACAAGCTCGTCGACATGCTGATCGAGCAGGTTGAGATTCCGGTGCCCGCCGGCCTCATCGAAGACGAGGTTCACCAGCACCTCGAGGGCGAGGGTCGCCTGGAAGACGATGAGCACCGCGCCGAGGTCACCGAGGCATCCGAGAAGCAGTTCCGCACGCAGATGATCCTCGACAAGCTCACCGAGACCTATGACGTCAAGGTGTCGCAGGATGAGCTCACGCAGTACCTCATCCAGTCGGCTGCACAGTACGGTATGTCGCCGCAGGACTTTGTGAACGCGATCCAGCAGGGCAACCAGCTCCCGGCCATGGTCGGCGAGGTTGCACGCAGCAAGGCGCTCGTCCACGCACTGCGGGACGTGAAGATCGTCGACACGACCGGCGCTGCCGTAGACCTGTCCGCGCACCTCATTCTCGGTGAAGACGAGGCAGAGGCTGAGGAAGAGGTCGTTGAGGAGGCTCAGGACATCGCGGATGCCGCAGCCGACGCCGACGAGATCATCGAGGCCGAAGAGAAGCCGGCGCCCAAGAAGCGCGCACCGCGCAAGTCTGCCAAGACCGACGCGGAGTAAGACAACGGAACACGCCGAGGGGCGGATGCTGCAAACGCGCGGCATCCGCCCCTCGGCGTAGCAAAGGGGTCAGTGGTGCAGACCTGGGATGAGCGGGTGGCCGCTGTGTGGGCCGACGATTCCGTCACCGACGACGAACGAATCGTGCTCATCGATGCGTTGGCAGCCGACCGGGGTGGGGACGATCCTCGAGCGCTGTTCGAACGCGCCGGCGCCCGGGATGCCGCCGGGTTGGAGCGCGATGCAGAGCCCCTCTACCGTGCAGCTATTGCCGCGGGCCTTTCGGGCCCTGAACTCGCGCAAGCCGTCATCCAACTCGCGAGCACACTGCGAAACCTCGGCCGCGTCGAGGAGGCTCTCGACCTGCTGCGGCCCGAGTACGAGCGTGGTGCAGCGGGCGCACTGCCTGACGAGGTAGCCGCGTTCTATGCCCTCGCACTTGCTTCGGCAGGTCAGCCGGATGCCGCGGCATCCGTCGCCGTGACTGCCCTCGCACCGCACCTGACCCGCTACCGTCGCTCGGTCGAGGCATACGCCCGGGAGGTCACCGAGCCGCACGATCTGCCCACGGCGAACACGAGCGGGTCGTCCGAACCCCGCCGGTAGATTCGATTCCACGCAACGAACACAGGAGCACACATGGCTGAACCACTGGTCGCGACGAGCGTCTTCGACAGGCTGCTGAGAGACCGCATCATCTGGCTGGGGTCGGAGGTGCGCGACGAGAACGCGAACGAGATCTGCGCAAAGATTCTGCTTCTTGCTGCGGAGGACTCGCAGAAGGACATCTACCTCTACATCAACTCGCCCGGTGGCTCGATCACGGCGGGTATGGCGATCTACGACACGATGCAGTTCGTTCCCAACGACATCGTGACCGTGGGTATCGGCATGGCTGCCTCGATGGGTCAACTGCTGCTGACAAGCGGCACCAAGGGCAAGCGCTACATCACGCCCAACGCGCGTGTGCTGTTGCACCAGCCGCACGGTGGCTTCGGTGGAACCGCCAGCGACATCCAGACGCAGGCCCAGCTGATCACCTCGATGAAGAACCGTCTCGCTGAGATCACTGCCGCGCAGACCGGAAAGTCCGTCGAGCAGATCAACGAGGACGGCGACCGCGACCGCTGGTTCACCGCCGACGAGGCGCTCGAATACGGGTTCGTCGACCACATTCGTGAGCACGCAGCCGATGTTTCCGGCGGCGGCGGAACCGACACGAAGTAACCAGCGGCGCGAGCGAAGAAGAGAGTAAACGCATGAACACCCCGAACCTCCGCCTCCCGCAGGCCTCGCCCTCGGCGCTGCAGATGCCCGGTAGCCGCTACGTCCTCCCGCAGTTCGAGGAGCGCACGGCCTACGGCTACAAGCGTCAGGACCCGTACAACAAGCTCTTCGAGGACCGCGTCATCTTCCTGGGTGTCCAGGTCGACGACGCCTCGGCCGATGACGTCATGGCGCAGCTGTTGGTGCTCGAGTCGCAGGATCCTGACCGCGACATCATCATGTACATCAACTCGCCCGGTGGATCCTTCACGGCGATGACCGCGATCTACGACACGATGCAATACGTATCGCCGCAGATCCAGACCGTCGTGCTCGGCCAGGCAGCTTCGGCGGCCGCCGTGCTGCTGGCGGCCGGCGCTCCCGGTAAGCGTCTCGCACTGCCCAATGCCCGCATCCTGATCCACCAGCCCGCCATGGGTGAGGCCGGTCACGGACAGGCGTCGGACATCGAGATCCAGGCTGCGGAGATCCTCCGTATGCGCACGTGGCTGGAAGAGACGCTCGCGAAGCACTCGCACCGCAGCGCCGACGAGGTCAACCGCGACATCGACCGCGACAAGATCCTCTCCGCGGAAGAGGCAGTGACGTACGGCCTGGTCGACCAGGTGCTCACGACGCGCAAGCGTCAGCCCGCGTTGCCCGCAAAGTAGGACCAGAGACCGGGCCCCGGCATCCGTCACACGACACGGATGCCGGGGCCCGGCGCTGTCGGCACGAGCTGCGCGCAATCCCACCGGATGTCGCCGGCCTCAGTTAGGCTCGGACCACAGCCGCCCGGAACGAGGAGGACCCCTGATGGCACGCATCGGTGAGAGCGCTGATCTGTTCAAGTGCTCTTTCTGCGGTAAGAGCCAAAAGCAGGTGCAGCAACTCATCGCCGGACCCGGCGTCTACATCTGCGACGAGTGCGTCGAACTCTGCAACGAGATCATCGAAGAGCGCATGGCAGAGTCTGGTGACGGTGTTGTCGCCGATTTCGACCTTCCCAAGCCCCGCGAGATCTTTGCGTTTCTCGAGGAGTACGTCGTCGGCCAGGAGCCTGCCAAGCGGGCGCTGTCGGTTGCCGTCTACAACCACTACAAGCGTGTTCGTGCGCACTCGACGTTGCAGCCCGCCGAGCAGCGTGCCGAAGACATCGAGATCGCGAAGAGCAACATCCTGCTTCTCGGACCCACGGGATGCGGAAAGACCTACCTCGCCCAGACACTTGCCAAGCGCTTGAATGTGCCGTTCGCGGTTGCTGATGCGACGGCACTGACCGAGGCCGGCTACGTTGGTGAGGACGTCGAGAACATCCTCCTGAAGCTCCTGCAGGCGGCCGACTTCGACACCAAGCGCGCTGAAACCGGCATCATCTACATCGACGAGGTCGACAAGATCGCCCGCAAGGCCGAGAACCCCTCGATCACGCGGGATGTCTCGGGCGAGGGTGTGCAGCAGGCCCTGCTGAAGATTCTTGAGGGAACGGTTGCTTCGGTGCCGCCGCAGGGCGGTCGCAAGCATCCGCACCAGGAGTTCATCCAGATCGACACGACGAACGTGTTGTTCATCGTGGCTGGTGCCTTCGCTGGGCTGGAAGACATCATCTCGTCGCGCGTTGGAAAGCACGGGGTGGGCTTCGGGGCGCCCCTTCACAACAAGGGCGACGACCTCAGCCTCTTCAGCGAGGTTCAGCCCGAGGATCTGCACAAGTTCGGCCTGATCCCCGAGTTCATCGGGCGTCTTCCTGTTGTCGCATCCGTGTCGCCGCTTGACCGCGAAGCCCTCATCGAGATCCTCACCGCTCCGAAGAACGCGCTGGTCAAGCAGTATCAGCGGATGTTCGAGATCGACGGGGTCGACTTGGAGTTTGACGACGAGGCGCTCGTTGCTATCGCCGATCTCGCGGTGGCCCGCAAGACCGGGGCCCGCGGCCTGCGCGCGATTCTCGAAGACGTGCTGGGGCCGATCATGTTCGAGATTCCGTCGGCCGAGAACGTGGACAAGGTCATCGTCACGCGCGCTGCCGTCGAGGATGGCGCAGCCCCAACCCTCGTGCTTCGACAGGCTCGTAAGTCGGCCTGAGCTGGGGTCCAGTCCCGCCCGCGGGTGGATGTCGGAACTCCCGCGTAGCGTCGCGGTGTGACGCGATTCATCTACGACACCGCGACCTGCTTCACCGGCTGGATCGCTGACTCCGACCATTCCCTGCAGTGGCTCTTCGACGTGCCCGGCGGTACGGAGCCCGATCCGGAGCTGCTCCCGCCCACTGATGCGCTGATCGTCGAAGGCTCATCCACCTACGAGTGGCTCCTGCGCGAGTCTGACCTCGTCGAGCACCCTGAAAAGTGGCAGGAGCTGTTCGGCACTCGGCGCACGTTCGTCTTCACAACGAGGAACCTCCCCGTGCCGGTTGGCGCAGACGTGACATTCGTGTCAGGACCCGTGTCGGCCGTGTTGAGGGATCTCCGCGAGGCGGCAGGCGAGTCAGATGTGTGGATCGTCGGCGGCGGGGAACTTGCCGCACAGTTCTACGACGCCGGCGCGCTCGACGAGATCGCGATATCGATCGCGCCCGTCGCTCTGACCACCGGAGCGCCCCTGTTTCCGCGTCGGGTCGAGTCGGATCGGCTCCGCCTCGTCGAAGCTCGCCAAGTGGGGCAGTTCGCGCGACTGCGGTTTCTCGTTACGCCTTCATAAGCGTGTGCGGGATGCTCGCTACGGGCGTCAGGTGTCGAGGCCTCGGCGACTCAGGAGGGGAGCGATCTCCGCATCCCTGCCGCGGAAGTCCCGGTACGCCTCGAGGGGATCCTTTGACCCTCCGACGCCGAGGAGCCGGTCACGGAATCGGTCGCCGTTCGCCCGAGTAAGACCGCCGTTCTCACGGAACCACGCGACTGTGTCGGCATCCAGTACTTCGCTCCAGATGTACGAGTAGTACCCGGCGCTGTAGCCGCCGGAGAAGATGTGGGCGAAATACGTGGATGAGTACCGCGTCGGGACTGCGGGGTTATCGAGCCCGATCTCGGCGAGGGCGGATGCTTCGAACGCTGCGACATCACGGTCGCTCGCTGCGTCGGCTGCCGAGAGTGAGTGCCATGCCTGATCGAGCCAGGATGCTGCGAGGTACTCGCTCGTCGCGAACCCCTGGTTGAAGCTCTCAGAGGCGTTCAGTCGCTCCACGACCTGGGCCGGGAGCGGCTCGTCGGTCTCGATGTGGCGCGCATAGGCCGCCAGGATCTCGGGCCAGAAGATCCACATCTCGTTGACTTGGCTCGGGAACTCGACGAAGTCGCGGAACACGTTGGTGCCGGCGAAGTGCGGGTACGTGACTGTCGCAAACAGGCCGTGCAGCGCGTGGCCGAACTCGTGAAAGAAGGTCGTCACTTCATCAAGCGTCAGCAGTGTCGGAGTTCCGGTCTCGGGTTTCACGACGTTGAGATTGTTCACAACGACCGGCGCCGTGCCGCGCAGGCGCGATTGGGACACGATGGAGTTCATCCATGCCCCACCGCGCTTCGAGTCCCGCGTGTAGAGATCCAGCAGGTAGAGCCCGAGTGCTGACCCATCGGCGTTGAATACTTCGAACACCCGGACGTCGGGGTGGTAGCCGGGCAGATCGGGGCGATCGGTGAAGGTGATGCCGTAGAGCTCCGTAGCCGCGCGAAAGACGCCGTCGTGGAGCACGCGTTCGGCCTCGAACCAGGGACGGAGCGCGGCGGCGTCGATGTCGTACTCGGCTGCTCGGACCTTTTCAGTGAAGTAGGCCCAGTCGTGGGCTTCGATCGTGAAAGGCTCGGGTTCGGCATCCGCCATCGCTTGAAGCGCCGCCTGCTCGGTGCGCGCGTTTCGGGCAGCGGGCGCGGCAAGACGGAAGAGCAGGTCGCGGACAGCTTCCGGGTTTCCCGCCGTCTCATCTGACGTGACGTAGTCCGCGTGCGAGCGGTAGCCCAGAAGCTCGGCGCGCTCGGCTCGCAGCCGCACGATCTCGCGAAGAACGGGGCGGTTGTCGTTTCCGTTGTCACGTGCGCCCCGAGCCCTCGATGCCGCCATGATGCGCGCCCTCGAGTCGCGGTTGCGCAGCGATCCCAGATAGGGGTGTCCGGTGAACAGCGTGAGAGAGACGAGCCAGGCGCCCGCGGTGCCGCGGTCGGCAGCGGCGCGGGCAGCGGCAGAGATCTCGCCGTCGGCGAGTCCGTCGAGCTCGGTGACGTCGTCGAACACGACGGCGAGATCATTCGTGTCGTTGAGCAGATTCTTTTCGAAGGTTGTCGTGAGTGTTGAGAGGCGTCCATTGATCTCCGTGAGGCGCGCCTTCTGGGTCTCGTCGAGGCCTGCTCCTGCGTGGGTCATCTCGCGGTAGTGGCGCTCGACAAGGTAGCGATCCTCGGGCGCGAGACCGAGGTCATCCAGCTGGGAATGCACGCTCGCTATGCGTCGATAGAGCGCAGCGTTCAATTGCACAGCATCCGTGTGCGCTGCCATCAAGGGAGCCAGCGCTTCTTCGATCTCTTGGATCTCTGGCGTCGCGTCCGCGGAGGACACCGTGTAGAACGCCGATGCGACGTCGTGGAGAAGCTCCCCGCTGCGCTCCAGCGGCACCAGCGTGTTCTCAAAAGTTGGGGCCGCGGTGACATTGGTGATCGCGTCGATCTCACGCCGATGCGCGGCGAACGCCTCGGTGAACGCCGGCAGGTAGTGCTCCGGCCGGATTGCCCGGTAGTCCGGGAGTCGGTAGGGGAGCGAGCTTGCGGCGAGAAGAGGGTTCGACATGTCGACGTCGGTCATGGACCCAACCTATCTCCTCGGATCTGTACCGCAAACCAACCTTTGCAAAACAACACTTGCAAAGAAAGCTTTGCGGTCGTATTGTGGTGATGTGAACACATCGCCAGACGACGCGGGTGACGCGCCCCCGCGCATCGGTGAGGCCCGAGAACTGGATGTCGGCGCGCTGCGCGCGCTAGCGCATCCGCTTCGTGTCGAGATCTACGACATCCTCAGCCAGTTCGGTCCGCAAACGGCGAGCTCGCTGGCGGAGCAGTTGGGGGAGTCGTCTGGGGCGACGAGTTACCACCTGCGTGCTCTCGCCAAGCACGACCTCATTCGCGAGGTTCCTGATCGAGGCACGGGACGCGAGCGCTGGTGGGAACGCCCCAAGGGCGCGGTGTCGATGACCGGCCAGACAGCCGTCAGAAGTCCTGCGGGTCGAGCCGCGAGCCAGGTTGTGATCAGCGAGTTCTATCGACGCCGCAACAGGCAGCTCGAGGAGTTCATCGCTCGTCAGATCCGCAAGGACCCCGACGAGTGGACGGCCATGCTCAGCACCGCCACCGTGCGACTGACGGATGCGCAGTTCGAGGAGCTCGGACATGAACTCGAGGCCGTCATCGACGCGTATGTCGCGCGCTACCGCGAACAGCAAGGCGAGGGCGTGCGACCGTTCACCATCCGAACCGACGTGTTCCCCCTCACAGACCCGGAGTAATCATGACCACCATCAGCACTGTGGCGGCGACCCACTGCGAGCAGGTGCAGCCAAGCGCGGTCGAGCGGGCGGCGCTGGTCATCTTGCGAGCACTGGAACGAGACATCGAGGCGCGGGTTCGACGGCGTGCATCGACCCGTCCGGTCCGGCACGCCGCACAGAGCGCCTATGCAGAGGCCCGTGCTGATGCCTGCGCCGGCGCCCATGTCGGCATCCTGCCGCGATGACTGTCGCATCGAGTCCAGTCCGGCGTCAGCTTCCGCTCGGCCGGGACTTCGGGAAGCTCTGGACCGCTGCGGCATTCAGTAACCTCGCTGACGGCGTGGGACGCACGGCAGTTCCGCTCATCGCAACGACGCTGACTCGTGACCCGGTCGCCATTGCCGCGGTGGGCGCGCTGGCCTTCGTTCCGTGGCTGTTCTTCGGGCTTCCGGCGGGCATGATCGTCGATCGGTGTGATCGACGACGCGTGATGGCGTCTGCAAACGTGCTGCGCGGCGGCGTTGCGGTTGCCCTCGCCGCGCTGACCGCGACCGGCCAGCTCCAGCTGTGGCACCTGCTTGTCGCGACTGTCGTGTTCGGCATCGGAGAGACTCTCTTTGACAACGCGACCAATGCCGTGATTCCCTCACTGGTCGGCAGGCCGGGGCTGGACCGGGCGAACAGCCGCATTCAGGCCGCACAGATCACCATCGACAGCTTCGTTGCCCAGCCCATCGCCGGGGTCCTGTTCGCGATCTCGCTCGTGCTCCCGCTCTGGGTTGGCTCGGTGGGGTATCTGATTCCGATCGTCCTGGCACTCATGCTGCCGGTTTCTGCTGCCCATGCGCTCCGGGGGTCGCCCGCGGAAGCAGAGTTTGCGACCGACAGGGTGGCGGTGCCTGTGGAGCGACTTCCCGCATCGGACACCCCGCGGGTCTCGACCAAAGATGCAGCGCTGTACCTCTGGCGTCACCGCTATCTGCGCGCTCTCGTGGTGTTCACTTCGATCCTCGGTGGTGCTTTCTCCTTCGCGCAGGCGCCGACGATTCTCTACTTCCTCGAGACACAGGGTGTAGCGCCCGCGGCGATCGGATTCGTCACCGCCGGAATCGGCGCCGGCGCGCTGCTGGGCTCACTGGTCGCCCCTGCACTTGTGCGCCGCTTCGGCCGCGGCGCTGTCATGCTGGGCGCGAATCTGGGTGCAGGGGTGTGCCTCGCGCTCGTGGGGATCGCCCCCGAGGTGGTCAGCGCGATCGTGGCCTACGCCGGAATGGCCTTCGCGGTGTCGCTCTGGAACGTCCCCTGGGGAGCGCTCCGGCAGATGATCATTCCCGGCGATATCTTCGGGCGGGTGCTCGGGATCATCCGCAGTCTCACGTGGGGCCTCTTCCCGATCGCCACGATGCTCGGCAGCCTGGTTGCCCGCGTGGACCTTCGCCTTCCCTATCTGATCGCTGCAGCGGTGACGATCATCGCTGCCCTCGCCGCCGCGCGACTTCTTCTGGCAGCGAGCCGCGTCTCACAGAACGAGGAGTGATCTGAGTTCAGGCGAACTCGTCGTCGGGGTCGTGGTGCACGACCGCCTCGCCGTCGGCGTCGAGCGTCACGATCACGCCGGTGTCGAGTTCAGCGATGGGTCGACCCTCGAGCCACGTGAGCGTCCAGCGCGGCGTCGGTTCCTGAGCGAGCTGCCCGGCAGAGATCAGGTCTTCGACAGCCGCGATTTGGGCTCGCAAGACCTCGGGAACGGCCTGCGGTGGCACTGTGCCCAGGGCCCACCGGGTTCCGAGCTGCATGTCACACCTCTCCGAGTTCGATGGCTGCGACGGTCGTGCTGTCGGCATCCGTGTACGTGATGGTCTCGATGCGACCCACGGCCTTGAGATCGCCCTCTGCCGTCTTGAGTCGCTCTACCGTCGCAGCCGGTGCGCCGAGTGTGATCGAGGTGACCGGCGTTTTCTGGGATGCCTTCGCCTCGGTCTTCGCGCGACGGATGCCGACAAGCGCCTCACCGACAGCGGTGAGCACGGCGGGGTCGCCCTCGATGCCGAGCGGCTCGGGCCATGCTGCGGTGTGAATCGACCCCTCCTCGAACCACGACCAGGCTTCCTCTGTTGCGAAGGAAACGATGGGCGCGAGCAGGCGCAACTGCGTCGACAGCGCGATACGCAGGGCAAGGGCAGCGGATGCCTGGCCGACGTCGGTCTGGTCGTAAGCCCGCTCCTTGACCAGTTCGAGGTAGTCGTCGCAGAACGTCCAGAAGAAGGATTCGGTCAGCTCGAGCGCGCGGGCGTGATCGTAAGCATCCAGCGCTGCGGTCGCATCGCGCACCACACCATCGAGCGTCGCGAGCATCGAGGCGTCCAGCGCATGCGTGATCTGCGCGCCCACGGGGACCGGGAACGAGAGGACGAACTTCGCGGCGTTCAGGATCTTGATCGCCAGGCGCCGGCCGATCTTGATCTGCGTCGGGTTCTGCGGATCGAACGCGGCATCCGTGCCCAGTCGGCTGGATGCCGCCCAGTAGCGCACGGCATCCGACCCGTGCTGTTCCAGGATGTCGGCAGGCGTCACCACATTGCCCTTGGACTTGGACATCTTCTTGCGGTCGGGATCCACGATGAACCCCGAGATCGCGGCGTCGGTCCACGGTGCGCGGCCATCTTCGAGCGCGCTGCGCAGCATCGTCGAGAACAGCCAGGTGCGGATGATGTCCTGACCCTGCGGGCGCAGGTCGAACGGGGCGACGAGCTCCCACAGTTCGGGGTCGCGTTCCCAGCCGCCCGCGAGCTGCGGCGTCAGCGATGAGGTCGCCCAGGTGTCGAAGATGTCGCGCTCGCCCTCGAAGCCGCCGGGAACGCCGCGCTGATCTTCGGTGTAGCCAGGGGGGACGTCACTGGTCGGGTCGACAGGAAGCTGCTCGTGAGTGGGGAGCAGGACGCGGTCGTAGTCGCGCTCACCGCTTTCGTCGAGGCCGTACCAGACCGGGATCGGCACACCGAAGAAGCGTTGGCGCGAGACGAGCCAGTCACCGGTGAGTCCGCCGACCCAGTTCTCGTAGCGCACGCGCATGAAGTCCGGATGCCACGCCAGCTCCTTGCCGAGAGCGATGAGCTTCTCGCGCAGCGCCTCGTCGCGGGCTCCGTTTCGGATGTACCACTGACGCGTCGAGACGATCTCGAGCGGGCGGTCGCCCTTTTCGAAGAACTTGACGGGATGGGTGAAGGGCTTGGGGTCGCCGATCAACTCGCCCGACTCCTGCAGCAGCTCCACGACGCGTTTCTTGGCGCTGAAGACGGTCTTGCCGGCAAGCTCCGCGTAGGCAGCACGCGCGGCATCCGTCGTGATGACGTCGGGAGCCTCGGCGATGATGCGGCCGTCCATGCCGATGATCGTGCGGTTGGGGAGGTCGAGCTCACGCCACCAGATGATGTCGGTGACATCGCCGAACGTACAGATCATCGCGAGACCCGAGCCCTTGTCGGGCTGGGCGAGCGGATGCGGCAGCACCGGCACCTCGACATCGAACAGTGGGGTGCGCACTGTCGTCCCGAAAGCGGGCTGGTAGCGCTCGTCGTCAGGGTGGGCAACGAGTGCGACACACGCGGCCAGCAGCTCCGGGCGCGTGGTTTCGATGTGGATGTCGCCGCTGCCGTCGCTCTTGTGGAAGGCGAGGCGGTGGTAGGCCGCTGGCTGCTCACGGTCTTCGAGTTCTGCCTGCGCGATCGCGGAGCGGAAGTCGATGTCCCACAGGGTCGGTGCGAGCGACTGGTAGGCCTCGCCACGTTCGAGGTTGCGCAGGAACGCGAGCTGGCTCGTGCGCATCGTCTCGTCCGAGATCGTGCGGTAGGTCTGGGTCCAGTCGACCGAGAGTCCCAGCATCCGCCACAGGTCTTCGAAGTGCTTTTCGTCTTCGACAGTGAGCTTCTCGCACAGCTCGATGAAGTTGCGGCGGCTGATCGGCACCTGGTCGGCGGCCTTGCTGCTCTTGTTGTCGCCTCCCTCGTAGGGGGGAGTGAAGTCCGCGTCGTAGGGGAGCGAGGGATCGCAGCGCACGCCGTAGTAGTTCTGGACGCGGCGCTCGGTCGGCAGCCCGTTGTCGTCCCAGCCCATCGGGTAGAAGACGGTCTTGCCCCGCATCCGTTCGAAGCGCACCTTCACGTCGGTGTGGGTGTAGCTGAACACGTGGCCGATGTGGAGCGACCCGGATGCCGTGGGCGGGGGAGTGTCGACGGAGTAGACCCCGGCGCGGCCTACCTCTACGGCGCGCGTGCGGTCGAAGCCGTACGTGCCGGCATCCGTCCACGCGGCATCCCACTTCTGTTCGAGACCCTCGAGGGCGGGCTTGTCGGGAACTGCGGCCATGGGGTCTCCTTGGGCGATATGTGCGGCACTGTGTGAGCGTGCCTGAGTGTGGGATACGCCTCGATTCTACCGGCCCGGGGCGGTGAGCACCGGGCCCGCGGGTACACCCGGGAGGTGATGCGCATTCCGGAGGGCCGAAGCTGGAGTCTCGTCCTCCCAAGCGTGCATCGCCTCCCGAGTGTCCGGCGAAAGTCGTACTACGTTCCTCCCCTGCCGCGCTGGCCGGGCGCAATTTCCACGGATGCCGCCGATCGATACCCCCGTGCCAGCACCGTGCGATGGGCTGGTGGGATGGATCTCAGCGCGTTCGTCGCGACTCACGGGGGTGTCATACCGTCGTCGTGGCTCAGAGCTCGGCGCGTCTCGTCGCGACGCCTCACTGATGCCCTCCGCTCGGGCGTTCTCATCCGGCCGCGGCGAGGGTGGGTTGCCGTGCCGACCGCCGATCCCGAGCTCATCCGTGCCGCGGGGGAGGGCGTGGTCATCACCTGCATCTCGCTCGCGCGCCGACGCGGGCTGTGGGTTCTGAAGGAACCGGAGTGGCACGTGGCCGCTCCATCCCACGCCGGTCATGTGGGGCTGCCCGGCGCGGTGACGCACTGGCGGACGCCACTCGTGCCTCGACCACCCGGCTCCTTGGAAGATGAGATCGAGAACATGCTGGTTCAGGTCGCCCTGTGCCAACCGGATGACGCGGCGCTGGCCATCTGGGAATCTGCGCTGCGCACGGGGCGAGCAGACATTGATCGGCTGCGAAACCTCCCACTCCCAGAGCCGGCCTCTCGACTTCTCGATCAGGTGACGCCCTGGTCGGATTCGGGGCTCGAGACGATCGCCGTCGTGCGGTTGAGGTGGCTCGGGCTCCCGCTGCGCTCGCAGATCTGGATCGCCGGGCACCGTGTCGATCTGCTCATCGGCGACAGGCTCGTTCTCCAGATCGATGGCGGGTCCCATGTTGGCGCACAACGGGACAGTGACAATCGGCACGACGCCGAACTGCGTCTGCGTGGCTATCACGTCATCCGGGTGGGTTACCGGCAGGTCGTCGACAACTGGCCGGAGGTACAGGCGCTTGTCATGGCTGCCGTCGCGGCAGGCCTCCACCGTCGTCCGCGCTAGGCATCCGGCTGGTTAGGGCTGTCGCAAACCGGGTTCACTCGGGAGGCGATGCGCGATCGGGAGGGCCCAAGTGGAGTACCTGGTCCTCCCGAGTGGTCACGCCCTCCCGAATGAGCGACCGTCAGGGCGACGGATGCCGAGAGCGCCAGGCCGCGCGCGAGATCGCGAAAGCCAGGTGCGGCATGTCGATGTCGCGGTAGTGCTTGACGAAACGCTCGCGGACCGTCATCCCGAGCCGGATCGCGACGTTCATCGACGCGAGGTTCGTATCGCGCACTATCGCGTAGATCTCCGGCACAACGACGTTCGCGAAGCCCCAATCGAGGCACGCGGACGCAGCCTCCGTGGCATATCCGAGACCCCACCGCTGCCGCAGGAGGTGATATCCGACCTCGACGACCTCTGCCGTTGCAGTGCGCTGAACGGTGAGACCGCAGTCCCCGATGACCTCGTCGGTCTCCGCATCCGTCACGGCCCACAGCCCGAACCCGTCGTCGCGATAGCGGCGGAGTTGGCCCTCGATCCAGGTGGCCGTCTCCGCCGGAGAGAAACCATGCTCGTACGCGCTCATCGCGACCTCGTCGCCGAGCACACGATGCAACGCCGAATGATCCTGCGGCGTGAGCTCTCGCAACCCGAGCCGAGCCGTCTGTATGCCCGAGAAGGCAGTCGCCGGCTGGGGAATCACTCGAGGACCCGGATGCCGAGAGCCATGGCCAGGGGCGTCGAGTGCTGCTCGACCTGCCGCGTCGTGAGCGTCGCGCCGCTCAGTCCTGCCGGACTGGTGAACGACAGCGCCTCGAGCCCGCGGAGGTCGAGGTGCTGCGAACGCAAGCCCCGCGAGTCGACCTCATCGGCGTGACATCCCTCGAAGGTGACGCGGGTGAGCGCTGCCTCAGGGAGGTCCAGAGAACCGAACCGGCAGTCCACGAATCGAACATCGGTCACGGTAGACATGCTGAGGTTCGCGTAGTCGATGCGCATTCCACGGAACTCGACGCCGTCGAGCTCGGCGCCGCTGAGTTCGAAAGTCGCGAGTCGCCCGCCGTCGATCGTCACGGTGCGCCAGGCGCTGTTGGGTGCGATCAGCCGCGTCGCACGGATGCCACTGATGAGAACATCACGCACCGAGGCGCCGGTGAGAGTCAGGGAGTCGAGGTCGACATCCGGAATCTCACACTCCGCGATTCTCGCGAACGAGCCGTCTACCTCGCCGCGAAGCGTACCCACACGCACGCCGAGAAGGTCATCGTGACGATCGATCGCCGCAACCGATTCGAGACTCGCCGGAAGGTCGGGGCTGCTCACGCGGGGAGGCAGCGGTTCGGTAGATCCAGAACGAGGCACGCATCCACCCTAGGCGCCGCTAGAATTGAGCAACCAGCACCGATCCGGCCATCACCGGGGAGCTCTCGGAAGAACCGCCCTGCGAGGGGCTCAGTAGAACCGAGCGGGTCAGGCCCGTCATAGCCGCAGTGAGAGGGGTTCGACCGGACGCAGACCGGAAGAGCACGCAGGGTGGTACCGCGGTCCGCGAGGATCGTCCCGGCGCAACAGTCCGTGACCCTTGCGAGATGACATGAGCTATCCCCGCCCCTCCGCCTTCGGCCCCGCTGCCGACGTTTCGCCGAGCCCCCGCTTTCCTGCGATCGAACGCGACGTGCTCGCGTTCTGGAAGCAGGACGACACCTTCCGCGCCTCGATCGCGCAGCGCGACGGCTCCGAGGAGTGGGTCTTCTACGACGGCCCGCCGTTCGCGAACGGTCTTCCGCACTATGGGCACCTCCTCACGGGATACGCGAAAGACCTCTTCCCGCGGTTCCAGACCATGCGCGGCAAGAAGGTCGATCGCGTCTTCGGATGGGACACGCATGGTCTTCCCGCCGAGCTCGAGGCGATGAAGCAGCTCGGCATCACCGAAAAGGCTGAGATCGAGCAGATGGGCATCGCCGCATTCAACGCGAAGGCTCGTGAGTCGGTGCTGACCTACACGCGCGAGTGGGAGGACTACGTCACCCGCCAAGCGCGCTGGGTCGACTTCGAGCGCGGCTACAAGACTCTCGACACGGGATACATGGAGTCGGTGCTCTGGGCCTTCAAGAGTCTCTACGACAAGGGGCTCGCATACGAGGGCTACCGCGTGCTGCCGTATTGCTGGCGCGACGAGACGCCGCTGTCGAGCCACGAGCTGCGCATGGATGACGACGTCTACAAGATGCGCCAGGACCCCTCGGTCACGGTCACCTTCCCGCTGGTCGGCGCGAAGGCCGAGGCGCTCGGGCTCACCGCCGTTCGGGCGCTCGCCTGGACGACGACCCCGTGGACCCTGCCGACGAACCTCGCGCTCGCAGTGGGCCCCGACATCCGGTACGTCGTCGTTCCCGGCGGTCCGAACGGAGCTGCCGATGTGCACCGCACTCCCGGTGGGGAGGCGGATGACGCCGTCGAGGCGACCGCGCACGAGTACCTGCTGGCCGAAGACCTGCTCGCGGGCTACGCGAAGGACCTCGGCTACGAGAGCGTCGAGGATGCTCGCGCGGCGGTCTCGAGCAGCATCCTGGGGTCGGAACTCGCCGGCGTCTCGTACGACCGGCTTTTCGACTACTACGCGGATGCCGAGACCTGGGGCACCCAGAACGCGTGGCAGATCCTCGTTGACGACTACGTCACGACCAGCGACGGTACCGGCATCGTCCACCAGGCTCCGGCCTACGGCGAGGATGACCAGCGAGTCTCGGAAGCAGCCGGCATCCCGACGATCCTCTCGCTCGACGAGGGAGGCAAGTTCCTGCCGCAGGTGACGGATGTCGCCGGCGAGCTCTGGATGGACGCGAACCGCCCCCTCATCCGCCTGCTGCGCGACGGTGGCCGGTTGCTGCGCGAAGCCAGCTACGAGCACTCGTATCCGCACTGCTGGCGGTGCCGGAACCCCCTCATCTACAAGGCAGTCTCGAGTTGGTTCGTGCGGGTGACAGAGATCAAGGACCGCCTGATCGAGCTCAACGAGCAGATCACCTGGGCGCCCGAGAACGTCAAGCACGGCCAGTTCGGCAAGTGGCTCGAGGGCGCTCGGGACTGGTCAATCAGCCGCAACCGGTACTGGGGTTCGCCGATCCCGGTGTGGAAGAGCGACAACCCGGAGTACCCGCGCGTTGACGCCTACGGGTCGCTGGAGGAGCTCGAGCGCGACTTCGGCACGTTGCCGCGTAACGAGGCCGGCGAGGTCGACCTGCACCGGCCGTACATCGACGATCTCACGCGCCCAAACCCCGACGATCCCACCGGTCAGTCGACGATGCGCCGCATCGAGGATGTCTTCGACGTCTGGTTCGACTCGGGGTCGATGCCCTACGCGCAGGTGCACTACCCGTTCGAGAACCACGAGTGGTTCGACGAGCACGCGCCTGCCGACTTCATCATCGAGTACATCGGTCAGACGCGCGGCTGGTTCTACGTCATGCACGTGCTCTCGGGTGCCCTCTTCGACCGTCCGGCCTTTACGGGCGTCTCGTGCCACGGCATCGTGCTGGGTTCGGACGGCCAGAAGATGTCGAAGTCGCTGCGCAACTACCCCGACGTGTCGGAGGTGTTCGACCGTGACGGGTCGGACGCGATGCGCTGGTTCCTCATGTCGAGCTCGGTGCTGCGCGGCGGCAACCTCGTCGTCACCGAAGAAGGCATCCGTGCCGGGGTCCGCGAGTTCCTGCTGCCGCTGTGGAACGCGTGGTACTTCTTCGCCACCTATGCCAACGCGGCATCCGGGCCCGACGGCGCCGGGTACGAGGCATCCTGGCGGACCGACTCGACCGATGTGCTCGACCGATACATCCTGGCTCTGCTGGGCGACCTCGTCACGGGCGTCGCGGCCGACCTCGAAGTACTCGACTCGACGAGCGCTGCCGAGAAGCTCCGCGACTTCGCCGAGGCGCTCACCAACTGGTACATCCGTCGTTCGCGCGACCGGTTCTGGGAGGGCGTCACCGACGACCCGCGCTCACGCGAGGCTTTCGACACCCTCTATACGGTGCTCGAGACGCTCACTCGCGTGGCTGCACCGCTCATCCCGCTGGTGGCCGAGCGCGTCTGGCAGGGGCTCACCGGTGGACGCAGCGTGCACCTGCAGGACTGGCCGGATGCGGCATCCTTCGCCCCCGCGACCGACATCCGCACCGCGATGGATGCCGTCCGCGAGGTCTCCAGCGTCGCCAACGCTCTGCGCAAGAAGGAGGGCAAGCGCGTGCGCCTGCCCCTCTCGCGCTTGACGGTGGCGGTCGCTGATGCCGCATCGCTCGGCCAGTTCGAGGGAATCCTGCGCGATGAACTCAACGTCAAGAGCGTGGAGCTCGTCGAGCTCACTGAGGGTCTGGCGGAGTCCTACGGCATCAGCCAGCGCCTCGCGGTCAACGCGCGGGCAGCCGGACCGCGCCTGGGCAAGCAGGTGCAGCATGTCATCGCTGGGGCGAAGGTGGGCCTGTGGAGCGAGCAGGACGGCGTGATTGTCGTCGACGGCATCGCCCTCGAGCCCGGCGAATACGAACTCACCCTCGAAGCCGGGGGTGTTGCGGAAGGCACGGCGATCGCGCTGCTCGGTGGCGGCGGGTTTGTCCTGCTCGACACGACCACCACGCCCGAGCTTGAGGCTGAAGGGCTCGCGCGTGATGTCATCCGGGCTGTGCAGGACACGCGCAAGGCGGCAGGGTTCGACGTGAGCGACCGCATCCGTCTCGAGGTGGAGTTCGAATCTGAGAGCGACGCCACCGCGGTTGTCGCTGGTTTCGATGCTGCTGACGTCGCGGGGGAGACGCTTGCTGTGGCCTACGCCATCTATGGACCCGGCGAGCAGACCTTCCTCAAGAACTGGTCGCCCGTGGGCGGGATCGAGCACACGGAGCGCGTCGCAGCGGGCACCTATGCAAACGCCGGTGGATTCCGCGTGATCGTCGGCAGGGCCGGAGGAACCGCATGAACGAGCGAGAGCGCGCAGACGCCGTCTACGAGATCCTGCTGAGCCGACAGGGAGAGCAGTGGGTGCAGCCTCGGATCGAGCGGACGCAGAAGCTGCTGGACTATCTCGACAACCCGCAGCGCACGTATCGCGTTGTGCACGTCACCGGTACGAACGGCAAGACCTCAACGAGCCGCATCATCGAGAGCCTTATCCGCGCTCACGGGCTGCGGACGGGCCTATTCACGAGCCCGCATCTCGAGCGATTCACCGAGCGCATCCTCATCGACGGCGAACCGGTCACCGATGAGGCGCTCGTGGCGGCCTGGGATGAGATCGCCCCGTTCATCGACCTCGTGGATGCCGAGCTCACGGCATCCGGTGATGCGGAACTGACCTTCTTCGAGCTGCTGACGGTGCTGGCCTTCGTCGTCTGCGCCGATGCGCCCGTCGATGTGCTGGTTCTCGAGGTCGGCATGGGCGGGCTGTGGGACTCGACCAACACCGCCGATGGCGATGTCGCCGTCTTCGCCCCGATTGATCTCGACCATGCCGCGCGGCTCGGTGACACGATCGAGCAGATCGCCACCGTGAAGGCAGGCATCATCAAGGAGGGCGCGGCTGTCGTGTCAGCGCGGCAAGCGCCATCAGCTGAGGCGGTGCTGCGCGGACAGGCCGGCAGGCGAGACGCCACGTTCGCGATCGAGGGCGACCAGTTCGCGCTTCAGCAGTCTGCCCTGGCCGTCGGCGGTCAGCTGATCTCGGTCCGCGGGCTTGCCGCCGAGTACGCCGATCTGTACCTGCCGCTGTATGGCTCGCACCAGGGCTTCAATGCCGCGCTGGCGGTCGCCGCCGTCGAGGCATTGATCGGGGGCGGTCGCCTGCCGATTGCGGCCGACGTGCTGGTGGAAGGGCTGTCCAGCGTCACGTCACCGGGAAGGCTCCAGCTGATCGGCACGGAGCCGACGGTTCTCGTCGATGCTGCACACAATCCGCACGGCGCGCGAGCTCTCGCCCAGGCCCTCGGCGAATCGTTCGACTTCGACGAGTGGGCACTGGTCATCGGCGTGCTCTCTGACAAGGATGCCGACGGCATCGTGTCGGCGTTGAGCGAGGTCGCGACAGCGTTCTTCGTCACGGCACCCGATTCCGATCGGGCAACGGATGCCGACGCTCTGGCCGACCTGCTCGAGGCGCGGGAGCTCCCCGCCGCCGTCTTTCCTGAGCTCGAGTCGGCTGCCGAGGCCGCGAGGAATTGGGCGAGCTCGGCGCCGCGCCGCGCTGTCATCATCACCGGGTCGGTTGTTCTCGCGGGCGAAGCGATCACGCTCTCGGCAGACAACGAGTGGAAAGCGGGGTCCGGGGCGTGAGCGCGGCCGATCCTGCGTCATCCTCGCGCCCGCGCCGCGCCCGTGGCGCCCGGGAATCCCTCGGATCGGTCGTTCTCGGCTTCGAGTCGATCATCGTTTTCCTCGGCGGGCTCGTGGTCTATGGCCTTCGCGTGCTGCCTGACGGGATCGAGCCGTGGTGGGGGATCGTCGGAGGTTCGGTCCTGGCGCTGTTGATGGTCATCACCGCCGGGCTGCTGCGTCACGCGTGGGCGATCGCTGTGGGCTGGGCTTTGCAGGTCGTCGTTCTGCTGGGCGGCTTTCTCGTGCCCGCACTCGTTATTGTGGCGATCATTTTCGGTGGGATGTGGGCGTATGCAACGATCAAAGGGGCATCCCTCGATGCTCGCAACGCCCGACGCGCGGCACCCCCCGAACCCTCGAACGGAGAATAACGATGTCGACCGAAGAGACCCTCGTTCTGGTGAAGCCCGACGGTGTTGCGAGAGGCCTGACTGGCTCGATCCTCGCGCGCATCGAGGCGAAGGGATACGCCCTCGTCGACATCCGTCTGGTCGAGCCCGACCGCGACCGACTCGAGAAGCACTACGCCGAGCACGCAGGCAAGCCCTTCTACGAGCCGCTTCTCGAGTTCATGATGTCGGGTCCGTCGGTCGCCATTCGTCTTGCCGGCAATCGGGTCATCGAAGGCTTCCGGTCCCTGGCCGGCACGACCGACCCCACGACGGCAGCGCCGGGAACGATTCGCGGTGATTTCGGCCGCGACTGGGGGCTCGCCGTCCAGCAGAACCTCGTCCACGGCTCAGACAGCCCTGAGTCGGCCGCGCGCGAGTTGGAGATCTGGTTCGGCTGAGAACGCCGCGGTGCCGGGTCTGGCCTGCGAGATCCTAGCTACCGTGCGACGGTGAACTCCACCTCGGCAGCGGCGCACGACGCACCCTCAGGACACGTCGCGATGTCCCAGTAGTTCGAGATCGACGCTACGGCCTGACCGGGGCGGATGGTCGGTGGGACAGTGATCGCGACCGAGAACGACCCGTCCGGTTCTGGCGTGACCCGCGCTTGCGCGAGGGGAATCGTCTCGCCGGCGGGATGGATTCGAACGGCCAGCTCCGCGCCGTCGGGCAGCGGGCACGCATCCGTCGTCGAGACTGTCACGATTTTGCCGGGTCGCGGGTTATCGGGTTCAACGGTCAGCGTCGGCACGCAGACTCGTGACGGTTCTGCCATACATGCTGTGAGTGGAGCGCCTGCGATCACCAGGAGCGTTGCCGTCGCGGCGATGCGAATGCACCGATTCATGGCGCAACGCTAGACGTGTAGGCCACAACCCGTCCAGGGATTGCGGAGAGGCTCACAGGCCGAAGATGTTTGTCAGCGCGCGCGTCGGTGCGAGCTGCGCGACGATGACGATGATGCCGTAACTGACAATGGTTGCCAGCGGCACCCACCGCATGAGTCCTTGCGAGAACCGCAGCAGGCCGGGCGATGTTCCGAATGCCCCTGAGCGCATGGCGTGCACGGTGACGGCATAGAACGTCGGAATCGTCACACTCCACGTGACCATGCACCAGGGGCACAGGGTTCCGAGTACGAACAAGCTCTGGCTGATGAGCCAGATCACGAACCCGAACGCGAACAGCATCCCTGCCCAGAACAGGAGCCAGAACCACCGGGCGAAGCGCGCGCCGGCCAGCAGCGCGGCACCGACGACGATCGGTGCGACCCAGCCGCTGAGCCCCAGGATGGGGTTCGGAAAGCCGAAGACGCTGCCCTGCCAGGACTGCAGGTTCGCCGTGCACTGCACCAGGATGCTGAAGTCGCACGACGCGGTCGCGTTCGGGTCTGCGAGCAGATGGAACCGTTCGACGGTCAGACTGAAGGCTGCGTACCACCCGACGATGCCGGCGATGATGAGCCAGATGGCGAGGCCGACAGGGCGACGTGCGGATGCGGCGGGCATGGGTCGATTCTGGCATCCGTCTGGTTAGGAGTCGCCTGAAAGCGCGGGTCTTCGAACCAATGGAGTGTTTGTGCGCCGATAGTGCGATAATTGCGGGGACGAGTCCGCGGCCGCGCCGCGCGACATGTCGTCACAGACTTCCGGGCAATGGCTGCCCGTCGCAGCGTGAGCTTCGAGCCTGCTGCACACCGAGTTGATGAGCGACCTTCGGGTCGCGGAGATGTCGTCGGGCGACGCGCGGGTCGCTCGACAAGGAGTACGCCGACATGGGCGATGAGAACGATGTACAGAACACGACCGAAGCCGACACGGAAGGCGTGCGGGACGACCTGATCGAGGCCGCCATCGCCCCCGAGGTAGAGGAGCAGACGGTCACGGAAGAGTCTCCGGTGGAAACGGCGCCCGCTGAGGTCTCCGTGGAGCAGCCCGCAGCCCCGGCTGCCGACATCGATGATGCTCCACCTGCCGCCGAGCAGATCGACTCCGCCGACGCGCAGGGCGTTGCTGAATCCGAGTCTGTGGAGGAGGGCGTTACGCAGCAGCCCGAGTCCGTCGAACCGGAGAGCACCGACGAGGCTGAGGCGGCCGAGGAGCCGACGGGTCCGCCCACCGCTGTGAGCCTGGGGTTGCTGCCCGAGAACTTCGTGTCTGCGGTTTCGACCGCGCTGATGTTCTATGCGCCTGAGGTCGCGCCTCTCCCCGCACTGCCGGAGGACGAGCCTGACGACTCGGAGCCCTCCGGATCATCGCGGCGCCGCAACCGTCGTCGTGGTGGGGGAGAGCCCCGCGAGGACAACAGGCCAACCGGTTCGCGCCAGCGTCCTGCCGAGGTGATCACCGAGCCCCAGCGGATCAAGGGGTCGACCCGGCTCGAAGCGAAAAAGCAGCGTCGCCGTGACGGCCGCGAAGCGGGCCGTCGTCGCACCGTCGTCACCGAGGCAGAGTTCCTCGCGCGCCGTGAAGCCGTCGACCGCGTCATGGTGGTGCGTTCGAAGAACGGACGCGTGCAGATCGGGGTGCTCGAAGACAACGTGCTCGTGGAGCACTATGTCGCGCGCAGCCAGGATGCCTCACTCATCGGCAACGTCTACCTCGGCCGTGTGCAGAATGTGCTTCCGAGCATGGAGGCCGCCTTCGTCGACATCGGTCGGGGACGCAACGCCGTGCTCTACTCCGGCGAGGTGGACTGGGACTCTGTCGAGACTGGCAACCAGCCGCGCCGCATCGAACTAGCGCTGAAGTCCGGCGACAAGGTTCTTGTTCAGGTGACGAAGGATCCGGTCGGACACAAGGGAGCCCGTCTTACGAGCCAGATCTCCCTGCCCGGCCGCTACCTCGTCTATGTGCCCGGCGGCGCGATGAACGGCATCTCACGCAAACTTCCTGACACCGAGCGTGCGCGACTCAAGAAGATCCTCAAGGAAGTCCTCCCTGAGTCATCCGGCGTCATCGTGCGCACCGCAGCTGAGGGCGCGACCGAAGACCAGCTGACGCGCGATGTTCAGCGTCTGACCGCGCAGTGGGAACACATCAACCGTCAGGTCGAGACCACAGGTGCTCCGGCACTCCTGCACTCCGAGCCCGACCTGCTGGTGAAGATCGTCCGTGACGTCTTCAACGAAGACTTCTCTCGGATGCTCATCCAGGGTGAGGATGCGCTGCACACCATCTCGCGCTACCTCGAGGGTGTTGCGCCCGATCTGCTCGAGCGCGTCTCGGAGTACGACGGTGACGCTGATCCGTTCGACGAGTTCCGGATCACAGAGCAGATCGAGAAGGCGCTGGACCGCAAGGTGTGGCTTCCTTCGGGTGGTTCGCTCGTGATCGACCGCACCGAGGCCATGACGGTCATCGACGTGAACACCGGAAAGTTCGTCGGCTCCGGCGGCAACCTCGAAGAGACCGTGACCAAGAACAACCTCGAGGCCGCTGAGGAGATCGTTCGTCAGCTGAGACTGCGCGACATCGGTGGAATCATCGTTGTCGACTTCATCGACATGGTGCTCGAATCGAATCGTGACCTCGTGCTGCGTCGTCTCGTGGAGTGCCTGAGCCGCGATCGGACGAAGCACCAGGTCGCCGAGGTCACATCCCTCGGCCTCGTGCAGATGACCCGAAAGAAGCTTGGCCTCGGCCTGCTCGAGACCTTCAGCGAGCCCTGCGAGGTTTGCGCGGGTCGAGGAGTCATCGTTCACCACGATCCCGTCGTCAAGCATCGCGCCGCCGCGCCCGGCAATGGTTCGCCGCGTCGGAGTCGAGGTGCGGCATCCGGGAACGGTGCTTCGTCGTCGACGCCTTCGCAGGCGGGCAACGGCACGCACGTGATCACCGAGGGCGTGAAGTCGGCCCTCGCGCAGATTGCGGCATCCACGATTCACGCCCCGGTCGATGCGGCGACCGTTGAGGAAGTCGTCGTGGCGGCGGTGCAGGAAGCGAGTGAGTCGGCACCCGAGAAGCCCAAGCGCCGCAAGAAGAAGACAGAAACCGAGAAGCCCAAGTCCGAGAAGGAACTGCTCCTCGATTCTGTGCTCAACGCCCTTCCCGAGCCCAAGGCACCGGGTCAGGGCCGGGGCCGGCGTCGCGTGACGACCGCCGCGCTGACAGGCACTCCCGTGTCTGCGACGCCAACGGGGTCGGACGACGAGTCCTGAGAGTCGTCGCTAGCCGCCGTGGCGGCGCTCGCGTGCCGTCACACGTAGCCCTGACGCGATGAGGGCACGCACGAGGGTGTGGCCGTCGACCGGCGTGGCGCCGGCCGCTACGAGCTTCTCGTGCGCCTCGGCGGGAACGTCGTAGTGGTCACGGTCGAAGCCGCGGCGGGGGATGTCATTCCGCTCGGCGAACTCATGGAGCTCGGCGAGGTCACTATCGCTGATCAGGTGCGACCACAGCCTGCCGTGCGCCGGCCAGCGCGGGTCGTCGATCAGAATTGTCACGCGCCGATCATAGGCGGTGGTCGGCTCGGCTCAGCGGTGGTGCGCGTCGCTTTGCGAGCATGGTGGGGCATCAGGTAAAGTATTCCTTTGGTGCGTCGTGTGCCGCGTTCCGGACGGCGGCACGTCAGGGCCTCGGTTCCGCACCGCAGCGGTCATCCCCACGGATGGCCCCTCAGACAGACCGGAGCACTGTGCTCCCAGAAGAAACAGGTGTGAAGTGGTTTACGCAGTAGTGCGCGCCGGCGGCCGCCAGGAGAAGGTTTCGGTCGGCACGATCGTCGTTCTCGACCGTCTCGCCGCCAAGGTCGGCGACAAGGTCGAGCTTCCGGCAGTGCTGCTCGTGGACGGCGACACCGTCACGACCGACGCTGCGAAGCTTTCGAAGGTGAGCGTGACAGCCGAGGTTCTCGGCGAAGAGCGCGGCCCGAAGATCGTCATCCAGAAGTTCAAGAACAAGACCGGCTACAAGAAGCGCCAGGGGCACCGCCAGGACCTCACGCGCGTCAAGGTCACCGGCATCAAGTAAGACCCAGGAAGAGGCGCAGTAATGGCACACAAAAAGGGCGCAAGCTCTACCCGTAACGGTCGTGACTCCAACGCCCAGCGACTGGGCGTGAAGCGTTTCGGCGGCCAGGTCGTGAGCGCGGGCGAGATCCTCGTTCGTCAGCGGGGCACGCACTTCCACCCCGGCGCGAACGTTGGTCGCGGCGGAGACGACACGCTCTTCGCGCTCTCTGCCGGCGCTGTGGAGTTCGGCACCAAGGGCGGCCGCAAGGTCGTCAACGTGGTGGCCGCCGCGGAGTGATCTGCAGCTGACACATCAGTTTTCGGAAGGGGCGGGCTTCGGCTCGCCCCTTCCCGTCATCCGGCCCTGATAACCACCCGAAGACAGGAGAAAGCGCATGGTCACTTTCGTCGACCGCGTCACCCTGCACCTTCGTGCGGGCAAGGGCGGAAACGGATGCGTGTCGGTACGCCGAGAGAAGTTCAAGCCGCTCGCTGGCCCTGACGGAGGTAACGGTGGTCACGGCGGCGACATCGTGCTCGTCGCCGACCCGCAAGTGACGACCCTGCTGTCGTACCATCATTCGCCGCACCGGTCTGGTGGCAATGGCGGATTCGGGATGGGCGATAACCGGTCGGGCGCTGCTGGCGAATCCATCGAACTTCCGGTTCCTCTGGGCACCGTCGTGAAAGACCCGTCGGGCGAGGTACTTGTCGATCTCGTTGAGCCGGGAATGCGTTACGTGGTTGCGCCGGGTGGTCTCGGCGGTCTCGGCAATGCCTCGCTCGCCTCACCGAAGCGCAAGGCGCCCGGTTTCGCACTTCTCGGCACTCCCGGCTGGGAAGGCGACGTCGTCCTCGAGCTGAAGACCGTGGCTGATGTTGCACTGGTCGGTTTTCCCTCCGCGGGAAAGTCCAGTCTGATCGCCGCTATCTCAGCCGCACGCCCGAAGATCGCGGATTATCCCTTCACAACGCTCCACCCAAACCTCGGTGTCGTCGAAGCCGGTGACGTGCGCTTCACTGTCGCCGATGTGCCTGGACTGATCGAGGGGGCAGGTAGTGGTCGCGGGTTGGGTCTGGAGTTCCTCAGGCACGTCGAGCGCTGCACGGCGCTCGTTCATGTCTTGGACTGCGCGACGCTCGATCCGGGCCGCGATCCGCTCACAGATCTCGATGTGATCCTTGCGGAACTCGCCGCCTATCCCGTTCCCGAGGGGCAGCTGCCGTTGCTCGAGCGACCCCAGGTCATCGCTCTGAACAAGGTCGATGTGCCCGAGGCTCAGGATCTCGCCGATTTGGTGCGCCCAGAACTCGAGGCACGTGGATACCGGGTCTTCGAGATCTCGACGGTGAGCCGGTCCGGCCTGCGTGAACTGAGCTTCGCGCTGGCATCCATCGTCGCCGAGCACCGGGCCGCGGAGGCCAACACACCAAAGCCCGAACGTGTCGTCATCCGCCCGCGTGGTGCTGAGCAGGATTTCTCGGTTCGCGTCGAGGGTGGTACGTACGGCCCGATCTATCGCATTCTGGGTGCCAAACCCCTTCGATGGGTCCAGCAGACCGACTTCCAGAACGACGAAGCGGTCGGATATCTTGCCGACCGGCTCGAGAAGCTCGGCGTCGAAGACGAGCTGTACCGCCTCGGAGCAACACCGGGCGCGACCGTCGTCATCGGCGGGGACGACGGAGTGATCTTCGACTGGCAGCCCTCGCTGAGTTCGGTGGCAGAGCTGATGACGGCACCGCGCGGCACGGATCCTCGCCTCGACCAGAACTCGCGGCGTACGACCGCGCAACGGCGCGAGCGCTACCACGAGCGGATGGATGCCAAGGCCGAGGCGCGAGAGGAACTCGAGGCCGAACGGCTGGCAGCACGGAGCGGGGCGGAGGACGACGAGCAGTGAGTGTGACCGAGCGCGAAGGTCTCTTCGGCTGCAGACGAGTTGTCGTCAAGGTCGGATCATCGTCGATCAGCGGTGAACATGCCTGGCGCATCGACGCAATCGTCGCGGCGATCGCCGCAGCTCACGAGCGTGGCACCGAAGTCGTTCTCGTCTCTTCGGGAGCTATCGCGACAGCTCTTCCGCTTCTGAAGCTCGACGGCCGCCCGGATGACTTGGCTACCCAGCAGGCGTCGGCTGCGGTGGGTCAGAACGTGCTCATGTGGCGGTACCAGACGAGCCTCGACAGATTCGGCATCCTCGCCGGGCAGGTCTTGCTCACTGCCGGCGATCTCGAGAACGCGACCCACCGCTCGAACGCCCGGCGAGCCATGGAGCGACTGTTGGGACTTCGGATCCTTCCGATCGTCAACGAGAACGACACTGTCGCGACTCACGAGATCCGCTTCGGTGACAATGACCGACTTGCTGCGCTGGTGGCCCAACTCGTGGGAGCAGATGCGCTGGTGCTTCTCAGTGACATCGAAGCTCTCTACACGCGGCCGCCGGACGAGCCTGGCGCAACCCCCATTCACCGTGTGGAACCCGGCGATGATCTGCACGGCTTCCAGTTCGGATCGGTGGTCGTCAACAGCGTCGGGACCGGGGGCGCTGCCACGAAGGTCTCCGCGGCGCGGCTGGCTGCCGGTGCCGGGGTTGGCGTTCTCGTCACCAGCGCCGATCGCGTTGACGAGGCGCTGCGCGGCGAGAACATCGGCACGTGGTTTGCTCCGAACCCACACCCGGTTGCCTCTGCTCTCACCGGGCCCATCACCGTCGATCGGTAGGCTGGCTCTCATGTCAACCACGCTGATGTCACCGACGGATGCCGTCACCGGCGCTCGGGAACGGATGCAGCACGCCAAGCGAGCGGCGCGCACGGTGGGTCTTCTCACTGCGGCGCAGAAGGCCGAGATGCTGAACGCCGTGGCTGACCGACTCGAAGCCGATACCGGCGTGATCGTCGAGGCAAACACGGCAGATGTGGACCGCGGACGGGAGACCGGGCTTTCGGAGGCGCTCCAGGATCGGCTGCGGCTCGATCCTGCCCGCGTCGCGGCACTGGCGGCAGCGGTGCGCGAGGTCGCTGAGCTTCCGGATCCGGTTGGTAGGGTGCTTGAGGAGCGTCGGCTCGACAACGGCCTGTCGCTGACCAAGGTAGCGGTGCCGTTCGGTGTGGTCGGGTCCATCTACGAAGCGCGCCCCAACGTGACTGTCGACATCGCGGCGCTTGCGCTGCGCTCGGGCAACGCCGTGGTGTTGCGCGGTGGCTCGGCCGCCGAGAACAGCAACCGGGCGCTCATCGCGAGCATGCGGGCTGCCCTCGAAAGCGTCGGTGTTGATGCCGACGCGATCCAGACCGTGGACGACTTCGGTCGTGATGGCGCACGGGCGATGATGCAGGCTCGTGGCCTGATCGATGTGCTTGTGCCACGGGGGAGCGCCCAACTCATCGAGACGGTTGTCACCGAATCAACCGTGCCCGTCATCGAGACCGGAGCCGGGCTCGTTCACATCGTTCTCGACGAGAGCGCGCGAGCTGACTGGGCACGGGATATCGTCGTCAACGCCAAGGTGCAACGGCCGAGTGTCTGTAACGCGGTCGAGACGGTGCTGGTTCATCGTGGCGCCGCTGACCGCCTCGTGCCGGATCTTGTCGGTGCCCTCCAGGCCGCTGGCGTGACCGTACATGGTGACGCCGACGTGTCGGCTCGCGCCGAAGGCGTCGTTCCTGCCACGCCCGACGACTGGGCAACCGAGTACCTGAGCCTCGATGTCGCCATCCGCGTCGTCGATGATCTGGATGCCGCGCTCGAGCACATCCGGACGTACTCGTCGCAGCACACCGAATCGATCATCACCGAGGATCCTGCTGCGGCTGAGCGCTTCCTCGCGGAGGTGGACTCTGCGGTGGTGATGGTCAACTCCTCGACGCGCTTCACAGACGGAGGCGAGTTCGGCTTCGGCGCCGAGGTCGGGATCTCGACGCAGAAGCTTCACGCGCGGGGGCCTATGGGCCTGCCCGAGCTCACCAGCACGAAGTGGCTGGTGCGCGGTGCCGGTCAGGTACGCGGCTGAGAGCTAAGCTGGGTAGGCGCACTTGTCGCCGCAGCCACGAACGGAGTTTCAATGACCCTCGTCTCGCTTCTCGCCTTCGCCGCAGAAGAGTCGGAGCACCACGGAAACGTGGCATTGGAGACCGTCATCTTCGGGATCATCGCCCTTGCTGTCTTCGGACTTCTGGCGCTCGTGACTGCGTCATACCGCAACGTCGCCAACCGCCACGCACACAAGGCAGAGGCGTACGCGGAGACCCACGCGGCTGAGCTGCAGCGATCGGGGCACGGCCACTAGGCATCCGATGTCGGCAGCACGAGCACGCCGAATCGGGGTGATGGGCGGGACGTTCGATCCCATCCATCACGGGCACCTGGTCGCGGCAAGCGAAGTTGCCGACTCCTTCGGGCTGGACGAGGTCGTCTTCGTTCCCACAGGACAGCCGTGGCAGAAGAAGAACGAGGTCACGGAGTCTGAGCACCGGTATTTGATGACGGTGATTGCAACGGCATCCAATCCCGGCTTCTCGGTCAGCCGTGTCGATATCGATCGAGACGGCCCGACCTACACGATCGACACCCTGCGCGACGTTCAGCGACTCAATCCCGATGCGGATTTGTACTTCATTACCGGCGCGGACGCCATAGCGCAGATCCTCAGCTGGAGAAATCATGATGAACTGTGGGAGTTGGCGCATTTTGTCGCCGTCTCTCGACCCGGGCACGTTCTCAACACCGACGGGCTTCCCGTCGAGGACGTCAGCCAATTGGAGATCCCTGCGCTGGCGATCTCGTCGACGGACTGTCGGGAACGGGTTCGTGGGGGACACCCCGTGTGGTACCTCGTTCCTGACGGAGTCGTCCAATACATTGCGAAGCACCATCTGTATCGGAGCAACGAATGACGAATGAGCAGCAACCGAACCAGCCGTTGACGCGTCGGCAGCTTCGGGAGCTCCGCAGCACGGGCGCAACCCCGATCCTGACGCCCGAGGGCACACCGATCATGCCCCCGTCAGAGAACGCGTCGCCCGCTCCAGCGCCGGTTCAGACGTCGGCCGACACTGACGATCACCAGGATGCCGAGCAGGCGCCGGTCTCGGCTGATTCTGCGAGCGACCAGGCATCCGCCAGCGGCGGAACAGCAGACGCTTCCGAGCCTGCAGCGCCAGCTGACTCCTCGAGCGAGTTCACGTCCGCGGCAGCTGAGGGGTCTTCATCGGCTGACGAGCTTCCGACTTCGAGCCCGACCGGACCGACGGTCGCAGCCGACGGGGCGCCGCTGACCCGCCGACGTGTGCGGGAGCGCACCGGGAACACGGATGCCCTGACTGTGAGCGGTACTGACGGTGACCACAGGGCGCCCTTCGTTTCGGTTCCGCCGGCGTCGCCGGCGGAGCATCCGATCTCGCAAGCCGCCGCGGGGCTCGCCTCTGACGAACCCGTAGAGCGCGGCACGGTGAGTCCGCAGCTTGGCTCTGCACTGCTTGCGGGCATGGCCACCGAACCCGACCCGCGCCCAAGTTTTGACCAGCTCATCTCCCGTCCGAGCGCGGGATCGACCGGTACTGGCAGCGCGTTGATCGTGACAGATTCACCGCCGCAGGGTATAACCGCGCCTGTCAACGCGACAGGAGAGGTGCTGGTCACCGGCAGCTTGGCCCTTCCCGACCTTTTCGCGACGACCGGTCAGATGCCTGGCACGTCCGAGGCGCTCGACATCGACGCGACGTTTGCCGACGGGGAGCTCCCGCAGCACTCGTCGCCGACGCCGATTGCTGCCAGCGCGGCGATCAGCACCGTCAAAACGACAGCCGAGATCATCAAACCCCCTGTGCCCGAGAAGGGATCGCGACTCATGCTGACCCTGGCGATCACCGCCGGGGTACTTGCACTGGCACTCGTAGGCGTCCTGATCCTCGCCTTCGCAACCGGAGTCTTCTCATGACGCGCTGCTCAGGTCGGTTGGGTCACGCGAGTGCAGGAGTGCGCGCGTGACGGCTACCGACGAATCGAAGCAGATGCTCGCGGTCGCGGCAGCGGCGGCTGAGGCGACAGGTGCCGAGGATCTTGTCGCGCTGGATGTCTCGGAGCCGCTCCCTCTTGTCGACATCTTCTTGCTCGCTACCGGTCGCAGCGAGCGAAATGTCGCGGCGATCGCCGACGAGATCGAAGAGAAGCTGCTCGAGGCCGGACACAAGCGTCTGCGTCGCGAGGGGCGCCAGGAATCCCGGTGGATTCTCCTGGACTTCGGCGATCTGGTCGTTCATGTGTTCCACGAGCAGGAGCGGGCTTTCTACGGCCTGGAGCGGCTCTGGAAGGACTGCCCGGTCGTGCCCATCGATCGGCCGGCGCGGGCGGTAACCGACTGAGGACGGATGCTGCGTCGGTTCGGCTGCCGCCCGCCGATGTAGTAATCTGTTCTAGTTGCCTCTCGGGGCAGCATCCGGGCCTGTGGCGCAGCTGGTAGCGCACCTGCATGGCATGCAGGGGGTCAGGGGTTCGAGTCCCCTCAGGTCCACCAAACGGACGCCCGATTGGGACATACGTAAGTCTGTCTGATCGGGCGTTTGCTTTCGCGTCTTCGGTACCGGGTTCGGTCGCGCTTCCGCGACCGTGGGTACACTGCGAGAGGTACATGTGCCGGGTACCGGAGTACCTCCCGTCAGGTGACATCCGGCGCGACCGCTGTTCATGTACAGGGCAGGATCGTTACCCGCTCTCGCGCGGATCTGAGCCGCGACGCCAGCGATGCGTCGAGGCCCGTCGCTATGGTGTCTCCATGGCTACGGCTGTCGAACAACCTATGGAGACGCGGACTCGCAGCTCGCTCGACCGGGCGATCACCTGGACCGGTGCTGGTGCAGCAACTGCGGCCGCCGCGTTGGCGCACATGTTCGCCGTCGTCGGATTCCTGCTCTCGATCCCGGCCGCCGATAACGTCGGCGAAGAAGGTGCCGGCGTGATGATCGGCGCGGCATGCCTTGTGGTCGCGCTGGCGATCGCGTTGCCGACCGGCTGGGTGCTCGCACGCAAGGTCGGGCGATCGAAGTGGCTGCGGGCGCTGCCGCTCGCGGTCAGCGTCGCATGGACGTTGCTTGCTGGGCTTCTATTGCCCTTCGGGGTTGCGGCGTTGGCAGCCGCGCGCCTCGGTGCGCTGTCGCAGTTCGTGACTTACTCCGTCCTTACGGCGGGGGCGCTCCCGATCGGGATCGTGCTACTCGTCACGTACCTCGTCCTGTTGGTGGTGCGTGCGGCTCGGAAGGCGTGACGCAGTACTGCCAATGCGCGGATTGGATCCCTATACGGGCACCGAACGCTGACGGAACCCGTTCGGGCAAAGGCCAGTTCTACGGGCCTGGCGGTCGCTCAGGCCTTCGAAGCCGTCACGACCCCACGTGTCCGCTTGATCGCGATGGACAGCACGGCGGCGATGGCGCAGAGGGCAGCGCCTCCCCACCAGGCGTACGTGTACTCGCCGAAGGAGTCGCGGATGACGCCCGCAACGAGTGCTGCGATGGCAGCCCCGATTTGGTGTGCGGCGAAGACCCACCCGAAGACGATCGTTCCTCTGTCGCCGAAGATCTCCCGACAGAGCGCCGCGGTGGGCGGGACGGTGGCCACCCAGTCCAACCCGTAGATCACGACGAACAGCACGATGCTCGGATGGATCGTCTCGGCGAGCAACCACGGCAGTAGGAGGAGGCCGACGCCCCGAAAGGAGTAGTAGATGATGAGCAGCTTGCGGGGGTCGAACTTGTCGGTGAGCCAGCCGGACGCGATGGTTCCGACGATGTCGAAGACTCCGACGACGGCCAGCAGGCCCGCCGCAGTCGTGGTCGCCATGCCGTGGTCGTGCGCGGAGGGGATGAAGTGGATGCCGATCAGCCCGTTGGTGGTCGCTCCGCAGATGGCGAATGCGATCGCGAGTGCCCAGAACGCGCGGGTCTTCGCGGCGAACAGCAGACCTTCGATCGCGCGCTGCGCTGCTCCTCCGGTGACTCGCGCGGGCGGCACGTACTGTTCCGGGTCGGCGCCGTAAGGAAGGGCACCGCGGTCTTCTGGATGATCACGAAGCACGAACCAGACGAGTGGTACGGCGAGAAGCGCGGCCGCGGCGACGACGAGGGAGGCTGGCCGCCAGCCGGTCGTCTCTGCGAGCAGCGCCACGGGGGGAAGGAAGATCAGCTGCCCTGTGGCGGATCCGGCTGTGAGGATGCCCATGACGAGACCGCGGCGATGGACGAACCATCTATTGGCGATGGTCGCGGCGAACACGAGCGCCATCGATCCGGTGCCGAGCCCGATCAGCAGTCCCCAGAAGATGAGCAGCTGCCAGGATGCCGTCATCAGTACGCTTCCGCCGGCGCCGAGGGCGACCAGGGTGAGGGCGGCAGCAACGACCTGTCGAATCCCGAAGCGGTCCATGAGTGCCGCGGCGAACGGAGCGGTCAGGCCGAACAGAAGCAGGTTGATGCTGACGGCGAGCGACATGACGCTCGTGGACCAGCCGAACTCCTCGTGGAGCGGCACCATGAGCGCCCCCGGGGCGGCGCGGAAGCCCGCCGCGGCGAGCAGAGCGACGAAGGCGACCGCGGCGACCCACCAGGCAGGATGGATCCGCGCTCGCGCTGGCTGTGCGGTGTCAGCGTCGAGGGTCGACCGTGTCATCGCTCGGCCAAGGGGGTGGGGTCCACGTTGCCGCCGCTGGCGATGACGCCGACGATCTCGTCGGAGGCGGGTGCGTAGGCACCGCTGAGGATGGCCGCGAGGGCGGTGGCGCCGCCGCCCTCCAGTCCGATTCGCAGTTCGTTCCAGGCGGTCCGCTGTGCTGATCTGATCGATTCGTCGGGGACCTCCACCCGTGGCGCGTGATGAGCGGTGACGGTGTCGAACGCGATCCGCCCGACACGCGCCGGGCCGAGGCTGTCGACGGCGGCACCTGAGACCGCGACATCGATCGGTGAACCGGCGTCGAGCGCGGCCCCGAGGCATCGTGCGGTGACGGGCTCGACCCCGACGGCGGTGGTGTGCAGTCCGGCCAGAGCGGTGAGCGCACCTGCGAACAGCCCGCCGCCGCCGACCGACATCAGCACGGTGCGCAGGGAGGGCACCTGCTCGAGGAACTCCGTCGTGACGGTGCCCGCACCGGCGACGGTCATCGGCTGGTCGAATGGGTGGATCAACCGCGCCCCGGTCTGATGGGCGTATGCCTGAGCGATGACGAGGCTCTCGTCGTAGACATCGCCGGTGACGGTGACGTTTGCGCCGTATTCGGCGAGTCGCTGCAGTTTCACCGGCGGGCACGTCGTGGGCACGAATACGGCAGCTGGCACGCCGAGGAGTCGTGCCGCCCAGGCGACGGCCTGCCCGTGATTTCCTCCGCTCGCCGCGCACACGCCTGCCGCGGGGATCGGAGATGCGAGCATGCTGTTCAGCGCGCCCCGCGCTTTGAACGCGCCTGTCACCTGAAGGGACTCGAGCTTGAGCCAGAACGCCGGATGCGTCGAGCCGAGGGAGTCTTCGTCGATCCAGATGACCGGGGTTCGTCGGATCCTGTCGGCGAGACGCTCGCTGGCAGCGTGGATATCGTCCGGCGTGAGGTGCATCGAGGTTGCGACGTCAGCGGGCATGGACGGCGACGGCCTGGATCTCGATCTTGCAGCCGAACGGCAGTGCGCCGGCCTGGAACGTGAATCTTGCCGGAGCCGCCGCCGCGTCGGGGAACTGGCGTCGCCACCAGTCGTTGAGCGCAGAGTAGTCGTCGATGTCAGCGAGGACGCACTGCACGTAGGCGATCTCGGTCTGCGTGAACCCCGACGCCGTCGCGATGCGTGTGATGTTGCTCCACGCGAGGGCGACCTCCTCGGCGAACGTACCCGGTTGATACTTTCCGTCGTCGCCGAGAGCGGGCATACCGCTGATGAAGCACGTGCCGTTGGCTGTGGTCGCCAGGCTGAAGGGGAAGCCCGCCGGCAGGTCGGGTCCGTCGAGGGTGCGGGTGATGCTCATCATGCCTCCTTCAAGGGTTGTGGTTGTGCGATCGCGATGTGACGCATGGTCTGGTCACCGACCGTCGTCTCGATGACGTCGCCGGGGACGAGGTAGCTCGGCGGTGTTCTTCCGAGTCCGACGCCGGAGGGTGTTCCGGTGAGGATGACGTCACCCGGAAGCAACGGGAGCACCGCCGAAAGGTAGGCGATGAGCTCCGGGACCGAGAAGATCAGGTCGGCAGTCGTGCTCTCCTGAACGATGACGTCGTTGATGACGCACTTCACCGGAATATCGTCGGGATCGCCGAACTCGTCGGGTGTCAGGAGCGTGGGCCCCAGGGGCGTGAAAGCCGGGTAGGACTTGCCGAGGCTGAACTGCGGCGTGCCCGCGGGCCTCATCTGCACGTCACGAGCCGAGAAATCCTGCGCCGCCGTCACACCCGCGACGTGGGACCAGGCATCCACTTCGGCGACGCGATAGGCGGTCGCCCCGATGACGACAGCTGCCTCCACTTCCCAATCGACCTGATCGGTGAACAGCGTCACGTCGCCGACGGGGCCGGCGACCGAGGAGACGAACTTCGTGAACACCATCGGCTCCGACGGCTCGGCGAAGCCCGACTCGACCTGGTGTGCGCGATAGTTGAGACCGATTGCGAAGATCTGCCGCGGTGCCGGGGATGGCGCGTCCGCCTGCGCGGGATCGAAGGTCGTCCCTCCGCTCAGTAACGCCGAGTCCATCCACCCACGAAACGAAGCCCACTGCTCGTAGACGGCGGGAGCGGCCGGCCCGAACCGCCCACCACTGTTTTCGGCGACGTCGAATGCCGTCGCCCCGCGGATGATCTTGGCGCGCCCCCCGACGACCGCAAGCCTCACGAGTCGGTTCCCTCGGGAGTGGCGCGAGCGCGCTGCGCCAGACCACGACCGAACGAGATGTTCGCGAGTCCGATCTCGGTGATGGTGACGAAGACGTCGTCGGGGCTGACGACTCCGGCCGTGACCAGGTTGCGGTTGATGTCAGCGAGGAGCGCCTTCTTCACGTCGTCGCCTCGACCGACGAGGAATGTGATCTCGATGATCAGCAACTGTCGCGTGTACGTGAGACCCAGGTACCCGTCGGTGTGACGGAAGTTGTCCGAGGACAGCTCGTTGAAGATCTGATAGAGATCCTCATCCGGGACACCCAGATTCTCCACCAGCGCCGCCTGGACGGCGGCACCAATCGCCTCCTTCTCGGCAGCGCTACGGCCCTCGAGCAGATTGACTTTGACAAGTGGCATATCATTGATCCTTCGAGTTGAGCGCCGGGATCCAGCTCAGAGCGCCAGCGCCAGTCGACGCAGCTCAGCGGCCGAGTCGGCAGTGAGAATCTCTTCAATCTCCGCCTGGGCACTTCGCCACAGCGGCAACGCCTCCGCCGTGACAGCGACGGCATTCTCCGTCAATCGAAGAGCGGATGCCCGGCGATCGTCACGCGAGGTCGTCATCTCGACCAACCCGAGCTTCACGAGGACGCGAACGTTCCGAGCGACCGTCGAGCGCTCGAGCTCGGCCCGCTCCGCCAAGGCCTGAATCGTGATCGGCTCCGCATCTGGAGGAGGCAACCGGCGCAACAGCCCCCACTGAGCGACATTGACGCCGACCGGCTCGAGCGCACGATCATAGATCGCAGACGCCCGCCGCGCCGCCACACGAAGACTCGTGCAATAGCAGTCCGTTTTCACAGAAACGAGTATATACACGTATTAGTCGACCTCACCAGCCAACGATCCCTATACGGGCGCTGCCCGTGCGAGGGACGGCTGCGCGCAATCCAAAGACGGGTACTGCGACGTCAGCGGGCGATTCTGTCCGTTGGCAACGCGCGCGTAGTCCGCCCGAGAAGAGGCGCGGAGCGGGTGCGTCAACTGCAACATGCCTTGACCGCCCACGCGTGACCGCATGCCTCGTCCGAGTCCCTGGGCGTTGGTGTCGGGCCCAGCGGTACGGGCTGGCGCGGCGCCGGTTCGTCGCTCATCGGACACTTGACCAGGAGTTCCCTGACGCCTTGGACCGTACTCGACGCCGCGCGCCGGGAGAAACCATGCGCGTCGAGCGAACTACCGCAGTGCTCTGACGGGCGTGAGGAACGGATTGGTGACAACTGATCGTTAGTGCCGGGAGGCGCTGACGGGGAGGATGTCATCATGCCCGGCCCCTATCCCAGAGAGTTCCGCGAGGACGTTGTTGCGGTTGCTCGCAGCCGCGAGAGCGGCGTCACCATCAAACAGATCGCCGCCGACTTCGGTATCAGCGAAGCGACGTTGCAGAACTGGCTCCGTCAAGCCGACGTCGAAGACGGTAACCGTCCCGGCCAGACCGCCGCGGACGCCGCCGAGGCGCGGGAGTTGAAGAAGCGGATCCGGTTGCTCGAGCAGGAGAACGAGGTCCTCCGCCGTGCGGCGGCGTATCTGTCGCAGGCGAACCTGCGGCTTGGTGGCTCCCCAAAATGACGTACCCGCTCGTATCTGAGCTCGCCGACGCGGGGATCCCCGTGACGGTGTCGTGCCGGGTTCTCAAGCTCGCCCGCCAGCCCTACTACCGGTGGCGCAACGACCCCGTCCGGGACGCGGACGTGCTCCGCGCATATCGGATCAACGCGCTGCATGATGCGCACCACGAGGACCCGACGTTCGGCTACCGATACCTCGCCGACGAGGCCCGCCGAGCGGGGTGGCGGATGAGCCGGCGGACGGCGTGGAAGCTGTGCTCGCAGGCGGGGATTCTCTCGTCCGCGCAACGCCGGCGACGCGGGAAGGGGAAGAAGGCCGGGCCGCCCGTGTTCGACGACCACGTCCAGCGCGTGTTCCGCGCCGATGCACCGAACCGGCTCTGGCTCGCGGACATCGAGCGCCACGAGGCGCTCTTGAACCTTGCGGTGGTGAAAGGACACCGCTCGGCGCCTGTCGCAGCAGGCGTGTGATAGCTGGAGGACGATCTGGCCCGTTGGCGTGAGCGGGTTGGGTGGAGCAGTCCTCGACAACGACGAGTCGTGCCAGAACTGCCAGATGGTGCGGGCTCGGCTAGCGAGACGGAGAGGCATACGGATAGGAACCAGTGGCTGAAAGCCTCTCAATACGAGACCACCGACTCCAACCTGGCGGATGCGGGTCGGGTTGCATCGCGCACCTTCACGGCTTCGGCGGTGAGGGGAACTCCTGGGCTGGGTGATGTCGCCGGTCGGGAGGCCACGGTGAAAGCCTGCGGCGTAGCCGTGGCGAGGATGCTGGGGCATAACTGGGTGCCGATCCCGTCGAAGGGTTCGAGAGTGAACGTGGGAACTATCCCGGCCTCGCCGGAGGTGCGTCGCCGCCAGCGACGACACCGAGGGCTGAGCGCACGGCCTGCTGATCGGGCCGGGATGGGACGGAGGGCCCGTAGTAGTCCGAGGCCGGGAAAGCCGGCCGCATGGCGAAGGGGTCCAGTGTGATCGCAGGATCGACAAGCAGTAAGGGAGACACAACCGTGAATGCGGATGTTCCGTGGCCAGCCGATACTCAGGAGGCGTGGGCGCGGGTACTGAGAATGCAGACGAAACTGCACCAATGGGCGACGACCGACCCCGGTCGTCGCTTCGATGATGTGTTCAACCTGGTCTATGACCCCGGGTTCCTCGTTGCGGCGTGGAGCCGGGTGGCGGGCAACAAGGGAGGCCGCACCGCCGGAGTCGACGGAATCGCCCCGCGATCCGTCCCGCCGGAGAAGGTGCACGGGATGCTCGCCGAGCTGCGCGAGAGCGTGAAGCACGGCGAGTTCGTCCCAGAGCGGGTGCGTCAGAAGTCGATCCCGAAAGCGAACGGCAAGGTCCGCAAGCTCGGGATTCCGACGATGACGGACCGGATCGTTCAGGCCTCTTTGAAGCTGGTGCTGGAACCGATCTTCGAGGCCGACTTCCAGCCGTCCTCGTACGGGTTCCGGCCGCGCAGGCGGGCGCAGGACGCGATCGCGGAGATCCACTACTACGCCTCACGTGGCTACGTGCAGGTGTTCGAAGCGGATATCACCGCGTGTTTCGACGAGATCGACCACGACGCGCTCATGCAGCGCGTCAGGGCGCGGGTCGTCGACAAGCGTGTGTTGCGTCTGGTCCGCGGGTTCCTGAGAGCGGGCGTCCTCAGTGAGGACGGCGTGAACAGGGACACGTTCACCGGCACCCCGCAAGGCGGGATCTTGTCGCCACTGCTGGCGAACATCGCCCTGTCCGTGGTGGACGAGCACTTCCAACGCAAGTGGGACATGCTCGGCCCGCAATGGTCGCGCACGAAGCATCAACGCGCCGGGGGCGCGACGATGAAGCTGGTCCGCTACGCGGACGACTTCGTCGTCCTCGTCCGCGGCACCCGCGAGGATGCCGAAGCGCTCTGGGACGAAACAGCCACCGTGCTCGCGCCGATGGGTTTGCGCCTGTCGGTCGAGAAGACGACGGTCACGCACATAGACACCGGGTTCGACTTCCTCGGGTGGCGCATCCAGCGCCGCCGGATCAGAGGTCATGGCGGGAAGACCGCGATCTACACCTACCCGTCACGGAAGTCGCTGGCTTCCATCCGGGACAAGGTGCGGACGCTGACCCGCCGGGCATCCCATCGAACGCTCGCCGACCTGCTGCGCCGCCTCAACCCGGCGCTGCGGGGCTGGTGCGCCTACTTCCAGCACGGCGTGGTCAAACGCGTCTTCACCGTCATCGATCACTTCGCCTTCTGGCGGATCGTGGGCTGGCTGAAGAAGCGGCACCCGAAGCTGAATATGCGCACCCTCGTCAGACGGCACCTGCCCCGGTGGCAGATCCGCGCCGAGGGGATCGAGTTCTTCCGTGCCTGGCAGGTCCCCGTGACCCGCTACCGCTACCGAGGAACCCGCATCCCGAACCCCTGGGCGAGCGTCACGGCGTGATCGCATGGAGAGCCGGATGCTCAGGAATGGGCACGTCCGGTTCGGAGGGCGGCCAGCAGAAACCCACCCGGCGCAAGCCAGACAGGGCGCTGCTGGCCGACCCTACACGGAGCACTGGACGAGCGAAGGCAAGCTCTACTGCTGCGCGATCAAGGACGTGTTCTCCAACCGAATCGTCGGGTACTCGATCTCAGATCGGATGACCGCGAAACTCGCCGTAGACGCCGTCCGAAATGCTGTCGCGCGCCGCGGTGAGGTCGCCGGCTGCATCCTGCACGCCGACAGGGGCAGCCAGTTCCGCAGCCGCGCGATGGCCCGCGAGTTGCGCCGCCACGACATGGTCGGATCGATGGGAAGAGTCGGCGCTGCGGGGGACAACGCGGCCATGGAGTCGTTCTGGTCACTGCTGCAAACGAACGTCCTCAACCAGCAGCGGTGGGCGACCCGGCAGGAGCTGCGACTCGCCATCGTCGTTTGGATCGAGCGGAAGTATCACCGCCAGCGCGCCCAGGACACCCTCGGCGGCTTGACGCCCATCGAGTTCGAAGCCAAGCTAGCCGAGCCGCTCACACTCGCGGCCTAAACCGAACCTGTCACCAGTTCGTTCCTCACGCCCGACCACTGTGTGCGGGCTGAATCCGATCATGCGGGCGATGCTGTTTACGGACTTGCCTGCTTCGTGGGCTTCGCGAGCGCGAGCGATGTCGTCGTCACTCATCCGCCGGGTGGTGACGAAGCCGAATTCTGAGAGGTACTTACCCGCGGTCTGCCGTGTGATGCCGACAGCCTTCGCTGCCGCGGTGACGCTGCCGTTCTCGCGGTATTGCGCGATGAGCGTCTCGAGCTCTTCCGGCCGTAGTTGCCTCGCTCGCTTCACAGCACCCGCGCTACCGACCCGACGCTTGGTTTCACGGGCCCTGTCGGCGAGACCCTGAACTGGGGGAATGTCGCCCGATTGTTTCGAGTAGTGATGCAGTAGGTCCACCAAACGAAGAAGGGCGCCCCATGTGGGCGCCCTTCTTGGTTCCTGCGGAGAGGTCGACGCGTCCGCGCTAGAACCAGGTGAAGGGGACGATCACGGTCAGTCCGAGGGCAAGCAGGAAGATTCCGCTGCTCACGCCGATGAGAATCCACTGAGCGCGGCGGTTCCGGATCACGGCAGCGATACCGAGAAGGAAGAGCGCGATTGCCATCAACACGGTATTCAGCGTCAGTCGATCACTGTACTGATTAGCCTCGTCACCCTGGGCGAGCAGGGCCTCAGCCTCGGCGTCCGCGTCCGACCAAGCGCCGAACAGCGCGTCCTGGTAGTCCTCTGAACCCTGCGGATCGGTGTATGTGCTCGGGTCGGCCTCGTTCTCGGCCTGGGCCCACGCGATGGCGGCGTCGAGATCCTCCGAGACGCTCGTGAAGTACAACTGGTCGTACTTCTCGGCTGCCGCAGCCGCGACGTCCGGGTCGGCGCCATCCATCTCGATCTGATACTCCGAGAGGCGCGTCAGGGTCTCGGCATCCTGCATGTACTGCTGATTTGCCTCCAGGTAGATGGACTCCGCCTCGGTCTGGGCCGCCCCACCGCGAGAGTACGCGGCTGCCTGCTGACCGCCGTAGAGAGCGGCCTGGAAGGAGACGTACGCGGTGGCAACAGAAACCACGCCAAGGAGGATGACGATGAGCAGCTGCAGGTCCTCTAAGAATGAGCGTCGGCGCGACGATACTGCGTCGGGAGATTCGGGCATGAGCGAGATCGTACTGCCTCGCCGAGGTCGCCGATGTCACCCCGGGCGCGGTGGGAATCGTGCTCAGCTGTAGACCGAGGTGATGCCCAGATATTCCTCTAGTGAGAGCCCGCTGTTGTACACCGCAGTGGCGATGTCGACGCCGAGGTACCGCAGGTGCCAGGGCTCCCAGATGTATCCGGTCACGCCCTCTTTACCCTGCGGATAGCGCACGATGAAACCGAAGCGGTGCGCGTTAGCGGCAACCCATTGACCCTCGGGCGTGTATCCGAACGCTTCTGTGATGGTGTTCAGATCGAACGCGAGGCCCGACTGGTGCTCACTATGCCCGGGCCGCGCCGAGTAGCGGTCGGCAGCGGCCGAACCGTCGCGGGAGGCGTAGCTGTTGTAGACCTTGACCTGCGTCGCATAGGAGCGGAACCCGCTCGCGATCCAGAGGTTGTGCCCGAGTGAGGCCGCTTCGGCACGCATCCGCTCGAACGCGGCGAGTGTGTCGCCGGTCAGTCCGTTCCCGTACCAGCTCGGCAGGCGATAGGTCTTGTTGGCGATGAGGATGCCGTTGATGTAAGTCGGCTGAATGTCGTCGCCCCCGTCACCGCCCCCGCTGTTGCCCCGCGCCTGCGCGGCCTCGGCCTGGGCTTGCGAGTCCTGGACCGCGGTCCAGGACTGCTGGTACGCGCCGATCCGCTGCGACGCGCTACCAGCAGCGGGGTCGCCGAGCGCTGCGACCGCCGCAGCGTACGCATCCTTGGTCTCCTGCGAGGCGAGACTCGGCACCTCGACCGCCGCTCCGTGAGCTGCAGCCGACGCGACGACGGCGTCGATGTCGGCCAACGCCGCAGTGGTGGCGGCCTCAAGCTCCGAGGTCGACTGCTCGGATGTCTCGGCAGTCTCGAACAGGTGGGCCGCATCCTCGGCGAGCGATCCCGCCTGCGCGAGCTGAGCCTCTCGGCCCTCGGGTACGTCTGGTGTCGAGCGCGGATCGGGTGCGGTTGTCGTAGCCGTCACCTCACCCGGCGAGGCGATGGTCAGCAGCCCCGCTGCGACCAGTGCATCCAACGACGCTCGCAGCGCGTCGAGCGTCGCTGACTCCTGCAGCATCTCGGCGTTCGTGACCTCGATGACCGTCGATGCCTCAGCCGCCGCAGCGATGGCATCCGTCTGGGCGGCGCTGAATCCAGCGGCCGATTGGTCAACCGCGTCTCCGGAGGCCACCCACTGAGCGAGGGCGTCATCGAACGCGGCGCGGGCCTTGGCGTTGTCGGTCGTGATCGTTCCGACGACGCCGGCCGTCGTGAACACTGCCGCGAAGCCGAGGAACGTCCGGCGCGCGATCGCTCGGTCTTTGCGGCTTGCCCCCATGAAGACAAGGGTAGTGCGCGTGAGAGCGGGTACCGTGAACACGTGAGTTCGGCACGTCGCCATCGATTCCGCGGGGTCCGCCGAGAATCCACGGGCACGCTCGCGCCTGTGACACGCACGGGTATCGCGACGGCAGCTGTGTCCTGCTTCGTGCTCGGCGGTCTCGGCCTCGCGTCCGCGGCAGATGCGTCGAGCTCGCCATCCGTGGCCGCGCAAGCGCCGGCAGGCGAGGTTGTCGTCGTCCCCGGCACAGCCGAGAGCGTCACCGCCCGAGCCACCGCGGCCGTTGCAGCGATGAGTCTCAGCGAGCGCGCCGCGAGCGTGATCATGGGGCACATCTCGACGACCGACCCCGGCGTGCTTCGCGACTACATGTCGACTACCGGCGTCGGCGGCTTCATCCTCATGGGTGCGAACATCCCGGGCTCCGAAGACCAATTACGAGGGATCACCGCGGCGCTCACGGTAGACCCGGCGGTTCCACCGTTACTGGGCATCGATCAGGAAGGTGGGGATGTGTCGCGCCTGCCGTGGGACGACTTCCCGTCGTCGATCACGCTCAAGAATGAGCCGCCAGAGGCTACCGAACTCGCGTTCGCCGGGCGCGGTGCACTCGTGCAGCGCGCGGGAATCTCGGTCAACTTCGGGATCGTCGCCGACATCACCAACGACACCAGCATGTTCATCTACCGCCGCGCGCTGGGGACAACGCCCGAAAATGGCGCCTCACATGTTGCTGCTGCAGTGGTCGGCGAGGAACCTGAGTCGCTGTCGACCCTCAAGCACTTCCCGGGCCATGGCGCAGCCCCCGGAGATTCGCACCGCGGCATCCCGTCGACGACAGAGACATATGATCAGTGGCGTCAAACGGACGCCGTTCCCTTCGCGGCAGGCATCGACGCCGGCGCCCCGTTACTCATGTTCGGGCACCTCGCGTACACATCGGTCGACGAGAAGCCCGCGACCCTGTCGAGCGAATGGCACCGCATCGCGCGGGAGGAACTCGGCTTCGACGGCGTGGCGATCACCGATGATCTCGGGATGCTGGAGGCGTCAGGTCTGTCCGAGTATCGGGACCCCGTGTCCAATGCGGTAGCCGCCCTCGCCGCGGGCAACGACATGCTGCTGTCGGTGTTGGGAACGAACTCTCAGACCGCGGCGGAGCTGACGGCGGGCATCGTCGCCGCCGTTGAGTCCGGGGCGCTTCCCGCGGAGCGCCTGGATGAAGCCGCGGTGCGAGTGATGACGTTGCGGCTGCAGACTGCAGGTGCCGGTCGCGGTCTCATGCCCTGCCCGTCCTGTGCGCCCGCTGCCTGATCCCCGTGACCTGAGCCCGGTCGCTAGGGGAGCGGCGGTCCTGGAACGGGCTCGATCAGTGAGGGTGAGTTGTTCCGGACGTTTCCCACGTCTGAGCTGACCGGATACACCTCCAGGGTGTCGGCGACCATCTCGGCAGCATCGACGGCGGCATCCAGGATGTCTCGCGGGTAGTCGACAGTGGGGTCGAGCCAGGCGTCAGCGTGATCGGGATCCATGAAGACCGGCATCCTGTCATGGAGCGATCCGAGTCCACCCGATGACGCGCGGGTGAGAATCGTGAACGAGAGTACCCACCGGTCGTCAGCGTCCTCGGGCTTCGACGGGTCCTTCCACCATTCGTAGAGCCCGGCGAACAGCAGGGGCTCGTCGTCGGCGGGGTGGATGAAGTACGGCGTCTTGCCTGCATCCGTGCGATGCCACTCGTAGTAGCCGGTCACGGGGACGATCGCGCGCCGCTTCTCGAGCGCGGCCCGGAACATCGGCTTGTCTTCGAGCTCCTCGGAGCGAGCGTTGAATGCTCGTGCCCCGATCGAGAGGTCCTTCGCCCACCCGGGGACCAGGCCCCAGCGGGCGCTCTCCAGCCGCCGAATAGGGGGTTCGGACTTCGCCGAGTCGAGGACGATCGCGGCCCTGTCGGTCGGTGCGATATTGAACGACGGTCCGGGCAGGTCATCGCCGACGAGGTCGACGCGAAGCATCCCCACCAGTTCGGTTCCAACGCTTGCCACCACGAACCGTCCGCACATGCGGCAAGACTACGCGGGGGATACCCCAGCAGCTTGGAGCCGGTCGAGCAGCCCCGCCCCGTCGGATGCCGTCACCCACGGCACTTCGGCTGCCGAGTGGTCGTTCACTGCGGTTCGTCCGCCAGCGAGCACGGCTTCAGCAGGGGAGAGGCGGCGGATCGCGACAGCCGCGACGTGTCCGGGGTTCTCGCTGGCGAAGGCCGTGTAGATCGCGTCGTCGTGCTGCCCGTCATCGCCCACGAGCAGCCAGCGGATGTCGGGGAACTCCTCGGCGAGGCGCTGCAGGCTGTGCTCTTTGTGGGCTCGTCCGCTGCGGAACCACCGGTCATGGGTGGGACCCCAGTCGGTGAGAAGGAGCGCTCCGGGCGGGAAGAGGTGGCGTCGCATGAAGCGCACCAGCGTCGGCGCGACGTTCCATGCCCCCGTCGACAAGTACACGACAGGACAGCCCGGATTCTCGCGCGCAAGCCGCTCGAGAAGCACAGCCATCCCAGGAACCGGCTGCCTGGCGTGTTCGTCGACGACGAAGGAGTTCCACGCCGCAAGCAGCGGACGCGGCAGTGCTGTGACCATGACGGTGTCGTCGACATCCGAGACGATGCCAAAGCGCGCATCCGGCGCAACGACGAACACGCGGGATTCAACGGGAGCGCTGCCTTCGACGGTCATCGTGAACGTTTGCCATCCGGGCGACAGCGCGGCATCCAGCACGACATCCACGACACCGCCCCGGTCCGCTTTCACTGTGTGCGTGTGGCCCGCGACAGTGACGTCCACACGAGCGAAGCCGACCGGAACCGCGAGAAAGCTGCGCCAGCCTCGAACCGAGGCATACTCCCCGCCGCCGCGCGGCTTACGCGGCGGAACGATCAGCACGCGTCCGAGAACCCGAATCCAGCCATCGCCGCCGTACCCCGCAAACGGGGTCACGGTGGGCTTGAGGCCGCGCGCGCGGGCGCGTCGCTCCCGCCAGGTGTGAAAGCGTCGCTCAAGTCGTGCGAGCCACAGGATCTTGGGGGGCGCGGGGGTTTCCTCCGGTCCGGGCACCCGTTCAGTCTGTCATGCCATCGAGGGTCGGGTTTCGTGGGGCATCTTCCGACGGAGTGCGCTCGTCACCCGCATCCATGTGCCGCCGCTCGATGCGGTGCAGCACTTTCTTGCCCACGTAGATCGCCAGGATGAACAGCGCGATGGCGGCGACGAAGATGTATCCGGCGTAGTGAGCGCTGTCAGCGAGGTCGCGGTAGGTCCCCGCTGCGGCCGACGCGACCGAGACGTAGATCGTCGCCCACAGGATGCAGGCAGGCGCTGTCCACGCGAGGAACCGCCGGTACGCGAAGCCGGTCATCCCGACCGTCAACGGCACCAGGGAATGCAAGACCGGCAGGAATCGGCTCAGGAAGATCGCGATCCCACCACGCCGGTTGACGTACAGCTCGGCCCTGATCCACGAACGCTCACCGATGCGGGCACCGAGGCGTGAGTATCGGATGCGCGGGCCGAGGAATCGTCCCAGCCAGAAACCGATGCTTTCGCCGATGAGCGCGCCGATCACGACTGCGACCCCCAGCGCCACCCCCTCCCACGGGCTGCCGACAGCGGTGCCGGCGATGATCACAATCGTGTCGCCCGGAACCACGAGTCCGACCAGAACACTGGTCTCGAGCATGATGGCAAGACCTGCCACGAGGGTGCGCACCACCGGATCGACTGCCTGCACCGTATCCAGCAGCCACGTGAGCCACTCGTTCATCCTTGAAGCGTAGAGCCGCCGACAGCGTTTAGCCTGTGAGGCGTGACCACGCCGCCGTCGAACGTTCCGCTGGCGGCGTGGCGTGACCCCGAGCAGGTCTTCTGCGGATGGGCGCATCGGTACGAGAACGCGTTCTGGCTGGATGCCGGCCCCGGTGCGACCACCGGGAAGAGTTGGGTTGGTATTGGTGAGCCCGTCGCCTCGGATGCTGTCGAGCGGGTGGTCTTGCGGGGGAGTGCTGCCGAGGACGACTCGCGCTCGGGTGAGCGTGGCCCGCGGCCCGGGGCATGGGTTGGCTGGTTCGACTACGACGCCGGTGCGCGGCGGGCGGGGGCGCCATCGTTCCCGGACTCGGGCGGCGACGCCCGATGGATGCAGGTGCGCGCTGTCGTCGAGTTCGACCATGCGGCATCCATCGCGACAGTGTTTGCGGCGGGTGACGCTGGAGAGCTCGCTGCGGGCCTCCTGGACCTGCCGCGTCGGGGTGAGATTCCCCAGCCGACGCCGGTGGTGGCGTCAGCACGACACGACGCGACCACCTATGCCGCTCTGATCGAGGAGTGCCGCGAGCAGATCCGCCAGGGAAACACCTACCAGCTGTGCCTCACGACGCGATTCGAGGTGCAAGGCGCCGTCGATGCGCTGGCTGCATACCGGCGCCTGCGACGAGGAGTCAGTGCTCACCATGGTGGCTTCGTGCGGATCGCCGACCGAGCGCTCTTGAGCGCGAGTCCCGAGCAGTTTCTGGAGGCCGACCACGGCCGCATTCGGACTCACCCGATCAAGGGAACCCGTCCTCGCTCGGTTGACGCGGAAGTCGATGCCGAACTCGCTGAAGATCTGCGCGCTGACGTCAAAGAGCGGGCCGAGAACGTCATGATCGTTGACCTGATGCGAAACGACCTCTCGCGCATCTGCCAGACCGGCACCGTCACTGTCGAGCGACTCTTCGACGTCGAGTCCTATCCAGCCGTGCATCAACTCGTGAGCACGGTTGCGGGCGACCTCCGCCCCAACATCCAGGTCGGCGACCTGCTCGGCGCGACATTTCCTGCCGGCAGCATGACGGGTGCGCCGAAGCTTTCAGCGATGTCAATTCTGCACCGACTCGAGGGTGCGCCGCGGGGTCTCTTCGCCGGATGCTTCGGTTGGATTTCACCGCAGGGAGACCTGGACCTCGCGATGGTGATTCGATCGATTGTCATCGAGCAGGATCACGCCTACGTCGGCGCGGGCGGCGGCATCACCTGGCTCTCGCAGGCATCGTCGGAGGTAGCGGAGGTCGTCGTGAAAGCGCGTGGACCACTCGCCGCTCTCGGCGCATCAGTCCCGCCGAGCTGGGCGACAGCGGCCCCGGGCGCGTGATTCCAGGCATCCGGTAGCCTGGATGGTGCGCTTTCGCGCGTCTTCCCTGCATCCCGATTGGTACCCGTTACGTGAGTCAGATGGCCCCTACCGACACCGTTGCCGCCCACGGTCCCGAAGGCGGGTATGACCCGCAAGCGGTCCAGGCCAAGTGGCAGGAGCGCTGGGCGGCCGCCGATCCGTTCCGCGCGGGCGGGGCCGATGACACGCGTCCACGCAAGTACGTGCTCGCGATGTTCCCGTACCCGTCGGGTGACCTGCACATGGGGCACGCCGAGAACTACCTCTACTCCGACATCGTCGCCCGCAGCTGGCGGCACCGCGGCTACAACGTGCTCAACCCGATCGGGTGGGATTCGTTCGGTCTGCCGGCAGAGAACGCGGCGATCAAGCGCGGGGCTGACCCGCGTGAGTGGACCTACGCGAACATCGACCAGCAGAAGGCCGGTTTCCGTTCCTACGGGGTGTCGTTCGACTGGAATCGGGTGCTGCACACCAGCGACCCGGAGTACTACCAGTGGAACCAGTGGCTGTTCCAGCGGCTGTTCGAGCGCGGGCTGGCGTATCGCAAGGAGAGCCCGGTCAACTGGTGCCCGGTCGACCAGACGGTGCTGGCAAACGAACAGGTCGTTGACGGCCACTGTGAGCGTTGCGGCGCTGAAGTCATCAAGAAGAAGCTCACGCAGTGGTACTTCCGCATCACCGACTACGCCGATCGCCTGCTCGATGACCTGAACCAGCTTGAGGGCTTCTGGCCTCACAAGGTCATTCAGATGCAGCGCAACTGGATCGGCCGTTCAGTAGGTGCCGATATCGACTTCGAGATCGAGGGTCGCGCCGAGAAGGTCACGGTCTTCTCGACCCGGCCCGACACGCTGTACGGCGCAACCTTCATGGTTGTCGCTCCCGACAGCGATCTGGCTGCGGAACTGGCATCCGGCTCAACGCCCGAGGTACGGATGCGGTTCCAGGACTACCTCGAGACCGTGCAGAAGCAGACCGAGATCGAGCGTCAGAACACGGATCGCCCCAAGACCGGCGTGTTCTTGGACCGCTACGCGATCAACCCGATCAACGGTGAGCGTTTGCCGATCTGGGCCGCCGACTACGTGTTGGCCGACTACGGCCACGGCGCGGTCATGGCAGTCCCAGCACACGATCAGCGTGACCTCGACTTCGCGCGGGAGTTCGGTCTCCCCATCCGTGTTGTGGTCGACACGACGGCACCTGCCACCGGCGCGATTCCGGTCATCGCTGAAGACGGGCCGCTGTCGGAGGATGCCGATGACATCGAATCGATCGATCCCGCGAAGACGGGTGTGGCGCTCACCGGTGAGGGGCGTCTGATCAACTCCGGGTCGCTGGATGGGCTGAGTAAGCGCAATGCCATCACGCGGATCACCGAGGAGCTGGAAGCTGCCGGAACCGGTCGCGCGTCAAAGTCCTATCGCCTGCGCGACTGGCTCATTTCCCGCCAGCGCTTCTGGGGAACGCCGATCCCGATGGTGCACACCGAGGACGGTCGGATCGTGCCGGTGCCCGAGGACGAGCTGCCCGTGCGGCTTCCCGACGCACACGGCCTCGACCTGGCGCCCAAGGGAACGTCGCCGCTGGGCGCAGCATCGGAGTGGATGGCCACCACCGACCCCGAGACCGGTGCCGCGGCTCTCCGTGACCCCGACACGATGGACACGTTCGTCGACAGCTCGTGGTATTTCCTCCGGTTCCTGTCTCCGGGCAATGACTCGGTGGCGTTCGACCCGACAGAGGCACAGCGTTGGGCGCCGGTGGACTTCTACATCGGAGGCGTCGAGCACGCCATCCTGCACCTGCTCTACGCGCGGTTCATCACCAAGGTCCTCTTCGACATGGGACTTGTCGACTTCACCGAACCCTTCTCAAGCCTCATCAACCAGGGCATGGTGATTCTGGGCGGCACGAAGATGTCGAAGAGCAAGGGCAATCTCGTGCTCTTCCACGAGGAGCTCGCGACGCACGGCGCCGACGCGCTGCGCGTGGCTCTTGCTTTTGCGGGCCCCGTCGAGGACGACAAGGACTGGGCTGACGTTTCCACGACGGGTGCGCAGAAGTTCCTCTCGCGTGCGTGGCGGATCGCGCAAGACGTCACGAGCGAACCGGATGTCGTGTGGGCTGAGGGCGATGTTGCGCTGCGCCGCGTCACCCACCGCCTCTGGGCCGAAGCCCCGGGTCTGATCGAGCAGACGAAGTTCAACGTCGTCGTCGCTCGCCTGATGGAACTGGTCAACGCGATCCGTAAGACCATTGACACCGGTGCGGGACCCGCGGACCCTGCCGTCCGGGAAGCGGCCGAAGCGGTGGCGATGATTCTCGACCTGTTCGCCCCGCACACGGCAGAGGAGATGTGGGAAGCGCTCGGCTACGAGCCCTTCGTCGGACTAGTCGGGTGGCGTCAGGCCGATCCGACGCTGCTGGTCGAGGACACGGTCACGGCAGTTGTGCAGATCGACGGAAAGGTGCGTGGAACGCTCGAAGTCTCGGCCAAGATCGACGGTGCCGACCTGGAGGCGCTGGCTCGCGCAGACGAGCGGGTCGTTCGTTCGCTGGCCGGGCGCGAGATCACGCGAGCCATCGTTCGCGCTCCGAAGGTCGTCAGCTTCAGCACGAACTGACCCTTCCTCCCCACGGCAGGTCTGCGAGAGCTTCCGCACCGCTCGGGTCGCCACGTTCTTCACGGGCTCGGCGGTCGGCCTAGCGTCGCGGTGTGGGTGGGCTTGCGCGCGAGGATCGTCGGCGCTGGGGTGTCGGTGCGGTCGTCATCCTCGCCCTTGGCGGTCTCGCGATTGCCGTGATCGTCGGCGTTGTCCGGGGCGCGGCATCCGCTCAGTCGATGACTTCGGCGCCGGTGACGGTGGCCACGGCGTCCGTCTCGCTCTACGTTCACGTCTCGGGGGCCGTGAACGCCCCCGGGTTGTATGTGTTGCATCCCGATGCGAGGGTCGTCGATGCCGTGGCCGCGGCAGGTGGGTTCGCCGATGATGCTGAGTCCTCTGGAGTGAATCTTGCGCGCCCCGTGTCGGACGGCGAGCAGCTGATCGTGCCGCGGGTGGGGGAGGTGTCGGCGGCTGGACCCGCGGGTGTCGCGGCGGACGGCCGCGTGAATCTGAACACTGCGGATGAGGCAGCCCTCGACACGCTTCCAGGCGTGGGGCCGGCTATTGCCGGACGGATCATCGAGTGGAGGGAGGCGAACGGGCGGTTCGCGAGCGTCGATGACCTGTTGTCGGTGTCGGGGATCGGACCCAAGATGCTCGAGTCCATTCGTGATCTCGTCACGGTGTGAGCGGGGCGTCGTGTGCTGAGGGGAGGGCGGCGGTGGCGGGCCGCGCGGCTCGTGCCGGCCGCAGTGGTGGCGTGGGCGACGGCTTTCGTGCTGGTGAACGCTCCTGCGCTGGCGCCGATGACGGTCGGGGCGCTGGCGGCGGCCGGCATCGGCGGGGGCGTTGTGCTCGGTGCGCTCCCGCGACGGCGTGCGTCGACCGTTGCGCCGGAGTTGGGTGGCGTGACTCGGCGTGCCCCGGCCAGCGTGGGCGTTTTGTCTGTTGTTGTCGTGGCCCTCGCGGCGGGCGCTGCGGTCGGCATCCATGTGTTGTTGGCGCAGCCTGGGCGGGATGCCGCGCTCGAAGCCTTCGGGAGCGGCTCGCGTGTGGTCGAGGTCGAGGCGATCGTCAGCGGGAAAGTCGAGCCACGCGCTGGCGGCCAGCGCGCGTTCGATGCCTCGATTCGACTCCTCGGAACCGATGGAGGTGCTCTCACCGGGTGGATTGACGCGGCAGTTCGCGTGTCGGGCGAGCAGGCCAGCAGCGCGCTGGATGTCGGCGCACGTGTGCGCATGAGCGGAACGAGCAGGCCGGCGTATCCGGGCGATCGTGCTGTTGTGCAGATCCTGGCGCACGAGACAGAGATCGTCGAACCGCCAACCGGCATCCTGCGCGTCGCAGCCGACCTGCGGCAGTCGCTCGTCCGCGCCGCGGCGGGGCTTCCCGGCGGCGGGGGAGAGCTCGTTCCGGGGCTCGCGGTAGGGGACACGTCAGCTGTCAGCTCCCAGACGGATGCCGACATGAAGGCATCCTCGCTGTCCCACCTCACCGCGGTCTCTGGCGCCAACTGTGCGCTCGTCGTGGGGATCGCATTCGTCGTTGCGGCTGGGCTGGGAGCAGGCCGCCGCGTGCGTGTGATCGCAGGTCTCGGCGCGCTCGTCGGGTTCGTCATTCTGGTCACGCCGGAGCCGAGTGTCGTTCGTGCCGCGATGATGGCCGGAATTGCCATGATCGCCGTTCTTCTGGGTCGCGCTGGCGCCGGTGTCGCCCTGCTGAGCGCGGCCGTCGTCATCTTGCTCCTGGCCGACCCCTGGTTGGCGGGCTCTCTGGGGTTCGCGCTCTCGGTGGCTGCCACGGCCGCCCTCCTGACGCTCGCCCGGCCGCTCGCATCGGGGCTAACGCGAGTGATGCCTGCCCCGCTAGGGCTCGCCCTCTCGGTGCCGCTTGCCGCGCAACTGGCGTGCGGCCCGCTGTTGGTGCTGATCGATCCGTCGGTGCCGCTCTGGGGAGTGCCAGCGAATCTGCTCGCAGCGCCCGCCGCCCCTGCAGCGACGGTGCTGGGGCTCGCCGCCTGCCTTGCCGCGCCATTCCCTGTGCTTCAAAGCGGCCTGGCGGCACTCGCGTGGCTCCCGGCGACGTGGATCGCCGGGATCGCGGATGTCGCCAGCGGGTTGCCCTTCGCGCGGATTCCCTGGGCGGACGGGCTGGTCGGTGCACTCGCACTGGCTCTGGTGGGCGCACTCGTCGCCCTCGCGCTGGGCCTACCAGGACAGAATCGACGGTCCGCCCGCATCCGCCGCGGTTCGGCGCTCCTGGTCGCAGCTGTCGTCACCGTCTTCACCTGCACAACGGTGGTCACCACGATCACGCAGAGGTGGGGGATCCCCGGTGACTGGTCCATTCTGATGTGCGATGTGGGCCAGGGCGACGCGGTGCTCGTTCGTAGCGAAGGAGCCACGGCGCTCATCGACACGGGCCACGACCCCGCGCTGATGAGCGCATGCCTCGACAGAGTCGGCGTCACACGCCTCGACCTGCTCGTACTGACTCACTTCGACAAAGACCACGTGGGCGGCACCGAGGCGGTGATAGGGCGCGCCGCGACCGTACTCCACGGTCCGACGGACGGAAGTGCCGACGAACGGCTCTTGGCAGATCTCGCGCAAGCTGGAGCGGAAGTGGTCTCGGCGCAGCACGGGATGACCGGAACGCTCGGTGGCGCCCACTGGAGCGTGCTCTGGCCGCGTGCCACAGCGCTGTTCGCTGCGGGTAACGACTCGTCGGTGACCGTGAGCATCGAAGGCGGCGGCGTCCCCCGATCGCTCTTTCTCGGCGATCTCTCGGCGGATCCGCAACGGATGCTGCGCGCGAGCATCCGCGGCGCCGTCGAGGTCGTCAAAGTGTCGCACCACGGCAGCGCTGACCAGGACCCTGGCTTGTACGACCAGATCGCACCGCGCATCGGACTCATTGGCGTGGGAGCCGACAACACCTATGGGCACCCCACCGCAACGACACTGGCGATGCTGCAGGGCAGCGCCGTCGGACGCACCGACCAGGATGGGATCGTCGCGGTCGTCGGAGAGGGCGACACCCTCGCCCTGTGGCGGGAGCGCACCGCGTCTGTCGCGGGTGCCGGATAGGCTTTCGGCATGGCCGCACCCCGTCGCTCGAGTTCCTCGAAGTCGGCGATCCGGCAGGTGCCGTGGCGTGATCCGCGCCCCGCGTCCATCGTGCTGGTGTCAGGTCCTGAAGACGTCTGTGCAGAGCGAGCCATCGCTGGCCTGCGGGACTACGTGCGCGCCGAGGATCCGGCAGTGGAGGTGACCGATCTCCGCGCCGACGACTACGTCGCGGGAACGCTGCTGACCGTCACCTCGCCCTCCCTCTTCGGCGAGCCGCGCCTCGTGCGCGTGTTCGGGGTCGAGAAGGCATCCGACTCGTTCCTCACCGAAGCGCTCGCCTACCTCGAGGCGCCCCAAGAAGGTGCAACTGTCGTCTTGCGCCACACGGGCGCGAGCGTGCGGGGCAAGAAGCTCCTGGACGCGATCCGCAGCGGCACGGCGGATGCCGTCGAGATCGCGTGCCCGGCCATCAAGCGCGATAGCGACCGCTACGACTTCGCCGCCGCCGAGTTCGCCGGAGTGAGCAAGCGCATAGCGCCCGCAGCCCTGCGAGCGCTCGTCTCGGCATTCTCCGACGATCTGACCGAGCTCGCTGCAGCGTGTCAGCAGCTGATCGCGGATGTCGATGGCGATGTCACCGAAGAGATCGTGCGGCGGTACTACGGTGGTCGCGTCGAGACCACGGCCTTCGCGGTGGCGGACACTGCGATCGCGGGACGCTACGGCGAAGCGCTGATCACCCTGCGGCACGCATTGGCGAGCGGCGCTGATCCGGTGCCACTTGTCGCGGCGATCGCATCAAAGCTGCGAACGATGGCGCGCGTTGCCGGTCTGCGCGAGTCATCCGCCGCGATCGCTGCCCGGATCGGCGTGAAGGACTGGCAGGTCGACCGTGCTCGTCGGGATCTGGCCGGCTGGAACGAGGAATCCCTGGGCCGGGCGATCCAGGCGGCGGCACGAGCGGATGCCGAAGTCAAGGGAGCCTCCCGCGACCCGATCTTCGCCCTAGAGCGACTTGTGACGGTGGTCGCGACGCGCAGTGAGTTCGGGAGCTGACCGTCGGATAACGACAAAGCCCGCCCCGAAGGGCGGGCTTTGTGTGAAGCGTGAGGCTTAGAGAGCCGCGACCTGCTTGGCGATCGACGACTTGCGGTTGGCAGCCTGGTTGGCGTGGATGACGCCCTTGCTGACAGCCTTGTCGAGCTTCTTGGTCGCCGTGGCAAGAGCCTTCTCGGCGGCGACCTTGTCGCCGGCGGCGATGGCCTCGCGGGTGCGACGCACTTCGGTCTTCAGCGCGCTCTTGACGGCCTTGTTGCGCTCGTGAGCCTTCTCGTTGGTCTTGTTGCGCTTGATCTGCGACTTGATGTTCGCCACGTGGAGACGTTCTTTCGTTCGAGTGATGGATGGACTGCCGGCGACGAGAGAGGGGCGTCCACCAGCGATCGTGAGGGCAAAACCCACACACAAGCCAATCAGCGAGTCTACCAGGTCTGCTCGATGGTCGTGAGCGCGAGGTTCAGGACCGCGTTGAACACTCGCGGTCGCATGGCCGTGACCAAGTGACTCGTCCGTGGAACAACAATCAGTTCGGCATCCGGTGCGACCCGCGTGAACAGTCGCTCGTTGACCCGCAGCTGGTCGAACTGTCCGTTCACAAACCACAGCGGAACCTCGATCCGACTGAGTGCAGACAGCAGATCCAGCACCGACAGGCTCCGAAGCGCCGTGTCTTGCGCGTCGAGCGCGTAACCCCCGGCGCCGAAGTCCGCCCGCGTCTCGGGCGGGAGCGTGGCATCCAGTACCCGTTCGCTCAGCCATGCTCCGCGGTCGGGGAGCGAGTCGAAGCCGCGCGCGAGCAGGCGGTATGTCTGCAGGGCGGCACCCCGAGGGATCGCGGTGCATGATGCGGCGATGAGGCCAGCAAGCGGAGGGGCATCCTCGCTCCCGGCGTACTCGATCGAGAGCAGCCCGCCCATCGAGTGAGCGACCACCAGGACGGTGCCGTGTTCCTCCGCGGCACGGCGAACAGCCGCATCGATCGTTGCGAAGGCCCCGCCCAGCGAGAACGTCTCGCTCATCCGGGATCCGTGCCCGGGAAGATCGACCGCTGTCACGGGGTTACCGCGGTCGATCAGGTACTGCTCTTGCGCCCGCCACATCGTTCGCGAGGTGCGGATGCCGTGAACGAGAACCACCGCGACCGCCATGTCGGTAGAGTAGCCCGCCGACGCGCAGTGGCAGGGGCGATGCGACAGTACGCGCGCCGGTAGAATCGTGCGGATATGTCCCCCCGTGCCTCCACGCCGCTGCAGCCGGCAGCCACGCCACCCTCGCAGATCCGCAACTTCTGCATCATCGCCCACATCGACCATGGCAAGTCGACCCTGGCCGACCGCATGCTGCAGATCACGGGTGTGGTGTCCGATCGCGATATGCGCGCGCAGTACCTGGACCGCATGGACATCGAACGTGAGCGCGGGATCACCATCAAGAGTCAGGCGGTGCGGATGCCGTGGCAGACCGATGCCGGGACGTTCGCGCTCAACATGATCGACACTCCCGGTCACGTCGACTTCACCTATGAGGTGTCACGCTCGCTTGCAGCATGCGAGGGCGCAGTTCTGCTCGTGGATGCCGCGCAGGGCATCGAGGCGCAGACCCTCGCCAACCTGTACCTGGCGCTTGAGAACGACCTGCACATCATCCCGGTGCTCAACAAGATCGACCTCCCCGCTGCCGACCCCGAGAAGTACGCGGCGGAACTCGCGAGCCTCATCGGCGGCGATCCGGCTGATGTGCTTCGGGTCAGTGGCAAGACCGGTCAGGGCGTCGAGGAACTTCTCGACAGAATCGTCGCCGAGATCCCGGCACCCACCGGCGACGCGGACGCGCCGGCCCGCGCGATGATCTTCGACTCCGTCTACGACGCGTATCGGGGCGTGGTCACGTACGTGCGAATGGTGGACGGGAAACTGGAGCCGCGTGAGCGCATCCAGATGATGTCGACCCGGGCGACGCACGATCTGCTCGAAATCGGTGTTTCGAGTCCCGAACCGACCCCGACCAAGGGCCTCGGCGTCGGCGAAGTGGGCTACCTGATCACCGGTGTGAAGGACGTGCGCCAGTCGAAGGTCGGCGACACGATCACGAACCAGCGAAAGCCGGCATCCGATGCCCTCCCGGGCTACACCGACCCAAAGCCCATGGTCTTCTCGGGTATCTACCCGATCGACGGCAGCGACTACGCGGATCTGCGCGAGGCGCTCGACAAGCTCAAGCTCTCGGATGCCTCGCTGCAGTACGAGCCCGAAACGTCGGTGGCGCTGGGCTTCGGCTTCCGTTGCGGATTCCTCGGTCTTCTGCACCTCGAAATCATCACGGAGCGCCTGTCCCGTGAGTTCGACCTCGACCTCATCACCACGGCGCCGTCGGTGACCTACACGGTCACGACCGACACAGGCGAAACCGTGACGGTCACCAACCCCAGCGAGTACCCCGACGGTCGGGTTGCCGAGGTGTCGGAGCCGGTGGTGAAGGTCGGCATCCTGTTGCCCAAGGACTATGTGGGTACGGTCATGGAGTTGTGCCAGTCCCGGCGCGGGTCGCTGCTCGGTATGGACTACCTGAGCGAAGACCGCGTCGAGCTGCGCTACAACATGCCGCTCGGTGAGATCGTCTTCGACTTCTTCGATCAGCTCAAGTCCAAGACGCAGGGTTACGCGAGCCTGGACTACGAGCCGGCTGGGTCGCAGACCGCCGATCTCGTGAAGGTCGACATCCTCTTGCAGGGTGAGAAGGTGGATGCCTTCAGCTCCATCGTCCACCGGGAGAAGGCTTACGGGTACGGCACGATGATGACCGAGCGCCTGCGAAAGCTCATCCCGCGCCAGCAGTTCGAGGTGCCCATCCAGGCCGCCATCGGAGCGCGGATCATCGCCCGCGAGAACATCCGCGCGATCCGCAAGGATGTGCTGGCCAAGTGCTACGGCGGTGACATCACCCGAAAGCGCAAGCTGCTCGAGAAGCAGAAAGAGGGCAAGAAGCGCATGAAGATGGTCGGCCGCGTCGAGGTCCCCCAGGAGGCGTTCATCGCAGCGCTCTCGGGCGACGTCGAAGGCAAAGACAAGTAGTCTGATCGCCATGCGCCGCGGAACCTTCCGGGACGAGACCGTCGACTATGCAGCAGTCGGGGCCACACAGGCTCCCGACCTCATGCAGTACCCGCCGGAAAAGAGCGTCCCCGCCGAGGAGTCCTGGCGGATCGGCAGCGGTCAGGCACGATTCGAGTCGGCGACCGAGTCGCTCTTGTCGTGGGCGCCGCTGCGCGGGGCAGGGTTGTCGTTGGCCGACATCCGTCCGGCATCCGGGTCTGGTTACGCCGGGGTCGCGTACGACTCGGATGGCGCGCCGATAGCGCCGTCGCGACGCGACGCCGAGCAGCGTTTCGACGCCGAAGGCACTCCGTATGTCAGCGCCGGCGCGACGGTGCACGTGACCGGCCGGCTCAGCGGATACCGCGCGGATGCCGAACTGCGTGTCATCCTGGCCGTCGAAGAACCCCGGCGCACGGCATTTGCACTCGGCACCGTGGGCGGCTCTGTCGTCAGCGGCGAGGAGCTGTTCCTGGTCGAGTGGCGCGACAACGACGAGGTCTGGTTCACCGTGCGCGCGTTCGATCGTCCCGTCTCGACGCTGTATCGCCTGGTGCCGCGCTTCGTGCGCGGGCGGCGGCGACGGCTCTTCCGGGCCTACCTGACGGCGGTATCGCCCCTGTTCGCTTCCTGATGGGCGCAGCGCTTCCGCTCGGCGATCCCGTTCCCCGTGACGGATCGCTTCCCGGGGCGGTCATCGACCCAACCGCGCCCCTCTCTGCATACGTCCATATCCCGTTCTGCCGCGTCCGCTGCGGCTACTGCGACTTCAACACGTACACGGCACAGGAGTTGCGGGGCGCGCGCCGCGAGGACTACGCGGGCACGCTACTTCGCGAGATCGACCTCGCGTCGGGGGTCCTTTCTGCCCATCCGCGGCCACTGAGCACGGTGTTCTTCGGCGGCGGAACGCCGACGCTGCTTCCTGCCCGCGACCTTGCGGTCATCCTCGCAACCCTGCGGGATCGGTTCGGGCTCGTGCAGGATGCCGAGGTCACCGTCGAGGCGAACCCCGACACCGTGACTCCGGAGGTGACGGAGGAACTGGCCAGTGCAGGAGTCACGAGGTTGTCGATCGGGATGCAGTCCGCGGTGCCGGAGGTGCTGCGGACGCTCGACCGCACGCATCGGCCCGAGAACGTCGCAACGGCGGTGCGCGCAGCACGAGACAGTGGCCTGGCTGTGAGCGTCGACCTCATCTACGGCGCGCCGGACGAGACCCTCGACCACTGGCGACGCAGTGTCGAGGCTGCCCTCGCACTGGAGACCGACCACATCTCGGCGTACGCGCTGATCGTCGAAGAGGGCACTGCGCTGGAGCGCCGCATCCGACGCGGAGAACTCGCCACACCCGACGACGATCTGCAGGCCGCGATGTATGAGCACGCCGACACAGCGTTCGAGGATGCGGGCTACGGCTGGTACGAGGTGTCGAACTGGGCGAAGACCCCCGCCGACCGTTCGCGGCACAATCTCGCGTACTGGCGTGGGCACGACTGGTGGGGTTTCGGTCCTGGCGCCCACAGTCACGTCGGAGGTGTGCGGTTCTGGAATGTCAGGCATCCTGCTGCGTACACTCAACGCCTTGCCGGCGGTGAGTCGCCCGGGGCTGGAATGGAGGTCCCCGATGAGCAAGCCCGACTCCTCGAGCGTGTGATGCTGAGGGTGCGCACGGTCGACGGTCTACCCGTGTCGGATCTGTCGCCGGAAAGTCGGCGGGCCGTTGCAGGTCTCGTTGCGGACGGACTCGTCGACGGTCGAGAGGCGGTCCGGGGGAACCTTGTGCTCACGCGCGCCGGTCGACTGCTTGCTGACGCGGTTGTCCGCGCGCTGACCGCGTGATCCGGGGCGTGGGGGAGAGGCATCCGCTAGAATTGGCACTCTGAGGATGTGAGTGCCAGTACTCGGTCGGGCCTGCGGGCAGGGTCGACGCCGGATGCGGAAGGAGGCGACATGGTCAGCGAGCGAGGGCTTCAGGTACTGCGGGCTATCGTGCAGGACTACGTCGATACCCGCGAACCCGTCGGAAGCAAGGCGATCGTTGAGCGTCACGCGTTCGGCGTATCAGCGGCCACAATCCGCAACGACATGGCGCTTCTCGAAGACGAAGAACTCATCGCGGCGCCCCACACCTCGTCGGGTCGCGTTCCGACCGATAAGGGCTATCGCGTCTTCGTCGACCACCTCGCCGAGATCCGGCCGCTCTCACCGGCCCAGCGCGCAGCCATCGCGAGCTTCCTGCAGGGGCCCGGCGACCTCGATGATGCTCTGGCGCGAACGGTACGGGCACTCACGCAGCTCACCGGGCAGGTGGCCATCGTGCAATATCCGTCGTTTGCCAAGGCGACCATCACGCACGTTGAGCTCGTGGCGCTCGAGCCCACCCGGGTGCTTGTGATCGTCGTCACCGATACAGGACGTGTATCGCAACGCCTCGCGCTTCTGACCGGGGCACTCGATGAGACAGATCTCGCTCGTGTGCGAGCTGAGGTCTCAACGCTCCTGGTTGGTCGCAGTGTGCGTCAGGGGGCGAAGCGCGTCGAGGAGCAAGCAGACAGTGACGTGCGCACCGCCCACCAGTCGGCGGTCACCGAGATCCTCCGAGTCGTGCAAGAAGAGCTAGACGAGTTCCGTCAGGACCGGCTCGTGATGGCCGGTGCAGCTAATCTCGCGCGACGCGAGAGTGACTTCCGGGGGAGCATCTACCCGCTTCTGGAGGCGATCGAAGAGCAGGTGACGATCCTTCGCCTGATGGGTGAAATGGTCGCTGATGACAACGGGCTCGCGGCCAGCATCGGACGCGAGAACGAGGCGTTCGGGCTTTCGGAGGCATCGGTCATCGCCAGTGACTACGATGCGACGGGCGCGCGGGCACGCGTCGGGCTGATGGGTCCGACGCGAATGGACTATCCCAGCAACCTTGCGGCGGTGCGGGCTGTAGCGCGCTACCTCACCGGACTGCTGGCCGAGGACGAAATGGGCCGATGAGCCCGCACGAACTGCCCGCGACAACGCGCGGGATGCAGAAAGGTGACCGTGGCTGACCACTACGAGGTCCTTGGCGTGTCGCGAGACGCGTCGCCCGAAGAGATCAAGAAGGCATATCGTCGCCTTGCTCGAGAGCTTCACCCGGATGTGAACCCGGGTGAAGACGCCGCAGAGCGGTTCAAACTCGTCACGCACGCCTACGACGTCCTCAGCGACCCGCAGCAGCGCCAGCGCTACGACATGGGCGGCGGCCAGAACGGCGGTTTCGGCGGTGCAGGCGACTTCGGCGGCTTCAGCGACATCTTCGAGAGCTTCTTCGGCGGTGGTGGCGCTGCTCGTGGCGGGCGCCCGCGCTCTCGGAAGGAGCGGGGCCAGGATGCGCTGGTCCGCGTCGACCTCGAGTTGAAGGATGTCGTGTTCGGTGTTCATCGCGACATCGACGTCGACACCGCCGTCATGTGCGAGACCTGCAATGGTTCCTGCACGCAACCCGGAACGACGCCGGTGCGCTGCGATATCTGCCACGGCACGGGCCACATCCAGCGCACTGTTCGAAGCCTGCTCGGCAACGTGGTGACCTCGCAGCCGTGCGGCACCTGCCAGGGGTATGGCACGACGATCCCGTACCCGTGCGCGACGTGCCAGGGGCAGGGCCGCGTTCGCGCTCGTCGCACGGTCTCGATCGACATTCCGGCCGGTGTTGACACGGGTCTCCGGCTTCAACTTCCCGGATCGGGCGAAGTCGGACCGGGCGGCGGCACCCGGGGCGACCTGTACATCGAGGTCTCCGTCGCGACGCATCCGGTGTTCAGCCGTGAAGGTGACGATCTGCTCGCAACGCTGGAAGTGTCGATGCCGGATGCCGTTCTCGGCGCGGCCACGACGATCGAGGGACTGGACGGACCGGTGGATCTCGAGGTGCGTCCTGGCGTCCAGTCGGGAGACGTGCTGACCATCAAGGGTCGAGGCATTACGCCGCTGCGTGGCAATTCACGCGGTGATCTGCGCGTGGGTGTTCATGTGGTCACACCGACGAAGCTCGACGCCAAGGACCGGGCCCTCATCGAGGAGTTCGCCAAGCGGACGAAGGCTCCCGCGCCCCACCTGGCGGAGTTCCATCAGGGTCTGTTCTCGAAGTTGCGCGATCGGTTCCGGAACGGCTGATCGTGCCGCTTCATTTCGTCGTCGACGAGCGGCTGGACGCCGAGGCCGGCCAGACCGTGACCCTCACCGGGGCTGAGGCGCACCACGCAGCTACGGTACGCAGGGTGCGCGTCGGCGAGACGGTAACGCTCGGCGACGGCGCTGGCGTATGGCTCGAAGGCACGTGCGAGGCCGTCGCGGCGCGCGAGGTCGTCGTGCGTGTTACGAACCGGGATAACATGCTCCGCCCATCCGTGCGGATCGAACTCGTGCAGGCGCTCGCGAAAGGCGACCGCGACGAGCTGGCGGTCCAAGCGTCGACCGAACTCGGCGCGGATGTCATCACGCCCTGGCAGGCTGCCCGGAGCGTCTCGCGGTGGGACGCGGCCAAGCGTGAGAAGGGTGTCGCCCGCTGGCGCCAGATCGCGCGGGAGGCGGGTAAGCAGGCGCACCGAGCGTGGCTTCCAGAGGTTGGCGCACCGGTGACGACGGCGCAGTTGTGCGAGCGGGCAACGACATCCCGGATGCTCGTGCTCGAGCCGACAGCGACCGTACGCCTGGCGCAATGGATGCCCGAGCAGACCGACGGCCGTGACATCGCCCTTGTCGTCGGGCCTGAGGGTGGGATCGATGACGCGGAGTTGAGTTCGCTCGAAGCTGCCGGCGCGACGCTCGTGCGCTTGGGTGACCACGTCTTGCGCACCTCGACGGCAGGTCCTGCAGCGATCGCTATCCTCAGCGCCAGCCTCGGCCGGTGGTAGCTGGGCCCGTGGGAGAGGCCGTCGGTAGACTGAGAGCATGACCGAACCCTCCGTCTTCACTCGTATCCTGCGTGGCGAGATTCCCGCAGAGATCCTCAGCGAGACCGAGAACGTGTTCGTCATCCGCGATATCGCTCCGCAGGCGCCGCTGCACTTGCTTGTGATTCCCAAGACTGCCGAATACCGCGATGTCACCGAGCTTGCCGCGGGTGATCCTGCGTTGCTCGCCGAGATGGTGGCCGTGGCCAAGGCCGCCGCTGCAGAGCACGGCAGCGGTGATTTCAGGCTGGTGTTCAACACCGGGTCTGGCGCGGGGCAGACAGTCTTCCACGTGCATGCCCACGTGCTCGGCGGCGACCTCGCAGAAGGCAGTCTCGGTGGCTGATCCGGACAGCAGCGCGGCATCCGAAGATCGCGTCACGGAGCGACTGTTCGCCGACGGTGTCGCCATGGTCCAGCTTCTCGGGCCGCAAGACAGGCTCCTGCGCGTTGTCGAGCGGGAGCATCCGGATGTCGACGTGCACGTCCGCGGAAACGAGATCACTCTCGCGGGCAGCGCAGCAGCTGTGGCCGCGGCACGAGACCTCGTCGAGGAGCTGCTCACCATGACCCGCACCGGTCACGATCTCGCGCCAGCAGATGTCTCCAGTTCGAACCGCATCCTGCGAAGCGATGGCAACCCTCGTCCATCCGAGGTCTTGGGTGAGGCGATTCTCTCCAGTCGTGGAAGGGTGATCCGCCCGAAAACGCTGGGGCAGAAGTCGTACGTGGATGCGATCGAGCAGACCACGATCACGTTCGGCATCGGGCCGGCCGGCACCGGCAAGACCTACCTGGCCATGGCCAAGGCCGTGCAGGCGCTGCAGCGAAAAGAGGTCAGCCGCATCATCCTGACCCGCCCCGCCGTCGAAGCCGGCGAGCGACTCGGTTTTCTTCCCGGAACGCTGACCGACAAGATCGACCCGTACCTGCGCCCGCTCTACGACGCGCTGAACGAAATGATGGATCCAGAGATTGTGCCCAAGCTCATGGCGACGGGCACGATCGAGGTCGCGCCCCTCGCATACATGCGTGGCCGCACGTTGAACGACTCTTTCGTGGTTCTGGACGAAGCTCAGAACACCACCCCCGAGCAGATGAAGATGTTCCTGACCCGCCTCGGCTTCAACACGAAAATGGTGGTCACGGGCGATATCACTCAAATCGACCTCCCCCAGGGGGCATCGGGTCTGCGCCTCGTGACGAAGGTGCTGAGCAGGATCGACGACATCCACTTCGCATACCTCACGAGCGACGACGTCGTGCGCCACTCGCTCGTCGGCAAGATTGTCGACGCCTACTCCGAGTATGACGAGCAGCGACTGTCAGCAAAGCGGGAACGCGACGAAGCGAGCGAACTCAGCAATCGTGCTGAGCGCCGCGGCACGAGCCGGCCCGCCGGTCCCCGCGATCACATGCCCAAACGAGGACGCCGATGACGATCGAAATCACCAACGAATCCGGAATCGACGTCGACGAGACAGTCCTGCTCCGGCTCACAGAGAACAACCTCGCTGAGTTGTTCGTCAGCCCGGATGCCGACCTCGCGATCCTCCTGGTCGACGAGGGCGCGATGGAGTCGCTGCACGTCCAGTGGATGGATGAACCCGGCCCCACGGATGTGCTCAGCTTTCCGATGGACGAACTGCGCCCGGGAACGGAAGATGCGCCGACCCCCGAAGGGCTGCTGGGTGACATCGTGTTGTGCCCGCAGGTCGCTGAAACCCAGGCTCAGGCCGCCGGTCACTCCACGATGGACGAACTGATCCTGCTCACCACCCACGGACTCCTGCACCTGCTCGGTTTCGACCACGCCGAGCCGGCGGAAGAGCGTGAGATGTTTGCCCTCCAGCGCGACCTCATCGTCCGATTCCACGCGGCAGAACGCCGTCGTCTCAAGCCGTGACCGCGGCCCTCCTACTGGCTGCGGCAGCCCTCTTGGTCGCCTTCGGTGGTCTGATGGCGGCGGTGGACGCAGCACTCGGAGTGACCTCCCGCTCAGACCTCGAGGAGATGAGTCAGTCCGGTCGCAATGCCGCGTTCCTCCGCGGAATCGCCGATGACCCTGCGGCGCACGCCAACGCCGCGGGCTTCATGCGCGTCTTGTCCGAGACCACCGCGGCGGTGCTCGTGACGGTTGCGCTGACGATCCTGTTCGACAGCATCTGGTGGGCGATGCTCGCTGCCGCGATCATCATGACGGGTATCTCGTTCGTCGTGGTCGGCGCGAGCCCGCGCAGCGTCGGGCGCCTGCATGCGAAGGGGCTCCTCCGGGGCGCTGGTCCCGTCATCCGCGCTATGCGCATCGTGCTGGGCCCTCTCGCTCACGGTCTCGTGGCGCTCGGTGACCGTGTGACGCCCGGTGTCGCCCGTGGATCATCGTTCGCCTCTGAAGAGCAGCTACTCAGCATGGTGGACGAGGCGGCATCGCAGGACCTCATCGAGGAGGACGATCGCGAACTCATCCACTCCGTGTTCGACTTCACCGACACGTACGTGCGCGCGGTCATGATTCCGCGCACAGAGATGGTGACCGTCGAGGCTGACACCACCACGAAGGACGCCATGGAGGTGTTCCTCGACAAGGGAGTCTCGCGGGTTCCCGTCGTCGATGACGAAGCCGATGACGTCATCGGAATGCTCTACCTCAAAGACCTGGTGCAGTTCGCGTACCGCGACGAGGCCGGGTGGCGGGCTGCCGCGATCTCGCAACTCGCGCGACCTGCCGTGTTCGTGCCGGAGTCCATGCGAGCCGAGACTCTTTTGCAGCAGATGAAGCGCGAAGCCGTGCACGTGTGCATGGTGGTGGACGAGTACGGCGGGGTCTCGGGCCTCGTGACCCTCGAGGACCTGATCGAGGAGCTGGTGGGCGAGATCGCTGACGAGTTCGACCCGCGGGCCACCGAGATCGCCGAAGTCGCAGAAGGACGCTACCGCGTGAGTGCCCGATTGGGGCTGGCGGAGGTCGGGGAGCTCTTCGACCTCGATCTCGAGGACGACGAGGTCGATTCGATCGGGGGACTTCTGGGCAAGCAACTCGGCAAGGTGCCGCAGCCCGGAGCGGTGACGGATTTCGAAGGGCTGCGAATCACCGGCGGCGCTTCCCGCGGCAAGGGTCGCGGCATCTCGACCGTGTTTGTCGAACGCATTCCGCTCGAGACCGACGCGGAAAGCGACGCAGCTGCCGACGACGAGGGCTTGGCTGCGGTATCCGAGACGTCATCTGAACGGAAGGTGCGCTCGTGAGCGACGGCAATTTCCGATCCGGCTTTGTGACCTTCGTGGGGCGCCCCAATGTCGGCAAGTCCACGCTCATGAATGCGCTCGTTGGCGAGAAGATCGCGATCACCAGCGACAAGCCGCAAACCACCCGGCGGGCCATTCGCGGCATCCTGAATCGCCCCGGCGGGCAGATCGTGATCGTCGACACCCCAGGTCTCCACCGCCCGCGCACGCTCCTCGGTCAGCGCCTGAACGATCTCGTCGAAGAGGTTCTCGGAGACGTTGATGTGATCGCGTTTTGCGCACCAGCGACGGAGAAGGTCGGCCCCGGCGATCGACGGATCGCCGAGTCTCTCGACGGGTACGCGTCGGCGAAGAAAATCGCCCTGGTAACCAAAACGGATGCCGCATCCCGTGATCAGATCACGGAGCGGCTCATGGAAGTCGACGGTCTGCGTGAGGACTGGGCGGCGGTGATTCCGCTTTCAGCGGTGACGGCTGATCAGCTCGGGGTTCTGGCTGATGAGATCTTGAAGCTGCTTCCCGAAGGGCCTGCCCTGTATCCGGACGGCGTCGTCACTGACGAGTCGGACGATGACCGGATCGCCGAGATCATTCGGGAGGCTGCGCTCGATGGCGTCCGTGACGAGTTGCCACACTCCATCGCCGTCGTCGTGCAGGATGTCGAAGCACGTGAGGACTCGGACCTGATCGATGTCTATGCCGACATCGTGGTTGAGCGCGACAGTCAGAAGGCGATCATCATCGGCAAGAAGGGGTCGCGGCTCGCACGCGTCGGCGCCACTGCCCGTGAACAGATCGAGCCGCTCCTCGGGTCCCGTGTCTTCCTGTCACTGCACGTGAAGGTAGCCAAGGACTGGCAGCGAGACCCGAAGCAGCTCGGTCGCCTCGGCTTCTGACCCTCACGTGCAGATCCCGCTCCTCAGCCGAGTGAGCGGAGGGCTGACTGGATGATCACGACACCGTCGCCATACTCGGCATCCGCGGCATCCTGCAGCGTGCCGTCATCCCAGATCACCTGTGCCCAGACGTAGCCGTCCTGCGTCCATGTCGCCAGCAGCAGATCGCCGAGAGCTGTCGGTAGCTCACTTGCGATCTCGTCGAGCTCTGCGACTGGCGTTTCGCCCGAAACTCCTCCCGTTGGGTCCTCTGGACGAACCGGATCGTAGAGAGCGAGCATGATCGGCGGCTGAGTGGCGGTGAAAACATCGCCATCGAATGTTCCAAAGACCGCGTAGGTGCCCCATCTCATGTCACCGGATTCTTCGAAACCGTCGACACCGTCCCAGCTCCAGTCCATGAGCGGCAACCCCTCGCACTGCGGCGGGTAGGACTCGGCGATCGGGCCGAGGCAGAGACTCACATCCCCAGCGACATCAAGCACAGTTCCCGTGCCGACCAGTTCGCCGTCCGGCGGGCTGATTTGTGTGGTTGACAGTGACCCGCCGGCGGCACCGGACCCGCTGGCGCATCCGGCGGTGATCAGCAGGAGCGCTGCAGCGGCGAGCGCGGCAACACCGAGACGAGCGGTGATCCTCATACCCATACTGTGTCGAAGGCGAAAGAAACGTCTCACGGATCAGGGGACGAATTGCTGGTAGCATCGCCGTATGCGTGCACTCTCGCTTCTTCTTAGCTGCCGCGGCGGGGCCATCTAGGGCCTACCTCGTCGCGGAGCTTCGTGTCGGCCCGTTCACCTCGAGCCAGGAGCAGGAAGAGCGACACCATGAAGAACACTCAGCAGCCGTCGGGGATGCCGACGCACAAGTACGTTCCGTATCACGAGCAGATCCGCGTGTCGGTTCCCGACCGCACGTGGCCCGACGCGAAGATCACCCAAGCGCCCCGCTGGTGCGCCGTAGATCTGCGCGATGGGAACCAGGCGCTCATCGATCCGATGAGCCCGGAGCGCAAGCGGATCATGTTCGATCTGCTGGTGAAGATGGGCTACAAAGAGATCGAGGTCGGCTTCCCGTCCGCGAGCCAGACCGACTTCGACTTCGTGCGTCACCTGATCGAAGACGATGTCATCCCGGATGACGTCACTATTCAGGTCCTGACGCAGGCGCGCGAGCACCTCATCGAGCGGACGTACGAATCCATCCGCGGCGCAAAGCGCGCGATCGTACACCTCTACAACTCCACGAGCATCCTGCAGCGCGATGTCGTGTTCCGCACCGACAAGGAGGGGATCATCGACATCGCCCTCGAAGGTGCTCGCCTGTGCCGCAAGTTCGAGGCGACGGTTCCCGACACCGAGGTCTTCTACGAGTACTCGCCTGAGAGCTACACCGGGACCGAGCTCGAGTTCGCGGTCGACGTGTGCAACCAGGTTCTCGAGATCTTCGAACCGACGCCTGAGCGCAAGGTCATCATCAACCTGCCGGCGACGGTCGAGATGGCGACGCCGAACGTCTACGCCGACTCCATCGAGTGGATGAGCCGCCACCTGAACCACCGTGAGAACGTCATCATCTCGCTGCATCCGCACAACGACCGTGGCACTGCGATCGCTGCTGCCGAGCTCGGCTATATGGCCGGGGCCGACAGGATCGAGGGATGTCTGTTCGGCAACGGCGAGCGCACCGGCAACGTCGACCTGGTCGCGCTGGGAATCAACCTGCTGACGCAGGGAGTCGACCCTCAGATCGACTTCAGCGACATCGACCAGGTCAAGCGCACCGTCGAGTACTGCAACCAGCTGCCCGTGCATGAGCGCAGTCCCTGGGCTGGTGACCTCGTCTTCACCGCCTTCAGCGGGTCGCACCAGGATGCGATCAAGAAGGGCTTCGAATCGATGGATGCCGCGGCCGCGGCGCAGGGGGTCTCTGTCGACGAGCTGGTGTGGGCTGTGCCGTACCTGCCGATCGATCCCAAGGATCTCGGCCGCTCCTACGAGGCCGTCATCCGCGTGAACTCGCAATCGGGTAAGGGTGGCGTCGCGTACCTCTTGAAGACCGACCACGCCTTGGACCTGCCGCGTCGACTGCAGATCGAGTTCTCGGGCGTCGTGCAGGCAAAGACGGATGCCGAGGGCGGCGAGGTCACGAGCGACCAGATCTGGTCGATCTTCACCGACGAATACCTGCCGAGCACGGTTGCCGACGAGCGCTGGGGCCGGTTCGAGTTGCTCTCGACGCGCACCGAAAGCGACATGACCGGTGACGTCGTCCTCGACGTGCGGCTGCGTGACGGCGATGCCGAGATCTCGGCTCGCGGAAACGGCAACGGACCAGTCGCGGCGTTCCTGTCCGTGCTGCGCGAGCAGGGGTTTGATGTCACCGTCTACGACTACGTCGAGCACGCTCTCAGCGCCGGCGGCGATGCGCAAGCGGCTGCCTACGTCGAACTTCAGGTCGAGGGCGAGCGGCTGTGGGGTGTCGGAATCGACGGTGACATCTCGACGGCTTCGCTGAAGGCGATCGTCTCGGGCGTGAACCGCGCCATCCGCGTCCGCGAGGAGTCCGGAGCTCTCGCCGCGGTCTGACAGCCGAGTGTGCGCGGGGGTTACCGGTCAGCCGGTTGCCCCCGCGTCGCCGTTGTCAGGACTTCCGGCATCACCGACGACGGTGATCGCCGAGGTCTCGACGGCGACCTTCCGGCGGTAGAGGGCACGCTGTTCCGGAAGCGAGATATCGAAAACGACAGCGAGCAGGCGGATGACTGTGGTCACGGCGACGGCCATGATCGCCGCGGCGGTCAGTGGCGCCCCCAGCGAGAACGAGACGGTGAGGACGACGCACCCCGCACCCGCCGCTACCGCGTAGAGCGATCCGACGTGCATGATCGCGACAGGCAGGCCCATCAGCACATCGCGCAGGATGCCGCCACCCACCGCAGCGGCGACGCCAACGAAGATCGCGGGCACCTCGGGTAGGCCGAGATACAGCGCCTTACTTGTGCCGAAGGCTCCGAACAGGCCGATAACGAGAGCGTCGAGTCCGACGATCAGCCAGCTGACGCGCTCGAGGATCGTCGCGAGCAGCATCCCCAGGAGCGCGGCGGCGACTGCCGTGATGAGGTACCAGTTCGACTGCAGCGTCGACGGGGTGACGTTCAGCAGCAGGTCACGGATGAGACCGCCACCCATCCCCATGACGATCCCGATGATCGCGACGCCGAGGAGATCCAGGCGCCGCTGGCCGCGGAATCCCGAGGCGAACAGCGCGCCCTGGAGCCCGCCCAGCGCCACGGCAGAGAGATCTGCCCAGAGCGGGATCACAAAGAGCGGCTCGTTCACCCGTCCATTGTCGCTCGATGCCGGGATAATCGAGGGGTGCCCACCTACCGTGACGAAGTCGTGGTTCTGCGCACCCACAAATTGGGTGAAGCGGACCGGATCGTCACGCTCCTGAGCCGACGCCACGGCAAGGTCCGAGCCGTGGCCAAGGGCGTGCGCCGCACGTCGTCGCGGTTCGGCGCTCGTCTCGAGCCCTTCATGGTCGCCGACGTGCTGCTGTATCAAGGGCGCTCGCTCGACGTCGTGCAGCAGGCTGACAGTCTTGGCGCGTATGGCGCCGACATCGCGCTGCACTACGACCGGTACACTGCCGCGCACGCGATGGTCGAGACTGCGGACCGCCTGAGCGAGTCCGAGGCGACGACACAGCAATATCTTCTGCTGCTCGGCGGCCTCCGGGCGCTCGCTCGGGGGGAGCACGCGTCGCGCAGCATCCTCGATTCGTACCTGCTTCGCGTCATGGCCCTGTCGGGATGGGCGCCCGGGCTTGAAGCGTGCGCCCGCTGCGGGCGCGTCGGCGAGCACACCTCGTTCGTTGCGCAGCTTGGTGGGATGGTCTGTCCCGACTGCGCGCCGGTCGGGTCTGCGCGGGTGGATGCGGAGACTCTCGGGGTGTTGCGCGCGCTCATGACGGGGGAGTGGGACGTGGTGGATGGGGCATCGGCCGGAGCAGGTGGAGCGGCATCGGGCCTGATCGCGGCGTACACCCAGTGGCACCTCGAGCGCGGCATCCGTTCACTCGTACACCTCGGTACTTTTGCGCCACCCACACAGCAGCCGGCAGCCGTTCAGACGATGGAACCCACTCCATGAGCCCCAAGCCCTACACCCACCGTGACGCCGTGCCCTATCGGCCGATCGATTGGACGGGTCTCTACCCGCCCGCGCTCCCCAAGGGTTCGGTGCCAAACCATGTCGCGATCGTCATGGATGGAAACGGACGCTGGGCGAACCGCCGCGGTCTGACGCGTGTCGAGGGGCACAAGGCCGGGGAAGCAGCGCTGCTTGATGTCGTGGCCGGTGCCATACAGGCCGGCGTCAAGCACCTGTCGGTGTACGCGTTCTCGACCGAGAACTGGTCTCGCTCACCCGACGAAGTCCGCTTCCTCATGGGGTTCAATCGCGACGTGCTGCACCGCCGTCGTGACCAGCTGAACGAATGGGGGGTGCGTGTGCGATGGGCGGGTCGCAAGCCCCGGCTGTGGTCGAGCGTCATCAAGGAACTGCAATTTGCCGAGCAGCTGACCGCAGGCAACAACGTCCTGACGCTCACGATGTGCGTCAACTACGGCGGTCGGGTAGAGCTCGTCGATGCGGTGCGCTCCATCGCCGATGACGTGGCCGCGGGCCGGCTGCGTGCCTCCGCGGTGAGCGAGAAACTGATCGCGCGGCGGCTCTATCAGCCGGACATGCCAGACGTGGATCTTTTCATTCGGTCCAGCGGCGAACAGCGCACATCGAACTTCCTCCTCTGGGAGTCGGCATACGCGGAGTACGTGTTCCTCGACACCCTCTGGCCGGACTTCTCTCGGGCAGACCTGTGGCGGGCGATCGACCTCTACCTCGGACGAGACCGTCGGTTCGGCGGAGCGGTCGACACCCCCGAGCCTCCCACCCTCTGACCTCGCGACCCCGGGCGTCGTGAGCATCGCCTCCCTACGTGACCTTCGTCCCTGTCTCGGCATGCTCGCCGGGAGTAATCCAGGTACGAGAGAGTGCGACGTACGCACAGCAAGGGGGCTGAAGGATGAGCACTGCACCACGCTCTGGCACGGCGGCCGCGCCGGCGATGGGAATGTCGGCGACGACGATGGCACTGCTCATCGCTACCGCCGTAGCGAGCGTTCGCGGCCTGCCTGCTATGGCGGTCTACGGCTGGGCTTCCGTCTTCCTGTACATCCTGCCCGCCATCGTGTTCATGATCCCCGTGGCGCTTGTGGCAGCGGAACTCGCGAGCGGATGGAAGGGAGGCGTCTTCGTCTGGGTCAAGGAAGCGTATGGGGACCGAATGGGCTTCAGCGCCATCTGGCAGCAGTGGATCCAGAACGTCGTCTGGTACCCGGCGCAGCTCGCGTTCTTCGCCACGGCGCTGGCCTACGTGTTCAACCCCGCGCTGGCTAACAATGGCCTGTTCACCGGTTTCGTCATCCTCGTCGTGTACTGGGGATCGACCCTCATCGCCTTCCGTGGTGTGAAGGCCTTCGCATCGGTCAGCAGTATCGGATTCCTCGCCGGGACGATCGTGCCGTCGGTTGGCCTCGTGGTGTTCGCGATCTTGTTCCTGACCGGGGGAGGAGCGTCGAACTTGCCCGCGCCGGCGGCCGCGGATTGGATGCCAGCGTGGACCGGGATCACGAGCATCGTGCTCATCGTGAGCAACTTCCTGGCGTACGCCGGCATGGAGATGAACGCCGTTCACGTCAATGAGATGGATCGGCCGCGCCGCAACTTTCCGCGCGCAATCGTGCTCTCCGCGGTTCTGATCCTCATTGTCTTCATCTTCCCGACGTTGGCGATTTCGGTCGGCGTCCCTGCCGACAAGGTCAATCTCACCCAGGGGGTGCTGCAGGCCTTCGACGTGTTCTTCCAGCAGCTGGGCATCCCGTGGGCGACGACGGTGATGTCGCTGCTCATCGTCTTCGGCATTCTGGCTTCCGTCGTCACCTGGATTCCGGGGCCGAGCAAGGGCCTGTTGCTGGTGGGCCGTCAGGGTTACCTCCCACCAGCCCTGCAGGGCACCAACAAGTACGGGATGCAGTCGCCGATCATGATTGTGCAGGGGCTCATCGTGACGGTGCTGGCGATCGTCTTCGCCATGATTCCGTCGGTGCAAAGCGTGTTCTGGATCTTCTCGGCGATGGCAGTGCAGTTGTACCTGATCATGTACATGGTGATGTTCCTCGCCGCCATGCGTCTGCGCCGCACGCACGCGGATGTGCAGCGCGGATTCCGGGTGCCCGCGATGCCGGTGGTCGGGTGGATCGGGTTCGTCGCGAGCCTGCTGGCGTTCCTCATTGGCTTCGTCGAACCTGCAGGCAGCGGCGTGGGACAACTGCCGTACACGCTGTTCCTCGTCGGGGGGATCGTCGCCCTCGGTATCTGGCCGTTCATCCTGTACGCGGTGCGCAAGCCCAGCTGGAAGGTGCATCCCGACGTCTCGCACGTGCACGAACCAGAACCGAGTCCGAACACGCCGCCATCGCCCTGACGTGCGCGGGCAGGAACTGAAAGACTCTCAACCACAACCCGGAGGGACGCACGACCATGCTTCACGAACGTGACAACATCCGCGACGAGCTGTTCGACGAAGTCTTCGCGTCGACGGATCTTTCGGTCGCGTTGCCGAAGTTCCGGATGCCGGAGAAGGAGCATCTCGCCCGCCACGCCTATCAGGTGGTCTCGGACGAGCTGATGCTCGATGGGAACTCGCGGCAGAACCTTGCGACCTTCTGTCAGACCTGGCTCGAACCCGAGGTCCGACAGCTGATGGTTGAGACGCTCGACAAGAACATGATCGATAAGGACGAGTATCCGCAGACCGCAGCCATCGAGGCTCGGTGCGTCCACATTCTCGCGGACCTGTGGAACTCCCCCGAGGCCGCGAACACGCTCGGCACATCCACGACCGGATCCAGCGAAGCCGCAATGCTCGGCGGAATGGCGCTGTTGTGGAAGTGGCGGGAGCGCAGACGTGCCGCAGGCAAGCCGACCGACAAGCCCAACCTCATCTGCGGGCCGGTGCAAGTGTGCTGGCACAAGTTCGCCCGGTACTGGGACGTCGAGCTTCGGGAGATCCCCATGGAAGGGGATCGGCTGATCATGACGCCTGACGAGGTCCTCAAGCGGGTTGATGAGAACACGATCGGTGTTGTGCCGACGCTCGGGGTCACTTTCACCGGTGCTTTCGAGCCTGTGCAGGCGGTCAGTGACGCCCTGGATGGTCTTCAGGAGCGCACTGGCCTCGATGTGCCGATGCACGTGGACGGTGCCAGCGGTGGATTCCTTGCTCCCTTCACCGCGCCGGACATCATCTGGGACTTCCGTCTGCCGCGGGTCAAGTCGATTAACGCGTCCGGTCACAAGTTCGGTCTCGCGCCGCTGGGCGTCGGCTGGGTGGTGTGGCGCGATGCGTCAGATCTTCCCGAGGACCTGATCTTCGAAGTCAACTACCTGGGTGGCAACATGCCCACGTTCGCGCTGAACTTCTCGCGTCCGGGCGGTCAGATCATCGCTCAGTACTACAACTTCATTCGCCTCGGAAAAGAGGGTTACCGTCGGGTCCAGCAGGCCTGCTACGACACGGCGATGTATCTCGCACAGGAGATCGCGGCGCTCGGCCACTTCGACATCATCAACGACGGCAGCCCGGAGGTGGGCATCCCGGCAGTGTCGTGGAAGCTCAAGGAGGGAGTGGAGCATCCGTTCACCCTGTTCGATCTCGCCGACCGCCTTCGTACCCGTGGATGGCAGGTGCCCGCGTACACAATGCCCGCGCACCGCGAAGACATGGCAGTGCAGCGCATCCTCGTGCGCGCCGGATTCAGCAGGGACGAGGCATCCCTGCTGATGAACGACTACCGCGACGCCATCGCTCACTTCGACAAGCACCCCGTCTCGGTGCCAATGACTGAGGAGGAAGCGGGAAGCTTCCACCACTGAGTCAGAACATCAGCGCGGTCAGCTGACGAGGTTGCTTTCGATCACAGCGACAATCGCCGGGTCGTCAGGCTTGGTTGTCGGGCGGAACCGATGCACAGTGCCGTCGGGCGTGAGCAGGAACTTTTCGAAGTTCCACAGCACGGGACCACGCTTGCCCTCGGCATCCTTCGCCTTCTTGAGGGCCTTGTAGAGCGGTGCTGCGTGGGAGCCGTTGACTTTGACCTTCTCGACCACCGGGAACGAGACGCCCCAGGTGGTCGCGCAATAGTCGAGGATCTCGTCCATGCTGCCCGGCTCTTGGCCCATGAACTGGTTGCAGGGGAACCCGATGACGGTGAACCCACGAGCGCCGTAGGTCTTCTGCAGCTGTTCGAGCTGCTCGTACTGTGGCGTCAGACCGCATTTCGAGGCGACGTTGACCACCAAAACGACGCCGTCACCGTAGTCGGCCAGCGTCGCAGTTTCGCCGTCGGCTGTCGTGAAGGGGATGTCGCGGAGGGAAGTCTGCGGTGCGTCGGTCATGGGTTCAGGCTACCGTCGCGTCTGAGGGGACAGCGCGGCGAGGCAACGCGTAGGTCTGGGAGAATGGGTGGATGCCGTCATCACCGTCCGCCACGTCCGTCGCGCCGCTGCGCATCGGTCCGATCACGGTCGATGCGCCGGTCGTGCTCGCACCGATGGCCGGCATCACCAACACGGCGTTTCGGCGGTTGTGTCGGGAGTACGGCGCAGGCCTCTACGTCAGTGAGATGATCACGTCACGTGCACTCGTGGAGCGCAATGAGACGACGATGCGGTTGATCACTCATCACGAGTCCGAGACCCCGCGGTCTATTCAGCTGTACGGCGTCGATCCCGCCACGGTGGAGGCTGCAGTTCGGATTCTTGTCAAGGAGGACCGAGCAGATCACATCGACATGAACTTTGGATGCCCCGTCCCCAAGGTCACGCGAAAAGGAGGCGGCGCCGCCCTCCCGTGGAAGCTCGGCCTGTTCCGTGAGATCGTGACGCGCGCCGTTGCCGCAGCGGGACCCATCCCCGTGACGGTGAAGATGCGCAAGGGAATCGACGACGACCATCTCACCTACCTCGAGGCGGGCAGAATCGCCGAGGACGCCGGCGTCTCAGCGGTCGCACTTCACGCCCGCACAGCCGCCCAGTTCTATTCGGGGGAGGCTGACTGGGAAGCGATCGCTCGCCTCAAAGAGCACGTGAGCTCGATTCCGGTGCTCGGCAACGGTGACATCTGGGCAGCCGAGGACGCGACGCGGATGATGGCCGAGACCGGATGCGACGGCGTTGTCGTGGGTCGCGGGTGCCTCGGGCGGCCCTGGCTGTTCGGAGAGCTGGCGCGGGCGTTCGACGTGGATGCCGGACCGATTGTCGACGCGAATCTGGGCTTCGTCGCGCGTGCCTTCCGTCGGCATGCTGAGCTTCTGGTCGAGTTCTTCGAGGACGAGGGCCGCGGATGCCGCGACATCCGAAAGCATGTCGCCTGGTACTTCAAGGGTTATCCGGTGGGCGGCGACCTCCGAGCCAGACTTGCGACGGCATCCTCCATCGCTGAGATCGACGAGCTGCTCGCGGAACTGGACCTCGACGCTCCCTATCCGGGAAGCGCAGCCGAGGGTCAGCGCGGGCGCGCCGGAACCCCGAAGCGTCCTGCTCTGCCGGAGCGCTGGCTTGATTCTCAGGACATTGACGGCGTCGACTCGTGTGCGCTGGCCGACGCCGAACTGGACCACAGCGGTGGCTGAGCGAGGTGTCCCGGTGCATCGCGGGTATGCGGATGCCGATGCCGAACGCTTCTATGGCGAGCACCACCGATCGCAGCGCGACGGTTTCGCGCGGGACCGGGCGCGCGTACTGCATTCGGCGGCGCTTCGCCGCCTTGCCGCCAAGACCCAGGTCCTGAGCCCCGCAAGCCCGGCTGATTTCGCTCGCAATCGCCTGACCCACTCGCTCGAGGTCGCCCAGGTCGGACGTGAGCTTGCCACGGCGCTCGAACTGGCGCCCGACGTCGTCGACACCGCGTGCCTGAGTCACGACCTGGGGCATCCTCCCTTCGGTCATAACGGCGAGCGTGCCCTCAATGACTGGGCAGAAGACATCGGTGGATTCGAAGGAAACGCCCAGACCCTGCGGATCCTCTCTCGCCTGGAACCCAAGGTCATCGACGCCAACGGCCGGAGCCACGGCCTGAACCTCACGCGCGCAAGCCTGGATGCCACGTGCAAGTACCCCTGGACGTCTGAGCATCCGCTTCCAGACCCGGGCGGACGACTCAAGTACGGGGTCTACGACGAGGACGAGGCGGTCTTCACCTGGATGCGCGAGGGTGCACCCGGTCGCGTCCGCTGCATCGAGGCCGAGGTCATGGACCTCTCCGACGACATCGCGTATTCCGTCCATGATTTCGAGGACGCGATCGTCAACGGCTACCTCGATCCGGCGCGCCTGGCCGATCCAGCTGAGCATGATGCTCTGATCAGCGCGATTCAGACTTGGGTGGGCTACGACTTTGCGCGAGACGAGCTCGAAGATGCCCTCTATCGTTTGATGCGGATGCCTGAGTGGGTGGCGAGTTTCTCGGGTACGCGCTCCGACCTTGCCCGGCTGAAGAACCTGACCAGCGACCTCATCGGACGTTTCGCCCGGGCGGCCGTGACCGCGACCCGCGCGGCAGCCGCAGGCCCAGATCTGACCCGCTTCCATGCTCACGTCGTGGTGCCGCGCGTCATCGAGGCCGAGATGGGGGTGCTCAAGGGCATCATTGGTGCTGTGGTGGTGAGCATCGATGGTCGTAAGGCGCTCTATAAGGAGCAGCGCCGCCTGCTCAAGCGCTTAGCCACAGCGCTCTGGGAGAACCCGCACGAGCTGGATGCCGTATACCGCGAAGACTTCCATCACGCCGCGAGCGATCGCGAACGGCGCCGCACGATCGTCGACCAGGTCGCTAGCCTGACCGATCAGCATGCGATCTCGTGGCACGGCCGGCTTGTCGGCGAGGTGGATGTCGCATCCCTCGGGATCTGGGTACCTGGCACGCCGATGCGGGCACAGTAGGGGCCTCCGGATGCCAGGACGTATCGCTCAGGCCGACATCGACGAGGTGAAGGCCCGCACGAACATCGCGGATGTGATCGGCGAACGTGTTGCGCTCAAGCCCGCCGGTGTCGGTTCGCTGAAGGGATTGTGCCCCTTCCACGATGAGCGCAGTCCGAGCTTCCACGTGCGACCACAGGTCGGCTTCTATCACTGCTTCGGGTGTGGCGAGTCGGGCGATGTGTATTCGTTCCTGCGCAAGATGGACCATCTGAGCTTCACCGAGGCCGTCGAACGCTTGGCAGGCCGCATCGGTTACACCCTGCACTTCGAGGAGGGTGGCGCAGCGCCGGAGAACTCGGGCCGCAGCCGCCTCTACGCGGCCAACGCTGCCGCTGCCGAGTACTTCCGCGCCCAACTTCTGACGCCCGAGGCCGAGATCGGACGTCGGTTCCTGGGGGAGCGTGGCTTCGACGCTGCTGCCGCTGCTCACTTCGGGGTGGGCTTCGCGCCCAAGGGTTGGTCGAACCTGTCGGATGCCCTCACTGCGCAGGGGTTCACGCGTGAGGAGCTGTTGGCTGCCGGACTGCTCTCGCAGGGTCAGCGCGGTACGTACGACCGCTTTCGTGGCCGACTGATCTGGCCGATCCGTGATGTGACGAGCCAGGTCGTCGGTTTCGGGGCGCGGCGGCTGCTCGAAGATGACCAGGGCCCGAAGTATTTGAACACGCCAGAGACGTCGATCTACCGAAAGTCCCAGGTGCTCTACGGGCTTGATCTGGCTAAGCGTGACATATCCCGGGAGCATCGGGTCGTGGTCGTCGAGGGCTACACCGACGTCATGGCGTGTCACCTCGCGGGCGTCACAACGGCGATCGCGACGTGTGGCACGGCCTTCGGCAGCGACCACATCACTGTGCTCCGGCGCGTTATGGGCGACGATTCGAGTGGGGGAGAGGTGGTCTTCACCTTCGATCCCGATGCCGCAGGCCAGAAGGCTGCCCTGCGGGCCTTCGCCGACGAGAAGCGCTTCTCGGCGCAGACCTACGTCGCTGTCGCTCCGGACGGCCTCGACCCGTGTGATCTACGCCTCGCCCGCGGCGACGATGCAGTGCGGGCCCTCATGACGACCAAGGCGCCGATGTTCGAGTTCGTCATCGACCAGCGTCTTGAACAGTACGACCTCGCGACTGTCGAGGGTCGGGCTGCGGCGCTTCGGGCGGCGGCACCGGTGGTTGCCGACATCCGAGACCCATCCTTGCGTCCCGGCTATGTTCGCGTGCTGGCGCGCCGGATCGGACTCGACCTCGACGAGGTGGGTGCCGCGGTGACTCGTGCTTCCCGCTCCCGCGACGCGGGCGGAGGGTCGCAGCGACGCGGCAGCGACGGTGCGGCGTCCGAGCGCCAGCATCCGGATGATGGACCCGTGGTCGCGGCCCCGCCGGTGCTGGTCCCCACGATTGCGTCGCTTCCTCGCACGCGTGATGTCGTGATCGAGCGGGATGCGCTCATGGCTGCATTGCAGTTCGGGCACCGCCTCGACGATGCGACAGTCCGGCGCGCCCTGGGAGCCGCGTTTCAGCATCCCGCGCTCGATGCGGTTCGCATGGCCGTGGTTGAGGCGCCCGATTACACGCGGGCGGGATGGGCGGTGCAGGCCGTAGACACCATCCGCGAGCCCTACCGCGCCCTCGGCTCGGAGCTGCTGATGTCTTCGTTCCCTGCGCTCGGTGAGGCGGATGCCGCAGCGTCTGCATCTGATCTGATGCGTCGACTTATCGTCCGACGCGTCGATTCGGAAAAGGCGGAACTGGTGCGCGCCGTCCAGCGGGTGCCACCGGATTCGGAAGATGGGCGTCGGATTCGGTTGCAGTTGCGCGAGCTCGACCTTGAGCGGCAGCGGTGGACAGGAGACAGCGAGCGCTGATCGGTCCGGAGTCCAGACTGGATCCCAGCGCGACGGCACGGCAGGATGAGAGTATGTCTCCTCGTCGCAGAGCCACCGAAGCGGCGATCGTGTGCTCGGACCTCTCGATCAGTCACAACGGTCGCGGCGAGATCGACAAGCTCATCGACGGGATCACGTTCACTGTTGCGCGTGGTTCGGTCCTCGCGCTCATGGGTCCTACAGGTGCCGGGAAGTCGAGTCTGCTCTCGGTGCTCGCCGGTCGTGCACACGAGGGGGTTTCGGTCACGGGCGGAGACGCGCTCGTCGATGGCATTTCGGTGCGGCGGCCCGGCAGGGCAATCCGTGAACTGACCTACTTTGCCGGCTACCTGCCGCAGTCTGCGGGAGCGTACCTGCCATCCCGGCTGACGGTCTCTGAGGTCATTGCCGAGCCGATCACCTCGCGAGAGCGCCGCATCAATCAGAAGGCCCTCGCGATCCGGGTCGCAGGGCTGCTCGATGAACTCATGCTTCCCCTCGGCGCTGCAGGCAAGTTCCCGTACGAGCTGTCGGCCGGGATGCGCCAGCGCGTGGCCCTCGCTCGATCCCTTGTCGTCGACCCGCGGATCCTCGTGGCCGATGAACCGTTTGCGAACCTCGATGTCGAAGTCCGCAAAGCTGCGCGCGATGCCATCACGAGGCGACGGGATGACACGGGCATGGCCGCTGTCATCTCCACGCATGACCCCGAAGCCGTCAAGGAACTCGACGCCAACGTGCTCGTGCTCCGAGGCGGGCACGTCGTAGCCTTCGGCCACGGCACGAACGATCTCATCTGGACACCCAGTGCAGAAGCAGATCGCCGATTCGTCGTGTCCTGAGGGCGCGCCGCGGGGCTGACTCGCGTCGTTGAAACGCCTCCGGCTTTGCTAAGATAGTGGGGTTGCCCGCTGCGGCGGGCATATTCCTCGGTAGCTCAATTGGCAGAGCAATCGGCTGTTAACCGATAGGTTCTTGGTTCGAGTCCAAGCCGGGGAGCCATTACTTCTCTTTCTCGTCGACAGTTCAGGCGTCGAGGTCGTCGACGCCTGGCATCCACGAATTGCCCGGCGTTCCCCAGCCGCGCTTGCGAGAGATCTTCTGCGCGGTGCGCCAATCGCGGTCAGCGAGCCTGTCCACATAGAGCACGCCGTCAAGGTGATCGAATTCATGCTGCAGGATGCGAGCGCGCCATCCGTCGACCTCGATATCGACCTGCTGACCCTCGAGATCGATTCCTGTTACTCTGGCACGCTCGGACCGGCGCAGCGGGAACCGCTCACCGGGGAAGGACAGGCAGCCCTCGGACTCCTCGTCGGGATCTGGCTCGCCAGGCTCGAGGGGAGCGATCCACAGTTCCGGGTTGATGACCACGCCACGCCACGGCGCACCGTCGTCATCGGTGTAGCTGTAGGTGAAGATCCGAAGCCCCACGCCCACCTGCGGGGCGGCGAGCCCGACGCCGGGCGCGGCATCCATCGTCTCGTACATGTCCTGGACGAGCTGATGGATGTCGTCGTCGATCTCCGCGACGGGAGCGGCGGGAGCGTGGAGGACGGGATCGCCCATGATGCGGATCGGGAGAACTGCCATGCGACAAGCCTATTGAGACACACGGCGTCTGGCCGACGCCGGGATAGGGTCGAAATGTGCTCCTCCTGACCGTGTCGGCAAGTGTGACCGACCAGATCACCGAGGCGTTCCGCGACCCCGCTATTCTCGCGGGTATTCCTCTCGCGCTGCTCGGCGCCATCTTCATGTCGTTCGGAGCGCAGTATCAGTACCGGGGAGTCCAGAAGGTCGAGAAGGTCACCGGCCGATCCGGTGGGAACGGACTCGACCGCAACCACCTTCTGAACTTGCTACGACGGCCATCGTGGTTGGCGGGCACCATCATGCTCGGCCTGGCAATCGTTTGTCAGCTGGCTGCACTCTCCGTAGCACCGCTGATCGTCGTCCAGCCTCTCGGCGCCGTCTCGCTGGTCATCACGACCCTGTTGAACGCGCGCATCAGCGGACATCGCCCGACACGCCAATCGATCCGGTCGATCGTTGCCGCGGTCGGCGGCATCTTCATCTTCGTCACGATTGCCGCGTTCTTCGCCACCGAGCGTCCCGTCACTCAAGCGCAGCTGCTCATCATCCTCGGTCTGTTGGCCGTGACCATCGTCATCTTCGCGGTTCTCTGGCTGGTGTTCCGCAAGCACGGCCTCGCGCTGTTCTATATCGTCGCTTCGGGGGTTCTGTACGGTTTCGTGGCGACGCTCGCGAAAGTCGTCTTGAGTAGGATCCGCGACCAGAACTTCGACTGGCTCACTTTGTTGTGCGTGGTTGCCTTGCTGGCTGCGGTTGGGGTCGGGGCGTACTTCGTCCAGACTGCATACAGCCTCGGTCCACCCGATCTTGTGATCGCGGGTCTCACCGTGATCGACCCGATCGTTGCGGTCGCGATCGGCCTCGTCGTCCTGCAAGAGGCCGAGACTGCACCACTGTGGGCTTTCATCGGGTTCGGCATCGCCGGCGCGCTTGCGATCTACGGAGTGATCAGCCTGGCGCGCAACCACCCGCAGGTGATCAGCGACAGCCTGGAGCTACCGTTCACGCGCGGAAGCTCGTCCGATGATCCGTCCTCAGACGGACCGAAGTCCTCGTCGTGAGCGCACGCCCGGTACGCTGATCTGACAGGGGGCGGTGGCCAAGCTGGTCAAGGCAGCGGGCTCATAACCCGACGATCGTGGGTTCAAGTCCCACCCGCCCTACGAAGAGAACCCCGCCCTCTGGTGGGGTTCTCTTCGTTGTGGGGGTGTTGCCGGTGAGTACTACTACGACTTCGGCTTTACCGCGCCCTTCGATGCCCTCGGGACGGATGCGGGGTCGCTCGCAGCGGCATCCGCCATGCCAGCGCCGAAGGCGCGGCCAACGGTCTGCCCCTGGATGATTGAGGCGAGGTCGATGCCGGTCGCCGCCTGCACACTGTCGAACACGGACTTCATTGCTGTCGCGCTGTCGGCGCCGATGACGCGGGATGCGCCCTCCTCGCCGGAGCCGCCGCCGACGATCGACACGTTGCCGATAGCAGAATAGCCCTTCGCGAACTCCGCCATGATCGAGGGGAGAACATCGAGCACACGCTGAGACAGGATCGCCTCTTGGTTGGAGGCGATGGCTTCTGCCTCGGCCTCGATCGACTCGGCACGAGCCTGACCTTCGGCCCGGATTGCGTCGGCCTCCGCCTCTGCGCGCAGGCGCCGTGCGGTGGCTTCTGCGTCAGCAAGGGCACGCAGGGCACTCGCCTCACCGGCGGCGCGAGCCTCGGCAGCGGCTGCCTCACCGGCGGCGCGGGCGCGATCTGCCTCTGCCTGCTGCTCGGCGATCCGCGTGCGAGCCTCCGCCTCTTTGATCTTCTCGATGGCAGCAGCCTCTGCCGCGCGCTCACGGGTGTAGAGCTCGGCCTGAGCACGCGTCTCGGCCTCGTACCGCTGAGCGTCGGCGACACGTTTGACGTCGGCATCCAGCTGCGCCTGCCGGTTCTCGGCCTGCTGCTGCAACACGGCCTGTTCAGCCTGAGCTCTCGCGAGCTGCTCGGCCTGTTCGGCCTCCGCGCGAGCGCGACCGATACCGGCGTTCGCATTGGCGGTGTTGGTGTCCAGCGCCGTCTGCTCGATCAGGTTCGCTTCCTGGTTCGCGATGTTCTTCTGGTTGATCGCACGGTCGGCGTTGGTCTGCGCGATTTCGGCAGCCTGGCGCTTGGCCTGGATTTCTGGCGCTCCGAGGGACTGGATATACCCCATTGCGTCGGTGATCCCCTTGATCTGGAAGGAGTCCAGAATGAGTCCCTGCTCGGCGAGCTCCTGGGAGACATCGGCGGCAATCTGATCCGAGAACTTCTTGCGCTCCCGCATGAGCTCGACGACAGACAGCGTCGCGACGATTCCGCGGAGCGCTCCCTCAAGCTGCTCGGTGGTGAACTGCTCGATCGCCTTGTCCTGCGACGCGAAACGCTCGGCGGCCCGGCGGACGAAAACCGGGTCCGATCCGATCTTGACGATAGCGACGCCATCGACGTTGAGCGTGACGTTGTCGAGCGACTGGGCCTCGGCGTTCAACGACACCTGGCGAGAGCGCAGCGAGATGATCTCGTGGCGCTGGGTGAGGGGATTCACGAGCGACTTGCCGTTGACGATCACGGTGACCGGCGACTCGGTCATCTCCGACCTACTCGTGCCGTCGGCATCCATCACTGTGGTCTGGACGCGCTGCTTGCGGCCCGAGATGACGAGGGCTTCGTCTGCGCGGGCCACCTTGATCCAGGCCCTCGCGAGCAGGAGCCCGATGAGCGCGACGATGATCGCTGCGACGACTGCTACCCCGATGATGATCAGAATGCCGACAAATCCGGCTGCCTCCATGGACGTCTCCTTCGGTTTGGGCAGGCACGCCAGAGCAGGCGCGCTGCGAGAGTCGCGTGTGGCCCCCCAACCCAGCCTTTCAGACGGTCGGTCTCTGGCAAAGCCCCAGTTCGCGCCGAGGTCACCTCGGAATGACAGGCTTGTGATTCGGGTCGCAGCGGGCGATAATGGGCGCGATAAGAGAACAGCCACAGATCTCCTGAGGACGTTGGGGAAGACGCACCTCAGAACGGAGATCAACATGGCTACATCAATGACGCGCGGTGTGGTGATGATTCACTCCGCGCCGCGGGCGTTGTGCCCCCACTTGGAGTGGGCGGTGGGCCGCGCGCTCGGTCGCGCGGTGAACTTTGACTGGGTGGACCAACCCGTATTGCCAGGCGCCCGACGGGCGGAGTACTTCTGGTCGGGACCCATCGGCACAGGAGCCGCGATCACCTCCGCCATGCACGGCTGGGAGCACCTGCGTTTCGAGGTGACCGAAGACCCGTCGGCGACCTCAGACGGTGCGCGATGGATGCACACCCCGGACCTCGGCATCCATCACGCTCAGACGGATGCCGCGGGTAACGTCGTCGTGGGGGAGGACCGGATCCGCTACGCGATGGAGCTCGCGGCACGGGACATCCATGACATGCAGCGCGAACTGCAGGTCGCGCTCGGTTCGGCATGGGATGACGAACTCGAGCCGTTCCGTCACGCCAGTGACGACGCGCCGGTGGTGTGGCTGCACAAAGTGGGGTAGAAGCTTCGCGTGCCGCGCGCGTGCGTACCGGATGTCGGATGAAACGATTCCCGGCGCTGGGAGAGCGTGGCAGCACGTGACGATGAGAACGGGTTCCTCTGAGCGATGGTGCGGAGGAACCCGTTCTGCCTCTGGCGTCAGCAGTTCGGCGGCGTTGGATGCCCGGCCGGCGGGCGGCCTTGGATCTCGCCCCAGGCGTACCCGCTGACAGCCTTTCCGTCGAGTGTGCCGGAGTAGGAGAAGAGACCCTCGTAGACCGCGCGTCCGAGAGCGTTCAGTTCCTGATCCTGCGCGGTGGCACGGAACACGAGGTCAGCGCCGGGGCGCGATGCTGAGGCATCCAGTTTCACGGCGTAGGAAAGCTCGTAGACGTAGCAGCTGTGCGGCGAAGTCCACGCGCTTGCCGGGTCTGGCGTGATGTGGATCGCGCCCTGCGGCCAGTTGGTGGTCGGCTTCAGCGTGCCATTGGCTGATTGCGAGGAGCCGGCACCGCCGAGCATGGCGTAGTACAGATTTCCGACATCCTGCTGACCTGTCACCGCGATCAGCATGCCCTGTTCGGTATCGGGGAGTTGGACCGAGAACTCCGTCCATGCGTACCCGTTGCTCACGATGTACTTCGCGGAATCGTTGTACGTCTCAGTCAGATTGTCGAAGAACAGCACGCCGCCCGTGCCGCCGCCGGCGTATGTCGAACCGATCTGAATCGACCACGACTCGACCTCGACGAGCGGCATCGAGTAGTAGTGCGAGCCCTGCCCGGTCATCGGGTCGCCTGTGGCGGCCAGGTAGCTTCCGATGTCTCCGCCATACGTGTTCATGATGGCCGTGCGCTGATCGGTCGTGGCGATCGGGCCACCGGATGAGGGCAGCGGAGTCCCATCGAACATCCACAGCGGGAAGAACCCGTTGGGTCCGTACCCCCACTGAATGATCCCTGTCGTATCGCGTGCCCGGATTGTCAGTGTGGTCGGCTCGCTGACGCCGGACTGGTAGATCCCGGTGTCGAGCGAGACGGTGAGCTCGTAAACCGCGCCCACGGCACCGATGGTGCCGGAAACGATCCTCATATCGACCGTCTGAGGCAGCTCGCCGTGGTTCTGCTGCTCGACGTGGATGGCCCACGGCTGGTAAGTGATGCTCGTGGGAACCGTGATGTCGGCAAGGCCATCGATTCCGCCGAACGCGGGACCGGTGTTCTGGTCGAGGCGGTTGAAGATGAGACCTGACTCCTCGATGGTGAGGAGGGGCACCTGGAGGCCCGGGATGACGGAGTTTCCCTGTGACATCAAGGCGATCGCGTTGATGCTGCCGTCACTGCCGACAAGGTGCCCGAAAAACTCATAGGACTGCGAGTCGTACTGGGGGAGCCCCGTGGACAGATAGGCCCGAAATCCGGTGCAGTCGCGCCCCTGCGCGAGCGGCACCGGGGAGTACTCGGCGATCGAGCCAAACGCGAGGACGGGATCTGTCGGGGGAGTGTTGCTGGTGGGGCACGCCGGTGGAATTGTCGGCGTCGGGGTGGGCGTCGGCGCGGGATTCGGTGTTGGCTGCGGCGCCGGGCGATGGGAACTACCGCCACCGCCACCGCCGCCGCCGCTTCCTGGACCTGTTGGTGTGGAAGGCGACGGCGTCGGACGTGTGATTGCCGTGGGGGCGGGGGTCGGGGTCGCCACACGTCCCTGGATGGTTGCAGACGGCGATGCCGAGGGGGATGTTGCGGCATCAGGCGCAGCCGTCGGAGGTCCGAACGTGCATGCGTTCAGCCCAAGGAGGCACAGCGCAAGGACCGGAGCCAGCACCATCGCGCGAACAGAACCCACGTGTCGAGTCTTCCACATGAGGTCAGCCGTGCAGGGTGCCCTTAGATACTGCGGAACGCAGCGACGGCGTTGTGTCCGCCGAATCCGAAGGAGTTACTGATCGCGACGTGATCGCCGTCACCGAGTTCGACAGCTTCGCCCACCCGCAGCGGGATCTCGGGATCCTGCTCCGTGATGTTGATCGTCGGGGGAGCGATACGGTTGTGCAGCGCCAAGACGGTGAAGACGGCCTCCAGAGCGCCGGTACCGCCGAGCAGGTGTCCCGTGGAGCCCTTGGTTGCCGACACGGGGATCTCGTGAACGCGGTCACCGAAGACCGACAGCAGCGCCTTGTATTCGGCGATGTCTCCGGTCGGTGTCGAGGTGGCGTGTGCGTTGATGTGCGTCACGTCATCGACGGATGCGTCAGCTTGCGCGAGAGCCTGCAGAACTGCGCGGGAAGCGCCGAGACCCTCGGGCTCGGGAGCCGTGATGTGGTACGAGTCAGCCGTGACGGAGCCGCCGGCCACGACGGCGTAGATCCGGGCACCGCGGGCACGCGCGTGTTCTTCGGTCTCGAGCACCAGGGCGGCGGCGCCCTCACCCATGACGAAACCGTCACGGTCGATGCTGTAGGGGCGTGACGCGTGAGCCGGGTCGTCGTTGCGGCGTGACAGGGCCTGCATCGAGGAGAAGGCGGCGAGAGTGATCGGGTGGATGACCGACTCGGTGCCGCCCGCGATCACGACATCTGCGAGGCCGAGGCGGATGTGCTCGACCGCGTTGACGATCGACTCGGTGCTGGATGCACAGGCCGAAGCCACAGTGCGCGCGTATGCCCGCGCTTCCAGGTGCATCGAAATAGCCGCAGCAGGAGCATTGGGCATGAGCATGGGAACCGACATCGGCATGACGCGACGCGGTCCCTTTTCGCGAAGGGTGTCCCACCCGTCGAGGAGAGTCCACAGGCCGCCGATTCCGGTGGCGAAGTCGACGCCGAGGCGCTCGGGGTCGACGTCCGGGCTGCCGGCATCGGCCCACGCTTCGCGGGCAGCGACCAGTGCGTACTGAGACGACGGGTCGAGACGCTTGGCTTCGGGCCGGGCGAGCACGGTGTCTGCCGGGACGCGTGCCGAGGCGGCGAACGTCACGGGAAGCTCGTACTTCGCGACCCAGTCGTGCTCGAGCGAGCGCGCACCGGATTCGCCGGCCAGCAGTGCCGACCAGGACTCTGGCGCCGTTCCTCCGATGGGGGTCGTGGCTCCGATACCGGTGACGACGATACGTGAACTGCTCATGTAGTCCTCAGGGATGGTCCGGTGGGGGCGGCGCCCCCACCGGAGATGGGGTCACGCCTGGTTCGACGTGATGTAGGTGACGGCGTCGCCGACGGTCTTGAGGTTCTTGACCTCGTCGTCGGGAATCGTCACGCCGAACTTCTCCTCGGCGTTGACGACGATGGTCATCATCGAGATCGAGTCGATGTCGAGGTCGTCGGTGAACGACTTCTCCATGGCGACCTCGTCGGCAGAGATGCCGGTCTCGTCGGTAATGAGCTCGGCGAGTCCTGCGAGGACGTCGTCGTTTGTGAGTGCCATGGGTATCTCCCTCTGGGTTGATATGGATGGGTTGTGGTCGGTGTGGGCCTCAGGTGAGGCCGTCCTGCCAGTCTAGAGTTCGAGGCTCGGGCCTCACGGAAGGACGACGACCTGCGCGCCGTACACCAGGCCCGCTCCGAAACCGATCTGCAGGGCCAGGCCGCCGCTCAGTTCGGGGTGTTCCTCGAGAAGCCGGTGCGTGGCGAGCGGGATGGAGGCGGCGGAGGTGTTTCCGGTCGTCTCGATGTCGCGTCCGATCACGACGGACTCGGGAAGCCCGAGCTGCTTGGCGAACTCGTCGATGATTCGCATGTTCGCCTGGTGCGGAACGAAGGCAGCGAGGTCGGATGCCTCAACTCCCGCAGCCGCAAGGGCCTCACGGGCAACCTTGACCATCTCCCATACCGCCCAGCGGAAGACCGTCGGGCCCTCCTGGCGCAGCGTCGGCCACGGTGCTTTACCGTCGCGGAACTCCGTCAGGGTGTGGTTCATCCCGACGGCGTCCGCCTTCGAGCCATCCGAGCCCCACACCGTCGGGCCGATCCCCGGTGTCTCCGAGGGGCCGACAACGGCAGCCCCCGCACCGTCGCCGAGGAGGAAAGAGATCGAGCGGTCGGTCGGGTCGACGATGTCACTGAGCTTCTCAGCTCCGATCACGACGGCGTAGTGTGCGCCGCCCCCGCGGATGAGAGCATCGGCCTGCCCCACGCCGTACGCGAACCCCGCACATGCGGCGTTGAGGTCGTACGCTGCGGCATCCTTTGCTCCGATGCGCTCCGCAACAATCGCCGAAACTGACGGGGTCTGCCGGGGGTTGGAGATCGTCGCCACGATCACGGCGTCGATCTTGTCCGGCGAGACGCCCGACTTCGAGACGGCTTCGGCGGCGGCATCCGCCGCGAGGTCGATCGCGGTGGTCGTTTCCACCGCGCGCACGCGGGTCACGATTCCCGTCCGCTGGCGGATCCACTCGTCGCTTGAGTCGATCGGGCCGACGAGCTCATCGTTCGGAACGACGCGCTCGCCCCGCGCTGCGCCGTAGGCATAGATCCGGGTGTGCGCAGCGCCCTGGGGCTGACGAAGGGACGCGGTCATTCGGCTTCTCCTTGAGCGGATGCGGTGGCCACAAGCTCGGCGGCTGACGTGAGGTCTTCGGGAGTCTTGACCGCGACTGAGGGTACTCCGCGCAGAGCACGCTTCGCGAGGCCGACGAGCGTGCCGCCGGGAGCGAACTCGATGAGTCCCGTGACGCCCGCGGCTGCGAACGATTGCATGCACGCGTCCCACCGAACGGGGGATGCAACCTGATCGACGACGAGTGAAAGCGCTTCTGAGCCGCTGCTTACCAGCGAACCGTCCCGATTCGTCCACAGCTGCGTGCCCGGATCGGACGGGGCCACGGCTGCTACGGCTGACCGCAGTGTCTCGACCGCTGGCGCCATGTAGTGCGTGTGGAAGGCGCCCGCAACCGAGAGCGGAATCACGCGGGTCCCCGCCGGTGGCTCGGCGCTCAGCGCGGCGAGCGCCGCTGCCGCACCTGCCGCCACAATCTGGCCACCCCCGTTGAAGTTCGCCGGTGTGAGCTCAAGGGCGGCGAGGCGCTCCTCGACGATGGCCTGGTCGCCACCGATGACGGCGCTCATTCCGGTTTCTGCGAGCGATGCGGCATCGGCCATCGCCCGGCCGCGGATCCCGACAAGTCGTAGGGCAGTCTCCGCATCGATGACACCCGCCGCAGCCAGCGCGGCGAACTCGCCCACGGAATGCCCGGCTACCCCGTCGACAGGCGCAGAGACGCGCTGGGTGAAGAGCTCCCACGACAACACCGAGGCCGCGACGATGAGCGGCTGCGCAATGCGCGTGTCGCGGATGGTGTCGGCATCCGCCTCGGTTCCCGCTTCGATGAGGTCGACCTCTGCCCACTGCGAGAACTGCTCGAGCCGCGCACGGACTCCATCGAGCTCGAGCCAGGGCCGGAGGAATCCTGGTGTCTGGGAGCCTTGACCGGGGAAGACGGCGATCATCACCATCCCATCCTGCCAGCGTGTTGTGAGGTCATTCTGGAGATTCTGATCGAGAAACCGCGCATTCGTTTGTCGCGCGTCTACACGATCACGCTGATACGCGGCGGTGCAGCGCGGCAGGTCGGCGACGCACTGACTCGGTGCCCATCGACCCCAGGATGAGCGCGGTCTGGAGGATGAGGGCCTCGCGGGGACCTGTGGCATCCCAGCCGATGACTTCCGAAACGCGCTTGAGGCGATACCGAACGGTGTTGGGGTGCACGAACAGCTCGCGCGCTGTGGCCTCGAGCGACCGACCGTTGTCGAGGTAGCTCCACAGGGTCGTAACCAGGTCCGTCGAATGGGCGTGCAGCGGGCGGTAGATGCGCTCGATCAAGGTCTGTTTTGCCAACGGATCACCGGCCAGGGCGCGCTCCGGAAGCAGGTCATCGGCCTCGACCGGCCGCGGCGCATGCCGCCACGCGCGGGCAACGGCAAATCCCGCCAGTGCCGCGCGGGCGCTCATGCTGGCATCGACTAGCGCCGGCACCGCGGGGCCGAGCACGAGGTATCCCGGCCCGAAGCCGGGCTCGAGGCGCCGAGCGATCTCGGGGAAGGGCAAGTCCTGCTCTGCGTCTTCCGAGCGCGGTGACGGCTCTGACCTCCCAATCACCAGAACCAATCGGGATCCCTGCACCCCGATGAGCACATCCACGCCGAGCTTGCGTGCGGTTCGGCGCAGCTGGTCGACGTCGAACTGCGGCGGTGTCGTGCCCACCAGAACGGCGACTTCTCCGTGACCGTGCCATCCGAGCGCCGCGATCCGGCTTGGAAGCTCCTCATCGGTTTCGCCCGTGAGGATCGAATCTACGACGAGCGCTTCCAGCCGTGCATCCCACAGCCCGCGCGCCTCGGCGGCTCGGGCATACACGTCGGCCGCCGCGAACGCGACCTCCCGTGAGTAGAGGAGGATCGCTTCGCGCAGGCTCTCGCTCTTGCTCGCGATCCGCTCCTCGGTCACCGTTACCGACACGCGGATGAGCTGCAGCGTCTGCTGCAGGCTCACACTGCGCAAGAGTTCTCGGGGCGCAGCGGCGAAGATGTCGGCGGCGATCCACGGTGTCGACTGCGGATCGTCGTACCACTGGATGAACGACGTGATACCGGCCTGGGCTACCAGGCCCACCGCGGACCGACGTGCAGGCGGCATCTCGGAGTACCAGGGCAGGCTCTGCTCGAGCCGCTGGATCGTCGCGGTGGCGAGATCCCCCGAGATGCGGCGTAGCCACGCCAGAGTCTCGGCCTTGTCGGTGGGATGCGCTGTCATGGCCGGGGCGTCAGCTCTCCCCGCCCGCGTTTCCGCTGGTGCCCGCCTTGACGTTGTGCAGGTCGTACTTGCGGATCGCCTGGCCGGCGAGGGCGCGGTCGATGACGCCGTCCTCAGCCAATGCCTGCAGCGTGCGAACCACAATCGAGGGGCCGTCGATCTTGAAGAAGCGTCGTGCTGCCGGGCGGGTGTCCGAGAAGCCGAAGCCATCGGCGCCGAGCGTTGCAAAGCGCCCCGCAACCCACGGACGGATCTGATCCTGAACGGCGTGCATGAAGTCACTGACGGCGACCACGGGGCCCTCGGCATCCTGCAGCTTCTCGCTGATGTAGGCGCGGCGAGGCTCATTCTCGGGGTGCAAGAAGTTGTGCTCGTCGGCGGCGAGTCCGTCGCGGCGCAGCTCCGTCCACGACGTCACCGACCACACGTCGGCCTGAACGCCCCAATCGTCGCGCAGCAACTGCTGGGCTTCGAGCGCCCACGGCACACCGACCCCCGACGCCAGAATCTGCGCGCGCGGGCCGTCGCCTTCGGCGGTGGAGATGCGATGGATGCCGCGCACGATGCCTTCGACATCCACGCCCTCGGGCTCCGCGGGCTGCACGATCGGCTCGTTGTAGACCGTGAGGTAGTACATGACGTCGGGATCGGGGTGGTGCCCGCCGTACATCCGCTCCAGGCCGGACTGCACGATGTGCGCGATCTCGTACCCGTACGCCGGGTCATACGAGACCGTTGCCGGGTTCGTTGAGGCCAGGAGGTGGGAGTGGCCGTCGGCGTGCTGTAGACCTTCACCCGTCAGGGTCGTGCGTCCGGCGGTCGCGCCGATCACGAAACCGCGAGTCATCTGGTCGCCGGCAGCCCACTGGGCATCGCCCGTGCGCTGGAATCCGAACATCGAATAGAAGACGTAGACGGGAATGAGCGGCTCGCCGTGCGTTGCGTACGACGTGCCCGTAGCGGTGAACGCAGCCAGCGCGCCGGCCTCGTTGATGCCGACGTGCATGATCTGACCCTGCGGGCTCTCCTTGTAGGCAAGAAGCAGATCGCGGTCGACCGACGTGTAGTTCTGGCCGTGCGGGTTGTAGATCTTCTGGGTGGGGAAGAACGCGTCGATACCGAAGGTCCGTGCCTCGTCCGGAATGATCGGCACGATGCGGTTGCCGAAGCCCTTCGCGCGCAGCAGATCCTTCAGGAGTCTGACGAACGCCATCGTCGTGGCGACTTCCTGCGTTCCCGAGCCCTTCTTCGGAAGCGCGTAGACATCGTCGCCCGGCAGCGTGATCGGGGTGTGCGAGGTCCGGCGCTGGGGGAGGAACCCGCCGAGTGCGCGGCGTCGCTCCATCATGTACTGGATCGTCTCGTCCTGCGGGCCGGGGTTGTAGTACGGCGGCAGGTACGGGTTCTCCTCGAGCTGGGCATCCGAGATCGGGATGCGCATCGAGTCGCGGAAGTGCTTGAGGTCCTCGAGCGTCATCTTCTTCATCTGGTGGGTCGCGTTGCGTCCCTCGAAGTGATGGCCGAGACCGTAACCCTTGATCGTCTTGGCGATGATCACGGTGGGCTGGCCCTTGTGCTCGACTGCTGCCTTGTAGGCGGCGTAGACCTTGCGGTAGTCGAGACCACCGCGGCGCAGTTTGCCCCAGATCTCCTCGTCGCTCCAGTCCTTCACGAGGGCTGCGGTGCGTTCGTCGCGGCCGAAGAAGTGCTCACGGATGAACGCCCCATCTTCAGCACGGTAGGTCTGGAAGTCACCGTCCGGGGTGGTGTTCATGAGGTGCACGAGCGCGCCGTCGGTGTCTTTGGCGAGCAGCTCGTCCCAGCCGGTTCCCCACACGACCTTGATGACGTTCCAGCCCGCACCCCGGAAGAAACTCTCCAGCTCCTGGATGATCTTCCCGTTGCCGCGCACCGGCCCGTCAAGGCGCTGGAGGTTCGCGTTGATGACAAACGTGAGATTGTCCAGGCCCTCGTTCGCGGCGACCTGAAGCTGGCCGCGGCTTTCGACCTCGTCCATCTCGCCGTCACCGAGGAATGCCCAGACGTGGCTGTCGCCGACATCCTTGATGCCACGGTTCGTCAGGTACTTGTTGGTCATCGCCTGGTAGATCGCGTTGATCGGCCCCAGACCCATCGACACTGTCGGGAACTGCCAGTAGTCCGGCATGAGACGCGGGTGCGGGTACGACGGAAGACCGTTGGGGGCCGCTGACTTCTCCTGCCGGAAGCCGTCGAGCTGCGCCTCGGTCAGGCGACCTTCGAGGAACGAACGAGCGTAGGTTCCGGGCGAGGCGTGCCCCTGGATGAAGATCTGGTCGCCGCCTGAGGGGTGATCCGGACCGCGGAAGAAGTGGTTGAAGCCGACCTCGTAGAGGGATGCCGAGGAGGCGTAGGTCGAGATGTGACCACCGACGCTGATGCCGGGGCGCTGCGCGCGGTGCACCGTGATGGCCGCATTCCAGCGGATCCAGCGCCGGTAGCGGCGCTCGAGCTCTTCGTCACCGGGGAACTCGGGCTCGGCATCCGGCGAGATCGTGTTGATGTAGTCCGTGGTCGGCACCTGCGGCACATTGAGCTGGAGCTCGTGCGAGGTCTGCAACAGGCTCAGCATGATTTCCCTGCCTCGCCCGTGGCCCTTGGCCGAGACGAGCTGCTGGAGGGACTCCTGCCATTCCGCGGTCTCGTCGGGGTCGCTGTCGAGCGGTCCCTGCGAGTACGGATCCTGATCGTTGACGGTCACGTGAAACCTTTCTTCGACGGGCAGGGTGTGCCACGAACGGGCGGCCGTGCGCTGCAGGGTGAGCATCGCAGGGTCTGGTCGTGCGCGTGTCTGTACGGCAGACCACGACCCAGCCTAGCGAGTCCCGCATCCGGTGGGAGCGGTCGGGGCGTTGCGGCCGGGTCATCCGAAACGGCGGATGCCTCCTGCGCCCCGTAGACTCGCCTCGAGGGCCTTTAGCTCAGCTGGTAGAGCGCCACGTTTACACCGTGGATGTCGTCGGTTCGATCCCGGCAGGGCCCACATGAATGCGAGTCCCGACGATCAGCGCCGTCTTCTCGAGGTCGCTGCCCTCGATGCCCGCATCCGTCGTGCCGCGGTCGAGGCGCGCTCACCTGCTCAGGCAGCACGGATATCGGAGCTGATGCAGACGCGGACGGAGCTGAATCAGGAGCTCGTCCGCGCGCGTGGAGATGTCGATGATGTCCGTGCTGAGCAGCGTCGCCTGGACGACGATCTGAAGGTCGTCGAGGCGCGCATTGCCCGGGATGGCGCACGGCTGGCCGACTCAGCTAATGCCAAAGAGGCGCAGAACCTCGAGCACGAGCTCGCCGCGCTGGCGCGGCGAAAGAGCGATCTCGAAGACGCGGACCTCGAGGCGATGGAGCGGGCGGAAGCTGCCGAAGAAATCGTTGCGGGTCTCGAGGCGCGCCTGCGTGAGGTCAACGACGAAGGCGCGTCTTTGAGCGCCGCTGCCAAGGCAGCCGTCTCGGACGCCCAGGCAGGCCAGGAGGCAGCATCCCGTGACCGTCAGGCTGTCGCCGCGACGGTGGCGTCGGATCTTCTCGGCCTCTACGACAAGCTCGCCCAGCGCAGTGCCGGCGCCGCCTTGTTGACACGACAGACGTGTGGCGGGTGCCACATGGTGCTTGCTGGCAGCGACCTCAGCGCGCTGCGTGCCGCCGCACCGGAGACGGTCGTCACGTGCCCCGAGTGCGGCTGCATCCTCGTCCGCACGGAAGAGTCGGGCCTTTAGCCCACGCGCGCCACACCGGCAGGTCTACCCCGAGGGACCCCGCGTAGACTCGGCGGTGCGAATGGGTCGGCCGGACGGTCGCGTCGTGGCGATGCCACGCCGAGGAACGTCCGGGCTCCACAGGGCAGGGCGGTGGGTAACACCCACCCGGAGCAATCCGCGAGACAGTGCCACAGAAAGCAGACCGCCGGGCTCGTCCCGGTAAGGGTGAAAGGGTGGTGTAAGAGACCACCGGGGTCGTGGTGACACGGCCCGCACGGTAAACCTCGCCCGGAGCAAGGCCAGACAGGGGATGACGACGCGGCTCGCCGAGTCCCCGGGTAGGCCGCTAGAGCGGCGCGGTAACGCGTCGCCGAGAGAGATGACCGTCGACGGAGCTCACGCTCCTGAACAGAACCCGGCGTACAGGCCGGCCCATTCGCCCTGTCGGGAGTCCTACGGTTCCCGACAGGGCTCGCTGCTCAGTCCGCTGCGGTGGTCTGAGCCAACTGAGGCATCGCGCCCAGCGAGAGAGCGGCTGCGCCGATGATCCCTGAGTTGTTGCGGTGCACCGCCGGCACGATCGGGGTGTTCAGCTTCAACAGGGGCAGGAACTCTTCCGGGTGCTTCGAGACCCCGCCGCCCACGACAAAAAGGTCGGGGGAGAAGAGGAACTCCAGGTGGCTGTAGTACCACTGCAGCCGCTTGGCCCACTTCTCCCAGGACAGTTCCTCGCGCTCCATCGCTGAGTAGGCGGCGTAGTACTCGGCATCCTTGTCCTTGCCGGGTCGGGCAAGGTGGCCGAGCTCGGAGTTGGGAATGAGCACACCGTTGTAGATCATGGCCGAGCCGATGCCGGTTCCGAGGGTTGTGAGCAGAACGAGGCCTTGGACGCCCTTCGCGGCGCCGTACCGGACCTCGGCGACGCCGGCGACATCCGCATCGTTGGCGAAATGGATGTCGCGGCCCAGGCCGTCCTCGAAGAACTTCTCAGCCTCGAAGCCGATCCACTTGTCCGAGACGTTTGCGGCCGACAGGGTCTTGCCATTCTTGACGATCGCGGGGAATGCAACGCCGAGCGGGATGTCGGTGTCCGCGACCTCGAGCGTCTCGAGAACCTGCTTGACGGCATCCAGAACTGCTGGCGGCTCCGCTCCCGGGGGAGTGGGCACCTTGATGCGATCGGTGACGAGTTCACCCGCTTCGAGGTCGACAACACCTCCCTTGATTCCCGTGCCGCCGATGTCGATGCCCACTGCTCGGGTCAGGTCAGATGCCATGCGATCAGCCTACCCATCCGCGCGCCTGTGATCAGTAGGATCGAGTCAACGGAACCCACCGAGGGAGCAGACGTGTCCGCTGACGCCGAGAAGTACTGGTACAACCTGACCACTGGTCAGGTGGAGAAGGGCTTTGAGTCGCCCGCGGTCGACCGTGCCGGCCCGTTTGAAACCGCAGAAGAGGCGGCTCGGGCGCCGGAGATCATGAAGGAGCGCTCGCGCGCATGGGCTGACGATGAAGCTCGTGAAGACTCCTGGGGTTCCGGCGGCAGCGCCGCCCACTGACGTTCGTACCGAGAGGACCTCCATGGACAAGCAGCGGGACTTTGTTCTTCGCACGATCGAGGAGCGCGGCGTCAAGTTCGTGCGCCTGTGGTTTACCGACGTAATCGGCACGCTCAAGTCGGTGGCCGTCGCGCCAGCCGAGGTTGAGGGCGCGTTCACGGAAGGCCTGGGTTTCGACGGATCCGCGATCGAAGGGCTCACCCGCTCCTACGAGTCCGACCTTCTGGCGCACCCGGACCCGACGACGTTCCAGATCCTGCCGTGGCGCGGTGAGATCGACCCGACCGCGCGCATGTTCTGTGACATCACGACTCCGGATGGTCAGCCCGCCGTCGCCGACCCGCGTCATGTGCTCAAGCGGACCCTGGCCAAGGCTGCGGACGCGGGATTCACGTTCTACACGCATCCCGAGATCGAGTTCTATCTCCTCAAGTCATCGACGTACGGAGCCGACGGCCCAGAGCCGGTCGATTCCGCAGGATACTTCGACAACGTTCCCGGCGGCACGGCGCACGACTTCCGTCGTCGGTCCGTGAGGATGCTGGAAGACTTGGGGATCTCGGTCGAGTACAGCCACCACGAGGGCGGTCCCGGGCAGAACGAGATCGACCTGCGTTACGCGGACGCATTGGCGACGGCGGACAACATCATGACCTTCCGCACGGTCATCAAAGAGGTCGCGATCGAGCAGGGCGTCTACGCAACGTTCATGCCCAAGCCCCTCAGCGGTCAGCCTGGCAGCGGCATGCACACGCACATGTCTCTGTTCGAGGGCGATGTGAACGCGTTCTACGAAGAGGGCGCCCAGTACCAGCTGTCGAAGGTTGGACGGCAGTTCATTGCGGGGCTCCTGCGCCACGCAAATGAGATCAGTGCTGTGACGAACCAGTTCGTGAACTCGTACAAGCGTCTCTGGGGCGGTGACGAGGCGCCCAGCTTCATCTGCTGGGGCCACAACAACCGCTCAGCGCTCGTGCGTGTTCCGATGTACAAGCCCAACAAGGGTCAGTCCTCGCGTGTCGAGTATCGTGCTCTGGATTCGGCAGCCAACCCGTACCTCGCGTATGCGTTGCTCCTGGCTGCCGGTCTCAAGGGCATTGAAGAGGGATACGAGCTTCCCGCCGAGGCTGAGGACAACGTGTGGTCGCTCACTGACTCTGAGCGCCGAGCGCTGGGCTACGCGCCGCTTCCGGCCAGCCTCGACCACGCGCTGGAGTACATGGAAGACTCCGAGCTCGTCGCGGAAACCCTGGGTGAGCAGGTCTTCAACTACGTCCTGCTGAACAAGCGCCGTGACTGGCAGCAGTACCGTGCGCAGGTCACCCCGTACGAGCTGAAGAGCAACCTCGAGATGCTCTGACGCGCACGGTACCGTCGATGGCATCCACCGAACGGACCACGGGTCTGACCGACCTTGCGCGCGCGGGCTTCAGTGAACTTGCTCAGGCCGATGCCGGGCTCACCGAACTAGCGGAGACTCTCGGAATCGACCGCGCTCAGGTCGCGGCGCCGGCGGCAAGCGCCGCCGACCCCGACGCCGCGCTGCAGGCTCTTCTCCGTGTTGCGCGTCGTGATTCCGACACGCTGCGAGTAGCGGCGCTTGACGAACGCAGATGGGCCCACCTGTGGCTGCTCCTCGGTGCTTCGCGAGGTTTCGGCGAGTTCTACGGCAGGCATCCACGAGAGATCGTGCATCTCGAGGGCGGCGCAGACAATCTGCCGACCGAGGTTGAGCTTCGTGAAGCTCTCCTGAGTGCAGTCGGGATGGAGGGAGGGTTCGCCGACGACGGGTCCGAGGCTGCCTGGGTGCGTCTGCGGGTCGCGTATCGGACGCAACTGGCCCGTATCGCGCTGTTCGACCTCTCGCACGTCGCTCCGGAGGCAGTCCTGGACGCGGTGTCGGCTGCACTCGCTGATGCGGCGGGAGCGGCTCTCGAAGCATCCCTGTGCGTCGCAAGGACCCGCATCTCGACGGGGGGACCCGCGGGCCAGTTCTCTCGGGAGCAGGTCGATGCGACGCAGTTCGCGATCATCGGGATGGGCAAGTGCGGGGCTCGCGAACTGAACTATGTCTCTGACGTCGACGTCATCTTCGTCGCGGGAACGGATGACGAGACTCTCGTCTCTGAGGCTCGTGCCGTTGACATCGGCACGCGCCTGGCCGTTCAGACAATGCGGGGCATCTCTGGTGTCGAGATCGAGCCTCCACTGTGGGAGGTCGATCCGAACCTGCGACCTGAGGGCAAACAGGGAGCTCTCGTGCGCACGCTCGAATCCCACGTGGCCTATTACGAGCGCTGGGCGAAGAGCTGGGAGTTCCAGGCACTTCTGAAGGCTCGGCCCATCGCGGGCAATAGAACCCTCGGAGACGCGTATATCGACGCAGTCCGGCCGGGGGTGTGGGCAAGCGCGACGCGCGAGAACTTCGTGGACAGTGTGCAACGGATGCGCGAGCGCGTCACAGACCACATCCCGCCCGACGAGGTGTCCCAGCAGATCAAGCTTGGTCCGGGCGGCATCCGCGACGTGGAGTTCACGGTGCAGTTGCTGCAGCTGGTGCATGGCGTCAGTGATGAGGCGATCAGGCAACGGGGCACGCTCGCTGCGATCGACGCGCTGGTGACCGAGGGCTACATCGGGCGCACGGATGCCGCGGCCTTCGCGCGCGACTACCGCCTGTTGCGGCTGCTCGAGCACCGTCTGCAGTTGCGTCGGCTCTCACGCACCCACCTGATGCCGACTGATCCCGACGAGTTGCGGGTCTTGGCGCGTTCGTCCGGTCTCGCTGATACCGGCGCAGATCTCGTCGCGCAGTGGGAATCGATCAAACGGGAAGTCCGCGATATTCACGTTCGGCTGTTTTACCGGCCGTTGCTGTCGGCAGTTGCCGCACTACCCGCCGAGGAACGCGCCCTGTCGGAAGACCAGGCTCATGATCGGCTCGCGGCGATCGGTTTCCGTGATCCGCCTGGGGCGCTTCGCCACATCCGCGCGCTCACGACAGGGCTCAGCCGAAAAGCGACCATCCAGCGCCACCTCATGCCGGTGATGATCCGTTGGTTCGCCGACGGCGTCGATCCGGACTACGGTCTGATCTCGTTTCGGCGCCTGAGCGAGCGTCTCGGCGATACTCCCTGGTTCCTTCGGATGTTGCGGGATTCCACGGGCGCGGCTGAACGCCTGACGCGTGTTCTCTCCGGCTCGCGGTACGTCGGAGAGCTCGTCGAGTGGATTCCGGAGTCGGCAGCCTGGCTGGACGGCGAAGACCAGCTGAGACCGCGATCAGGCGTCGCCCTGCAAGAAGAAGCGCGGGCCATTCAGACCCGACACAGCTCCATCGAGGATGCAGCGCGAGCGGTGCGGGCGTTGCGTCGACGGGAGGTGCTGCGCACCGCAATGGGCGGTGTCCTCGGCATCCTGTCGATCGACGAGATCGCAGAGGCGTTGACCACGATCACCGAAGTGACGATCCAGGCAACCCTTCGGGCAGTGCGCCGGGACGTCGTGCCTCCCGAGGACGACGCCCTTGACTTCTCGGTCATCGCGATGGGGCGCTTCGGCGGTTCGGAACTGGGCTTCGGCTCGGATGCCGATGTGCTCTACGTCTACCGCGCCAACGGCGTGGACGACGGGCGTGCTGCACAGCTGGCCAACGCGCTCGTTGCAGGTCTTCGTCAGCACTCTGAAGACCTGAGGCTCCCGCTCGATCTGGATGCCGACCTTCGGCCGGAGGGGCGGTCGGGCCCCATGGTCCGGTCGCTGGATTCCTATGCGGCTTACTACCAGCGGTGGTCGCTGTCGTGGGAGGCGCAGGCGCTCCTTCGCGCGCGGGGTGTGGCGGGGAGTGTGAAACTCATCGCTGCCTTCACGGAGCTCGCCGATACAGTCCGCTATCCCGAGCGCGCCGATGAGAACGGGTTACGGGAGATCAAGCGCATCAAGGCGCGCGTCGAGAACGAACGGCTCCCGCAGGGGATCGATCCGGCTCGCCATCTCAAGCTCGGCCCTGGTTCCCTCAGCGACGTCGAGTGGCTCGTGCAGCTGCTCCAGCTTCAGCACGCGTGCGCGGTGCCCGACCTCCGCACGACATCGACGCTGCGCGCACTGGACGCCCTCGTGACGCACGGTCTCGTTCCCGTGAGTGCTGCGGATCGCCTACGACACGCCTGGGTGCTCGCGAGTCGGCTGCGTTCGGCGAACACGCTGCTTTCAGCGCAGACGAGCGATGTGCTGCCCAGCGACCGACAGAAGCTCGACGGCCTCGCGCGTCTGCTTGAGTATCCGCCCCACTCGGCATCCCAGGTCGAAGAGGACTACTTGGGTGCGACCCGGCGTGCCAGGCGAGTGTTCGAGAAGTACTTCTACGGCTGAGCACACACGTATCTATTCACGCGAAAGCCCCGCATCCGATCGGATGCGGGGCTTTCGTCGTACCGGGTCTCAGACCCCGAAGTACAGCTCGGCTTGAGGATCTGAGAACCGGAGGGG